>NZ_CAKLBU010000004.1 GCF_920984735.1 Pedobacter sp. Leaf250 | reverse complement strand
ATAGCAAAATATGAAGAAAAAATCAAACAGCAGCAAATCATGTTTCTTCATAAAAAAGCAAATGAACTAAAAATGCAATTAATTGAATTATAGATAGTTGAAAGTAACGTCAATGGTAGGATGACGACCGTTCATAGTTGGCGTTCATGGTTGGTGTTGTGGAAATTAGAGTTAATCCACAAATCCGCCTCGAACTCGTCATTGCGAAGCTGATCCTTCATCAGCTGTGGCAATCTCATTTTTCTTGTTCCAATTAACGAGGTTAATCAAGATTGCAATCTCCACTAACAACTCCTTGCCTCTAAAAAAATCCCATTCTATTCGAATCCAGTTTCAAAAAGATAAACAGCAGAATTGTAAAACTCCAGAGTGATGAACCTCCATAACTGATTAAAGGCAGTGGAATGCCAATAACTGGAATAATGCCAATGGTCATTCCAATATTAATGAAAACGTGGAAGAAAAGAATGCAAGCCACACTATAACCATACACTCTAGAGAAAGTAGATCTCTGTCTTTCTGCCAGGTTAATTAACCTCAGTAGTAAAAAACTATATAAACCAATTACTACGGCACAACCTAAAAAGCCCCATTCTTCACCAATGGTCGAAAAAATAAAATCGGTACTTTGTTCGGGTACATAACCGTATTTGGTTTGTGTACCTTCTAAAAAGCCACGACCTGTAACCTGTCCCGACCCAATAGCTATTTGTGATTGAATAACATTGTAACCTGCACCTCTGTTATCTGTCTTTAAGCCTAGCATCAGTTCAATGCGGCTTCTCTGGTGTGGCGCCAACACTTTTTCGTAAGCTACTTTGATTAGAAAAAGATAACCTATGGCAAAAATTGTAACTAAAATTGTAGAGAAGATAATTTTCTGTTTCCTGCGGTTGTTGTAAATGAAAAGTCCTGCAATTACGGTTATAATCGTGATCAATATCCAAGTGGGAACGAGAAAATCGGCTACGAATAACACAATCATCCCTAAAAAAATCAGCAGAAAATAACCCGATAAACCTTCACGGTAAAGGGGGAACATAAAGGCAAGGAAAACGAGTGCTGAACCGGTATCAGGTTGAAGCATAATCAACAGCAGTGGTGCGCCCACAATTAAGGCAGCAATTGCAATGGATTTAAAATCCCTGAATTTGGGATTAAAACTTCCAACATAGCGGGCCAATAATAAAGCGGTACCAAATTTGGCAAATTCAGCTGGCTGCAATTTAAATGATCCTATGGCAATCCAGGCCTGATTACCCGCAACTTTGTTTCCAATCACCAATACCGCAAGGAGCAATACCAAAGTACCCCCATAAATGAATGGGGAGAAAACATTAAAAAGCCTTCCATCGAATAATAAAATGGATAAGCCCAAAATTAATCCTGAAATTACATAAATAAGCTGTTTGCCATAACTGCTTGTAAAATCAAAAACACCAGCTTTATCTGGATTATATATTGAAGCATAAATATTAACAAAACCAATGGTACACAGGGCGATATAGATTAAAACGGTAATCCAATCTACATTAAAAAAGAAACGGTTTCCCTGTTGTTGCTGCATCTTATTTTTCGGTTACAGGTTTTTCTAACTGAACTGTTTTATTTGGCTTTGGCTTAGTGGCAACACTTTGCTTTATGGTTGCAGATCTTATTCTTAAGCTATCCTTAACTTTTTTGGTTGAATCGGCTTTTTGAATCAATAAACTATCGGCCTTGGTAATGGCTTTTACAGGTTTTGTTTTATCTTTTAATACAGGCAAAAGATTTTGATTTTTCATCCATTCTACTTGTGCAGCCCTCGATCCCGTAACCGTTCCTTTTAAATACTTTTCGATCATGTAACTGGCAATTGGAGCAGCATAGGTACTTCCAAAACCTGCATTTTCTACAATTACAGCAATGGCGATTTTAGGATTGTCACGCGGCGCAAAACCAATAAACACCGAGTGGTTTTTCCCGTGTGGATTTTGTACCGTACCAGTTTTGCCGCAAAGCACTACATCAGGAATTCTTGATAAAATTGCTGTTCCCCACGGACTGTTCACACAATCCTGCATGCCATCAATTACCGGTTCGAAATGCTTTGTATCTATGCCTACGTAATTTTTATCAACATATTCCTTTTTAATTTTATCGCCCATTGCTCTAATTAAATGAGGTTTGATATAGTAACCCCGATTGGCAATAATGGCCATTGCATTGGCAATCTGTAATGGTGTGGCCGTAATTTCTCCCTGGCCAATGGCTTGAGAAATCACCGTAGTGTAGCCCCAGCGGTTATTGTAAATTTTATCGTAGTGATCGGAATTGTAAAAATATCCAGCTTTTTCGAAAGGTAAATCGATATCCAGTTTCTCACCAAAACCAAATTTTGCAATTTTATCACGCCAATCCTGATAGGTTTGACGCTGGTTTTTCATGCCATTTCTGGTAATCAACTTTTGAAATACGTGACAAAAATAAGTGTTACATGATCTGGCAATGCCTCTACGCATACTGATATTTCCATCAACGTGTTCGCATTTTACCTTATGATTTCCGGCCATGTAATAACCCGGACAGTTGAATGTGGTATTAACATCAATTACACCTTCCTGCAAACCAAGCAGTGCATCAATTGGCTTAAATGAAGATCCTGGGGGATATCTACCCTGAATAGGCCGAACCATAGAGGGTTTATAGGGATTTCCGATTAAACTCATGTAGTTGTTCCCCTGGCTTCTTCCCACTAATAAGTTGGGATCATAACCTGGGCTGCTGATAAAAGCCAGCACTTCGCCTGTGGCGGGCTCAATGGCCACAACTGCTCCCACTTTATTCATCATTAACTCTTCCCCGAGTTTTTGAATCCGCATATCAATGCCCGAAATTAAGCGCTCACCAGAAACGGCATTAATATCATATTTGCCATCGGCATAACTTCCCTGAGGCGTATTGTGCACATCGTAAACTGTATTTACAACACCCTTTTCGCCTCTTAAAATATCTTCGTAAGAACGTTCGATTCCACTTTTACCCTTATAATCTCCTGGTCGGTAGAAACCTTCCGATTTGGCAATATCTGCACTATCCACCTCTTTTACAAAACCAAAAAGCTGTCCGCCAACACTATCAGGATAATGCCTGATGGTTCTATCCTGCGTTCTAAAGCCAGGAAAACGGTAAAGAATTTCCTGTAAACGGGCATAACTCTGAACAGAAATCTGCTTTAAAAATGGAGTAGATTGATAGGTGGATTTTCCCCTGGCTTTACGTAAATTTTTTCGAACATCATCAACGGAAATTTCCAAGGCTTGTGCCAAAGCAAGTGTATCAAATGCTTTAACCTCGGTTGGAGTAACCATCAAATCGTAAACAGGCTCATTTTGAACTATCACTTTCCCATTGCGATCTAAAATTGCACCTCGGGCAGGATATTTATAAATTTTGCGCAAAACGTTACTTTCTGCAGAAACGAAAGCAGCATCGCTAATGATCTGGATATAAAATAATTTCCCTAGTAAAATAAGGGCGATTACAATAAATAATCCTTGAACGATATATTTTCGGTTAAATAATTGATCCATTAGCGGGATGTTCTTTTATAGAATATAAACTCTACCAATAAAATAATAAGCAGTGTAAAGATACAACTTAAGCCGCATCTCATTAAGGTATAGCCAATTTCGGTTAACCTAAATGTTTCTAAAAAGAACAGCACCAAGTGGTGAGCAAGCACACAAAGAAAAGCATAAAGAGAAAACCACTGGAAACCCATATAACTTAACGAAGGTTCAGGGTCGTCAATTGCATCTCGGTTTAAACTGATGGAAATAAAAGAAATTCTTACAAAGGCCAACACTACACATGCTGTAGCATGAACGCCCATGGTATCGTAAAATGCATCCAGTGTTAAGCCAGTTGCAAAAGCTAAAGTATATAATAAAATATTGGGTATGCCAAAAGGGAGAAGCAATAAGAAAAGTACATATACAAAAGGTGTAGAAAGATCATAAAAGCCCATGTTTTTGAGCAGAAATATCTGAACAAAAAGCAGCAGAACCCACCTGATTATATTTACAATTATTATTCTACTATTCATTTGGCTTAATTAAGCTCTCCAAAGCTTTTTGCTCTTCGGCTCGTTTATCTTTTATTACGTAAACATATTGTAACGTACTAAAATCGGTAAATAAATTTAACTCTCCCGATAAAAAGTTATCATTGGTGGGTACATTTGGTTTTGTAATCCTACCCACTAAAATCCCTTTTGGAAAAGAACCAAAGCCCGATGTAACTACAGAATCGCCCACCACCATTTTGATGTGATTGGGTACTTCTTTGATCAATGCTTTTTTGATGTCAAAATTCGAATCTCCCCACACTAAAGAGCCTAGAGCGGTATTCTTTTTGAGCATTACACTGATTCGGGTGTCTTTATGTAATAGTGATTGGATGGTTGCCAGGTGCTCAGAAACATCGCGAACCAAGCCTACCACACCACGCTGTGGCGCAATAACGGCCATTCCACTTTTTATTCCGTCTAAACTGCCTTTATTAATCGTCATCACGTTATTGCGAAGCGTGATGGAGTTTTTAATTACTTTTGCTGCTAAATAGGTATATTGTTGATTGGTAACAGTATCAATTACTTTTACATCTTTTGCTGTATCAACAGTAGTAAGATTTAGTAAATGTGTTTTTAATCTGGCGTTTTCGGCAGCCAAACTATCATTTACCATTCCTAAATTAAGGTATCTCTTAAAAACATTTAACCTCTCATAAGCGGTGCCCACAATTTCATTTGAAGAATTTAGGGTTACGCTACGCTGATAGGCATTGTTTTTTACCGTAAGATAAATTCCTATGATAAAAAAGATAATAAACAGGAAAAATGCGTTGTATCTGCTGATGAAAATCCAAAGGTTACGCATTTAAGTTCTAAGTTATAGGTAATACGTTGTAAGTCAAAAACGTAAAACGTAAAACTTACAACGTAAAACTTGATTATTGCATTAAAAATTTATAACCGCCAATGTTTTTAAGGGCGATGCCAGTTCCTCTAACTACGGCACGAAGTGGATCTTCGGCTACGTGAACTGGTAATTTTGTTTTGGCAGCAACACGTTTATCCAAACCTCTTAACAAAGCACCACCACCTGTTAAATAAATACCAGTCTGGTAAATATCGGCAGAAAGTTCCGGAGGTGTAATCTCCAACGCTTTTAGAATGGCTTCTTCAATTTTAGAGATTGATTTATCCAAACAATGCGCAATTTCAGTGTATGAAACCGTGATTTGTTTTGGTACGCCAGTCATTAAATCACGACCTTGAACCGCGAAATCAGCTGGAGCATCCTGTAATTCAGGTAAAGCTGCGCCCACTTCAATTTTAATTTTTTCAGCTGTACGGTCACCGATCATAATGTTGTGCTGGCGACGGATGTAATTCACAATATCAGAGTCGAAGTTATCTCCCGCAACGCGGATAGATTGATCACAAACGATACCCGATAAAGCGATTACCGCGATTTCTGTAGTACCACCACCGATATCGATGATCATATTGCCCATTGGTTCTTCTACATCAATTCCAATACCTACTGCAGCAGCCATCGGTTCGTGAATTAAATAAACCTCTTTAGCTCCGGCAATTTCAGCTGAATCCCGTACAGCACGTTTTTCAACTTCTGTAATACCCGAAGGAATACAAATCACCATACGTAAAGATGGAAACATCCAGCCTTTACCACCGTTCAGCATGCGGATCATACCTTTAATCATCGCTTCAGCAGCATTGAAATCAGCAATTACACCATCTTTAAGTGGACGAACAGTTTTAATATTATCGTGGGTTTTACCCTCCATTTGCATCGCCTGACGACCTATAGCGATTACTTTATTTGTAGTACGATCAAAAGCAACAATAGATGGTTCATCTACAACCACTTTGTCGTTATGTATAATCAGGGTATTCGCAGTACCTAAATCGATGGCAACTTCCTGCGTAAACCAATTGAATAATCCCATGTATGAGTTATATTTTCTTTAATTTGTTAAATCTATACTATTCCTAATGTAAAAATAGGATTTTTATTGTTTTAAGTTTGATTTTCATTATGCATTTCATTGCAATTAAATTATATGAAAATCAAAACCTGTAATTCATCGGTTCAAACAGTCCCGCTCTTTGTTATAATCTTTTTGAGGAAACTAATCAAAGTCATCCGGTGAATACCTGCCACATGCTAATATTCATGGGATGACTAAACCAGCATCAAAAAGTATTATCACTTCAATCGGGTTTATTTTACCTGGGTTTGGTTTTTCAAAATCCCGAGTAAGTGTCAGTCTGACAATGTTGTTTGTCTTTTGACAGGCTCAGGATGACAATTTTGTTATTCTTTCGACAAGCTCAGGATGACAATTTTGTTATTCTTTCGACAGGCTCAGGATGACAATGTTGTTTGTCCTTCGACAAGCTCAGGATGACAGATATGCTAAACCTTAAACCTTCCGCCTTTTACCTTTTTAGTGTTTAAAATGTCTCACACCAGTAGTTACCATTGCAATGCCTTTTTCATTTGCTTTCGCTACAGAATCTGCATCTTTAATTGATCCACCTGGCTGTAAAACTGCTGTTATGCCTGCATCAGCAGCAATTTCAACGCAATCAGGAAAAGGGAAGAAAGCATCAGAAGCCATTGCACTTCCTTTAACGCTGAAACCAAATGATGCCGCTTTTTCAATGGCTTGTCTCAATGCATCAACGCGTGAAGTTTGACCAACACCACTTGCTATCAACACATCATCTTTAACCAGAACGATGGTATTTGATTTAGTGTGTTTTACAATTTTATTGGCGAAGTGCAAATCTTTCAATTCCTGTTCTGTTGGTGCTTTTTCGGTTACTGTTGTCATCTGCTCCGGACCTTCGATAATTAAATCTTTATCCTGCTCAATTACACCGTTTAATAAAGTTTTGAATTGTTTTTTGCTCAAATCAACGTTATTGCGTTGCAAAATCACACGGTTTTTCTTTTTGCTAAACAATTCCACCGCTTCGGGCTGATAAGATGGCGCAATTAAAACTTCGAAAAATAAATTATTAATTTCTTCAGCCGTTGCTAAATCAACCTCTACATTGGTGATCAATACTCCGCCAAAAGCCGAAACCGGATCGCATCCCAATGCATCAATCCAGGCTTGCTTAACCGTAGGGCGAGAAGCAATACCACAAGCATTTGTATGTTTTAAAATTGCGAAAGTTGGATCTTCGAA
Source organism: Pedobacter sp. Leaf250 (assembly GCF_920984735.1). Lineage (GTDB taxonomy): Bacteria > Bacteroidota > Bacteroidia > Sphingobacteriales > Sphingobacteriaceae > Pedobacter. Next base: position 264,203 of record NZ_CAKLBU010000004.1, on the reverse strand, counting down.
TTCATCAATTAAAGCTACGGCAGCATCTACATCCACTAAATTATTATAAGAAAGTTCTTTTCCGTTTAATTTAGTAAACATGGCATCTAAATCGCCATAAAATACTGCACCCTGATGTGGATTCTCGCCATAACGCAGGGTTTTAGCATCCGTTACACTTTGCTTGAAAACTTCAATTGGCTCTTCCTGGTTGAAATAGTTGAAGATTGCCGTATCGTAATGAGAAGAAGTATGGAAAGCTGTTTTAGCAAAGGCTTTACGTTGTGCCAGAGTAGTTTCGCCATTTTGCGCCTCTAATTGTGCCTGTAAAGTAGGGTAGTCGTTTTTCGATGCAATGATTACCACATCGTTAAAGTTTTTCGCAGCAGCACGAATAAGTGAAATGCCACCGATATCAATTTTTTCGATAATTTCTTCTGGCGTTCCACCTGCTTTTACGGTTTCCTCGAAAGGGTATAAATCAACAATAACCAAGTCGATTTCAGGGATTTCATATTCTGCAATCTGTTCCTGATCGCCAGCTAAAGCCCTGCGGTTTAAAATTCCACCGAAAACTTTTGGGTGCAAAGTTTTTACACGTCCACCTAAAATTGACGGATAACCTGTTAAATCTTCAACTGCCGTTACTGGTAAATTTAAATCTTTGATAAATTGCTCTGTTCCACCGGTAGAGAATAATTGCACACCTTGGGCGGCTAATAATTTTACCAATGGTTCCAAACCATCTTTATAATATACTGAAATTAAAGCGTTTTTGATTTTAATGGGTTGACTCATTCTACTGTAAATTTTGAGCCGCAAAGGTAGTAAAACGCGATGGTTTTTTTGGTATGTTAAGCAGGTAAAAAATGATTATGTTATTTGAAGAACATTCGAAGTAAACTTGTCTTTCAGCTGAAGGATATTAAAAGCAAATATTCTTGTCTTGTTTTTTGCAATAACGAATAAACTTAAACGAGCAACAATATATTATTCCTTCCGTATCACGTTATAATTTGGCGATAACAATTCGATGCCAGCGGTATTAAGTTCGTCTTGAATGTGTTCCAAGAGGCTGCTGTAAATCAGGGCCTGTTTGCCTGCTTCATGTGTATAGGCATTAATCTGGTAGGAAACGTAGAAATCGTTAAGCTTGGTTTGTAATACAAATGGTTTAGGTTCTGATATAATGAAATCGGTTTTCAGCGCTGCATTTATGAGCATTTCATAAGCTTTTTGCCAAGGCACATCATAACCGAGCGTAACTTCGTAGTGTATAATAAGTCCGTTAATTTTAGCCTGACTAGAGTAATTTACGGTGCTGCTGGAAAGTACCATTGAATTTGGGACCGTTACGTCTTCGTTCTTGATCGTTCTGATGCGGGTAACCAGCATTGTCTTTTCGATAATATCGCCAATTACCTCGCCAATTTTTACCCTGTCGCCAATGCGAAAAGGGCGCATATAGGTAATCACTAATCCAGCAACAATATTGGTTATGGCACTCGATGAACCCAGAGAAATTAATATCCCCAGAAAAACAGAAACCCCTTGAAATGCCGCTGACCCTGAACCCGGTAAATAAGGGAAGATAATAACCAGCATAAAGGCATAAAGAATAAATCTTAAAATGTTAAAAGTTGGAACCGACCATTCGGGATGAAAACCATTGATCTGGATATTGCTTCGTTTTACTTCATTAAAAAAATACCGGATTGCTTTAAGGGTAAATTTAAAGATGAAGTAGATCACCAGAATGGTAAACAGGTTCGGTAAATAAGTTACAACGCCATTTAAAGCAATTTTTAATGGACCTAAAATCCAGTTAAGTAAAGTGCTTGTCCAGCTTTCTGTTTCTGGAAACACACTAAAAAGCAAAGGCAGTGAGAGGTAAATCAAGATCAAGGTAACAAGTAGTCTAACTGCACCATTTATCTTTAGAAAAATGAGTTCAAGATCTTTGGCAGGAATAACTTTTATGGAACCAAGTTTTAGTCCGGCTTTTAGCTTTTGCGTACGGGTGATGATGTATTTTTGAATTTGTCTGAACACCCAATTAATCAGCGCCACCATGATAATGAGTAGGATGAGAATCAAAATTACCAAGCCAATTCTTTTCGCCCAGTTTACCAGGCTATGTGATTCCCTTTCACTTTTTATGGATCTTTTGATTGTGATCAGGTATTCTTCCGCCAGTTTCGCATTTGTTTTCCCAAACCATAAGCCATCTAAATTTGAAATCGTCATGATAATTTCCTGGTTTTTATAAACGATATCGAAATTATCTGTTGAAGATTTTATTTGTAATGAATCTGGAGTGTAAAAGGCATCCTCGTAAAGGTTGTTGATTTTTTTAGCAATAGCTGAGGCCCTTTCACGTGCACTAAAAGATCCCGTTCTGGTGTATATACTGAATAACGTATCATGATTTAGCACTATGGGATAACCTTGGGCATGAACTTTGAGTTTTTTAATTTCTTCTGCCTGTGCAATATTTCTAAGCGAATCACTAATGGCGATCTTTCGGAGCTTTTCTTCAAGTTCACGTGTTTTAGATTTGTCGCCAACTGCATTTCGGAGTTGCTCTTCCAGCTGAATTTTTACCAGGGAGTCTATTTGCTTTTGCTGCTGATCTTTGATGAGTTTTACCTCGTTGATGGCTAAACTTTCTTTGGTAAGCGTATCTGTAGTTTGCTGCGCTAACAGGTTAAAGCCAGTTGAAAATGTTAAAATGAAAAGGAAGATCAGCTTTTTGTATCTCATTTAATTTTAGGTGCTTCTATTTTATCTTTATTGACTTAGACCGTTTTTTCTGATTGTTTATTGTACAAAGATAATCGTAATTGTGCCAGTTGAAAATATGATTGAACTGATTTTTTGCAATGCATTTTAAGCAGCGTGATCGATGATGAAAGCTTTGTATCTAACCCCTCTGTTCATTGTCATTGCGAGGCCCAGGTATGGACGAGCCGAAGCAATCCCTTCAAAAACCTACTTCAACTTGTCATCCTGAACTTGTCGAAGGACTTTTATTCATCTCCCTCAGTTCATTGTCATTGCGATTTTATTTTACAACCATAGTTGTGCATCACAAATCAATTCAGTCATCCAAAAAGCTAGAGACATGCATACCTTTAATTTGAGGTACTGGATGAGGTGCACAGAGACTGTAGCTGAAGTGAATAAGCAACTTGTAGAAATCGAAAAGAAAATTACGGATGTCAAAAAAAGGCATAAAGAGTTTTTGAACGAGTTGGGGTTGTCAGGTATTTAATATCAACTTAAATAGTGTTTATATTGAAATATGATTTGAATATAAATTAGATTAATCAGTATTTGGAACGCTAATATAGATTCAACACTAAAAACAAATCGCTTCGCTGGCAGGTATTACTTATATTTGGGTTTTCGATTTTATGAAGCAACTGTACATCTTTATTTTTTCGGTTCTTATTAGTGCTTACAGCCAGGCACAGCAGGCATTAAAAGTTAATGCTATTTACAAGATAGTTTATTGGCGTTCTGCAGATGGGAAGCCGAAAGAAGACCGAAACCCAACGGTTGTAATTGCCGCTGAGCAGCAGAACTTATTAACGAACGAAAGTATATTGGCCAAGCAGGCCAAATATCCTCATGAGCAAAGCCTGATTACCAAACCGGGGAACATCCTGTTTCAGCTGGCCGATTTAAGTAAAAATGATCAGCTTTCCACTTCAGATAGCACTACTATTGCGAAACAGGTTTTCGAATTCAGTAATGAGACGAAAGTGATTTTAGGTTACACTTGCAAAAAGGCAAAAACCATTGTAAACTCGAATACCATTGAATTGTGGTATACAACAGAAGCGAGTATAAAGGCCGCACCAACGGTTCTGGGGCAAGACCTAGGTTTGGTTTTAGAGCAGGTGCGCAATGGCAACAGTTTTACGACGGCTACTAAAATTGAAGAAGTAAAAAGCATAAAGCCAATAGATTTGACCAGGCTCAGGCTTATAGATGGTTTATCGTATAAAGATTTGCTTTGGAAGAGTCGATTTACCACCCTAAGTGTGTTTAATAATCAAACCATTAATTTTATAGATAAACCGCAGTCTACGGATTCTATTTTCAGGTTTGCCGGCGGAACGGTTATCGCCCGGAAGGTGAAATTCCCAGAATTAACTGCTAATACAAATGTATTTGTGGATTTAACAGAGCAGTCAAAAGGCGATGCTTACGACAGGACAGGTTCTGTGTTTATTATCCCTACGGATAAGCCGCTTAGTTTAATGAATGCGCTTGAAAATTCTGTTAAAGTTTTGCCTGTTTACGATAACGGAAATGGTAAAACCTACCAGGGTGTAGTTGCAACGCCAAATTACAGTCCGGTAATTGAAGTGATGCGGTTTTTCACGCCATTTGGGGTTGGGCAATACAACTATCTAAAATTGAAGGATAAGAAATGGGCAGATCGGGTTTATTACAGGCAGGACGTTTCAGAATTATTTCCACTTGTTAATGGAAAGGAAGTTTGGATTGCGGTTTTTATTGGCAATTATGATAAGGGCGGACATAAAATTTCATTGAATATTACGTTGCACAATGCAGGGCGGGAGAAGGTGGATAAAGCCCTGATTTTGCCGTTATTTAATTCGACAAATGTGATGGAAATGGCCGGACAGGAATATGCAACTATGTTCAGTAGTGATAAAGGCCTGGAAGTTTCATTCACTTTAATTAAAGATGTTAAAGATGCCAAATTGCGTTATATCACCACTGGTCATGGCGGCTGGGGTGGCGGAGATGAGTTTGTGCCCCGTAAAAATACGATCTGGCTTGATGGGAAAGAAGCTTTTGCATTTATTCCCTGGCGACAGGATTGTGGCTCTTACCGGCTGTCAAACCCGGCATCTGGCAATTTCGAAACCGGATTATCATCATCCGATTTAAGCCGTTCTAATTGGTGTCCAGGAACGGTTACCAACCCGAATATAATTAGTTTGGGAGATTTAAAGGCAGGAGACCACACGATAAAAGTGACCATTCCAATGGGTCTGCCGCAGGGTTCGAGTTCAAGCGCCTGGAATGTTTCGGGCGTTTTGCTCGGTAAAGAGTAATTTATTCTGTAGTATCTTCAGTAATTTTTTCAATAGCATAAACCATTCGCCTTTAATTCCCCGCCAACAAAATAAAGGTTGAAGTGGATATGGAATCAAGGATGAGTTCGAAAAGTTGTTAATAATTATTTCTTTATCTTCTTTACCAAAGTCTCCACAATTCGGGGGTAATGCAAATGTTCCAATTGCTGGCCTTTAAATTTGACCATTTCCAGGTTATCGCCCTTGTCTATTTTGTATTTGGCTTGATAAATATATTCGCCCTCATCATAATTTTCATCCACATAATGAATGGTAATGCCGCCTTCATTTTCGCCTGCTGCCATTACAGCATGGTGTACATGATCGCCATACATTCCTTTTCCGCCAAACTTTGGTAAAATTGCAGGGTGAATATTAATGATTCTTCCCGGGTAGGCTGCGATTAAATTTTGAGGAATGAGCCATAAGAAACCAGCCAGTACAATAAAATCAATATCTAAATTCTTGAGTAAATCGATGATCTCTTCCGTTTTGTAAAATTCCTGTTTATCGAAAATATGCGATGGAATTTCAAAGTTATCAGCTCTTTGTAAAACATAGGCATCGGCATTATTGGTTAACACTAAAGAAATTTCGATGTCGTTACTGCGTTTAAAATGCTCCATTAGTTTTTGGGCATTGGAGCCAGAACCGGATGCAAAGATGGCTATTCGTTTTTTCACTCAAAATCGTTTTGTCCAAAAATAGTATTTTTACGCATGTTTTCTGTATAGAAGTTTATTTTTATTACGTTGCGCTAATGTGTTATTAATGAATAAATTTAACGTATTTTTGTAGCTGAAAAAGGGGCAGGTATTGATGTGGATAAAAAAATTAAATTCTTTTGTAATTTAAAAACATAAACTCTATATTTGCAACCCGAATTATAGGAAACGATTAAGAAAAAATAAAAGGCTAAATAGAAATGGCAAATCATAAATCTTCATTAAAAAGAATTAGAGCAAACGCTACAAAACGTTTACGTAACAGATATCAGGCAAAAACTACCCGTACTTTCATCAAGAGATTACGTGCTGCAGAAGATAAAAAATCTGCTTCAGATTTATTGCCTAAAGTAATCTCTATGTTAGATCGTTTAGCTAAAAAGAACATCATTCACAAAAACAAAGCAGCTAACAACAAATCGAAATTAACGAAATTCGTTAACGGTTTAGCATAAGCTAAAGTTTTTTACGATATTAGTAAAAGGCATCCCAACCAAACGTTGGGATGCCTTTTTTTTGCGTAAAAAATTATGGAAGCATACGATCAAAAGTTAGGGATAAAGTTATGGGCTGAAGAATACCGGCCCAGAGAAAAATTGTTGCAACATGGTCGCAGGCATTTAACTGATGCCGAATTGATTGCTATTTTAATTGGTTCTGGAAATAGAACTGAAACTGCTGTAGATTTGAGCAAGCGGATTCTGGCTTTTTATGAAAACAACCTCACCAAGTTGGGTAAAGCTTCTATACAGGATCTCTCCAGATTTAAAGGCATAGGCGAAGCTAAAGCCATTTCGATAGTGGCTGCTTTAGAGCTGGGGCTTCGAAGAAAAGAAACCAAGGAAGAACAGCTTACGCAAATTACAGCATCGAGCGATGTTTATAAATATCTCCACCACACCTTTGCCGATCTCAATCATGAAGAATTCTGGATTTTATTGCTCAACCGATCCAATCATATTATCGGGAAGCATTTAATTAGCAAGGGTGGCCAGGCCGGAACGGTGGCCGACCCAAAAATTATCTTTAAAGTAGCCTTAGAAAATAACGCAGCCTACATCGTTCTGGCACATAACCATCCATCGGGAAATTTAAAACCCAGCGAAAGCGATAATAAAATTACAAAAGACCTGGTGGCATCAGGAAAAATGCTTGGGCTTTATGTGGTTGATCATTTAATCTTCGCTAACCATAATTATTACAGTTATAAAGATGAGGATGTAATTTAAAACATCGATTTATGGCAGTTGTTACCCTGATTTATTTTAAGGTTTTTACAAAGCATGAATTGTTTTAAAGATATTGTATAACAATTTGACTACTTAAAACGCTATTAACACTAAATTAGTAATATTGGCAAATTGAAAATTAAATCATCTTATGAAAAGTTTTAAACTTATACTTTCACTCGTATTACTCTCTACGATGGCTTTGGCCCAAAAAAAGGCTATGCCCATTAATATCATCACATATAACATTCGCTTAAATGTGGCATCTGATGGTGTAAATGCCTGGCCAAACCGAAAAGATAATGTGAAGGCCCTGGTGAAATTTCACGACGCAGATATACTTTGTGTACAGGAAGCTTTACCAGAACAATTTGATGCCTTACTGGAAAATTCAAATTTTGATGTGGTTGGCGTTGGTCGCGAAGATGGCAAACGCAAAGGCGAATTTTCTGCTGTATATTTTGATAAAGATCGCTTTACCAAAAAGGATGGTGGAACTTTTTGGCTTTCAGAAACGCCAGATGTGCCATCGAAAGGATGGGATGCTGCTTTGAACCGGGTTTGCAGCTGGGTACGCCTTTACGATAAAATCAATAAAAAAGAATTCCTGGTATTTAATACGCATTACGATCATATTGGTGTGCAGGCCCGAATTGAATCGGCTAAATTATTGAAGCAAAAAATACAGCAGATTGCGCCAGCCTTACCCGTGGTATTTACCGGCGATTTAAACGTAACGCCCGAAACCGAAGCCATCACAACCATAAAATCATTTTTAACCGATGCAAAAGAAATCAGCCAGGAGCTGGCCTATGGTCCGAATGGAACCTTTAATGCTTTCGATTTTAACAGCGATTTAAAAAACAGAATTGATTATATATTTGTGAATAAAGGCTTTAAGGTTCAAAAATTTGCTGTTTTAAGCGATAGTAAGGATAAAAAATATCCATCAGATCATTTGCCGGTTTTCGCCAGACTTTGGTTTTAAATGTATAAATATTGAAATCTAATTCGCCTTTCCCTTTTCAGTTCGAGCTTTTTGGTAATCTGTATCACTACCATTATCTCTTTGAAACCCTTGCTTTTATTATAGGTGTTAGGGTTTACTATTATTTAAAGAAAGGTATTTCAGATCCTATATCAGATGAAAACCGATTGTGGATTATGCTTGGTGCCATGTTGGGCGCTTTAATTGGCTCGCGTGTGGTGGCCGTTTTGGAAACACCAGAAGTAGTAGCCCATTTAAGTTTTTCTGTACTTTATCAAAGCAAAACCATTGTAGGTGGTTTGTTGGGTGGCTTATTTGGTGTGGAAATTATTAAAAAGATCATTAGCGTAAATATAGCTTCTGGAGATATTTATGTTATCCCAATTTTAACTGCTTTATTTATAGGGAGAATTGGATGTTTTTCGATGGGTATTGATGAGCCAACGTATGGGATTCCAACCTCTTCGTTATTTGGTATGGATTTAGGCGATGGTATTGAGAGGCATCCCATAATGCTCTATGAAATGTTTTATTTGGTGGTACTTCTTATCTTTTTCAGATCCATAAAAAATAAAAAGCTCATCAATGGAGATCGATTTAAATTGTTCATGATTCTGTATTTTCTTTTTCGTTTTCTGGTTGAATTTATAAAACCATATCAACCATTATTCTTAAATTTAAGCAGTATTCATTGGTCGGCATTGCTGATTTTTGCGTATTATTATCAATTCATCATCAGAATATCGAAGTCTATTTTTATCAGATCGCAACATTATGGCTAATACGAGAGATTATATTTATTACGATTATACCAAAAGTTTATGTCCTGAATGCCTGATGCTTTGCGATGCCAAAATCGTGTTTCAGGATGCCAAGGTTTTTATGCTCAAAAACTGTAAAACCCATGGCGATAGTAAAGTAATGATTGCGGATGATGTTGAATATTACAAGCAAATCAGGAATTACAATAAGCAATCAGAAATGCCGCTGAAGTTTAACACGAAGGTGCATTATGGTTGTCCTTACGATTGTGGTTTATGTACCGACCATGAGCAACATTCCTGTTTAACTGTGCTCGAGGTAACCGATCGTTGTAATCTGGCTTGTCCGACTTGCTACGCCATGTCGTCGCCACATTATGGCAGGCACCGAACATTGGCAGAAATTGAGCGAATGATGGATGTGGTAGTTGAAAATGAAGGTGAGCCAGATGTGGTTCAGCTCTCTGGAGGCGAACCCACAGTACATCCCGAATTTTTTAAAATACTGGATTTAGCCAAAACCAAACCCATTAAACATTTAATGGTGAATACAAACGGGATTAGAATTGCAAAAGACATTCATTTCGTCGAAAAGCTGGCTTCGTACATGCCAGATTTTGAAATTTATCTGCAGTTTGATAGTTTTAGTCCGGAAGTTTTAACCAAAATGAGGGGTGAAGATTTAACCGAGGTGAGAAAGAAAGCTATCGATCATTTAAACCAGTTTAATGTTTCTACAACATTAGTGGTAACGCTTCAGAATGGATTGAATGACCATGAGATTGGCGATATTTTAGATTATGCACTTAAACAGCGCTGCGTTCGCGGGGTAACTTTTCAGCCAACGCAAGTGGCAGGGCGAAATGATTATTACAATGATCAGAAGGGGAGAATAACATTAACAGAGGTTCGCAGGAAGATTTACGAACAATATCCCATATTTACGCCACAGGATTTAATTCCTGTTCCATGTAACCCTGATGCACTTTGTATGGCTTATGCCCTAAAAATTGGCGATGAGGTTATTCCAATGACTCACTTGATCAATCCGGAAGATTTATTGAATAACTCGAAGAATACTATCGTTTTTGAACATGATGAAAAGCTTAAGGAACACATGTTAAACTTATTTAGTACGGGTGTATCAGTAGATTGCGCCGAAGATACGTTTGGAGAATTAATGTGCTGTTTGCCAAGAGTAAAGTCTGATCATTTAAGCTACGATAATCTCTTCCGGATTATCATTATGAATTTTATGGATCCGCTTGATTTTGATGTTAGAGCTGTTAAAAAATCATGCGTTCATATTGTAAGTGATAAATATAAAATGGTGCCGTTTGAAACGATGAATATTTTTTATCGTGATCATAAAATTGATACCATAAGGGAAAAACTAAATATGAATTGATATGATTATTATTCTGTTATTTCTATACGGACTTGCCATTGTTGGTTTATTCATAGCGGGCATCATTACGATCATTGTAAAATCGTCAAATAACCAACCGACTAAAACTGGTGTGCAGATGCTTATTGCCTCCATTATCTTGGTTGTAATTGGTGGGGGTGCCTGTGCTGTATTGCTTGCAAACGGATAAGACATGGAAATATTTATACTTTATTGGCTTGCAGTGGTTATCCTGTTTATTGTTGGGGTGATTCAGGTGATTGTAAAATCTACCAAGAATGAATCTGTAAAACCTGGTCTGAAATTAATAATTGCTTCGGTAATTATGGTGGTTATTGGGGCAGGTGCTTGTGCTGTAATTTTATCAAATTTGAGTATTGGTAGGTAGTGTTTTTGGTTTGGGTGGAGCCGAGAAATCTTTAGACTAACACCAATTATAATCGAGCTCAAGCGAACACTTTCCATAATGATTTCGCCATTGCGAGGTACGAAGCAATCTTACTGCGATAGCAATGCGATCGTTTAGTTCCTCATTAATACAAACCTAATTAGTGTTGCATATCCAACAAAAAAATAGATTGCTTCAGCTTACACAATCCCGGCTTCGCAATGACGCTCCTATTATTGTTTTTGCCTTCCCACAGATGGCGTGGGTACGACAGTCGGGCTAGACTTTTCGGGAAAGCAATTTCCTCATGGAATAATCTTCCTTAAATTTAAAAAAAAGGTAGTCTTAATAAATAAAATTATAAATCATTCTGTTTTTCAATTTCTAAAACCTTTCGTCTTTAAATATTATCTTTGCGTTTTATAATTCTTGAATAGCTATTTTAGGCATGATATATCTCAAATCTCATGACTCGAATCTCAAATCTTAATAAATGAAAATATCATATAACTGGTTAAAACAATTCGTTCAAATAGATAAAACGCCTGCCGAGCTTTCTTTGATCCTAACTAACATTGGTTTGGAGGTAGAAAGTGTTGATCAAGTTCAGCCAGTTGTGGGTGGGCTTGAAGGACTTGTTATTGGCGAGGTTTTAACCTGCGTTCAACATCCTAACGCCGATCGTTTACGTGTTACCACTGTAAATGCTGGCGGAAAAGAAACTTTACAAATTGTTTGTGGTGCGCCTAACGTTGCTGCCGGACAAAAAGTTGTAGTTGCAACAGTTGGTACAACGGTTTATCCTCTGGAGGGCGAGCCTTTTAAAATTAAGGAATCGAAAATTAGGGGAGAGGTTTCGCAGGGAATGATTTGTGCCGAAGATGAAATTGGCTTGGGGAAATCTCACGATGGGATTATGATCTTAGCTGATGATACCGAAATCGGAATTCGTGCCAAAGATCATTTTAAAATGGATGATGATTACGTTTTCGAAATTGGTTTAACGCCAAACCGTGCCGATGCGGCTTCGCATTTAGGTGTGGCCAGAGATTTGGCCGCATATTTCAGAAGTGAATATGAAATGCCCGATCTTTCTGCATTCAAAACGGATAACGAAAATTTAGTTATCCCCGTTGAGGTTGATGATTCGGAAGCTTGTCCGCGATACAGTAGCTTAACAATTTCTGGCGTTACCGTTACAGATTCGCCAGATTGGTTAAAAGATAAATTAAAAGTGATTGGTCTTCGCCCGATTAATAATGTGGTGGATATTACCAATTATGTTTTGCATGGTTTAGGTCAGCCGCTACATGCATTCGATGCCGATAAAATCAATGGCGGAAAAGTAATTGTAAAGAAAGTTGCAGAAGGAACACCATTTGTTACTCTTGATGATGTAGAGCGTAAATTGAGTGCGGATGATTTGATGATTTGTAATGCCGATGCGCCGATGTGTATTGCAGGTGTTTTTGGTGGCAAAACTTCAGGTGTTGATACCGAAACAAAAAACATCTTTTTAGAAAGTGCTTATTTCAATTCGGTTTCGGTGCGTAAAACAGCAAAGCGATTTGCGTTGAAAACAGATGCTTCTTTCCGCTACGAGCGTGGAACTGATCCGGAAATTACCGTTACGGCTTTAAAATATGCAGCTTTATTAATTAAGGAATTGGCAGGTGGAGAAATCTCCTCATCCATTTCTGACATCTATCCAAGCCATGTCAAGCCATTTGAGTTCGAGGTAAGTTATACCAATATTAATAAATTAATTGGTGCAAATATTCCATCAGCAGAAATCAAGCATATTATTACTGCTCTGGGCATTAGCGCAACCAGTACATCTGATGATACGCTGGCGTTGAGGGTTCCATCATTTAAGGTAGATGTAACACGTGAATGCGATATTACGGAGGAGGTTTTGAGGATTTATGGTTACAACAATATCGAAATTCCATCGAAAGTAAATGCATCATTATCATATAGTGTTAAGCCTGAAAAAGAAAATACGCACAATGTAATTGCTGATCTGCTATCGGCAAATGGCTATGCCGAGATCATGTGCAACTCCTTAACAAAATCTACCTATTCTAAAAATCTGGATGAGGCAGTTTTTATCTTGAATCCTTTAAGTAGCGATTTAAATGTGATGCGCCAAAACCTGTTGATGCCAGCTTTGGAAAGCGTTGCTTATAACCAGAACCGTAAGAATGCTGATGTAAAGTTTTTTGAGTTCGGCAAAACTTATCATCTAATCAATGAAAAATATGTGGAGCGCCCGAGGTTATTATTGTTGATCTCTGGAGCAAAGCAAGGCGAACAATGGAACCAAAATTCTAAATCAGCAAGTTTCTATAATTTAAAATCTGCTGTTGATGCAATCATTTCCCGCTTAGGAATTTCCAGTTATCAAACCGATACTTTGAATGATGATTACTTTGCCTATGGCATTAAGTATTTCCGTGGCGATAAAACCATAGTAAGTTTTGGTGCTGTAAGTAAGGCTGATCGTAAAGTTGCTGATGTGAATGCAGCTGTTTTTTATGCAGATTTTGATTGGGCAGGAATTCTTGATATCGTAAAGAAAAATAAAATCGTTAACAAAGAGGTTTCGAAATATCCTCAGGTGCGTAGAGATTTATCTTTATTAATAGATCAGGCCGTAACCTTCGATACCTTAAAAGGGATTGCATTTAAAACAGATAAAAAGCTGATTAAAGAGGTAGGTGTTTTTGATGTTTATGTAGGTGATAAATTACCCGAGGGTAAAAAATCTTATGCACTGAATTTTATTTTGCAAGATGAGGAGCAAACTTTAACCGATAAGCAGATTGAGCATACCATGCAAAAACTAATCGCGAATTTAACCCAGCAAGCGGGCGCAGAAATTAGGAAATAAAATTTAAATTCGTATTTTTAGAAATAAATTCATGACTTCTGTTGCAGATCAATTAGATAAAGTACTACATAAAACAGCTCAATTAATTGAGTTATGTAATGCACTACAAGAAGAAAATGATTTATTAAAGCTTGAAAATCAATCGTTAAAAGTTGCGCTTGATACTTCAAAAGTTAAAAATGTAGAACTTGATGAAAAATTAAGGGTTACAAAATTGGCTAAAAGTATAGAGGGCACAAGTGAAAAATCGCTTGATATAAAACAGAAAATTAACGATTTTGTGCGGGAGATTGATAAGAGTATTGCATTGTTAAAAAAATAAATGATGCAGATTAATCAGAAACTAAGCTAACAAATGGGAGAAATCTCGATTAAAATAACCATTTCCGATCGTATTTATCCGTTAAAGGTAAATACAGAAGAGGAAGAAATTGTGAGACGGGCAGCTAAAATGATCAATGAGCGCATTAAGGATTATCAAGATAATTATGCGGTTAGAGATAAGCAGGATCTTCTTTCTATGGCAGTTTTGCATTATGCAACCGCCGTATTAAGAACGGAAAACAAAGTACAAAGCCAGGATACCGCTGTTGCCGATAAGGTTGAAGAATTGGATGTTTTACTCAATGGTTTTTTCACAAAATAAAAAGGTTCGTTCTTTTTAAGTATTCGTCATTTGGCGCAAGCCAAAATTTAATTAATAATATGCTGAAATAAATTCAGCATGACGATAGCTTATAATTATTAGCATAAAAACATAGCCGCGGCTAGTTTTTTGAGTTTCAAATTTATAAAACTTAACACTTCAATATCTATGGGGTTAAGAGGGCGTATTTCATCTGCTTTATGCACCTGAAAATGGCTTAAATCCCAATTATGCTTAGTTGAGGTTTAAAATGATGAGACTTTAAAAAAATTAGTTGCGGTTTTTTTTTACTTAAAAAACAAAATGGAGATAACGGAAATTCTAGGATACATATTTGCCCTAATAGCAGGCTTAGGTATCGGTATAGCGGTGGGCAGGTTCCTGCTGCGTAACTTATTGAAGGGGCAGGAAGTAGCAGCCCAAAATAAGGTTAAAAAGATTTTAAAAGATGCAGAAAACAATGCAGAGATTTTAAAAAAGAATAAGCTTTTAGAAGCAAAAGAGAAATTTTTGCAGTTGAAGGCAGAGCATGAGCAAGAAGTGAATGCAAAAAATAACACGATAAACCAGCGTGAAAATACCATGAAGCAGAAAGAGCAATCGGTAAATCAGCGCATGGAAAACTTCAACAAAAAAGAGCAGGAGCTAGATAAGCAAAAAGTTAACCTAGAGAAACAAACAGAACTTGCTGTTAAAAAACAAGAAGAAGTTGAAGTATTAAAAAATCAACATTTAACTCAATTGGAAACTATTGCCGGCTTATCTGCAGAAGAAGCAAAAAACCAATTGGTAGATAATTTAAAGGAAGTTGCCCGTACGCAAGCCATGATCCAAATTAAGGATATTGTGGATGAGGCAAAACTTACTGCCAGCAAGGAAGCGAAAAAAGTGGTGATCCAAACCATTCAGCGTACCGCAACCGAGGCAGCAATTGAAAACTCGGTTTCTATTTTTCATATTGAAAGTGATGAAATTAAAGGTCGTGTAATTGGCAGAGAGGGTAGAAATATTCGTGCTTTAGAAGCGGCTACTGGTATCGAAATTATTGTTGATGATACACCTGAAGCCATTATCTTATCTGGTTTTGATCCGGTGAGAAGAGAAATTGCCCGTTTGGCTTTGCATCGTTTGGTAACGGATGGTCGTATCCACCCGGCCCGTATTGAAGAGATTGTTGCTAAAACGAAAAAGCAAATTGAGGATGAGATTGTAGAAATCGGCGAGCGTACAGTAATTGATTTAGGTATCCACGGTTTACATCCAGAACTGATTCGTATGGTTGGCCGTATGCGTTACCGTTCATCTTATGGACAAAACCTTTTACATCACTCGCGTGAGGTAGCTAATTTCTGTGCTACTATGGCTGCAGAATTGGGCTTAAATGCGAAGATGGCAAAACGTGCTGGTTTACTTCACGATATTGGTAAAGTGCCTGATGATAATCCTGAATTGCCACACGCTATTTTGGGTATGCAACTGGCCGAAAAATATAAAGAACATCCAGAAATTTGCAATGCCATTGGTGCTCACCACGACGAAATTGAAATGACGTCGATGATTTCGCCAATTATCCAGGCTTGTGATGCGATTTCAGGTGCTCGCCCGGGTGCACGTAGAGAAGTGGTAGAAAGCTACATTAAACGATTGAAAGATCTTGAAGAGTTGGCACTTTCTTATCCAGGTGTAGAAAAAACTTTTGCCATCCAGGCAGGTAGGGAATTGCGTGTTATTGTAGAAAGTGAAAGAATCACAGATGCACAGGCAGAATTGTTAGCGGCTGATATTTCAACCCGTATTCAGACAGAGATGACTTATCCTGGTCAGATTAAAGTAACCGTTATTCGCGAAACACGTTCGGTAGCTTTTGCGAAGTAAAGAAGGTGATTACACTGATTTTACGCTAATGCGATTGATTACACAGATTATGAGATTAAATTGATTGTGTTAATGTTATTTTAGTTTGCGACCTCACGAAATGATATATATTTAAGCGATGGATTTTCCATCGCTTTTTTTGTTTTGGGTTTTCCATAGATTATAAAGTTTCTCACTAAATCTTATCGGAATGATTTACCATTTCTGTCATTGCGAGATAGATTGCTTCGTACCTCGCAATGACGATACGCTTATGATAACAGTATCTCCAACATTTTTTCATAATTTTACATCATGAGCAAGCCAACGATACAAATTGAACCTAAACGCCCTGTTGATGTACTTTTTGATAAGTATGCGGAGAGCCATCAAAATTCAACCAATAAACTGGTTCACTGGATTTGTGTTCCTTTAATCGTTTTCAGTTTACTCGGCTTGATTTGGCAAATTCCATTTCCTCATATTGGTTTTTTAGGCAGTTACAATGGCTTTTTCAATTGGGCATCGTTTTTATTGGCTTTCAGTTTATATTATTATTTCACACTTTCTCCAGTATTATTTTTCTTGATGATTTGGGTAGTGGGTTTAATGAGTTATATTATCGTAAAGATAGAGCAGGCTGTTGGTTTGGGTAGTGGTACAGCTTATGCCATTTATGCTGCTATATTTGTAGCCGCCTGGGTCGGTCAATTCATCGGGCATAAAATTGAAGGTAAGAAGCCATCATTTTTAGATGATGTTAAGTTCCTGTTAATTGGTCCGATTTGGTTATTGCACTTTATATGCAAGAAAGTGGGTATAAAATACTAATCAAAAAGCGGGTAACATTAAATTAACCTTTAGCTAAACAAAGCTTAATTAACATCTAACATAGAGCTAACATTGTGGTAATAGCTTTGCCTAAAATAAAACACAGGCAAATTGGACTTAATCACAATTTTTAAAAGGTCGGCATTGACAATGCTGATTTCATTTGTAAGCATAATAGCTTATGCACAAACAGGTAAAATTTCTGGAACGGTAACCGATAAAAAAACTGGCGAAACCTTAATTGGGGTATCAGTTAAAATAAAAGGTACAAACAAAGGCTTATCTACAGATGTAGACGGGAAGTATCTTCTTCAGAATTTGGCCAACGGAAAATACACATTAGAATTTTCGTACGTAGGATATCAAAGTAAAGAGGTTTCCGATATCGAAGTTAAATCGCCGGCAACTACTTCATTAAATGTAATTTTAAGTGAAGCAAGCGGTCAGAATCTTGGTGAGGTTGTGGTTAAAGCGAGCTTTAGACAAGAGTCTGTAAATTCACTTTATGCTAAGCAGAAAAATAGTGCAGTAGTTTCAGATGGCGTTTCAAGCGATCAGATAAGAAAATCGCCAGACAGAACTACATCAGATGTTTTAAAGAGAGTAAGTGGTGCCACTGTTCAGGATAATAAATTTGTTGTTATTAGAGGTTTAAGTGATCGTTATAACAATGCAATGCTTGATGGTGCCTCTCTACCAAGTACAGAGCCAAACCGTAAAGCTTTCTCTTTTGATATTGTTCCATCAAATCTGGTTGACAATTTAGTGATCAGCAAAACAGCTACTCCAGATCTTCCTGCAGATTTTACAGGAGGTTCAATTCAAATTTCAACGAAAGATATTCCAGATAACAACTTTATCAGCTTTGGGGTAGGAGCGGGTTATAATACTGAATCTACATTCAAAGATTTTAAAAGTGGCCAAAGAAATATTTCTGATTATTTTGGATTTGATAATGGAGATCGGGCATTGCCTGCTAGTTTTCCATCTCGTGCTAATTTTAATAATGGCTTAACTCCTGCTCAGCAAACCGCTGGAATGAAAGCACTGCCAAGAAACTGGAATATCTATAATAATACAGCGCTACCAACACAAAATTACCAGTTTACATTAGGTAGGGTTAAAAACTTCAAAGATAACGGCAATAGATTTGGTGCCTTGTTCTCTTTAACATATAGAAATGCCCAAACCATTAACAACGATGTTATCAGGGATTACGTGAATGTTGATTATCATGATAATATTTACCGTTTTTCTACCAGTTTAGGTGCACTTGCCAATTTTGCTTACACTTATGGTAAAAGTAAAATCACATTCAAGAACATTTACAATAGAAACTATGATGATTCATATTTAACCAGAACCGGTTTCAACTTCGATAGAAATCGCGATACCCGTTATTTTGCATTCGATTTGATGCAAAAATCTTTATTTAAATCAACGGTTGAAGGTAATCACGGCTTAGGTGAAAATAATTCAAAGATTAATTGGTCAGTAAGTTATGCCAATATTCTTAACGATCAGCCTGATCAAAAGAAAGTTTCTTATCAAAGAAATCCAGCAGATATTGGAAGTGATAACTACGCATATGTTGCCAGTACAGGAACTTTAAGTAAGGAAAACTCTACTTTATTTTCAAAATTAAATGAGAATAATTACAGTGGTGGTGTTAACTATTCGCTTCCATTCAAAATGCTTGGGCAATTGGCTACGTTTAAAACCGGTTTGAGTTCAATTTATCGCGATAGAACTTTCGATGCCAGATTTGTAGGTTTAAGAGCAAATACTGCTGCTGAAAATGCTGATGAGATTAGCAAAAGACCATTGAGTACACTTTATGGTACTGACGCAATAAACAGTGGCGCATACTTTTTAGATGATATTTCTGGTGATGCTGATGCTTACACCGCATCATCTATTACCAATGCGGGGTACTTAATGTTGAATAATAAATTTGGAGAAAAATCGAGATTGGTTTGGGGATTAAGAGTAGAGCAATTTAACGTTAAGTTAGATGCAAAGATTCCTTCGCCACAAACATCTGTTGATGATAATTATGTTGACTTTTTGCCGTCAGCGAATTATACTTATAGTTTAACGCCAAAAATTAATTTAAGAGCTTCGTATTATCGTACTTTGGCCCGTCCGGAGTTTAGAGAATTAGCTTCTACCGCAATTTACGATTACGAATTGTTATCACTTCAACAAGGTAATCCAAACTTAAAAGAAGCGAAGATTGATAACGCCGATGTTCGTTTCGAATTTTATCCACAAGCTGGTCAAATCATTTCAGTATCTGGTTTCTACAAAAAGTTTCACGGCGCAATCGAATCATATAATCAAGATTCGGGCTCGAGCAGAATTGTAACCTACATTAATAGTGATAATGTAAATGTGTATGGAATTGAATTCGAATTCCGTAAGAGCTTAGATTTTATATCGAATACAGATTTCATGAAGAAAACTACATTCTACACTAATCTCTCGTTAATCAAATCAAAAGTAGAAATTAATAATAGTGGTATCAATTTATTGCGCACAAGCAGGCCAATGGTTGGACAAGCACCATATATTATCAATGCGGGTTTACAACATAGTTTCTTAAATGATAGGTTAAACTTCAATGCATTGTACAATAAAGTTGGTCGCAGGTTAGTGGTTGCCGGTGGGGTGTTATTTCCTGAGATCTGGGAAGTTCCGAGAGATGTAATTGATCTTCAATTGTCGTTAAAAGTGATTAAAAATAAAGGTGAAATTAAATTCAATGCCGGAGATATTTTAAATCAGCGGATCACGCAATATTACGATAGAGATTTGAACGATAAATACGACCGTGCAACTACTGATGAAACAATAGCAAGCTACAAGCCAGGTAGTAATTACTCATTATCATTCTCTTATACCTTTTAAGTTTAATTCCTATTAAAATTTCGGCACTTAACAATAGCTTAAACATAGGTTAATGCTTCAGTTATATGCAGACCATAAATTTGTAAAAAAAGTAAAATAAAAAACGATGAAAAAACAACTATTACTTTGCGCCCTTAGTGTTTTGGGTTTATTAGCAAGTTGCTCAAAAACTACTGACGATGGTGATGTTAACCCACCAACGGATGCAAATACTGTAGAGATTACTGGTGACCTTACCGCAAGCACTACATGGTCTGCAAGTAAAATTTATGTTTTAAAAGGAAATGTTTTTGTAACAAACAATGCTACATTAACAATCGAGCCTGGAACAATTATTAAAGGCGATAAGTCTACTAAAGGCGCACTTATTATTAGCAGAGGTTCTAAAATCAATGCTACCGGTACGGTAGATAAACCAATTGTATTTACTTCTAGTGTTGCTGCCGGTGCCCGTAAAGAAGGCGATTGGGGTGGTTTAATCCTTTTAGGTAAAGCACAGAATAATGTTGGTACTTCAGTTTCAATCGAAGGTATTTCTGGCGATTCGGAAAAAGGTAAACATGGTGGTACTGATAATGCAGATAATTCTGGTACCCTTAAATATGTACGTGTAGAATATGCTGGTATTGCTTTAAGCCCTGATAATGAAATTAATGGTATCACTTTCGGATCTGTTGGTTCGGGTACAACTGTTGATTATGTAGAAGTTTATCGTTCTGGTGATGATGCTTTTGAATGGTTTGGTGGTTCAGTTAACTGTTCTCACTTATTGGCAATCGATTCATGGGATGATGATTTTGATACAGATAATGGTTTTTCGGGTAAGATTCAGTTTGCTTTAGCACAACGTTTGGCTAACACTGCCGATGTTTCTGGTTCAAATGGATTTGAATCTGATAACAACGCTGCCGGTGATAATTCTACACCTCAAACTTCAGCTGTTTTCTCAAACGTTACTATCTTAGGTCCGGTTGGTTCAGGTACTACAAGTATCAATGCAAACTATCAACATGCAGCACAAATTCGTCGTAACTCTGCCATTAGCATTTTTAATTCAGTATTTGTAGGTTACACAGAAGGTATTTTTTATGATGATGCTTTGCTTGCAGGTGCTGCAGCTGCTTCTACAAATTTATCAGCTGGCAGATCTGTTTTTGCTAACAACTTAATTTATAACAGCAATAGTAAATCAAATCAGATTAAAGCATCAAATACAGCAGCCTTAGCGGTAATTACACCAATATTAACTGCTGCGAATGTTTTCGACGCAACTGGTTTAGCTGCTGCATTAATTACTGATCCATATAAATATTCTGCTGACTTAGTTGCAAATACTTCTACGGTTACAAGAGTTGGAACTCCAAACTTTACAGTTGTAGCAAACTCACCAGCTGCATCAGGTGCACTATTTACAAATGCGAAATTGGCTAGCGGTTTTACTAGTGTAGCTTTCAAAGGTGCTTTTGGATCTGAGAACTGGGCTGCAGGTTGGGCACATTTCAATCCTCAAGCTTTGGCTTACACAACTCCAGGAGCAGTTAAGTAATCACAAACATTACAACGTTAAACTATAAAAAAAAAGGGCCAGAAATTTATTTCTGGCCCTTTTTTTTATATTGTTTTTGTAGTATCAGATTTAGCTTTTTTACTCGCAACTTTATTTTCAATCCCCTGTTCAATTGGTGAAGATAGGTTATCTTCCTCTTTAATGAACGGAGTGATGGAATCATCTTTTTTAGTAAGTGCAACCTTTTTCGAAAGTTGCTTGGCAAGTTTCTCGATTAATTTATCTGTTTTCTTTGCTTTGCCAAATTGGCTTACCACTTCGTTAAATGCTAATGCTAATTTTGATTCTAATTCTTTACGTAGTTTTTTGCTTGTCGATTGATTTTTCGACTTGGATTTATTCTTCTTCATTTAAAAATATGGATTTCTCCAAAGATAAAATTTCGAGAAGTTAAATTAACATTATGATTATGTTAAGCCTAGCATGGTGTGTTAACATCAAGAATATTTACACGTATCTTCATTCTGATCTGATGATCACTAAATAAATTGTAATGGGTATAAATTTGCCAGTTGTAGTCGCTGTAATTGTTTTTGTAATCGTTTTGGTTATCTTCTTAGTTATTAGAAACCATAAAGATAAAAAGGAATACGAACAGGAGTTGATGGATGAGGAATTGCCAACAGAAAAAGGTGATAAGAAAAACAGCTAAAACTTACTGCCTTCAGCTACTTCACCACCTAAATCCAATGTGTTTTGAAATGCTTCCAAATAAGCTAATAAATGCCTTTCTGCATTGGCGTATGAGGTAAATGTAGAAGCGGGTTCGCTTGCATCCGAATCACTTTTGCTTTTGAAATAGTGACTG
Source organism: Pedobacter sp. Leaf250 (assembly GCF_920984735.1). Lineage (GTDB taxonomy): Bacteria > Bacteroidota > Bacteroidia > Sphingobacteriales > Sphingobacteriaceae > Pedobacter. The sequence goes on along the minus strand of NZ_CAKLBU010000004.1, from coordinate 242,099 downwards.
ATTTGAAATTTGAAACTATTTTCATCACTAATTGGCGACATAATCCTTGCTTTAACCGGATAACCATGGATTTCAACAAAAAATTCTTTGATTACGTTGTAAATTACTGCTGACATAGCGATTGATTTTTAGCTTCTAAAAGATATTAGAAATCGAAAATACCTCAAAAGACCAGTAATTTCTCTCTTTAGCAATAAGATTACGTTATGTTAATATTAAGTTAACATCAATTATCACTTTGCTTTGATCATTTTAGGGGATTGTATGCATACACAATTTCGTACTTAATATTTTTTAAGTTGTTCGAAATCTGACCAATTTTCAAATCCTGGCTTTGTGGAGTAGGCTCGCAAAATGAATATTTTTTGCCCTGGTAGGTGATGAAATTACCAACAGGTTTATCGAACTGTACCGCCATAGTTAAATGTGTAGGATAAAGCAAAGCGATCATAGGTAAATTGTAAATCTCTTTCACTAAAAAGAAAAATAATCCTGCTCTATCGTCGCAATCGCTGTATTTGTTTAATAGGGTCTGTTCTGGCGATAATCTTTTTTCCTTACCAAAATTCTGTCCGTCATCTTCATACAAGAAAGCATAACGGGTAAACCGCATCAGATAATCTACGCCCTTTTTCTGGGCCATGTGTTTGGTGTTTTCTTTCAAAATAGGGATTAATGAGCTGTAGGTTTCTCTACTTAGCGGAATATTAAAATAGCTTTCATAATCTACCACAGGATAATTTTTAAATATCTTTTGAACGTCTTCATTCACTTTCAATTTAAAATGATAAACCTTTTGTTTATAGCTAAATTGAATCTCCTTTTCTTCATAATTTTCAGGTTTAAACTCAGGCATCCGCGTAACCTTGTAAGAAAAAGATTTAGTGGCTTCTGGTATTTTAATTTTAACAGGAACATAAACACTTTGCTTAAAAAGCTTTCCATAGTCGTGATAATTTAAACACATGTATTTTTTATCATCAATGATAAAAAAGGGAATATCACTAATGTCTTCATCATTTCTAATGTAAAAAACAACCTGATCATTGCCAATTGCTATTCTGGCATCGTAACCACATTTACTTAATAAATACCATTTGTAGAGTGTGTAGCCGAAATAATTTTCAGCTTTCGGACTAATTTCTTCAGCTGTTTTCCTAATCAGTTGGTAATAAATCCAGTCGTTGAGGTGATGTTCCTCCCGATAAGCTTGTAAAGCTGAAACTATTTTCTGAATATCTTTTGATTCAATTTGACTGTAAAAATTTAATGCCTCGGCAGCAGTAGGTTTGGTATGGACAGCGATGATTAATGAAGGATTTAAATTGAAATTAAATGTTCCATCGTAAAACTCAAAGGAACGATTTTGAGCTGCAACGGAGAAACCGCATAGAAGCAGGCAAAATAACATTGCTGATTTAAATCGATCTATGGAATAGCCTGTTTTCAATTTTCAATATTTGGTTACATTAAATTTACATCATATTAACTTAAAAGCAACAATTTTTTTATGTGAATAAATGTAATGTGGTTTACAGGAAATTAACATGATTAACACAATTTTTAAAAAAAAATGAAATAACAGTAATTTATTGTTGTTATTTAAAATGAAAATTATACTTTTGTCGAAGCAAGGGGTGAGAGCCTTGCATCACAATCATAAAGATTGAGAGCGTTAATTTAGATAAAGGTTACAACAGCGATTGTTGTAACCTTTTTTTGTTTAAATAAATCTGATTTTCTAAAATTAAATTTACTCTGATGAGCCATATTAAAATTTCATCGCTTACAATTTCCGATTATAAAATTTTACAGGAAATAGGCCGCAAAACTTTCTCTGAAACTTTTGCACCAAACAATCCGAGGGATGTTATTGAAGCTTATTTGCAAACCAGTTTTAATGTAGACAAAGTGAAATCAGAATTGAATAATGAGCATTCACAATTTTTTATGGCCTGGGATGAAGAGGATGCAATAGGCTATTTAAAAGTGAATTTTACAGATGCTCAAACAGAGCTTCAAGAAGAAGATTCTTTGGAAATTGAACGGATTTATGTATTGGCAGATTATCATGGAAAGAAAATTGGTCAACTGCTATACGATAAAGCAATTGAAATTGCAATCGAAAATCAAAAGAAATCCATTTGGTTAGGTGTTTGGGAAGAAAACCCCAAGGCTATACGCTTTTATGAAAAAAATGGTTTTGTGCCATTTAGCAAACATATTTTTAAAATGGGCGATGAAGAACAAACCGATTTAATGATGCGCAAAATATTGGGTTAGCTCAATATTGCATTCAGCCATTCATCTTCGATTTTAACCGAGTAATTAATGAATTTTATAACGCTAAGTTAATTTATTCTTAATACTGCAACCTCATATTTGCACTATAAATATTTGGTTAGTATTTATAAAGTTTAGGTTAGTTGATAACAAAAATACCCAGATGGATGTCTGGGTATTTTTATTTAAAAGCTATAAGTTTTTGCCTAATTTCTCCAGCATCTCTGGCGGAATATTATGTGTATCAACCACTAAGAAGCCATCCAAACAATCAGAAAATTTCGGATCGATATTAAAAGAAATAATCTTTGCATTCAGATTCATATACTGCCTCAATAAAACAGGGATTTTAATGTGCGAATTTTCAATGTCGCCGATAATACTGTCTAAATCCTTAAATGATTCACTGCTATCAACCAAAGTATCGGTTGATATTGGAAGTAAATCTGCTTTAAATTTATTTCTTGGTTTCACATATTTTGCCATTTCATAATCGAAATGGTTTTTGGTAATGTAATCTACAATTAAAGCTTTGCTAAACTTTGAAAAACTGTTGCTAATGCTAACCGGACCAAACATGAAACGGTATTGTGGATTATCAATCAGGTATTTTAAAATACCTTTCCACAATAAAAATAATGGAAGTGGTTTCCCTTGATATTCTTTTCTAATCCACGATCGGCCTAGTTCGATTCCTTGTTTCAGCATCGGGTAAAACTGATCTTTCATTTTAAAAAGTTCGGACAGGTAAAAGCCCCTTCGGCCCATGCTTTCCAAAATTTCATCGCCCTTGCCAATGCGATAAGCACCAACTATATTTTCCAAATCCCTATCCCAAATAAACAGGTGGTTGTAGTAGATGTCGTAATTATCCAGATCGATTTTTTTATTTGTTCCCTCTCCAACTTCACGGAAGGTTATTTCACGCAAGCGACCAATTTCCCTTAATATGTTAGGGATTTTTAAAGTGGGAACGATATATACCTCGTAATTCTTTTCTGTCCATACCTTAAAATCTTCGAGCGTTTCTACCTCGGCTTTTATTAAAACCCTTGATGTTTCTTCAATTACTTCAGCAGGTTTTTTCTTTATTTTAAAGAGTTTTAGCGGATTGAATAATCTCTTTTCCTGATCTAAACCAACACCAAGGGCATAGGTACGGGCACGCAAAAAATCCATCAATTTGTTGCTGCTGTTCATATGTGAAACCTCTGCCGGAGCAATAGCCTTACCAATTCTTACTTTAATGGTTAAGCCTTGTTTATTTAAAAACTCAGAAGGAAGTTTTGCTGTGCGTAATGTAGGGTGTATAAAGCTTAAAATATTAAAAAGAACCCCATTGTTCCCATGAAAATAAATGGGTACAACCGGAACTTTTGCCTTTGCAATTAATTTCCCCACTACCGGATGCCACATTCTATCGGTAACCTGTTGTGCATCTAATTTAAATGTAGAAACTTCTCCTGCAGGGAAAATTCCAATAGGCGTTCCGTTTCTCAGTAAATCGAAAGTTGTTTTTAAACCGCTAATGCTTGATGAATGCTGTACATTTTCAAAAGGATTTACAGCAACGAAAAATTCATCGAGGTTTGGAATTTTTTTCAGGATGAAATTAACCATTACCTTCGCATCAGGACGAACAGTGCATAAAAGTTTAACTAAAGCCAAGCCTTCAACACCGCCATAAGGATGGTTTGCAATCGCGATAAATGGACCTGTTTTAGGGATGCTTTTTAAATCGTCCTCGTCAAATTCGATAGAAACCCCAATGGTTTCCAAAATTTTATCTACAAATTCTAAGCCTTTAAAGTGTTGGTTTTGAGCGAAAACATCGTTAATGTCATTCAGTTTCATGATCTCCATCATCAAGCCGGCTAAACCTGGCACACCAAGTTTATCTATCTTGGTCGCTTTCGCAAACTCAGAGGTAGTAATGATCTTCATATATTATTCTTAGATTGTTGATAGCCAAAACCCGAGAGTTTTGCAATTCCAAAAATAAGATTTATATTTATAATACACACGTCATATCGCACATGAGAATTTGGCTCAATAAACATTTTGGTTTCAGCAAGGGCGAATTCAATGGTTTGTTGATTTTGATTCTGATCATTGTTTTCATCAAGCTTATACCTATTATATATGTTAATTCTATTCAGCTGGAGAAAGATGATCCAAATCTTTTAGCCAAAATTCAGAAAATAGAAATTACCGATCAGCAAAATTTTCAGTATACCAGAGATCGAATAGAAACTTCAAACGGATCGAGAAAGGTTACACTATTTAATTTTGACCCAAATAGTTTAAATGCCGAAGGCTGGCAAAGTTTGGGTTTATCTCGTAAACAAGCGCAATCAATTGTAAACTACACCAACAAAGGTGGTAAGTTTTACAAAGCAGAAGATCTTCAAAAAATGTACACCATTTCTCCAGAGATGTATAAAAAGTTGATTCCTTACGTCAGGATAGAAAACCAGACCAGTAATTATCCGAAGAGAGAATTTACTTATGAGAAGAAAGAGTATGTTAAAAAACCACTGGTAATTGTCGATATCAATACGGCAGATTCTGCCCAGCTAGATGAAATTAAAGGGATTGGTGGTACATTCGCTAATCGAATTTTAAAGTATAGAGAGCGCTTGGGTGGCTTTTATAAAAAAGAGCAGCTCATGGAAGTTTACGGATTGGATTCTACCCGTTACGAGGAGATCAAAAATCAAATTACTATCAGCACGGTTTCATTAAAGGTTGTTAATCTCAATACCGCACAATTCAACGATTTGAAGGGTAATCCTTATCTTTCGTACAAACAAATTAATGCGATTATTCAATATAGAAAGCAGCATGGTAATTATTCAAGTCTGGCTGATTTGAAAAAAATCGCAATCCTCAATCAGCAGGTTATTGATAAAATAACGCCATATATCTCTTTTTAAAAAAATGGTATGATCAATTTACAGAAAGAACGTATATCATTTTTATTTGTAAAGCAATTTCAGCATCAATCGGTTTGGTCAGTCCCGCTTTACGCTTCAATCTTTTTTGGTGATGGAATATCAGTGATCCGATGAACACATCTTACATGCTAATATTCATCAGATAACAACTATCGGAAGGCAAAAAAGGATTTTTGTTGCAATCGGGTTTATTTAATTAAAGACAATACCATTAACCACATATCCCATCATCTCTTCTTTATTTTGATTTAAAGACAAAGCTTTTAAATTATTTGAAAAAAGTTAAAATAAATAATTGGCTCATTAGCAACAGAATTTAAAGGTTTGAAATTAATCATCAAACTAATTGAACTGAATACCATTTCATTCTGCTTAGCTGCAAATTTATAATGGCAATTAACTATAAAATAATTGTTTATAATTGCCAGAACTAACTTTAAATATAAAAATAATGAGCGTTAGCTTTAATTTTTCAGAAACAGAAACTCAACAAAATGTAAAGGCCATGGTCCGTGATTTTGCAGAGAAAAACATACGTCCGAATATCATGGAGTGGGATGAAGCACAGCATTTTCCTGTGGAGTTGTTTAAGCAATTGGGAGATTTAGGTTTAATGGGTGTTTTGGTTCCTGAAGAATATGGTGGCTCGGGCCTGGGTTATCAGGAATATGTAGATGTAATTGTAGAAGTGGCCCGCGTTTGTGGCTCAATAGGTTTATCGCTAGCCGCTCATAATTCGCTTTGTACCGGCCATATTTTGGCTTTTGCAAATGAAGAACAAAAGCAACGCTGGCTACCAAAATTAGCTACTGCTGAATGGATTGGTGCCTGGGGATTAACGGAGGCAAACACCGGCTCGGATGCTTTGAGAATGATGACTACTGCCGTTGAAGATGGTGATGATTATGTTATCAACGGCGCAAAAAACTGGATTACCCATGGTAAAAGTGGAGATGTGGCTGTTGTAATGGTGAGAACCGGCGAACAAGGCAGTTCGAAAGGCATTTCTGCAATTGTGGTAGAGCGGGGAACACCAGGCTTTTCTGCAGGTAAAAAGGAAAATAAACTGGGTATGCGGGCTTCAGAAACTACCGAAATGATTTTTGATAACTGCCGTGTGCCAAAGACAAATTTGTTGGGTAATGTTGGCGAAGGATTTAAACAAGCCATGAAGGTATTGGATGGTGGAAGGATTTCTATTGCCGCATTAGCTTTAGGGATTGCAAAAGGTGCTTTTGATGCTGCGGTTTCCTACTCGAAACAGCGTCAGCAGTTTGGACAGCCTATTTCGAGTTTTCAGGCTATTAGTTTTAAACTGGCAGATATGGCCACTGAAATTGAAGCCTCCGAATTATTAATCCGCCAGGCAGCTGATTTAAAAAACAGGCATTTGCCTATGACGAAAGAATCGGCAATGGCAAAATATTTTGCTTCAGAAGTTTCGGTTAAAGTAGCTACTGAAGCTGTACAGATATTTGGAGGTTACGGTTATACCAAAGATTTCCCGGTAGAAAAATTTTATCGCGACAGCAAATTATGTACAATAGGAGAGGGAACATCAGAAATACAAAAGATTGTAATTGCGAGAGAGATATTAAATTAAGCTGAAAGCTGAAAGGTTAAAGCAGAATTTAATCAGAAACAACAAACCAAATATATTTTATGAGTAATCCGGAGTGCTTAACCACCTCCGGATTTTTTATTTAAACATAATAGTATTGAAGTGGTTTACCCTAAACCCTAAACCCTAAACCCTAAACCCTAAACCCTAAACCCTAAACCCTAAACCAATTCTATTCAGCCGTTATAATGCTATCCACTACATATTCGCTAAAACCTCTCCATGGTAAAGGATGGTTGTATTGTTTATAATGTAGCTGGTAAAATTTACCACTATTGGCCATCATTTTTTCAGCAAGTTCTTTGTTTGAAATGGAAAATTCGAATTCATTACTTTGAACGCTCCCTGTGGTTCTCGATTTAATGCCGCTCTGGATTATTTTTCCTTCATAGGTTTTAAAAATATAACCCTTTTTAACCACATAGTTTAAGTCTCCAGCCTTCACCCCATCGGCAAAAACAAAGAAATAGCGATAGTAACCTACGATTACTAAAACGATGATCACTAAAACGGCAATAATGGAGATTGTTTTTTTTCCTGTTGTCATATATATAATGTATCATTAAAAGTAATTAAAGATCATTATAAATCAATCAATGTTTAATAAAATTTTCTTTTCAAAAATCTTTCTCATTTTCAATTATTTACTTACATTTGCAGCCCCGATAGCAGGGGAATAATTTAAAAACCACGAGAGGAGGTATTTCAGCGTTATGATCATTATCAACATTAAAGACGGCGAATCATTAGATAAAGCCCTTAAACGTTTCAAGAAAAAGTTTGAAAAAACTGGTGTATTGAGAGAACTACGTAGTCGCCAAGCATACGAGAAAAAATCCGTTGCTCGCCGTACTGAAATTAAACATGCTGTTTACATTCAGAATATGAATCAAGATACAACTTCATAAGTTGTTCACGACATAAATTTTTAAAGCCTTTAGGATTTTTCTTAAAGGCTTTTTTGTTTTTTGCCCCATCGAAATCTTTACATTAAACAATTTATTAATGATTTCTTTATATCAAAACTATTTGTAACTTCATATCTATACCTAGCAGGAGATATTAAATGTTGCTAAAAAGTTTTATCACTTACTTAACTCACGAGAAGCGCTATTCTCCACATACCATTACATCCTATCAAACCGATTTGGATCAGTTTGAAGAATACATCAATACCACATTTGAACTAAATTTCCCTGAAGTTAAGCATACCCATATCAGAAGTTATATGGTTGATTTGATGGAAAAGAAAACTTCGGAGAATACCATCAACAGGAAAATATCTGCTTTAAGGAGTTTATATAAATTTTTGTTACGGGAAGAGAAAGTTGATCAAAATCCTACACTTTTAATTAAGGCACCAAAAATCCCGAAACGGTTACCCGTTTTTATCGACTCACAAAAGATGGATGTGCTGCTCGATTCGGAAAATTATTTTGATAATAGTTTTGAATCTGTTCGGGATCATTTGGTAATTGAATTGCTTTTTGGTACCGGCATGCGTTTGGCTGAACTTATTCAACTGAAAGAGAATGATGTAGATACTTATTCAGGAACGATTAAGGTTTTGGGTAAACGAAATAAGGAAAGAATCATCCCTGTAAATAAACAGCTTATTAATCAGATAAATAACTATACCGACCAAAAAAAGTTGCAAAATTTTAATAACAATTTGCTTAATTTAATCGTTACCAATACAGGTGCAGCGGCATATCCAAAATTAATATACCGTATTGTTACCTCATACCTAAACCATGTATCAACCAATGACAAGAAAAGTCCACACGTATTGCGACATAGTTATGCGACTACCCTGTTAAATGCAGGCGCAGATTTAAATGCCATTAAAGAACTTTTGGGTCATGCCAGTTTGGCGGCCACCCAAGTTTATACCCACAATTCAATCGAAAGATTAAAAACAATTTATAAACAAGCCCATCCAAAGGCGTAAAAAAAGGAGGAAAAATGAAAATCGGAGTTCAATCAATCCACTTCAGTGCAGACAGTAAGTTGTTAGATTTTATACAGAAGAAGGCTAACAAGCTCGACCAGTATTTTGATCAGATTATAAGCGGCGAAGTGTATTTAAAATTAGAGAACGTAGAGGACGAAGCCAATAAAATAAGTGAGATTAAACTTATTGTGCCCGGTGGAACACTCTTCGCTAAAGAACAATGTAAATCATTTGAAGAGGCGACGGATTTAGCAATCGAGTCGTTAAGAAAACAAATCACTAAGCATAAAGAAAAAACACGTGCAAAATTAAGTGAACATAAAGCGATTTTAAGCGAAAGCGAAGCGACTGATTATTAAGTAAATATTAAAGTAAAATATAGTTAATAAGATAGCGGACAAAAAATGTTCGCTATTTTTTTTCAAATATATTTTGAAGTGAAATATAAGTGTGTATATTTGCATTCCCTTTCGGAAACGGTGTTAGCCAAAGAAGAAAAGGTTAGTTCTTTTAAAAGATAAAAGTTTTTAAAAAACACGTTAATAGTATGAAAAATGAAGATTTTTCGTATCATTGCACAAAATTAAAAGCCTCCTTAGCTCAGCTGGTAGAGCAACTGACTTGTAATCAGTAGGTCATTGGTTCGATTCCGATAGGAGGCTCTTTTTATTTACGATTGTAAATTTTAGATTTTAGATTTGGTTCAAACTCAATCGTAATTCTTAAGTCGAAATCCGAGATAAAAAGTAGGGGAGATTCCAGAGCGGCCAAATGGGACAGACTGTAACTCTGTTATCGCAAGATTTCGAAGGTTCGAATCCTTCTCTCCCCACAATTAATTGGCTAATTCACTAATTTGATAATTAGCTAATTAAAAAGCGGAAGTAGCTCAGTTGGTAGAGCGATAGCCTTCCAAGCTATAGGTCGCGAGTTCGAACCTCGTCTTCCGCTCCAATAAAGTTGAGCAGTTGGCAGTTGAAGGTTTGCAGTTTATAATAACTGATACCTGGAGATTGATAATTGGAAAAGCCGACTTAGCTCAGCGGTAGAGCACTTCCTTGGTAAGGAAGAGGTCATGGGTTCAATTCCCATAGTTGGCTCGAGTATAATAAAGCTTTGTTAAATCTGTTAGATATACAGAAGAGACAAGGTTTTTTGTGTTGAAATAACAAAAAATAAAAATAATAAAAAGTTAACCTACTAATTAGTTATAAATAAAATGGCAAAAGAAAAATTTGACCGCAGTAAACCGCACTTAAACATCGGTACAATCGGTCACGTCGATCACGGTAAAACAACTTTAACAGCAGCTATTACAAAAGTTTTGGCTGATGCTGGTTTAACTGAGGCACGTTCATTCGATTCAATTGACTCTGCTCCAGAGGAAAAAGAAAGAGGTATTACAATCAATACAGCTCACGTTGAGTATTCAACAGCTAACCGTCACTACGCACACGTTGATTGTCCAGGTCACGCTGATTATGTGAAGAACATGGTAACTGGTGCTGCTCAAATGGACGGTGCAATTATCGTTGTTGCTGCTACTGATGGTCCAATGCCTCAAACTCGCGAGCACATCTTATTGGCTCGTCAGGTTGGTGTACCTTCATTGGTTGTATTCATGAACAAAGTGGATATGGTTGATGATCCAGAATTATTAGAACTAGTTGAAATGGAAGTTCGTGAATTATTATCTTTCTACGAATTCCCAGGTGATGATATTCCAGTAATCCAAGGTTCTGCATTAGGTGGATTAAACGGTGATGCTAAATGGGTTGGTAAAATCATGGAATTAATGGATGCTGTAGATAGCTACATTCCAATTCCTCCACGTTTAACTGATCTTCCTTTCTTAATGCCTGTTGAAGATGTATTCTCAATTACTGGTCGTGGTACTGTTGCTACTGGTCGTATTGAGCGTGGTGTAATCAACTCTGGAGATCCAGTTGAGATCTTAGGTATGGGTGCTGAGAACTTAAAATCTACAGTAACTGGTGTTGAGATGTTCCGTAAAATTTTAGATTACGGTGAAGCTGGTGATAACGTAGGTTTATTGTTACGTGGTATTGAGAAAACTGATATCCGTCGTGGTATGGTAATCTGTAAACCAGGTTCAGTAACTCCTCACGCTGATTTCAAAGCTGAGATCTATGTGTTATCAAAAGCAGAAGGTGGTCGTCACACACCATTCTTTAACAAATACCGTCCTCAATTCTATTTCCGTACTACAGATGTAACTGGTGAAATTTCATTAGCTGAAGGTACTGAAATGGTAATGCCAGGTGATAACGTTACAATTTCTGTGAAATTGATTTCTCCTATCGCAATGGAAAAAGGTCTACGTTTCGCTATCCGCGAAGGTGGTAGAACAGTAGGTGCTGGTCAGGTAACTGAAATCTTAGCTTAATTTTAAGCTATAATAATATAAAAGGAGCTAGTTTAGGCTAGCTCTTTTTTATACACACGGGAATAGTTCAACGGTAGAATAGAGGTCTCCAAAACCTTTGATCAGGGTTCGAATCCTTGTTCCCGTGCCAAAAATAATGATTGAATTAGTGAATGTTTTATTGATTGAATGTTAAGCATTCTCTCACTCACTAACTCAATCATTTAATCATTATAATAAATATGGCTAAAGTAGTTGAGTTTATAAAAGAATCATACGATGAAATGACAAGTAAGGTTACATGGCCTACTTGGGGAGAGTTGCAAAGCTCTGCGATTCTTGTTTTGGTAGCTTCTTTAATTATTGCATTGGTTATTTTTGCAATGGATAAAGGTTCTACATTTGTGTTAGATACTTTTTATAAATCACTTTCTAATTAATATTTACTAATGAGCGATCTAAAGTGGTACGTTGTAAGGGCGGTTAGCGGTAAAGAAAAGAAGGTAAAACAATACATTGATGCTGAGATCAGCCGTTTAGGTTTCTCTCATTTGGTTCCGCAGGTTTTAATACCAATGGAAAAATACTACCAGATGAAAGACGGTAAAAAAATTGCCAAAGAGCGTAACTTTTATCCTGGTTATGTTTTAATTGAAGCCACTTTAGATGGTGAATTAGAACACATCATCAAAGGAATCAATAGTGTTATCGGTTTCCTGGGTGATAAAGCCGGTAATCCAATTCCAATGCGCCAGGCAGAAGTTAACCGTATTTTAGGTGTGGTTGATGAAATGAGTGAGCAAGGTGAAACCATGAATGTTCCTTATTATGTTGGCGAAAACATCAAAGTAATGGACGGACCTTTCAACGGTTTCTCAGGTATTATCGAAGAGGTAAACGAAGAGAAGAAAAAACTAAAAGTAATGGTTAAGATTTTCGGGCGTAAAACACCATTAGAACTTAACTATATGCAAGTAGAGAAAGAGTAATCAGATTTACGATTGTAGATTTAAGCATTACGATTTTAGTAAGATATCAAAAGCTTTCCTCAAAAGGGAAAGCTTTTTGTTTAGTAACCATCTTTATCTAAATAGTGTAATACTTATTATGCAATTGAATTAAAATATATTTTTTGATGTGGCTGCTATCCTATAAGGTGGATACTGATTGTTGTCTCTTTTTGCCATCCTGATGCTGGCGGATTGGGGATGACATTGGAGTATCATAATGAAGCTAATAATATGAGCGCTGAAGTAATCTGTCTTTTTACACTAAGAAATTAAAATGCTTGCAGAAAAGATAAAATATATTTCTTCTAATCTATTGTGTATCTATAAGATTATCCATATCTTTGCAGTCCTTTAAGTTTTATAGGAACTATAAGGAATTAAATGTTACATGCTTCCAATATTTAACATTGAGTTTTAAATAAACAAAAAACACAAAATGGCAAAAGAAGTCAGTGCAATGATCAAATTACAGATCAAAGGCGGAGCGGCAAATCCATCGCCACCAGTAGGACCTGCATTAGGTGCTAAAGGGGTGAACATTATGGAGTTTTGCAAACAGTACAACGCTCGTACCCAAGATAAAGCAGGTAAAGTATTGCCAGTTGTAATTACTGTTTATGCTGATAAGTCATTCGATTTCATCATCAAAACCCCTCCGGTAGCTATCCAGTTAAAAGATGCTACTAAATTACAGAGTGGTTCTGCTGAGCCTAACCGTAAAAAAGTTGGGTCGGTGACCTGGGACCAGATTAAAGTTATTGCTGAAGATAAAATGCCTGATTTAAATGCATTTACAATCGAATCTGCAATGAGTATGGTTGCTGGAACAGCACGCAGTATGGGAATCACCGTTTCTGGTGACGCACCCTGGAACAATTAATTAAAAAACAGTTTACAACAGTGGCGAAATTAACTAAAAATCAAAAAAAGGCACATGCTAAAATAGAAGCTGGTAAAGCTTATACTTTGAAGGATGCTGCTGCTTTGGTAAAAGAAATCACTACTACTAAATTTGATGCATCGGTTGATATTGATGTATCTTTAGGAGTAGATCCGCGTAAAGCCAATCAAATGGTACGTGGTATTGCTACTTTACCTCACGGTACAGGTAAAACTGTACGTGTTTTAGCTTTGGTAACTCCTGATAAGGAAGAAGAAGCAAAAGCAGCTGGCGCAGACTTCGTTGGTTTAGACGAGTATGTTGCTAAAATTGAAGGTGGTTGGACCGATGTAGACATTATTATCACTACACCAGCTTGTATGGCTAAGGTAGGTAAATTGGGCCGTGTTTTAGGTCCAAGGAACTTAATGCCTAATCCAAAATCAGGTACAGTAACTAACGAAGTTGGTAAAGCTGTAACTGAGGTTAAAGCAGGTAAGATCGATTTTAAAGTAGACAAAACGGGTATCATACACGCCTCGATAGGAAAAGTATCATTCCCAGCAGACAAAATTTATGAAAATGCACTTGAGATTATTCAAGTAATTTCAAAATTAAAACCATCTGCTGCAAAAGGAACTTATTTTAAAAGCATTCACGTGTCTTCTACAATGAGTCCTGGGATTGCAATTGAAACTAAATCAGTAGCGGGGATTTAATCATGAACAGAGAAGAAAAAAACGAAGTAGTTTTAGAACTACAAGGACAAATGCAAGAGTTTGGCAATTTCTATATTGCTGATACTTCTAGCCTTTCTGTTGAGCAGATCAATAACATCCGCCGCAAATGTTTCGAAGGTGATATCGTAATGAAGGTTGCTAAAAACTCTTTAATCCGCAAAGCGATTGAAGGTTTAGATGGCGATGCTTCTGAGATATACGAAGCGCTTAAAGGTTCATCATCATTATTATTCTCAAAAACAGCAAACGCTCCGGCTAAGTTGATCAAAACTTTGAGAAAAACTTCTGATAAACCTGTGCTTAAAGCGGCATACATAGATTCATCAGTATACGTTGGCGATGACCAATTAAATAACTTAGTAAGCTTAAAATCGAGAGAAGAGCTTATTGGCGATATTATTGGGTTATTACAATCACCAGCTAAAAATGTTCTATCTGCGCTTCAATCAGGCGGTAGCAAAATTGCAGGAATTGTTAAAACTCTTCAAGAAAGAGAAGGTTAACGAACACCTTAAGTTCGCAAATTAAACAAAATTATTACACACGTAAATTTTTAAAATCTTAATAAAATGGCAGATTTAAAAGCGTTTGCTGAGCAATTGGTAAACTTAACAGTAAAAGAAGTTAATGAATTAGCTCAAATCTTAAAAGATGAGTATGGTATCGAGCCTGCAGCTGCTGCTGTAGTTGCTGGTCCTGCTGCTGGTGGTGATGCACCTGCTGCTGCTGCAGAAAAAACATCTTTTGATGTAATCTTAAAAGAAGCTGGTGGTTCTAAACTAGCAGTTGTTAAATTGGTTAAAGATTTAACTGGTTTAGGTTTGAAAGAAGCTAAAGACTTAGTTGATGGTGCACCAAAAGAATTAAAAGCTGGTGTTGCTAAAGACGAAGCAGAAGCTCTTAAAAAACAATTAGAAGAAGCTGGAGCAGTAGTTGAAATTAAGTAATCACTTAATTTAGCTAAGCTAAAAATGTATTAGACACCGACTGAAAATGTTGGTGTCTTTACCTGTTTATAAACATCTCATTTTGTTTGGTTAATGAGCATGTTTGAAACCCGAACCAAACAAATAGTTTATTCTTAAACTAAAATCTTTTAGTCCATTGGCAAAGACAGTCGAACAAAGAGTAAATTTTGCAACTAGTAAGCACATTATAGACTATCCGGATTTTCTGGATGTGCAATTGCAATCATTCAGAGAATTTTTCCAGATAGATACCACATCAGACGATCGCTCTAGCGAGGGTTTGTTTAAAGTGTTTGCTGAAAACTTTCCAATAACAGATTCAAGAAATATCTTCGTATTGGAGTTTCTTGATTATTTTGTTGATCCGCCACGTTACGATATACACGAGTGTATTGAGCGTGGATTAACCTACAATGTTCCATTAAAAGCAAAGCTTAAGCTTTCTTGTAACGATGTTGAACATGAAGATTTTGAAACCATTATTCAGGATGTGTATTTAGGTACTATCCCGTATATGACACCAAAAGGTACATTTGTTATCAACGGTGCAGAACGTGTTATCGTTTCGCAATTACACCGTTCTCCAGGCGTGTTCTTCGGCCAAAGCCGTCACACTAACGGAACCAAATTGTATTCTGCCCGTGTTATTCCTTTCAAAGGTTCATGGATCGAGTTTGCTACTGACGTGAATAACGTGATGTATGCTTACATCGATCGTAAGAAAAAATTCCCGGTTACCACTTTATTACGTGCTATCGGTTACGATTCTGATAAAGACATCTTAGAACTTTTTGATCTTGCTGACGAAGTAAAAGTTAGTAAATCAGGTTTAAAGAAATATATCGGTCGTAAACTGGCTGCAAGAGTTTTAAAGAAATGGGTTGAAGATTTTGTAGATGAAGATACAGGTGAGGTAGTTTCTATCGACCGTAATGAAGTGATTCTTGAAAGAGAAACCGTTTTAGAAGACGAACACATTGATATGGTTATCGAAGCGGGCGTAAAAAGCATTATCTTATCTAAAGAAGATGGCGCTAGTCAGGCTGATTATACCATTATTTATAATACATTACAAAAAGATACCTCTAACTCAGAGAAAGAAGCTGTTGAAAACATCTATAGGGCTTTGCGTAACGCAGAACCACCTGATGAGGAAACTGCTCGTGGTATCATTGATCGTTTATTCTTCTCAGATAAACGTTACGATTTAGGAGATGTTGGTCGTTACCGCATCAACCGTAAGTTAAAAATGAATACCCCTGATGAGGTTAAAGTTTTAACAAAAGCAGATATTATTGCGATTGTTAAATATTTGATCAAATTGATCAACTCAAAAGAAGAAGTGGATGATATTGATCACTTATCAAACCGTCGTGTACGTACTGTAGGTGAGCAATTGTACGCACAGTTCGGTGTTGGTTTAGCCCGTATGGCCAGAACCATCCGTGAGCGTATGAACATTCGCGATAATGAGGTGTTTACACCAACTGATTTGATTAACGCCCGTACGTTATCATCAGTGATCAACTCTTTCTTTGGTACAAATCAGTTGTCTCAGTTCATGGATCAAACGAATCCATTGGCAGAGATTACGCACAAACGCCGTTTATCAGCTTTAGGCCCAGGTGGTTTATCACGTGAAAGAGCTGGTTTCGAGGTACGTGACGTTCACTACACGCACTACGGTCGTTTATGTACTATTGAAACACCTGAGGGACCAAACATTGGTTTGATTTCATCACTTTGTGTGCATGCAAAAATCAATAATTTAGGTTTCATTGAAACACCATACAAACGTGTTGAAGATGGTAAGGTAGTGGTTGATTCAGACGTTATTTATTTATCTGCAGAAGATGAAGATGGTAAAACCATTGCTCAGGCCAATGCAGAATATGATGATAAAGGTAACTTTATTACACCACGCGTAAAAGCACGTTATGAGGGTGACTTCCCTATTATTGAGCCTGAGAAATTAGACTTAATGGATGTTGCACCTAACCAGATTACTTCAATTGCTGCTTCGTTAATTCCATTCTTGGAACATGATGATGCGAACAGGGCTTTGATGGGATCGAACATGCAACGTCAGGCCGTACCATTGTTACGTCCTGAAGCGCCAATCGTTGGTACAGGTTTGGAAGGTCGCGTTGCCCGTGACTCAAGAACTTTGATCAATGCTGAAGGTAACGGTGTTGTAGAATATGTAGATGCTAACGAAATCACTATTAAATATGAGCGTAACGAAGATGATCGTTTAGTGTCATTTGAAGGTGATAGCAAAACTTACCGTTTAATTAAGTTCAAAAAAACCAATCAGAATACTTGTATTAACTTGAAACCAATCGTTAAGAAAGGTCAGAAAGTTACTAAAGGACAAGTACTTTGTGAAGGTTATGCAACTGAAAATGGCGAGTTGGCATTGGGTAGAAACCTGAAAGTGGCATTCATGCCTTGGCAAGGTTTCAACTTTGAGGATGCGATTGTAATCAACGAGCGTATTGTTCGTGATGACGTTTTCACTTCATTGCATATTGAAGAGTTTGAATTAGAAGTGCGTGATACTAAACGTGGAGAAGAGGAATTAACACCAGATATCCCGAACGTTTCTGAAGAGGCTACAAAAGACCTTGATGAAAACGGTATTATCCGTGTTGGTGCTGATGTAAAAGAAGGTGATATTTTAATTGGTAAGATTACTCCAAAAGGAGAATCTGATCCATCACCAGAAGAGAAATTACTACGTGCAATTTTTGGTGATAAAGCAGGTGATGTTAAAGATGCGTCTTTAAAAACTCCTCCTTCTATTCAAGGTGTAGTAATTGATACTAAGTTATTCAGCCGTGCTAAGAAAACTACAAAAGCTGAAGAAAAATCGGCAATTGAGAAATTAGACAAAGGATATAACAATATCACTGAGAAATTAAAAGCAGAATTAGTAGACAAATTATTCACCATTGTAAACGGAAAAACATCACAAGGTGTATTCAATATTTACAAAGAATTATTGGTTGCTAAAGGTGCTAAATTCACTCAGAAAATTTTAGCAGATCTTGAATTTGCTCACATCAGCCCTAACAAATGGACTACTGATGATGACAAAAATGAGATGATTAAATTATTGCTTCACAACTACGGTATCCGTGTTAACGAAGAACTTGGTGCCTACAAACGCGATAAATTCGCGATTAGTGTAGGTGATGAGCTTCCATCGGGAATTGTGCAGATGGCAAAAGTTTATGTTGCTAAAAAACGTAAATTAAAAGTAGGTGATAAAATGGCGGGTCGCCACGGTAACAAAGGTATTGTTGCACGTATTGTACGTGATGAAGATATGCCTTTCTTAGCTGATGGTACTCCGGTTGATATCGTGTTGAACCCACTGGGTGTACCTTCACGTATGAACCTTGGTCAGATCTACGAAACTATTTTGGCATGGGCTGGTCAGGAATTAGGCGTTAAATTTGCAACTCCTATTTTCGATGGTGCTACTCATGATGAGGTAGAAGAGTGGATTGCTAAAGCGGGTGTTCCTGCTTCAGGAAAAACCTACTTATATAATGGTTTAACAGGTGAGCGTTTCGATCAGACTACAACAGTGGGTATTATGTACATGCTGAAACTAGGTCACATGGTTGATGATAAGATGCACGCCCGTTCAATCGGACCATACTCATTAATTACACAACAGCCATTGGGCGGTAAAGCTCAATTTGGTGGTCAGCGTTTTGGTGAGATGGAGGTTTGGGCATTAGAGGCATTCGGTGCTGCTAATATTCTTCAGGAAATTTTAACCGTTAAATCGGATGATGTTATCGGAAGAGCCAAAACTTACGAAGCCATTGTTAAAGGTGAAAACCTACCAACTCCAGGTGTACCAGAATCGTTTAACGTATTGGTACATGAGTTACGTGGTTTAGGTTTAGATATTACGTTAGACTAAAAGTTATAGGTGATACGTGGTAAGTTATAAGTTAACTTATCACGTAAAACTTAAAACTTAAAACTTAAGAAAGAGATATGTCTTACAAAAAGGATAATAAATTAAAAAGCAATTTCACATCAATCACGATTAGCTTATCGTCTCCGGAAATTATTTTGGAACGTTCGAGCGGTGAGGTGTTGAAACCGGAAACCATTAACTACCGTACTTACAAACCTGAACGTGATGGTTTGTTTTGCGAGCGTATTTTTGGTCCGGTAAAAGATTACGAATGTCATTGCGGTAAATACAAACGTATCCGTTATAAAGGTATTGTTTGTGATCGTTGTGGTGTTGAGGTAACTGAAAAGAAAGTACGTCGTGAGCGTATGGGACACATCGCTTTGGTGGTTCCTGTTGCACACATCTGGTATTTCCGTTCATTGCCAAACAAAATCGGTTATTTATTAGGTTTGCCTACTAAAAAATTAGATTTAATTATCTATTACGAGCGTTACGTAGTTATTCAATCAGGCTTAATGGCTGAAGAAGGTATCAATTATATGGACTTCTTAACTGAAGAAGAATATTTAGATATCTTAGATAAATTACCTAAAGAAAACCAATACTTAGATGATAAAGATCCTAATAAATTCATCGCCAAAATGGGTGCTGAAGCATTAGAAGATTTATTAAAACGTATTGATTTAGATACTTTATCTTATGATTTACGTCACCAGGCTGCTAACGAAACTTCTCAGCAACGTAAAAATGAGGCCTTAAAACGTCTTCAGGTTGTTGAAGCTTTCCGTGGTGCTAATACACGTATTGAGAATCGCCCGGAGTGGATGATTGTTAAAATCGTTCCGGTTATTCCACCAGAATTACGTCCTTTAGTTCCATTAGAAGGTGGTCGTTTCGCTACTTCAGATTTAAATGATTTATACCGTCGTGTAATTATCCGTAACAACCGTTTAAAACGTTTGATCGAGATTAAAGCACCAGAGGTAATTTTACGTAACGAGAAACGTATGTTGCAGGAAGCTGTAGATTCGTTATTCGATAACTCACGTAAAGTTAATGCGGTTAAAACTGAAGGTAACCGTGCCTTGAAATCACTTTCAGATATTTTGAAAGGTAAACAAGGTCGTTTCCGTCAGAATTTATTAGGTAAACGTGTGGATTATTCAGCTCGTTCGGTAATTGTTGTAGGGCCTAGCCTTAAATTACACGAGTGTGGTATTCCTAAAGATATGGCTGCTGAGCTTTACAAACCGTTCATTATTCGTAAGATGATTGAGCGTGGTGTGGTAAAAACAGTTAAATCTGCTAAGAAAATCGTTGATAGAAAAGATCCATTAGTTTGGGATATCTTAGAAAATGTATTGAAAGGTCACCCGGTATTATTAAACCGTGCACCTACCTTACACAGACTAGGTATTCAGGCTTTCCAGCCAAAATTAATTGAAGGAAAAGCAATCCAATTACACCCATTAGTGTGTACTGCATTCAACGCCGATTTTGATGGTGACCAGATGGCTGTCCACTTACCGTTAGGTAACGCAGCAATTTTGGAAGCCCAAGTATTAATGTTGGCAGCGCACAATATCTTAAACCCTGCAAACGGTACACCAATTACAGTACCTTCTCAGGATATGGTTTTGGGTCTTTATTACATTACTAAAGGCCGTAGAACTGATGATAGCAGAGTTGTAAAGGGTCAAGATTCTAATTTCTATTCTCCGGAAGAAGTTATTATCGCCTATAACGAAAAGGAATTAGATTTACATGCATTTATCAAAGTAAGGGTAAATGTGAAGCAAGCTGATGGTTCTATCGTTAATAAATTAACTGAAACCACTGTAGGGAGAGTATTATTTAACCAAATGGTTCCTGATGAGGTTGGTTATATCAATGAATTATTAACTAAAAAATCGTTAAGAGATATTATCGGTGAGGTAGTTAAAATGACTGGTATGGCCCGTTCATCTCAGTTCTTAGATGATATCAAAGAATTAGGTTTCCGTATGGCTTTCCAGGGAGGTTTATCATTCAATTTACAAGACGTAAACATTCCGGTAGAAAAACATACTTTATTAGAGCAGGCTGCAAACGAAGTTGAAGAAGTAAGAAACAACTACAACATGGGTTTCATTACGAACAACGAACGTTACAACCAGATTATCGATATCTGGACTCGTATCAATAACAGATTAACTACATTCGTAATGAACCAGTTATCTTCAGATAACCAAGGTTTCAACTCGGTGTACATGATGCTTGATTCGGGTGCACGTGGATCTAAAGAGCAGATTCGTCAGCTTTGCGGGATGCGTGGTTTGATGGCTAAACCTCAAAAATCAGGTTCAGGTGGTGATATCATTGAAAACCCGATCTTATCAAACTTTAAAGAAGGTTTATCAGTATTAGAGTACTTTATCTCTACTCACGGTGCCCGTAAAGGTTTGGCGGATACGGCATTAAAAACAGCAGATGCGGGTTACTTAACCCGTCGTTTACATGATGTTGCTCAGGATATGATCGTTAATGATAATGACTGTGGTACTTTAAGAGGTATGTATACTACTGCCTTGAAAGATCAGGAAGATATCGTTGAACCATTATTTGATAGAATTTTAGGTCGTACTTCATTACACGATGTATACAATCCTTTGGATAATACATTGTTAGTAGGTGCTGGCGAGGATATTAATGAAGAAGTTGCTAAGTTGATCGAAGAATCGCCTTTAGAAGGTATTGAAATTCGTTCAGTATTAACTTGCGAAGCTAAACGCGGTGTTTGTGCATTATGTTATGGTCGTAACCTGGCATCTGGTAAACGCGTTCAAAGAGGTGAGGCAGTTGGTGTAATTGCAGCGCAATCAATCGGAGAGCCGGGTACACAGTTAACACTTCGTACTTTCCACGTGGGTGGTACTGCATCAAACATTGCTGCAGAATCAAACATCGTAGCTAAGTTTGATGGTGTGATTGAATTCGAAAATATCCGTACAGTTGATACTCAAACTGAAGAAGGAACAGTACAAGTTGTATTGGGTCGTTCAGGAGAGTTTAAAATTGTAGAACCAGGAACTGGACGTATTATTGTAACCAATAACATTCCTTATGGTGCTTTCTTATTTGTTAAAGAAGGAGATAAGTTATCTAAAGGTGATAAAATTTGTTCATGGGATCCATACAACGCGGTTATTCTTTCAGAATTTGCCGGTAAAGCGCAGTTTGATGCGATCATTGAGGGTGTTACCTTCCGTGAAGAATCAGATGAGCAAACTGGTCACCGTGAAAAAGTAATTATCGATACACGTGATAAAACTAAAAACCCTTCTGTTCAAATTGTTGATAAGAAAGGTGAATTCATTAAAGGTTATAACATTCCGGTTGGTGCTCACGTTTCTGTTGAGGAAGGCGAAGCCATTCAAACTGGACAGATTATCGCTAAAATTCCTCGTGCAACTGGTAAAACCCGAGATATTACCGGTGGTTTGCCTCGTGTAACGGAGTTATTTGAGGCTCGTAATCCTTCAAACCCAGCTGTAGTAACTGAGATTGATGGTGTAGTAACTTTAGGTGGTGTTAAACGTGGTAACCGTGAGATTACAATCGAATCGAAAGATGGTGAAGTTAAAAAATATCTGGTTCCATTGTCTAAACACATCCTTGTACAGGATAATGACTTTGTGAAAGCAGGTATGCCTTTATCAGATGGTTCAATTTCTCCTGCGGATATCTTATCAATTAAAGGACCAGCAGCGGTTCAAGAATACTTAGTAAATGGTATTCAAGAGGTTTACCGTTTGCAAGGTGTGAAAATTAATGATAAGCACTTCGAGGTAATTGTTCACCAGATGATGCAGAAAGTTCACATCGAAGATCCAGGTGATACTATTTTCTTAGAAAATAACGCTGTTGACCGTTGGGATTTTGCTGACGAGAATGATGCAATGTACGACAAGAAAGTTGTTGAAGATGCAGGTGATTCTAATGATTTAAAACCAGGTCAGATTGTTTCATTACGTAGGTTAAGAGATGAAAATTCTCAATTGAAACGTAAAGATTTAAAACAGATTACGGTTAGAGATGCAAGACCAGCAACTGCAAGTTCTATCTTACAAGGTATTACAAGAGCATCGTTAGGTACTAAATCGTTCATTTCTGCGGCTTCGTTCCAGGAAACTACGAAAGTATTAAATGAAGCGGCAATTGCAGGTAAACGCGATAATATGTTAGGCTTGAAAGAAAACGTGATCGTTGGTCACTTAATCCCTTCAGGTACTGGTGTACGTGGTTACGAAAGAATCATTGTTGGTTCTCAAGAAGAATACGATAAATTGTTAGCTTCGAAACAAGAAGAAGTAGAAGCATAAAATTTAAATATTTTAAACTAAGTCCTCCACTAATAGTGGGGGACTTTTTTGTTTGGAATAGATTTTGTAGTTTTATTTAAAAATAAATACATGAGTGTTACTGAAATACAACTTTTTCAAATTCTAAAGGCCAAGCTTGGCGAATAAGAAGCAGAGGAGTTGGTTTCTTTTGTAAAAACTGAAGTGAAAGCTGAATTCGATAATAAATGTGAAATTTTGGCTACCAAGGAAGATCTGGCAAATTCAAAAGCAGATATCATTAAATGGATGTTTATTTTTTGGATTGGTCAGATAGCAGTTACAGTTGGTATAATTTTAACGTTTATCAAAAAATAGCTAACCAAAGACTTTGACTTTTATTAAATATTAAATATTATTCCGCCATTAAGCAGCGGAATTTTTTATTTTTGAATCATTATGGAAGAACAACAAAACGAGAATCAATTAAATATAGAGCTATCAGAAGAAATTGCCGAAGGAATTTTTTCAAATCTTGCCATTATCACCCATTCAAATACCGAATTCGTATTGGATTTTATTCGTGTGATGCCTGGAGTTCCAAAGGCAAAAGTAAAATCCAGAATCATTTTGACTCCAGAGCACGCTAAAAGATTGCTTACTGCTTTGGATGATAATATTCAAAAATTTGAAGCTGTAAACGGTAGGATTAAAACCCAGGAAGAGCCACCTTTTCCTATGGGTTTTGGCGGACCGACAGCTCAAGCTTAATCATTGAATTAAGTAAATAAACCCTAAAAACAAATTTTAGCATATTCTGTTAGCTTTTTAGGCTATTTTTGCCATAACCATATACATCATTATGAGAAAACTTTTATTAAGCTTATTACTTTCTGCTCCCCTTTGGGTGCTGGGACAAGGTTTCCAGGTAAATTTACAAGGACAAAAACAAATTGGAATGGCTGGTGCCGGATCGGCATTGGCGTTAGACGAAGCATCAGTATTTTTTAACCCTGGTGCGGTAACATTTCTTGAAAAAAATTCCATTTCCGCTGGTGTTAATCCATTACTTTTTAAGTCTGCTTTTAAGCAAAATGGCTCAAACATTACCGAAAACGTTAAAAATAAAATTGCGCCTCCTTTCGAAGCTTACGCCGTTTGGGGACCAAAATCCAATAAATGGAAATTGGGACTAGGTGTTTATACACCCTTTGGCGGATTGGTAGACTGGGGAAATGATTGGTCTGGGAGATATGCGTTAACTTCATTAAACTTAAAAGCAATCTATTTCCAACCAACCTTAAGTGTTAAAATTACCGACCGCATAGGTATTGGTGCTGGTTTTGTTTATAACCATGGAGATGTAAACTTACAGCGTGCTTTACCTGTTAACTATCCTGATGGTCGTTCTGGCCATGCAACTTTAGAAGGTACAGGAAGCGGTTATGGATGGAATGCCGGATTGTACATCAACACATTAAGCAATGTAACTTTCGCAGTTGTTCATAAATCAAAAGTGGTAACCAAACTTGAAGGTGGTACAGCAACTTTTGATGTTCCAGAATCTTTAAGATCATCATTCCCGGCAGGAAATACTTTTAATGCAGAATTACCATTGCCTTCTACCACAACTTTAGGAATTGGGATCCCTTTATCAAAAAGCACTACTTTGGCTTTTGATGCAAGCTGGGTACAATGGAGGATTTACAAGGAATTGGCATTTGATTATGCTGTTAATACACCAGCTTTGGCCGATACAAAATCTGCCCGCAATTATCGTGATGGATCTTCGTTTAAATTAGGAGTTAATCATAAAGCATCTGAAAAAGTGTCGTTAAGGGCTGGTGTTGGCTATGCATTTTCACCTGTACAGGATGGATATGTTACACCAGAGGCTCCGGATGCTAATCGTTATATCTTAAGTGCTGGTATTGGTTATGCACCTACAAGCCGTTTTGAAGTTAATGCTTCGTTCTTTTTTGAAGATGTTCAATCGCGTAAGCAGAAAAATATCGAAACAGGTTTAGATGGTACTTTTAAAACATTGGTTTATGCACCTGGTCTTTCATTAACTTATAAATGGTAGGAGAAATAAATATGAAAAAATATATATTGAATAGTTTTATTGCTGCTACCATATTGTTTGCAGCATCGTGTAAGCCAGAGATTGAAACGCCAGCTGGTACATCAGCAGGGCAAGCAAATTTTAGCAAATATATTGCAGTTGGTAACTCATTAACTGCTGGTTTTGCCGATGGGGGACTTTATCTCGACGGACAGAAAGTGGCATATCCAAATTTATTGGCAGCACAAATGTCAACAGTAGGAGGTGGCGCATTTACCTCACCGTTTTTTGCTGATGCTCAGGCTAATGGATCAGGTTATTTAAATTTATCAGCATTGGTAAATGGAAGTCCAACCTTAACACCAGTAGCAGGAAATGCTTTTCGCCAGGGCTCGAGTGTGTTTTTAACTAAATATTCTGGTGAAGTTCAGAATTTAGGTATACCAGGAATGCGTGTTGATTTAGCATTTGCTGCTCCATATAGTGCTGCAAATCCTTATTTCGAACGTTTATTAACAGATACTCAAGTTGGTACGACAACCTATTTTCAATTTATACAAGGAAGAAACCATAGTTTTTTCTCTCTATGGTTAGGCAATAATGATGCGCTTGGTTGGGCAACTAACGGTGGCGTAACCAGCGATGCTACTAATGTTCTAACAGATAAAGCAACTTTCTCTATGTTGTATTCTAACCTTATAAATGCGCTAACAGCCGGAGGGCAAAAAGGCGTGGTTGGTACCATTCCTGATGTTACGGCTGTTCCTTATTTTAACACCGTTACAGTTTCTGCATTATTAGCAGCTGCAAAAGCAATAAACCCAGCTGCTGTTGCCGTATTTATTCAAACTGGAGCTGGTGTAAGAGCAGCTACAAGTGAAGATTTAATTCGTTTGCCTTTTCAATCTGCAGGATTGTTTGGTACAGGTGCAATTCCATATGGGTTAGATCCCAGAAATCCAATTGCAAATAATTGGGTGTTGGACAAAGATGAGATTATTCGTGTTAAAGATTACGTGAACAGTTATAATAGTTCCATCAAATCGCTGGCAAACAGTAAAGGTTTGGCCGTGGCCGATACATATACTTATTTAAATATGGTTAAAGCAGGTATTGCCATTCAGGGTATTAATATTAATTCAGCTTTTATAACTGGCGGTGCATTTTCACTTGATGGTGTTCACCTTACGCCACGTGGAAATGCTGTAATTGCTAATGTTTTTATTGATGCTATAAATAGTAAGTACAGTTCAACCATTCCTACCATTGATATTACAAAATATAGAGGAGTGAAATTCCCAGATAAATAATGCTTACAAACTGTAAACAGAAAAGGATTCGCAAATGTGAATCCTTTTCTGTTTACAGTTTTTTCTCCAAATAATTGATGACGTTTTCTTCTTCATTTGGTTCGAACCAGATTATTTCTTCATCCCGTCTAAACCAGGTAAGTTGCCTTTTTGCAAAACGACGTGTATTTTGTTTAATTGCAACAATGGCTTCCTCCAAAGTAATTTTTTGATCCAGATAATCAAAAATCTCACTATACCCAACAGTATTTAAAGCATTATATTTTCTAAATTGATGAAGGGATTTTACTTCGTTTAATAGTCCTGAAGCGATCATTTGATCAACACGATGGTTGATCCGATCATATAAAACAGCTCGATCGGTATTTAATCCTATTTTAATAATATTGAATGGGCGAACTTTTTTTGTAGCAGAAAGCATTGATGAAAGTTTTTTTCCGGTTGATAAAAATACTTCCAGCCCTCTGATCATTCTTTGAGGATTGTTCTGATCAACCTTATCAAAATATTCAGGATCCAATTGCGATAGTTCCTGTTGAATACTGGAAAGGCCTTCGGTTTCAAATTGATTATTTAGTTTTTCTCTGATGGAAAGGTCAATTTCAGGCATTTCATCCAATCCATTTAGCAATGCGTTAATATACAAGCCAGATCCGCCCACCATGATGGCGAGATCATGGTGCTCAAAAATTTCATCCAATTTTTTTAAGCCCTGCACTTCAAAATCGCCGGTGCTAAACAATTGGGTAACAGAATGCGAATTGATGAAATGATGCTTGGCTGCCGCTAATTCATCAGGAGTTGGCTTTGCTGTTCCAATTTCCATTTCACGAAAAAACTGACGGGAATCTGCCGAGATAATTTCAGTATTAAAACGCTGAGCAACTTTAATGGCCAAAGCCGTTTTTCCAATAGCGGTAGGACCAACGATCGATATCAATGTTTTTTTATTCGGCATGGATTTACGTATAAAAATAAAAGCTGTCAAATTTAAATATTTGACAGCTTCTAACCTTCTTTTTAATATGTTATAGATTAATAATCATCTTTTTGATCATCTTCAAAATTGTCTCCGTCAGAAAATTCATCTCCAAATTCATCGTCTTCACTTTCCTCATCATCATCTCTTTCTTTTTCATTAATGCCCATTTCGCCCATCGCTTCCAGCTCATCGGTATCTTCCGGAACAAAATTCATTTCATTTAAGAAATCAAATTCACTGGCTGATGCGATAGCACCACGAGGATCGACAGATTGTGGTCCATTTTGCTCCATAATTTTTGGTGCATCACCGCTACTTTTCGCTAAAAATGGATATTCGATACTTGGATCAGCATCTAAAATAATTTTTACCAGTTCCACATGGAAATCATATGGGCGATCAAAATTATAGATATAATAAAATTTTTGATGTGGATCTTCAATAAAGCCACTCAATTTAGAATTTTCCATCAAAACCACGCGGTCTTTCTTTCTTTCATTTGGCAAGTAAGCAATTTCATCGCCTTTTAACCAATTATCAGTGCTTACATAAAATGATGAAGGTTTTTCGGCATTGTAGCCTGTTGATTTATGGATTGCCTTATGGAGGTCTTCAAATGTTTGGTTTGATTTAATGTCGATCTCTCTCACAACATCATCAAAATCTTCGAAAGTAATTCTAAACTTATAAATAGCCATTATTGTATTTTGGAACCGTAAAAATAAAGTTAATTTATGTTACCACAAACATCAAATTATTATAAAAGACGGGTCTTAATTTGATGGGATTAAGCAATTAAATTATTTATTAACAGGATTTAATCCCATTTGTTTTGCCTGATTGAGCATAAAGACATATGCTTCTTCGTAATCGTTTTTTATTTCACCCTCGAGTATTGCCTCACGGATTGCATTTTTAATCAAACCCACTTCTTTTCCTGCTGGTAAATCAAACGTTACCATAATGTCGTTACCGGTAATAGGGGGTTGCCAGTTACGAATTTGGTCACGCTCCTCTACATCTTTTAGTTTGATTTTAACCAGCTCAAAATTTCTACGGTATTTGGTTTTTTTATATTCATTTTTAGTGGTTACATCAGCATTGCAGAGCATCATCAAGCTTTCAATTTCTTCTCCTGCATCAAATAGAAGTCGGCGAACAGCAGAATCTGTTACTGTTTCCTGCGCTAAAACAATCGGGCGTAAATGCAATTGAACCAGCTTTTGAACAAATTTCATTTTTTCGTTCAGGGGTAATTTTAATTGAGCAAAGATTTTTGGAACCATTCTCGCTCCGCGATCTTCATGGCCATGAAATGTCCAGCCATGGCCTTCCTCAAATCGTTTTGTAGCTGGCTTGGCAATGTCGTGCAAAATGGCTGCCCAACGTAACCATAAATCATCAGTATTGGCGCAAATATTATCTAAAACTTCCAGAGTATGGTAAAAATTATCTTTATGTCCTTTGCCTTTAACGATTTCTACACCATAAAGCTGTGCCATTTGAGGGAATATAATTTCCAATAATCCAGTATCAAAAAGATGTTTAAAGCCGATTGATGGAACAGGTGATAAAATGATTTTATTCATCTCATCAGTGATTCGTTCTTTAGATACGATGCTGATTCGTTTTTTTTGCGCTTTAATTGCTTTTAAAGCAGCCTCGTCTATGGTAAAGTTAAGTTGAGCAGCAAAGCGTATTGCCCTCATCATCCGTAAAGGATCATCAGAAAAGGTAACTTCAGGATCTAGTGGCGTCCGGATCAGTTTGTTTTCTAAATCCTTTAAACCGTTGAAAGGATCGAGTAATTCCCCAAAATGTTCTGCATTTAGATTTATCGCCAATGCGTTGATTGTAAAATCTCTGCGAAGCTGATCATCTTCCAGTGTTCCATCTTCTACAATCGGTTTTCGGGAATCAGAACGGTAAGATTCTTTTCTGGCGCCAACAAACTCCACTTCTAAATCCTGATATTTGATATTCGCAGTGCCGAAATTTTTAAAAACGGCAACTTTAGTATTAAGTTTTCGTCCAACAGCTTCAGCATATTCAATTCCGCTGCCTACCACTACTACATCAATATCTTTTGATGGGCGGTGGAGAAATAAATCTCTTACAAAGCCACCAATAACATAAGCTTCGGTATTGCTTTTATCAGCAATTGTTGATAACGTTTTAAATATTGGGTGTTGTAGGTGTTGTTGCATAGTTATGGAGTCGTCATGCTGTTCCCGACCATTCGTGATCAGCACCTCTCGCTGTAAGACCAAGATTTAATCTGGGCGACGGCTGGGTTATTAGATTTTACAAAAGTAGTAAAATTTACTTGCGGATAAATTCAAACTGACCACTTGGGGTAAGTTTCATTATGGTTGATGGTTTTTTGATGCTTCGATTTTCTTGTTCAAAATCTACAACGTAATCAACGGCTTCGATAATTTCAGGATCGATATCGTCAAAAAATTTTGGGGAGGGGTTGCCACTTATATTAGCTGAGGTTGAAACGATTGGTTTTCTGAATCTTTGAATGAGTGGTGTGCAAAAGTCGTGCTTTATTATACGAATGCCCACGCTACCATCTGCATTAACAACGCTATGCGCTAAATTTTTTGCATCAGAAAAAATGATGGTTAATGGATGTTCTGCGTATTCAATTAAATCATAAGCTACTTCAGGAATTTCTTTAATGTAACTTTGCAATTTGCTATCCACATCTAAAAGCACAATTAGACTTTTTTCGGCAGGGCGTTTTTTGATTTTTAAAAGTTTATCTACCGCATCAGGATTGGTGGCGTCGCAGCCAAGTCCCCAAATGGTATCAGTAGGGTAAAGAATTACGCCTCCGTTTTTAAGTACTTCTAAAGCTTTATTAATTTCATCTTTAAGCATAGCGCAAAGTTAACTTTTTCTGTGAAATGTTAAATTTTCATAATATGCTAAACCAAAGGGCTATATGCTAAAACTAATTTAATTTTTATTCGTTTTTCATTTAACTATAAAATTGTAAAATTATTTTAAGTGGTAGGATTGTACATACAAAATCATTATATTTATTACAGGTTATTCAAATAAAACAACGCACAAATGAAAACAGTAAAAACACTATTAATGCTATTTACAGTTGTATTGGCATTAACTGGATGTTCGAGTCTACGGACTGCATCCGACTACGATAAGAACGTAGACTTTAGCACGTATAGAACCTATAATTTTTACGACAAAGGTATTTCGAGGGTGAGGCTCAATAATTTAGATAAACGCAGATTAATGGCTGCTGTTGAAGCTGAAATGAATGCAAAAGGCTTTGTTAAAGCTGAAAAACCTGATATGTTGGTGAACCTTGTTGTGGTAGGAAGAGAAAAAACCGACGTTTACAACAATGGCTTCGGCGGTTGGGGCGGAGGCTTTGGTTGGGGAGGCGGCTGGGGCTGGCGTGGTGGCTGGGGCGGCTGGGGTTGGGGAGGACCAACCTATGTTAACCAATACATTGAAGGCACCATCATTATTGATTTCTTAGATCCAGGTAAAAAGATATTATTCTGGCATGGCAGAGGTTCTGGCTTTAACCTTGACAATTTAAATAAGAGAGAAGAAAAATTGTATACCGGTGTGAGAGAGATTTTGGCTCAATATCCACCAAACGCAATTGCAGCTAAATAATTAGCTTACAATATTGATATAGCAATTCATCAATTGCTGTGTTACCAAAGGGCTGTTGAATTTTTGAACAAATTCCAGCCCTTTTTCTTTCATCTCTTTTTGGAGCGAAACATCAGCTAAAATTTTGTTGATTGAAGTTGCAAGTTCATTCGCGTTATTCGGCGATACATAAATGCTGTTTGCTCCGCCAGCTTCTTCTAAACAAGAGCCTGTGGCAGCAATTGTTGGTACACCCGAGTAAAGGGCTTCGATTATTGGGATGCCAAAACCTTCATAAAAAGAGGGATAAACAAAGACAGCTGCCATTTGATAAATGCCAGGAAGGTCGGCAAAGGGAATATTTTTAAGAAATACGATTCGATTTTTTAATCCCAAAAATTCTATTTCCTTTTCAACTTCTTCAAAGTAGTGTGTTTTTTTTCCAATAACCACTAACTTATATTCCTCATTTACATCTTTAAGGGCTTGAATAATTAGTTTTAGATTTTTACGCTTTTCAATCGTTCCAACATTTAGAATATATTTATTGGGTAAATTGTAACCGCTCCTAATTTTATTGAGTGTGGTGTCAGAAAATGGCGTTTTAAAGCTATCATCGCAACTCTGATAAATCACCTCGATTTTATTTGGATCTATTTCATAAAGCTCAATAATGTCTTGTTTTGTTTTTTCGCTGATGGCAATAATTTTATCAGCTCTTTTACAAGCAGATCTACTTTTCCATTCGTACAATTTTCGATCGATAAATTTATAGTATTCGGGGAAACGTAAAAAAATTAAATCGTGAATGGTAACAACTGATTTAATTTTTGTGTGCTGGATAGCGAAAGGGATTTCATGACTTAGCCCGTGGAATATTCGAACCTGATCTCTGGATAAATCTTTTAAAATATTTAGCGTACGCCACAAAAAGGTGCCATTTACTGGCAGTTTTAATTGGATGTTTTCTTGTTCAAAAAAGGCATCAATCTGTATGGCAGATTTAACTTTGGGCGAATAAACCAGGTATTGGTTTTCAGGGAACTGTTTAGATAAAGCTTCAATTAATGATCGGCTGTAATTGCCTAAACCAGTTAAATTGTTTGCGGCCCGTTTACCGTCGTAACCAATTTTGAGTTTAGGGTTAAAAGTTGAAAGTTGAGGGTTTTCTTGCTGGGAATTTAAATTTACTAAACTCTCATGCGCTATGCTAC
Source organism: Pedobacter sp. Leaf250 (assembly GCF_920984735.1). GTDB lineage: Bacteria > Bacteroidota > Bacteroidia > Sphingobacteriales > Sphingobacteriaceae > Pedobacter. The sequence continues at coordinate 209,828 of NZ_CAKLBU010000004.1, read as the reverse complement.
CTTCCACTTTCAACTTTTTACTGATGACTATACCGCTACATTATTTTCTCTTAACGCATCATTAAGGGATGTTTTTTTATCTGTGCTTTCTTTACGTTTACCGATAATTAAAGCACAAGGAACCTGGTAATCGCCAGAAGGGAATTTTTTAGTATAACTACCTGGAATAACTACCGAACGAGCAGGAACTACACCTTTATATTCAACTGGCGTTGAACCAGTTACATCAATAATTTTGGTTGATGCGGTTAAAACCACATTTGCACCTAAAACCACTTCTTTCTCTAATTTAACACCTTCTACCACAATAGCTCTCGAGCCCAAGAAACAATCATCTTCAATAATTACCGGTGCAGCTTGTACCGGTTCTAAAACTCCACCAATACCTACACCACCACTTAAGTGAACACGTTTTCCAATTTGAGCACATGAACCTACGGTAGCCCAAGTATCAACCATAGTACCTTCATCAACATAAGCACCAATATTTACGTATGAAGGCATCATAATTACACCTTTTGCTAAGAATGAACCATAACGTGCACTTGCCATTGGCACTACGCGAACACCAGTTGCTTTGTAATCGGTTTTTAAATCCATTTTATCATGATAAACAAATGGGCCGCTTTTAATTTCCTTCATCTCGCGAATTGGAAAGTACAAAATTACCGCTTTCTTTACCCATTCATTAATGCCCCAAGAGTTTAAAACTGGTTCAGCAACACGAATTTCGCCTTTATCTAATCCTAAAATTACGGTTTCAATGGCTTCGCAATAGTTGCTGTACTTTAAAAGAGTTCTGTCTTCCCAAGCGGCTTCAATTAATTTCTTTAAATCTGAATACATGATGTTTTTAAATTTTACGCAAAATAAATGAAATTAATCTATAACTGATGATTTCATTTGATAAATATTGTTGAATTTTTGCATTGCATTATTGCTTATAGAATCCAAAAATCCACTTAAACCTTTAAATAAATAAACTCCATATCAATTTAACCATTTAACAATTCATCAATTTAACCTATTTTTGACTTTTATGGCAGAAGCAGAAAAATTAAGAATTGACAAATATTTGTGGGCAATCAGGCTTTTTAAAACCCGGAGTTTGGCTACTGATGCCTGCAAAGCTGGTCGCGTGAAATTAAAGGGGCAAAATATAAAGCCATCTTCCATCGTAAAAATTGGTGATGTTTATCAGGTATCAAAAGGAATAGAAAAAAAAATAATAGAGGTTATAGAATTTTCGTACAATAGAACCGATTCTCCAACAGCCTTAACCAAATACAAAGATTTAACACCAGTTGAAGAAACGCATGCATTTAAATCAGCATTTCATTCTCCTAATTTGAAGAGAGACCGCGGTACAGGCCGTCCGACCAAAAAAGATAGAAGAGAAACAGACGATTTGATTAGCGGTTTATTCGAGGAGGAGGATTAATTAGTTTCCAAGCATTCGGTTACAAGGTTCATCGGTAGTGATACTTGCATATTGCAAACTAAAGTAGCGCATCCGGTAGCTCATCATGGCCGTTTTTCCAAGTTTATCTATCAATTTATAATTGGCAACCGCACCAACTGCCGCACCAACAAAGGGCAGCATTTGTGCAAGCTTTGCTAAATCAATATAATCTCTGTACTGCTGCTGAAAAGTCAGCCAATCAAACTCATCTATATTGGTTGGAAGTTGATGTGCTTTATTATCCCAATCTTGCATTTTAACAAAAACATTCTGGCTTTCTTCTTTGCTCGAAAATGCCAATTGGAAAATGTGAAGGATAAACAAACGTTCGCGGTAATCTTTAACATCGTAACCATAAACGGCAGCAATATCAAAAAGCATTTTCATTTTAATGCCAAGCAACAAAGGGAAATCGGCTAAGCTCATTAAGAAACCACCGGCACCGGTTATTCCACCTTCAGCTGCACCGGTTTTTTTATAACTTTCAATTTTTTGCTTAATCAATGCTTCGCGATGCATCAGGGTTAAATGGGTAAGTGGTTTGGCTGTTGTAAAAGTAGAACCAAACAATACCGCTTTTACCATTTGTTTTATTGCAGTGGTAATGGCGCTGTGAATTTTATCAGGAATATAACTATTGATTTTTTTCTGAACAGAATCAGTAACCTTGTTTAATAGCGATGGCTTTTGCAAAATTTTAAACTTCCAGAAATCAACCTCACTTGTTATTTTTTGTTCGTAATTCATATTCTGATTGAGTACAAAAATTGTTCCTTATTTTTTTAATTAATTATTGATTTTTTGAAATTTAAACTATACATTTAGTTATCTCAATTCTCATTTAAATCATTCATTATGAAAACCTTAAAATTTCTCTTTCTATTTGTGATTTCTGCGGTAACTGTAAGCGCACAAGGGGTAAAATTTTCTCCCGAAAAACCTGTCGCGGGCAGCAAAGTGACCTTTATCTATCAACCAAAGGGTACGAATTTGCAAAACCTAACCGATATTAAATGCTCAAGTTATACCTTCTTCTCCACAGCAAATCCAAAAGCCGGTAAAATCGATTTGATTAAAGATGGCGATGTATACAAAGGAGAAATTAACGCTCCTGATAGTACAACTTTGGTAGGATTGGCGTTTTCGTCTGGCGATCAGAAAGATGAAGCGCCTGCAGGTTATGTGCTGCCATACACTAAAGCCGGAAAAATTACGCCTGAAACTTATATTAACGAGGCTTTTTTGTATGGTTTGGCCGGTAACTACTATTTAGGTTTAACACTTGATCCAGAAAAAGCAGCATCACTTTACAAACAAGCTTTTGCTTTAAAACCCGAATTAAGAAAGAAAAACTTGAATTCCTATCTTTCTATGGAATATAAGGCAGATAAAGAAATCGGAACGAAATTGATTAAAGAAAATATTTTAAGCTTAGCCAAAGTTAAAGATCCAAAGGAAGAAGATTTAGTTGCTTCTATTGGTTTATATAATTTGCTGAAGCAAAAAGCACAGGCAGATTCTGTAAAAGCCATTACCTTAAGTAAGTTTTCTACAGGTAATTATGCTTTTGGTCAGGATATGAATGCATTGTATGCTACAAAAGATTTTGCACAACAGGAGCAAAAGGCAACCGAAATGTTGGCAAAGTATAAACTTGATCCTGCAAAAAAGGCTGATAAAAATAAACTGAATTCCATTAGCAACATTTTAGCCGGAGCCGCAATCAAGGCTAAGAGTTTTGATAAGTTTGAGCTTTATGCCAATCAAATTGATAGCAAACTTTCAAGAGCTGGTTTATATAATTCATTTGCATGGCCATCGGCAGAAAAAAATGAAAACCTGGCCCTTGCCACAAAACTTTCCAAAGAATCATTGGATTTGGTAGATCAAGCAAAAAATGAAGAGAAGCCCGTTTTTTACAATACCAAAGATGAATATTTAAAAGCATTGGATAAAACCTGGGGCATGTATGCCGATACTTATGCATTATTGCAATATCATCAAGGTAATTTTAAGGAAGCATTATCACTCCAAGAAAAAGCAATAGCATTATCAGGTCCTTCGCCTGATGGATCAGGGCGTTTGGTAACTTATCTAATTAAAAATGGACAAGATGAGAAAGCATATGTTGAAGCAGAGAAGTTAATTAAGGATGGAAAGGCATCTGATTCTTTAAAAACAGAATTTAGAATGCTTTATGGTAAATTAAAAAAACCTGGAACTTATGAAACTTACATCGCAAATCTGGAGAAATTGGCTTTAGAAAAATCAAAAGCAGAATGGACGAAAAAAATGATCAGTTTACCAGCACCAGCATTTTCGTTGGTAAATTTAAAAGGTGAAAAAGTAAGTCTTGCCGATTTTAAGGGTAAAGTAGTTATTCTAGATTATTGGGCAACCTGGTGTGGGCCATGTGTGGCATCTTTCCCTGGAATGCAAAAGGCACTGGCTAAATATTCGAGCAACCCGAATGTAGTATTCTTGTTTGTTAATACCTGGCAGAATGAAGATAACAGAGAAAAGGTAGTTACTGATTTTGTAGCAGAGAAGAAATTAAATTTTAATATTTTATATGATACTAAAAATGCTAAAGATCCATCTAAATTCGACGTGGTTAGCGCATACAAAGTGGAAGGTATTCCGACAAAATTTATTATTGATGGTGAGGGAAATATCAGGTTTAAAGCTGTTGGCTTTTCGGGTTCAGATGATGGCGTGGTAAAAGAAATAGATTCGATGGTAAGTTTATTGCTGCCAAAAGAAAATAGTAAATAATATAGAAAGGGTTCAGTTTAATTGCTGAACCCTTCTTATTAATAATCAATTCTCATTGCAGAGTTGCCCCACAATTTAAATGCTTCCATTGCTTCATCCCGCATCATTTGCACAACTGGTAAGGTCCGTTTTTCCATAGGCTTATCCAGTTCATCGTAAATAAATTTATCGCTAAAGCCAATATTTTCAGCATCAACTTTAGTGTTGGCATAATAAATGGTTTCAATCCGAGCCCAATAAATGGCTCCCAAACACATTGGGCAAGGCTCGCAACTGGTGTAAACCACACAGCCACTTAAATCGAAAGTGTTTAATTCTTTGCAGGCCAAACGAATTGCCGAAACCTCTGCGTGTGCAGTAGGATCATTGCTAGAAGTTACCTTATTTGCCGATCCCGCAACAAATTCCCCATCTTTAACAATTATAGCGCCAAATGGACCACCAATACTTTCAGTAACATTTTGTACCGATAAGGCGATGGCCATGCGCATAAATTCTTCATGTCTTGTATTGTTCTCCATAGTAAAATTTAGAGCAAAAAAAATGCCCCGATTAACGAGGCATTCATTCGTATTTTTAATTAGTATTTATTTTTTGGTGTATTGCGCATTCAGACCTTTAATCACTTCTGATGTTACATCTAAAGTTTCATCAGCAAATAAAATTGCGCTATTGCCTTTAGAATAAGTTAAAACCATTTTATAACCTTTTTCTTTCGCATAACCTTTCAAATAATCGGCCACTTTATCATAAAGTTTTTCGTTTTCGGCAGCCTGCTCATTTTGTAATGCTGCACCTGCATTTTGTTGGTAAGCTTGCAATTCTTGTTGTTTACGGCCTAAACGCTCTTCGGTAGATTTACGTTGATCGGCTGATAAAGTTTGTGCAGATTGTTGGTATTGAGCCAATTCTCTTTGAAAAGCCTGACCTTTTGCCTGCATATCTGCCTGAGCATTTTTGGTTTTACCTTCAAATTTTACTTTTAAATCTTTGAAATATTCGTATTTGGTTAATAACGAATCAGAGTTCACGTAAACAATTTTTTCGCTTGGCGCTACTGCTGCTGTGGTGCTATCTGTTTTTTTTGTTTCAGTTGTTTTAGCGTCTTTGTTTTGACATGCAGAAAATGCTGTAATTAAGGCAGCTGTTGCAAATAAACCAAAGGTTTTAAAGGTTCTTCTTTCCATTATTGTTTAATAAATTTCAGCAAAGATAAAAATGATAATTAAGTATGCAATAATTGTTTTCGTTCATAAACTTTTCAATCCTAATCGTTTATAATTTTGTTTAACGAAGTTTAACCATTGAATATTATTGGGAAAGCAATGATAGTATTCCATTTTTAGGTTTGTTCCCGCTAATTGCTGCAATCTTTTTGCTGGGGTTTTGTCCTGCTGAGGAACGAAGCATCTGTTTCATTGGTTGCAATGCTTCGTTCCTCAGCATAACAGCAATTTCAGGGTTTATAACAGCAAAAAGTATTTCCGCTAATTTCGGGTTTAGCTGGCAAAAGTTGTACTAAAATTGGCGGTTGTAGGGTGCAAATCAGCAAAAGAACCATGCTTTTTGAAGATTAAACCCGATTGAAATGGATTCCGATTTCATGGGAGGAATAAAAAGCAATACTAACGCATCAGCAAAACACAGGTTTGCTTTTCAAAAGCCTATTTAAACCGCTTTAAAGGCATTAAATCTCGGATGTTTCAACAAGCTAAAACTTATCCACATATTAGTTTATGTACCAAAAAATGCGTATTTTTGATGATTATAGTTTTAAATAAAATATGAGCGAAGAACAAGATTTAAAGTCAAATTATTCGGCAGATAATATACAGGTTTTAGAAGGTTTGGAAGCGGTGCGTAAGCGCCCTTCGATGTATATAGGTGATACTGGTGTAAAAGGTTTGCACCATTTGGTTTACGAGGTTGTAGATAACTCGATTGATGAGGCTTTGGCCGGTCACGCAGATACAATTGACGTTAGGATTTTAGAAGGAAACTCGATTAGGGTTGAAGATAACGGTCGTGGAATTCCAACCGGTATTAATAAGAAAGAAAATAAATCGGCGCTTGAAATCGTTATGACGGTTTTACACGCAGGTGGTAAATTTGATAAGGATACTTACAAAGTTTCTGGTGGTTTACACGGTGTTGGGGTAAGTTGCGTAAATGCATTATCTACCGATTTAAAGGCTGAGGTACATCGCGAAGGAAAAATCTGGATGCAGGAGTACAAAATTGGTGTTCCGCAGTATGATGTTAAAGAGGTTGGAACGACCGATAAACGTGGTACGATTGTAACTTTTAGTCCGGATGCTACCATTTTTACACAAACAACAGAATACAAATACGATACGCTGGCCAGTCGTTTACGCGAATTGGCTTTTCTTAACAAAGGCATAAAATTAACGCTTACCGATGAACGTGAAACTTTAGAGGATGGTTCATTTTTATCAGAAGTATTCCAATCAGAAGGTGGATTAAAAGAGTTTGTTACTTTTTTAGATGGTACAAGAGCATCGTTCTTACCTGAACCGATATACATTGATGGTATTAAAAACGGAGTTCCTGTTGAGTTGGCTTTTCAATATAACGACAGTTATTCTGAAAATGTTCACTCTTATGTAAATAACATTAATACACACGAGGGTGGAACGCACATTGCAGGTTTCCGTAGAGGTTTAACACGAACGTTAAAGAGTTATGCTGATAAATCTGGGTTGCTGAAAAACCTGAAAATGGAAATTACTGGTGATGACTTTAGAGAAGGTTTAACTGCTGTAGTTTCTGTTAAAGTTCAAGAGCCCCAATTTGAAGGTCAAACCAAAACAAAACTTGGTAATACCGAAGTAATGGGAGCGGTTGATATTGCAGTTGGTGAGGCATTGGGTGCTTATTTGGAGGAAAATCCAAAGGAAGCTAAAATGATTGTTAACAAGGTTATTTTGGCAGCTACAGCTCGTGCCGCGGCCCGTAAGGCTCGTGAAATGGTTCAGCGCAAGAGTGTAATGGGTGGTTCTGGCTTGCCAGGTAAACTTGCAGATTGCTCTGACAGTGATCCTGAAAAATGCGAAATTTATCTGGTAGAGGGAGACTCGGCAGGTGGTACAGCGAAGCAAGGTCGTGATCGAAATATTCAGGCGATTTTACCTTTAAAAGGTAAGATTTTGAATGTGGAAAAAGCAATGGAGCATAAAATCTACGAGAACGACGAGATTAAGAATATGTTTACTGCCATTGGCGTAAGTATCGGTACACCCGAAGATGATAAGGCTTTGAACATGACGAAACTTCGTTACCACAAAATCGTAATCATGACGGATGCGGATATTGATGGTTCGCACATTACTACCTTAATTTTAACTTTCTTCTACCGTTATATGAGGGCATTGATTGAGGCAGGTTATGTTTATATTGCATCGCCACCACTTTATCAGGTTAAAAAAGGTAAGGAATTTGAATACTGCTGGAATGATGTACAACGCGATGCGGCTGTACAACGGATTAAAGGTAATGGTAAAGAGGATAGTGTACATATTCAACGCTACAAAGGTTTGGGTGAAATGAATGCTGAACAACTTTGGGATACTACCCTTAATCCAGCTACACGTACTTTATTACAAGCTACAATTGAAAGCGCTGCAGAATGCGACCATACTTTCTCTATGTTAATGGGCGATGAGGTTGCTCCACGTAGAGAATTTATCGAGCGTAATGCAAAGTATGCGAAGATTGATGCTTAACCCCTAAATCCCCTGAAGGGGACTTTAAATAAATGAAACCCTCTTTGAGTTTAAAACGTAAAGAGGGTTTTTTTTAATCGAAAATTACATTTTTATTATCTTCAATTTCAGCGTTTTCGGTGTAGTGGCTTTTTCGAAATTGTTGTAAGGGTTAACTTCAATTAATTTAACCGTATAATTAACATTTGATATGCTAAAAGTTTGTTGATCCGCTATGCCTGCCATATTGCAATCGCCGCCAATGCATAAAATGAAATCTTTGGTTTCTCCTTTTAATTTTACGGTAATAAAGGTTTCAGCTTTACCAGCAGTAATGCAATCAGCATTTATAGGGCAACGGTTATCAGTAATATTGGTAACAGTAAATGTTGCCGAATTAATTACCTGCGGTTTGTTCAATGTGAACTCTGTATTTTCTTGGTTTTCAAGATTTTTCTTTTTGCAACCAAATGCGGTTAATAGTGTAAAGTAGAGAATGATGCTAAAGATTTTCATAATGTTTGAATTTGATTTTCTAATAAAACGAAGCTCCTAATAGAAATGCTACAACTAAACTGAAATCCACTCAGTACCCTGTGCTGCGCTAATAAATTCAGTTCTTGGTTCGAGGTTTAAATAAGGATAAGTAACCTTAGATAAATACAATCCTGTGGGATGTGCTGGTAGAGATAATTTTGAAGCCTGAAGGGTAATCAGATCATTTTCAAATTCATCTACACTTAATTCATTTTTACCAACCATTAAAATTTTACCCATGGTGATGCGGATCATTTTGCCTAAAAACCGGTTGCTTGCAATGTGAAATCTAAATCGATCTCCCTTTGGGTTCACAAATAAATCGGCTTCCATCACATTGCAAATGGTGTGTTCGTATTTATCTGGATGTGTACAGAAAGCCCGATAATCTTTATATTGAGGCAATAACTTTACCACAGCCTTCATCTTATCGAAATTGAGGTTGTTAAACTGATAAAAAGAACTTTGAGTGCTAAAAAAAGGATCTTTGTAGGTGTGAACAAAATAATCATATTTACGTTGAACGGCATCGAAACGGGCATGAGGCTTGCCCTCCATTTTGATAATGTCGAAAACAGCAATATTATATGGAAGTGCTTTATTTAGAATATAAAGTAAATCGAAGTCAATTGGATTTTCAATGTCTGCATGAAAGAAAAACTGACTGGCATGAACATGTGCATCCGTTCTTCCGCAACCATTGATGGCCATTGGAACCTTTAATATTTTAGATAATGTTTGCTCAATAACTTCTTGAACACTTTTTACACCGGGCTGTTTTTGCCATCCACTAAAATACTGACCCTGATATGCGATGTGAAAGAAATACCTCATTTTTCGACTGCAATTTTACGCAAATTTTAGCAGAGGAAATATTTAATCCTAAATTTGTTCCTTTGAAAAAAATACTAAAAAATGATTTGTCCCTGCGGAACAGGTTTGCAATATGAAAATTGCTGTCGGCCATACCATTTAAAAATCCAAATTGCAACAACTGCCGAAGCATTAATGCGTTCCAGGTATTCCGCATTTGTGGTTGCTGACGGAGATTATCTTGCTGAAACCACACATGTAAGCAAACGCAAAGGAAGTTCAAAAGATGCTTATTTAAAAAGCGCCAGGAATACCAAATGGCTGAAGCTTGAAATTGTTTCAGCAACATTTGATACTGTAGAATTTAAAGCTTTTTATCTGAACAATAAATTTCAAACAGAAGTACTGCATGAAAAATCTAATTTCAAATTAGAAGATGGCAAATGGTATTATGTTGATGGTATTTTTTACTAAAGATCAATATCTAAAGTAACTTCTAACATGCCCGAATCTGTTTTATAAACATCTAAGGCAACCAAATCCAAAGCATCAATATTGATACCTTGCTTTTTAGAAAGTTCTAAAAATATATCTCTAATGGCGATTAAAAGTCCTGCCCTGGTATAACCAATATCTGATGTTAACCAATATGTTCCACGATTTTCAAACGGATAGTCGATCGAAATCACTACTGTTTGTTCCTTAATTACCGTTTCGTTTGCATCGACTAAATTTAAAATTTCTTCGTTTGCACGAGCAATATTTATCCATGGTATAATGCCCTCATCGCCAACGGTTTTTGTTGCCCTAACATTAAAAGTAATGATATTAACCAGATTTCTTGGCGATTGATTTTCTTCAGCAGTCATGTTTATAATTTCTTCGCTTCGTTCCAATAAATGTCCATTTCACTAAGGGTCATATCAGCCAATGCCTTACCATTTTCTTTGGCTTTGTTTTCCAGATATTGAAATCGCTTGATAAACTTTTTGTTGGTTTTCTCCAAAGCATTTTCGGGATTGATATTAATGAAACGGGCATAGTTGATCAATGAAAATAGCACATCACCAAACTCAGATTCGGCCTTTTCTATATCAATTGCAGTATTATCAGCCACGTTAAACTCTGCTTTAAATTCCTGTAATTCCTCTTCAACTTTTTCCCAAACCTGATTTTTATCCTCCCAGTCGAAACCAACTCCACGAGCTTTCTCTTGAATACGGGAAGCCTTAACTAATGCTGGCAAAGAACCTGGAACGCCTGCTAAAACGGATTTGTTACCCTCTTTTAATTTGATTTGTTCCCAGTTGCGTTTAACATCTTCCTCATCTTGTATTTCAACATCACCGTAAATATGCGGATGGCGGTTAACCAGCTTATCGCAAACGCCATTTAAAACATCAACAATATTGAAATCATTGGTTTCCGAAGCAATTCTGGAATAAAAAACCAGGTGCATCATTACATCGCCAAGTTCCTTTTTAATCTCATCCAAATCGCCCTCTAAAATGGCATCGCTTAGCTCGTAAGTTTCTTCGATGGTTAAATGGCGCAGGGTTTCCATGGTTTGCTTTTTATCCCACGGACATTGAGTGCGTAAGGTATCTAAAACAGTAAGTAAACGGTTAAAAGCATCGGCAGGATTATTTCCAGTTGCAGGAATCGGATTGTTCGGCATGTTTTATTATTTATTAAATGCTAAAGTACGAGTTGTTAACTTAAAACGGAATGATGTGAAAAGCTTTACCAAAAATTTGTTTTCCTTACACTTACCCAAGTTTAATAAACCTGCTTGTAGCGGTATACTTTTGGCTCTACTTACATTCGTTTTTATGTAAATAATCACCAAAAGATTTAGCGGAAAGCAGGAATAACGATAACAAATGTTTGTTGATTGCTTTCCGAAACCTTAACCTAATCATAATTTTTCTATTGTGCAGTCAATCTCATTGAAGAGGGAAACAATGATTCGCTGATTGAAGCCAATCTTAAATCTGCTTTTTGGTTCTTTCTGCTTTTCGCCTCCATTTTAAGGAGAGAGGAATAATAGGAGAGGTCTATTTTATCAAATTAAAAGCAATTAAAATTGTTGCAACAAAAAGCACTACCAAACCAGATAAAAATACAATATCGGCTATTTTCTCTAATTTTTGGCTCTCATTTCTTTCCCTTCTCATTGAAATAAAGGAGAGTATGCAACTGGTCATGAAAAGCATTACGGCTACTACTGCAAACTCATCGATTATCGAATCATCGACCAGGTTTAGTTTTTTTAAAGAAGTTAATACGATGAAGCAAATTCCCAATAAATTGGCTGAAGTACTTAAAATATGAGGCGATCTATTTTCGGGCATTCTAATCTTTTTCCTCTAATTTAATCTTTTTTGTGATTCGGTATACACGTTTCTTTTTATCAGGTTTATGCTCTTCGCCCATCAAAATGCCCCAAGGTTTAAGCGTATCCACCCTGTCGAATATAATCTTAAGCATGGCTAAATACGGAATACATAAAAACATACCCGAAATGCCCCAAATCATTTCGCCAACTACAATACCAATGAAGGCAAAAAGTGCATTGATTTTTACTTTAGAGCCTACTACCAAAGGCATAAGAATATTTCCATCAATGGCATGTACCCCTATAAAGGCAACCAAAACAAGTAAAACTTTTCCAGCGCCAGCAGTGGCAAAAGTAATTAAGCAACTCACCAACAGTGCGAAAAATATACCCAGATATGGTACTACGTTGAAGATACCAGCCACTAGACCTAATAAAACAGCATATTTTACACCGAGCAAACTTAAAATGGCAATCATCAAAACAGTAACTATCAACATTTGTAAAAATAAACCGATGATGTATTTTTTAATGATATACTGAATCTGACTAACAATTTCTGTAACCTTCGCTTTGTGCTCTTCTTTGAAAACAGACGTTAAGAAAGTAAAAAGAACTCTTCGGTAATTTAAAATGAAGAAAGTGAAAAGTAGCGTAAAACCTAAAAATAATAGGGTAGAAGACAATGTAGCTAAGGTGGTAGCAACAATGGTTGCACTTGTGGCCAATGCTTTTTCAGTACTATCATTTAAATAGGCTAATTGCTTTTCGGTATTTACGTGGAACGTAGTTGAGATCCACTTTTGCAATTCATGGTAGGAAACATTGGCTTTTTCTTTTAACAATGGCCAATCAGCCCACAAATCACTCAATTGATTTCCGAAGAAATAAACAATTCCTCCGATTACAGCAATCATCAGTATTACGGCAAAAATGGTAGATAAACTTCTCTTAAAATTAAAACGCCGTTCTAAAAAATTGCCTACGGGAAGCAAGAGGATGGCCATTAAGAATGAGAAGAGTAATGGCGCTAAAAGCGAATGCCCTAAAATGGCAATATATGTTAGGCTAATTAAACAAAAAAGTACAAGCGCTAACTTTGGCAGGAAGGTAAGTTTTTCTCTCATGGTATTTTAATCCTGTTAAATACAAAATGCCCGATTAATTGTTTCATTTAATCGGGCATTTAAATATAATGGATTATTTTAATAGATGCTTGCTTTATCTAAAAGTGAAATATCTTCAGAAGATAATTTTAAATTGGCAGCCTCGGTAAAAGATTTCAGCTGACTTATATCAGTAACACTTGCAATTGGAGCGGTAACGGATGGATGATAAATTAACCACGCCAATGCTACAGAAGCTTGCTCTACACCGTATTTTGCTGAAACTTCATCAAGCGCAGCTAAAATTTTAAAACCTCTTTCATTTAAAAATTTCTTTACGCCACCACCACGCTGACTTTTATTTAAATCATCCTCGCTGCGGTATTTTCCTGTTAAAAAACCGCTTGCCAGTGAATAGTAGGTTACAACGCCCAGGCCGTAATCGGTGCAAATTTTTTCATGTTCCTTTTCAAATTCTTCGCGATCGAATAAATTGTAGCCTGGTTGGCACACCTCGTAGCGAGGCAGGTTGTTTTTTGTTGAATAGATTAACGACTCCCTTAACCGATCGGCAGAAAAGTTCGAAGCACCAATCCATCTGATTTTTCCATCCTTAATCAGCGTTTCGTAAGCGCTCAAAGTTTCATCAACGGGCGTTACTTCATCATCGAAGTGAGAAAAATATAAATCGATATAATCGGTTTGCAGTCTGGATAATGAATGTTCAACAGCGTTAATGATATAATCTTTTCTAAGCGATTTGCCGCTGCCCATATCTGAACCAACTTTGGTTGCAATAATTACTTCCTGTCGCTTATTGTTTTTTTTTAGCCAATTACCAATAATGATTTCTGATTCGCCGCCTTTGTTTCCGGGTACCCACCGCGAATAAACATCAGCAGTATCGATAAAGTTGAAGCCACTTTCAACAAAGTGATCTAATATTTCAAATGATTTTTGTTCGTCGATTGTCCAACCGAAAACGTTTCCTCCAAATACAATGGGCGCAATATTTAAATCTGTTTTCCCTAAAATTCGTTTTTCCATGATATGAAATTTATTCATGGTTTAACAATTCAAAGTAAAGCCTGGTTTTTTACAAGCAGTATGTTTTTTGTCAGAAATAATTAAAAAAGTTTGGAAAGCAACTCACTGTTCCATCTTTGCGTCAGTCCCGTGTTTCGCTATACCTTTTAACTATCTTTCGCTGAAGCCCATGATTATTGTTAAAAGGGTGCCGCTACACCCGGGTTTAAATACACTAGTTTTAGCTACTATGTAAGTTTTCCCGGCATAGCGTATAAGATTCCATTAACTGTTAATCTAATGCCTTTACCGCCCTTAACATTTCTCTTTTACCAGGTGCTCCCGGAAGTTTTTCAATGGTAAAGCCATTGGCTTTAACTGCTCGCTTAAGTTTGCCTGTAATGGCGTAGGTTACAAATGTTCCGCCAGGTTTCAGGAAACTGCAGGCATGCGCTATTATTTCATCGCTCCACATTTCGGGCTGGTGTTGTACTGAAAAAGCATCGTAATAAATCAAATCAAATTGCTTATAGGTATTAAAATCTGCAAGTGTGGTATGCGGAATTTCAAGATCGCAAAGTGAGGATAAAGTTTGATTAGCGTTTAAACTTTTATCATAACTAGCAATAAAATCACCCCAGATTTCTGATGAAACATATTTTGAATAACCCGTTTGATTAATTACTTCAATAGTGAGTGGAAAGGCTTCGATACTGGTATAATTTAGCTTAATGTTATTTTCAGTGCAATATTCGAAACTCAAAATAAAGTTTAAGCCCGTTCCAAAACCTACTTCCAAAACCGAAATTTCAGATTTACCTTCAGATGAGAATTTTAATCCTGCATCAATAAATACATGTTTGCTTTCTTGTAAAGCGCCGTGTTTGCTATGGTAATGTTCTCCGATGGTTTCGTTGTAAAGTGTGTTAGAACCATCGGCCGTTGGAGTAATAATATTCATTTGCAAAGGGGTTTTGACCAGGATTAATAAGATGATGGGATTTTAAGATTCTTGTGAAGAATTACTATTTTCGTTTTAGAATTATAATTGGTGCAAACATAATAAAATTAGGCATTGTTTACCCTAAACCCTAAACCCTAAACCCTAAACCCTAAACCCTAAACCCTAAACCCTAAACCCTAAACCCTAAACCCTAAACCCTAAATGGATATCGAATCTTTCAGAGAATATTGTTTAAGTCTGCCGGGCACAACCGAAGGCATGAAATGGGATCATTTATGTTTTATGATAGAAGAAAAAATATTTGTTATTGCAGATGTTGATACTGGAAGTAGCTTTTCTATCAAATGTAATCCGGATGAGTTTGATGCTTTAACAGCCAGAGATGGAATTGCACAAGCTTACCATTTGGCTAAACGACAATGGATTCAAGTACAAAATCTTGATGTTTTAAATGATAAAGAATTAAAAGCTAGAGTAGCGGAATCCAGATCATTGGTATTGGCTAAACTGCCAAAGAAAACACAATCAAAATATGCCTGACTCTTTAATTTAACTTAATAAGTTGTAAGAATATTTTTACTGTTTAGAATCATCTTTTTTAATCCCGGCATCGGCATTAAGCTCTTTCGATTTTAGAATATTGAAACGATACATGGCTTCAATGTCTACAAGCTTTCTGGCGCACTTTTCAATATCAGTATCTTTTTCCCATAAGTAGGGTCGGAAACTGTAAGTTTTGGTTCCATCAAGATTACCGATAAATTGACTCCAGGTGCTCCAGCGTAAACCTTTGTAGAATTTATTCAGATCGCTATCAAAGCAAAAAACTAAAAATTCGCCATAACCTGCTCCAAGCGGTTGCCAGGTTAAAGTATTCGGCTCTAAGTAGTAAACATTTTTAATATCCGGACCCAAACCGCCATAATTAATCGCAAAAAAACCTCCAATGGCATCATCGGCGATTAGCAGATAAGGAATTTTATCACCGTATTCTTTAATCGTTTTTTCTTTGTTCCAGGTAGCAATGTCTCTGCTTAAACGTTCACTTCCCGATCCTAGAATTCTAATCCATCCATTGTCAACCATAATTCCACCGGTATTGTAAATTACCGAACCCAGGGTTGCATATGTAGAAACCTGGGCATTATATAATGTTTGTTTTGCTTTGGCAGAATCTACAGGTAAAATTTCAACTTTGTTTTTTGCTGAATCAATCCATTTTTTTACCAATGGCCATGCCGGATCAGTTTTATTAATTAGCGCATCTAAACTTATTAAATTATCCTGCGCAAATGTTGTTAAAGAGAATAAGGTTAAAGTAAGAGCAATAAAAGTTTTAAAAATGCTTTTCATGATTGACCGCTTATGTTTTTCAAAGATAGAATGATAATTAAGAATTTTCGAAATGCTGGTGTTTAATTTGATCAAAAAAAAACGTCCCGATTTTTTCGGGACGTTTAAATTATGTTTTTGAAATTCGAAGATTTAAATCAGACCTTTCGCCCTAAATTTTTAAAGCCTCAACTTCATAACTACCACATTCTAATTCTGTCTTCCGGTTTTTTATATAATTTATCACCAGGTTTTACATCGAATGCGGTGTACCATGCATCCATATTAACAGGGGCACCAATGGTACGGTACGGGCCTGGAGAGTGCGGGTCAGTTTTAATTAACTGGGCTGCGCTTTCTGGTAAAATATTACCTCTCCAAACTTGTGCCCAAGCCAAGAAGAAACGTTGGTCTGGCGTAAAACCATCAATTTTCTCATTGCTCTGACCTTGTTTAGTCATTTTAAAAGCCGTGTAAGCTGCATTTAATCCGCCTAAATCGCCTATGTTTTCACCCATTGTTAATTTGCCAATTACATGAACCGTATCCAAAACGGTGTAAGCATCAAATTGCTCGCCCAAAGCTTTGGTTTTTTCTTCAAACTTTTTACGGTCTTCAGCTGTCCACCAGTTTTTTAAATTACCTTTTGCATCATACTGGCTACCACTATCATCGAAACCATGGCTCATTTCATGGCCGATTACTGCACCAATTCCACCATAATTTAAGGCATCATCTGCATTTGGATCAAAGAAAGGGAATTGCAAAATTCCTGCAGGGAACGTAATCGAATTCATCGTTGGGCTGTAAGAAGCATTTACCGTTGGTGGCGTCATACCGAATTTGGTACGGTCTACCGGTTTACCTAATCTACCAACATTTTCATTGTAACCCCAAACGCTTGCATTACGCAAATTTTGAAAATATGTAGCCTTGTTGATGTTTAAGCCTGTATAAGTTTCCCATTTTGTGGTATAACCCACTTTTGGTTCGAAGGCAGCAAGTTTTTCCAAAGCTTTTTTCTTGGTTTCATCGCTCATCCATTCTAAACCTTTAATTCTGATTTCAAAAGCTTTGCGCAGGTTAACAATCATGGCGTCCATGCGTGCTTTCGCTTCAGGTTTAAAATATTTAGCTACATATAATTGACCTAGCAATTCGCCAATAGTGCCATCTGTTAACGATGACATGCGCTGCCAACGAGGTGTTTGAACTTTTTGTCCAGTTTGTGCCTGTGTAAAAGCAAAACTTGCCTTAACAAAAGGAGAACTTAAGCTGCCTGCTGAACTTTTTAATACGTTCCATTCTAAGTAAGTTTTCCAATCAGCTACCGAAACCGATTTCAACATGCCATCAAGGCTGCTCATAAATTTCGGAGAAGAAACCAATAACGTATCCTGACCTTTAATTTTGAATTTCGTTAAATAAGTTGCCCAGTTAATTCCTGGCGTTTTACTACTCAATTCACCCACAGTAAGTTTGTTGTAGGTTGCATAAGGATCACGCATTTCCAAACGGCTCATTTGTGCTTCTGCAAATTGCTTTTCAATTTTGAAAACAGTTGCTGCCTTTTGTTTAGCTTCTTCCGCAGTACTTCCGGTTAAAGAAAATAAAGTAGTGATGTATGTATTATATGCCTCACGAATTTTCACACTGCGGGCATCGTCTTTTAAATAATAATCACGATCTGGCAAAGTTGTACCACCCTGACCAATATTTACCATGTATTTATTTACGTTTTTACGATCCTGGCCTACACCCAAACCAAACATTGGGCTGCCAATTCCGCTTACACGCATATAAGCCACCTGGTCTAAAACACCTTGAATATCTTTTATCTGCTTAATTTTTTCTAAATCAGCTTTGATAGGCGTGTAGCCTAATTTTTCAATCGCTACAGTATCCATTGCTGCAGCAAAGAAATCTCCAACACGGCGTTTTACCGATCCGGCAGGTGCCGATTTATCAGCAGCAGCTTCTTCTACCAGAGATTTTACCGCATTAATGTTGAAATCGCGAAGTTCATTAAAAGATCCCCAACGGGTTTCTTTAGCTGGAACAGGATTGTTTTTAATCCATGTACCACTTGCGTAAGTGTAGAAATCATCGCCCGGCTTAACAGATAAATCCATGTTTGCAGGGTCGATAAATTTTTTGGTGGTTTGTGCATTTGCAGAAAAGCCGGCAGCAACTATGCCCAGTGCCGCGAAGTATCTTTTCAAATTTTGGTATTTCATTCGCTTAATTAAGTTAGTTATAACAGCGAAATTTAGGAAATACTAATTAATAGTAGGTTAATATACCAAGAATATTACTTGTTAAACCAATAGTAAATTTTTGCTAAACCGAGGCGTCTAATAAATTCAGCTGGCGAGAAATGGAATTTTAGGGATTTCATGATTTTTGAATCTTATTACACTATTAACATTTTTTAACATAATTTATTGTGTGGTTGTAATAATTTTCATTATTAAGAATGAATCAGAATAAAGCATTATTTTTGAGAGATTGCATGTGTAGCTTTACAGGATTTGGAAAAGAACGGTTAGTATTTTATCGGAATATTTAGCCCCGCTTTTTGCTACAACAAAAGCAGAAAAGGCTTTTGGTTTTCGCGGCAATCGGGTTTAACTTACTTTTGATAGTACTACTATTTAAGCCACCTAAACCCAACAAAGCGTAAAACCCGAAGGCCAATTTTTCTTTGGCCGAGGATTTGCAGCGATGGCGGGAGCAAAGAAACCTAAGCCGGCAGGTATTGCTTTCAATAGAAAATAATAAATAAATGAGTCATTCGCACGATAAAGAAGATAGCTGTTGCAGCACTAAGGCGCACCAACACCAACATGAACATCAGCACGAAGATGGCGACGAGCACGACCACGACCATGGTGGCGATCCATCAGCATTTAAAACTTACTTGCCTGCAATAGTTACTCTAAGCATGCTGCTTATTGGCATTGCTTTCGATAATATTTTTAAGGTAGAAGCTTTTAAATCTATTCGTCCGTACTGGTATATCGTAGCTTATTTGCCAGTAGGAATTCCGGTTTTAAAAGAAGTATGGGAAACCTTCAAAGCTAAAGACTTTTTTACCGAGTTTTCGTTGATGTCTATCGCAACCATTGGTGCTTTTGCCATTGGCGAATATCCCGAAGGCGTAACAGTAATGCTTTTTTATACCATTGGCGAACTTTTTCAAATGGCTGCGGTTAACCGGGCGAAAAGAAATATTTCTGCTTTGCTTGATGTTCGTGCTGATGAAGCCTATGTTTTGAGAAATGGCAAATACGAAAGTGTAAACCCGGAGAAAGTAGAAATTGGAGAAACCATTCAAATTAAGGCTGGTGAAAAAATTCCGTTGGATGGCAAAATGTTATCCGAAAAAAGCAGTTTTAACACAGCGGCATTAACTGGTGAGAGTAAGCCAAAAACCATTAATAAAGGCGAAAATGTTTTAGCAGGAATGCTAAATTTAGATAAAGTGATTGAGATAAAAGTTACGAAAGCTTTTGCCGATAGCGCACTTTCACGCATTTTGGAGATGGTTCAGAATGCCACCACGCGTAAGGCAAAAACGGAATTGTTTATCCGAAAGTTTGCAAAAGTTTATACGCCAATCGTTTTCTTTTTAGCATTGGCCTTGGTTACCTTGCCAATTTTATTTTTAGGGAACGACTATCATTTCCAAACCTGGTTATACCGTTCTTTGGTTTTTCTGGTAATTTCCTGTCCCTGCGCTTTGGTAATTTCCATTCCGCTGGGTTATTTCGGTGGAATCGGTGCTGCATCATCACACGGAATTTTGTTTAAAGGCTCTAACTTTCTGGATTTAATTACCAAGCTGAATGTGGTGGTAATGGATAAAACTGGAACACTTACAAAAGGTGTTTTTAAGGTTCAAAAAATAGAAAGTAGCATTGATGAAAGCGAATTTTTGAATTTGCTTGCTGCGGTTGAGGCAAAATCTACGCATCCAATTGCAAAAGCCATTGTTGCGCATGTTGGAGAAAAAGAAGTACATCCTGCAGAAAACATTGAAGAAATCGCGGGAATGGGTTTGAAAGGAACCGTGAATGGCAAAGAAGTTCTTGCTGGAAATGTTAAGCTTTTAGAAAAATTTAAAATTGATTTCGATGTTAAAATAAAAGATATAGAAGAAAGTATTGTGGTTGTAGCGGTTGATGGGAAATATGTTGGTTATGTTTTAATTGCCGATGAAATAAAAGAGGACGCAACCGACGCGATAAATCAACTGCATGCCAATGGCGTAAAACAAGTGGTGATGCTAAGTGGCGATAAAACTTCTATTGTGAAAAAAGTTGCGGGGATTTTAGGAATCGATTCTTATTTCGGCGATTTGCTACCAGAAGATAAAGTGACAAAACTCGAAGAGATTAAAAAAGATAAAAGCAAAGTGGTGGCTTTTGTGGGCGACGGGATAAACGATACTCCGGTTTTGGCCATAAGCGATATCGGAATTGCAATGGGTGCAATGGGTAGCGATGCCGCCATCGAAACAGCAGATGTAGTGATTCAAACCGACCAACCTTCGAAAATTGCAACCGCGATTAAAATTGGTAAGGCAACCAAAAGCGTGGTTATTCAAAATATTGTTCTAGCCTTTGCCGTAAAAGCACTTGTTTTAATTTTGGGAGCGGGTGGCTTGGCTACTATGTGGGAAGCCGTTTTTGCCGATGTTGGTGTTGCTTTGCTGGCTATATTGAATGCAGTTAGAATTCAAAAAATGAAGTTTTAAATGACTATAAAAATTAGTAAATTTGATTATGTCAGAGCCACTTCCATATCCTCAATTACTTAATGAGCCCGTTAGGGAATTCAGCGAAATCGATGCAACTTTAACTTATAGTTATGCAAATTATCTAAACTGGCTTTTTGAAGATCGTGTGGAGCTTATTAAGGGTAAAATCTTTAAGATGAGTCCTGCTGCCTCGAGGGTACATCAGGAGATTTCAAGAAACATTTTTATAAAAATTGGTAATTTTTTGAAAGGTCAACATTGTAAGGTTTATTCCGCCCCTTTTGATGTTCGTTTTCCAAAAGAAAGTAAAGCAGATAAGGATGTGTTTACAGTGTTACAACCCGATATTTGTGTAATTTGTGATAAGAGTAAATTAGATTATCGTGGCTGCATTGGTGCGCCAGATATTGTGATCGAAATTTTATCTCCAGGTAACAATAGAAAAGAGTTGCTGAATAAATACCAGGTTTATGAAGAGTTTGGTGTAAGAGAATACTGGGTGGTTAGCCAAAGTGATCAAAGTATTTTAATTTATACCTTAAATGATTCAGGCAAATTCCAACCATCAAAAATTTTCACCCTAAGCGAAACAATTACATCATCGGTTTTGCCAGGTTTTGAATTATTGCTTGATGATGTGTTTGATGATTTGGATTAACTCTGATATTCATTATTGTGAAATGCAGCATATCTCATCTTTAGCAAGTAAGTTGTTTTGCTAATAGATTGCTATTTAGCCAGGAAGACAATCTATAGATATTATGTTTTAATTTATAAGTAGGCTTATGCATTTCGGTTGATGACGACACCAACCAATAGATTTCAATAAACTTTTCTTCTACATCATTCAAAAATTTATTGTTTAAAAATAGCACGGACATTATCGGTTGGTGTCCTCACCAACTGAATCAAAAACATTCGCTTCCTAACTTGCAGGTACCTCTCAAAGAGAGTGTAATCGTATTGTACCAAACTTTTAGCTTTGCGCTTTAGTCTTTCAGCTTAATTAGCTATTTTTGGGCTTTTATTATAATTCATGAGCATTTCCACCAAGTACAATCCTGCAGAAACCGAAGATAAATGGTATAGCTATTGGCTATCGAAAAAGTTTTTTCACTCAGAACCTGATGAGCGTGAGCCTTACACTATTGTAATTCCACCGCCAAATGTTACTGGAGTGCTGCACATGGGGCATATGCTTAACAATACCATTCAAGATGTTTTGATTCGTAAAGCCCGTATGCAAGGTAAAAATGCATGCTGGGTTCCGGGAACTGACCATGCATCAATCGCTACCGAAGCGAAAGTTGTAGCGATGTTAAAGGAGCAAGGCATCAATAAAAAAGACCTTTCCCGTGAAGATTTTTTAAAATATGCCTGGGAGTGGAAAGAGAAATATGGTGGTATTATTTTAGAGCAGTTGAAGAAACTGGGTGCAAGTTGCGATTGGGACCGTACCCGTTTTACGATGGAGGAAGATCTTTCTGAAGCCGTGATCGATTCATTTATTCATCTGTATAAAAAAGGATGGATTTATCGCGGTATTCGTATGGTAAATTGGGATCCTGCTGGTAAAACGGCGGTTTCTGATGAGGAGGTAATCCGTAAGGAGGTAAACCAAAAGTTGTATTACATTAGGTATAATATTGTTAGTCCGAAAGTCGGAAAGTCGGATGATATAGACGCCAAATCTTCGGACTCCGGACTTCAGACTCCTGACTACCTTGTGGTTGCAACTACGCGTCCGGAGACGATAATGGCCGATGCTGCAATTTGTATTAACCCGAACGATGAACGGTTTGCTCATTTAAAAGGTAAAAAGGTTTTTGTGCCGTTGGTTAATCACGAAATTCCTGTTATTGAGGATGAATATGTTGATATTGAATTTGGTACAGGTTGTTTAAAAGTTACACCAGCACATGATTTGAACGATTATGAATTGGGCGTTAAACACAATTTACCAGTTACCGATATTTTAAATGATGATGGAACTTTAAACGAATTGGCGGTTATTTTGGTGGGTGAAGACAGGTTTGTTGCCCGTAAAAAGATTGCCAAAATGCTTGAAGAAGCTGGTCATTTAGATAAGGTTGAAGATTATAAATCGCAGGTTGGTTTCTCTGAGCGTACGGATGCGGCTATTGAACCAAAACTTTCGATGCAGTGGTTTGTGAAGATGAAAGAGATGGCGCAACCTGCTTTGGATGATGTTTTAAATGGCGACGTAAACCTCATTCCTAACAAGTTTGAGAATACCTACAAACATTGGATGGAAAATGTTCGCGATTGGAATATTTCTCGTCAGCTTTGGTGGGGACAACGTATTCCAGCCTGGTACGATGATAAAGGAAACTGGGTTGTTGCTAAAACCAAAGATGAAGCTTTAGAAGAATTCTGGAAGAAAAAACATCTGGATGAAAGTGCCAACGAAAGTGAGAAAACTGGATTTAAACACCAGTTAGAGCCTTTCTTAAGGCAAGACGAAGATGTAATGGATACCTGGTTTTCATCGTGGTTATGGCCAATTTCTGTTTTCGATGGTTTTAAAGACCCAAATAATAAAGATATTAATTACTACTACCCAACAAATGATTTGGTTACCGCACCAGAAATTATGTTTTTCTGGGTGGCACGTATGATTATGGCCGGACATGAGTTTATGGGCAAAAAACCATTTACAAATGTTTATTTAACTGGTATTGTTCGCGATAAGTTAGGTCGTAAAATGTCTAAATCTTTAGGTAATTCTCCCGATCCGATTGGATTGATTGAGAAATATGGTGCTGATGCGGTTCGCGTTGGGATGTTGATGTCATCGCCTGCAGGGAATGATTTAATGTTCGATGAAAGTTACTGCGAACAAGGGCGTAATTTCGCTTCGAAAATATGGAACGCATTCCGCCTGGTTAAAGGTTGGGAAGTTGATGAAAGCTTAGAAAATCCGAATAAACAAGCCATTTGCTGGTTCGAAAACCGTTTTAACGAGGCTTTGGTAGAAATTGAAGCAAACTTTAAACAATACCGTTTATCGGAAGCGTTAACCACAACTTATAAATTGGTTTGGGATGATTTCTGTGCCTGGTATTTAGAAATGGTTAAACCTGCTTACCAACAACCAATTGATGCCGAAAGTTATAAAGCTACGGTTGGTTTCTTTGAGCAGATTATCAAATTATTGCACCCAAATATGCCTTTCTTAACCGAAGAATTATGGCATGATGATCTGTTTGCAGAACGTGGCGAAATGGATTGCTGTATTGTTGCCGAATTCCCGAAAGGTGGCGCAATCGATGAGAAATTGTTGAAAGATGCAGAGGTAATTAAAACGGTTGTAGCAGAGATTAGAAACGTTCGTAACCAGAAACAAATTTCGCCTAAAGAGGCTTTGCCATTAAGTTTAAAGGTAAATTCTGATATAGATTACGAAAAGTGGTTAAACATTGTGTTCAAGTTGGCTAATGTTTCTGAAGCGGAAATTGTAAACGATAAAATTGCTGGTGCAACGGCTTTCATGGCTGGAAAAGATGAGTTTTTTATTCCGCTAACTGAAAATATTGATGTTGATGCAGAACGCGTTCGCTTAAATGCTGATTTGATTTACTTACAAGGTTTCTTAAAATCAGTAGATGCAAAATTGAGTAACGAGCGTTTTGTGCAAAATGCAAAACCAGAAATTATTACCAACGAACGTAATAAAAAAGCAGATGCGGAAGCTAAAATTCAGATTATTGAAGAAAGCTTGGCGATGTTAGGATAAAATATTTCAACCCTGTGGTTTGAAGCGGCCCTTTAGAATTAAGTTTCTAAAGGGCTTTTTTATTTTGAAGTGTTTTTTACTCTGTTTTAACCGTTTCTAAATTGTTACGATTCCGCACCTTGTCTGTAAGTTAAAAATCCTATTTTGTATGCTATTAAATGGCTTTGTTATTTAATGTTATGTGACAATCTAACCTAAATCTAAACCTATTTTATTCTATGGAAAATTCCAGAAGAAAATTTATTAAACAATCTGCCATTTTCGCTGCGGCAACTTATGCTGGAACAATGGGAATGAGTGCAAAAAGCTATGGACGAATTATTGGTGCAAACGATCGGGTTCGTGTTGGTGCAGTTGGATTTTCTGATCGGTTTAAGGATACTTTACTGCCTTGTTTCTTAAATCACAATAAAGAACTAAACTTTGATATTGTGGGGCTTTCAGATCTTTGGAACTACCGAAGAGATTTAGGAATAGCACACCTAAAAGATAAATTCGGACACGATATCAAAGCTTGCCGTAATAATGAAGAGCTGTATGCCATGAAAGATTTGGATGCGGTTATTATTAGCACCGCCGATTTTCAACATGCCTTACATACTATTGAAGCGGTAAAAGCCAATTGCGATGCTTATGTAGAAAAACCTTTTGCTGAAACCATGGATGATGCAAAAGCCGCATTAAAAGCTGTAAAAGCAACGGATAGAATTGTACAGATTGGATCTCAGCGTAGAAGTGGCGAAAACTATGCTAATGCAGCAAAATTTATTCAGGAGGGAAAATTCGGACCAATCACTGCGGTAGATTTGGTTTGGAATGTTAATCAACCAGGTAGATGGCGCAGGCCAGACTTAGTTGCAAAGCTTAAAGAAGAAGATATAGATTGGAAAAGGTTTTTATTGAATCGCCCGAACGAAGCTTTCGATCCAAGGAAATATTTAGAATATCGTTTGTTCTGGCCGTATTCCTCCGGGATGCCTGGTCAGTGGATGTCGCACCAAATTGATACCGTACACTGGTTCACAGGTTTAAAACATCCAAGAAGTGTGGTGGCCAATGGTGGAATTTACACCTGGAAAGATGGTCGTAAAAACTGGGATTCTATGGTTGCAGTTTTTGATTATGGTCAGCCGAATACCCAAGATGGATTTCAGGTAACTTTTACCTCGAGAATGCAGAATAGTGTTGGCGATGTAGGTGAAGTGTACTATTCGAACGGTGGAGAATTAAATTTGATTACCAATAAAGTTTCTCCAAAAGGTGGTTTAAAAGAAAAAGAAGCCGCTGCAATGGGTATGAAGGCCAATCTTTTGCCAGAATTTGATTTAAGTAAAACCGAAATCAAAACAGCCACTGGAGCAAATATGGGTGGCGATGCTTTAACTTCTGGTCACATGCGAAACTGGATGGAATGCGTTCGTAGTCGCAAAACACCAAATGCCCC
Source organism: Pedobacter sp. Leaf250 (assembly GCF_920984735.1). Taxonomy (GTDB): domain Bacteria; phylum Bacteroidota; class Bacteroidia; order Sphingobacteriales; family Sphingobacteriaceae; genus Pedobacter. Next base: position 183,790 of record NZ_CAKLBU010000004.1, on the reverse strand, counting down.
GGTTGAGGCAGGTTATTCGCATTCAATTGCTAACATCATGACGAACGCCGCGGTGCGTACCGGAGCAAAATCAATTTTTGATGAAAGCAGACAAGAAGTAATCGCAAACGGAAAAGTATTTAAATATTAATCATTCAATCCATCGTCATTGCGAGGTACGAAGCAATCATAAAATGATCGCTATCTAAACCCAAAGCATTAAGATTGCTTCATTCTTCGCAATGACGACAAACTCAAAACCATGTTCAACCTCAAAAAATACAGTATTTTAACCCTGTCATTAATTAGTTTTTCTGCCTTTGCGCAAAAATCAAAGCCACTTTTCGATGGTAAAACCTTAAACGGTTGGAAAGCCGTTGCTGGTGCCGCACCATATAAAGTAGAAGATGGTGTAATTGTTGGCACCATGACTAAAGGAATGCCAAACTCCTTTTTAATCACCGAAAAAGAGTATGGAGATTTTATTCTCGAATTAGATGTGAAATTAGAAGGTGAAAGTACCAATTCGGGCATTCAAACCAGAAGCCATTTAAAGCCAGAAGGCAATAACGGTAAAGGTTTGGTTTTTGGCAGACAAGTCGAAATCGATCCTACAGCGAGGGCCTGGACAGGTGGTATTTATGATGAAGCCAGGAGATTGTGGCTATATCCCTTAGAATTAAATTCAGCGGCAAAACCGTTATATAAAAAGAATGAATTTAATCATTATCGCATAGAAAATATTGGTAACGAACTTAAAACCTGGGTAAACGGAAGTCCTGTAGCTTATGTAATCGATACCTTGGATCAATCTGGATTTATTGGTTTACAGGTTCATGGAATTGGCAATGTATTAGAAAATGATGGTAAAAAAGTTTACTTCAAAAATATCAATATTCAAACGGAAGGCTTGAAGCCAAAAGCCTTTCCAAAAGGAATTTACAATGTTAATTTAATGCCAAATACCTTATCAGCTTACGAAAAATCAGAAGGTTATAAGCTGCTTTTTGATGGGAAAACCAACAACGGCTGGATAGGTGCCTATAAAACAACTTTTCCTGAAAAGGGCTGGAAAATTGCAAACGGTGTAATTAGCGTAGAACCATCAAGTGGCGGAGAATCGACCAATGGCGGCGATATTGTAACCAAGGAAGAGTTTGCTGCATTTGATCTATCGTTCGAATTTAAACTTAGCCCAGGTGCAAATAGTGGTGTAAAGTATTTTGTAACCCTGAGCGAAAAAAATACAGGATCGGCTATTGGCCTGGAATACCAGGTTTTAGATGATGAATTACATCCTGATGCAAAGTTAGGAAGAGATGGAAACCGCACGTTAGCCTCACTATACGATTTAATAACAGCAAAAAAAGAAGCCCGTTATTTACGGTCGATTGGCAGCTGGAACAATGCCCGCCTGGTTGTTTATCCAAATAATAAGGTAGAACATTATTTAAATGGTGTTAAAGTTTTAGAGTATGTTCGTGGTTCAGAAGAGTTTAAAAAACTGGTTGCTATCAGTAAATACAAAGATTGGAAAAACTTTGGTGAAGCACAGAAAGGACATATCCTGCTTCAGGATCATGGCAACAAAGTAGATTTTAGAACCATAAAAATTAAGCAGTTATAAATGCATCGAAGGTATTTTGTCAAACAGTCAGCTTTGCTGGGTTCTAGTTTATTAATTGGTCAAGAAGTTTTGGGTGCATTTTCAGCTGATCAGGTATTAAATATCGCAATGATCGGTTGTGGTGACCGTGGAAAAGGTGTTTTGTCGGTTATCAATTCAATGCCTACAAAATTTGCAACAATAGCCTATTGTGATTTACTCGATTTTCGCCTGAAAGAGACCGAAAAATTCGTCCCTGCGTCGGCTAAACCAATTAAAGATTATCGAAAAATACTGGATGATAAAACGATTGATGCCGTTTTTATAGCAACACCTTTAAGCGAACATTTTAAAATCGCCAAAGATGCTGTACTTGCAGGAAAGCATGTTTATGTAGAAAAAACGATGACTTATAACATTGCCCAGGCATTGGAATTGAAGAAATTGGTAAAGCAATATCCAAAACAGGTTTTCCAGGTAGGTTATCAGTATCGTTATTCACCGCTTTATTTTAAAGTTAAGGACATGATTCAAAGTGGCTATCTGGGTAAAGTATCACAAATCGATTGCCGTTGGGATAGAAATTGGAACTGGCGTAGGGCAGTAGCTGACCCATCACTGGAAAAACAAATCAATTGGCGGATGTACAAAGCGTATTCTGGAGGTTTAGCGGCAGAACTGTTATCACATCAAATAGATTTTATCAATTGGGCATTTGAAACACAACCTGATGAAATTACCGGGACAGGTGGCATTGATGTTTTTAAAGATGGTAGAGAAACGTATGATAACATTCAGGCTACGCTGAGGTACAACGATAAAGGCATGATTGGAAACTTTGGAGCTACTTGTGGCAATGCTCGCGACGGTTATTTGTTTAAAATTAAGGGAACGAAAGGTTCAGTATCATTGTTAACCAGCACAGGCTTGTTTTATCCTGAAGAGGCTACCAAAAAAGAGTTGGGAATTGTTGATGGTGTAACAGGAGCAACTAAAATCGTTATGAATCTGGATGGAGGTATTCCGATTTTAGACAAAGCTACACAAGATGGAACTAATTATGCTTTAGATGAATTTTATAAATCGATCATCAATAATGTTTTGCCGGTTTCCAATATCGCTACAGGTACTCAAGCTTCCATTTGTGTAGCCATGTGTAACGAAGCGATTTATTCTGGTAATAAACAATTGTGGAAACGGGATTACGATTTGTAAGTTATTGTCATCCTGAAACCTGAAGGATCTTTTTCATTGTAGGCAGATCCTTTGTTACTATCACTGAAATTTATATATTTCGTCATTGCGATCGTGAAAAACTCTCTCGCAATGACGACTTCCTTACAACGCCAAATAATCTGGCATTTCCTCAGTAAATATAAAACTGCCTTTTTCTAAATCCATTTTTGCATAAACATGCTGCAATCCATTGGTTAAAACAATCCATTTAGCTTGGTGAAATGAATTGTATCGCGATGCCTGCTCAAAAACCGACCTTGTTATTTTAACTTTTGGTGCTTTACACTCAATAAGCATCAGCTTTTCACCAGCAGCATTATAAACTAAAATATCGCTTCGCTTTTGCAATTGATTCAATACCAAACCGCCTTCAATTTGAATAAATGTTTTCGGGAATTTTTTGCTAGTAATTAAATGCTGAATAAAATGCTGACGAACCCATTCTTCAGGCGATAGCACCAAATGTTTTTTGCGCAACTCATCAAAAATAAAAATTACATCATCCTTCCTGGTGATTTTAAATGGGTAAGGCGGAAGATTAAGTGGAGTAGGGTTAAACATTTTTTTGGCGTTGCAATTTAAATAATTAACTATTTGAACAATTATACAACAGCGGCCAAAGTTAATATTGTTTATAAACATATGCTTAAATGATAAAAGCTAAATTGTAATTTTACTGCAATGACTGCTTCCGAAATTATTAAAGATATCAAGGCCCGAAAGTTTAAACCTGTTTACTTGTTGCATGGCGAGGAATCATATTATATCGATCAGGTAACTGATTATATTGAAGATAAATTGTTGAGTGATGCCGAAAAGGGCTTTAACCAAACGGTTTTGTATGGAAAAGATACCGATATGGCTACAGTTTTAGGTGCGGCAAAACGTTACCCTATGATGTCGGATTTTCAGGTTGTAATTGTAAAGGAAGCACAGGATTTAAAATGGGGAAAAGATGATGGAGGTAGTAAGGAGGCAGAATTTGTGTTGAATTACTTTGAGAAACCATTACCAAGTACCATTTTGGTTTTAGCCTTTAAATACGCCAATTTTGATAAACGCAAAAAAATTTACAAAGCCATCAGCAAAAGTGGACTGATCTTTCAGTCGGACCCAGTTCGGGATTATAAGTTGGTTCCGTGGATTGAGGATTTTATTAAAGAGAAAGGGTATAATATCGATCAGCAGGCATCAGCCTTAATGGCCGAATATTTAGGTACAGACCTTTCTAAAATTGCCAATGAAATAGAAAAACTAATGCTTAATGTATCGAAAGATGTTACCATAAATACAGATTTGGTACAAAAAAACATTGGCATTAGTAAGGAATATAATGTATTCGAACTTCAAAAAGCATTAGCTATACGCGATGTAATGAAGTGCAATAAAATTATTAATTATTTTGCCAGCAATCCGAAAGCAAATCCTATCGTTATGGTTATGGCCAATTTGGGTGGCTATTTTACCAAGCTTTTAAAATATCATTATGTTCCGAACAAGGCAGATGCAGCATCAGCATTAGGCGTTCCTCCTTTCTTTATCAAAGACTATGAGGTTGCTGCCAGAAACTATAACACAGGAAAAGTTTTCCAGGTAATAAGTTTACTTCGCGAATATGATTTAAAAAGTAAAGGCCTGAATAGTTCTGGAAATGTAAATGACGGAGAGCTTTTAAAGGAGCTTGTTTTTAAGATCATTCATTAATCAATTTGAAACTTTTAATTAACAATTTTTAATGTGCAAAGTTGCCCCTAAACCCTAAACCCTAAACCCTAAACCCTAAACCCTAAACCCTAAACCCTAAACCCTATGCTACAAGGATTAAGAACAATAGTTTATTATGTTGGCGATTTAACTGCTGCAAAAGAATGGTATAAAAAGGTTTTTGAAATTGAACCGTATTTCGATGAACCTTATTATGTGGGCTACAATATTGGTGGTTTCGAACTTGGCTTAGATCCAGATGATTCGGGCTTTAGCAATGGTAATCACTCCACTACCTATTGGGGCGTTAGTGATATAAAAAGTGTTTTCGAAAGGTTGAAGGAATTAGAAGTTGAGATTCATGAAGAGCCCAAAAATGTAGGTGGACCGGTTTGGGTAGGTAGTATTTTCGATCCATTTGGAAATGTAATTGGATTGATTGAAAATCCTGTATTTGGAGGATAAACCATTTAATAAGTAGGTTGTTTTATTCCTGTTTTGAATAAAATCAATTGTAACCTAAAAGTTATTGCTTTAATTATCCCAAAGCCATAGCAAGGCATATATTTACGGGTAAATCAACTCAACTTATTATGAAAAGAACACTACTCAGTATTTTTATTGCTGTTTCCACTATTTCCTTTGCTCTAGCGCAAGTGCGGTCTGGCGGTCAGCCAGCAGATTCTACCCGCCGTGCAGCTGGTGCTGCGCTAGGTTCGGGTGTGAGGGCTCAACCAAAGCCTTACGATCAGGTAATTACCAATAAGGCTACCACCAGAAAAGGGATGATTACCACACACAAACTGGAGGATAAATATTTCTTCGAAATTTCTGACACTACTTTAGGTAGGGATATTTTAGTGGTGAGTCGCATTTCAAAATCTGGTGCCGAGGTTAGGGCTGCACAAGGATATGCCGGCGATCAAATTGGTAGTGCTGTTATTCGTTTTGAAAAAGGACCTAACAACCGGATTTTTATGCGTAAAGTTAGCTTCCGTACCTATGGCGCTGATAGCACAGCTTCTATGTATCAGTCCTTAAGAAACTCGAATATACAAGCCATTGCAGCTTCTTTTAACATTGCTGCTTACACACCTGATAAAAAAGGAAGTGTTATCGATATTACAGATTACTTAAATAGTGATAATGATATCTTCTATTTCAGTTCACCAATGGCTAAAACACGTTTTAGGTTGGGCACACAGCAGGCAGATAGAAGTTACATTCAAAACATCCGTAGTTTTCCTACCAATGTAGAAATTAGCACTGTTAAAACATATAGTTTAACTGCGGCTCAATCACCGTTTGGAGCTTCGATGCCAACAATGGGTGGTGGAGCGGCTTCCGCTGGTTCTTCAACAATCGAATTGAACACTTCGTTGGTTATTCTTCCGAAAGTGCCAATGAAAGCCCGTTATTTTGATCCTCGTGTGGGATATTTTGCAGTTGGTTATACCGATTTTGATTTAAATCCTCAAGGTGTAAAAGAAATTGAATTGATAAAACGCTGGAGATTAGAGCCAAAACCGCAAGATATGGCCAAATATAAACGTGGTGAATTGGTAGAACCAACCAAGCCAATCGTATTTTATATTGATCCGGCGACACCTAAAAAATGGGTACCTTATTTAAAAGCAGGTGTAGATGATTGGGCAAAGGCTTTTGAAAAAGCAGGTTTCAAGAATGCCATTATGGCCAAAGAAGCTCCAACTTACAAACAGGATTCTACATGGAGTATTGATGATGCCCGCAACTCGGCAATTGTTTACAAACCATCAGAAATTGCAAATGCCAGCGGACCAAGTATTTCTGATCCAAGAAGTGGCGAGATAATGGAAAGTCACATCAACTGGTTTCACAACGTTCAAAAGTTGGTTCATGATTGGTATATGATCCAAACAGCTGCGGTAGATCCAAGAGCACGAAAAATGACTTTCAGTGATGAGCTGATGGGCGATTTAATTCGCTTCGTTTCTTCTCACGAGGTTGGCCACACTTTAGGATTGCGTCACAATTATGGCTCTAGTTCTACAGTTCCGGTAGAATTATTAAGAGATAAAAAATGGGTTGAAGCAAACGGACATACACCTTCCATCATGGATTATGCCCGTTTTAATTATGTAGCACAACCTGAAGATAAAATTTCGGCAAAAGGTTTGTACCCTCGCATCGGCGATTACGATAAATGGGCCATTGAGTGGGGTTACAAATATTTTCCTGAAACTAAAAATGCACAACAAGAAGTTCCAATTTTAAATAAAATGACGATCGAATCTGCGAAAAACCGTAGGTTATGGTTCGGAACGGAAACCAATGCTGATGATCCGCATTCGCAAAATGAAGATTTATCGGATAATGCCATGAAAGCAAGTACTTATGGGATTAAAAACTTAAAAGTTATTTTAAAGGGATTGCCGGAATGGACTAAAGAACCAGCAGATGGATACGATAACCTGTCTAATATGTATGGTCAGCTTACTACTCAATTCGGTCGTTACATGGGTCATGTAGCTAAAAACATTGGCGGTATTTATGAAAATCCGAAAACAGTTGAGCAGGTAGGATCAGTTTATGAACGTACGCCTGCGGCTACTCAAAAAGAAGCGATGGCATTTCTAGATACGCAATTATTTAAAACGCCAACTTGGATGTTAGATAAGCCAATTTTGGATAATATCGATCAAAATGGCTTACAGGTATTGAGTCGTTTACAAACCTCTACGATCAATAGATTATTGAGTAATAATACCTTGGGGAAATTAATTTCAGCAGAAGCCTTGGATGGCGAATCGGCTTATAAAATTACTGACTTGTTTAGCGATTTAAATCAGTCGATTTTTACCGAGTTAAAAACAAATCAAGCAATTGATGTATACAGAAGAAATCTTCAAAAATTATATGTAGATAAACTCATCTCTATTTTAAAACCAGCACCAGTAATTTCTTCAGCGGCAGCAGCCATGATGACAAGAGGAAGATCGGACCAGGAAGGTTTAACACCTGCTCAAACTGATGTGCTGTCTGTAGTGAAAGGTCAATTAAAAGAATTGGGGACTATGATAGATACAGGTGCAACTTCGGCAACTAGTTTAAATAAATATCACTTGCAAGATTTATCTGATCGTATCAAAACTGCATTGGATATGAAGAAAGATTAATTAAAATCAATATTTGATCGAAGGCGTTTCTTTAACAGGAACGCCTTTTTTTATGAAAAATAAATTCAAAACAATGAGAAATGTTATTGCAAATAGCTTAATATTAATTTAAAGACTCCTGGAAATTTAAAACGTTTGTTACGGTATCAACACGTAAGGAATAAAAAGCAAGGTTCCCGATCCTTTTAAAAAAATATCCCTTTGGTGTTTTTATCCATATCGCTTTCAAAGGCTTCTTATAATATAAACTTCTTTCCCATTCAGGATTATCGATAGAGTCTTTAAAATAAAATCTTGATTTCTTAATATTTTCAACAAAACTCTCCATTCTTTTTTTATCAAGTTTTATATCATAATTAAAAATATCATCCTGACCCATGTCATAATATTTCTCCCTTATAACATTAAATGAATTTGGTAAATCAATTTCAACTCCCTTTTTAAACCTGTCTTCTCCTGATTTGTCCTTTGTTAATATATAAAAAGTTACAATTAAGAACACTGTTATTGATGATATTACAAGGAGTCTCCATTTAGGGTTCATATCAATAGGATTTAATTTACCATGTCTGAAATATAAATATATCATTAGGAAATAAAATTTCAGCATCTGATACGAAATGTATCTTCAAATTAACTCGGTTTTGCTAGTTTTGGGTATTGGATAAAAGAAATAAACAATTGGCATATTTGAGCCTGTAAATGTTTTCGGTATGGTTAATAGATTTTTTATTGCCAATCCAAAAATTGAATTAACAATATGCCTTTAAAGCTATTTAAATAAAGATAATAAATGAATCATTGGTTAGTCAAATCAGAGCCTTTTAAATACAGTTGGGAAAAATTTAATGAAGATGGACGAACATTCTGGGATGGCGTTCGCAATTATCAGGCAAGAAATAATTTAAAAGCCATGAAAGAAGGTGATCTGGTCTTATTTTATCATAGTAATGAAGGTAAAAACGTGGTGGGAATTGCGAAGGTGGTTAAAGAGTTTTATCAAGCTTAACTCAAAATTTTACCCTTTTTAAGGTTAAATCAACTTATTTTACTGCCTTTTGTCGGCTTATTTGTCGGCTCTTTTGTCGACAAAATTCACATTTGAAATCATTTGTATTCGCTATTTAAAGAACTCTAAAGCCTGCTGACTTTGGTAACGTAATTAAAAATTATGTTCACACAATAATAGCTTTATTACCGACTAACATCAAAATATTTTATTAACAGTTTTTTATCTTCACATATCCAAAATTTAAGCTTATTACTTTATTTAAGGGGCAAGTTTAAGTTTTGGATATTCATTATTTAATGAAATTATTTGGAAGATTAACCTCGTAAAAGGAAAGGAGAAAGATATTTAAACTGTCAATGAACCATTTCAAGGTCACTTCCCTTTAATTAAAGGATAATTAACAGATAGATAAAATTTAATGGATTTTGAGTGCATTTGCAGCAGAAATTTTGCGAATTTTCAGAAAAATTATTGATGAACTTGTTCCTTTAGCTTTAAGAGGGGAAACAGCCGAGAAGAAGTTTGGAGAAAGCAAAAAGACGAGGGATACAACATGCTTATTGACTCGGAATGCTTCGCATGAAGGTACGAAAAATCCATGATATTTCGTCTTTTTACATAGTTATTTATCGTCATAAATTTGTCGTTTAATCGATCGAATTCTCATAGTTAAAGACTGTACTAATATTTAACACAATCTTTGTTTTGAATTCAACTTTTCGCTTGCTTACGAAAACTATTAATTAGACTAATGATCCCACAAGTCATTAAAACTATGAGTGACCCAATTAGAATATAGTTAGTTGTGCTGTTAAATTTAGATCCTAGTTTCCCAGAATTATAAACCAATAAGAAGATTGGTAAGGAAATTAAATACATTGCTGCTATTTTCTGTTCCTTTATTTTGTTCTTAACTTGATTGTTTTCCATGGTTCTGATAACTAGGCTTCGGGAATGAGTATAGTGCAAGATATTAATTTTTTATTAATGCGGAAGGATGCAACTGCTACCCAAATTTCGAATGTTGCCCGGGAAATTGGCGCTTTTGATCAGGTAATATTCAAAATTCAATTATTTGTTTATTTAACAGGTTACGTTTTGATTTTAAACAGTTTGTTATTTCTAATGATAATCATAACTGTTGCCTATTAAAGTATTCATAGATTTTTCGTATCTTAAACTATCAAATCACTCAACCAATCATAAAGGTTGTTTTGGGGAGCGACTTATATTATAGTTTAAAAATAGATTTATTGTCAATATTAAGCCCTAAGATGATTACTTAATGATGGAAGAAGCGACCTTTCTACAAACTTAGTGAAACCTATAAAAGATTTAAGGACTTTAGAGTGATTTGATTCTTATCTGAGATTATGGGGTCAAACAAGCTATCAAGAATTAAATTTTTTATTGGTGTTGATATCTCGAAAGCTACTTTCAACTATTGCTTAAGATATGGTGGTGGTAATGTTTTTAACGGGAAAGTTGGCAATAATGTGGAATCAATAACAGAATTTATATCTGGTTTGAAGCAAGTTCCTAACTTTAAACTTAGGTATACAGTTTTTGGAATGGAAGTAACAGGCGTTTATGGTTTAATTCTCATAAAAACTTTAGCAAAAATGAAAGCTAAAGTTGTTGTGGAACCAGCATTACGCATCAAAAATTCTCTTGGTATTATCAGAGGTAAAAATGATAAATTAGATGCTGCACGTATTGCCAGATACTTAATTAAAAACCTGCAAGAATTAAAACTATGGGTGCCACGCAGAAAAATTATCGACGAGCTTAGTAGTTTATCAACATTGCGTGAACGTATTGTTAAAGTTAGAACAATAATGGTCACTCCATTAGAGGAAGATGATGGATTTATTGACCCATCTATTTCCAAATCAAATATTGATCTTTGTCAACCCTCGATAAATCATATAAACGATCTAGTTCCCCAAATTGATGATCGTATCAAGATCCTATGGAAAAACGATGTTCACTGTAACAGGCTGATGCAAATCATGCTTTCTGTTATGGGTATTGGTGATGTTACTGCACTACAGATCCTTATTCATACCAATGAATTTAAATCGATTACAACTGCTAGAACCTTTGCGTCCTATTGTGGTGTCGCACCATTCGAACATAATTCAGGCACTAGTCTTAATAAAAATGCACGAGTATCGCCATTTGCTAACAAGCGGATCAAATCTCTTCTTCATAATGGGGTTAGGGCTTGTATACCGAACGACCCTGAAATAAAGGCATATTATATAAGAAGGGTTGAGGTAGACAAAAAGAATAAAATGTCAGTTATGAATGCGATTAAGTTCAAAATTATATGCCGAGTTTTTGCATGTGTGCGTGCCGATCGATTATATGATAGAAATTACGTTTCAGTAAAACCGAATGAAATTTAGATTGAGAATATCCAAAATTCAATCTTTTTTGCTTATTTAACAGGGTAGGTTTGAGTTTTGGATATAATTTTTCTTGGATTTCTATATTTACACTTCGCGTTTGGTGTAGAGGAAATTAGCGAACATTAGCCTCAGCCCATAACGCAATACCCGCGTTAGGTGCTTGAGTTTCGTTTCTGGTTTTTTATTATCTTTTTAAGCTCGTCAATAGATAACAGTCTGTCCCCTTTGTGCAACATTCTGTGACAATTAGGGCATACTGGTTGTAGGTCACTTACATTGGTCTTTCGTTGACCATCTTTTACAGGGTTTAAGTGGTGCATTTCAATAAATCCGAAGCCATGAGCTCCGTATGTTTTCGCGAAGTCAAATTCACAAACTGCGCATATAACACCGTGTTTTATTTTTGCATCAGACACAACCTTTCTGCTTCTTACAGTTATTTCTCTAACAATTACCTTTTTAAAGCCCTCATCAAAAAAAAATTGATTTGACTCTTTTGTATTTGTCTTGTTTAATAAGGTTTTAGGTAATAAACTATTGTGTACAAGGATTTCAAAACGCTGATTATTAATTTGGTCTTTATTGAATTTGTCAAGAATGTCAAAAGTCTTTACTCTCGTAGTCCAAGTTTCGAAACTCTTGAGCACGGTTTTCTTGAATTTTGAATCGGGTAATTTTAAAATGTCAATAAAACCGATTGAATACAGCCATTTTTTTGCTGTTCCACCATTCGAATGGTATGTATTGTCAAGTCCAGCACTTTTCCCAAAAGTCCAATTTTTCAGATCTGGCGTTGCGATATAATTTTTAGCTGAAGAAATTTCCTTAGTCCACTCATCACCTCTGTCAATAATGAACTTACTTCTTTCTTGAATGGTTTTATATACGTTCTCTTCGTCTGTCATGTGTTATTACTGTTTTTTGCACTTGCACCTAACGTTTTCGGGCTTGACGATGGAGGCGATTTTTACCACAGATGTTGATGCGCAGAACAAATGTTTGATTAGCCACAAATGTGTCTGCTGAGCACTGAACCGCTACTTTTGCCAAACCCGCGTTATGTGGCTTTTTTTTAATATTTCGTAATTTTGCATTTCCCACTTTCTATGTCTGCTGATACTTTTTTAAATTTGATATTATCAAGTCGTTTGCCGTCTTGATAGACAACATTAATCTTGTCATTACGCCCTAATTTAGTTGCTTTATTATTTGTTGTTTCCTTAATGATAGAGTGATCTGCCGGAGTAAAGTTGAATGTGATATTTTTTGGAGTATTGGGATGTTCATATCGAACTTGTTTTCCGTCACCAGTTTGAAGTTGTCGAAACAACTTAAATATTTCGTCAGCTTTTTCATTGTAAAGAATTTTACCCTTTTCAAAGTCAAATGCAGTTGTCCCAAAAGAACCTATAAGTTGGTCGGTGGTTACTTCATCAGATGTTGGGTCTAAATTGTCGTATTCGTCAAGAATAAATCGTGTCTCTACACCAATTAAATTATATCGTTCAAAAATTAAATCATTACGAATTGCGAAGTTCTCTCCAAACTTCTTTTTCTGAACGCTTGGATAAATTATTGCTTCTATATTTTTGTCAGAAACAACAGGATAAAATAACTGTTCTGATGAAAGTAAAGAACTAAACAAATAGTCGGCAGGCCGGTCTCGTAAAACTTCTAGACTAAAGGAATCTATTAAAAACTCTTCAAGTAAATGTCCTATCTCAACAAGTGGATGATTTGCATTTTTCGGTTCACTCTTTTCTCTGCGGACTATATTACAATTAACCTTTGTGTTCGGTCGTAATTCAAAATGAGAAAGAGTAATAACATCACCGTTTTTAGGTTTTGTTTCCCAATATGCACCCGCTTCAGTTGTTGCACAGTATAAAACTTGTTGTCCTGGAATGTTACACCGTCCATAGTTGGTACATTTTATTGGTGGTGCAAGTAATTCAGAAATGTTCGTGAGATAACTTAATTCTTTACCTTGAGAAGCAAGTATGCGATTATTTACTGAAATCCGAACTAATCTTGAAGGTGGATTGTCAGTAAAGCCAACTGCTTTAAGATTAAAAAATGTCTTTATGTTCTGAGTTAGGTTTTCAAGTTCGTCAGCAGATAAGTCGTGTGTAGTATTGAAAAGTGTTCTGTAATATTCAAGTTTCTCCTTGACTTTGTCAGGAGGATTTAAATTAAGCTTCTCAGTATTGAACTTGTTATTTGCTACTTTTTCAATCATTCAAGCTTAGTTATTTGGTGTTTTCTTTTCAGCATTTGATTTGTGTTGAGGTTTCTGCCACTTGTCACTATATGTCGGTTTAGCATTGTAGTAAGTCGGGTCTTGAACTTTTGATGCAAAGAAGTTAATGAACAAAGCAACAAAAACAAGAAACAATATAATTTGGGAGATTACTAAATATTGTCCGAAAGCGTTTATTGTCACTATGTCTCCATAACCAACTGTTGCTGATGTTGCAAAGCTGAAATAAACCGCTTGCAGGGCTGTTGTCAGTTTTTCCTTAAAGAAATTTGGAATTGCTGAATTGCAATAGGAATATATTACACCATAGTTTAGGCATACTTCAATATAGTTAATAAATAGAGTTGTCAACGAGCGTCTGTATGAAATTGGTCTTGCAAATTCATTCGATAAAAAAATCAATGTCGCTAAATACAAAACAGTCTCAAAAGCCATTATACCTGAAAATATAGCAACAGCTAAATTGTCGGTCCAGTTTAACTTGAAAAAAATGATTGGCAGGAATAATTTTATAAGGACATAAAGCTCAACTCCCAACTTTCTTCCAAGTAGTCCAAACTTCCCAAAAAAAGCCCTGATGTAGAGTCCTGGAAAAGCAAAAAGTGATAATGCAAGTGTCAATCGAATAATACGTTCTAACCCAAAATCATTATAATGTTCATTTGTCCATATGCGTTTAACATTTAAACATTGATTTTTAAGTGCTGGTCGTAGTTTATTTGTCGGCTGAGAATGTTCCTGCCCGAGTAAAAGTGTACGTATGAATTGTCTGATTTTATTTGTCACGGTCGTATTTTAAAATGCCACATAACGTTTTGGGGCTTTGCGATTGTGGAGCAATTGAAGCAAAAATCTTCAATTTTGCACAAAAGTTGAACCGAAGAAATACCGTTGAACTTTGCAGTTTCGCCCCAATATTGCAAAACCCTTGTTAGTGGCAGTTTTTTAATGATAGTATCTCTTTTAATTTTTTAAAGTTAGAAATCTCCTCGTCAATGTTTATGTCTGATATTGAAACAGTTTTAATTTCAAACGGGTTCTTACTGTCAACGTATTGAATAAAAGACTCAATTTGGTTGTAAAAAGATTGTCGCCAAGAATAGTTGTTTATTGTATCATAATACTTTGAGCCAAGAATTCCAATTTCTTCTCTAAATGCCATTTCGCTTTCAAAAATGTATCTATGAAACACTTTATAATTGTCAAAGTCGATTGTCACTTTCGTTTTGAAAACAGACTGACTATTTTCATTTAGGTTCTCAACAATTTTTCCAATGTTGTGGCTTAATTTCTTTATTTTTTCATATGCTTGTTTCTCTTGTAAATCAGTTTCAATAATGAAAAGCGATTTTAGGGCACATTCTAACGAAAACATTAACTCAACAACTAATTTTGTTCTTAATCCAATATGTGATGCGCTTTCTTCAAGCTTTTTATATCTCAAAAGATAGTCCCGAGAGTCAGTTAAAAAATATTCTGCTAATTGTTTTTTTATTACCATTCTGTTGTCGGTTTAGGCATAAGTGTGTCAAGTCTTTTCATTAGTTCCGCTGTCAGGTCGGTGTAACCTTGCTCGTTTGGCAAATATTTTAATGCTCTATGGTGTCCAAGGTCAGACGGAACATCATCAAACGATTGTGTTATTGGAATAACTGTCTTGCCTAACGTATGTGCGATGCCAACTTCATAAAACACATTTGGGTTTTTTCCAGTAAAATCCGCAACAACTACTTTTGAAGTAAAAATTAGTTCAAAGATGTCTTGAATAAAAGTAGCGTTTTCCCAAATATCATCTGCCTTTTTACATTCTAAACCCAATTTGTCGCAAGCATTTTTTACCGCTGTGAATGATGCTTGAAGTTTAAAAGGCAATATTACTGTAACCAATTTTTCGTTTTGTGGTTTTGTCGGAATTTCAAAAACCTGTGGCGAAAAAGTTATCATTTTTTTAGGTGTTTCGGCTTGTGCTGTCGAGATAAATTCAGAAACTATTGGTGCAGAATACTTGTCCGAAATAAAGTGTTTTAGTTCTTGAAAGTTTTTAGTGTCTTGTTTAATGATAGAAGTCAATACTTCAAGTATGTTCCCTTCGTAATCTTCGTCACCAAAACTTAAACTTCTCAAAAGTCTGCCGTGATTTTCAATGATGTCGTAACAACCAAGCGAGTAACCCAAGTCTAACCAATCTGATTTGGTAAATTGTCTTGCGATTTGGTTTTTAATTTCGATTATTTCTTTCCCTTGTTCTTTGTCCATATGTTGTTTGCTGTCGGTTCGGTAAAATTGCCACTAACTACAAAATATACGCGTTAATTCCTAACAAAATGTTCGATTACAGTTCGTCAAACAATTTTTACTCAGTTTAACAATTGCGTATTTGGGGTAGTCTTTATCCGTTTCTAAAAGTTTACAAGCATTTAAATTGGAAGGGTTGATAATGAGCATATTTATTAATTTAGTTCGGCAAGATATTAAATTTCAGTAAAATCAGAATATCCAAAACTTAACCTCATTTCTTTATTTAACAAGGTATATTTGAATTTTGGATATTTGTTGATTGCTATCTAGAATTCTACTTAAACAATAGGATGAGCATATTCTAACTTACATTTCTTTTTCCAAATCGCCGTAGTAGCCGTCTACCAGTTTTCTGTCTTCGATTACATTTCTTATAGAAGCAATATTAAAGTTAAATGAAAAATGTGTGTCTTTAAATTTCCCATACAGTAAATTGAAAATATTTTTTGAGAACTCCTTTAATTCTTTAATCTCCTCTAGCGTTTCTGGTTTGACACTATTTTTCGGATCAGAATGAGCATAAAAAGTTGATCTTCTTAGTTTTATTTTGTTGATTAATGCATCTTTTGTATTGATCTTTTGTATCAAAATGGCTGTGATTTCTTTAAACTCAGATCTGTTTTTAATTAAGTTCTCATCTTTATTTCCATTTTGTTCCAAATGTCTTTTTAGCGAATCTTCGTAGGAAAAGTTGTCTATTTTATTAAATAATTTAAAGAAGCTTCTTTTTTCACCACTATGAAATATTTTATATGCGGTTATAGCAATATGAGAATAACTTAAAAAGATATAATGACCTATAAAATGCTGTATTGGAATTAAGTTTACTCCTTCGCTTTGAGCATTGATGACTTGTTCTATATTGTCAGAGCAGATTTCTAGATCATATATAAATGTTTTCAAATATTCAATGAAGCTATATATTTCATCTAATGTTAAAATATCTCGATTACTCATAATAAAATCCATTGATTTTGAAAATATCTTACTGTTTCATGTATATTTTGATGGTTATTTGCCAATTTTCTATCAAATCTATTTTTCTTCCAAACTCTTATCCTAAATTTAATTTTGATATCTAAAACCTAGAACCAGCATAATTGAGCCTAAAATCTGAAAGGCTAAGAAAAAGAATGATGCTGTTTTCTTCTTAAAGTTCATTTTATCCATCCATTCAGCTTTTAATTTTCGATTTTCTGGAATTTTTGCATCCGCAATTTGCACAAAAGCATATAGTGTGTTTAAGTCGGTTACTTGTTGAATAGATGCTAACAACACATTTGTATTGTCAACAAACTTTTTTGCATCTTCTTTACTTCCTACTAATTCAGCATTAGTTGAGATAATCTTACCCATTCTGTATTTTTCGGCAGCCGCTTTAATAAAATTAGCTTGATATAGCTGCTTTGTTAGGCTGTCCTGGCTTTGTAATCCAAGATATAAATTTTGGTATTCCAATGAGGTTCTTGTCATTTCTGTAAAGTCTCTATTTGCTTGGTCAAATTGTTTTATTTTTTCATCCCATGTATTATATAGAAACATTTGTATAGTGAATGACAAGAAAAGCAAAAGGCTGCCAAAAACATTCAGTTTTTTGGATAGTGTTGGTTTATTCTTTGTCCAGTCAATTTTTATCAATTTTTTCATTCGTGTTTGTCGTTTTTAAAATGCCATATGACACCAAAATATACGCAACAACCTTAACTTGAAGCCTCACATAGCAAGTAATCGGTACAGTTTTGCATAATTTAATTATTACGTATTTTAAATAATCTTTTTGTGTGTTTAGATGGTAGTAAAAATCTGAACCGATGGGAGATAGGGCATATTTGTTAATTTAGTTCGGCAAGATATTAATTTTCGTGGAAAATAGAATATCCAAAAACTTTACCAATCTATATATTTAAGGGAAGGTTTCTGATTTTGGATATTTCATTTATTGCAAAACTCATTAAGAAGATAGCCCTTATAAAAATGATAGGAACATTTAACTCTACTTTTAGGAGGGCAACTTTTGATTAACTTCTAATTGAGCTGCAATATCTAAATAGTTTTCTGATCATTTATTTTTAAAAGAAATTCTGCAATTCGTTGTGTTTCATCTTTCGAAAACACTGGTTTAAAATAGTTTACATAGCTGAGTAATTCATTCAATGTTACAACTTTAACATATTGGAATTCCCCTTGCGGTCTGGTATTAATCAGAACGATTACATTTTTAATTGAAATTTTTTTATCACCCCAGTGATGTTTACCTAAGTTTAGGTGGAAATTTCCGATGTCATTATTCAGAAACTTAAATAAAATTAAACTTGCTCGTCTAATCTGATCAACTGGTGAACGCAAGTTTAAATTTTCAATTGATTTTTCGCTCCAATTTTTTGTTTCAATAATAAATATTCCTGATGGCCCTATAAGTATATGATCAATTTGCACTGACTTAATATATTCATTATCTCTTTTGTTATAGATCGCATTGAAAAAGGTAATGTCAAAATCGTTAATCAGATAGTATTCATCTGAGAGGGCTTCCAATGTTTTTACAACTTTTTGTTCTCCCAATGCACCATAGATGTAATTGCTTGATTCGTCAATTACTAGTTTCTTCCTGTCAATCTCGGTCCAGGCAACTTGGGCGCTTTCTTCAACAGCTTGGTTAAATTGTGTGGCTATAAAATCAAAACGGTTCTGCTTGACTTGTTGAATCTCAACGAGGTTTTTAATTGATTTAAATACCTCTCTATCAAAATCTTGTTCCTTATTTTGAAGTTTCCTTTTGTTATTCCAATCTAGAATATTTTTTTTAAGTCTAGGAATTAAGTTTTTTGGTTCATCACTTATTGAAACGTTTATTTCCTGTTTAAGAGCCATAATCTCAACAGTCAATCTTATTTCTGCTTGTTGTTTTTCTTTTTCTATATTGGTTTCTAATTGCTGTAAATCTATTTTAAGCAAATTTTTCTCTTCCTCAATAAGTTTCTCATGAGTTAAAATTAATTGTTTTCTGATAGTTGGATATGAATTTTGAAAATTAATTACTTCTTTTAAGGATTTGAAGTCATGAATATTGTTCTCCTCTAAATGTGATTTTAAAGTCGAGAGTGAACCAATCGTGTTGTATGTTCTGCACATTCTATCTGCCGATTACTAATACTTTCGTTTTACTTATCGCCTTAACTCTAAATGGGTTGTCAATTTACAAGAATTAATTTCAAATAACTTTCAGATTATTTTATCTTTTCATGGCTTAACGACTATTTACTTGGGTATAGTTTTTTCTTAATATCTTCGATCCATTCAAGTTTGTCCGATGATTTGAAAAAGGGAGTGTTTGCAAGTTGAACATATTTTCTTGCAAAAAGAATTTTATTATATCCACTATTGTCATCAAAAAAGGCTTTGATTGTTGCTTTTTCTTTCTTCGTAAGGTCGAGGAAATCTGCTGAATATCTTTCTTCATAATCAAGTATCTTCGTGTCAAACAATTGCTTAATGTCTTCGTATTCCTGAATAAATTCTTGTAAAGTGTGATAAAATATTATAGGGTTTAAGCAATCCTCAATTTCAGTTGGTGGGCTAGTAAGATTATTATTAACATCAACAAGGATCGATCCCTCATGTTTTAATATTAACCTCTCAAAGAATAAATTTTTTTCTTTAACAAACTCAGGCACCTCTATCCGCTCAGTATCAGTATCAATTAAGCAATAAACCTTACCTGTAATTGTATAATCAGGATCTTTTATTGGCGTTATTAAATAGCTGTAAATTTTTTTTACTTCTTTATATCCACCAACTGGAAGTATCCTTAAATTATCGTCTTGAATTTCTTTAGAAAAATAGTGATCAAAATAGATTTTTTCTGATTGACCCTCGCAAACAATCCAGTGGTAAGGTTTTGGTTGCATTATTGAAATTATAATTGATTGAACTAAGTCGTTGTAGCTTTTTATATTATAATCAATAGGTAATGGTCCTTTATGAAGTTTTCTAGAATGTAGAATGTTTTCTCTGTAGTTGTATAGATTAAGGAATTTGAAACTCACTTCATTTTTTAAATTCTTTGTTATAGCAGTCGCACTACCATTACTGATTATCGGTAAAAAGCCATACCAATGTGTGGAAACCAAAATTTGATGATTTGTACTTATTCTGAATAGTTTGTCGAACTGTTCATAGCAATTTGATATATGTAGAGAAGCCTCAGGTTCATCAATAGCAAGAATTATGTTACTTTCCCGATCATTATTCTTTATTAGAAATGAATATGCTACGTCTATTAATGCTTTCCTCTTTTCTCCTGAACTCAATTCTGTAACAGGGATTGATTTTGAATTTTCAGTTTTACGATTTAATACTTTAATCGAAAAAAATGCTTCAATAATTTTTGATACCAAATCTGGCATCGTCAAATTATTTTTGTAATGTCCCTTATAATGATAGATTTCTAAAACATCTTCTATTTCTTTGACAAATTTATCGAGATCTTTATTTATTTGATTAATTGTTTTAACGGTAATCGCCTTTTCAATTTCTTTCTGGATATTTTTATCCATAAGTTTTTGCATGTCCTGTGTTTCAAGCTTGGTATAAGTTTGAACGTCAGTTTCTACTGGAATATAAATATATGAATAGTGAGAATTTAAGTACTCGTAAAAACCTTTAAAATATTTTTGCAATTCTAGGTCGTCATATGACTCATTCGGTTTGTCATTAATAAAAACTAATTGGTTATGGAAAGAGCCAAAATATGTACCTGGATCGTTATATTTTTTTCCAGCCAAAAGTAGGAAATAGTCTTCTTTATCATAGGAACTTGCTAACTCCTCACGATGCTTGTAGAAGTCATCATAAAATTTTCCTTTGGCCTTCAATGTTGTAGCCCATAGAAAATCAGATAGAAGTTTAGCTTTTGCAAATTGCTCTGAATCAGCTTTAGCCTCATTTCGTAATTTTGATTTATGAATTAGGTAAACAGGAACAATATATGGGAAATTATCACCGCTTATTCCATCTGATTTCGCATCATTATTGACTGGCCAATCCGTGGCTCCTTTTTTATTGAAACAAAAATCTAAGGCCTCAAGTATTGAACTTTTCCCACAACCATTTTCACCGATGATGCTTGAAAAACGATACCCCTCAGAAATTGGCAGGTAATTAATTCCTTTGTAGACTTTAAAATGTCTTAAAAAGATTGAAACGATCATGTTAGAGTATTAATTTAAAACTCTAAATATAAGATAGATTATCTTGTGTTACCAAATTGTTAAAGAATTTCGGGCTTCAGAAGAAAGAAAGTTCGTTTCTGAAACCTGAGTTATCTAAAAATACTTTCATTACAGGATACGCTTAATGAAGCTATAGGGAATATGACTTTACTTTTTACGAGGGGCATTCTCTAATAAAAATTTAAATTAGCCTGGGTGATTAACCCAAGCTAATATTTTTTACATCATGCCATCATCAGCAAAACTGTAATAATTTTCATTTGTAATAATCAAATGATCCCAAACTAGAATCTCTAATAATTTACCACCCTCTTTCAACTGATTAGTTAATTTAATATCAGATTGGCTTGGTTGAGTATTTCCGCTAGGATGGTTATGACATAAAATTATAGCTGATGTATTGGCTTTTAATGCTATGGAAAATATGATTTTAGGATCAAGAATAGTCCCACTCACACCTCCTGTTGATATGTCAACTAATCCAAGAACCCTATTCTGCCTGTTTAGTAGAATCATTTTACTCTGTTCTAAGAGCTCTATTTTGCCTAAATCCCATTGTTGCATTAGCAAATCATAGGCTTGCTTAGATGAAGAGATTTTAGGTCTTTCAGATGCTTTGTAATCTGGCTTGTAGCTTACTTGTACTTCAGCTACTTTGAATGTTTTGTGTACCATAAAATATTTAATTAATTATGGTACTTGAGCAAGCTTTCAACTCAACTAAGTCAAGAAGCAACGGAATAAATGGGTTATATGGTGGGTGGTGTGTTTATGCCGGAATTTCTTGAAATGTGTTGAGCTGAAAGGTTATTTTTGTTAAATAATTAAATATTTTTAATTTTCTGACATTTGGAATATAAACGTACATCAATTTACCGAATTTTTATATTCCTAGTTATTTCTATCACCAGATTGAATTTGTCTGATTGAAGATTCGATTAAGTCAAGCGCATTGTAATTAGGGAAGGATTTTTGAATATCTTCATTTTTAGTCATAGGAAGAATTTTGGCTCCTTTGTCTATCAAATTAGCTATTATATCCATGGAAAGCTTCAATCTATTTATTGTTTCTGGATCATTGTGATTTAGCAAGCCATTAGCTAACGCAGAAGCTTCAGCTTCAGCTATATTTTTCAATTGCTTTTTTTGAGCATCTATTATCGCATCTAATGCCTCATTTTTCAGTTCTAATGTTTTTGCATGTTCAACAAACATATTCGCCTCTGCATTTTTCTTTTTTATAACGGCCGCAGACCAACATATTCCAGCAATTAGTTTTACTGCGGCTATCGTTCCCAATGCTACATAAAGTATCACGGATCCTTGATCTGCACCGATAATATTTACTTCTCCATTAATTGCTTCATCAGTGATTGGAATTTCAATAGCTTTTTGCAAATCCTTGGAATATTTCGCAAGCTCATCAAATGACTTAAATTCTGGTAACTTTATGAATAGCAAATCCTCTTGGCCAAACAGCTTAGACGACCTAATCATTTGTATCATTAAATCTATTTTGGATTCTAAATCACTAATTATTGCCTCAATCTCAGAGGCATTCGATGTTGGAACGCTAATTTGGTCTCCAGTTATTTTAAAAAGTGACGTGTTTTTTAGTCTTTCAATAGTTGAAACAAGAGGTTTTAATTCTTCCAATTTTTCAATATTTCTCCGATATTTATTTACGTCCGAAAATATCTTTTCTTTATAGTCGGTCGTATAGGCTGTTTTTGGTTTTAGAATAGGTTGGATTTCGAAAAGCAAATCAGAATGCTCTATTAGATTCATTTTTATATAATTTAGATTCGCCAAATATAATAAACAATTATATTGAATGAATTTGAAAATTTGAAAGTACTGATCTAGAATTTTAGAAGAAAAATGTGACAGTCAGTAATTGGATATATTTATTGATATCCAAAAATTTGATTAATTCTATTATTTAAGAGGTAGGTTTTAATTTTGGATATTTATAAATAGGAATGTTTTAAACCTTGTGCCCTTATAAAGCGATAGAAAATCTTAATTTATCTTTGGCATGACAATTTTCAATAAAAACTCACATTAAATTTAAAAAATTAATGAAGTTGTATTGATAAAAATAGTTGTCAAGCAATTTTTCTTACAAACCAAAATTGGAAATTATTGATCATTTAGAAAGCTATCGTGAGTCGTCTGCATGATTCGCTTTGTACCTTGTAAAACCTTCAACTATACAGATGCTCTTAAGTTTAAGTACCTTCTTTTGGACGGGTACTTATGAGTTATTATATTTGGCAGTATTTATTTTCCTCTAAGCTTTATAATGCCCTGTTTTAGTATAATTTAGAATTTTTGCTAGGACTTAATCTTAGTTTTTACTTTAGTAAATAGGTCTTTAGTATAGCTCTCATAGAGTTCAAATAGATATTCCATTCTTTTAGTATCACTAGGAAATGGTTGGGTCCTATAAGCCATGTCCACTGCTTTGTCCAAGTCAATGTGAGCCTTGGTTAGGCTTGGAGGCATAGTGGCTAAATTATAGAGTTCTGCTAAAGTGCTGTCAAGAAAAGTCATTCTTATTGAAATTACATTCTGTGCCGCAACCTCTATTGCAAGTTTATGTTTATCCTTAATTTGTTCAGGCCATGGAAAGTTATTATAAACGATCTTATTTGAATAAACATAGTCACTTTTCATTCTTCCGCATATGTGGCTTACCCATGTCATGTGCATCTTGCTTTCTAAAACGCCGAAAATATATAATGAAGCATTTGGTATGTAGGAAGCTGTATTATTAACTATAAATTCGGGTTCTACAAACGCAAAGGGAATATATGCTCTCTTCTCGGAAGATACTTTCGGAAGCATTAAGTATCGCTCAGTAGGTTGTCTATCTTCAGAAAACAGCGTTGGAAACTTAGCCCAGTGTCTAGTTCTTACTTTTGGACTTTCGCTCCTAAACTTTCTGACTTTATCGACCCTGTCGGTGAGAAAAGGTATATCTCTTATTGTCCTCGGTGCTATATCCTTTAACCATAAACAATAACGGATATTCCCGTTTATAAAATCACCTCCGCCAAGAAATGGCCTTATAAACTCATCTGAATTGATATATTTGATCTTTAAATATGCTACTTCATCTGAACTAAGCATAAAATGACCATTGTCTGTTGTTTCACTACCTTTTATAATTTCAGGTACATTACATATAGGTTTCATTCTAGATAAAACAAATATGTCCTTAGCATCAATCAAATATGCATTTATGTTTTTAACAATAATTTCGTGAGGCTCTGCTTTAATATCAGTATATTCAAAAATGCTCTTACTGTTAATATCATAATTAGCGAAACCTATAATCACTACATGTACTGCGGCATTGCCTCTTGCCTCATTACTCCAATTAAATGTTCTATGTGCAAAATGTATTTTTATTCCATATCTTGACTGTAAAAGCCCCCATAATGCACCAACCTGCTCGCCTTGTACGATAGAATTCGTGGAAACAAATGCAACCGAGATTGTAGTACCTTGTATAAATTTTGATGCTTTGAAGTACCATGCTGTAACATAGTCCAATATTCCCACTCCAGTTACCCCACTAAAAACCTGCTCCATGTCTTGTTTTTGTTCAGCATTTTGTACCTGCTTGCCTATAAAAGGAGGATTTCCTAAAATAAAAGATAAATCGGATTTTGCAATTACGGTTTCCCAATTGATTGTTAAGGCATTTGCATTGTGTATTTTAGCGGCTTTTTTTAATGGTAATCTAATAAAGTATTGACCGAACTCATTGCTAATTATCATGTTCATTTGATGATCCATAAGCCACATGGCTACTTCGGCAATTCGTGCGGGAAACTCTTCAAACTCAATTCCGAACATCATGTCTACATCAAGCCGTATGATTTCTCTCACATCTAAAAATCCTTGACCAGACTTGTTGAGAGTTCTTAGAATTTCTATTTCTAATAAACGTAATTCTCTGTATGTAATAACTAGAAAATTACCACAGCCACATGCTGGATCAAGAAATTTTAATTGACTTATACGTTTGTGAAACTCTGATAATTGCCTGCCTTTTGTATTTCTTAAACTTTCAAACTCTTGCCAAAGTTGGTCAAGAAATAATGGCTTTATAAGCTTCAATATATTTTTTTCGCTTGTATAGTGAGCACCTAAATTTCTTCTTTCTTTTGGGTTCATTACACTTTGAAACATCGAACCAAATATGGCTGGTGAGATCTTACTCCAATCTATGTAGCAACACTCTAATAATGATTTACGCATTAACGCATCGAAACTTGCAGAAGGCAATACCTCTTCAAACAACTTACCGTTTATATAAGGAAATGAATTTAGCTGCTCATCAAGGTTTTTAAATCGCTTGTCATTTGGTGTATTAAGTGTTTGAAATAGCTCCTGTATTTTAGATGCTAAGTCACTTCCATCTTCGTTCGTCCGCTCTTCGATATAATTTTGGAACTGTTGTGGTTCGAAGATCGTTGTATCTTCAGCAAATAAGCAAAATAGTAATCTAACTAAATAAACCTCTAAGGGATGACCATCATAACCAATTTCCTTTAATCTATCATGGAGCTTACCCATTAATTCGGCAGCTTTAATGTTAACAGGATCTTGTTCTTTGTAGATTCTTTTTTGATAGCCTGCTATAAACCCAAAGTGCTGAACGTGACTGACTAAATCTTTTAATTTAAATTCAATAGTCTTTTGCTCTTCTGTATCAAATAGACGGAAGTTCTCAAAGTCTGAAACTAATATGTACTTTGGTAATTCATGTTCTTTTATGCCATGAATGTATTCTTTAGCTTGTGTAAAAGCTTTATCAAGATTTTTCCCCTTGGTCTTCATTTCAATCAAGATGGTGCCTTTCCAGAGCAAGTCTATATAACCATCTGTTTCACTCAGTTTTTTTACTCTATGTTCGAAGGTGCCAACTCGCTTTCTTGTGATACCAAAGATATTAAAGAACGCTTCAAGGAATGGCTTAGCCTCTGCCTCCTCATTATATGTATCTTCCCACTCTTTAGAGAAGACGACTGCGCGATCTTTGATTTCATTCCAACTTAGAGCCATCAATATAGTTTTTGGTAGTTTCAAAGATAATTTAATCCTTTAAAACTACAACTGTTGTTGTATTTTTGATTTAATGAGATGCCATGCAACACGAAACTAACTTATTAAGTGTCACAGAGATTGAAATGATTTTAAAGGAATCAGTATCTGCCGATTATTCAACAATGTTATGTCTATCTAGATCCAAATGCACAATCTGCCACGTGTATGGTGGTTTGATTTTAATTGCAGGCAATAATGATACCGGCTACAATCATATATTTGATAGACATAGTCCTACCTCAAGAATTCCATACTGGACAATGTCTGGCAAACTAGGAAATCCAACAAAATTTACTTTAGGGATAGCTCCAAAGGATTATCTTATCATAGCTGCAGATATATTCTCAGCTTCAAATCATGTCTTGAACGAATCTAGTGGTGATTTGTTCGACCTATATGTCGGAACCTCTTCTAAATGTCAAGAACACCCCGTTGAGTATAGGCTGTTGACTTACAAAGGTACAGGTATTGTGCACACATTCTATATTTCTGATAGAAGGAAACAATTTAAGAAGAATCCTATCTTGAAGTTAAGAAGAGGCTGGTGCGGCTTAAGTAGTAATATGTTAACTCTAGTGCATGATTATCGAATAGCTTACTTCACTCAATCCAATACTAAAGCATATGAATTGAGAGTAGTCGTATATGAGGTGGAAAGAATCATAAGATGGTTTTTGCAAATCAATACCAAAGATGGACAGCCACTGTTAACGTGTCCGATCAGTAAGGTAAAAGTAAAGAACGTTCCCACTGGACCATTATTTATGGGTTATCTAGATCATCACGAGGACTTAACTGAAATTGAGAAGAAGATCAACTCAATAGAAACTGGAAATTTACGTATCGATGTTAGCACCATAGTCTAAAACTAAGAAATTGCTCATCGCCTTCGTACTGAGAAAATGTATGAGAAATAGCAATTGCAAAGTAGTGGGATTCGAGTAAATAAATATCCAGAAATTTTATCTCTTCAATTATTTAAGGGATAGGTTTTAATTTTGGATATTTCAAATATGAATGTTTTAAACCTTTTGCCCTTATAAAGCGATAGGAACGCAATCACCAATATTTAAGCGATTAAATATTGTAAATTAATAACCTATATGTTTTGATTTCGTAATTTCGAAATGCCTATAAAGCAACATGGTATTAACAGTAATAGAATAAATTTATCAAGACTACAATTAAGAAGATTATAGTTTACTAATATGCCAGCCCCCAGCAAATTAATGTTACATCCTTGAGGTCCTGGTAGAGGTGTAACATTGCCCGCATAACGGGTTGTGGTTGTAGATCCTGGCCCACAAGATGTGGAATATGGCGTCCCATACCATACTCCTAATGCACCCTCTTGATGATATACTACGGTACCACGCTGGCAACCTAGAGATTGGCTATAGCTCTCTTTGCCCATTATCATCACAAATATGAATAAAAGGGTAGTTAGAATTAATTTCATATTATCAGAGGATTTCGATAATCAACAGATATAAATCTACCTAATACCTCCTGTCCAAGACATATTCATTTTGTTCAAGATCACTCTAACCAAAGAACATATTGATAGTAAGAAAATTATGTAAATTATTAACCATGTTGACCAGAAACGAATTTTCTGAATATTCAGTTAATCCTTTATTAGGGGTGATGGTGAACTAAAGCATTCAATTGATTTTCATGGAATGTGAACGGATGCTCAATAATTGAAAACCATAAATCTGAAAAATTCGTAATTTATAATGTACATCTGGAACTAACTGATGTATGATTTAGGTTACCACATGTCAACTACTTTTATATTTTAACATTACCTCAATCACTTTAAGCGCATAATGATAAGTGATCACATAAGCAGATTCATTAACTTGGATCTGCTTATTATAATATCCAAAAACTTTACCATTTCATTTATTTAAGGGTAGTATTCTAGTTTTGGATATTTCCTATCCGATGAGTATTTATTAAGCAAAATGGATATACCTTAGGCACTTTCTTATTTCTTGAAATCAACCTTAAAAACATTATATTCTCTGTCTGGATAATAATAAACTGCGACTTGTCTATTAGGGTTAATGTATATATAACCAAGTTTTCTTTCGCGAGCACCTTGAGGAGACGTCCATGTTTTATCGTCTTTTAATTTCCACCCAAAATCTTGCCATAACATCACATGATAATATCTTGCATCTTCATCAATTTTTTTATCGAAAAACACCGAGAAAATAGAGCCATCAGATAGTTTTCCTTCAAAAAAAATTTCGCCGTTTTTGACTATTCTAGAAGGAGGTAATTCGTATGCTAACCATTTATTGGTATTCATCGTTGTATATGTTGCACAACTTGTTAGACTGATTGTCAAAAAAGCAATCATAATAATGCTAAGATATTTTTTCATTTTCAAATCATTCGACATCCTATCGGAGGTTTATTATTTCTTAATCACCTTCCGAATCTCTAATATAAGAGGAAGTTTTTATTAGTCGAAACTTAATTCCTAACCTTTTACTGGGGCAACTTAATATATATCCATTGCAGTTGCGAACCGCCTGCGAACTGAGAAAATGTGTAAGAATCAGAAGTTGCAAAACAACGAGATTCAATTAAATAAATATCCAAAAATTTGATTAATTCTTTTATTTAAGGGATAGGTTTTAATTTTGGATATTCGATTATCTGTATTGTTCTAAATCTTGTACCCTTTTAAAACAATAGGAACTCTAAGTCTATCTTTATGAGGGCAATTGCAACTGTAAGACGAATAACTAACAATAAGCACTTAAAACTTGCAACTGCTTTATTAACTTGTACATATCCAAATGACAAGTTTAATGATCATTACGTATATTTAGAGAAAATTAACCTCTATGAAGTACTTCTTATCCTTATTTTCCTTGATACTTTTATTAATCTCTTGCAAGCCTGTTGAACTCATTCCTGGAAAAGAGGTTTATCTAGGCAAACCTAAAAAGATTATTATTACAAGTTATTATGGGACTGAAAAGATCGAAGAATCGCCAAGTAAATCTGTTGAGGAATTTGATATTAGAGGAAATTTAATTAAATCAACTTCAGTAGGCAAAAGTATCTCAATTCGAGAGTATCAATATAACGAACAAGATAGGATGGTTAAAATAAGTTTCTTCGTTAATAAAGATTCTTTGATAGGAATAACCAATAAGAGATATAATTCCGAGGGAAACATTGTTAATGAATCAAGATGGTGGCGTGAGAGTAAAGCAAATGACGTCAAGGAGTTTAGCTATTATAATAATGGTAAGCTAAAGCAAGAAATTTCATTTAAACAGGGTAAATTATTTTATAAGTCTTTTCATCACTATCCTAATAGAAACAAGGAAGTGATAACATCATTTGATCCAAATAATACTAAAACAAGCGTTATAACTAAAACAAGACTGTCTCGTAATTTGATTTTAACTTTAGTGCAAGCTGGCAATGGAGATACCACAAGAAGGTATCTTAGTAAATTCGATAAATTTGGAAGAATAATATCCGAGGAAGACTCATATCCCAAAGCGAGAATTAGTTATAGCTCCATTGTTCGATCTCTCGATCATAAAAATAATAGCATTGCTGATACAGTTAGATTAAGTAATGGCTATATTCACATTGATCATAGGGTTATCAATTATTGGTAACATATAGTTAAAACTCTATCATTAAATAGAAGTGATTTAGCATTATAATTTCGATTTGCTCACCGCCTTCGAACTGAGAAAATGTGTGAGAACTGGTAATTGCGCAGCAATGAGGTTCGATCTATATTTAAAACAAATGATCGGTGAAGTATAAAAATGTTACCTTAAATTAAACTGTTATATCTATGAGGCAATTTACAACAATCCGCAGTTTTGTCTCAATAAATTAAGTTAGAGGGTGTATTAATTATCACAAGTTAGTTTAAGTTAGGTAATTTATCTTTTATCGATTGAATGGTGGCATTAAGGGTTAAGATTGTTATATTTTCAGGTATTGCTCCGACATTCATGCCTAATGCGTATGTAGAATAGCTCGAAAACTCTATATTCTTATTAAACCCGCCGCCTCCATCTCCCTTTGTACTAAAACTTCCAAATCCAAATCCACTTCCACCATTCCCTCCAAACGTAGCTTGGCCGTTTAAACTAGATTTACCAGAATTGGAGGCTAAAACAACTTCATAATTTACATTTAAATTAATTTTCGTAGCATCGTTTCTTGATAAGTTCGGTATTTCGTTGATTATTGATTCCAATACTAGTAGCCGCTCCTTTTGGTTTTTAGCATCCTGTATACTATATTTTCCTTGTCCTTTGAATGCCTGATATAGTGGCGAATACATAACTCCACTTAGAATCACGATTGCATTATTTGCAGTTGATGCGCCTGTTGCAGATGTCTTGATAGAGTTTTCTCCAACCCCTCCTGAAACTGCTAGTGCTGCTGACAGATAACCAGAACAATCTAATGAATACAGAAAATGGGGATAAACTCCCTTATTTCTTTCAATGTAATTTATTTCATCAAAGTTTTTTAATGTTGGTGACTCGCTAGCTATCAGACGAATAGATTCCTGTTTAGTCGGCTCTGTAAATGTAAAGCCGTTGGCTAAAACAGCGCTTCCTGCACTATGGTCGAGCAAATAGACATTTTGAGCTAAAACGTTTTTCGAAACTTCCCGAGGTATAAATCCCAACTCTTTAGAATTGATTTGGGAAAGCTTTTTTAATTTTGATTTAAGCTTATCATCGCAATTACAGTCAAATTTATCTGGATTGAATAGAATTGACATTTCAGTTTGAAGATTTACAGGCTTCATCCCAATGTATTGATTCCCAACGTTCTTACTAAATAGTATTACACTGTCGACTGATTTGATGTAGCTGTCAAATCGTTGATAGGCTAATTGGTCTTTTGACTCAAGAGGTGGACTAAATTCTTTCATATTCACACCAGTTATAATTTTAGGGGAACAAGATGAAATTAGAACCAGAAAAATAAGATATATGGTTGTTAATTTAGCATGATGATACATAGGTTTTAGAGTTACGTGAACTTAAATATTCGCTTTAGATACTAGCTATATTTTATAACTAATTACTGCAAACTTATCTCCAAGATATTAACTGTTGCTTTATTTTACAATACTTAGTTTTAAGTATTTTTTAGTGTGTAAACTCACTAGAGATTATTTAGAGATGGTAATTTAGATAGTGCTGAAAAGCGTACCGAAAATGCGTATGAAGCGACGGTCGGTGCAGTAAATTCCGCGGGACGATGCAATGTTATGTTTTATTTAATAAGCACGAGGCAATGGGAACACTATTAAAATCTAATCATATGTCAACTTTAGGTTCTTCAATCACCTGCATTCTTCCATATTTATTTTTTAAGTGCTGAACCACAGATTTGTAGTCTGTATTTGGTTTGATAACGATATTGCCACGCTTATCTATAGCGCCCCAATTATTACCTTCACGTATTATTGCATATCCACCAATAAAGTCTTCGCAATACTGGAACTTAACTGGAATTGCTAAATTTCCATTAGGGTAAATGAAACCATATTTATCTTCTATACGAACTTTAGCAACACGTTCTTTGAAGTCTCCAATGACTTTATATTCGAAGCCTGTAAGTTGCTTGCCTTTTCTATTAAATAATGCTTGGTGCTGCCATTTATCATCTTTCGTTAAAATTAAAAGTTTGTCATTAACCCATTGAAGATAACCGTATTTACAAGGTATTATAGTCTTTCCATCATTAGCAATTAGACCGTATAGCTTCTTTACTGAACGTAGATCGTCCATGGAGTTTTTACTAATTACGCTATCCAAATTCTTTGTTACTGTATACAAACCATTTGTTTTACTGATGTAGCTGTACGCTTTAGGAATAATTACTGTATTATCTTTATGAATTACACCCATTATATACTCACCGAAGTACTTTGATTTATCACCAAACAGGAAATCATCCGTCCCCAAGTTGGCTAAATAATCATGTTGAATTGGAATAATTAACGTATTGTCTTTATCAATTGCTCCAAGCAGTCGACCATTGCTAACGATAGCATATTTGCCACTGAACTTTGTTATATATTTATATTGAGGAACTATTTTAGTTTCTCCAGCCTGATCACGAAATCCCCATAGAGAATCTTGGCGAAACGGCAAAAGCTCTTGAGCATGACAAATTGTTTTTGATATGAATGGTAGGGATAGAATAATTGTAGCTATAATGTACTTTAACATATGAGGCAGTTATAAGCTAAAGATAGAGGTTTAATTAAGAATTGGCGATGTAATATGGTTTTGCTCACCGCCTGCGAATTGAGAAAATGTGTGAGAACTGGTAATTGCGGAGCAATGAGGTTCGATCTATGTTTTAACACAAGCGACTGGCGAGATATTTAATTAAATATCATGACAGTTGTGAAGCATTTTCGATTACGCAGGTGAGCTGAAAAGTGGAATGCGATTAGATTTATCCAGGATGAAGCGAAGCAAAATCCTAGATAAAGATAGAGAAAGCATTCATGAGGCAACCGCTTGCTTAAAAGAAAAACCATGACAGAATGAAATGATGGCGTGTTCGTTTTTCGTGAGCTTAGTCTTGCCGAATACCGATCTTCCTACCTTATTCCACAGACTTTTGCTAAGAACCACTAACAAAAAAGTAAAGCACTGCCCCTTATAAAAATGCAGTACAGAAGTCAAACCACAGAATCAATGACTAGACCGAGCCTTTCCTCGCTTAAGCCACCCTTTGAGGAAAGGTTTGGTTAAGGAATGTTCTACCTAAACATATTGGAAGGATTAATAACAAGAATAGTGGTTGAAATTGATAGACTGGTGATCAAAGCAATTATTATATATTTAATAATTAAGTCATTGTACTTTTCCTCAATTATTTGGACTTTGTAAAATTTTTTTTCTATGTCTATGCTTACTTCATAGGTTGCATTATAAATCATGCTATTACTAAAAGATCCAGAACGTAGGGTCAATGAGTTGGGCAGATTTACAAGTGAATAAAGAGAATTTCTTAAATGTTCAAAATTTTGAAGATAAGCATATTTATAGCTGTCGAAAGAATCCTTGGTTTCTGCCAGCAGATATTCATATGCATGTTGATATGCTCCAGCGGCTGTTGGCTTGCTTAAAAATGGAGAAGTTATTGGTTTGAAAACTAAATTCCCAGAAGATGTAGTTTTCAATTCATAGCCATCATCTTGCCTACTTAATTCCTTAATTGAGAAGCCACCACTTGATAGTCGATACTCATCTTTTGGATTAAGTTCTTTATAGCTAAATTGCTGTAATAAGTCTAATGATGATTGACCTGCTTTATTTCGTTTAATTCTTAATTTCTTCTTTGGTATTAGAATTTTTGTTGAGACAACTTTAGGTTCTGTAAAAGTGGCAGAGGCAACTTTCATTTTTCCATCCATTAGGTTGGCTATCCGTTCATTAAGATTATCCTTATAATATTGTTTATCTATGCTTAATTTATAATAGAAACCTAAAGATGCTACAATAAACGGTAAAAAGTATAAACAAAAGATCTTAAGAGCTTTTATTTGTGATAACTTACTATTCAAATCATGTATCAACTCATTTGGAATCGGGGGAGGAAGTGAAGCTTGTAAATCGGGTACATCTTCAACTGCCTTCCATTGACTCATACCTTCAGTCCAGACTAATGTATCTATGGAAAGACTCTCTCTTTTGATTTCTTCTAAGCTGAGGGGGCCTCTTCTTTCTAATCCAACTAAATAATAATAATTCATAGAGAGCGTGTATTTTTATGCAATATAATTAAGAAAGAACTATTGAGGGAAAAAATGTGCATTTAAATCAGAATGACTTAGCAATAAGATTGTATTTAATTGAATTGTATATGTATACTCTTAGATAAGATTAGAAAAACGTAAACCTCTTTATCTTTCAATCCACTAAATGAAAGTGGGAAGTAATTTGGGATGCGTCAACCCATTCAATTACTTCAAAACTTAAATAGCCAATATGGCCATGATGTGGGTGATCAACACCTATCATAGATTCTGAACTTCCATCAGTTATTATTTTAAGATATCTGTTTGCCAGCCTGTCTTTAATGTAAACTGATATATTTCCTTCTATAAGTTCTGCCCTGTAGTTTTGGTAAATATGATAGCCAACGTTACCAAGATCATTCTCCTCATAAACTGATTTGTAACCCTTAATAGATTTGATTATAACGTTCCAGTTATAGTTAATTACTTCTTGTGACATTTTGTTCAATGCAATCAAGTCATCATGTAAGAAGGTCTTCTTTGAAGGTTTAAAATCTTTCGGCCTGTATTTTTGATAAATGATTAGAATAATAATTAATGCTACTCCTACGAAAAAAGTGTAATTCATTGAGCTGTTCATTTTATTGTAGGGTTATTGTTGAAATTGCCAGTTAGTTACAATGAGTTTTTATTACGTTAGCACCGAGCAATTTTAAGTTTGGTTAGGTTAAATAATGCTATCCAAACATTTATTTTGGATAGCTTATCGAAAGTTATTTGCGTTTGATTATATAATTGATCACTGGAATAGCGATGATAATTATTATAACAATAACCATTGTAAGTGATTGGTCTGACATTTTTCCTCTATTAATTTCGTTTATTAATTATTCTGGCGATATATCCAAATGTTATAACAATTGCAAAAAATCCAATTACGTTTAATATTATATCCATTTTAGTATCGCTTAAAAGTGCCATCAGAATAAGTAACCAATTCTACTCCAACAGAATATTTAGCGGATGGTGGTTGGATACTATAATTCATTGAATGGCCTGATTTAATATTGATTGCCTTTTTTAACCTAACGGTTTTTTCGGCTCTCAAACTTGTCATCAATTGAGTGTCTCCGTTTAACCAAGTAGGAGTAAGTTGGAAGATAATTCCCGTAATTGAACTTTTTGCCCTATTTACTAGCTTTAAATTATAGACAAGATTCATATCACTATCGTATCCTTCAGAGATTTCATGAATCGGATATAATGGGTAATATGCCAATAGAGCTTTTTGACTGTAAGAAGCATAACTTGTTAGCATTATTAGGATGCTTAATAGAATTTTTTTCATCTGTTAGATATTTTCCGATTGCCCCAAATCGTGATTAATTTACAATGAGGTAGGACTTGTCTCAAAGGTCTTATTATTTTTCAATGAAATTTTACGGTTAACCGTAACGTAATCAAGTCCTTATCAATCTGACGTAAACGCAAAAAGCGCAGGACAATAGCCTTGAATCTGTCGAAGAGGCCCTGAGAAGCCCGTACAAACAGATAGACTATGCCCTACGCTTATTGCGCAAGACATTAGTTCTAACTGCTCTTGTTTGTACTTTGAAATTTCTCAGGTTTCTTCTGACAAGAACTTTTAGCTAACGCTTATTCTTAAATATTTTTTACTCTGCTTTTTCTATATGTTTCTTTTTTATCAAAGATAATAAGCAAGATTAAATTAAAGCACATTGCTGTGCCTTAATTTTTTTAAGTAGCTAAATGGTCAACAGTAAATAAGCTAACGAAATCAGTTTCTCCTTCAACTATTCTCCTGTAAAAGAAATTGTGAATGTCCATTGGCATGTAGTTAACTCTCATTGAATATTCAATACTATGTTGCCCTTCTAAAGATTCAGTGATCTTAAAAGCACTCCTCAATAATAAGTTTGTTAATCCGCTACCAAATTTTTCTATTCCACTTTCATCAATGGAAATAAAAATGTAAGACTTACCTTCCTTGCTATTTGACAAGGTAATGTTCCAAAAGAAGCAAATGTATTCCCTAACTAAGTTTGTGTTTTGAGGATCTTTGCAATGTTCAACAGAAACATGAGTTCTGTATTTAGCCAGCTCAAATTTCTTTAATAAATCAGATGCAACATTGGTAATTGCTGTATAAGCTTGTTCGACTAAATCATTGTTCTGCTGAAGATCAGCATTTACTAAAACCAATTTAGTTTTAGTTTCTGTGCGTGTTTTTGTTTTCATTTTCTTGATCTTATGTTTAAATAATGAGTGAATTGCATTGTGATGCTAGGAATTGATTTGGATTCCAGAAAAAAGAGCATAAAAAAACCACGATTTATTGTCGTGGTGTATTGAATTAGGAAGTAACTAAAGATATTTGGTATTAGTCAGGCTATACCGTTATTAGAGTAGATATGAGACTTAAATTTTTGTAGCTTTTCGATTTAACGATTTCACTAGCGGTATAGCTTGACCTTTTCGTTTAATTCTCACTGAATTTCATTTGGAAGTTTTCCCTTGTAAAAAGTAAATCACAAATTCGTTTTACTTCCATCAGAAGGGAGGGGTTGTTTTCTATAGTGGGGGCTTGTGAAAAACACACTTTTAAAAATTTTTTGGAAAATTTTATTTAGAATTTTCTCCTTCACTTTTATTAGGGCACAGTTTTGTTGCAAGTTGAAATAGAACTCAACTTGCAACATCCAAAATTTTGTAGTGCCCCTTTAAATAAGGAATTTTCAATATTTTTGGATTTATTGGAGAAATTTCCTGTAATGTATTTTCCACGTTTTTTGATTTTCACTACCTCCACTTCGTTTGGCACTGAAAAAGACTCGAAGATGTGACGCACATGCCTTTCTACCGATGTTATTAGCTGTGTAAATATCTTTAAGCTTAGTTTTAACATTGCTTTCTTCAAATATATGATGCACAGAAAATGCATCATGAACTTCTTTAAAAAGGATCGGATTGTTAAGTTCATTTTTTCGGTGATATTCTTTTAACGCTTTCTTTAATTTGGAAGTTTCGAAACTTAGTCTTCGCATTTTACGAAATCCTAAAGCATCGTAAAATTCAGCTACTTGAGGGTACTCTTGTCGTAGTATATCTCTACAATCCCCAAATATATAAGAGTGTAAAATTCCATATCTTAAGGGGTTATGGTCTTCGAATAGCTTTGCGACCGCACCCGTTAACGTTATGGCATTATTTATTGACCGTAAATGGTCTAGCTCTCCATCTCCGATATTGTATAAATCATTCTCAACTTCTACTTCGAAGCTTCTCGTCTCCAGATATCCAACATTTAAAAGCTCTGCGCTTCGGTAGTAGCTTTTCACTTTCTGATCTAGAAGGTAATTATCGACCATCGTTAAATTTAGGTGAGAATTTTCGCCAACAAATTTTGTTATATCCATGCCTTCCATAGCTTGGTTACCTGCAACAGTTCCACCCTCTGTTGTTTGGCTGTGGGCAACCGAATCAAACTGTTGATATGCTTCAAATTGTTCGGCAATAAACTGTAGTGCATTTTCAGGTTCCCTATAAGTTAGAAGAGGGTTGAAATTTGAAATATGTATGATTTTATTGGTTCCGTTTCTGAATCTTCCGGCAATTTGTGTGCTATCTGTATAAGGGTCAAGCTTTGAAAATTTGGCTTTGTAAACGTCTGATATCATTATAATATTAGGCTTATAATCTAAATCAATGTCTACAGCATTGAAAAATCTTGATGTTAGGAAGTTAATTTTTGAGAAATTACCAAGATCATGGCTAACATTTTCCAACCCTCTATCTCTAATCATCCTTGCGCTTTTCGGAGCGCAGAACACTTTACTATGTCGCTCAATTCCAGTTGAAATAATCAAATCGTGGATTAACTCTGGAGAGTTTAAAAAAATGAATACCTTCTCATCTCCATTTTCATCAATCAATTTTTGGAGAGTGTCAACAAGTCTATTAGTGTTGATAATGGTAATGCTCTTTTTGTAATCAAATTGGGGTTGCACGTCAAGAATTCTGAAGCCATGTTCTTCAAATCGCGGATCGGATGGAATTATTGGTGTTGCAGAAATTATTGCTTTTTCTTTAAACAAAAAGAAGTCGTTCATTGGAAGCAAAATTTTACCTCGGTAGTCTACATCCTTAATAATTCGATCACATTCATCATAAAGCATAAAAAAATCATTGTAGAGATCAAAAGCTGAATCCATTATAGCAGGCTTAACTTTATCAGCATATGCTTCAGGAGTACATAGAATTTTTTTTGGAAAGGTACTATTACGCAAGTATGCTAGTACGTGCGCCTTCTTAACACCTTTGTGTACTACGAATATGTTCGGGTACTTTTTTGTTATGCCATCTTCTTCTACAGCATTTTTCTTTCCTGTCAAGACAGGAGTATTTGGCTCAATAATGATTGAATTACGCCAATTATATAGTTTGCATTCTCCGTGGGTAGCCCCAAGGCCACATAATTTTTTAAATATGATATAATTACTAGGCGTTCCATTGCGGAATGAAATCGTAGTATTTTCAATATTTCCAGTATCACTTAGATACTGGCCTTGGTATATTTTTAGTATATCTATTGGTAACATATTCTTATCTTTTATGAACTGACGAGACATTTAATCAACCTCGTCAGTATTTGTTCTATTAATTCTCTATTAATTTATTTTATTGATTCCATGATGGTATTTACTCTCACATTTTGTGAAGCTCCACTTTATTTCTTGAGTGTTTGATCCATAAAATGATGTGCTTTTGCTAATCCTGATACTTTTAATCTCGATCTCGAGCAAATGAATATCATTTGATTCAAAAACAAAATCAGTAATAGCGCTTCCACTTTCAATTAATGGGCATAACGCAATTTCTACTTCATCAGTAAAATAACTCATGTTTTTTTCCGGTTTCCATAAAGCGAATCCCGTTTTGGGCAATGATTTAACTTCCATATCTCGATTCAATATCTCTACATAATCTTCAAATGCATATATCATATAATATCCTTTTCTAGGAAAGTTATAAGGAAGTCCAGCTATTCTATTAGATTCGTATAATGAAGCAAAATTTTTTTCTATAATTTCTAAATTCATCATCTTCGTATATTAGTATTCGTTTGAACCATGACTATCATTTGAAAACCTTTGCTCCTCTTGAGCTTCAGCTAAAACATTTAATTCGTATTCCTCCTCATTGAATTCGATCTTAAATTTATTTTTTTTGACCATTTTGTTGATGAAATCTATTGAAGGGTTTATGAGGGGAATGAGTTTCCACCCTATGGAGAAATGACCAAAGTCTGGATACCAAGCTGCATATTTAACTTCAATTTCTCGTAAAGTGATTATGTTAGAATCAAATGTATTACAGCCAATTCTAAATGTTTCAAGTTGGACGTGGAATATCGTTTCTGTATAATTATCATCAACGAAGGCCTTCCAGTTGGCTGTTGCCATTTGTGCAGGTTTGCTGTGGCAAGTGCCCTCATAAACTGAGAGTATTCTGTAAAATCCTTTTCTTGGATCTAGGTCTGTTCTTCCCGGTACTTTTGCTGCCTCGTACTGGGCTAAAATCGTGTTTATAACCATCTTTCTTTATGCATTTTGTTTTTGAATGCATAGCAAAGGTGCTGGGAAATTTGAGGGAGTCAGGCATTAATATAATGTCGAAATAAAATATTTTTATTTCCTTTATCCTCAGTTACTTAAGGTTGTTCCTTAGCATTGTGTTAATGTAGTCCTTAGGCTCTGAGGTAATACTATCTCTATCAACATAATTGAATAATTCCAACACATTGAAAAAGAAATTTGCTTGTGCATCCGTAATAAAAACGTCGGTACTTGAAGTTAGGTTGGTGTATTTAATAAGGTAGGGCTTAAGATGGTAGTAAAACTGGCAATAAAAACCTTTTAAAAGTGTTTTAGGGTTCTTTGGCTTTAAATTAGCTGCTTTTTTTAGTCTTTCAACATCAATGGGCTTATCTGTTTTGAAATCCTCACCAAAAATATCATAATTCAGTTTGTACCCAAAAACATCAAAAGGGGCTTTGCGCTGTTCAATGGCATCATAAATAAGACTACACATCCAATGTGCCATTGACTGACTTTTAATCGTTACTGACCCAGTTACAGGCTTGGCTGTTAATTGGAAATCATGATTTGGTAAAGCCGTCTTGTATGCCAACAGGAATGCAGCTAATTCCTTAGATTTCAATTCATCATTATAATTTTCCCACATTCCATCTATAAATTCAACTAGTCGATCATTAAAAACTATCATGATAAACATAAGTTCATTAAAGTGTTCTCCAATTCCATTATCCTCCGCAATTTTTACAAATCGATCTGCAAGCCCTTGATAATATTCAATGTTATAATGTTCTGACGTGATTTCTACACCTCTATCTCCAAAATTTGCTATTTGGTCTTGCGTCAAAGGGTAATAGTCTTGTAATCTATTATAGTCAGGGTATAGAGTGTCCATTTCAATGTGTTTTGATGCTTTAAATATATTTAAGAAATATCAATTTCACCATTTATGGGACCAACTTTTGAGAATATCCAGAATCTGGTTTGATTCTCTTATATTAAGGGAGCTATTTACGTTTTGGATATTCTCAGAAGAATTAGAATAAATCATTATTTGAAGCTTTTATGATATTCTTAAACAATCTCTCTCTGATATAAAGTGTTGTCACTTGAAGATTGGAATGTCTATTCCTCTGTCTAATCTCCTCATAACTTGCTCCATTCTCAATATCATAGTAGTTTGAAGTGTGTTTTAGTGCATAAAGCTTTAAATGGCTTGATAAATTATACTTCTTTCTAAAGGCACGCCAGTTCTGACCGAAAAATTCACTACAGACTTGGGTTGCAGATGGTTTGTTTCTACTACCAAAAATATAGTGTTCCTGGGGATAATCCGATATCATTTGTTTAACTAACGCGGTAGTGCCATTATCAATTTGAAAAATCGCTTCATTTCCATTTTTCGTTTTTGTACTTGGTATTATTAATAGACTTTTGGTAAAGTTGACATCTTTTATTTGTAGCCGTGTTAATTCTATTGGTCGTATATTGTACTTAAAGAGGAATTGGGTTGCTAACTTTAAACCGAAAAAATGATCATCATGCTGAAGTATTCTTGACACTTCTAATAGTTCATCTTTTTCAAAAACTTTAAATCTACTGGAATCTCTACGAGTATTCTTTCTTGGGACTTTGGAGCAAGGGTTCTCCTTTATAATCCGCATATCAGTCAAGTAATTGAAGAATGTTCCTAGGTCAATAAGATATGTATTATATGTTACTTTTCCCCATGATCTTTCATTAGCCTTAAAATCCAAAAATTCTTTAACATGAATTTTATTAACGTTTTGGATTTTTAAAACTACACCTTGTGTCGATTCTATATATGACTTGTAATGCATCACTAAGATTCTGTTGTTCTTTAATGCACTATAGCCTATTGCCTTATTGGTGTAAGCTTCCTCACGTTTCATAATCCAATAGTCAAGACATTCTATTAAGTTTGATGAGTAATTAATCTGTTTTAGATCTACTCCTTTTGTTACAGGATTCCATCCACTTTTTAAGAGGGCAATGAGTTCACTTACTATTGATTTTGCTGATAAGATAATTTTTTTATAGTTGCCATCTAGTTTTGGAATGTATCGTCGAATTCTCTCAGTTTTATTAGTTTTGGCATTTAAATAGTAGAAATAAATAAAAGGCTTGTTACTGCCAATTAATTCTTTTGGAGTGTTAAGGTAGAATTCAAATTCTCCCCAGACATGAATTAATTGTGACTGCTTTGGTAATCTCATAAGGTTGCGATTTGTCGCTACCATTTGTCGCCAATCCATAATAGATCAGAAAAACAAGCTTTAAATCACTTTAAACGCATAAAACAAATGAATCATTGGTTAGTCAAATCAGAGCCTTTTAAATACAGTTGGGAAAAATTTAATGAAGATGGACGTACATTCTGGGATGGCGTTCGCAATTATCAGGCAAGAAATAATCTAAAAGCTATGAAAGAAGGTGATCTGGTCTTATTTTATCATAGTAATGAAGGTAAAAACGTGGTGGGAATTGCGAAGGTGGTTAAAGAGTTTTATCAAGACCCAACAACTGATGATACCAACTGG
Organism: Pedobacter sp. Leaf250; assembly: GCF_920984735.1. GTDB lineage: Bacteria > Bacteroidota > Bacteroidia > Sphingobacteriales > Sphingobacteriaceae > Pedobacter. The sequence goes on along the minus strand of NZ_CAKLBU010000004.1, from coordinate 141,821 downwards.
GTAGTGGTTGATTTATCGCCGGTTGAAGCCTTAAAGAAACCAGTTACACTTGAGCAAATTAAGGCTGAACCAAGTTTGGTCGATATATCTTTAGTGCGCCAAGGGCGCTTATCAGTAATGCCTCTCAAGGCTGAAGAATTTGATAAAATTTTAGAAATGGGCGGTTAATTTTTTGAAAATATGATAATTGTAGCTTATTTTTATAAAACGAAAAACTATGAGAATTAAGCTTATTTTATTGATTTCCCTGGTCATTAATGCTTTTTTTGTAAAAGCTCAAATCACGAAAAATCCGGAACGGGTTAAGCCTTACATAGCCATAGTAAAAACAAACACCGAAAAATTTAAAGGCTTGTTTTTCAAAATTGATTCTCAAACGGTACTGCTTTATGCTAACGAAAAATATGTGGAGGTAAAAACCTCAGAAATTAAATCTATAAAATTAAGGATTACGAAAGCAAATTATGAGTTGCAAAGTTACATTTTCAAACACATTGGCAAAAATGATCCTAATGAATACAAATATTCCAATCAACGCGGCAAGGCTGTAGACAAATGGGGCAGGGAAGAGCCAACGCCTAATGAAGAACTTGCTGGTGTAATTGGTGGAGCTATATTTGGTACAGCCATGGAAGGTGTTGCAAATGTATTGGCCGGAACGCTACACAATATAAATCCTAGTATCGCCAATTATAAATTTCGTAAAGGATTTGACTTTACTCAAATGGAAACCATAAATTACTATTCTGTTTATTATCAGCAAAATCCAAATACATTGGCCGAACTAAAAAAAATAAAGGCATTATCCGCCAATTTTAAACCGTAGGAATCTCTTCTACCTTCCTTTTACTTAGGGCTATTCCTAAAGTCATTACCAAACTCGATCCCAATACTACCAAAAATAAGAAAGAAGTACCTACTTCAGGAATTTTGAGCGATGCAGGCAAATTGAAGTAAAGCAATATGCTAATCAAACCTCGTGGAGCGATGTATAAAATCGGAGCAATGGAATCCTTTTTAAATATTTTTAGGAAAATTACTCTGATAACATAAATTGAGGCTAGAATAAACAGTCCATTGGCAATAATTGGAAGGTTATTTAACTCGTTCACATTCATGGTAAAACCAAAAATAACGAAGAAAAAAGTTCTCAGAATAAATGCACTTTCTGCTGATAATTGATAAAGTTGGGATAAATCTGCTGAAAGATTTTTGTATAAAAACACACTTCTAAACCATATATTTTGAATGGTATCGGCATTGTTCAAAAACAATCCCGTACTTAAAATTAATACTAGAGATGATAAATGATAAGATTGTCCGATGGCATAAACCAATATCAAAATAGAAATAATTAAGAAGAATTTTATATGGTGGACTAACCTGCCCATAATATACAGCAAGACGATGCAGGCAATTGCAGATAACAGAATAATCAAAAATGTACTTAAGCCTAGCCCAATAAATGCTGATGTGGTAATCGAATGATTTGTGATTGCAAAATTGAAAATGATAATCCCCAATATATCTGAAAATGAAGATTCGTAAACTACAAATTCCTTATCCTTAGCGCCTAATGCTGCGGCAGAAGGAATAGCAATTGCCGAACTAATTACACTAAAAGGTATGGCGTTTGCAATACAGGTATATAGATCCTTGTGCGAAATTTGATAAATAATGACGGTGATGATGGTCGCTGTACCAAGTAAAACCGTGAGTGCCGAGAAAAACGCACTCTTAATAATCTTATTTTTATTTCGATCATATTTGAGTTCCAACGAACCTTCAAAAACAATTAAAATTAATCCAACAGTACCCAGAGTTGGTAATATAGAGAGGAAATTAAAGGTGTGAATATTTAAGCGTTCTACTAAAAAACGGAGTCCGATGCCCAGCAAAAGCAATAGTAAAACCGATGGTATTTTGGTTTTACTTGCTACTAAATCAAACAGATAGGAAAAAATAACCAATCCGCTTAAAATAATAAGTATGGTATATGTCGTCATATTTTGAGCGAATGATAAGTTGCTAAAATAAAACAAACATGTTAAGCGCCAAGAAGTTTTTTGTAAAAATTATGCTTTAAAAAACAATGCCTTTAATTCGCTGGCATCATCTGGGTGCATTTTACCACCTAAAACGAGGCGCAATTGCCTACGCCTTAATGCGCCATCGTAAAGCTCAATTTCCTCTGGCGTTTCTGCAATTAATTCTGGTACCGGGATAGTTCTGGCACTTTGATCCAAAGCTACAAAGGTATAGTAAGCTTCATTGCTTTTTTGGCGTGAGCCACTTGGAATATTTTCTGCCCAAACATCTAATCTCACCTCTACCGAGGTATTAAATGCCCGGGTAACTTTTGCTTCGATGGTAATTACATCGCCTAATTTTATAGGGTGTTTAAAAGAAACATTATCTACGGAAGCGGTTACTACAATGCGATTACAATGCTTTTGTGCTGAAATTGCAGCCGCTATATCCATCCAATGTAATAAACGGCCACCCATTAAATTGTTAAGAGTATTGGTATCATTTGGTAATACCAATTCATTCATAATGGTAAAACTCTCTCTGGCAAATTTCTTTTTTAAGCTCATAATATGGCGCAAAAGTAAGTAAATTGTGAGTTAAAATAGCAATGCTGATCGTGATTTGGACAGCAGGATTGAGTAAATATTCATAGTATACATTTGGGTGGTGCATATATTCATCCGAAGAATGAGAATACGATATTTTTGTTGCATTAATGATTTGGAATACCATGTTAGTTAAATCTTGATCGATTTACTTTTAGCTTACATTTCCACGAAAACAATTAATATCAAATCATGTTATCTTAACTTAAAATTAAATTAATGCAGAATGAAACCTTAATCCAATATTTTCATTGGTACTATAACGAAGAACAAAATTTATGGGTAAAAGTGGCACAAGAAGCTGCTCACTTAAAAGAAATTGGCGTAACAGGTGTATGGTTGCCTCCCGCATATAAGGGAAGTAATGGTGGCTATTCGATTGGATATGATATTTATGATCTCTTCGATTTAGGCGAGTTTGATCAGAAAGGAAGCGTTAATACGAAATACGGCTCAAAAGATGAATACATCAATGCAATTCAATCATTGCAAAACGAAGGCATTGCTGCCATTGCTGATATCGTTTTTAATCATAAAGCCGGTGGAGATGAGCTGGAAAAAATTCCAGTGCGTACTGTAAATCCAGATGATAGAAACGAATTTACTAGCGATGTTTTTGATATTGAAGCCTGGACGAAGTTTACATTTCCAAACCGGGCAGGGAAATACTCTAAATTTATCTGGGATCACCAATGTTTTAGCGGAGTAGACTGGGCTGAAGATTTAAAAGAAACCGCGATTTATTCCATTCAAAATCATGTTGGAGAAGGATTTGAAGAAGTACCATCTACCGAGTTAGGCAACTATGATTATTTAATGTTTAACGATATCGATTATCGCAATAGGGCCGTGGTTGATGAACTTAAATATTGGGGCGAATGGTTAGTTCAAACCACAAATATTAATGGGTTTAGACTTGATGCGGTTAAACACATCAATCCGGAATTCATAAAAGAATGGATTGATCATTTGGAGCAAAAATTCGATAAGAAATTTTTTATTGTTGCCGAAGATTGGAATGTAGAAAATACAGAGTCGCAAGAAGAGTACCTGCGATTAATGGAGGGCAAAACCCAAATTTTCGATTCACTGCTTCACCATAATTTTTTCCTGGCCAGTCAAGACGGAAATGGATTTGATATGCGTACCATTTTTGATAATACACTGATTACAATTTCCCCAGAGTTGGCTGTAACCTTTGTTGATAATCATGATTCGCAGCCTTTGCAGGCATTGGAAAGTTATGTTGAGTTTTGGTTCCGATCATTAGCATACGCGATTATTTTACTGAGAGAACAAGGGATTCCATGTCTGTTTTATCCTGATTTGTACGGTGGAATTTATGATGATAAAGATCCAGAAGGTGAAGATGTGCATATCGATCTAGCCATTTTACCTGAACTGGAAATTATGAGTAAAGTACGTGCGAATCTATCCTACGGTGAGCAAAGAGATTATTTTGACCATGGAAATTGTGTGGGTTGGACAAGGGCTGGAGATGATGAGCATGAAAATAGTGGCGTGGCAGTTTTATTAAGTACTGGAGAAGAAGGCTTTAAGAAAATGGAAATTGGGCAAAACTTTGCAGGCAAAACTTTTATTGATGCCTTAGGATATCGGGAACAGCCTGTTGTAATTGATGAAAGCGGCTGGGCAGAATTCCATTGTAATGCTGGAAGCGTATCAGTTTGGGTATTAAAAACAGAATAACACTCAATATTTGTTTGAAATATAAAAGGTCGAGATTTTTAAATTCCGACCTTTTACATTTATATACGGTTCGTATGATATAAATGCTGATGAACAATCAATATCTATAAAAAATCATCTTCTTTCCGATAAGCAGCAATTACGGCCAATTCACCATCTTTACCACTTTTCGAGTTACCGTGTTCCATACCCATTACACCTTTGTATCCTTTTTGATGAAGATATTTAAATAAATTTTTATAATTGATTTCGCCAGTTGTAGGTTCTTTTCTGCCTGGATTATCGCCAATTTGAATGTAGGCAATTTCATCCCAACAACGGTCGATAGTTTTAATTAAATCGCCTTCTGTTCTTTGCATGTGGTAAATATCGTACAATATTTTGCAAGATGGACTTTGAACTGCTTTGCAAACTGCGTAAGTTTCGTTGGTTTTTTGGAGAAACAATTCAGGAGTATCACTCAAGGTTTCAAGCACCATAATCAAACCATGGGGTTCCAATATTTCTGCACCAGCTCGCATGGCATCAATCACATTGGCAAATTGATTTCCATAAGGCAAATTGCGTTCATAAAAGCCAGGTACAACTGTCAGCCATTTTGCATTGCAACGTTTTGCAGCTTCAACCGATTTCTTGCAGGTTTCTACAAATTTATCTTTAAACTCTTTTTTGCCGGTGGTTAAAGATGTTTTCCAGTTATCTCCACCATCAATTACGAAAACGCCCATCCGCATACCAAGTTTAGTCAGTAACGCACCAATTTTTTCCTGTTCTTCTACCGGTCGGTTCAAATAGCCATTATCTTCTATAGAACGAAAACCTTTATCATACATAAATTGAATCTGATCGAGAAAGTTTTTGCCTGCATGGTTGGCAAACATGCCTTGATGTGGAGCGTAATCCATATTGAAGGTTTTGTCGCTCAAAGTTGCTTCTAACTTTTCGGCCGCAAAAGCATTCGTAAAACCAGTTCCAGCGGTAATTGCTCCTGCAGTAAACAGGCTATTTCTTATAAATTCACTTCTTTTCATTTGTTGGTTTTTAAAATGTAAAGACTTTTAGTTTTTAATAAATTTCTTAAATCCATGAGATAAAGTATCAGCCACAGCGCCATCTTTTTTACGGTATACAAAATAAGCTTCCAAATCCTGTCTATTCTCTACAAACTTTAAGGCATCAGTTAAGTGCATGGCCATTAAAGCATTGTCGTATCCATCTGCGGTGATTGCATCCTTGGCATAAACAGTTATGCTTATCATTTCATTATTTAAAGGATAACCTGTTCTGGCATCAATTAAATGAGAAATCATCTTTTTACCGCTCTGATGAAATTTTCTGTAGTTCCCTGAAGTGGTGATGGCGCCGCTATTTAAAATAGCAATGTGTCTAATTATGGGTGTTCCATTTTTATCAGGCCCTTCAATCCCGATTTTCATTGCTGTGCCATCAGGTTTTGGTCCTGCTATTCTAATCTCTCCACCTAATTCGGCAACATAACTTTTAATTCCTTTTTTTGATAAATAAGTGGCAATCAAATCTACACTGTAGCCCTGTGCAATGCCGTTCAAATCTATGCTGATGCCGGGTTTGGTTTTGATCAATTTTCCACTATTCAGTTTTAGGTATTTCATACCCACAAATTTCAAAATTGACCTAATTTCCTGACCTGTTGGATCTTTCCTATTTTCTTTCGGTCCAAAACCCCAAGCCTGCACCAATGGCGCAACCGTGGTGTCAAAAATGCCCCTCGTATCGCGGTTTATTTCAAAACTTCTCTTTAAAACATCATTTAATAGCGAATCAACTTGTATTCCTTTGGCTGATGAATTGAATTTGTTAATCAATGAACTACTTTTATATAGAGACATGGAGAGATCAATCTCGTTTAGCAGACTATCGATTCCGCCTTTAGTGGCCACACTATCCGTTGCATAATACATGATGTTGTAATCTGTTCCCTGTGCCAGCCCGGTAATTTTATACTGCTTCAATTCTGTAGAATAAAAAATTGAACAAATTAAGGGGAAGCAAAAGAACAGCAATCTAATCATCAGTTTAGTTATAAAACCTTTGTTTTTCCTGGCATTGCTATAGGATATAAACCATTTGCATCAGGCATTAATTTAGGATTAGCATCCCAGGCAAAACGTTCAGGCATCAAACTGTTATCTGCTGCCAAAGCTTCATCCCATTTTATGGTTTGGCCCGAATAGGTTGCGTAACGGCCAATGATGCCGGTTAAAGTGCTGTGTGCGCCATATTCTGCATTATCAAATTTATATTCACCTTTTGAAATGGCATCAAAAAGTTCATCATGTTCGGTTTGGTATGGATTGGCATTGCCTTTTGTATTATGATTGTAAATCACGTTTCCTTTCCAATCCCAGAGTTTAGCCTGGTTACCGGCTGATAAATAAATTTTACCTTTTGTGCCTTGGAATGTTTCATCAACACGATTGGGAACACCCTCAAAATGTTTACATTGACTGTAAATTACTGATCCGTCAGCATATGTTAATTCAACTGCATGGTTATCATAAATTTCTCCATAATCTTTTCCGCTTCGCCAAGCCCTACTTCCTGTACCCTGAACAGATATTGGATGAGTTCCTTTTATCCAGTTTGCGATATCTATATTGTGCACATGCTGCTCCACAATATGATCGCCACATAGCCAATTAAAATAATACCAATTTCGCATTTGATATTCCATTTCGGTTTGGCTGGCAGTACGTGGTTTTACCCATACACCACCGCTGTTCCAATAAACCTGACCTGATACGATATCGCCAATGGCGCCTTCTTGAACACGTTTCATTGCTTCGCGGTAATTGGCCTGATAACGGCGTTGCAAACCAACAACTATATTCAGTTTTTTCTTTTTGGCAATCTCTGCTGCGGCTAAAACCTTTCTGATTCCAGGCGCATCTACCGCAACCGGTTTTTCCATAAAAACGTGTTTGCCCTGTTTAATTGCTTCTTCAAAATGAATTGGCCTAAACCCTGGAGGCGTAACCAACAATACCACATCTGCCAAAGGAATAGCTTTTAAATAGGCATCGAAACCCACAAATTGTCGATCTTTTGGAACATCCATTTTAGCCGCAAACTTTGAGCTTAATGATTGGTAACTGCTATCCAGGCGGTCTTGAAAAGCATCAGCCATCGCTACTAATTTTATGTTGAACTTTGTGCCCAATGCCTGAAAAGCCGCACCAGTTCCTCTGTCGCCACAGCCAATAAGCGCAATCTTAATAGTATCACTTCCTGATGCATAAGCACCCGAAAGTGGAAAACTACTTAACATGGCTCCTCCAGCCAATAAGGCAGATGCTTTTAAAAAATCTCGTCTTTCTGTTGTGTTTGGTTTATTTTTCATTTCTGAATGGTTGGTTTTACAGTTGGATGTTATAAATCTTTTATAGGTTGTTTGTTGTAGTAAGCTTCTATCTCTGCCTTGCTAGGCGTTTTGGCTGGTCTAACTAAACGCATTCCAACAAAAGGTGCTTCAGGAAACCACCAATTGCTTTTGGGTATTTGTGGATCCAATTGTTTCCAGGATGGATCGGATGCCAAACGCGTTGTCGATGTTAAATTTTCGGGTGTTTCATCATAAGAACCTCCGCGTACCGTATTGGGATATAATTTTTCAGGTACCGCTACCGGATTTTCTGAAACTTTACCTTTTCCATTCTCATAAAAGTTGGCTAGGTATTGATCATAAGTCCATTCGCTAACATTGCCATGCATATCAAACAAGCCCCAGGCATTGGGTTTTTTCTGACCAACAGGATGTGTTTTGTTATCACTATTACCGGCGAACCAGGCATGGTCTTTCAAATTTGAAGCATCATTTCCAAAAGAATAAATCGTATTGCTTCCCGCTTTGCAGGCATATTCCCATTCGGCTTCGGTAGGTAGGCGATAAAAAACGCCGGTTCGTACATACAACCATTTGCAAAATTGAATGGCGTTGTATTGGGTCATGGCTACGGCAGGCTGATTTTCTTTACCCATTCCAAAAGTCATGTCGAGATAAGGTTTGGTTGGCCTTGTAACAGCATCAACCTCTGCTGGAATTGTAGTTAAACTGGCTTGTTTCTCATAATCACGATAAAGAAATGGTTCGAAAAGATCCCAGGTTAACTCGTATTTAGCCATCCAAAAGGCATCGATTTTTACCTCGTGGATGGGTTGCTCATCTGCTTTGCCTGATTTGCTACCCATTTGAAAATTTCCTGCAGGAATGGCCTGCATATCAAAAGTTAGTTTGGTGCCATTAACAGTTTGAGTGTAGGATTTTAGCGTATTTTGAGCAAAAATTTGCCCGTAAGTAAGTAAAATTAAAGCGGCTGCAATAACATTCTTAAACATCATAGTTGGTTAGCTAATGCTTTATAAAAGCACTGTATAGTTACTTAATAATCTGATTACTAAAGTAAATATCCAATATCAAAATCAAGAAGAATTGTGTAACAATAAAAGTATAAATGACAATTATTGCGTTAAAAACCGCTTATCTCCGATCTGTAACTCTATTGCTAATATTAGCATAGCCTACCAATGTTTCCCAACGTGCTCCGGGGCGGCGGTAGTAAACAAAAATTTGGTAACTATTTTCAGTTTGAAAAAATGAACCTTCAAAATACTGACTCTCCAAAGTTTTAGTGTCATTATTAAACCAAGCATATTCATAATCATACAAACCTTGTTTTAACATGATATTTGAATAAAACTGCTTCCGTCCGGCATCGTAAATCATTTTGTTTTCTTTGCTTAAAGTATAATTGTTGAAGCGACCAATTACATAAGCATCTCCATTTGCGGTAGGTGCGGCGGCATTGAGCGTAAAAAGTACACCCATGTATTCTGCTTCGGTTTTATCATCTCTGCCATCGGTATTTTTAATGTAGAAATTGCCATTTTCATCGTATTGATTGGCAAAGGCACCAGTATTTCTAGGTGCATCCTGAAAAAGCATTACATTAACCGATTCATTATCACGGAAAATATCTTTAACATTATCTGCTTTGTAACGTAAACTCCTGGTGTCAAATTTCCTGAATTCATTATCTCCCCAAAAGTCATTCGTAGTTAAATCATTAAAAACCAATTGGTTTGGACGGATGAATGATGGTCTGGTGTTAATTTGTGCAGTATTCGAATTAAAATTCTGCATTACAATTGCTTTTAAATCCTGATAAGGATTGGGAATAGGCACAGAATGGTTGATGGTAAAATTAATTTTTTGCTTGGTATTGCGATCGGCAACCTGCATAGAATTGGTAACTTCAGCAGCCACCGCAACCTGATTATCAACAATATAAAAACGTTGCGAAATTACAGGTTGGTTTTTATCACCATCGATATAAACTTTTAATAAGTAATTGCCTCCAATTTTTGGTTGGATTTGCGTATTCGGAAAATTTAATTCGTAATGTGTGTACTTTCTGGTTGTGTTCGAAGAGTATCGGTAGTAAATGATTCTATCATCATTAAATCCGCCCAGATAATCAATTGTTGATATTCTTGAAGGCTGCCAATCTGATGTGCAATGTTCAATGGAATACCAATAATTTTTTGTTCCGGCCAGCAAATCATCGAACATAAAAGTGATGGTTTCTGATGAATTTAATTGAATAACCGGTAGGCTTTGTTCGCGGGTACTGTTGTAACAAAGTACCGTTTTAATGTTGGGGAGATAGATTTTATTCTCGTAAACAAAATTTTTATCAGTTTGGGAAAAGGTTAGGCTAGGGATGAAAAATAAAAGTAATACGATTAGTTTTTGCATGGTTAAAAGTAAAAAGTATTAATCAATTTTAAAAGATTTACTACAAGGTGGGCATGTACAAAAATAAAAATTGCTAAGGAAACACGGATTTGTACGGAATTTTTCAGGCCATTGTTCGTGGCTACACGAAACGATTAATACATATTCTTCAATCTTCTTTCCGTGTCTTCCGTGTTTCCATGGCAAATAAAAAAGCCGCAGAAAAATCTCCGGCTTTAAGGTTATAAGATTGCCACAGCCGATGAAGAATCGGCTTCGCAATGGCGGAAAAGATTAACCTTCCAGTTCCATAATTTCAGCCGCTAAAGTTTCCCACTTAGCTTGGCTGTTATCTAAATCTTGTTTTGCAGCCAAATAACGTTTGTTCGCTTCAGCCAGTTTATCGGCTTTGCTGTAAACTTGCTCGTCTGCCAATTCTACTTCAATATTTTTTACTGCTGCTTCCAATTCCGAAATTGATTCTTCAATTTTTTTCAGCCCATCATTCAATTTTTTTAGTTGGTTGGCGGTGTTTGGTGCAACAGGTTTTGGCTCTTCCTTCTGTTTTTCAGGCATCTTAACCGGAATGGGTTTCGATATCGGAATTTCCCGTTTGCTGTTCCACTCTTCGTATTCGGCATAAGTACCCGGATATTGTTTAATCTGCTCGTTTTCGATAAACCAGATTTTATTAGCCACATTATCTAAGAAATACCTATCGTGAGAAACAGCAATAAATGTACCTTCAAATTGCTGTAAAGCCTGGATTAAGATATTTACCGACTGAATATCCAAGTGGTTGGTAGGCTCATCCAAAATCAAAAAGTTCGAATCTGTTGTAAGCGATTTTGCCAAAGCCACACGCGATTTTTCTCCACCCGATAAAACTTTGATCTTTTTGAAAACATCATCACCCGTAAATAAGAAACAGCCCAAAATACTGCGTAACTCAGTATCGGTGTGTTTTGGGGCAAAAGCTTGCAGTTCTTCTAAAATGGCATTATCAAGATGAAGCGATTCCAGTTGGTGCTGTGCAAAGAAAGTGGTGGTAACATTATGTCCGGTTTCACAGAAACCTTCAAATTTTTCCGTTCCGGCAATCATTCTCAGTAAAGTCGATTTACCTTTACCATTGGCACCAATCAAAGCAATTTTATCACCTTTTTCTATCACCGCTTCAGCATCCTGCAAAATGTGAACATTCGGATAATGTTTGGTGGCATGTTCAATACGAACTACATGTCGGCCAGACGGTTTAGTGAATTTGAAGCTGAAATTTACCGTTGGGTTATCATCATCTACATCATCCACACGCTCCATTTTATCTAAAGCTTTCATACGCGATTGCGCCATTTTTGCTTTCGATGCTTTCGCTTTAAATCGTTCAATTAAACGCTCTTCCTGTTTAATTTTTGCCTGCTGATTTTTAAATTCTCCCTTTTGAATTTCGCCACGTAAAGCTTTTTCTTCTACATAAAAGCTATAATTCCCGGCGTAAACATTTAACTTTCCTTTGCGAGATTCAACCGTACGGTTCACAATCTTATCCAAGAAATACCTATCGTGAGATACAATTACAATTGCACCCTCAAAAGTAGCCAAATAGTTTTCCAACCACTTAATTGATGGTAAATCCATGTGGTTGGTCGGCTCATCCAGCAGTAAAATATCGGGCGTTTGCAAAAGAATTTTCGCCAACATTACCCGCATTCGCCAACCTCCAGAAAAAGTATTTAGTGGACGATGCTGGTCTGCGGTGCTAAAACCTAAACCCGCTAAAATTTCATTGGCCCTATATTCGATGTTATAACCATCCAAAGCCTCAAATTCCTGCTGTTTGTCGCTTAATTTATATAAAACCTCTTCACTGTAATCAGTTTCTATTTTTTTTAGTAGTTCTTCAATCTCATCATGCAGCTGGTTTTGGCGCTCAAAAGCCTCCATGGCCACATGTAAAATACTATGGTGCGATTCGTAAGAAAGTAAATCCTGATTTAAGTAGCCGATTTTCAAGTCTTTAGACATCGAAACCGTACCCGAACTAGGAGCATATTCGCCTACAATAATTTTTAAAAGTGTCGATTTTCCTGTTCCGTTAGCGCCAATTAAACCTGCTCTGTCGCCCGGTTTAATGTGCCAGTTGGCTTCGTCGTATAAGGCCCTTGAGCCAATTAGGAATGTTAAGTTATTTATTGAAATCATTTCGGCTGCAAAAGTACGAATTTTAAAAGCTAATTCCTTTCCGAAATCTAAATAGACAAATGCTTAACAATTTTGATATTTGGAAAGCGAAGGCAAATGATTTTGTTAAAGTTTGTTCCTTCTATTCGCTACAATCTTTTTGTTCATGTCAGTCTGAGCTTGTCGAATACCTGCACCAAAAAGGATTTTCGCTACTATCAGGTTTAGAAACAAAAAATGGTGCTTCGTATTGCCTGTTGCGTGGTGCAGGTATCTAGTTCAAAATTCCATGTGCTGAAGTAAGATGGCAAAGAATTAATGGTGTTATTTTGATCAACTTTGTTTACCACTTTGCATTTCATTGCCGTTGACTTTAGTCGACGGTTAAATTGATATATTTGGATTCAAAGCGCATAACGAATGAACAACGAAAACATTAAAATTTTAAGCACAGAAATCCTTTCAGATAATTGGTACACCTTAAATAAAATTACATTCGAGTATAAGAAGAAAGATGGTACAGTAGAAACCCAAAATCGCGAGGCTTATGATAGAGGCAACGGAGCAACCATTTTACTTTACAATAAAAACAATCAGACAGTAATTCTAACTCGTCAATTTCGATTACCAACCTATTTAAATGGTAACGCAAGTGGAATGCTCATTGAAACTTGTGCAGGTTTATTGGATTTGGATAACCCAGAAACGGCAATAAAACGCGAAACGGAAGAAGAAACGGGCTACAAAATTAAAGATGTGAAAAAGGTTTTTGAAGCTTATATGTCGCCAGGATCGGTAACCGAGATTCTCTATTTCTTTGTAGCCGAGTACTCAAAAGAAATGAAAGTGAGTGAGGGTGGTGGTCACCATGAAGAGCAAGAAAATATAGAAGTTCTGGAAATCACTTTTAGTGATGCAATCGCCATGATTGCAACAGGTGAAATTAAAGACGGGAAAACAATTATGCTTTTACAATATGCTCAGCTTAATTATTTGCTTAAAGTATAAATTCTTCAAATACTATAAAAGGAAAACAGATTTCAATCTATTGGCATTTATGCTGGCCGAAAATATTTTGCCTTACCAGGGTTAAATAGACCCGATAGAACGTAAAGCCCGGAAGACGAGGAACGAGGATGAGGACTTGCAGTGATAGCGGGACTAACCTTAAAAGAAGCTTCTGTAACTGCTCTTCAAAAAAAAAATAAATTTTGATTATAAAGAAATATGTATACATTTGTACTGTAATAAAATTAATTACAGAATGAACACTAGCCGTTTTCCAATTTCCTTACACATTTTAACTTTGCTTGATGACGCAAAGGGGAGCGTGGTAAGTTCTGATTATTTGGCTGGGAGCATAAATATTAATCCTGTTTTGGTGCGAAAGGAAATTATAAACCTGCGTAAACATGGCTTTGTAGATAGCAAAGAGGGGAAAGGTGGGGGCTCTTTTCTGGCTAAAAACGCAGATGCTATTAACTTGGGAGAAGTTTATAGTGCGGTTAGAGACAATAATATTTTAGGGCAAAGTAAAAATGAACCTAACCCAAAATGCCCGATTGGAAAACAGATTAACCAGCATTTAAATACACTTTACAGCGATGCAGAAAATGCACTGATCGAAAATTTATCTAAGCATACTTTAGCAGATTTTGCATTAAAATTCAAATAAAAATTTTTTACATAAAACTGTAATAAAATACATTACAATTAATTAATTTAAATTAAATAATATGAAAGTAGCATTGATAGGCGCCTCAGGTTTTGTAGGTAAAGCCCTTTTAAACGAATTAGTTAGTCGCGGAAACGAAGTAATTGCCATTGCCCGTGATACCACAAAAATTGAAAACACCGATGAAAAAGTAACTAAAGTATCGGTTGATGTTTTGGATACTGAACAACTAGCTGAAGCCCTAAAAGGTGTCGATGCTGTGATTAGTGCTTTTAACGCAGGCTGGACTAACCCAAATCTTTATAACGACACCATAGCAGGGGCCGAGGCAATTCAAGCAGCGGTAAAAGCATCGGGTGTTAAACGTTACATTTTTATCGGCGGTGCAGGTACCTTGCAGATTGATGGAAATCAGTTGGTAGATGGACCGGAGTTTCCAAAAGAGATTTATCCTGGAGCATCTGCAGTGAGGGATTATTTTAATATTTTAAAGCAAGAGAAGGAATTAGATTGGTTATTTTTTAGTCCTGCAATTGAAATGCACCAGGGAATTACTACTGGCCGTACAGGTAAATATCGTTTAGGAAAAACTTCACCCGTTTTTAATGAAGATGGCCGCTCAATTTTATCTGCAGAAGATTTATCTATTGTGCTGGCTGATGAGTTGGAAAACAATGCACACCACCAAGAGCAATTTACGGCAGCATACTAAGTGATGTAAGATGTAAGATGGATGATGGGAAATGTGTGTTGCGATGTAAGATTATAGAATGTAAGATGGAAAGTAAGTTACCAGTCGTATCCCATTATCCATCTTACATCTTCCATCCCTACATTCTTTTCCATATTTTATTTATCTTCGTGGCATGTATCGCCTTATTAAACCAATATTCTTCAAGTTTGACCCGGAAAACGTTCATTATTTCGTTGTTAAACGTTTAAAGTGGTTTAATGATAAGTTTCCATTGGGTAAAACCATTATCCGTAGCAGTTTCGATTTTCATATTAAAGGCTTAGAGAAAGAAGTTTTCGGAATTAAATTTAGAAATCCTGTTGGTTTGGCTGCCGGTTTCGATAAAAATGGTGAATATGTTGAAGCCTTAAGCAACCTTGGTTTCGGTTTTATTGAGGTGGGTACGGTTACGCCAATGCCACAACCTGGTAATGATAAACCCCGGATGTTTCGTTTACCGAATGATGAAGCCTTAATTAACCGAATGGGTTTTAATAACAAAGGTGTTGATGTGATGGCAGAGCGTTTGCGTTTGCTAAAAGATAAACATCCTGATATTGTAGTTGGCGGAAACATTGGTAAAAATAAAGCAACCCCAAACGAAGATGCCGTAAGCGATTATATCAAATGTTTTGATAGATTATTTGATGTAGTTGATTACTTTGTAGTAAATGTAAGTTCTCCAAATACGCCAGGTTTACGTGAATTGCAAGAAAAGGAGCCTTTAAAAAGAATACTAAATACACTTCAACAACGCAATCGAAAAAATGATATTTCGCGACCAATTTTGTTGAAAATTGCACCCGATTTAACAAATGCGCAATTAGATGATATTATTGAGATTGTTGCTGAAACTAATATTGCAGGGATTATTGCCACAAACACCACTATCAGCCGGGAAAATTTAGCAACCGAAAAAACATTAGCCGATGAAACGGGTGGTTTAAGTGGTAAACCAGTAAAGGAGCGATCGACCGAAGTAATTAAATATCTTTCAGAAAAATCGAATAATGCATTTCCAATTATTGGGGTAGGTGGTATTCATTCTGCTCAAGATGCACAAGATAAATTGGATGCTGGTGCAAGTTTGGTTCAATTGTACACCGGTTTTATATACGAAGGTCCGGGTTTGATTAAATCTATCTGCAAAAGCCTCGTTAAATAAAACATCAAGGAGTTGAATACGCTTTTTGTTATGATCGCAAAATTTTCTCCATTTTTTTGCCTTTCGCAAGCTCATCAACAAGCTTATCTAAATATCTGATTTTCTGAGTAAGTTGATTTTCAATTTCCTCAATGCGGTAACCACAAATTACACCTGTAATTTTTGAGGCATTTACATTAAGCTCTGCCTGATCAAAAAATGTTTGAAAATTAACTTTCTGCTCGATAAGATCCTGTTGCTTTTTTTCATCGAATCCCGTTAGCCATTCTACAACTTCCTGTAATTCTTTTATGGTTCCTCCTTTACGTTCTATTTTTGCCACATAGTGAGGATACACACCAGCAAAAGTTAATCTAGCAATTTTATCATTATGTAATTCATTCTCTTTCATCATTTAAAGTTTAGCAAAAAAAAATAAATAATGGAAAGATTTGCAAATTATAAATCTGTTAGCAATAAAGCTGCCTGATCCTTACTCAACAATTTTTACATTTAAGCCCAGGCGTTTAATTTTTATTTTTTGTGCGCTGCTAATCAACGTCAGTCCGTCAGAAAGTAAATCTGCATTTATCGGTTTCATATTAGCTGTATATACATTTTCGATAATCCGATCGTTAAATTCCGCATACTCGATACCATCTTTTTCAATATTTCCGTACCCGCCAATATTACCCAGATAAATTAAAGATTTTCCGTCAGTTAAGTAATTAGAGTTTTTGATTTCGCGAAGGTTACTCATGTTCAGCTTTGAGGTTTCTACTGGTATACCCTCAAAATAAAGGACGTTTTTATATTGTAAAAATCTTTCAATGGGATATATTTTAAGATACTTTTCTTCAAATATTTCAGTGCTCTTGGTTTCAGGATGATAAAAAAGCATTTTCTCAATAGGCGTTTTCTTTTTATCGGCCAATAGAAAATAGCCATTATTAATTCTGGCGATCAATCCTTGAAAATTATTTGGATCATACTTATTAAATACAACCGAATTTCCACTTTTTTGAAAGTAAAGTTGTGGGGAATAGATTTTTTGAAGATCGATATTGGAATATAATGCAGGATACCAAATTCCGTAATATCCTTTTTCGTTATGCTCATTGTCGTCATATCCATAATTTAAATCGCTGTAGATTGTTTTTCCATCAGTTATGAAGGATTCCGTACTATTTATGTTGATCTCGATTATTTTATCACCGTTGATAGTCAATTTTTTAATATTGTTATCATCAGTAGCAAAAACCTGCTTATTGTAAAAAAAGTATTTCTTTGAAATTATTGGCTTGATGTTTTGCGCATCAATCAACTTTTCGGATTTTGCAAAATAGTCATCATAATACCCTTTCGAATTGAGTTTGGAATGTTCACCAAAAAAGTAAAGGCCATTTTTATCATAAAAGTAATTTGTGGCAATGTGAGTTATAGATTTTTCATCTATTTCTATCTCCACTGGCAAAAGCTGATAAGATTTAATATCCAGAAAAAATAGTTTACCGTTCTTTTTTGACTTGTATACGAAATCGTTTATAGCATCGAAATTACTAATGTCAATCTTAACTGGTTTAAGTTGTGCAGACGTGTAGTAAATATTTTTATCGTCTCTACACAAAAAATAAAACTCATCCCTCATAAATATTTTCAGTTTATCTACATCAAAATTGAAGGGAAAGTATTCCTTAAAAAAGACATTGTTACCCAGCGCTAGCAAAGTTGTTGTGTTGTAATTAATTTTCGGGTCTTTCTCGAATGTAAAGCCATCCCAGTTTGCTCCGCCAATCATTTTATATGTCCTAACTTCTTTTGATTCAGGTACAATCATGTAATTACCAATTATAAACTGCTTCACGGTGTCTTCTGTAGAACTGTTACTTACTTGGTTTGCTTTTCTTCCCTGTCCTTTGCATGCTGTAAAAAGGATGCCTAAACTTAATACTATCAGTAGCCTGTCTATCTTCATTATTAAGATTTTAATATTTATTTATTAATGCAACATTGGCAAATGATTTTGCTAGGAAAACCAAATACAATTATATTATGATGAGTCGCTTATTTAAAAGTACGCTTTATGATAAATACAAATTGATCCATTTAAAATTCGCTGGAGATGAATTTTAATTCGTGGAGTTTTGTTGGAATTTCGATCAATCTGAATTTGTGGTTTGCCAATTTTTTAAAGGGAGATGCGCAATGATCGCATTTACAAATGGTTTGACTTTTTGGAAAGGACGGTATATGTCCAATTGATCTTTACAAAATATGAGGCATAAAAAAAGCATCCTTTGATCAGAAGGATGCTTTAAATTTTAAAGAAGATTCCTCTCTAAAAACTATTTTGCTAAACCAGCTAAAACAGCATTGTTTTTAGCTAATTGATCGTTTTTAGGTTGAGCAGAGCGACTTCCTAACTCGATGTTAGTTGCTCTTTTTAAAAATGCTACCTCTTGGTGAGCTGTATTTTTATTTCTTCTGTCTTTTCTTTTTAATCTGGTAACTGCCATGGTAATAACCTTTTAATTATTTTATTTGTACAAATGGAGGTCGAGAGCGGATTCGAACCGCTGTAGAAGGTTTTGCAGACCTCTGCCTAGCCACTCGGCCACTCGACCTTGAAATTCAAGGTTGCAAAAATAGCAATTATTAATTAGCCCGCAAATAATATCTTAATTATTATCTGGCTAATTTTTAACTCGCACTAATTCAGAACAAAAAATAGCTGCACTAACTGCAACATTTAACGATTCTGCCGCTCCAAACCTAGGAATGGTAACAGGCTTATTTATTTTTTTAATAATCTCTGCTGAAATTCCTTTTCCTTCGTTGCCTAAAATTACCAATCCTTCTTTACCCCAATTGGTTTGGTAAATAGATTCCCCATCGAGCAAGGCGCCGAAAACGGGAAGCTGGTTTTGATCTAAAAAGGATGTTAAATTTTCATAATAAATTTCAACCCTTGCTAACGAACCCATCGTAGCTTGCACTGTTTTAGGGTTAAAAGCTTCTACAGTATCTTCCGAACATATTATTTTTTTGAAACCGAACCAATCTGCAGTTCTTATAATTGTGCCCATGTTACCTGGATCCTGAACGCCATCTAACACTAAAGTGAATTCATTTTGCAATGATTTTTGATCAATTTTTTTGTCTTTTGGAATATAAACAATCGCTAAAAAACCTTGTGGGGTTTGCAAAGTACTAATCTTACCTAATTCAACGTTGTTTACTTCAAATAAGTTTATATTTGCAGGCAATTTGGGTAACAAATTGGACTGTTCAATATTGTAAAATATGCTGTGAATTTGGTAGCTTGAATGGATAAATTCTATAATTGATTTTATGCCCTCAACCAAAAACAAGCCATGTTCTTTACGATATTTTTTTTGATGCAATGACTTTATAAAACTAATTTGAGACTTTGAAAGCATACCAATACTTAATAAATATAAAACTGAAAAGCACTGCAATATTACTATTTATTATTGTTTTAATTCAGAGCTGTTCATCCACAAAATATATTCCCGATTATCAATCAATTGTGAAAAAGGTAACAATTGATAGTGTAGATGCACAGTTTGAGGAGCAGGCCTATAACTATGTTCAAAAAGATATTCGTCCGGCATCGGCTTTTAGCATAAATGTGCCACTCTATAATTTGTTTAATACCAAAGATGGACGATACAAAACCAACAATATAAAGCCATTTGGTACTCCACCAGCCATTTTAGATAGTGCTTTGGTAGAAATATCCAGAAATCAGATTCAAAAATTTTTAACCGGCAAAGGTTATTTCGATGCCAAGGTTACTGCAGATATTAAAGTAGAAAATAAGAAAGCAGAAATCAATTTTGAAGCAGATCAGGGTAAAGCATCTTACGTAGCTAAACTTAGCGACTCGATATTTAGTAAATCGGTTAAAGATGTTTATGAAAGCAATAAGCCAAGTTTTACCCGTTTGCATTGGGGCATGCGTTATGATGTAGATTCTCTTACCTACGAACGTGAGCAAATTTACAGGGTGATGAAGGAAAACGGTTACTTCTATTTTTTACGTCCGTATGTAAATTTTGATGTGATTGAAACCGAGCAACCACAAAAGGTAGATTTACGCTTAAATATTACCAATCCACCTACCGGACCGCACAAGCAATATAGAATTGGTACTACTTATATGATCATAGCGCCAAGTCCTGATGGTTTCCCCGATTCGTTAAGAAATTATGTGAATAGAGATACCGCTGGAGGTGTTTCATTTACCGATTTATCAAAACGATATAGAAGAAACCCAATACTTCGTTACGATTTTTTAAAGCAGGGAGACCTTTACGACATTAGAAATGAAAATTTAACTTACGATCGTTTATATGAGTTGAATATCTTTAAAAATGTAAAAATCGATTATTTCAATCGGGATAGTACTGGCAATAAAATTAATCCAATTATAATGGTTACGCCCCAAAAGGTGATGAGCAATAGGATAGAAGGCGAGGTGCCGTTTAATGGTGGAACGGTGGGTGTGAATATCAGTAATACCTATACCAATAATAACTTATTTAGGGGAGCCGAGCGCTTCGAATTTCAGGTAAAAGGCGGGTTGCAGTCTCGTATCGGTAATGGATCTTCTCCATTTAAAGATATTTATCAGCGAGATTTCTCCGTTAGCGCAAGTATTACCGTTCCGAGGTTAATTATACCATTCTACAATCCGGTATTGGGTGGCAACGGTATGCCGCATACTACATTTTCATCAAGTTATATTTATGCTTTGCAGAAAAATGTATCTGTTCGAAACATCTTCATTAATTCAGTTACATACGATTGGTTTGAAACCAAATCGAAACTGCATTCATTTACGCCTCTAAATTTCGAATACCGGTTTGGAAATTTAAGTGATAGTTTGGATGTAAATGAAGTTGCTAATAATTTATACTACGCCACATTATTAAGACGTCAGGATTTAACGTTGGGCATGAAATATAGCTACACTTTAAATGCTGATAAATTAAGCCAATTGCGAACTTTCTTTTACTTAAGGGCTAATATTGATATTGCAGGAAACCTTTTGCAGGGTATTTCTAAACTTGGTGGATCAGATAGCGATCCGGCAAATAATAATCCCGCAAGGATTCTTGGCTTGCCGTTTAATCAATATGTTAGGCCAGAGGTAGATTTAAGATGGTATAAACATTTGGGTGGGGAAAGACAGTTTATTGCCCGTTTAAATACCGGTTTAGCATATTCTTATGGCAACTCTATCTTAACAGGTATACCTTTTGAAAAACAATTTTTTGCTGGTGGATCAAGTGGTTTAAGGGCTTGGCAAGCCAGAACTGTTGGCCCGGGTAATTACAATAGAGAAGTTATTGCATCTGAAACATTAAGAAAAGCATTGTTCGGTTTGGATCAGCTAGGTACAATGCGTCTCGAAACCAATTTCGAATATCGTTTTACATTGGCCAAAAAGTTTTTTGGCGCAACCTTAAGAGGCGCAGCATTTGTTGATGCTGGAAATATCTGGAATGTACGTTTAGGAGAATCAATTAGTCAACAGGTTTCTGAATTAGATGAATTAACTGTTTTTAAACTTGGCAAATTGGCTCAACAGATTGCTATTGGTACCGGTTTTGGTTTACGTTACGATGTTCAGTATTTCGTGTTTAGATTCGATGTAGGTTTTAAATTAAAAGATCCACAGTTTGGAAGTGGAGATCAATGGGTTATTGGCAAAATGTTTTCAGGTTCAAAAGCTTTCAAAGAACAGTATAATTTAACTCATACTCCAGATACCTATCGTTTTGTTCAGTATAATTTCGGTATCGGTATGCCTTTTTAATTATCCAAAAAGGGTTAACGCTTTTGGTTTTTCTGCTGGTATTTTAAATAGAATCTCTTTAAAGGGTTGCCATCTTTTGCCATTATGCTTATAAACCGAAAAGCCTGAAACAATAAATTTTCTCTTGAATGTTCTATCTTTAAACGCGGCAATTATTTGTCGGCAAACTTCTGGTTTAACATCTCTAAAAGCCAGCGTTACATGAGGGTTAAATTTAAGCCTATTGTTTTCGAGCAATTCCATAGGCTTCAATTTTTGATCAATTTCCTGCTTTAAATTCATTATGCCTTTATTCTGTTCCGCATCTACATAAAATGTATGCTCGGGAAAAGATTTGAAGTTAAATAAAATCTGCTCAAATGATTCCGAATAGGCTGCATCATTTAAAGCACTGAAAAACCTTTCCTCTTGTGATAAAGTTAGTTTTACCGGATCGTAAAGCGTGATGTGTGCTGGTCGTTTGAGCGACTCATGAACATTAAATTTAGCAGAAATAAAATTTCTCATCTCATCAAGTTCCTCTACTATATCCTTAGGTGGAATTAAGCAAACTAAATATAAATTTTCCATGATTAAATTTACTAAAAAAATTAGTAAAAAAAAGAATTCATATAAAATAAATTTTGTTTTTAGGAGAATAAAATTTAGTTTTAATTAATCATTCCAACAGAAAGCATTCGCTCTTTGCACAAACATCCCGAAGTTATTATTGTTAAGCATTTATTTGATCGTAGCATGCCTTTTAACTAATTAATCAGATATAAAACAAAAACTAAATTGATGAAACTACCTATTAAACTATTGGTTGTCGCGGCGGCGATTTCATTCGCTGCGTGTAAAGGCGGGGATAAAAAAGATGGAAGTGCTAAAACCGAATATGCCGAAGCCAGCAATGATGATGCAAATGAAATTGTAGCCTATAACAATGTGCTGGTGGGCTTTACTGATAAAAATAATGAATACCTAAAAAGATTAGATGGAAACTTGAAAAAAATAGCGAAGGGTTTAGCAAATCCTAATGATCGGTTTGCTTTCATAGGCATTATTCCAGCTTATTCTACTCCACATTTTAGCACCTCAAAGGTAAAACCCGAAACGCCACCTTCGGTATTAAGCAGTGACGATCAAAAGTATTTTAAAGATAATGTAGCAGGTTTGAATGAATCGATGACGAAAATTAAGGATGCTTATAAATCATTGGATGATTACCTTAAAGCGGAGGATTGGAAAGATGATAAAGGTAGCAGAGGAAAAAAGCTCATCGATTCTATTTACGCCATGAGTAAAACCTATTATAAATATGATGAAAATGTTCTGGCAAAATTGGAAGTGATTGGTGATGATGCAGAGCGTATCATTTTAAAAACCCATCCGTTGAAAGAATATATTTTTGCGATGAAGGATGATCGTAAAGCTGTAGGGGAATTTAATAAATTGATTTTAGAATCAAAAAATTACAAAGCTGATGAAGCTAAAATTAAAGCAGCCTATGCTGCTTTAGAAGTTCAGAATAAGAAACATGTTGAAATGAGTGTGCCGAATACAGCAGAATATCCTGGAAAGGACGGCTCTTTTAAACGCTTTAACGATAGTTTCAATGAGTATTTAATAGAAGCCAGAAAAGTAATGAGAGATGCTGCAACATCTGGTAAGATAACCGAAAATAATGCGGATGATTTAATAAGAAAGCACGATTATATGCGCACAACCTATAATAGTTTTGTGGATTAACTTGATCGTATAAACCAAAAAAACCGATGGTTTTGCCATCGGTTTTTTTTTTATCAAAAAATAATTACTCAAAATATTCTTTCATTCTTTCGAAGAAACTTTTATCATTTTTACCTGGTTGAGGTTTGAAATTTGGAGATTCTCGTAATTTCTCAAGCGCATCACGCTCATCGCTACTTAAAGCCTTTGGTGTCCAGATATTGATGTGAATAATCTCATCACCTCTGTGGTATGAATTAACCTCGGGCAAACCTTTTCCTTTTAAGCGTAATAATTTTCCGCTCTGGGTTCCAGGTTCGATTTTAATTTTTGCTTTGCCGTCAATTGTTGGTACTTCAAGACTCATTCCTAAAGCAGCATCAACGAAGCTTAAATGTAAATCATAAACAATATTATTGCCTTCGCGTTTTAAGGTTTCGTGAGGGATTTCTTCGATTAAAATAATCAAATCTCCAGGAATACCACCGTTTGGCGCTGCATTACCTTTTCCACTCATGCTTAACTGCATGCCTTCGCTCACACCTGCAGGAATGTTAATGGTAATGGTTTCTTCGCCACGAACAACACCATCGCCATGGCAAACATTACATTTAGCAGTAATTTGTTGGCCGCTACCATTACAGGTAGGGCAGGTAGATGCAGTTTGCATCTGTCCTAAAATGGTATTGGTTACCCTGCGAACTTGTCCACTACCACCGCAAGTACCACAAGTACTTACTGATGATTTATCTTTAGCGCCCGATCCATCGCAGGTTTTACAAACGATTAACTTATTAACTTTGATTTTTTTCTCGGCACCGTGAGCAATTTCTTCAAGTGTTAGCTTAACCTTAATGCGCAAATTAGAACCTTTAGCTACTCTACGACCGCCACGTTGCTGGCCTCCGCCGCCGCCGCCAAAAAAGCTCTCAAAAGGATTATGACCACCGAAAACATCTCCAAAATTACTGAAGATATCATCCATGTTCATTCCACCACCACCGTAACCACCGCCACTGGCACCGCCTACACCCGCGTGACCAAACTGATCATATCTTTGCTTTTTTTCAGGGCTACTTAAAACTTCGTAAGCTTCAGCTGCTTCTTTAAATTTATCTTCAGCAGCTTTATCTCCAGGGTTTTTATCTGGGTGATATTTAATCGCCATCTTGCGATAGGCTTTCTTTATCTCATCGGCTGCCGAACTTTTGCTAACGCCTAATACGTCGTAATAATCTCTTTTACTCATCTCTATTTAAAATGATTGAATTTAAAATGATTGAATCAGAAAATGTTAAACATTCAATCACTCACTCATTTTAGCATTCAATAATTAATTTTTTATGCTCCAACTACAACCTTTGCAAAGCGAATTACATTATCATTTAATGTATAACCTTTTTCAACCTCATCAATTACTTTTCCTTTCAAATCTTCATTTGGTGCAGAAATATTGGTAATTGCTTCATGAAAATCAGTATTAAATGGCTGATTGATGCTTTCTACATCTTTCAATCCTTTTTGAGCCAAAGTATTTTTCAGCTTGGTACTTACCAATAGAATACCCTCTTTAACAGGCGCTACATCGGCAGCAGTTTCCATTGCTTTTAAAGCACGATCAAAATCATCTAAAACTGGTAATAACGATATAATTACATCTTTACCTGCAGTTTGCAAAAGCTCAACACGTTCTTTTTGAGTACGGCGTTTGTAATTATCAAACTCTGCATATAAGCGTAAATATTTATCGTTTAGCTGTTGAACTTCTGCTTGTAATTTCTCTTCTGCAGATAATTCTGGGGCTTGTTCAGTCTCATTTATAGAGGCATCAGTATTTTCTACATTTTCAGCAGCATTTTCTGATGTATTTTCAGGATTCATTATATTTTCTTCTTTATCGTTATTTTTCTTCTTATTAAACATAATACTAGGCTGAATTTTTTGTGTTAATCGCAACTATTTTGCCATAACTGTAAATCAGCCAAGCTGTCAGATTTCTTTGAAATAATCTGAACAGATTGACAGGAGAAATACTATTGTAGATTTTTGATTTACGATTTGGCAGTATGGGATATGGAATGGATAGTTGTAAATTTACGATTTCAGCAAGATAAAACTCTAAAATCGTAAATCTAAAATCCTGAAACCATTAGGCTATTTGTGCGCCTTCGAGCACTACTCCATTTTCGCATTTAATAATACGTGATGGAAAAGTACGGATGATATGGTAATCGTGTGTAGCCATTAAAACAGCTGTGCCGGCCTGACTAATTTGCTTTAAAAGCGTTACAATTTCTTCTGAAGTTTCCGGATCTAAATTTCCAGTCGGCTCATCAGCCAGAATAATTTCAGGATCGTTAAGCAAAGCTCTTGCAATTACAATGCGTTGCTGCTCGCCACCTGAAATCTCATGCGGCATTTTCTTTATTTTTGACCGCAAACCCACCTTATCCAAAACGTCTTTGATGCGTTCGTTAATCAATTTTTGATCGTTCCAACCGGTTGCTTTCAAAACAAATTCCAGGTTTTTTTCAATTGTTCTATCAGTTAAAAGCTGGAAATCTTGGAAAACTACACCCAACTTTCGGCGTAAAAATGGTACCTGGCTTTCTTTCAGGTTTTTTAAATCGAAACCAGCAATATTGCCTTCACCATTGCCAATGTGTAAATCGCCATATAAAATCTTCAATAAGCTACTTTTACCCGAACCTGTTTGACCGATTAAGAAAATAAATTCATCCTTTTCGATGTGTAAATTTACGTTTGAGAGTACCAAGTGTTTTTGTTGAAAAACATCAACGTTGCTTAAATGAATTACTGCGTTTCCTGCCATTTTATATTTCTAATTTAGCAATCTGCCCAAAAGGCAAATCTTTAACCATTTCCATAATGTATTCCTGTTTATCGCCTAAACCCAGTTTTTCTAAAGATTTGTCAGGTCTATCCACTCTAAAATAAGCCAATAGCGTAAATTTGTCATCTCTTAATTGTACGTAATCTGGAATTTTGGCGATGCCTTTTACTTTAACGATATACATTGTGTTCAAAAATAGCATTTCAAAACGATAAGCGAAAGTAAGAACAGCTTTTTATCTAATCAAGTTAATCCAGCCGCTGTAGGTTTCGAAATCTTCATTAAAGTAAATGGTGTAGTAATAAACTGCTGGAGGAAGATCTTTCCCATTCAGCTTTCCATCCCAGGGTTTATAAGCTCCTGTACTTTGATACACAAGCTGTCCGTTTCTATTCACAATTTTAACAATAGGATTGGGGAATGCAACAGCAGTAGGAATATTCCACGTATCATTTACCGAATCGCCATTGGGCGAAAAGGTATTTGGGATAACGATTTGCGGATATACTTTTATAAATATATCATCAGTGATGGTGGCGCAACCTAAATTTGAAATGGCATGTAAAGTGTAGGTGATATCTTCTGTAGGCTTTGCAATTGGATTTAATTTTAAAGGATCATCAAGGTAATCACTGGGTGTCCAATAATAGGTAAAATCATTTCCAGTTATTTTTCCATTGAAGTTAATCGCTTGTCCTGATATAATTTTCTGATCTGCACCTGCTTCAACAATTGCCTTTTTATTTACATTAATGGTTATTTGAGTAGTTTCCGAACAAGCTCCGTTCGATACTTTTACACTGTATTTTGTTGTTTCTGTTGGAGATGCAATTGTGTTTGGAGCGTTTGGATCTGATAATCCAGCAGCTGGTGTCCACTGATAACTTGCTCCACCAGACGCCGATAATGCAATGGAAGAACCTTCGCAAATCGTAGCTTCTGTAATATTGGTGGCAACAATTGGCTGATCTAAAATTGAAACGGTAGTGGTTGCTGTTGTAGAGCAACCATTTATAGATACGGTAACCGTGTAATCTCCAGCCATTTCTTTGGTGGCGTTAATAATAGTGGGACTTTTTTCTGTTGATAAAAAATTTGGACCTGTCCAACTGTATGATGTTCCGCCGGAGGCATTTAACCTAATGGTTTGTCCGATACAAACCGGACCGAAGTTTTCTGCATTAGCAATTGGAAAAGCCGTAACATTAATGCTAAAAGGTGAAGTTGCAACCCTGCAAGTAGCTATGCCAATGTTTTCTGCCTCTGCAGTAATTAAGCGATACTGATAAACACCTGCCTGTGCATTAACAAAGCTGGCCGTATATTCTTTGTTTTCCTGTCCGATAATATCATTCCAGCCATTTCCGGTATTGGCTTGCCATTGATATTTTGGGTTGTTATATACATCGCTCGACACAGTAGCTTTAAACAAATAATTGGCACTTTGACCTTCGCACAAGTTGGCATTGATATTCTCACTATTGTTAACTGTTTGCGTAATAACCGGGCCACAGGCTCGGAAAGTAATGTCATCCAAGGCCAAGTCATTTCCTGTTCCGCCAGGATTTTCATTGGTCATTTTTAAAGTGATTACACCTAAATTTGTAGGGGTGGTAAAGGTTAATGAGTACCTGATCCAATTGGTCGAACTTCCCTCTGGTATTTCTGGAGTAACCAATGAACCGATTACTGATCCATTATTTTCTATCGTAAATTTAACTTTTGGTTTTATTCCTGTATTGCGAAGGATGTTGATAATCCATGCAGCAAATTCGTAGGTTGTGCCTGGGCATAAGCCTGAAACTGTGGATTGATAAAAAATACCTGGACTATTAGAGGCATTAACCACCATCATATACCCATTTGCGTCATTTGGAGTATGGTTAACAATATTTTGTATCCAACCTGGATTTAGGCCTGAAATTGTTTTGGCTATGGTGTAAGCGCCATCATTTGGCGAACCAGCTATATAGTTATAATTGGTAATTCCGCTGGTTAGGGGAGGCCCGAAAGTATTTGCACCCGAACCAAAATCTACATTAACAATAGGATCGCCCAAAGCACCACTGCACTGCGCAAATATTTTATAATTGCTGAAAATGAACAGAAGAATTAAAAATAATTTTGGATAGCGCATTGCTTAAAAGCCATTTAGCGAATATCTAAATTAAATTCTATAATTCTTTGCTTAATCAATTTAGGCTGTTTAAAAATTCAATGGTGTTCACGTTGTCTGCATAATCCCAAAGTTTTGGGTGTTGGCTTTCTCCAAAAGAGAAGGTTTTAGTCTTTAAATCTGATCTGCTAATGATGCACTGTATATTTTCTGCTTTTTCATTCAGCTTTGCTTCTACATCATCCAAATTTTCATACTCTTCATAAAAAATAACAGCCAAAGGCGACGTTAAACTCTCATCTTCTTTTAGTAATAAAAAGCCATTATCAAAATGCTTTGCCGCATTTACCAAGTAAATAGATTTATTATAATCGTAATTATTGTTGTATTTGAAGTGGTTAATAATGGGTTGAAAGCGCTCTATGCCTTCGTAAAAATTGGCAATGTCATAACCTTTCGGGAAGTATATTTTGGAAACATTTCTACAGCCTAAACCAAAATAATCGAAAATATCATGACCAAGGTTTTTTATTTCCTCTTCAGTTTCTGTGCCATTAAGTACTGCTACACTGTTTCTGTTTTTACGAATGATATTCGGAACCTTTCCAAAATAATAATCAAAATATCGGGATGAATTGTTGCTTCCAGTAGCAATTACAGCGTCAAAATCTTTCAGCCTTTCTACATATTCAACTCTATCTGCCAGTGCAGGTTCTATATTTATTAATTCATCTATTACTCCTTTAATCAATTTATCATCTGATGAAGAAAGTTTAATCAGTGCAATATTCCCTGTAGCAATAACACATAACACATCGTGAAAACCAACCATTGGAATGTTTCCCGCTAGGATTAAACCCACTTTTTTTGGTAATGATGTAAAGCTAATTGTTTTAAACCATTCATCAACATCAGCACCATGTAACATCTCGGCAAATGATAAAACGGACTTTTTAATATTATCGGCCGTAAACCAAGCATTAGTGCTTTCGGCCACATAAAATGCATTTCCTAGTATGTCAGTAGGGTTTGTAAGTTTTGTCCCTAATTTTTTAAAGGCATTTATTACTTTTTCTTTAGTTAAACCTGACATATTTAGAATTATTATTAAATGATTAAGTGCTATATTTGCATCGCAAAGGTAAACTAAGCAAAAGAATTAGACGAAAACATGGCAATTAAAATAACAGATGAATGTATAAATTGTGGGGCATGCGAACCAGAGTGTCCTAATAATGCAATTTACGATGCCGGTACTGCATGGCGTTTTTCTGATGGTACAAATTTAAATGGTATCATCGATTTTGGTAATCAACAAATTGAAGCAGATTCATCACAAGAAGCTGTTTCTGATGAAGTTTATTATATTGTATCTGATAAATGTACAGAATGCAAGGGTTTTCATGATGAGCCTCAGTGTGCTGCGGTTTGTCCGGTAGATTGTTGTGTGGATGATGAAGATATTCGTGAAACCGAAGATGAATTATTAGCTAAAAAAGCCTGGTTACATCAAGAAAATTAAGATTGAAGATTTACGATTTTAGATTTTAACTAAATTTAGGATTTAAAGATTAATATAAATCCCGATGAAAATCGGGATTTTTTTTTGTCGAAAATTATTGAAAAGATTGATAAACTAGCGATTTAAATTGCTCGCCCAACTGTCCATGAGAAAGTGGCCATTGCTGAACATAAATTTGAGCCACCATTTTCCTTTTAGGATCTACCCAAAAATTAGAACCAAAAAAGCCACCCCAACCATAAGAGCCAGCACTCTGACCAAGTTTTTTACTTCCTTTTTCTGATATTACTTCAAAACCTAAACCAAAATAGTTATCGCCAAATGGAATAGTGCCAATTTGGTTGGAGGTCATCAAATCGACACTTCGCTTTGAAAGTAGTCGCTTTCCGTTTAACTCGCCGCCATTTAATAACATTTGAAGAAATAGACCATAATCTTTTGGTGTAGAAACTAAACCTGCGCCACCAGCATAATAACCATTGTTATTTATTGGATAGTTGATGGTTGCTCCTGGAAATGCGCCATCTTTCCAAGGTTTTACCACCCTGGTTTTTTCATCTTCTGTATAAACCGTAGCCAATCGATCTTGCTTTTCTTTAGGTAAGGCAAAATAGGTATCATTCATTTTCAAAGGAATAAAAATTCTTTCTTTAAAAAATCGATCGAGGTTCAAACCAGAACTTACTTCAACTAATCTGCCTAAAACATCCATGGCAAGGCTATATTGCCACTTTTGACCAGGCTGCAGGGCCAAAGGTAATTTTCCTAGCTTATTGATTTCTGTTTCTAAAAGCTTTTTGTTAATTACGAATCCGGCTTCAATACCAGCTTTTGCATAAATCGCATTCATTTCTGGAGATCCGATTTGCGCATAGCCTAAACCCGAGGTGTGCGTGAGTAAATCGCGAATAGTAATTTCCCGCTTGGCAGGGATAGTTGTATAGCTGCCATCTTTTTTATTATACTTATTTAAAACTTTTGGATTTTTAAAGGCAGGAATAAATTTAGAAATAGGATCATCAAGTGTAAATTTTCCTTCATCAAAAAGCATCATCACTGCCACACAGGTTACAGCTTTAGTTTGAGAAGCAATTCTTAAAATATCATCAGTTTTAAAAGGTCGATTTAGTTGATTTCCGTAAGCCTTATTATACACCGTTTTTCCATCAACAATAATATTTGCTGTAATTCCTTTAATCCATCCGCTATCTAAATACTGTTTAAAAAGATTATCAATTTTTTCAAGTTCTTTTACTGATAAAGAAGTTTTTACCTCATTTACTTGCGCATAAACAATATTAAATGTAAGTAGCAACAAAAGAACTGGAGCGTAGAGTAATTTTTTCATAACAAGTTATCTTCTTGTTAAATATCGCTTTTATTAGGGATAATTAATACTGGGCAAGCAGATTTTCTGGCAACATGTTCAGCAACACTTCCCATGAGGAAGTGATATAAACCCGTTCTGCCATACGTACCAATTACAATTAAATCAGATCCCCACTCATCAGATTGTTGAATAATTCCATGTGCAGCCGTATCCACAACACTTAAATATGTTGTTTTAGTGCCATTACCAAATTTGGTTTCCATCTCTTTTAAAAGGATATGGCTATTCTCCTCGCTATTGTCGTAAGTTTCTAAAAATACAGGTGCTAATGTTAAATCAGGATTTACATTGGCAGGGATGGGTTCGATAATATTGACCAAGGCAACCTCAGCTCCGAATTTCTCTGCAATGTCATAGCCGGCCTTCGCAGCTTTTTCCGAACAAGTACTATTATCAACAGCAATTAATATTTTTCTAAAATTCATAACGAGCAGATTTAAATGTTAACATCATAAAAGTAACAAAATTGAGGTGAAAATGTTAGGCATTGATTGTAAATTGTTAGTTTTACTTCCAATTCACGAGCATAGTTAAATGGAAAATCAATACGGTATTTGTAGAATTTCGGTAGCACCTTTAAGGGCTGAACCATCAGATAAAGCAGAAATTGTTTCGCAATTATTATTTGGCGAACATGTTGAAATTGTAGGTAAAGAAGATAGATGGTGGTTAGTGAAAAACGGCTATGATGATTACGAAGGTTGGATAGATTTTAGACAATTGGCGGCAATTTCTGACCAGCAATTTAAAGAAATGCAAGACCATAAATTATTAGCGCCATTAAGCTTTAACAATGTTTTAACTGCTGCCGATGGAAGTTTGTATCACTTAAGTCCAGCTAGTAATTTGCCTTATCTGGCAGATGGATATTGTTATGCGGGTCTAGAAAAGTTTAAACTTAATTTCGAACCTCATGATAAATTAAAGGCAGATTTTAAAACTGATATTGAATTAACAGCAAGGTTTTTTCAAAACATTCCCTATTTGTGGGGTGGAAGGCATTTATTTGGATTGGATTGTTCTGGTTTTGTTCAGACGGTTTTTAAAATGCTTAACATTAAGTTAAATAGAGACGCATCTCAACAGGCAGAACAGGGTGAACTGGTAGGTTTTTTATCCGAAGTTAAAGCGGGTGATGTTGCCTTTTTCGATAATGCGGAGGGCAAAATTACACATGTGGGTATTATGCTAAGCCCCAATGAAATCATCCATTCATCTGCTAAAGTGAAAATAGATCCTATTGATGATCAGGGAATTTTCAATAGGGAATTAGGTATTTACAGCCATAAATTAAGGATTATAAAACGTTTTGTGGAATAGCAAATCAATTTGCATCCTATTTTAAAATTGATTTATGGCAACATCTTTTAAAATTTCAGTCAATAATCCTTGTGGTGAAAAATGGTTGAATATGCAACCTGATGAAGTTGGTAGATTTTGTAACTCCTGCCAAAAATCTGTTACTGATTTTACTCAATTTTCTGATCAGGATTTAAAAGATTGGTTTGCTAAAAATCATGGCTCAACTTGTGGTCGGTTCAATCAAAATCAGTTACACAAATTGTTTGTGAACGAATCTAAGTTCTCCATTAAAAGGTTTAAACCGAATCTAATTGCAGCATCTTTATTTGCTTTCTTAACTTTTCCCAAATTGAGCAAGGCAACATTGACAAGGCCAGAAGTTTTTCAAACTGATTCGTTTTTTAGCAGACCAAATGATACCTTCAACAGCAGTATTTTATCCGATTCTTTAAAAATTATTAAAGGAAAGGTTTCAGATAAAGAGAATCAATCGCCAATTCCCGGAGCAGTAGTGAAAGTGAATAATGGTTTAATTACTGTTTCAACTGACGAAAAAGGGATGTTTGAAATTAGATTACCTGAAGATTATAGAAATGATGACTGTACTTTAGTTGTAAGTTGGATTGGTTATAAGACTTTAAATTCAACGATTAATTTAAAAGACAAAAAGCAACTAAATTTAGAATTGTGTGAAAGCGCTGTGGTGTTAGGTGGTGCTGAAACGATTTATGTTCGCAACCCATCGATTTGGGATAGGTTAAGGAAGCTTTTTAGTAAGAAAATCTAACTATCCATTGTCCAAACCATAATTTGTCTGTCGTCACCAGTAGAAATTAAAAACTTTCCATCCGAGCTCCAAATAATTTTATTGATGGAATGAGCATGTCCAAATTCGCCTTTTTCTAAACTTAAGATTTTATACAGTTTAAAATTTTCTGCATCCCAAATTTTAATGCTTTTATCCTGACTGCTCGTTGCAAAATAGGGTAGGGTTGGATGAAAAGCAATATCATAGACTGTAAACATATGTGCTGGAATGGTTTCTGCAAGTTCATAAGTTGGCAAATGCCAGATTTTTAACTGTGCATCTCTGCTACCAGAAATTAGATATTTCCCTTCCGGATGATAAGCTAACGAAGTAACCGGTAAAGTATGACTGTCTAAATTTTGTTTTACGCTATAATCAGAAAGGTTGTAGATTTTAACCAGATGGTCTTTACAACCGAAAGCGATTTCGGTTTCATCAGGAGAAATGGCAATTGCCCGAACAGTATCATAAGCTGCCTGAAAGCGGTAAATCTCACTAAAATCATTCAGCGACCAAACTGCAACAGTTCCGTCTTCGCCAGTGGTTAAAAGCTCGTTTTTGGTTTTAACGGTTTGAATATTGAAAATTGGTTTGGTGTGAGCATTAATTCTTGCAATTACTTTATCCTCCTTAAAATCGTAAACACTAAAAGCACCGCTACGCTCGCCAACAAATAATCGATTATTATAATGTTGGAGATAATAAACAGAACTTTGCACTGGCATTTTAACCTTAACAAATGCCATCGTTTCCAACGACCATTCTACAACACCTTTATCATTTCCAGCGCTAAAAAACGTATCACTATTATCGGAATTAGCTAAAGCGTAAACAGGGTTTTGATGGCCTGAAAGGGTTTTAAGGTGTTTAAACATATTTAAAGGCTGGAAGGTTTTAAGCTTTTGCAAATCGCATCACTTCTACCTTTATTGGTGTCTACTTTCTAATTTTTTAGCAATATCCTGAATAGATAAGCCTTTCTCTTTTAATAAAAACAAAAGGTGAAAAACCAAGTCTGATGCTTCGCCAATTAATTCTTCTTCGCTTTCAGCAAGTGCGGCTATTACAGTTTCTACACCTTCCTCGCCAACTTTTTGAGCAATTTTATTTAAACCTTTGCCACGCATTTTATTGATGTAAGAATCCTCTACAGGATTTTCATATCTATCTGTGATAATGTTTTCCAGTTCAAAAATGAAATTTTGATTATACTCCGTTTTAAAACAACTGCGGCTTCCAGTATGGCAAGTTGGTCCAACTGGGTTTGCTTTAATTAAGATGGTATCATTATCACAATCAATGTGAATAGATTTTACGAAAAGAAAATTGCCGCTTTCTTCACCTTTGGTCCATAAACGGTTTTTGGAACGTGAAAAGAAGGTTACTTTGCCTTCATTTTGTGTTTTCTCAAATGCTACGGCATTCATGTAACCAAGCATTAAAACTTCTAAAGTTTTTTCGTCTTGTATCACTACAGGAACTAGGCCATCACTTTTATTAAAATCTATATTCATTGTTTCTTTCTAGTTTCGTCATTGCAGATACAGTTAAACTCTTTAATGCAATTCGTTTGGCCAATTCGTCACCCTGAATTTATTTCAGGGTCTATATATATTAGGAAAGATGCTGAAATAAATTCAGCATGACGACCAACTTATTTTATCATTAAGTATTCTTTCCCGATTAGTCGGGATAAACTGTGCCTCGCAATGACGAGTGTGTTATTTTTTTATATTCTAACAGGGATGCCGTTAATTCTCAATTCTTGCTTTAAATCGGGAATTAAAATTTCGCCATAGTGAAATACAGATGCCGCAAGTGCTGCATCAACATTTGCTTTTTGGAAAACCTCTGTAAAGTGTTCCATACTTCCCGCACCTCCCGAAGCAATAATCGGGATATTAATCATTTGATTCACTTTGCTTAGTAAACCACAATCGAAACCTGCTTTGGTGCCATCATGGTTCATTGATGTGAGCAGAATTTCTCCTGCACCCAAATCTTCAGCCTGTTTAATCCAGGTTTCAGTTTCTAATTCGGTTATTAATCGGCCACCATTTAAATGAACCATGTTTTTGCCATCCACAAATTTAGTGTCGACAGCCAAAACCACAAACTGCACTCCGAATGCTTTGGCTAACTCCTCAATTAATTTTGGATTACGAACAGCTGCCGAATTGATGCTGATTTTATCTGCACCAGCATTTAATAAAGCTTCCGCATCAGCAAGTTCTGTAATGCCACCACCAATGGTAAATGGAATATTCAGCTGACGAGCAACTGATTTAACCATCTCAATCATCGTTTTTCTACGTTCGTGAGTTGCCGTAATATCAAGAAAAACCAACTCATCAGCACCTTGTTGCGCATATTGAGCAGCTAATTCTACAGGGTCGCCCGCATCTCGTAAATCAACAAAGTTTACACCTTTAACCGTGCGACCGTCTTTAACATCGAGACAGGGGATTATTCTTTTACTCAGCATGTGTTTGCTATGTTTCCGTCATTGCGAGGCACGAAGCAATCTCTGTAGCAAAATAGATTGCTTCGTGCCTCGCAATGACGAGTATTATTAATTATTTTCTATCAATCAATCCAGTAATGATCATTGCTCCACTAGAAAGAAAGGATATCAAGCCAAACCATAGTGCATATTTTCCTGTAATACCTATTATTTTCCAACAACTACCAACATAAAAAAAGGAATAAACTGCCCACAAAACTAAAACCAGTGATGCTAAGAGTAATATTAGTCCCCATTTAAGCATGTTGTTTATTACAGTTTAAATCGAACTCAACATCTTCAAATTCCAATCTTTCACTTGTTCAATTGTAATTCTATCCTCATAAATTGCTTTTCCAACCACTACGCTTCTAATCGGATATTTTGCCAATTCATAAATATCATCCATCGAGCTTACACCACCCGATGCAATTAATTTAATCATTGGTGAATGCTCCAACAGTTTTTTGTACAACTCAACCGCTGCACCTCCTAATTTTCCATCCTTACTAATATCAGTACACAAGAAACGGAAGAAACCTAAAGCCAAACATTTATCAACGTAGTCCATTAGTTTAATCGGCGAACTTTCCATCCAACCCGAATATTTAATCACTTCGTCTAAAACATCAATGGCAATAACAATGCGGTTGGCATAGTTATCTTTTTTAGCAAAAGCCTCGCTTAACTGTTGTAAGAAATCAGGATTGGTTATGGCTTGTGTACCAACGATAACCCGATGGATTCCTGCATCAAGCAAATTGGTAACCTGCTCAATCGTACGGATTCCGCCGCCGTATTGTACTTTCATTTCAGTTTTTTTAATGATTTCGAAAAGAGATTTCTGGTTGCTGAAATCGCCTTTGGCACCATTTAAATCAATAATATGAATGAAATCGGTTCCGTTAGAACGGTATTTTTCTATCATGTCGGCGATAGAAACATCATATTCAGTTTTCTGGTTGTAATCGCCTTCACGTAGACGAACAACTTTTCCATCCAAAATATCGATAGCAGGAATTATATACATTTCTCGTGTTATAAGTTAATGGTTGAAAGTTAAATCTCAACCGAGGTTTGAAAAATTTTTTAATATCTGTTCGCCAGCTTTACCCGATTTTTCGGGATGGAACTGAACACCATAAAAGTTATCTTTTTGCACCGCTGCCGAAAATTTTAGTCCATAATTAGCAGAGGCGATGTCAAAAATAGGGTTATATTCAATAAAGTACGAATGAACGAAGTAAAATTGTGCATTAACGTCAACATCCTCAAATAGCGAATTGTTTTTGTGCGCAACTGCATTCCATCCCATATGTGGGATTTTGATATTCAGCAACTTATCGAATTTTTTCGTTCGTACTGGAACGATATTTAACAACGCCGCATCGCCCTCTTCAGAATGTTCTGTAATCAATTGCATGCCCACACAAATGCCCAAAACAGGTTTTTTTAATGCTTTAATCGCCTGAATTAAACCTGTATGTTTTAGTTTTTCCATTGCAGCGCCTGCATGCCCAACACCAGGGATAATGATATGACTATATTTTTCCAAGTCAGATTCGGTATTTACCATGCCATACTGTAGGTTCAAACGCTCCAAAGCTGCGGTTAGGGAGAAAATATTGCCAGCACCGTAATTTACTATTCCAATCATATTTTTTTGATTAAAGAAGAAGGAACAAGGAATAAAAACTATAGGTCTTTGTTCTTTGCTCATTAATCCTTGTTCTTTATTTACAAAAGTCCCTTTGTACTTGGTAAAACCATTTTCTCTGCATCACGCTTTATTGCCATTTTAATTGCTTTTGCGAAAGCTTTAAATATAGCTTCAATTTTGTGATGTTCATTATCGCCTTCAGCTTTAATGTTCAAATTGCACTTTGCAGCATCACTAAACGATTTGAAAAAATGATAAAACATCTCCGTAGGCATATCGCCAACTTTTTCACGTTTAAATTCAGCATCCCAAACAATCCAGTTTCTGCCCCCAAAATCGATGGCAACCTGCGCTAAGCAATCATCCATTGGTAAACAGAAGCCGTAACGCTCAATGCCAAGCTTATTACCTAATCCTTTTGCAAAAGCTTCGCCAAGGGCAATTCCTGTATCTTCTATGGTATGGTGCTCATCAATATGTAAATCGCCCTTGGCAATTACTTCTAAATCTACACTTCCATGTCTGGCAATTTGGTCAAGCATATGGTCGAAAAAGTTTAAACCCGTCTCAATTTTTGCTATTCCTGTTCCATCCAAATCCAAATTAATGGTGATATCGGTTTCATTCGTTTTACGCACATGGTTAATTTTTCTACTTCCGGCTTTAAGTAAGTTGTAAATATCTTCCCATTTCTGTGTTTCTAAAATGATGATATCTAAGAGCGTTTCATGTTTGTCTAAGGCTTCAGTAGAACCCAATGCATCATTCTGACGAAGAAAAATTGCTTTTGCACCCAAGTTTTTTGCTAAAACCACATCATTTAATCTGTCGCCGATAACGTACGAGTTTTTCAAATCGTAATCTTCGCTAAAATATTTTGTCAATAATGCGGTGCCAGGTTTGCGGGTAGGAGCGTTGTCTTTGGCAAAAGTTCTGTCAATAACAATTTCGCTAAAGTTTACACCTTCGCCTGCAAAAGTATCCAGCATGAAATTATGAATAGGCCAGAAATTTTCTTCAGAATTTGACGGCGTTCCCAATCCATCTTGATTCGTAACCATTACCAATTCGTAATCCATTTCGCTTGCAATTTTTGAAAGGTAATAAAGCGAACGAGGATAAAACTTAAGCTTAGCAAAGCTGTCTACCTGTTCATCATCGGGTTCGATATTTAAAGTACCGTCTCTATCTATAAATAATACTTTCTTCATCTTTTAGAAATTTTTCAGAGTGGTTAACAGTTTATCATTTTCTTCTTTTGTACCAACGGTAATTCTCAAACAACCTTCACACAAAGTAACTTTCGAACGGTCACGAACGATGATTCCCTCATCAACCAAAGTGTCGTAAATTTTAGTCGCATTCGTCACCTCGGCTAAAATAAAATTCGCATCCGATGGATAAACTTTTGTAACGATATTCAGGTTATTTAATTCTATGGAAAGTCGCTGTCTTTCGGCAACAGATTCTCTAATCCATTCGTTCACTTGAGCGATGTTTTTTATTGCTTCAAAAGCTAAATCTTGTGTAGCCTGATTGATGTTGTAAGGTGGCTTAATTTTGTTCAAAACATCAATCACTTTTCGTGATGAAAATGCCATTCCCAAACGTAAAGCCGCAAGGCCCCAAGCCTTAGAAAATGTTTGCAAAACAACCAGATTTCCGTACTCCGTTAACTCCTGAATAAACGTCTTCTGACGGGCGTAATTTATGTACGCTTCATCCACTACAACGATACCTTTAAAGTTGGTTAAAATCGTTTCAATATCTTCGCGGTTTATCGAATTTCCTGTCGGATTATTTGGCGAACAAATGAAAATTATTTTAGTGTTTTTATCAATCGTTTCTGCAATTTTTTCTAAGTCCAATTGGAAGTTTGGAAGTAGGTTTACTTTGCGGATTTCTACATCATTTATGTTTGCCGAAACTTCGTACATTCCGTAAGTTGGTGGCAGTACAATTACGTTATCTTTTCCAGGATTACAGAAAGCACGATACAATAAATCAATTGCTTCGTCGCTACCGTTTCCTAAGAAAGTGTTTTCAATCGGCACACCCTTAATTTTGCTTATCGCATCCTTTAAATCCAATTGCAATGGGTCGGGGTAGCGGTTGTAATTTGCAGGTAGGGGAGAACCGTAGCTGTTTTCGTTCGCATCTAAAAATACCGATGCCTGACCTTTAAATTCATCTCTGGCGGTAGAGTATGGTTTAAGGTTTTTTATATTTTCTCTAACTAAATCGTTAATGTCCATTTTTTAAAGGTAAAAGGTAAAAGGTAAAAGGTAAAAGGTAAAAGGTAAAAGGATAGGCATGTTGCCTTCAACTTCTACTTTAATCCTTCTACTGTTTTCAATCTAATAGTTATTGCGTTTTTGTGTGCTTCCAATCCCTCAGCGGCTGCAAGGGTTTCAACAGTAGCACCAATATTGTTTAATCCATTAG
This sequence comes from Pedobacter sp. Leaf250, assembly GCF_920984735.1. Lineage (GTDB taxonomy): Bacteria > Bacteroidota > Bacteroidia > Sphingobacteriales > Sphingobacteriaceae > Pedobacter. Next base: position 101,814 of record NZ_CAKLBU010000004.1, on the reverse strand, counting down.
ATGATAAATGCTGAAAGGTAATCTTCTTAAGAAAAGCATCAGTTGAAACCCCTGAATAAGCTTTAGCAAAGCCACTTGTAGGTAGAGTATGGTTGGTACCTGAAGCATAATCTCCTGCGCTTTCTGGAGTAAGGTTTCCTAAAAACACCGACCCTGCATTGATTATCAATGGGATAAGATTTTCAAATTTTTCTGTTGCTAAAATCAAGTGCTCCGGTGCGTATTCATTTGAAAAATCCATTGCATCAGTTAAATTATCAACTAAAATCGCATAAGAATTTTCAATTGCTTTAGCTGCTATTTCTTTTCTTGGCAGTATAGATAGCTGATTTACAATTTCTAAGAGTGTTTTTTCTATAATTTCGTTTGATGTAGAAACTAAAATTGCCTGACTATCAAATCCATGTTCTGCTTGTGCAAGTAGATCTGCAGCTACAAATGACGGATTGGCAGTCTCATCGGCAACCACTAAAACCTCCGATGGACCTGCTGGCATATCAATCGCCACCTTGTTTTGTACCATCGTTTTTGCGGTCGTAACGTAACGATTACCCGGGCCAAATATCTTATAAACCTGTGGTACCGTTTGGGTTCCAAAAGCCATTGCCGCTATAGCTTGTGCACCACCACTTAGATAGATTCGTTCTATGCCTAAAAGTACAGCGCAGTAGGCCAAGTAACAGTTTGTTTTTCCATCACTTTGAGGTGGAGAGCAAACTATGATTTCTGTACAGCCTGCAATAATAGCAGGTGTAGCTAACATTAAAAATGTGCTAGGTAAAACCGCAGTTCCGCCAGGAATATATAAGCCAACTTTTTCAATTGCTCTCGATTCACGCCAGCAAACCACACCAAGCATGGTTTCTACTTTTTCTTCAGTTTTTAATTGAGATTGATGAAATGTTTTGATGTTCTGGTAAGCCGTTTCAATTGCTATTTTAGCATTTGCCGGAATGGTTGCTGCAATGCGCTTTAATTCCTCCGCATCTAAAAAAAGTTTTTCTAACTCTACTTTATCAAATGCTTTTGCGAAATCAAACAATGCTTTATCGCCATCATTTTTTACAGCTTTGATGATGTCTGCAACACGTTCTTCAACCAATTTATCGTCTTCAATTTGTCGAGAACACAGTTCTTCAATTTTTGATTTAGATAAATCTGTATAATTATAGACTTTCAATATGTTATAATTTAAAATTAACTATTAGTTAATATGAATTTATACGTTTTTGATGCTTTTTAAGTGATTATTTTTTCAATTGGCATCACTAAAATACCTTCTGCGCCTGCAGCTTTCAGGCTGTTAATTTTATCCCAAAAATCTTCTTCGGCAATTACAGAATGTACGGCAACCCAGTTCGGTTCGAACAACGGAACTACCGTCGGACTTTTAACACCTGGCAACAAATCAACAACTTTTTGCAGGTTATCTTTTGAAACATTTAGTACAACGTATTTGTTCGATTTCGCACTTAAAACGGAACGAATTCTTTGTAGCAATTCTGCAACTTCAGGGTTATATAAAATTGATTTATTTCCGATTAAAACAGCCTCCGATTGCATCACATCTGCGAACGGTTTTAGTCCATTACTTTTTAAAGTTCCGCCTGTAGAAACGATGTCAAAAATGGCATCACTCAAACCCAAACCTGGTCCAATTTCTACCGAACCAGAAATGGTTCTAATGTCTGATTTTATTCCTTTTTCGGTTAAGAATTTTTCAAGAATAACGGGGTAAGAAGTAGCGATTGCTTTACCATTTAAATCCTCTAAATTTTGAATTTCGCTACCCGTTTGAACGGCGATTTTTAGTGTGCATTTTCCGAATCCAAGTTTCTGTAAATATTCTATTCCAGCCTTGGTTTCGGTAATTACATTTTCGCCAACAATGCCTAAATCGGCGATGCCATCCTGAACATATTCAGGGATGTCATCATCGCGGAGAAAAAGAATTTCTAGTGGAAAATTTTGAACGGTTGATATTAGAGAACTCTTGTAGTTTTCAAAAGAGAGACCACAATTTTTTAATATTTCTACTGATTTTTCGTTTAGCCTACCCGATTTTTGGATAGCAATTTTTAGTGTTTTCAAAGTATTGAATATAGAATGAACAGAAAATTATTTTACGGAAAAAAGTTTTGAAGTACAAAACAAACATATCATATCGCCTATCGGCGATGGTGTAAATGTAAGTGATGGTTCAAAGTTAATTTCATGAATTATTTCTGCCAGTATCAATGCTTTAGCTGATATGCGTTGGCAAATATAGCGTTTGAATTGGGAAATCAAAAAATAATGGCACTTAATTTGCCTTATCTGGATTTTTAAATTGCTATAGCTGTATTTTTTTACTAAATATTTACGTGTTGAAAAACTTTCGTTTTCTAATAATTCCTATTATTTTATTTATTTCCGCTTGTGGATGGTTTAAACAGCCACCTGAGATTGGTAAAGTATTATCAGAACATTTTAAAAATAAGATGTATAAAGATTTTGATACAACTGCTTTCGATAGTGTGTTTGTAAAAACTATGGATAGTTTATCAGAATCATTTATCAATCCTAAAACCATCAAAGCATATTATTCTTACAATGTAAATGAGCCTAGATTGGTTACTAAATTCTACATCGATGGGGAATTAGATTCACTTGTAGGATATTTGGAAAATAGCAAGGTTCATGGATTTAATCCAAAAATATTTAAAACCGAGGAAATAAAAAGTCTTCTAGCAGATTTGACTGCAAATAATTTTAAAAAAGTAGATGAAACCTATCCAATTATTGCCAAAATAGAATTGCTATCGGCTAATGCTTATCTCAATTATAATAATTATTTAAAATATGGCGTAGTAAATCCTCGGAATATTTTTTCAAGATATTATATAAAAGTTAAGCGTCCGGATAGTATTGGGATGATGAATCTGTTGGCATCTGAAAGTTTAGTCGATACTTTGAAAAACATTCAGCCAAAATCAATTCAATATAAAGCCTTACAAGAAGCTTATTTAAATGCAAACACAGTAGCCGATAAACGTATTCTATTATTGAACATGGAACGTTTCCGCTGGAAAATGCCTGAAACTGGAGATAACTACGTTCAAGTAAATATTCCTGATTTTAAGTTGACCTGGTTTGATAAGCAAGATACCGTGATCTCGATGAAAGTATGTGTAGGTGGTAAACGCGAAAATGGCTATGATGAAAAGCTTAAGGCTTACGCAAAATCGGGCAATTTAGACGATAAGCCCAAAAATCATGAAACACCACTGTTGTTCAGTAAAATTAATTCAATACAAGCAAATCCGGTGTGGAATATTCCGGTAAGTATTGCACAAAGCGAAATTTATTGGATGGCTAGAAAAGATCGTTATTATTTATCAAACAGCAACATTAATGTTTATTATAAGGATAAACTAATTGGTGAGCCAGACACTATAAACTGGAACAGGTATTCTCGCGATAAATTGCCATTTAAATTTAAACAAGGTTCTGGCGGAGGAAATGCTCTGGGAAAATTTAAGTTCATTTTTGATAACAGTTCGAGTATTTACTTACATGATACCAATAATAAAAATGGGTTCAATTTAAGCAACAGAGCAATCAGTCATGGCTGTGTTCGGGTTGAAAAGCCATTAGAATTTGCAGAAAAATTGGTTGGTGATACTTATACTTATGATAAGCTAAGGGCTGAGGTTGATTTACCTCCTGTAGATAGCACACACAATAAATGGTATAAAAAAAGGATGGCTGCCAAAGCCGATACTACAAAATCGTTCCAGTTAAAGCCTGCATGGTTTGGACCGAAAAAAGCAGTACCATTAATCATCACGTATTTCACCGCTTGGGCACAAAACGATAAAATAGAATATCGCCCTGATGTTTATCAAATGGACGAAAAACTTTGGGTCGCGATGAAAAAATACAGATTATAAACTGTTGTGATATTGCTTTAAAATATATCTTCTCATGAGATTGCTTCCCGAAAGCTGATGTCATAAACCCCTGCATCTGCAGCTGTAATAGTTCTTTGCATAGTTTATATGATGTGATCTGATGCAATCTAATTTTATTACAAATTTGCACTAATGCCTTTTAGGTGGATCATAGCTAAAATTTGAAGAAGGTTATCTAAATTACTTAAACTCGCATTTGGAATTAAAATCCAAAATAATATATTTGTTAAGAAACATTTAAACAGATAAGCAAAGTTACAGGATTAAAAAATTAACGCTCCATTCTCATCGCTGTAACCATCCAATCCCTATTTTTTTTCGGAAGTTTATGTAAAACGCTTTTTCGTTAAACATTTATCTCTCCAGCATCACGTTGCATTATTTATGCAGCTAAGGTGAAATTACATCTCATTTTTACACATTTTTTATCAAAACTTATTTTAACAATGGCTATTAATTTACAAAAAGGACAAAAAATTGATATCGGTTTATCTAAAATTACAGTTGGTTTAGGTTGGGATCCCAATGAAGGTACTGGCTATGATTTTGATTTAGATGCTTCGGCATTTATGATTGATGGAAATAGACTAATTCCTGCGGAAGAATATTTCATTTTTTATGGAAATACAGATTCTCCTGATCAGGCTTTGCACCATACAGGTGATGATCCAACGGGTGGCAATAGCGCTACAGGCGACGATGAAAGCATTCAGGTTGATTTATCAAAAGTTGATGCCAATATTCAGGAAATTCTTTTTGTGGTAACCATTCACGATGCCATTACACGCAAACAAAATTATGGTCAGGTAAGAAATTCATATATCCGTATTGTTGATGATAGCACAGGGGAAGAAGTTGCAAAATATGAATTAGGCGAAGATTTCTCTATCGAAACGGGCGTGGAATTTGGGCGTTTATACAAACGAGATGGTAAATGGAAGTTCGAGGCCTCGGGAATCGGCTATCGTGAAGATTTATCTTTTTTCTTATCTAAATATTTCAAAGGTCAAATTATAAAATAAATTAACAACGCTCTGTATGGCTATAAATTTAGTAAAAGGTCAAACCATTGATCTGCGTAAAAACGATAAAGGTGAAGATTTCGATTTATCAAAAGTAACCATGGGTTTAGGTTGGGATGTTCGACAGAAAGCTACAGGTTTTTTAGGCAAACTTTTCGGGCCTAAGGAAGAAGAGTTTGATTTGGATGCCATTGCCTTTCTGCTTGATGGGAATGATAAAATTTTAAACCTGGGTAGAACAGTAAATCAAAACGGTCGCCAGGTTGGTCTTTTCGAAGGCGATGTAATATTTTTCAATTCAATGCGTCATCCTTCTGGGAACATTTGGCTTACCGGAGATAATAGAACGGGTGCGGGTGATGGAGACGATGAGCAAATTATTGTAAAGCTCGATTCGTTGGATGCCGTTTATCAAAAAATAGTTTTTGTGGTATCCATTTATCAGGGTAGGCAGAATAACCAACATTTTAGTATGGTTGAAAATGCTTTTATCCGAGCAGTAGATGCTAAAGGTAAAGAAATCACAAGATACAGTCTTTCTGGAGATGCCTCTTTAAATGGCATGTGCACCATGGTATTTGCTGAAGCTTATCGTAAAGATGGCGGCTGGAAATTTAGAGCCATTGGTGAGCCTCACCAAACTGACAGCTTTTTAGAAGTCTTGAAAAAATACGTTAACTAATTTGATTTATAATCTGCAACAGCTACCAATAAAGTGTTGCAAAGAAAAATGACCAAATATGGCAATTAACCTGCAAAAGGGACAACGTGAATCAATCAGCGCACCGCAATTTACGGTAGGGCTAGGTTGGGATACCAATACATCATCAAACGGAAGTAGTTTCGATTTAGATACTTCGATTTTCGTACTGGGAGAAAATAAGCGATTACTCTCTGATTCGCATTTTGTTTTTTATAATAATTTGCAAACACCAGATGGCGCAGTTGAACACACTGGCGACAATTTAACTGGCGATGGTGATGGCGATGATGAACAAATTAAAGTAGATCTTTCGAAAATTGCTCCAGCTGCTGCTGAAATCTGTATTGTAGTAACCATTCACGATGCGGAAAATAGAAGGCAAAACTTCGGACAGATCAGAAATTCATACATCAGAATATTTGATGGAACGAAAACAGAAATTCTCAAATATGAATTGGAGGAAGATTTTTCTATTGAAACTGCTGTAGAATTTGGCAGGATTTACAAACGTAATAATGAGTGGAAATTTGAAGCTGTAGGCGCTGGGATGAAAGATGGACTTGAATTTTTCTTGAATAAATATAACTAAAACCTGACTACACAATGGCAATTAATTTATCAAAAGGGCAAAAGATTGATTTACGTAAAGATACGGGAGCATCACTCACAAGTTTTTGTGTTGGTGTAAATTGGGGAGCAATAGAAACCAAAGGTTTTTTAGGTTTATCAACCAATAAACAAAGTGTTGATCTGGATTTGAGTTGCATTCTAATTGATGACAACAATAATTTATGTGATCATATTTATTCACCACTGTATAACATCGATTTTTTACAACAATTTGGTTTGCCAAAAGGAAAATTAGTATCTCTAGATGGTGCTTTAAGGCACACAGGTGACGATTTACAGGGAGATTCTGGTGGTGATGATGGATTGGATAATGAAATTATCACAGTAGATTTAGCTAAAATTGATCCGAAAATTTCGAAGATATTTTTCTTTTTAAATAACGTTGGAAAAGAAGATTTTTCTCAAATTCCCTATTCAAAAATTAGAATGTATGAAGGTTCGCCAACGCAGGTAAAAGAAGTTTTTGCATCTTATAATGTATCTGCTGAATCGAGTTATACGGGTAAAAAAGCCTTGATTTTAGGAAAACTCTACAAGCGTAATAACGAATGGAAATTTGATGCCATTGGCGATCCAACACCTGATACCTTTTTAGGCCAAACCATTCATTTAATCATCAAATCATATTTGTAATGAATATTAAAAATATCGAAGGTTTATCTGGCGATCAAATTAGGAGTTTGGTTGCGCAGGGCGGTAAATTTGTGATGTATAAATATTGCATATCGGTAATTTTAATGACTTTTAACAACCCATCTGATTTCCATTTTATCCACCCCGGAAAAAGTAGAATTACACCAGGTTTGGGCCATTTGTTTACCAACTTTTTTTTAGGTTGGTGGGGAATTCCGTGGGGGCCGGTTTACACTATTGGAAATATTTACACTATCTTGAGTGGAGGTAAAGATTACACTACCGAAATTATGTCGCACATTAACCAAAACGATCCGACATATGGAACAGGAACAGGTTACAATATTCCAGGGCAAAATAACAATGGCAGTACCTATCATATTCCGAATAATAACGAAACCGCGAACACATATAACATCCCTCAATAAAATATTATGAGAAGATTACCAGTATATCTTTTGCTTGATACGTCAGGTTTAATGAGCGGAGAGCCCATTGAAGCAGTGAAAAATGGTGTTCAGGTAATGATTAGTTCTTTAAGACAAAATCCTCAAGCCATCGAAACTGCTTTTTTGAGTGTAATTACTTTTGATAGTACAGCACAACAAATTATTCCGCTTACTGATTTGGCATCTTTTCAAATGGTCGATTTAAAGGCGACTGGCGTTACAGCCCTGGGCGAAGCTTTAAAATTGGTTTCGAACAGAATTGAGAATGAGGTAGCCAAAACCACAACCGAGCAAAAAGGCGATTGGAAACCTTTGGTTTTTATTATGACTGATGGTGTACCAACCGATGATTGGTTGCCAGGCTTGTTAGAATTTAAAAAGCAAAGAGTGGCTTTTACGGTAGCATGCGCAGCCGGATCGGGAGCAGACACTGGTGTGCTTAAGCAAATTACTGAAAATGTGGTTAGTTTAGATACAGCAGATTCGGCAAGTATTGGCAAATTTTTTCAATGGGTAACGGCATCAATTGGCGTTACTTCTACAAAAGTTGAAGATGCAGGGAAGGAAATTAGCCTATTGAAAGAACTTCCGCCACCGCCATCCGAACTTAATATCGTTGTTTAATTCGAATATTATGAGAAGATTACCTGTTTATTTTTTAATAGATACTTCGGGATCCATGTATGGTGAGCCAATTCAGGCTTTGAACAATGCCTTAAGTGGAATGATTAATACCTTGAGGGCCGATGCACAGGCATTGGATTCATTATGGATTTCCATGATTACTTTCGATCGTGAGGTTAAAGAAATTGTTTCCTTAACAGAATTGGCTCTATTTCAGCTTCCGGAAATTACCTGTCCGCAAAGTGGGCCAACACATACCGGCCAAGCCTTAGATATGCTCTACGAAAAAGTGAAAAATGATGTGATCAAAGGTAATTCAACTCAAAAGGGAGATTGGAAACCACTTTTATTTCTATTTACAGACGGAAAACCAAGTGATTTGCAGTTGTACCGGGAAATGGTTCCAAAGATCAAAACTTTAAACTTTGGAGCCATTGTAGGCTGTGCGGCAGGGCATTCGGCGAATGATGCGCTTTTGAAAGAACTCACACCCGATGTGGTACATTTGGATACAGCCGATAGCTCTACCCTGAAGCAGTTTTTTAAATGGGTTTCAGAAACCATTGAGCAGGGAAATAAGAGCCAGGGAACAGGAGAAAGTGTGGCACTTCCACCACCTCCAAGCGAAATTACAATGGTGATTTAAAATGGATGTACTCGGCGTAATCAGTTTGGCAATTACCATTATTGGGTTTATTGTTAAAATAACATCAGGTGGAGAAAGTAATGACACTCCTGCCCAATACAACTACAACGAACCGATTGATCATTTTCAAGAGGGCACGTTAGATGGTATCGTAAATTGCTATGAAACTTTTCGGGTGAGTAAGTTAAATATGTATCATTTAGAACGTAATTTAAGAAGCGCTCATCATACTAAATTTAATTTATTGGCCACAAAATTATTAGGCAACTGTTTGTATTTGAGTGTTCAGTTTGTCGATGTTTTTGATCGAAAAACCAAAAGTGGCGAAATACAGGAAATCCATAATGATGTAGTAACTTACTTTTCCATCAATTATTTAGAAGATAGCAATAGCGTTATTGTTTATGGTTGTTCCAGTTACAACCAACGTGTAAAGGATAGCTATAAAATCATTGCCGGAGAAATTCGTAAAGCCATTTCTATATGATTTTGGCTTTTAGGATTTTAATAAATGTTTTGATAGTCGGCCTATTTTTATACTCAAAATTGCTACCCTATAAAGACAAATTAAACTCAAAATATAAAAGTGCTTTCAACTTTTTTCAGGGCATTTTTCAACCCGTTCTTAATTTCCTACAAACCATAATAAAACCATTTCAAGTAGGGCAAGGCTTGGCAGTAGATATGACTCAAATTGTATTGCTAATTGTGCTTTTGCTATTAAACAACTATTTTTAATATGAGAAGATTACCCATTTACTTTTTAATAGATATTTCTGAATCGATGGTTGGAGATCAGATTCAGCAGGTTGAAGAAGGGATGGCAACCATTATCAAAGCCATCAAAACCGATCCGTACGCCATCGAAACCGTATGGATTTCAATTATTGTTTTCGCCGGACAAGCTAAAACGTTAGTGCCGTTACAGGAAGTAGTTAGTTTTTATCCTCCAAAATTTCCAATTGGTGGTGGCACATCCTTAAGCAAAGGTTTGGGTCATTTGATGTTTCAAATGCGAAAAGATATTGTTAAAACAACTATGGAACAAAAAGGCGATTGGAAGCCCATTGTGTTTCTATTTACCGATGGTGTACCAACCGATGATACCAAGACTGCAATTTCCGAATGGAAGCAAAACTGGCAGCGAACGGCAAATATGGTGGCCATATCTTTTGGCGATAGTACCGATACACGAGTGTTATCCGAACTAACAGAAAACGTGCTTCAATTTAAAAATGCGACTAGTGAGGATTACAACAAATTTTTTAAATGGGTAACTGATTCGATTAAAACGAGCAGTATCAGCGTAGAAAATAATCAATCGGGTTTTGAATTGGCAAAAATGGATGGGGATACGCTTTCGAAAATCGATATCTCAAAAGCACCAGCAAACACGCAATACATTGATAATAATTACGTAGTCTTATCTGCAAAATGCCAAAATACCAAACGACCATACTTAATGAAATACCGCAAAGTAATGAACGAATCGGGTTTTGAAGGATTGAATTTACAAACCCAGGCTTATCGCTTAGTTGGTGGTTTTCAGGTTGACAATTCTTACTACGAATACTGTGATGAAAATGCTATACAGCAAAAAGTGAATAGCGAAGAACTAATTGGTGCGCCAGCTTGCCCGTGTTGTGGCAATCAATTTGGTTTGGCGGTATGCGTTTGTCAGAAAATACACTGTATTGGCAATGAACCTATGAGTACTTGCCCCTGGTGTGGTAATTTTGGTAGTTATGGATATGGCGAGGGTGGCTTCGATGTTGGTAGAGCGCAAGGATAGGCATGTTCGATACCAAGCAATACATAGAAAATTTGCTAAAAAGCAACCATATTGAAGTATCAGCCAATAGACAAAAACTTTTTGAGCAATATGTAAATGAAGAATTTAATATTGATGCTGTAAAATTGATCAGAGAAAAGCAAAAAATTATGATAGATAAGTGGGATTTGAAAAATAAAATTGAAGATATTTTGGCCAAACAAATTATCATTCCAAATGCAACTATTAGTAAATCCTATTATACAGCGTTTGATTTTAATCAATTGGGTTTTAATGATATCACCAATGTTGAATTTGAGGGGCTGGATCAGTATGGGTTGAGTTTTAACCCGACTTTAAATGTAATTGATGGTGATCCAAGTCAAAGTGGCGATTTCAAAATCAAAATGAAATTTAATGTTTTAGGTGAGGAAGAAAATGTGATGCCTCATGAAAAAATGCTTTCGCTGGTAATCAATGCCAATCCAAAATCATTATGGAAAAATATAGCAAGTGATGAGGGAAAAGATGAGGAATGGAAGATCGCCAATTATTGGAAAGAAGATAATGAAAATGATTTTCAATTACTGGGAGATAAACACATCGTTGTTGCCTCTAAACGTGGCAGAAGTCATGCAAATGTAGGGTCTTTTCGTGATGACGACTATGCTTTCAAACACTTTGAAAACAATGGCTGGAGTGTAGTTTGTATGGCAGATGGTGCAGGCAGTGCAAAATTAGCCAGACAGGGATCGAAAATTGCCTGTGAGGCCGTAATTGAATATTTTGAGAATAATTTAGAGGAAGAAAAATTAAAAGAATTTGATAAAATTCTTTACAATTATCACAATACAATAGGAGAGGACGCTTCAAAAAAAATTAGTCATTTTGTGTACAATAACCTATCAAAAGCGGCTCAATTTGCCCATCATAAAATTGAAGCATTTGCAGAAGTAACTGAAAATCCACTAAAAGATTTTCACACTACATTGATTTTTGCGCTCTTTAAAAAATATGATTTTGGTTATGCCATATTAACATTTGGCGTGGGCGATTGTCCTATAGGTTTATTGAATAAAGATTTAACAAATATTAAACTAATGAACTGGCTTGATGTTGGTGAATTTGGTGGTGGAACAAGATTTATTACGATGCCTGAAATTTTTACCAGTGATAAATTTTCTACGCGTTTTAGCTTTACTTTAATTGAAGATTTCTCTTATCTTATGCTCATGACTGATGGAATTTATGATGCAAAGTTTGTGGTGGAAGCAAATTTAGAGAAATTAGAAAACTGGAAAGCATTTGTTGAAGATATAAAAGGAAGAAATGAAGATGGAGCTGTAGTTACTTTAGCCTCATCGAATAATGAGATTGCCAACCAATTATCAGCCTGGATGGATTTTTGGAGTCCAGGCAACCACGATGATCGAACTTTAGCCATAATTTTTTAGAACGAAACCATGTCTACAATCACCGTTAAATCTTCTCTCACCGGCAAGTCTTATCAGTATATAGATAATGGCGACCCGAAAAGTGGAACAGCCAAAAATGTATATTTCAGTCCAGATCGAAAATATGTGGTGGCCATTTTTAAAGAGAAGCAGGATTTTAATCAAAAGGAACGTTTAACTAAAATTGTAACAAAATACCTTAACCAGATTGAAACTAAAGATGCTGGAAATTATTATTTAGAAGAAATTTACCGCTGGCCAACCGATATTATTGAAACTCACGATCGAATTGGAATTATTGTACCCATTTATAACTCAAAGTTTTTCTTTTCAAAAGGTTACACCTCAAGCGACTTAATTAAAGGGGAGGAGAAAAACGGTAAATGGTTTGCAGCGGCAAAATTCAGAAACAGGCAGTTTCCTTTAAGTCTGGATCAAAATGAGTTGGGGAGATGGCTAAACTATTTTCAAATTGGTGTTAATTTATCTCGTGGGGTTAAAAAAATGCATCAAATGGGGCTTTCACATTCCGATTTATCTTACAATAATGTGCTCATTGATCCATCTTCGGGTTCAGCTTGTATGATCGATTTAGATGGTTTGGTTGTTCCTGGCATATTTCAGGCAGAAGTGATTGGTACAGCCGATTTCATAGCGCCGGAAGTGCTCGCCACTAAACATTTAGATAAAACTGATCCCGCCAGGAAATTACCAAATCGATTAACTGATTTACATGCCTTGGCTTGTCTGATTTACATGTATCTGCTTCACAGGCATCCGCTAAAAGGAGGAAAGGTGCACGATTTGGATACAGAAAAGGATGATTTGTTAAGCATGGGCGAAAGGGCGCTATTCATTGAGCACCCAACTGATTTATCAAACCGCCCAAAACTGAATCAAATTTCTAAATGGGACACCTATTGGGCTGATGTAAATAAAATTCCATATACGGTTACTGGGCCATATTTGAAAGCATTATTTGATAAAGCTTTTATTGATGGTTTGCATCATCCCATGCAACGCCCAACAGCAGAAGAATGGGAAACCGCATTGCTTAAAACGACCGATTTGATGCAACAGTGCAGTAACATTTATTGCGATCAAAAATGGTATGTTTTCGATAATACATCAATACCAAAATGCCCGTTTTGCGGCACCAGCCATAAAGGAACTTTACCCATTCTGGATTTATACTACCAATTTCAGCCATCAGTATGGAAACCAGAGAACCATCGTTTAATGGTGTACAACAATCAATACTTATTTCAATGGCATGTAAACAGAAATATCATACGAAATGAAAAGTTAACTGCCGAGCAAAAAATTCCGGTAGGTTATTTTACTTTTCATGAAACAAAATGGGTATTTGTTAATCAAAAACTAACATCTTTGGTTGATAAAACTGAAGAAAAGGAAATACCCATCGGTTCAATGGTCGAATTAACGGATGGAAAGAAACTTTTGCTATCAAAAGAGGACGGTGGAAGGGTAATTTTAATAACGCTTGCAAATAAATAAAACAAATTATAATGAGTAACAACATGTTTGATCACCCACTTTTAATTGCTGGCTTTGCAATTGTGGTTGTTATAATGCTGATCATTGACTTAGGTCTGTTCAACAAAAAAAGCCATACCATTTCTAATAAAGAAGCCATTACATGGTCTATTGTGTGGATTTCTCTTTCGATGATTTTTAGTGGAGCCGTTTATTATGTGCTAGGGTTTGAAAAATTTACTCAGTTTCAGTCTGCTTATTGGATAGAAAAAGCACTTTCGGTAGATAATCTTTTTGTATTCATTTTGGTGTTTAAGTTTTTCGATGTAGCCAATGAAAACAAGCATAAAGTACTTTTCTGGGGTATTATTGGTGCTTTGGTTTTAAGGGCCATTTTTATCTTTTCAGGTGCTTTCTTTATAGAATTAACATACTTAAATAAAATCTTAAGTCTGTTTGGCGTTGCTGGATTTAAATATGACATCAACATCATCATGACACTTTTTGGTCTTTTTTTGGTTTACGCCGGGATTAAATCATGGTCGGCAGATGATGATGATGAAGATGAGGATTATAACAATACCAGAGGAGCGAGATTGGTAAGGAAGTTTTTTAGAGTAAGTGATAAGTATGATGGCGATAAATTTTTCACTATCGAAAACGGCGTAAAATTAGCTACGCCGCTTTTGGTTGTGGTTGCCGTTATTGAATTTACCGATTTGCTTTTTGCAGTCGATTCAATACCAGCGATATTTGCCATTTCTAAAGATCCACTGATCCTTTACACATCGAATATCTTCGCAATTTTAGGCTTACGTGCTTTGTTTTTCTTGTTGGATAACTTCATTCACTTATTTAGTAAGCTAAAATACGGATTAGCCATTATCCTTTCTTTTATCGGTATCAAAATGATTATCGCTCCGTTCTTCCACATCGATTCTGTTTATTCATTAATCGTTATTGGTGGTGTGTTAATCCTATCTGTAATTTTATCGATCATGTTCCCTGAAAAAGAAGATGAAAAGGTAGCCGAATAATTATTCTCCAAACCAGATTATAGAAAGGCCAAAGAATAGTTAACTTTGGAAAGTTTTAATCGATCAGCTTTTAAGCTGGTCGATTATTTTTTTAAGAGATTACATGCAAGATAACACCACTTTTAATCATCAAGCTGATATCGTAAACAGTGCCATTAGGTTTATTAATGCCTGGTTTAAACAATCAAAATCTATTACTGATGAGCTCAATGATTTTTTTATCCTCCCGGGAAATAAGGTGATTGGCAAAGGGATTATCATTAGCCGATTAAAAGGTATTTTTGGCAAATCTGATGAATATGTTGGCGGCAGATATGATATTATCGATGTTAACTTTGAATTGCTAAGTGACGGGAAAGGGATGGGCTTTGTAGAAGGTGTTGCCGGTTATCGGGATGTGATTCAAAAACAATCGAAAATTGTAAGTGGTCCTTTTAAGCTGTATTTTGCCTTGCATAACAATAATTGGAAAATCGTAAATATAGAATTTCCTGGTTTTTCTTATTAGAACGAGTTTATTACAATTGATATTCTCCACTCTCCATAATTTTTCTATCTTTGGTTTTTAATGAATTTCCTTTATCCGGGCTTTCTTTTCGCACTCTTATCGGTTGCAATTCCGGTTATCATTCATTTATTTAATTTCCGGAGATTTAAAAAAGTTTATTTTTCTAATGTTCGGCTTTTAAAAGAGGTAGAACAGCAAAATTCATCGAAAGAGAAACTTAAAAATCTGTTGATTTTATTATCACGAATTCTTGCTATTATCTTTCTTGTACTTGCTTTTGCCCAACCTTATATTCCTCTAAGCGAGCAAAAAAACAAATTCGTAAATAATGCAATAAGCATCTATGTCGATAATTCATACAGCATGGAAGCCATTAATAAAGATGGCAACTTATTGGATGAGGCTAAACGAAGGGCTAAAGAATTGATAAAAGGTTTTGGTATAAACGATCGTTTTCAGCTCCTTACCAATAATTTTGAAGGTAAACACCAAAGATTGGTAAATGTAGATGAATTTTTGAAAGCACTCGAAGATGTTAAAATATCGCCTGCAAACAGAAATCTCCAGCAAATACTAAATCGGCAAGGAAATGTTTTAACAGGTTCGGCAAATAAGTATAGTTTTATTATCTCCGATTTTCAGAAAAATATAGCTACCGGAAAAAAGCTCGAAACCAAGAGCGATATTCAATATGCTTTTTTAAAACTGAATGCTACAACCTTGCCAAATGTCGCAGTAGATAGTGTTTGGGTACTTTCTCCAAATCATCAACCAGGCGCCAACGAAAAATTGGTGGTCCAGTTAAAAAATTATTCTGATGAAGAGGCAAAAAATATTCCTTTAAAACTAAGCATCAATAACCAACAAAAGGGATTGGGTTCTATCACCATCCCGGCTGGCAAAACAAGAAAAGATACTTTAAACTTCTCCGGATTGAAAGCGGGCTGGCAAAAAGGAATTATTACCATTAAAGATTTTCCAGTAACTTTTGATGATACCTTGTCGTTTAGTTTTAAAGTTGATAAGAATTTATCTGTTTTAAGTATCAATGGCGCAAATGCAGGCAATTACTTTAAAGCCCTTTTTGCTGCGGATAATTATTACAATCTCGCCGAGAATTCAGAAAGTAATATTAATTACAGCGGTTTTGCCAACTTTGGTTTAATTGTACTTAATGGACTGAAAAATCCTTCAAGTGGTTTGGCTCAACAGCTAAAAAACTATTTAAACGCTGGCGGTGCAGTTGTTATATTTCCAGATTTGGATGCTGATATTCAAGCTTACAATGCCTTTTTAAATGGATTATCATTGCCTTCCATTCAAAGTTTAACCAAAACAGAAACCAAGGTTGATCAGATCGATCTTCAAAATCCAATTTTTAAAACAGTTTTTGAAGAGATCCCTAAAAACCTCGATTTGCCCACCGTTAATCGATATTTTTCTTTTGTCGAGAATAACTCATCCAATAAAGAAAATATTTTGGCTCTACCTGGCAAAAAACTTTTCTTCGCAAAATATGGAGTAGGGAACGGAACAGCCTATTTATCGGCAACCGGACTCAATACTGTTGATGGGAATTTGGCACGACATCCTGTTTTTGTTCCACTCATGTATCGTTTGGCTTTAAATGCTGGAAATGAAACTGCGCTTTATTACCATCTCGGAAATGATAATGCATTGGCTAGCAAAAAGATTAATCTGGGCAAAAATCAGACTTTGAAACTTACTGCAAAAAATTTCGAGGCGATTCCGGAAATTCGCCAGGCAGATGGTAAAACGCTTATTTATGTTGCCGACCAGATTAAAAACGCTGGTTTTTACAATCTATATTTAGCCGATTCTTTGCTGGCTATTTATGCATTTAACAATAGTAGGGCAGAATCTGATATGCATTATTTGAGTATAGCAGAACTTGATAACCTTGCCGGGAAAAGTAACTTGAAAATATTCGATACCGATAAAGATGCGGTAAAATTAACAGCTGGTGCCAATAAAATCGGACAAACATTATGGAAACTTTGTCTAATTTTGTCGCTGATTTTTATTGCAGCAGAAATTCTGCTCATCCGATTTTTTAACAACCCTAAAAAAACAATATGAATCTCCTAGTTAAAAATGTAACCATTGCCGATCCGCAAAGTAACTTTGATAAGCAACAATGCGATGTGAGAGTAGTTGATGGTAAAATTCAAAACATAGGTAAATTAACTGCCGAAAAAAACGAAACTGTTTTTGATGGTCAGGGCGCATTTCTAACACCCGGATTTTTCGATTTAAACTGCGTTGCCGGCGATCCTGGTTTCGAAACCAAGGAAGATATTCAAACGTTAACGGCCACAGCAAAAGCTGGTGGTTTTACGGGCCTGGCTCTTTTGCCTCAAACCAGCCCGGTGGTTCAGTCGAAATCTCAGGTAGAATACATCGTAAACAAAGCAAAAAATAATCTGGTTGATGTTTATCCCATTGGTGCAATCAGTCAAAATCGCGAGGCGAAAGAACTTGCCGAGCTATTTGATATGCAACAAGCGGGGGCAGTTGCATTTTCTGATGGCGACAAGGCTTTACAAGATGATGGCTTTATGAGTCGTGCTTTACAGTATGCAAAGGGTTTCGATGCTTTGCTAATGGTTTATCCTGAGAATAAATCGATTGCGGGTAAATCGCAGATCAATGAGAGCAAAAATTCTGTGCTTCTAGGCATGAAGGGTTTGCCTGCTTTGGCTGAAGAAATGCATATTGCCCGTGATATTTTTTTAGCACAATACAACGATACTAAAATCCACATCAGCAATATTTCTACCGCTGGTTCGGTTGCGCTCATCCGTAAGGCGAAGAAAGATGGTGTTCAAATCTCTTGTGATGTAACTGCTCATCATTTGGTTTTTACTGAAGATTTATTGGTAGATTTTGACAGCAATTATAAAGTAAAACCGCCATTGCGTGGCAAAGCGGATGTAAAAGCACTTATTGCTGGTTTAAAAGATGGAACAATTGATGCCATTACTTCGCAACACCGTCCAGAAGAAATAGAATTTAAAAATGTAGAATTCGAAATTGCGCATTATGGTATAATTGCATTGCAAACGGTTTTACCTTTATTGTTAAAAGCAGGATTGGAAGCTAGCTTAATTGCAGAGAAATTGTCTATTAACCCACGTAAATTGCTAAATTTAAATATTCCGTCGATTCAAGAGGGGCAAGAAGCTAACTTTAACGTATATAACCCGAATGAAAAATGGGCTTACAATACAATAACTAACTTATCTAAATCAGCAAACAGTCCTCTATTAGGAACAGAATTAATAGGGAAAGTAGTTCTGGTTTACAATAATAATCAACTCCAAGAAAGCTAAAAGAAGAAAGACTAAAGCTTGCAACTTATCAATGTCTTGATACTTGAACTATATACTTGATACTAAAAAATATGGATAACAGAGTAAAATCAGCGCTTGTCGCATCATTAAATAAATATGCTGAGGTTTCGGCAATAAATGTAGAGGGTTTTGAAACGGAATTACTAGCAGCTTTTGAGCTTGATGTAAATTTCATGGATAAAGTAACCGCTTTTGATGTGGTATTTGATTCGCATCCGAAATTTGAAGAACTTCGTGAAGTATTTTTCGATTTGCTGATGGTTAATTTTTTCAGCAGTGATGTTCAAAAACTGGAAGATGATTATTTGGAGAGTGATGAATGGGCCAATATTGAAGAAGAAACCATTGATAGGGGAACAGAGCTTTTAAATCTATTGCTATACATTAAAGAATGTAAAGATGAAGATATAGAACCTGAATTAGGCGATTTCTTAAAAGAGTTTTTATTGGTAGAGGATGATGAGTTTCAAGATGAATTTGAGATTTATGAAGAGATGATCAGCAACCAGCAGTTGGCAGAAAGCAGTGTAGAAGAGATTTGCAAAACAGCACCAACTCTAAACATCAGCGAAGAAATGGAAGAATTATTTGTCCCGTTTATGGCATTTTTCTTAGATGTTGAAGGCAGTGCAACTACAACTAAAGAAATAATTCAATTTAGCAGTAACAAATCGTTTGATTCTGCTACTTATATATTGATTACCACCATTAACAACTAAATTAAATACTATGGACAAAAGTGCGCTTATCACAAAATTATCCCTTAAGTATGGTTTCATACTTGCAGCGGTATCTGTTGCAATTTCATTAACGCTACATTTCATTAATCCAGTAATGCTTTATACCAATTTCGCATTGCCTTTTATCATTCTAATTATTTTTATTGTATTGTTGGTATTTGTAGGAATTACCATCCGTAAAGAAATTGGTGGTTTCTGGACATTTGGTGAAGCTTTTAAATCTTATTTAATTATTGCTTTAATTTTGGCCTTGGTTTCTGTTTTATACAATGTAGTATTGATGACAGTTATTGATCCCGAATTGCCAGCTAGAGCAGCGGCTGCCATTACGGATTCGCAAAGAGCCATGATGGAGAAATTTGGAATGGCATCTGAACAAATAGATGAAGCACTTGAAAAAGCAGGTAATATGGAAGAAAAACTTGCGCCAACATTGAAAAATTCATTCACTAGTTTTGGAGTCTCGTTGGCAATGTATGGTGTTTTATCATTAATCTTAGCCGCAATTTTAAAGAAAAAAGAACCAACAACTTTCAATACTTTCCCAAAAGAGGGTTAGTTAATCTATAAAATTTCGAACGTGCAGGTTTTATCATTTAATTTGATGAAATTTGCACGTTTTATTTTTAAAGTATTAGTTTAATGGCTTTGGTCTTTTTACTTTCTACTTTTTACTTTCTACCTAAATGGATATATCAGTTGTAGTACCCTTATTCAACGAAGACGAATCACTGCCCGAATTAACGGCATGGATTGATAAAGTAATGGTTGAAAATAATTTCAGTTATGAGATTGTTTTGATTGATGATGGGAGTACAGATCAATCTTGGGAAGTAATCGAAACCTTAAGACTTCAAAATCCAGCCATTAAGGGTATTAAATTCAGAAGAAATTATGGTAAATCTGCGGCATTGAATGTTGGTTTTGAAGCCACACAGGGCGATGTGGTGATAACCATGGATGCCGATTTACAAGATAGTCCTGATGAAATTCCGGAATTATACCGCCGTATTAAAGAAGAAAAATTAGATTTGATTTCGGGCTGGAAAAAGAAACGTTACGATCCAATTACCAAAACAGTTCCTACGAAACTATTTAATGCCGCAACACGCAAAATGAGCGGAATCGAATTGAATGATTTCAATTGTGGCTTAAAAGCATACCGTAGTGATGTCGTCAAAACCATCGAAGTATATGGCGAAATGCATCGTTACATACCTGTAATTGCCAAATGGGCAGGATTTAATAAGATTTCAGAACAGGTTGTAGAACATAGAGCCCGCAAATACGGAACAACCAAATTTGGTTTTAGCAGATTTATCAATGGCTTTTTAGATTTACTTTCTATCTTCTTTGTAGGTAAGTTTGGCAAACGCCCAATGCACTTTTTCGGTTCATTGGGGGTATTGAGTTTCTTTATCGGTATCATCATGTCGCTTTATGTAATAATAGAAAAGCAGGTGTTAATATGGAAAGGCTTAGCTTATCGCGATGTTACGCAGCAACCACTATTTTATTTATCGTTAGTTGCAATCGTTGTAGGTTCGCAAATGTTCCTTGCAGGTTTTATTGCCGAACTTCTATCGCGTAACGCACCAGAAAGAAACCAGTATTTAATTGAAAAAGAACTTAAATAGATGTAAAATGTAAGATGTAAAACGGAATTCCATTTAACATCTTACATTTTCCCTTTTCCATCTTCAAAACATGTTTTTCTCCATCATCATTCCACTTTATAATCGTCCACAAGAAATAGACGAGCTTTTATATACCTTAACCAAACAAACTTATTTACAGTTTGAAGTTTTGGTTATTGAAGATGGATCGAAAAATGATGCAAAAGCAATTGTTGATTCATATGCTGATCAACTTGATATCAAATACTATTTCAAGGAAAATGCTGGTCAGGGTTTTGCTCGTAATTATGCGTTTGAAAGAGCAACAGGAGATTATTTCATTATTTTTGATTCGGACATTCTTGTTCCTGCTGATTATTTAGAAATCGTAAAAAACTATTTATACGAGCATCATTTAGATGCCTATGGTGGCCCTGATGCTGCACATGATAGTTTTACGCCGGTTCAAAAAGCCATCAGTTACGCCATGACATCTCCTTTCACCACTGGAGGTATCCGTGGGAATAAAAAACATGTTGGTCAGTTTCATCCAAGGAGCTTTAATATGGGGGTGTCTCGCCAGGCCTGGGAAAAGGTTGGTGGCTTTATCTTAACCCGATTGGGAGAGGACATCGAGTACAGTATTCGGATTCATGAAGCTGGTTTTAAAATTGGGTTAATACCCGAGGCGAAAGTTTACCATAAACGCAGAACAAGTTTCAGTCAGTTTTATAAGCAATTACATTTTTTTGGAAGAGCAAGGATTAATATTTATAAACACTTCCCAAAAGAATTAAAATTGGTTCATTTTTTTCCTGCTATTTTTACTTTAGGTTTTGGATTTACCATTTTATGCAATTTCATCTATCCGCCTTTGGCTTATGTTTGTAACTTTTTGCTTTTGGTGTATTTTATGTTGATATTTTTTCACGCTTGGTCTGTAAATAAATCTTTAAAAGTTGCATTTTTGAGCATTATATCTTCATTCATCCAACTAACGGCTTACGGTTTAGGATTTATTCAGGATTTATTTAAACGAGTGGTATTTAGTGGAGGAAATGGATGATGAAAAAGGAAATTGAAAATCGAAAATGGAAAATGGGAATGGGTAGAGAGAACAAAATCCTGAAAAGCTAACTATAATTAATGTTCAAACAACTTTATAACTAAACACCTAACCAACTAAACAGCCAACTAAAAAGCTAAATGATCAACTATTTAAAAGAAAGTACGTTTGCCGTTAACGATGTGATCCAAAAGGCTTGGAGCATAACCAGAAAGCACTATTTCTCTATTGCTACGCTTTGTTTTTTAATGTTTATCACTGCAAGTGCATCCAGTTTAATGGCTTTTTTTATTAAAGATGTTAGCAAAGTGCTTAGTGTTGTAATGGCAATTGTGTTCGTGTTTCTATATTTTACGATTAATCTTTCTCTATTTAAGTACATTTTTCATTTAATGGATGATGAAGAAAATGATGTAAAAATCGTAGATACTTTACCTACCAGACAACAGATTATTCGTTTTCTAGTTGCTACGTTATATTTTATTGCCTGTATACTTTTTATCGGGCTAATATTGTTCCCAGTTTTGTATGTATTAGATCCTGTTTTAAGGTATCTGGTGCGAATTGGATGGGTAGAAAGTTTTCAAACAACAGGAGTTGTAATTACTCAAATTGCTGTTGGTATAGCCATTTTAGCATTATTCATCACATGGTTAAGAATTTCCTTCTTTCCATTTTTTATTATTGATAAAAATGCAGCTCCATTCGAATCTATTAAATTGAGCTTAGCCATTACAAAAGGGAATTTTACCAAGATCTTATTGTTATTATTGGTGCTTGGTGGAGGATATTTAATCTATTTATTATTTAATTTATTGCACTGGCCATTTATTGCTTTTATTGTAAATATTTTGAGCTCGTTCATCATTGTTCCACTTTCCAGTGTAGCTTTAACGGTTGCATACCGTAAAATTGCCGGTGAATATAAAGGTGATGAGCATCCTGATATCTTACATAATATCGTCTAGCATACAGCATTCTAACATTTGATCATCCAAAAATCAATCATTAGTTATGGGATTAAAAGCAGCATTAAGTAAGCCCTTTGCGGCATTTGCAGTTTGGCAAATTAATAAGTGGAAAAATAATGCCGTAGCTGCACAAAATAAAACCTTATTAAAATTAATTCACGAGGCTAAGCAAACGGCTTTTGGAAAAGATCATCACTTTTCATCTATCAAAAACTATTTAGACTTTAAACAAAATGTTCCTGTTCGTGATTACGAAGGATTAAAAACTTATGTAGATCGGGTAGTAGCAGGAGAAGCCGATGTACTCTGGAAAGGCAAGCCACTCTATTTTGCCAAAACATCAGGTACTACTTCTGGCGTTAAATATATCCCACTTTCCAAGGAATCAATGCCAGAGCATATCAAAGCTGCCCGAAATGCAATCCTCACCTATATTCATGAAACAGGGAAAGCCAATTTTGTAAACGGAAAGATGATCTTTTTACAAGGAAGCCCAGTGTTAAATTTAAAAAACGGTGTAAATGTTGGCCGCTTGTCTGGAATTGTAGCACATCACGTTCCGGCATATTTACAAAAGAACCGTCTACCATCTTATGAAACCAATATAATTGAAGATTGGGAGCAGAAAGTTGATGCCATCGTTGAAGAAACCATCAGCGAAGATATGACCTTGATTTCTGGTATTCCACCTTGGGTACAAATGTATTTCGATAAGCTTTCGGAGAAATCGGGAGGGAAAAAGATTTCTGAGATTTTCAAAAACTTTAGTTTATTTATTTATGGAGGAGTAAACTTTGAACCATACCGTGCTAAAATAGAGCAAAGTATTGGTAAGAAAATCGATTCCATTGAAACCTATCCTGCGTCGGAGGGTTTTATCGCTTATCAGGATTCGCAAAAAGATAAGGGCTTATTGTTGTTGGCTGATGCTGGTATATTTTACGAATTTATTCCCGCCGATGAATACCACAACGAAAACGCAACCCGATTATCACTCGTGGAAATAGAATTAAATACCAATTATGCTTTGGTGATGAATACCAATGCAGGTTTATGGGGTTATAGCATAGGCGATACTGTAAAATTTGTCTCTAAAAATCCTTATAAAATTATAGTAACAGGGCGTATAAAGCATTTTATATCGGCATTTGGCGAACATGTAATTGGCGAAGAAGTAGAACATGCTCTATTAATGGTTGCTAATGAAGAAAATGTTAAAATAACAGAGTTTACTGTTGCGCCTCAAGTAAACCCGCATGTAGGCGAATTGCCTTATCATGAGTGGTTTGTAGAATTTTCATCGGCGCCAAAAGATATGGCTGCATTTAGTAAAAAGGTGGATCAGGCTTTGCAAAAGAAAAATATTTACTACTTTGACCTGATTGATGGAAATATCCTACAACCCTTAATTATACGTACTTTGCAGAAGGATGCTTTTGTAAATTATATGAAAGGCGAAGGGAAATTGGGTGGACAGAATAAAGTGCCAAGATTAAGTAACGACAGGAAGTTGGCTGATGGGTTAGGAAGGTTTATTGTTTAATTGTTTATGATTGTGATAAAGTAATTTAAATTTACCAATTATAGATGTTACGATTTGCAGCCACTTCAAATATTGACAAAAACTTAATGAGGTGACAGCCATTAACAAATGAAAAAAAACAATTGAACAATACAAAAATAAAACAATCTGTAAAGCTCATCACCATTTTAGGTTCTACAGGAAGTATCGGTACGCAGGCACTCGAGGTAATTCGTGATAATCCATCTATTTTTAAAGTTTCGGTATTATCAGCATTAAAAAATTCAGAGTTGCTAATACAACAAGCGAGGGAATTTAAGCCAGAGACTGTAGTGATCTGTGATGAAAGTCAATATTCATATGTAAAAGATTCACTTTCAGATCTTAAAATCAATGTATTGGCTGGAGAAGCTGCTCTATCAGAAGTGGCTGCTTATCCACAAAGCGATATTGTACTTACCGCCTTGATGGGTTCAGTTGGGTTAAAACCCACCATTGCTGCCATCAAAGCAGGTAAAAATATTGCATTGGCCAATAAAGAAACGTTAGTGGTTGCCGGAGAATACATCACAAACTTAGCTAAAACACATCAAGTTAAAATCCTCCCGGTAGATTCCGAGCATTCGGCAATATTTCAATGCTTGGTGGGCGAGGAGCAGAACGAAATCGAGAAAATCTATCTTACTGCATCCGGAGGGCCATTTCTTGGAAAAGACAAAAATTTCTTATCATCAGTAAAAAAAGAACAGGCTTTAAAACATCCTAACTGGGTAATGGGTGCAAAGATTACCATCGATTCTGCATCACTCATGAACAAGGGATTGGAAGTGATCGAAGCCAAATGGCTTTTTAATCTTGCTGTTGACCAGATTGATATAATTGTTCATCCACAATCGATTATCCACTCTATAGTTCAGTTCACCGATGGATCGATGAAAGCACAAATGGGCGTTCCTGATATGAAATTGCCTATTCAATATGCTTTAAATTATCCCGATAGGCTAAAAAACAATTTTAAGCGTTTTAACTTCTTGGATTATCCAAACTTCAGTTTTCAGAAGGCAGATACGGAAACCTTTAAAAATTTAGATCTGGCATTTAAATCCTTAAGAAAGGGAGGCAACATGCCCTGTATTTTAAATGCAGCGAATGAAATTGTAGTGGAAGCATTTTTAAAAGATAAAATTGGTTTCCTGCGAATGAGTGAGGTGATTGAGCAATGTATGGAAGAAATTGGGTTCATAGAAAAACCACAATTGGCCGATTATTTAGAAACTGACAAACATAGCCGTATCTTAGCCGGCGAATTAGTAACAAAAAGTAAAGTTTAACATCTAACAGAAAAATATTAGTATAGCGTATGAATGGATTGATTATGGCGGGGCAGCTGTTGCTCGGATTGTCTTTATTGGTAATATTACACGAATTAGGACATTTCTTGGCAGCCAGGGCATTTGGAATCAAAGTAGAAAAATTTTATTTGTTTTTTGATGCCTGGGGTTTTAAACTCTTCAGCTTCAAAAAAGGAGATGTTGAATATGGAGTGGGTTGGTTACCGCTTGGTGGTTACGTAAAAATTGCCGGAATGATTGACGAGAGCATGGATACCGAGCAAATGGCTCAACCTGCTCAACCCTGGGAGTTTCGCTCTAAGCCAGCTTGGCAGCGCTTAATTGTGATGCTTGGCGGTATCATTGTGAATATTATTGTAGGCATTATCATTTTTTGGATGCTTACTTTCAAATATGGTCAAACCTATACGGTGAATGGAAAGTTAACTGATGGGATTTCTGTAGGTACAAATGGTAAAGAAATTGGCCTGAAGAATGGCGATCGTATATTAGCAATCAACGGGAATAAGTTAATTAAATTTGAGGATGCCATATCGAGCAAGGTTTTATTTGATGGTGCACAGCTAACAATTTTGAGAGGGAATCAAACGCTGTATATATCAGTTCCTGATACGATTTTAAATAAGCTTTCTAAAAACGATAAAGAAAATTTTATTGCGCCACGTTACCGGATGGCAAGAGTGGAAACCGTTCTTGCGCCAAATGAAAAGGCCGATAAACAGTCTTTCTTTGATAAATTATTTAAAAGACCTTACGAAAAACCTGTTTATCCGGCTTATGCTGCGGGCATCAAACCTGGTGATAGTATTTTAGCTGTTAATGGAAAATCTGTTACCTTTTTCGATCAATTTAAAGATGAAGTTTTTAGCAATAAAAACAAGCAAATCAATATTGCGGCACTTCGTAACGGAAAGGAAATTAATTTCGATGTTAAAGTAGGCAAAGAAGGAACTATCGGAATTGGACCCAGATTTAAAATGCCTGAAACTGCACATGTGGATTTCGGATTCGCTGAGTCGTTACCTGTTGGTGCAACAATGGCTTATAGTACCTTTCTGGATAATGCGAAGGGCATTGGTAAAATGATCACCGGAAAGTTGAGTGCTCGTAATATCAGCAGTCCGATAGGGATTGCAAAGGTTTATGGCTCTACGTTCGATTGGATTAAATTCTGGACTTTAACCGGATTAATCTCCATGGCATTGGCTTTTATGAATTTACTGCCAATTCCAGGTTTAGATGGTGGTCATGTAGTATTCTTATTAATCGAAATGGTACAACGCAAGCCTGTGAGCGAAAAAGTATTAGAGAAAGCTCAAATTGTAGGTTTCGTTATCTTGATTTGTTTAATGGTGTTTGCTTTTGGTAATGATATTCTGAAATCTTTCGGTAAGTAATAGAGGCGGAGGTTGAGGCTAAGTTTGGAGATAACTCTTTAAACTTTACCCTCAACCTTTGCTTATTCCCAATATCTTCTTCTATGAATTATTTTGAATTTTATGAATTGCCAGTTCAGTTCAATCCCGATCAGAACGCAATCAAAACGAAGTTTTATGCCCTCAGCAAAAAATTTCATCCCGATTTTTATGCCAATGAAAGTGCTGCAAAACAAGAGGAAGTTTTAAATCTTTCTACTCTAAATAATAAAGCTTACCAAACATTGAGCAATGCCAATAAGCGCTTAAAATATGTGTTAGAATTGAAAGGGATTATAGAAACTGATGAAGGTTATCAACTGCCACAATCTTTTTTGATGGAAATGATGGATGTGAATGAAGCATTGATGGATCTTGAATTCGATCCCGATGCTGATAAATTAATTCAAGTTAGAAATGAGGTCAATACCATCGAAACTACACTTGAAACTGAATTGAAAGCTTTATTATATCAATTCGATCAAAATCCAAATGATTCTACAGAATTATTCCCTTCAATCAAAGATCTGTTTTATCGCCAAAAATACATTGCCCGAATTAGGGAGCGTCTGCCGAAAAGTTAGATTGATTTACGATCTAAATTCTTCAAGGTATCCAATTCAACACATGCCTTAAAATGCAATCATCCTGCCTTAGGCATGCAATGGAACCCCAATAGGGCATCAAGAGGGATTAAGCTTTGTAAAGAGATTCCAAGCACATATAATTTCGTTACTACTGTTCGTAAATAGCCAATGGTCTTATGTAAACTGGGTCTCAAAGAATCATACTTTCTGCTCAACACCCAATTGTCAAATCATTTTTTAGTTTTTGATTGTCAACCGCTTTGTTTTACTTTCGAAAAAAATCAGATATATGAGTTCACTATCCATTTTTCGCAAGGTTGCTGTTGCAGAAGGCATTTCGTATTTACTATTGCTATTTATTGCAATGCCTGTAAAATACATTTTCCATTATAAAGAGTTGGTTAAATATACTGGATGGGCGCACGGACTATTGTTTGTGCTTTATGCAGCAACGCTAATATTGGCGTGGCAGGAACAGAAATGGAAATTTGGCAAAGCTGTACTGATTTTCTTGGCTTCGCTATTGCCATTTGCACCATTTATTGTTGATAGAAAGCTAAAAGATGAACGACCTAAAAACGCAAGTGGCATAGGGTAAATTAGTTATAAATTATTTTAAAATAATTTTGTGATTTAGCCAGGCGTTACATACATTTGCAACCCCGTCCAACACATGCCCGGATGGCGGAATTGGTAGACGCGCTGGTCTCAAACACCTGTGGGAAACCGTGCCGGTTCGACTCCGGCTCCGGGTACTAACCGGGCTCAAGCCCAAAACCTTAAAGGGTTGCTCGTTAAAAAGCAACCCTTTTTGCTTGACTTTCAGGATGTTATCATTGAACGTTGGATCGATAAAAGCGGTTCTAAACATATCGTCACCCCATACCAGATTATCTTTGAACACACCTCTCATGAGTGTATGCTTCTGCGTTATGTTACCTTTTTGATAGATTTCGTAAAGGTTGGTAAGATTTGGCAGAATTCGGTCGACAAGCTCATCTTCATTTCTGATTTTAGATAGTTGATTTCCTTTTAATGAATATTCCAACATTGCCTTTTCCTCTTTAAATTTTTGAAACCAGGTCTGATAAGTGGAACTTTCTATCTCATTATTCATCAGACGCTCTTCGAGCTTGAAGATCTTTTCATTTAATTCATGGAGTTTCTTAATCTTATTCTGATGCTGTTCCTTCTTTAATTTTAGTGGTTCTATTGATAGTGCTATCGCTGTCTCCTTTATGAACTGAACCTGATGTGCGGAGAAGCTTAAACCTTTAAGCAAAGTTTCGATTGCGTCATGTAGTTTAGTTGGAGATTTCGTTAAGACTGATCAACTTATTTCGGAATTTAGGGTCAGTGTGTTTCGGTCTCGACTGACCACTCCAACAGACTAATAAATAATATGTTAGACATAAGTTGTGCCTTTTGTTAGAGTGGTCAACCTGACACGGAATTAGTTGGTCAAGGTCGCCGAAATCTCCAATAGAAGCCGGATTCTTTATTTTGTTAATCCCATTCATGATTCTTTGGATTGTAACTATCATTTATCATAGGAAAGCAGAGAAAAATTTCAGCAATGTTAACTAGATGAAGGAAATTCTGGATAAGCTAGGGAAAGTCTAAAATCTAAGAAAAAAGTAAAATTTATGATGTTTTGAAAATCTTACACACTCAAGTTGGGAAGATTTCAGTATATAATTATTTGTGCAATTAAATTGAGTCAACTGGTATCTTCCCAGATGTGTTCATCAAGTGATAAAATTGGTCTACGATAGTGCCAAAATCTTCCATTGAAAGAATTAAACTTTTTCTTCGTTTTGTGAGACGGAAAATTTTGATTGCAATCGGAGAAACGATCACCAAAGTGTAGTGATTTTTTATAGTAGAGTTCTCTTATTTTTTAATTGGTCAACAGCCTGTTGACCAATTAAAATTTTTGAGATTTTGTATTATCTAATTACGATCAAGGAAATATCTTGTATATATCGTTTCTTTTCACAAATCGGGCTAACTCAATAGTGTCATCATTTTTATAAAATCCCAATCGATAATCCCCAACTCTCCAACGATAAGCTGTAGAGAAACCTTTCATTTTTTTTATGTTTACAAGCTCTTCTAAGCTTTCAGCATTTTCAATCTCTATAACAAAGTCTTTGATTTTATCTTTCAATTTTTTATCGGTGAGTTTCTTAATGTCATTTAGAAAACTTCGTAAAATAATAATTTCCATTAGTCCAAAGCCTTCATTAATTCATCACGACTTACTACATCATTTCTATCTGCTTGTTGCATAAGTAATAGTAAACCCAAATCCTCTTTATCTTCTTCAGATAATGTCTTCAAGCGTTCTTTTTCTTTATATTCCACGTAAAAAGAAACAGCCTTTTCCATGACTGATTTAACACTTACTTCTTCAAAAACAGATAATATTTTTAATTTAGTTAAAAGACTGTCGTCAATATCAATGTTCTTTTTCATTTTAATATTTTAATAACGTAAAAATATATGAAATATATTATATACACAATATATGTAATATGTTTTTGAATTTTATTTTTTATTGTTCTATATTCTTTTATTTCTTCGTTTTGTGAGACATGTTTGCTCTTTAAAATACTTTTATGCTCTTGAGTTTTCAAATACCATTTTATGCTGCGAAGATCAATTGAATCTAATATCGTTAGAATGCTTTAGAAATTTCTCAGCAATTAATATTAAGAATCTTCTGTTTTATGCAAATAAATTTCCTGTTGGTTGAATGGAATTTTAATGTTGTTCTGCCGAAAAGATTCATTTATGGCGATGATAAGGTCACTTTTTGTCGAGCCGTTTTCGTTAAGGGTTCTTGTCCAAACCAATATCTTAAGCGCAATAGCATTTTCTCCGAATTCCTCAAATTGAACAACAGGCTTAGGGTTTTTTAAAATCCTGTCTTCGCTTTCCAAGATTCCATTAATTAGCATTTTGCACTGTCTTAGGTCTGTTTCGTAGCCCACGCCAACATTAATAGCCATTCGTTTTCTTCCACCGGCAAGTGTCCAGTTCATTAAATGCGAATTCAAGAGATCGCCATTTGGCATGACAAGGTCTCCACCGTCAAACGTGGTAATCACGCTACTACGAAATCCTATGGATTTCATTGTGCCACCCTGTCCATCCACATCCACAAGATCGCCAACATTTACAGGTTTTTCAAATGCAATGATCAGGCCGCTTACTAAATTGTTGACTAAAGTCTGTAGTCCAAAACCAATTCCTACCCCTAAGGCACCAATAATAATTGTAATTCTGTCGAGCGGAATGCCTGCCGCTGCCAGTGCCAGAAAAAGTCCTATACAAAGTATCACTAATCTTACCAGGAGCACCCAGCTACCCAAACCTCTCTTTATAGATTGTTCATTTTTACTATTTACAAGATGGTCATCTGAGGTAAAGAAAGAAACAATTTTTGATATGATGACCGCGATAGCCATAATGCCGAAAAACAGTAATAGCCCATTAATGCTAAAGCTGTAGTCTCCTATACGGTGTTCGTTCTCCAAAAGGTTTAGAAATGGCCTGGAGAACAAATCAAACTGTGGGAAATTGTGCCCCATAATTACCAGCCAACCCAGTACTAACAGGAGATATAAAATAGCGGGCGCTTTATTGCCAACTTTTCCCAGATTAAGATAAAAGAGCTTCCGGTCCTGTACGGTGTAAACATCGAATGCCAGAAGAAGCCCTTCGTTGATCAATCTAACCACCCACAGGAAAATGATCGATATTACCACATTTAAAAACCCCACCAGGAATAGTGTTTTAGAAAGATTGAAACGGCCATAGATATTGAAAACAGCAGAAATAACCTCGAATATAACCATAATGCCAATGGAATAACAGATCCATTTTTCTTTTAACTCGGCATATCTTTTCTGCAGCAGGATAGTTATTCCTGCACCCGAGCCTAGTATGGAAAAAATGAGCATGAACCAACGCTCATCGCGGGAGGATTGAAGTAAAATATTTCCGAATGAGGAAGCTAAGAGTACCACTACCATAAATAGCCAAACCTTCATCCAGTAGCTGGCGATGAAATTTCTAAATAGAACGCTTAGGCAAGCGGCACTAATTATCCAAATAATCAGACTGAGTATAAATGGGGGCGAAATGAGGATAAACTGGAACAGACTCAATACAATTACAACAGCCGATAGTAACGGGTAGCGTATGGCGAGCTGACCGCTCATGTCGTTTTTGATCAGACCTTTACGCTTATAGATATTTTTTAATGCTTTGAGGTATAAATAGGAGCTGATAACAAGGAGTAAAATTAGCACAAGCTTACCTGTATTATTTCCTACGTAATATTTTAGTGTGAGCAGGTTCTTCTTAATGGAAAAGGTAATGATATCTTTCAAGCTGCGAAAGTGTTTTGGATGCTGCCAAATGTCTGGCAATTCGCGGGTCAGGGAGTTGTAGGCCATATTACGCTCGTATTGCTCCACCTGTTCAATACTATTGGTAAGTTGGCTGATGGCTAAATTATAGGTGTTCAATTGTTTCTGAACCTGCAGGCTCCGGGCTTTTAGGACGGAATCCATAGGCGCTGTTTCGTAAGCAAGCGTACCGAGTATTTTTAAATAATCAACTACAGATACAGAGTCTTTTGGGAAAGCAAAAAGTTCGCGGACAGTTGAAAGGGAATCAAGTTTGTAATGAAATTCCGCAAAAGACTTTTGCCTGGCATCAAGATTACCTTTTATTGTGTTGGTGGACAGTAGAAGCTCCCTTAAAATACGCTTTGTTGAAGCCAGGTTTCGGTAGGTTTGAATCGAACCAACGTTGGTAAAAACACCGTCTGAGGCCGTAGCAAAGACTGATTTAAGACTTTTCAGGTGATTGTTTATGGCAGAAGTATCATGGGAGGATTTTAAAAATGCCTTTGCATTTTGCGTATTCACCCGGATTTCATTAATGACTTTTAGTTGTATGAGTGATATATTGTCTTTCTTGAAATCTTCTTTGCTTTCTTCTTCAGATTTTCTGGCAAATCCCTGCATTTTATCCAGAAAGGTTTCAGATTTACCCGTTAGGCTGTCTGATTTTGTTTTCAAAGGGTTATCGCTTTGGGCGAAGCAGATTTGGTAACAGCAACCACATATTAAGGTGAGGAAAGATAATAGGATATTCTTGAGTTGGCGCTGAGTGGGATTCATTAGTCAATATTAAATAAAAAACTACTAGATGGCAAGCAGATAGCGATTTGTAATATCACTTTTAAAACTGGTAAACATTTGGTATCTTGGTGCATATGTACAAAGAAATGAAAAAAATCTATCTATTAATGCTATGTCTTTCCATTGTGACCTGCAGTTTTGCACAAAATCAGTCGCAAGTTAAAGTGGATATTATCAAAAAATCAAATGGGGAGGAGATAAAGGTAAAAATAATTAGAATTACAGATGCAGAGGTATCGTTTATCTATACGGGAGAAACTGCTGAGTATGTCATCAAAAAAGCAGATATCTCCCAAATTGTTCATTCCAGTGGCCGGTTAGAAACGTTTTCTTCCATGGGTACACCTGCTAACACAAGACAAGCGGATCAGATAACCATGAGTGCGACACCAGCTGATCACCATAATAAAATTGCTATTATTCCATTCACTTATTTAATGGATAATCAACCAGGAGCAGCGGCCATCGGTTTAAAAGCACAGCAGGATGCTTACAGCCTGCTTGGTCAGCATTCGGCTGGTTATAAAATTATAGATCCCCGAACAACCAATGCGGCATTGATTCAGGCTGGTGTTACCCCTGAAAAAATGATGGGTTTTACGATGAAAAACCTTTGTGACATACTGGGGGTGGAATACATCATTGATGGTACGGTCACCCAGAACAAAGGTTATTCAACCAGCACAACATCTACTAATGAAGATACCAAAATTAAGCGCAATGATGCTGATAAAGTAAAAGGAATATCCAATAGTGGTTCATCTTACAGTAGCGCAGCCCAGCGTTACGATATAAGTGTGAGCCTTCAAATTTATATGGATAATAATGCCAGTATTTATAATGCAAGTCATAAAGCTTTTTTGAGTAGTACAGATGGATCCTATAGTGCACCTCTTGAATATCTACTGAAACGGTGCCCGCTATATCGTAGGTAAAGCCATCGTGATGCTGAATTTAATCTATCGGCAATTGGACTTCATTCGTTTTTAACTCTGGTCGCATCCTCATTACTTTCTTCAATTAACAATAAATGGGGTAAGCCTCCATTTTTCGGGATATTTTCTTTTTACCGCAACTAGTGCAGTATTGGGTATAATTAATGCTTTACATTTTATTCTTATATTATGCATGCCCTTCACAGGCCTTCATATATTAGTAACTGGTATATTTCATGAAGTTATATATAACAGCAGAGAGCTTTCTGAACTAGCCACAGATACTAAATTTTTTTTAAATATTATAAGCAGTTTGCTCTATATCGGTAGTCTGATTGTTGCCCTGATGATCACTTTAGCTAAAGGAAAAATATAAGGAGAAGGTTGATCTGGGCTATAGTTTTCACCTTAATACCTTTTACACTTATATTTCTGAAACTATTGTTTGTTCCTATATAAAATTTTGATAGAAGTATGTATAAGTGGAGATTTCGTTAAGACTGATCAACTTATTTCGGAGTTTAGGTCAGTGTGTTTCGGTCTCGACTGACCACTCCAGCAGACTAATAAATAATATGTTAGAGATAAGTTGTGCCTTTTCTTAGAGTGGTCAACCTGACACGGAATTAGTTGGTCAAGGTTGCCGAACTCTCCAAATTATCACCCAAGCGTAGATTTCATACAATCGGGAACAACCAATCTTCGCGCAGATGCAAAACGGGTTAACCAATTAGTGATAACTTCACTGTTAAACCATAAATATTTTATTAGTACCTACGATTTTTTATAGCAGGAATTTTATTTCCCTTTGGGAATTTGCTGTTATACATTTAAGTATATAAGAGTAATCAATAGTAGGAATCTTGACAAAGATTGTCACCACCCTGTATAAACAGCGAAATGAAGAAACCCTGCAACTCACCTGATTTGTTCCAATATTAAATTATATAGATAAAATTAAAATTACCTTCCCATCCATCCTCCGTCAACAACGAGTATTGTTCCATGAACATAATAACTAGCTTGTGAAGCCAGGAATAGTAGTGGTCCTTTGAGATCCTCGGGCTTGCCCCATCCTCCAGCGGGGATTCTCGCTAGAATGTTGCTGTTTTCGTTCATTGTCCTCCCGAATTGCACTAGTATTGTCTGTGGCAATATATCCGGGGGCGATTGCGTTGACGTTTATTCCTTTGGAAGCCCATTCATTAGCAAAGGCTTTAGTCAGCGAGGCAACACTACCTTTGCTAGCTGCATAACTAGGCACGGTAACTCCTCCCTGAAACGATAGGAGCGAGGCGATGAAAATAATTTTGCCGCTGCCTCGAGAAATCATTTCTTTCCCGAACTCCCGGCTGAGAATAAATGGTGCTGTCTGGTTGATGGAAATGACCTCGTCCCAAAATTCGTCTTTATGTGTTGAAATAGGTTCCCTTAATATGGTACCAGCGTTATTTACTAAGATATCTATGCAAGAGTGGTTTTTTTTGACCTCGGTTATAAACTGGTAAATATTTTCCCGTTTTGCAAAGTCACACTGATAGGGGTAAAAATTTCTACCTAGAATGCCAATTTGAGTTTCAACGTTGCTTGCAGTCATTTCCAAACTCGCCGATACGCCGATAACATCTGCTCCTGCTTCCGCCAACGCAATGGCCATTGCTTTTCCAATGCCCCTTTTGCAACCGGTAACTAAAGCTGTTTTACCAGAAAGATTAATTTCAATGTGTCCGTTGCTTTTTTATTGTATACGTTGCAACTTATTGTAGCGGCAACTTAATAATTCTAATGTTGTCATGGTAGGCAATACGGGTCAACGGCGCTTGAGTTACATAGGCCCCCCATTTAATGTAGCCTACATTTCCAATACTTACATTTCCAGCAAATGTGGAATAGTTTATTTTTTCATCTACCAAAATATAACTACTCTGTCCTGGCAGCTTCATATAGGTTTTCATGTAGCCCGTATTATTATCGGCCCATAATACATCTACCCTAAAATTTAACCATTGGTTTACATATGGGCGCAAGTCTGTAATAATGTCTTTTATTGAAGTAGAACCTTCATATCTCAAACGCATTGCATTTCTCGCCGTTCGAAATTGTAACGGAACGCCAGATCCGGATGAAGAATTGCCTGATACTTTAAGTTGGTAGATGGTTGTTTCATACGTTGGGCCTGAAATCCATGGTGTCCAGTCTTTTAATAAAACACTGAATTCGTAACGACGTTCGTCGCCAGGGAAAAACCTAGCACTTTGTATAGTGACTGCGTCACTTTCACTTCGTATGTTTCCATCAGAATTGTATGCGGTATCGCCATATACGATTTTATGAGCTATAGCATAATTACTGCCATTATTTGCAGGATTTACCATATAAGCGGCATCTGCAGCACTTGCATGCGTGGCCGTTACACCAGTAATTCCCGAATTGAATGTGCCGGTTTCATAATTTACATTAAGGATGGTATCGCCATTGCTAAATGTACCACTCACATTCTCAACATTACTTCTTTTACTTAAGGATAGTGATGAAACATTTCCATTGATGTCTACCGCCTTCTCTTTGCTACAAGATACAGCTATAATCATGATAAATAACAGGTACTTTTGTAGTACAAAATTCATGTTTTTCATTCGGGTATTTGGTTAACGTATGACAAATAATGAGATATGACAAAGAGTATTTATTGATTAATGTTGGTTTTAATGTTTTCGCTCTTTCCGTTGATCATCAATGTGAAATCTATTTTGCCTTTAATAAAGTCATTTCCAGTATTTTCCTTCATCGTTATTTCTGGTGCTTTTGTCCCCGTAAAAGGATAAATCACGCTGATGAAATACTGTGTTGCGGTATCTACCTTATGTTTTTCGAACGCTACCCCAGGTCTAGGCATTTCCTTTCTGTACTCGTAAGAAACCTTGCTTTGCTCTTCCAGTAAAGTTACCCTATCTGGATTGAGCGATTGAATTAACAAGTTGTTACCATCGCTATAGGTGGTATATATTAGACGTGCCGACTTATTGTAAACTGGTTTGGAATCTTCTTGCAAATGAAAGCGAACACCCAGTTTTCCTATTGCAGATCCGATTGCTCTATCAATAATGACAAAATATTTTTGATCAATGAAAAAAACAGTTCGCTTATGATCTAAATCCTTATAACTCGGGTTGATGAATGTCAATACGTCCATCATTTTACCCGTTTTCCATTTGTTTTCTTTAGCATCGGTAATGACCATATTCTGATCATTCAATGTTAGTGTATTATGCATCTTGGTTTGGCGATACTGTTCACGCAGCTTGTTGATTACCGCATCGCCACTGTAGACAAAGGCTCCGGCATCAGGCATAAAATTTCTGCCCTTTATGTAAAGCTCAAAGGTTCCGTTATCTGGTTGCGCATGGAATTCTCCAGGAGGGCTTGCTTTTAAAACCATCACTGTTGATTTTTCGTTCCAGCCGTTCCTGAAAGTATAAAAACCCGCATTGCTAGATGCATGAGAAAGGTGATCTGGGAGTTCTCCTTCTTTACCTTCAGTTGCAAAATATCGGATCACTTCATTTTCCGGAAAACTTTTGGCCCAATTTTGATATTGTTTGATTCTCCCTGATTTATCCACAATCCATGAATCGCCGAACATTGGCGCATTATAATCGGGAAAAGAAAAATCGATATTGGCCATGATCATATGCTCAATCGTCTTGCTAAACGTTTCAGGGAATTCACTTTCAACACCAGCCATCTTAGCTGCGTTATAAGCTTTGAGAAAGATATCAATAGATGCTATATGATAAGTAGGGGACAGCTCAAATTGCACTCCGTCAGCATAAACCTGTTTTTTGATTTCCGCATTTAATACATCAATACCGCTTTTTCTCCAAAATGGAGATTCCTTAAATTCAGGGAAGAATGACCCTGCAAAGAGAACTCTTTGTGCCTCAAACAAAAGGTGGTTTCCTACTTTTGAATAATGCTCCGGGATGTAACCGACCTGTTGGTGGAAGGATTTTAAGAATTCCATTAAAAATGCAGGCGTGAACTCAGGTGATGACAGAAATAAATTGAAGGTTCCCGGCAAGCTTTGTACTCTTTCTGAAACTTCCAATGGCCTCCAGGCATAGGCGTCGTTATCTGCAGAAAGTCCTAATGGGTTTTTCTTATCCCAATCGCGGAATTGGTAGACCCATTCCGCTGCATATTTTTCTTCTCTACTGCTTCGGTAGGCCAATCCCATTGTTTGCCACCAGTATACGCGATGCAGCTGCCACCTTACCTCGTTATCCTTTACCGGCCAGAGCTGCCAATTGATGTCTTTTCCATAATCGAAAAATCCGTAACCTTTATGTGGCTGGAATTTATGAAGCAATGCGTTATCTGCTTTCTCTTGGTTTGCTGCCCCTATCAATTTTCCTTTGAAACGCTGCTCATCTCCGATATTAAACTCAGGATGGCGAATTTTTTTTCGGTTTCGGTAATATAACAACAGCTCTTGGGCAGCATCATCATACTTGGCAGATTGAAAGCGTTGATTTACTTTTTCTAACCCTGGATAAGTTAAGTTAATATTGCTGAAGTCTTCTCTTGAAATCGGGCCTTCCTGAGCCTTTAAACTTACAATGAACCCTAAAAGAATTGCGAGGGTAATATATATTCTTAATTTCATGGTTAAGGTTTTTTGAATGTTTTTGAATTAATTTTTTTGATTTCTTTATAACGTTTCAGTGCTTCCAGGTAGTAGTAATCTGCATAATCAAGGGGAGTATCAATTTCTGAATTATAAAGGAAAGCACCAACGCTGTGTTTCAAAATAAAATACTTGTTTTCACCAGGTTTTGCTAGATAATCATCAGATGAAAGGGATTTTAGAATATCCTCTGCATAATTGAGATATTTCTGACCATCCTTAACTTGAGTACTTAGTTCTAATAATCCTGATGCGATAACTGCTGCGGCTGAAGCATCTCTAGGCGCCCGCTCTGCTGTGTCAAGGGCGTTATGAACATCGAAATCCCAAGCAGGTATTTTATCTTTTGGCATTTTTGGATGATTCATGATGAAAGCTGCGATGTGTTCAGCCTGAGCCAAAAATCTCTCATCTTTAGAATTAGCGTAACACATGGCGTATCCATACAATCCCCACGCTTGCCCACGAGCCCAAGCCGATTCATCAGTCAAACCTTGATGTGTTGCCTTTCGAATGACTTGACCTGTTTTCGGATCATAATCTACAACGTGATAGGAACTATAATCTTTCCTAAAATGATTTTTAAGCGTTGTTAAAGCATGGGCATTCGCAGCATTCGCGTAGCTGGGCTGTTTTAGAGTATTTGAAGCCCAATACAGATATTCCAAATTCATCATGTTATCAATAATAACCGGATAATTCCACCAGGCGAAATCCCATGATCTGATCACTCTGATTTTAGGATCGAAACGGTTCAATAAATGCTTTGCGCCATCTTTTAGTGCAGGAAGGTATTGTTGATCGCCGGTTATTCGATAAGCATTTCCATAAGAACAGTAAAGCATAAAACCAACATCATGCGTATTGGTGATATACCTTGCCGAGTCTAAGGCTAAAGTAAAGCGTTTGGCATCAGCGGCAAGGGTTTTATCTCTCGTAAGTTCATAGCCATACCATAACGAGCCTGGGAAAAATCCGGTTGTCCAATCTTTATAGGGAGCCAACCTTACCGTTCCATCTGGATTAACAGAACGCGGATTTTTTCCCGGACTGTAAGTGCTAGCCGCTTTCTTAAGCTGAAGCTCGACGACACGGGTTGCTTTTGAAAACCATTGCGTTTCTTGTTGTGCATAACTTTTAAATGTCAGGGCACTAATAAAGAATATAGTTAGGATTTTTTTCATTTGATAGATTTATCTTTTTTGCTGGTTGAATAATCTGCTTAATAAGCAATTGTGAAATTAGGTTAGGCGATGCATTTTTGATTTTGATTTTCGTTAAAATGCTTTTGATTTTGATTAAGAAACTTTTTGACGGAAACCTTTTAAAATCCGCCATTTGGGAATATTTGCCCCCTCAGCCAATTATTAGCATTAGCCAAAACTTAAATACTTTAGGCTAAAATCGAAACTCTAAGTATCGAAATGCCTGTACTTTAGGGTTCGTTTATGTTCTGCATCGCAAGTAGATCCTAATCATAATTATCTCAACCTGAATAAATGTTTTAAACATGAACCAATTAAATGCAATAGGTATCGACGTTGGCGGATCTTCCATTAAATGCGGGGTTGTAAATGCCCATGGTGAAATTTTGTACTCAACCAACATTTCGCTGAAAAATGTGAAAACACATGGTGCTGTAATCGGCCACATGACCGAAGCCATTAATGATTGCACCAAAAGATATGCTGATACCATTCTTGGGGTTGGTGTAGGCTTTCCCGGCATCATTGAAGATAATATAGTAATTGCAGGTGGAATCAATTTGCCGGGGTTTAGAAATGTAGAGCTGGGGAATATTTTAAAACTGATTACGCGAAAAAATATCATTATTGATAATGATGCAAACCTTATGGGACTCGGTGAGCTCACCTACGGTGCAGCGAAAGACTGTAGTGATGCGGTATTTATTACCGTGGGTACCGGAATAGGAGGTGCTGTATTGATTGATGCAAAACTTTACGGCGGGTTTAAGAACAGGGGAACCGAACTGGGGCATATCATTGTAAATCATAAAGGTAAGGCCTGTGCATGTGGGGCCAGGGGATGTTTGGAAGCCTATGCTTCTGTTACTGCGATGGTCAATCACTATCAATCTATCAATAAAAATGCGCCTGATCATGTTGATGCTAAATATATCGTTAGCCGGTACATGTTGAGGGAAAGTGAGGCGATGGAAGTGATGGAATCTCATTTCGATTACATGGCCACAGGAATCGTAAGTTTTATCAATCTGTTCAATCCACAAAAAGTTATTATTGGTGGAGGCATTAGTGAGTCTGGTTCCTTTTATACCAAAGAGATTGAAAAACGGGTATTGGCATTGGCCGTACCCACAGGACCAGGTTCTGCCCAAATTGTTGCTGCTAGCCTTGGTAACAGAGCAGGGTTATTGGGCTGCGCAGCAAATGTATTTCAAAAATATGGTACAGTTGAAGCGCAACGAAAAATGCTAGTTTAGGCTTGCAATTAATCAAATTCGATAATATTTTAACCAAATTTAAAACTTAAAATGAATGCGATGCCATAGATTCGTTTCTGAAAATGCAGCAATATTTGCACTTAAATTTTAGCAAATATAGCCGCGAACCAACTAACCAACATATTCAAGAATAAATATCAAAATAACCTAACTGAAATGAAAAAAATCCTACTAATGCTATGTCTGCTATGCTTAGTAACTTTATCACAAGCTCAAAATGTGATACTGGTAAAAGGCGTAGTCCGAGATGGAACTAACCAACCAATTCCAGGTGCGACAATTCTTGAAAAAGGCACCAAGAATGCTGTAATATCTTCCCAAAATGGAGCCTATCAGATAAAAGTGCCTGCAAATGCCATACTTGTTTACAGGTATGTGGGATCAAAAATGGTAGAAATCAGTGTGAACAATAGAACTGATATAGATGCAAAATTACAAGATGAATCCAATACCCTTAATGAAGTAGTGGTTACAGGATACGGGCAGGAAACCACTCGTGGTAGTTTAACCGGATCAGTTTCATCCATCAGTGGGACTGAAATTGCTAAAGTGCCTGTTCAAAACGTTGCCCAGGCATTGCAGGGAAGGATTGCCGGAATGCAAGTTACCGTAGGTAGCGGAGATCCCGGGGCTGAACCATCAATAAAAATTAGAGGGGGAACTTCGATTACTCAAAGTAATGAACCACTTTACGTGGTGGATGGTGTACCACAAACGGAAGGGTTGGCTTTTTTAGATCCAATGGATATAGAATCTATTGATGTATTAAAAGATGCTTCTGCCACTGCTATCTATGGCGCTCGGGGTGCCAATGGAGTAGTTTTGGTGACGACCAAGAAACTCAAAGGCGGAAAAACAACTATCAATTATGATGGATATGTCGGTGCCAGAACCACAAGCAAATATTTGCCAGTGCTTAGCCCACTTCAATATGCGCAGTATGCTTACGAGAATTCAGTTCGCGATGCCACCAGGCTTCAGCGATTTATAACTACTTATGGACCTTTTGATTCTTTACAGATCAATTATGGTGATAGACCTGGAATTAACTGGCAAGATGAGGTTTTAGGTAAAACAGTGATGAATCAATACCATAAAATCAGCATTAACGGTGGTAACAGCGAAATCAGATACAATCTTTTCTATTCGAAAAATAACAATGATGGACTGTTATTGAATAGCGGTGCAAATAAGGATATCGCTAAACTTACGGTAACCAACAATATCGGAAAGAAGGGTGTGGTGACAGGTATCGTAAATTATTCCAACCAAGCGATTTATGGAACAGGTGGGACACAAACCGGCGGGAATGCCAGATTAAGTTTTCTGCAAACCTTACTTCAATATCGCCCAATAAACGGGAAAAATAACAATGATCTTGATTTACTGGATGATGCCATAGATCCTTTGGATAACCAAGGAAACCCAGCTTTTCAAAGCCCATTAGTCGCACTTAATTCACGCCAAATTAAACAATCAATCAAAAGTTTGAATGCCAGCGCAACGGCAAGGTATAATATTCTCGATCACCTTACTTATAACGGTTTGATTAGCTATACCAGCCAAACCAATAAGATTAAGACATTCATCGATGCCACCAATATTCAGGCGATTCGTGCGGGTGGACCTAATGGAAGCATTAGTGATGCACTCTCACAACGTGTCTCTTTTAATAACGTGGTAACCTATGCCAACACATTTATGAAAGATCATAAAATGGATATCTCAATCGGTCAGGAATACATTTATAATTATTTGGAAAACTTTTCAGCATCTGCAAGTGGCTTTCCACCTGTTAATAATGGTTTTGATAATCTGGGTGCTGGTACCGTGGCGGGTTTTCCAACTTCTTATGCCGAAGATGATAAATTGCTTTCATTCTTCGCGAGGGGCAATTATGCTTACAAAGGCAGGTATCTATTGAGCGCTTCGTTAAGAAGAGATGGCTCTTCTAAATTCGGATCTGAGAATGTATTTGGTTATTTTCCTTCGGCTGCATTAGCCTGGCGGATTATACAAGAACCTTTTATGAAAGATAATCGCATTTTTTCTGACCTGAAGTTACGTGTGAGTTATGGAAGTTCGGGCAATAACCGAATTGCCAATTATGCCTCGCTAAGTACATTTGTAACGGGTAATTATCCTCTAAACAATCAGATTATCAGCACTGCCTATCAGTCTAATCTATCTAATCCATTTTTAAAGTGGGAAACAGTGGTGCAGCGTAATGTGGGTTTGGATTTAGGTTTATTGAAGCAAAGAATAACCCTTACCACAGATATCTACGATAACCGTTCAAAGGACCTATTATACAATACCCGGATTCCG
This sequence comes from Pedobacter sp. Leaf250, assembly GCF_920984735.1. Lineage (GTDB taxonomy): Bacteria > Bacteroidota > Bacteroidia > Sphingobacteriales > Sphingobacteriaceae > Pedobacter. Next base: position 58,593 of record NZ_CAKLBU010000004.1, on the reverse strand, counting down.
GCCAGTTCTGGATTTACTACTCAGCTCCAGAATATTGGTGAAACCTCCAGCAAGGGAATCGAATTCACGCTAAACACGGTGACTATCCGGAATGCCGCTTTTCAGTGGAACACTAATTTCAACATCGCATTCAGCAGAACAAAAGTTTTAAAATTGAGCAATGAAGAAAATTCATTACTGGTGAGCAGTTATAACACCTCTTTTAATGATTATATCTTGCAGGTTGGCCAGCCCGTTGGTATTATGTATGGATATATAGGTGATGGACTGTATCAGGTGAATGATTTCAATTTTAACTCGACTACCAATACTTATACACTAAAAAGTGGTGTGGTAAACAATGGAACCGTGGTGCAGCCAGGTTATGCCAAATACGCAGATATAAATGGCCCGAATGGAACGCCGGATGGTCTGATTAATGATTTTGACCGTACAATTATCGGCAATGCGAATCCTAAGTTCACGGGTGGTATCAACAATAGTTTTAGTTATAAAGGAATCGATTTGAGTGTCTTTTTGGATTTTACTTATGGCAATGACATTTACAATGCCAATATCCAAAACAATCTGGCCATAACAGGTGAATACAATAGTAATCTTGCTTTTCAGGCGGAAAGATGGACTAATATAAATGCAGCAGGGCAGTTAGTGACCAATCCTGCGGAACTAGAGGCATTGAATACGGGAAAAAATACAGTCGCCTCTATCGCTGGAGTAACTGCAGGTCGCTTAACCCGATATGCTATAGAGGATGGCTCGTTTGTAAGGATTAACAATGTGAGCCTGGGTTATACTTTTCCAAAGAAATGGCTGGAAAAAGTAAAAATCAAAAATGCCCGAATCTATTTCACTGCGTATAATCTGCATATATTCACCAATTATTCTGGTTATGATCCGGAAGTAAGTGTTATTAATAATCCATTAACGCCGGGGGTAGATTTCAGTGCCTATCCAAGAGGAAAATCTTTTGTAGCTGGATTAAGTTTGTCCCTTTAATATCGATCGAAATGAAAAATAAAAATATTAATATCAGAATGGTTTTAGTAATTGGTTTAATTGCACTGATGCCTTTGGTTTCCTGCAAAAAATCGATTGAAACCACCCCATATTCCGCTTTCACTTCATCGAACTATTTTAGATCTGTGAGTGAAGCTTATTCAGCCACCCTAGGAGTTTATGAGGCGATGAAAAGTCCAAATACCTATGCCTGGAACATTCCGTTGGTATTTGATGCCGACACAGATATAGAGTTTTTAAGCCCTGGAACTACCGTGAACGACTTTAGAGAGGTTTCACATTATTACTACCTGGCTGGAAATTCAATGTTTTACAACACCTGGTCGACGCTATACGCAGGCATTGATCGTGCAAATGTGGTTATTGAACGTATTCCGCAAATGGACTTGTTTATTAGTGGGTCGGCTGCTGAAAAAGCTGATTTAAATAGAATGTTGGGCGAAGCGAAATTTTTAAGAGGCTTTTATTACTCAGAACTGATTCGACTTTGGGGCGATGTACCCTTTAAAACAAAAAGTTCGGTTACCGGAGACGAATTAAGATTAGCCCTTACCGATCGTTTTGTAATCTATGAGCAGGTAATGAAGGACATGCAGGAAGCTATTGCCGTGTTGCCTGCATCTCTTCCAATTGATGAACGCATTAACAAGTTTGGGGCGAAAGCAATTTTGGCACGTGTGGCGCTTTTTGCTGGTGGATATTCATTAAGGGCAAATGGCACCATGCAAAGGGCAAATGATTACACTAAATATTATCAGATTGCCCAAACGCAGGTAAATGAAGTGATTGCATCAGGTCTGTATCAATTGAACAACAGTTATAGCCAGGTATTTAAAAATCAATCGCAGCAGGTTTTCGAACCCAAAGAAAGTCTTTTTGAAATTTCTTTTTACACGCCAACTGTCACCACAACTTCGAGTTCAAGTTTTGGCTATTTCAACGCCGGCTTAACCGCTAATGGTCTTTATGGTAGTACATTGAATAGGGTATTCATTCCTGCCTCCTTTTATACCAGTTTTGATAATGGTGACCTGCGTCGCGATTTTTCCATTGCCAGATATAGCCTTGATGCAAACGGAAACCGTGTACCGCTGTTAACTGCCCGACAAGATGAAACCTGGACGCCAGGAAAATGGAGCCGCGAGTATCAAAAAAATTCAGCTTTAGAAAGAAGCTACACTAACATCAACTATGTTGCCATGCGTTATGCAGATGTTCTGCTGATGAAAGCAGAAATTGATAATGAATTGAATAATGGGCCCACTATGGAAGCCTATGATGCGGTCAATACGGTGAGGAGGAGAGCTTATGGAACCAATACATTGGGCAGTGCAATTACAATTACAGTTGCTGCGGGTGGAACGGGTTACACAGCCGCCACAACAATTAGTATTACAGGTTCGGGTGTTGATGCTTTTGCAGTACCAGTAATTACGTCTGGAAGAATTTCAGCAGTCACTATTTTAAATGCAGGCAGCGGCTATACAACACCGCCAACCCTTAGCATTAACGGTGTAGGTACGGGCGCTGTATTAACGGCTGGGTTGCAAACCAAGCGTACAAACGCAACTGTAGATTTGCCTGCTGGGTTAACAAAAGATGCATTCCTGCTTAGAATTCAAAATGAAAGGGCTTGGGAACTGTGTTTCGAAGGTATGCGTAGATCTGATTTGATAAGATGGGGTTTACTTGGAGATAAAATAAAATCGACCCAGGATGCCGTTAAAGCCATTCGTCCGCAATATGCCTATGTAGCAAGTACAAACTTTGTTAAAGGTAAACATGAGCTTTATCCACTGCCACAAAATGAGCTGGATGTGAATAAGAATATCACCAGACAAAACCCAGGTTTTTAAATCTATAAATATGAAATTGGACGCTATTGGCAGGGAAAATTCCTCACTTAAAAGGATGATGCTTACGCTCATATTCACCTTATTAGGGATATATGTGCTTGCTCAATCGCCAAAACGGCCCAATATACTTGTCATCATGACCGATCAGCAAACTGCTGAAGCCATGAGTGCAGCGGGCAATAAATATTTGAAAACCCCCGCCATGGATAAGCTTGCGAAAAACGGAGTTCGCTTTACGAAAGCGTATTGTGCACAGCCATTGTGTACGCCATCGCGTTCTTCAATTTTTAGCGGTAAAATGCCACACGATACAGGTTTTGTTGGTAATGCACCCGAAAAAGATGGACAATGGCCAGATAGCTTACTGATGATGGGTAAAATATTTCAAAACGGAGGTTACCAAACTGGATATGTAGGCAAGTGGCACTTGCCTGTACCCACAAGCAAAGTAGGTCAACACGGATTTAAATACATCGAGAATACCAATTTTTTAGATTATAACGATGCCGCAACTCCATCATTTTGCGCCAGATTTATAAAGGAAAATAAAGATAAGCCGTTTTTATTAGTTGCCTCTTTCCTAAATCCCCATGATATTTGCGAGTGGGCAAGGGGTGAAACATTAAAGATGGATGTCATTTCAAATGCACCGCCTGTAGCGGAGTGCCCACCCTTGCCTTCAAATTGGCGAATTCCCAAACTTGAGCCAAAAATTGTACGGGATCAGCAAAAAACGGTGGGTTTGCGCACTTACCCATCTGTAGGCTGGACAGGAAATCAGTGGCGTCAATATCGATGGGCTTATAACCGTTTGGTCGAAAAAGTGGATGGTTATATCGAAATGCTTTTGGCATCGCTTCAAAAATATGGACTGGACAAGAATACGATTATCATTTTCACTGCTGACCATGGCGATGGATACGCCGGCCACAGCTGGAATCAGAAACAGATTTTATACGAAGAATCTGCAAAAGTTCCCTTTATCATTTCCAAAATGGATGGGTTAATAAAATCCTATACAGATGATATGCTGGTTTGCAACGGTGTAGATATGATTCCAACAATTTGTGGCCTTGCCGCTGTAGAAAAGCCAGGTTATTTGAAAGGAATAGATTTAAGTAAAAGATTGATTAATCCGAACGTTTCACTTCGCGATACTTTGGTGATAGAAACAGAATTTGCCGATAATGAAGAATTGCTGGGGATCAGTGGAAGAGCGGTAATTACAAAGGATTTTAAATATATCGTTTACAATAAAGGTATAATTCGGGAGCAATTTTTTGATCTGAAAAATGATCCTGGAGAGATGCATAATCTAGCAAAGGAAACTGCAAGCAAAGACAAATTATTAAAAATGAGAAATTACCTTAAGCAATGGGGCACAAAAAATGGCGATAAATTTAATTCAGGTTTCTAGTAAAGTATCTCAATATATCATCATGAAGTTTTTTTTAGTAGTTTTTATTTCCTTCCTCTTCATCAACTCCTTCGCACAGCAGTCGGGTGTAAAACACGTAAATGAAGCAAAACTTCATGCCCGGGTACGCGAATGGCCATATCCAGCTAACGGTATTACGCTTCAAACCAATGCCCCGGCTTTATTGTGGCCTGGTACAAATGGTAAAACCAAAGTCTTACCAATGGAGAGTGGCAGCGAGATTCCTGAGGATCCCAATATTGGAAACGTGAAATATAAAGTGATGTTGGCCACCGATCCAAATTTCAAAACCGATGTTATAGAAGGGAAAGAACAGCGATGGGCAGTTTATCCCTTACATCAGGCTTTGAAACCTGGTAAATGGTTTTGGAAATATGGCTACACCCTTAAGAATAGCAATAATTGGATTTGGTCCGAAACCTACAACTTTTTAATAGATCCCAAATACACTAATTTACAAGTTTCGCCATCTATAGAAACCGTGCTAAAACGGAATGAAGGATCGCACCCATTATTGTGGAATATGAACCAGATTGGTGAAGATTTTTACAATAGAAATCTCCAAAATCCTGAAGCTAAAAAGTTTATTGCTTTTGCTGAAAAATTGATGTTGGAGCCGCTTCCTGTTGAAAAACCTCAAAGAATTATTGATACCACAGGTAAAACACCCTTAGAAAAAAAGATTATTATCGAACGCATGTACCACGGCTTTGGTGATGCGGTAGGCACACCAGTTAGAAATCTTTGCATTGCCTTCCAGTTAACCAAAGACAAACGTTTTATTCTGGATGCAAAAAGAAGAGCATTGAATATTGCCAACATGAATCCGAATGGGCTGGCTACTGGCGATGATTTTACGAGTGGCGCAGTGTTGGAAGCTTTAGGCTGGTTTTATGATGCGGGTTACGATTATTTGAATCAAGAAGAAAGACTCCGCTTAAAAAATATGATCACGCTGCGGGCAAAGAGGGTTTATGATCATCTTCCAAACCGTTTTGAGCTTCATGTGAGCGATAATCATGTTTGGCAAATTACTTTAAGGAACCTGGCAATTGCGACAGTTTCAGTAGTCAATGAAGTACCCGAGGCAAAAGAATGGTTGACCTATATGTATGAGGTCTGGTCAGCGAGGTTTCCGGTTTTGGGTACAACTGATGGAGGTTGGCATGAAGGCAATGGTTATTTTAGGGTTAACTTCAAATCGATTATTTACCTGTCTCAGATGTTTGGTGATTTTAGTGGAGTAGATTATTTTAAGCTCCCTTGGATGCAAAACTTACCCTATTACCTGATTTATACCCATCCCAACGGTTCCGCATCGACAGCAACGGGTGATATGTGGGAAAATATTCCATACATCGTAAAAGGAGAAGCCTGGTTTGCAGATGCACTAGCTCTTAAAGTAAATAATCCCTATCTAAACAATTATGTAGCGAAGATAAAAGTCGATAATCCTGAATTTTTTAAAGGAACGGATGATTATCTATTGTTTAGACTTCTAAATTATAAGCCAGACCGAAAGATTGTTACAAAATCTTTCGACGATTTACCCAAAGCCAGGATATTCAATGATGTAGGCGTTGTGGCCATGCATGAAAACCTCAACGATGCCAGAAATAATCTGAGCAGTTATTTGTTAAGCAGTCCATTTGGTGCATCAGGTCACGGACATGCTTCACAAAATGCTTTAACCGTCAATTATAAAGGTAAGGTGTTGTTTGGTGGAAGTGGATATTACAGCAATTTTAGCGATAAACACAACCTTTTTTATTATAGAAGTTCCAGGGCCTATTCAACAATTTTAGCGGATAGCATTAGTCAAAAGATTGGTGAAGAAGGTTATGGCTGGATACCCCGATCAATCAGTGGTAAAAATATTCAATACGCTTTGGGAGATGCAAGTAATGCCTACGGAAAGATCCAAAGTGAGTTTTGGTTAAACCGTTTTGATCAGATCAAAGTTGCGCCAACAGCAGGGAATGTGTACGGAGAATCGGGCGTAACCTTATATCGCCGGCACATGCTTCAGCTTGCTGGAGAATATATTGTGCTTTACGATGAGCTATCAGCCAGCAAACCTGTAAAATGGACTACCCTGTTTCATGCACCATATAGCAAGATTAAAGCAGAAATTTCGAACGTTACAAATCGAAAAGATTTCACTACTGAAAATGATTCTGTACGCAGCGTGGCAACAGTTTTTGCCAACAGTCCGATTAACTTGGTGGTACATAATCAATTTTCTGAACTTGCCGAAAATTGGAATAAGGTAACGGATGATGAGGGTAAAATCAAAGATTTCAAAAACCAATGGCATGCGGGCATCACGTCTCTGCCAGCTAAAAACTTCAGATTTTTAACGATTATACAAATTAAAACCGGTAAGGTGGAAGTGATTAAAATGCCTGATAGCGATGAAGGGATTTGTGAGGTAAGGATAGGAGAGTGGCGTATTAGGGCACAGTTGAATGGCGATAAAAAGGCTGCATTAACAATAGACGGAGCGCAAAGCGAATCGTTATTTACTTATGGAAATATGCCAGTGAAATTTCAGGGGAAGGCCTTGGTTCGAGATCTAAAGGGAAGTTCTGTTTTGCTTGAGATGATCGATGGTAAGTTAGTCAAAAAAGAAGTGGTAGATCAGTTTCCTGATGTTTTGAAATATGATAGCGCTAACTAACATGTTAAAATTGATCACTATTAAAAGATTTTTAATCAAATTTAAAAGTGGCTTACAGTATGCATCGCTAACTTCGTAATGTTGAGTGTGATTATGTAAACTTATAAATGCTTATCTTGAATATTTAATCATCAGGTTATCATAAATTCTATGCTTCTACAGAAGTTATCAATCATACAAAAAGCAAATTGGTTACGATTCAGGTGGCTGAATGCCATTTTTGTATTATGCTTTATTGTGATAACTGGCGATTCGGAAGCGCAGGTTTCTGATCGTAATTTCAGAAATATTTCAGTAAGCAAGGGACTTTCCCAGAGCACCGTTTTCTCGATAAAGCAGGATACGCTGGGATTTATCTGGATGGCGACGCAGGATGGACTCAACCGCTATGATAGCAAAGGTTTTAAAGTCTACCGTCCTGTTAAGGCTCATCCAAATAGCCTTCAATCTTATTACATCCGCACATTATTTGTCGATCATGTCGGTAATTTATGGATAGGAGGTAATCAAGGCGTTAGCCGATACGATTATGCCAAAGATGAGTTTATCAACTATAAATTACCTCGGAGCTTAGGGGAGTGGTATGTTTCTTCGATTACTGAAGATGAGCACCATAATCTTTGGGCAACTTCAGTGGTGGGTGGTATTTTTCAGTTGTCACCAAAATCAAAGACTTTTGAGGAAGTAAATTTAAATTTATTCGATTATGGAATTAGGAAAATAGCTTATATCGGCAACTGGAAAAAAGATCTTTTGATCGGAACCGATGTTGGGCTTTTCAAAAGGTCGGGAAACAAGAGCCAATTATCAAAAATTGATCTGGGTTCGGAGAAAGCAGCGATAAATGAGGTTTATCTGGATGGTGACCTTTTATGGGTGGCCACAGAAGGAGCTGGATTAATTCGCTACAATCCGGAAACGAATCAAAAGAAAACTTTTTTACATCAAGCGGATGCGAACAGTATTGCCGACAATAACATTAGGAGTGTAGGGAAAGATACACAGGGGGATATCTGGCTTGGAACGTTCAAAGGTTTGTCTATTCTTAGTGCTGCTTCTGGGCTGTTTGATAATTATTTTCATCAGGTTTCTCAACCCTACACCATTAGCCAGAATTCAGTTCGGTGCTTTTTCAGGGATAAGCAAGATGGTATCTGGTTGGGTACATTTTATGGAGGGGTAAATTATTATCATCGCAATGATATCAAGTTTAACCTGCTGAGTCAAAACACGGGCAAATTATCGTTAAATGATGAGGTGGTTAGTGCCATCAGTCAGGATAAAAAAGGTAATTTTTGGATCGGTACCAATGATAAGGGGCTGAATTATTGGGATAGAAAGAACAACACGATTAGCTATTATACGAGCAGTGAGCGCAGCGCCAGCACATTGGCATCAAATAACATAAAAGCTATCGCTTTTGATGATCGCGAGCAAGTGCTGATCGGAACGCATAATGGCGGTTTAAATATATTAAACCCCGCTACAGGATCAGTTAAGCGTTTTTTACATGATGAAAATGATCCAAATTCAATTTCCGGTAATTTGGTATACAGTGTGCTAAAAGATTATAAGGGCAGAATTTGGGTGGGAACCCGGTCTGGATTAGACCAATTTGATTCAGACAAAGGTTTGTTTTCTCACGTTCATTTGGATAAGGCTGGAAAAAGGTTGAGTTCTGATGATATCACCTACCTTTTTGAGGATAACAGGCGTAGGATATGGATCGGTACAACCAATGGAGTTACTTTGCTTTATCCGGATAATATGCTTTTCGGGAATACCGCTAAATCTCAAATTAGTGATGATGTAATTACCTGCATTACTGAAGATAGTAATCAGCGAATATGGGTTGGATCAAGGGAAGGCTTGAGTTTGTTCGATGAATCAAGCCAAACATTCATCACACATCGAAACCGAAAAGATTTTATCACAGGTACCATTTATGGAATTGAATCTGATCAGGAAGGCAACCTGTGGATTTCTACCAACAAAGGGCTTGTCCGCTATAATCCAGCAACCAAATCAGTCCAAACTTTTGATGAAAGTGACGGATTGCAGAATAATCAGTTTAATGACTATGCTTTTTGCAAAGCCAGGGACGGTATGTTACTTTACGGGGGCATTAATGGGGTTTCTTATTTTTATCCTTCAAATATCAAACAACAATCCTTACCATTAAAAGTATCCTTTACTGCACTTGAGGTTTTCGGCCGAATGGTGAATATGGGCGATGAAACCGAAATACTCGAAAATCCACTGGATCAAACCAATAAAATTTGGATCGCTTCTGAATATAAGCAGTTTACCATCCGTTTCAATGCCTTCAATTATATTTCAGCTAATCGAACCCACTACCTCTATATGTTGGATGGTGTGGATGAAAACTGGCAGCGAACAGATGATTTGAAGGTGGTTTATAATAATCTAAAAGCAGGCAACTACCATTTTAAAATTAAGGCTGTAGGCCCGAATGGAGAGACTAGTGCAGTGCGGAGTTTGCAAATCAACGTACTTCCACCCTGGTATAATACCTGGTGGTTTTACACTTTGGTATTCGCTTTTGCTATAGTTGGGGCTTATGTTGCTTACAGGATTATTGCAGAGCGTGTTAGAGCACTGCATCAGTTAAAGCTTGAACGTGTGGATAAAGAAAAAGTTCGCTACATCAATCAGATGAAAATGGATTTTTTTACGAACGTTTCACACGAATTGAGAACCCCACTAACCTTAATTCTTGCTCCACTGGAAGAAATGATCAATAAGCCACTGGCGCAAAAGGCGATTACAAAGCGTCATGAAATGATGCTCACGAATGCAAAGCGGTTGTATAATCTGGTCGATCAGCTTTTCGAGTTCAGGAAAACAGAAACGGGAACAAGGCGTTTAAAAGTAGAAAGGGGTGATATTGTAAGTTTTATACATGAGATATACGAATCTTTCAAGCCTTTATCAGATCAAAAAAATATCAAATATACTTATCGCTCTACCCAGGCAAAGCTTGCCTTTTTCTTTGACCATGATGCAATGGAGAAAATATTGTTCAACTTGCTTTCCAATGCATTTAAATACACTAGAAACCAAGATCAAATCAGTCTCGATTTATCTATCTCAAAAGATTATGCCATTATCAAAATAAGCGATACCGGTGTGGGGATTGGCAAGGATGATCTTGCCAAAATCTTTGACCGTTTTTACCAGGTCAACAACCAGGAAATGAACCTGGGTTCAGGTGTCGGTCTGGCTTTCACAAAACGGCTGGTTGAATTGCATCATGGATTTATTACTGCCGAAAGTGAAATCGGTAAAGGTAGTGTTTTCACGGTTTCGATCCCGACTTCAGATACTACCTATGGAGATATAGATAAAAAAGACAGTAAGATTTATGAACTCTCTACTGTATCTGAAGCATTAACCAGCCAAGCGGATCAAAATGTTGAAGAGGTTCTGGAAGATTCCAATGTTGTTGAAGCAGACGGCATGCACAAAAGCCATTTGTTATTAGTGGATGACAACCAGGAAATACTAGATTATTTGCGGGAATATTTTGAGTCCGACTACTTGGTTACCGTTGCATTTGACGGGCTTATGGCACTCAAAATACTTGAAGAACAGGCTTTTGATCTGATTGTGAGCGATGTGATGATGCCAGAGCTTGACGGTCTGCATTTTTGTAGACGTGTGAAACAGAATATTAATACTTCTCATATTCCTTTGATGTTACTCACGGCGAAATCAGAAATCGATCAGCAGATTAAGGGATTGGAAATGGGGGCTGACGATTATATCACAAAACCTTTTTCCATTGAGATGCTTGCAGCCAAAATTTCCAACCTGTTGAAAGCTAGAAAACGTTTGATAGATTATTACAGCGGCAATAGGGAGGTGGTTCCTCAAAATCTGGCCTTCAATACCCTTGATGAAGAGTTTCTCAAAAAAGCAATAGATGTGGTGGAGAAGCATTTATCCGATTCAGATTTTTCGGTAGAAAAATTTAGTCAGGAGATTGGCATGAGCCGATCTAATCTTTATTTAAAATTTAAGGCAATAACAGGAGAATCAGCAACTGATTTCGTCAAAACCATCAGATTTAAAAAGGCAGTTGAATTGATGCAAAGCAAGCGATATACGATGGCCCAGGTTACTTATATGTGCGGGTTCAACTCCCCATCTTATTTCTCAACAGCTTTTAAGCAATACTATGGTTGTATGCCAACTGAATACCTGATCAAGTTAGATTCAGAAAAAGGCTAGACCAAATTATCCACATATAATCAAATCATGACAAAAGCCTATTTAAAATTCATCTTCACAGCGGCATTAATTAGTATAAATAGCTATGTTCAAAGCCAAGTTGTTACGCTGGATCATTACTTTAACAGCGAAACCAAGCCAGGCGCAAATGGACAAAGCCTACCTTTTCATTATTTGTGGAACGATACGGAAATGAGCGGTTTCTCTATTTTAGGTGCATCTTTTAAGGGTAATGGCGCAAAAGAACTTAGCGTACTTTTTCAAAAACCAACAGCGAAAACGCTGGCAGGGAGCGATGTTTACATCATTGTAGATCCTGATCACCTGAAAGATAATCCTAAACCAAACTACATGAACTCTGAGGATGCAAATGCAATAGCGGCCTGGGTGAAACGTGGCGGCGTTCTTTTACTTTTTGCTAATGATAAAGCGAACGCAGACCTGGAGCACTTTAATCTTTTAGCGGAAAAATTTGGTTTCAAATTTAATAACGAATTAATTTTACATGTTGTAGATGATGCTCATTTTGAAGAGGGTGCACTAAACATCAAAAACAACCAAGTATTCAAAACCTCGAAAAAGATTTTCATCAAAGATGCTTCTTCTATTTCCATAAGCCATACAGCAACGCCAGTTTTAAAAACTAGCAAAGGCGAGGTTGCAATGGTGATTTCTCAATATGGAAAGGGAACTGTTTTAGCTATTGGTGATCCATGGTTGTATAATGAATATACGAATGGCAGGTTGCCGCAAAGTTTCGAGAATGATAAAGCAGCAGATGATCTGTCGAAGTTTATGCTAAAATCAATAAAATTAAAGCGTTAATAAACATCAGGTAATCAGCGGTGAGTTAATAACTTCAGATGTATTATTATTATTTATGCGCTATTTGAAATTTTTGTGATTCCATATATGAGGAAAGTTAAAACTTTAATCTTTGCGATACTGCCACTCTTTTGTTTAACATGCTCTAAATCAAAGAATAGCATCGAAAAAAAACAGGGGCAAGATTCTTTGGCCTCTTGCGAGCAAAATCTTCCTGATCGGTTTGGGGTGATAAAGGATTCATCTAGTTTTGTAGCCAATAACGTTAGTCATCGCGGCATGATTCTGATTCCTGCCGGAAGGTTTAATATGGGTGCTAAGGATAAAGAAGGACGAGAAGATGAATACCCACAACACATGGTCAAACTATCTTCTTTTTGGATGGATGTTAGTGAAGTAACCAATGCAGAATTTAGAAAGTTTGTGGATGCGACGGGATATCTAACAACTGCAGAACGGAAACTGGTGTGGGAGGAAATAAAAAAACAACTGCCTGCAGGAACTCCAAAGCCACCAGATAGTGTTTTTGTTGCCGCATCACTTGTGTTTTATCAACCTCATTCCATTGATGGTTTGGATAATGCTGCTCAATGGTGGCGCTGGATGAAAGGAGCTGATTGGAAACATCCCCATGGACCGAAAACCAATATCAATGGAAAAGATAATTATCCGGTTGTCCATATTTCTTGGGATGATGCGATGGCTTATTGTAAATGGACTGGAAAGCGTTTGCCTACCGAAGCGGAATGGGAATATGCAGCAAGAGGCGGTTTAAAAGAGAACTTATATCCATGGGGAAATGAGGATGTTGAAAAAGATATTGCTAAAGCCAATACCTGGCAGGGAAGTTTTCCGGTTAGCAATACAAACTGGGATAAATTTGGAAGCCTTGCGCCTATAAAACAATTCAAGCCAAATGGTTATGGTTTGTTTGATATGGCAGGAAATGTTTGGGAATGGTGCAGTGATTGGTATCGTTCAGATTATTATAAAACGGTAGGTGGATCAGCTATAAATCCAATTGGCCCATCAGATAGTTTTGATCCAATGGAGCCAGGCGTACCAAAGAAGGTAGTTCGCGGAGGGTCGTTTATGTGCAACGCCTCATATTGTGAGGGATATAAGGTTACTTCGAGAATGAAAACTTCGACTGATACTGGCCTTGAACATACCGGATTTAGGTGCGTTAGTTCTAAATAACATCTAATAAGTTTTAATTAAAAGATGAGTAGCTGCCTTGCTAACATCGTTTCCAATAATTCATTTTGATAACTGAATTATAACCAATTTTGAAATAAATTACTATCACCTACAATGTCAAGTTTTTCGGTTCAAAGTTTCCCGATGAAAGGTTTTTTGAAGAAATAATTACTGAAATATTTGGAGCAATTATATAAATCCTTTCGCCTTCAAATCGTCTACAACCGGTTCAATAAGCAATAAAAAGGCTTTTAAATATTGAAAGTAATCCCGATTATCGGTACGGAAAAAGCCTTAGAGAAATCTAAGGCTTTTTGTTTTTATAAATTTCTATGGATGTTCATATCTAACAGTTCATATCTTCAATCTGCTGTATTTATTCTCTTTTTTGGTTTATCCTTGTTAGCAAACGCTTGTCGTGTGTGAAACACATTTCAGAAATATAAAGAATATTAATGAATTCGAAGATTGAATATTTAACAGTTGCACACGTTACACTCATACGCCATCAATAGCTTAAAACTTAAAAACCTTCTTCTGTAGCCATTTTCTTACTGGTTCATCATAACATTTCAAGGCAATATAGGACAATAGGATACTACCAAGTAGAATAAGTAGCGCATAAGGCCACGCTTGAACAATTGTTGTGCCTTTGTTATTGCTAATCCAGGCGACATAAAAATATACCAGTGGATAATGTACCAGATAAAGTGGATAAGATATTTCACCTAAAAATTTACAGATTTTTTGCTCTCTCTGAGTGTGCAACATACCACTTGCACATAGGTAAATAATCATTGGAAAGACAACAATAATACAAATAGATTCATAAAGACCATTCATCCAAAAATGTGCTTCACCACCAACACGTGGCATGTAAAGAACTAGAGCAATTAATAAACTGCACCATAATAATGCGTTTTTTATCCGAGCAGGTTTTATTATCCGAGACAGTAGAAGACCTGCAAAAAAAGGATAGATGGTTCGCGTTAATCCGATTCTCACTTGCTCTACATTAAGTGTCCACCCGCCACTAACATCTCCATTTGCGATGGCCAATTGCGCCAGTGCTATGCCAGAAATAATTACAATTATGATTAATGCTGTTTTCGAAAATTTTCTTATCCATATTGCATACAATATATTGGCTATGTATTCGAAAAAAAGCGACCAACCCACGCTATTTAGTGGATGCATTTCTTGCCAGCCACGGATATCTAATGATAATGGTATGGGTAAAATGGTATATCCGATGAGCATTACCAATAACATTTTCCATATCGGAATGGTGTGAATGAGTGGCCAGATTGTTGAATCAGTGAAATAAAATCCTATGGCGCCAAGTGTCATTCCTAGAATAACCATAGGTTGCAGACGGATTATCCGGCGTTTGATAAAGTTGCCGATGGTCATTTTGTTCCACCGGTTATCATAAGCATAACCAATAACAAAACCCGATAATAGAAAGAAAAAGTCTACTGCTAAGTAGCCATGGTTAACCAATATATCAAGATGACCAGTTCCTAATGGCTCTGTAAGATGAAATGTTACCACGATTATAGCCGCAACGCCCCGAAGTCCGTCCAAAATAGGATAGTGTGGTTTAGACGAGGACTTATTCATTTCAGTGATCATGTAAAAAGCTTATAAGATCTGCAATTTGTCTAAAAACCAGAAACAATACCTTTTTCCTACGGATATTTTACAGAAATCTTTAAACTAATGTCGCTCTCCGGATTGAACATTAAATACATGCAATACTTGTGGAAACAACGCATCAATTGTTTCTTCAACCCCGTTCTTTGATCCTGGCAGTGTAATTATCAATGTTTCACCAATAAAACCTGCCACACCTCTTGATAACATGGCGTAAGGCATTCGTTCTTGTCCGTAACGCCTGGCAGTTTCCATTAGCCCATCAATCGATCTGTTAATAAGTGGTGAAATGGCTTCAGGGGTAACATCTCGGGGCGATAATCCAGTGCCTCCCGTAAAAATCAAAAGTTGATGTTCAGCTCCTGAAAGGTTAGTTGCCGCATTTCTGATGGCTTCTATTTCATCCGGTACAATTTCATACTTCAAAGTTTCAATGCCAAATTGCTGAAGTATGGCAATAATTGCTTTACCCGAAAGGTCTTCATTTTGCTTTTGATAAATTGAATCAGAACAAACTACCACTGCTGCTTTAAGTTGAGGGAACTGTTTATTTTTTAAATCTGATTTGCCCCCAGATTTTTCGAGCAATTTGATGTTTCTAATTTCGATGCCTTTATCAATCGGTTTCAACATATCGTACATGGTTAACGCCGTAACCGAAGCACCATGCATGGCTTCTACCTCCACGCCGGTTTTGTAAATGGTATGCACTTCAACCAAAATTTCAATTTCCAAATCCTTTACTTCGAAGGTGATGGAAGTGTACTCAACAGGCAGTGGATGGCAATCGGGAATTACATCGCTGGTTCTTTTTACCCCAAACAAACCTGCTGCCCTGGCAAATTCGAAAACATCGCCCTTAGGCACCTTTCGTTGCACAACAGCGTCAATGGTTTCTTGTTTGGAAACACATAATGTTGCACTTGCAATGGCCTTCCTTAAAGTATTCGATTTTTTTGTGATGTTTACCATTTTAAATATTTTCTTTCCACTGATGGGTTTCATCAGCAAATATTTCTTTCCCCCAAATGGGAAGTTCTGACTTTATTCTTTCTACCAATTCGTTGCAGGCCTCAATTGCGGGTTTTCTATGCTTTGATGATGTAAACACAAATAAACAAATTTCGCCAGCACCAATAACGCCCAGGCTGTGGTGAATGTGCATGCAGCTTAGCGGATATTTTGCAAAAATTTCTTCTCTAATCTCATGCATTTTAGTGAGTGCCAAATCTTCAAAAGCGGTATATGCTATCGCTGATACTATTTTGCCGTCTATTTCGTCGTTCCTTACTTGGCCCAAAAAGATACTATGACCGCCAATATCGGTTTTTGTGTTGTGGTTACCAATGCTATTAGCAATAAATTCTGGTGAAACAGGACCGTTTACAAATATATTTTTAATTTTCTTTTCGCTCATGCTAAGTTGTTAAAAATGGTTTCTCCATTTTGCGATGCCGCCTTTTAAACTGTAAATTTTCTTGCTATCACCATATATTGAATGTAATTTTTCGGCTGCTGCAACACTTCTAATCCCATGTTGGCAAAGCAAAATAATGTTGTCTGCAACAATATCAGATGCGGCAAAAACATCAAATTCAGACATTGGAATCTGTTGATAGGTAGTCGGGTTTAGTTTTGGGAATTCATGCCGCTCACGAACATCAATTAACAAAGTAGATTTTTTTTTGCTCAATTCTAACATACTTTCGGCATCGATTTCTGTGTAGCTTGATAAAACACTTTCAGCTGTATTATTCATTAAATCAGATGCTGTTACTTGTTTATACTCATCTGAAGGACTAATATTAATTTCATATTGTTCTTGATTAAGTAAGTTATAGTGAAGTAATTTGTTGATCAGCGGTTTTCCAATTCCAGTAATTAATTTAACAATTTCGCCTGCTGCCATAGTTCCAATAATGCCTGGAAGTACACCTAAAACGCCATTTTCTGCACAATTTGGAATTTCATTGGCATTGGGTTGAACAGGAAATAAGTCGCGATAATTGGTAATAGTCTTTTGCTCGTCTGGGGTATTAAATACAGCTATTTGTCCTTCAAAACCAGAAACTGCTGCAAATACCAAGCTCTTTTTAAGCAATGTGCAAGCGTCGTTTATCAGGTATCTCGATTCGAAATTATCAGTTCCATCAAAAATGAGGTTATAATTGCTGATGATTTCGATTACATTATTTTTATTAATAGAAGTAGGATGGAGGATTAACTTGCTTTCCGGATTCATTTGCTGAAGCCGTTTTGCAGCTACATCAACTTTTAATAAACCGATATCGTCTATGCCATAAAGTACTTGCCTTTGCAGGTTAGAAAGTTCCACCACATCATGGTCGGCAACGCCGATGCAGCCTACGCCTGCGGCAACAAGATATTGTAGGGCTGGGCAGCCCAATCCACCGGCACCGATTACCAAAACTTTTGCATCAGCTAGGCGTTGCTGCGATTCCATTCCGAATCCGCTTAAAATAATCTGCCTTTGGTATCGCTCCGTATTCATTTATCCTCCTGAAAATGGTGGCATAATGGCAATGCTGTCATTATCTTTAATTGCGCAATTATGTTGCACAATGTTTTTATTTAAAGCCAGTTTATATTTCATTCCAACAAGTTGCGGGAAAATTTTCTCAAGATGAGTTTTCAAATCATCAGTAGATTCCACATCAATACTCAATTTTTGATTATTGATAAATTCCGATATTTTTCCAAAGCTGATTATTTCTATCTCCATTTCTAATCGAATTCTAAATCAAAATTACGTTTACATTTTCACCTGCGGAAAAATTTTCTTGCCCTTGGTTTAATTGAATGAGGCAATTTGCCTGTGCAAAAGAACTTAACCGATAAGATTCCTGAGCGCCAAGGGCTGTAGCTTTGCCATCTATATAATTTCCTTTTAAAAAGTGAGTTAAATCTTTAGGTTTTTTATAAGTATGCGTTAATTCTGCCTGGATTGATTTTACGTTATTTTCTTTTCTGGATAGTTGTTTTATTGCCGGAACCACATAGTTGTAATAACAATTTAATACCGATGATGGATTTCCAGGTAATCCAAAAATAACTTTATCGTTTTGCTTGCCAAAAAATAGAGGCTTACCGGGTTTCTGTTTTACTTTGTGAAAGATTTGCTCTACTCCGCAATTTGCTGCGGCCTGCAACACAAAATCATAATCACCCACACTAACGCCGCCTGTTAGTAAAATCACGTCATTTTTTTCTAAAGCTGTTTTCAAAACATTTGTTAATGTCTCTAAAGTATCTTCAGCTGTTACTACCTCGATATGGTAAATTCCCTCTTTGTTTAATGCAGCGGTGAGCGAATAGGAATTCGATTCGTAAACCTGACCAAAGTTTAATGGCAAACCAGGTTTTTGTAGTTCGTTTCCGGTAAGGATTATGGCAACGCTTGGCATTGGGTAAACCAAAACTTCAGAAATTCCAATTCCTGCTAAAAAAGCCAATGCCGCCGGACTAAGCAAATCGCCTTTTTGCATAGCCAATTCGCCGACATGAATTTCAGAACCGATTTGCCTCACATTGGCACACTTTACTAACTTCTCATCTTCAAAACTGATGCTGTTGTTTTTCTTGCTGGTTTTTTCCTGCATCACCACCGTATCGGCACCGTCAGGAAGTGGAGCACCTGTAAATATTCGGCTGGTTTGTCCTTGAATTATAGAAATTTTATCAGGAGTTCCGGCTGCCATTTCACCAATTAAATCAAGGTCTTGATTTTGATCACCAAAAATAATGGCATAACCATCCATCGATGATTGGCGGAAAGCGGGAATATCAAAAGCAGCAAAAACATCTTCCGCAAGAACATGTTCAGCAGAATCCTGCAATGATTTTAAAATGGGGTTTAGTTGCGAAATATGATCTCTAATCAGCTTTTTTGCATCTTCAACACTTATCATTTTATCCTCCAATGGTTATCATGCTTCTGTTTTTGATGGTATTGGCGTCGATATTTTCGAAGTTTGTCATTAATTGGCCGCCCAATTCTTTTTTCTTACTCCAAATCGAAGCTAATATTAGAGGAAGAACATCCTCATTTTTTCTTAATGCTGATAATAAATCGGTTTCTCCATCAGAAAATAAACAATTTTTCAGCTTACCATCGGCCGTTAAGCGCATGCGGTTGCAGGTGCTGCAGAATGGAGCCGTCATGGTGCTAATAATTGCAAAAGAACCTTCATGCCCAGGTATCATAAAACCTTTAGCGGTATCATGCGGGGCAGAATTTACTGGTAACACAATAAAATCTTTCTCCACAATACTCAATATTTCTTGCAGCGAGAACATTTTATTGCTCGTCCATTTGTTGCCTGTAAAAGGCATAAATTCAATAAACCGGATTTGAATGGGATTGTGTTTTGTCCAGTCGATGAAATCTTTTATTTCACCATCGTTAAGCCCTTTCATCACCACCATATTTATTTTGACGGCAATTTTATGTTGCAGCAATAATTCGATATTGCTTCGGACCTGATGAAAAACATCCCTTCTGGTAATCATGAAAAACTTTTCAGGCTGCAGGGTGTCGAGGCTGATGTTAATGGTTTTAATGCCTGCTTCGATCAATACTGGCAGCATTTCAGCAATTCGGGTTCCATTGGTTGTAATTACCAATTCTACTGGAAGTTTGCCCAAGCCTCTGATAATTTCAGCCGCATCTTTACGAACAAGCGGCTCGCCTCCAGTTAATCGAATTTTTTTAACGCCTTGCGCTACAAAGGTTTCTGCTAAAGCTAAAACTTCGTGAGGTTGCATTAATCGCGAAGCCGGCGTAAAATCATAATCTTCTTCTGGCATACAATAAAAGCAGCGGAAATTGCAATTATCGGTTAACGATATTCGCAAATAATCATGCACTCTCCCAAACGAATCTGCTATCATTTATTGTTTATTAATTTTTTATAGTCGGTTTCTGTATCAATATCAACTTTTCCTAACTCAAAAGGAATCGTAGCGGTATCGGTAATATACTGTTTTATTACAGGTTTTGCGCCAGTTTCTCCCGTTAAATTTAGCAATTCTTCGAAATATTTCTTGTTGAACAATGATGGTGAACCAGTTGTTTTAGAATAGGCACAAGTGACGATGCTTTTATTTGTAAATTGATGAGTGCTGTTAAGCGCTTCAAAAATTTCTGAAGAAATATGAACCTGATCTGCCACAGTTAGAATTACATTTTCTATTTCAGGATCAATATTTAGTGCAGATTGTAGTCCGAAAGAAATACTGGATGACATACCGCTTTCCCAATTTTCATTTACTACATAAAAAATACCTTTATCGGCTATAGATTGCTTAATTTCTGCTGCATAAGCCCCCAAAACAACTATTATTGGATAGAAAGTTGTTTTTGCAGATTCAGTAATTACAATATCAAGAAAGGTTTGACCATTGTAATTTAAAAGCTGCTTTGGCTTACCCATTCTGCTCGAATTACCTGCAGCTAATATGATGATTGCGGTGCTCATGAATTGCCTTTTAAATCGTAATAATGTATCGGATTTTTCTTTTCCTTTAACATTCCGGCTGATGCACCAGCAAAAGTGGCCTGTATTTCTGCAATAATTGAAATGGCAATTTCTTCAGCAGTTTCAGCGCCTATATCTAATCCAATCGGACCATTTACCCTCAATTCGTTTTCCGTTTGATTAAGCTCTTCCAACATTCTGATCAACTTTTTCTTTGGACCTAAAGTGCCGATGTAAGGCGCCTGGGTTTTCAAAAGCAAGCTTAAAAGTGCGGTATCATAGTTGTAATTATGGGTCATCAGCACAAATGCTGTTAATTCATCTATTTCAATTTGAGGTAATAATTGTTCTGGTTTAGCCACTAAAACCCGCTTTGCTTTAGGGAATCTTTGTTGCGATGCGTGTGTTTGTCTCCCATCAGCAACTGTAATTTCCCAACCCAATATGTTTGCCATTTCCGCAAGCGGTTGCGCATCATTTCCTGCACCAGCAATGATCAACTGGATAGGAGGTGGGATAAATTCCAGAAAAGCATCGCAATCTTCACCTTCGAATGCGTAATTTTCAAATCTAGATAACTTCAATTTCAATACATCAAAGGCATCATTTTTAATGGAACCTAAAATCTCGTCGGTAATTTTTTCGAAGCTGTCTTTTTCCCGAAACAACATAATTGAACCAGGTTGCTTTTTACTTTCTATTGAAAACAGGGTAGCAATTACACAATTTTCTCTTCGGCTATTTGCCGCCTTTAATATTTCAATCGGATTAAATTTATCTTCTGGAAAAATAGGTTCGAAAAGTATATGAACAATGCCATTGCAACCAAGCTGAACGCCAAATTTTGCATCATCTTCATCGGTTGTATCATAAGTTACCAATTTATTTTCCTGCTGATGAATGGCCGAAAGCGCCTTACGAAGTGCATCACCTTCAAGGCAGCCACCGCTAATGGCGCCTGTTAAAAGCCCATCATCGGTTACCAGCATACGGGCACCTGGCCGCCTGTACGATGAACCTTCTACCTTCACCACTGTTGCCAAAGCCGATTTTTTATTGTCGGCCAATGCCTTTTGGTACGCACCCAGAATATCAACAATTTCTTTCATAAGGAGATTTTATTCAAATCGAACTGCAAGATTGGGATAAAAATTAAATACTGGCCATATCGAATGGTAATTTTCTTATCCTTTTTCCTGTTAAGTCGAAAATAGCATCGGTTAATGCAGGTGCAAACGGAGGCAAACCTGGCTCGCCAATACCACCTGCATCCTCATTGTTCTCCATAATATGAACCTCAATCGGCGGAATATCGGTAATCCTTGGCATTTTATAATCATAAAAATTATGTTGCTCAACCAAACCATCTTTAAATGTAATTTCATGGATAGTGGCCGCTCCCAATCCCATTACAATAGCACCTTCCACCTGTGCGTGGATGATATCGGGATTAACATACCAACCGCAATCTACCACGGCCCAAACCTGATCGATTTTTAATTTTCCTCCTTTCGATTTAGAAACTTTTACCACTTGAGCAACGGTTGTTCCAAAACATTCTGTAACTGCCATGCCAAAGCCTTTTCCTTTATTTTTCCAGCCAGATACTTCAGCTACTTTATCTAACAGTTTTTGTGTTCTTTCCTCCTTCAAATGTTCCCGCCGAAACTCCAGCGGATCTTTTCCTGATTTATGCGCCAATTCGTTTACAAAACTTTCGTATGCAAAGCCGTTGGTAGATGCATAAACCGATCTCCAAAATATAGTAGGGATTGGTGTTTTAAACGTTACATCAGCAAAGCTGATATTTTTGATGCTTTCGAAATAAGGTTTCAACCAACCCTCGGAAGTGCTTCTGTTTGCCTTACCATTATCGCCAGATCTAAAATGATCATTGTTTTGGCCCGCCATGCGGAATTTGATTGCACTAATGTTTTTGTTTCCATCTATCACACCCTGGCATCTGTAAGAAATTCCCGGACGGAAAGGACCTTGTGTGGCATCATCCTCACGAGTCCATACCACCTGCACCGGAAGTCCGATTGCTTTTGAAATTACCAAAGCTTCATGCGGATAATCTGTTAATGCTTTTCTACCGAATCCCCCGCCTAAGAAAGTCATGTTTACGATTACTTTTTCAAAGGCAATCCCCATTTTTTTACTGATGTAGTCCTGAATCCAGTTTGGTGCCTGTACAGGTCCCCAAATTTCTACGGTATCGCCGCGGTGGTGAGCAATACAATTTAATGGTTCCATCGCACAGTGCGATTGGTATGGCGTTTCGTAAACCACATCCAAAAGATCTTTTGATTGCGTAATAACACCATTAGGATCGCCTTGGGTAGTTAATATCCGGCCTTCTTCAGTTTTAAGTAATTCGCGTTGCTTGCTGAAAATTTCCAGGCTGTTCACATGTTCAAAACCAGTATCGTCCCATTCAATTTTAAGCGCTTTCTTTCCTTGCAATGCTGCCCAGGTGGAAGTAGCTACAACAGCCACACCTTCTCGATCCATTTCGTAAACGCCCATGGCGATTTTAATCACGTTGGTAACACCAGGAATTTTACGGGTGGCCGAATCGTCGAAACTTTTAATTTTCCCGCGTAAGCGAGGATTACGTTCTACGGCGGCGAAAACCATTCCCGGAATTCTTTTGTCTAAACCAAATATTGCCGAACCATTGGTTTTCATCGGCGTATCTTTTCGGTGAAGGGGTTTGCCGATAAGTTTATATGCTGATCTTGGTTTAAGTGCGATATTTTCTGGCGCTTTTAATTTGGCAGCTTCCACCACCAGTTCTCCAAAATGGAATTTTTTACCTGTTGGTTTATGGATAACATGGCCAGATTCTGCATAACATTCGGCTATTGGAACTGCCCAACGAGCAGCAGCAGCCATGGTTAAAACAACCCTTGCCGAAGCACTTAATTTTAATGAGTTTTTGTAAGAACCACGGATGGTAGAACTTCCTCCCGTTAACTGACTGCCATATTTTTTTTCATTTCCCTGCGCAAATTTAATGTCTACTGATGCCAGATCAACTTCCAACTCTTCGGCAATAATTTGAGCTATAGAATGATAAACTCCTTGACCCATTTCTGCCCGGTGACACATCAAGGTTACTTTTCCGGTAGGCTCAATTAAAACCCATGCCGTAAGTTCAGTATACACATCTGCAGCCAGCGCTTCATGCTCCGTCATAATCATGGCTCGGGCAGCATCTGGTAAATACAGACCAAGGAAAAGTCCTGCACTACCTAATCCGGTTGTTCTTAAAAAATTTCTTCTTGATAAAGTATCGTTACTCATTGCTATGTTATTGAGTTGATTTTAAATTATTTTGCTTTTGGCGCATAAGCACCTGTTGTTAACCAAGTAATCCAGGCTTTTTTAAACTCGGCATGGCTCATTGGAGGAAGCGTTCTGCCTTCGCCAGGATTCCAACCTGCCAGCACCAAACCGTCGTCAGCATGTTCAATTAATTTTTTTAAATCTTTATTGCCATTTTGTTTTGGATTAACCAATTGTTTGGCCAATTGATAAGGCGATCTTCCCTGGAAAACCATTTTCATATTTGCTGGTGGTAAGTGCCAATTGGGATTTCCAGGAGGCGTATTTTTGCCTGGCGTGTTAGTAGGCTGGTGGCAATTGGCACATTTCATGGCATAAAGTCCTTTGCCTTCAACGCCGCGTTGCGGATTCATAGTGTGTAAATGACTATCGTCTCCCTGCAATGGAATATCGCCGGATGGATGGCAATTCATGCACCTCGGACTCATCAAAACTTTATATACTTTATGAAATGCAGCTACTGATGCTACGCTATCTTTTACCACAACAATTTTCTTCGAAGCAACAAATGGCTTTTCATCTTCGTGTAAAGCAAATGCCATTATGGTTACCAATGAAAGTATTGTACCCATAACATATGTCATACGGGTAATTCCACGATGGCCCTTAGCGTAATTTTTTATCTTGTTTGTCATTTTGTTATTCCTCCTTTTTTCGAAAGTTCGGCAGCCATGTGTATGGCTTTGCGAATTCTTGGATAAGTGCCACATCTGCAAATATTACCTGCCATAGCCATATCAATATCAGCATCACTAGGGTTTGGCTTTTCCCGTAACAATACTGCTGCAGACATAATTTGACCAGAATGGCAATAGCCACATTGTGGTACATTTTCTTCGTTCCAGGCAATTTGTAAAGGATGATCATTATTTTTGGATAAGCCTTCGATGGTAAGCACATTTTGTCCCGCCGCCCGGGAAACCTTGGTTACACAAGATCTAACTGCTTCACCATTTAAATGGACAACACAGGCACCACATTGCGCTACGCCGCAGCCAAATTTGGTCCCTGTTAGGCCGATAAGATCACGAATGGCCCAGAGTAGTGGCATATCTGGATCTGCGTCTATTTCAAAATTTTGATCATTAACGTTCAATGAAATCATAAGATTGTTTTATGTTTTGTTTTAGCTTTAAATGATAATTGAATACAAGGCTTTATTAAGCTATCTTCAATTAAATTGTTATCCCTTAAGTAATTTACAAATAATTAAAGCAAGTGTTTGCTTACCTGTAAATTTGGTATAGAATCATTAATTATGGTAGGCAATTAAATACTATAATATAAGATTTTAGGCCAACAGCAATTACTTAAAACCATAGCCGTAATTATTATTTTACTTAGCAAATGTCTTTAAAAGTCTGTAGCAATCTTTTATATAAATTACTGATTAAACTACCATTTTCACCTGTAGAGAAACAAAAACATATTGTCACTAGTTAATGAAACCATTCTTCCGTGGTTTTTGGTAGATATTTAGGTAATTCATATACTTTAGTAGCTAAAAAAATCGCTGATATTTGAGTGTTAGATTTCTGAATAGTTATCATTAATTCAATCTTATGAAAAATCTGTTTTTAAAACTTTTTACATTGATCCTTTTGCTGGCATTTCCAATATTGCTAAATGCTCAAGAATCTGGTGCTACATCGATTAATAGTCAGAAAAAGCAAAATAATTTTACAGGAATAGTTTCAGTTAAAATGCATACCGAATCAAAAAACAACTTGGATTGTACTTTAGGAACAGTAAGCTTTGAGCCTGGTGCAAGAACAAATTGGCATAAACATACTGGCGGCCAAATTCTTTTGATTACAGAAGGAACCGCTTATTATCAGGAGCGTGGAAGTAAAAAACGCATTTTAGAAAAAGGCGAATCTGTAACCTGCTCACCAAATGTAGCGCATTGGCATGGTGCCGCTGCAAAAAGTAAAATGACTCATGTTGCAGTTGGTCCCAATAGCAATAGAGGCGCTGTGGTTTGGTTGGAAAAAGTGAATGATAGTGTCTATTCAAAATAATAATTCTAAAAAGATAACCCTATGATTGGAAAAAAAATAAAACGCAACATATTAACCTTAATATTCTTGTTTGCTGGAAGCGAAAGTTTTTCACAAACGGAAAGCGGTTTAAATTTCAGGCAAAAAAGTTTAGTTTCTATTGCGGCGCTTACGGCTAGCGGTAACCAGCAGCTTTTGGAAGTTGAGGCTACAAAAGCCCTTGATTCAGGTTTGAGCATTAATGAAGCAAAAGAAGTGTTAATTCAACTTGCTGCTTACGCTGGCTTCCCAAGATCGCTAAATGCTATTAATATTTTAAAAAAAGTTACTGAAGAAAGAAAAGCAAAAGGTATTAATGATATTGAAGGAAAAACACCTCAAACTTTAGATGCGAGAGTTAATAAATATGAGTTGGGGAAAGGTAATTTAGAGAAATTATCTGGTAAGCCTGAAACTAGTAAAGCTGGTTATGCGCAGTTTGTGCCAGTTATTGAAGTGTTTTTAAAGGAACATTTATTTGCTGATATTTTTAGTCGCGGAGTACTTAGCTATCAAGATCGGGAACTGGTTACTGTTTCTGCACTTGCAGCATTAGGCGATGTTGATAGCCAATTGCAAGCGCATTTAAATTTGAGTTTATATAATGGTTTAACTTCTTTACAACTCGACCAAATGTTTAAAATAGTAGGTGAACTCGTGGGCAAATCGCAGGCTGCGGCTGGCAAAACAGTACTAAAAAAATTGCTTGAAACCAATCCTAAATAAACAAATTATATAAATTATTTAGCTATTAACGATATCATGAAATATTTTTCTTTGCTGGATCATCGCTTAAGTTTACAAATAGAAAATAACTAAAATGGATTCAATATTAAAATTCGACAGCATTAAAAGTTACAATGATTTTAACAATCATGCAACCTTGCATCCCTTGGTTTCCATAGTCGACCTATCTAAAGCTTCGAAAAGAGAATCGAAGCGAATGGCTTACGGTTTTTATACGATCTTCTTTAAGCAGATTAAATGTGGTGATCTCCGTTATGGATTGAATAATTACGATTACGAGGAGGGAACGTTGATTTTTTTAGCTCCCGATCAGATTATAGGAGAAAATAACCCTGATCATGTTTACCAACCACAAGGCATGGCTTTGGTTTTTCATCCCGATTTGCTACTCGGTACGGCACTCGGTCGCCACATGAACGATTATAACTTCTTTTCTTATCAGGTACATGAGGCGCTTCACCTTTCTATTCAAGAGCGGGGAATTATTTTAGATTGTTTTTCCAAAATTGAATATGAGCTTAAGCGAGATATCGATCATCACAGTAAAAAACTTATTGCAGCTAATATCGAACTCTTTCTTGATTATTGCACCCGGTTTTACGATCGCCAGTTTATCACCAGAGATAATGCGAATAAAGGGATTGTTGCCCGTTTTGAAAAATTACTTAATGATTACTTTAAAAGTGATAAGCCACAATTATTGGGTTTGCCTAATGTGAATTACTGTGCAGAGCAACTTAACCTTTCATCAAATTACTTTGGCGATTTAATCAAAAGGGAAACTGGGAAATCAGCGTTAGAGGTAATTCAATATAAAACCATTAACCTTGCAAAAGAAAAAATATTCGATCCGGAGAAAACAGTTAATGAGATTGCCTACGAATTGGGGTTTAAATATCCACAACATTTTAGTCGGGTTTTTAAACAACGTGTCGGCTATTCTCCAAATGAATATCGCAAGTTGAATTAAATCGATTCCAGAAGCACATAGCCAGTCATTTTTCTATATTTGTTTCGTTTAAAATCAACACTTCCCAGCATCCCAATATGAAATCCAATATTATTCCAAAATTTATATTCTTAGTCGTGATGGTCTGCTACGCTTTGTCGGCAGCTGCACAAACTTCCGATGCTATAAAAGTTGGAGGAGCGCTAAGCAAACCATATCTACTCACAATGGCGGATTTCCAAAAAATGCCGAGGGTAAAGGTTTCGAGAAAAGACAGGGATAGTACCGATTTTCAATATTCTGGTGTTTTACTATCAACTATATTGGCAAAAGGTGGCGCAACTTTGGGTAAAGATCTTCGGAGAGAAAATTTAACAAAATATGTTATTGTTGAGGCTATTGATGGTTATCAGGTGGTTTTTTCGTTGGCAGAATTGGATTCAGATTTTTCTGATGAGAAAATAATTTTGGCTGATACAATTGATAACGAACCGTTACTTTCTACAGATGGCCCATTCAGAATTATTGTAGAGCATGATAAGCGGCCAGCAAGGTGTATAAAGCAGGTAACCAGTATTAAAATTGAATTCGCTAAATGATGAGGATCGTATATCGTAAAATGTTTTTTTGTATTGGCGTTCTGTTGCTGATTCAATTTCAAACCTACGCTCAAATTGTTCGGGTGGCAGTAGCAGCAAATGCACAAGCGGTGATTAAAAAAATGCAGGCTGATTTTAAAAAACGAACAAATATTGATATTGAAGTGATTTCCGGCGCATCAGGAAAACTTACAACGCAAATTATGAATGGAGCACCATATGATGTCTTTCTTTCTGCTGATACAGAATTTCCTACAAAGCTTTTTAAAGCAGGTTATGGAATTGAAAAACCGAAAATTTATGCTTTAGGCAGCCTGATTATTTGCGGAACTGTGCAAGGTGACATTAAAAAATGGCAGCAAATATTGTCAACTAATGCAGTAAAGAAAGTTGCAATTGCGAATCCCCAAACTGCCCCTTATGGAAGAGCTGCCCAACAATCGTTAAAATTTTATAATTTAGAAAACAGTATTAAGCTAAAACTGGTATTTGGAGAAAGTATCTCGCAGGTGAATACATATCTCCAAACGGGTGTGGTGAATTTAGGCTTTACAACGGAGTCTTTTTTATATGAGAATGGATTTAATGCAAAACTTAAATGGACCAGGATAGATCAAATAAGTTATCAAAAAATTGAGCAGGCGGTAATTTTGCTCTCCAATGCAAAAAAATCGGGAATAAATGCTGTAAAGTTTTATGAATACCTATCATCTGCATCAGCTAGAAAAATTTTAAACAGCAATGGTTATCATCTGCCAAATTAGAAATAAGAAATAATGGATTTGGAACCGATTTGGCTAAGTTTAAAGCTGGCTGCCATTACCACAATTTTATTGCTATTTATTGGCGTTCCTATCGCTTATTGGCTATCACGCAGGCAAACTATCTTTAAACTCATTGCCGAAGCACTTATTACGATGCCTTTGGTCTTGCCTCCTTCGGTGCTTGGTTTTTACCTGCTTCTGGCTTTTAGTCCGAACAATGGCTTTGGTGAATGGTTACACCGACATTTCGATTTGCAATTGGTTTTTTCGTTTAAAGGTTTGGTGGTTGCTTCCATTATTTACAGTCTTCCTTTTATGGTTAGCCCAATTAAATCGGCTTTCGCTCATCTGCCGAAATCGATGGAGGAAGCATCTTTTGTGATGGGTAAATCGAAAGTGCAAACATTTTTTAAAGTTCTTTTGCCAAATATCAAACCGTCAATTTTTACTGCGGTGGTTTTAACATTTGCACACACTTTGGGTGAGTTTGGTGTAGTTTTAATGATCGGGGGGAATATTCCGGGAGAAACCAAAGTGGCATCAATCGCCATTTACGATGCAGTGGAAACGATGGACTATGCTTCAGCTAACTATTATGCGCTTATTTTATTTGCGATCACTTTTTTGATTGTTATAGGTGTTTTTATCATTAATAAGAATGCAGTTAAAAGCCCTTTCGAATGATAGCAATAGACATCAATAAAAGAATAGGCCGCGGGCCAGGCAGTTTCAGGCTCCAAGTTAAAACTGTTTTTCAGTTTAATTCTGTTACCAGAATTTTAGGGCCATCGGGTGTTGGGAAGTCGACGCTTTTGAAAATTTTGGCCGGTTTTATTACGCCAGATTCGGGATTAATAAAATTTGGCGATGCGGTTTGGTTTGATAGTCAAATAAAATATTCGAAAATGGTACAGGAGCGTAATGTTGGTTTTGTTTTTCAGGATTATGCACTTTTCCCCAATATGACTGTAGCTCAACATCTTCATTATGGAAGTGATAATGCCGATTACATCAACCAGTTACTTGAACTTGGAGAGTTAACTTCGCTTAAAGAACGATTACCCAGGCAACTTTCTGGCGGACAACAGCAACGCCTGGCCATCTTACGGGCATTATCTACGAAACCCAAATTGTTACTTATGGATGAACCTTTTGCCGCACTCGATTCGGCACTTAAAATCCGTATAATGGAAAGATTGAAATCGCTTTTCGAAGAGCAGCAAACAACAGTATTAATGGTAACACATCAAGACCAGGAGTGGGAGCA
This sequence comes from Pedobacter sp. Leaf250, assembly GCF_920984735.1. GTDB lineage: Bacteria > Bacteroidota > Bacteroidia > Sphingobacteriales > Sphingobacteriaceae > Pedobacter. Next base: position 28,453 of record NZ_CAKLBU010000004.1, on the reverse strand, counting down.
TCCCAAAAATCAAATCTTCAATCTTTTAAGTCAGGAGGATTAAATATCTTATTTCATTTCTTTGCTGTGTTATCGATGAAGAAACCAGCAATAAAAATTTTAATAATCAGATTTTAAATTGGGATTATTTCTTTCTGCAGCTTCAATCGGAGCATAATCTGATAAAATTAAGGCCTTCCCTTTTTTAACACAAACATCGTGTTCAAAATGTACTGAAGGTTTACCATCTTTAGTTCTTACTGTCCAGCCGTCTTTTTCGATATAAACCTCTTTTTTGCCCATATTAATCATCGGCTCAATGGCCATAACCAGGTTTTCTTTCAGCATTAAACCCGATCCGCGTTTGCCGTAATTAGGTACCTGAGGATCTTCGTGCATACTTTTGCCCAAACCATGACCAACGAAATCTCTAACTACACCATAACCTTGTTTCTCATTGTGATTTTGTATGGCATAACCAATATCGCCCAAGCGTTTACCTACAACGGCTTCGTTTATTCCTACAAAAAGCGATTCTTTTGTTGTTCTCACCAAGTCTACAATTTCTTTACTGGCATCGCCAATGATGAAAGTATAGGCATGATCGCCGTGGTATTCATTTTTGATCACACCAACGTCCACAGAAATGATATCTCCATCTTTTAAAGTTTCCTCACCTGGAAAGCCATGAACCACTACATCATTAACCGATGTAATAATATGGTGTGGAAAGCCGCTGTAATTGTAGAACGATGGTACGGCGCCGTGATCTAAAATAAATTCATTAGCCAGTTTGTCAATTTCAATAGTCTGCAAGCCCGGGCGTAATATTTTAGCGATTTCAGATAGTGTTTCGCTTACCAAAAGTGCACTGATTCGCATCAGTTCTACTTGTTCGTCAGTTTTGTAAAAAATCATTGCCGCAAAATTACGAATAAGTTTTTTAAATGCCCGCCAGAATTACAGCGTTACAAATTTTACCCCTAAACTGAACCAACGGGAAGGAAGCGGAATTGCACCAATCTCAAAATATTGGGTATCGAAAATGTTTTGAGCATCCACATAAACCGTAAATTTATTAATGGATTGACTGAGTCTGAAATCGTTAATCCAATAAGATGGACCAGTAATTCTTTGGTTAAATCGTGTAGCAAACAATACCGAAAAATTGTGGTATTTAAAATCTACAGTGTTGGTAACCTGATGTTTCAATGCAGATAATTGATATTTAGAGGCCAATACCTGTGCCATGTTTTTAAACATTGAATCTAAATAAGAATAAGCCAGGTTAACATTGAATTTCGAGTCCTCGTTTATTTCAAAACCATAGTTTGAACGGATGTTAAATCCTTTTGTAATCATCGAACCTACATTATTTGCCTGAAAAGGTTCGGTGGCTACCAAGCGGGTATAGTCGATGAAATTATCTATGCTTCTGTAAAAGAAACTCGAATTCAGGGTAAGATTTTTCTTCAAAAATTTTAAGCCTACTTCACTTTGGAAGGCATTTTCAGGTTTTACATCAGGGTTTCCGATATTACCCGGGCGTTGGTTAAGGTATAAATCTGTAAAAGATGGAATGCGCTGGCTGGTTCCAATACTTCCAATAAACTTAAATTCATCTGTTAAGGCATAACTGGCATCGATACCAGGGTAAATTTGCCATTTGTATGAGGAGTTGTAATTAAGGTATGCTCCAGCATTTACATTTAATTTTTCGAGCAAATTGGTGCGATATTGAGTAAAGAAACCAACATTTTCTCGGCGGTGATTGCCAATGTTTGAAGAATTGATGTCTTCACTTCTCACTTCAGCACCTAAACCCAGTTCACCGTTATTGGTTCTATAAGTGCTGGTTACTTCTGTAGCAAATGAATTTGTACTGTGCTTACTCACTCCTGCATTCGGATTAACATTGCCAAAATAACGATAGTTATCAAAATTATATCTATAGCTTAAACGAGGCAGTAAAGTCCAGCGATTAGATAAAATGTGCTTCGATTGTATGGCAGCTAAAGTAGTTTGCACGGTTTCAATCGAATTTTTATCGCCAGGAGCCGCATAAAATCCGTTTGCCCCGAATTCATTTTTGGTATAACCGAAAGAAGCATTGATTTCATTCAATTCATCTAGCTGAAAATTACCTTGGTACAACAGTTTCGTGTTTTCAAATTGAGTATTAAAACGGTAACCATTGCTTTTATCATGCGCACCAAATAAAGAATGTTGCTGTTTAGCTTTGCTGATTACACCACCCAACTGAAAGCCGGCATTGTAAAAAGTTTTTCCAGATCCCTCAATGTTTTTATCAAAATTTGAGCCTGCATGCACATCTGCCAATACACCAGATTTTGTTGGTTTTTTGGTAATGATGTTAATGGCACCTGTTAAACTGTTGATGCCATAAATCCTTGCCGCAGGTCCGCGAATAACCTCAATTCTTTCTATAGCTTCAATAGGAATTGGCAGATTTAGCATATTGTGTGCCGTTTGGCTATCAATAATTTTGGTTCCGTTTAAGAGCACAACAGTTTGCTCGAAGCTTCCACCATCAATGCTGATATCGGCTTGAGCACCGAACGGTCCACGTTGCCTTAAATCGATCCCATTTGCATATTGCAGTAATTCCTGAATGCTGCGGGCCGGTAGTTTAGCAATCATTTCTTTATCGATGATGTAAACATTTCTGTTTTGTTTTGAGATCGGCGTTTTAAAACCATTCTCGTTGATCACTACATCATCAATCTTAATAACAGTATCTTGTTTCTGCTGAGCAAATAAATTAGCGCTTAAAAACATCAGTAGGGCAAAATAAAATCTTTTCACTTGTTTATTTTTTTTGCAAAAGTAGTACCTTGCCGTACCACTAAAGTATGCCAGTTTGAAGATAATGGATAGTCCGGTTCAAATTCCTTTCAAAAGTTTTATAAAACTTGATATGAGTAGCTCAACATCAATTTATTTGCAAATTGTTTTTGAGTTTATTAAAGCGATACAACTTGGCCTGCTTCCAGAAGGTACGAAATTGCCGGGGACGAGAATCCTGTGCAAACTCTTAGGGATAAACAGAAATACCCTTATTAAAGCTTTTCAAGATTTGGAATCGCAGGGATTTATAGAAATTTCACCCAGCAAAGGTACATTTATACTTTCTAATCAAAAGCAGATTGTTAAAAAAGAAAATACTTCTTCCTTGCAGATTGATCTTGATGCTCCGGTTGATTTCAATTTTAAACGATCAATTATTTTAGATAACCCAATTGAAATAAGCGAGTTGCCACTTCAGTTTAACGATGGTTTGCCCGATGCCAGGTTGATTCATACCGATGTGCTTGCGAGATTGTACGTGTCGAAATTGAAACGAAATAGAAGTAAACAGCTTTTAGCACAAACACACCTCGATTTTAAAAAACAGTTTTCAAATTATTTAAACCTTACACGTGGACTCAAAATAGCGCCATCCAATTTACTTACCACCAGCAATCATGAAATTAGTTTGTACATGGTGCTCAGGTTATTCATTTCGGCTGGAGATAAAGTAGTTGTGGCATCGCCAGGTTATTATCTCTCTAACATGACTATACTGGATAGCGGAGCAGAAATTGTGTCTGTTTCAGTTGATCAGGAAGGAATTGATACCCAACATTTACTAAAAATATGCAATGAGCAACAAATCAGGATCCTTTATCTCACGTCGATTAACCATTATCCAACCACCATTTCTTTAAGTGCAAAACGAAGGATTGAAATTCTTGAATTGGCCAGGCAATTCGGTTTCATTATTATTGAAGATGATTATGATTTTGAATTTCATTTCGATAACAATACCATTTTACCACTTGCAGCGATAGATACGCACAAAAGTGTAGTTTATGTAGGCTCTTTTGCCAAGTCGGTGCCGGCTGGTTTTGGTTATGGATTTGTTTCTGGTCCGCCAAATTTTATAAATGAATTGGAAAAACATCAACGCATTTTGGCGCCAGGCGTAGATATAATAAAAGAGCAGGTACTTATTGAATGGATTAAGGAAGGAGAAATTCATCGCTTAGCGAAGAAAAATAAAAAGATTTATAAGGAACGCCGTGATTATTTTGTTTCACTCTTAAACAATAAATTTTCTGGGTTGATAAATTTTCAAATTCCAAACCAAGGATTGGCAGTTTGGGTGCAGTGGTTAGTTCCTTTCAGTTTAATTAAGCTGCAAAAAAAATGCTTGGAGAATGGACTTTTTATTCCTAAAACAATCTTATATCAAAACAAAAATCTTATTGCTACCCGCTTGGGTTTTGGCAGTTTAAACGAAAAAGAAATGGAACTTGCCATTGATATTTTAGATCAATCTTTAAAAGCGATGCTAATTTAAACAGGATAATATTCTACAATCTAATGCAAGTATAGTACATACATAATGTGCATCATGACATTAAATTTGATTACACTTAAATTTATTAGAGAATATCAATCTCATTTGTAAAAAATGTGATGTGTATCGTCTGGATAAAATTCATAAACGTATTTTTGACGTTTAATTATTGAATTGTGTAATAAACCTAACCAATATTATAAACTATGAGCAAAAATTTACATGACAACCGTCTAATCAAGACAGTTGGTGTTCTCGGCTTAATAGGAGGAATAGCCTTGCTACCTTTCCTATCTTTCGCAGCAGAATCACCAAAGCACCTGGTCGCCATAACAAAAATTAAGCGAACAAAATTAATTCCAGTAAAAGGAACTGTTGTGGATGCTAAAGGTGGTCCACTTCCTGGCGTTGTAGTAAAAGTTAAGGGTGGCGGTGCAGCTGTTGCTACAGATGCCGATGGAAAGTTTACGATTAATTTAGAAACGGGTAATGAAACACTCGTTTTAAGCTTGGTCGGATTTAAATCGACAGAAATTCCTGTGAATGGCAAAAGCGAAATCAAGATTGTAATGACTGAAGATATTGCCAATCTAGACGATGTTGTGGTGGTGGGTTATGGTACCGTAAAAAAGAAAGATTTGACTGGTGCTGTGTCCAGCGTAAAAAGCGAAGACATTACGCTAAATCCGGTGAGTAGCCCAATGGAAGCTTTACAAGGCAGAGTTGCTGGTTTAGATATTCAGCGTACAAGTGGCCAATCTGGTCAGTCGCCAAACGTTTTACTTAGGGGTAACCGCTCCATTACAGTAGGTTCCATTCCAGGTGCTTCACAAAATCCCTTATATGTTATTGATGGAATCATTGGAAATATCAACAGTTTAAATCCAAACGATATTGAAACCATAGATGTGTTAAAAGATGCATCATCAACCGCAATTTATGGTGTAGCTGGTGCCAATGGTGTAATTATGATCACCACTAAAAAAGCGAAAGCCGGGAAAGTGCAAATTGATGTGGATACTTATTACGGCACCAATGGAAGGGCAGAATTCCCAAAAGCTTTAACAGGTGATGCCTGGTTGAGTTACATCAATGAAAGATATTTTGCGGCAAATGGAAGATATCCGGCAAATTTAACTGATGCGGGTATACCAGCTTCGGGAATCACAGCAATAAACAATAACCAATGGGTTGATTGGGTAGATGAAACGCTACGCAACGGATCGCAACAAAACCATCACATTTCAATCCGTGGTGGATCTGAGAAGGTACAGGGCTACATGTCGTTGGGTTACATTCAGGAAAAAGGAATTTATCAAGGCGATCAATCAAAATTTTATAATGTACGTGGTGGAGTGGATGTAAACTTTAATAAATATTTTAAAGCAGGATTACAAACTACGGTAAACTTAAGAAATGGCGACCAAACCAATAGTCGGATCAATAAAGCGTTTGGCGTTTATCCATTGGGTTCTGCATATAATTCTGATGGATCTGTAAATGCACTTCCACTTGCAGGTGTATCTGCCGTGAGTCCGATTGCAAATTATGCTGATGGCGTTTTTATCAATAATACAAAAAGTCTTTTCCTGGCGGTGAATCCTTATGTAGAATTTACGCCAATTGAAAACCTGTCGATCCGTTCAAATTTGGGTTTAACACTTTCGGCGAGCAGACAAGGTACTTTTGCCAACGAGCGTTCTTATAACATCCTTTCAGAAGGTAGAACTGCAAAAGAGGCCAGTTACGAAAACAATATCGGCTACAATTATTTGTGGGAAAATATTATCAACTACAACTTAACCATTGCAAAAGATCATCAGTTTACCTTTACTGGAATTACATCATTAGAGGATAAAAGAGGAGAGCGTTCATTTATTTATGGTACCGGACTTGAATTTGATGACTATCAATTTTACAACCTGGCCGCTGCGACTATATCTACAGTTAAGTCAACTGGTTACACGCAACAAAATAGAATGTCGTTTGCTGGAAGAATTAACTATAGTTACAAAGGAAAGTATCTTTTCCAGGCCTCTAACCGTTGGGATGGTGTATCGCAGTTGATTGACAAATGGTCTACTTTTCCATCAGTTTCGGCAGCATGGCGTATCAGCGATGAGAAATTTATGGAATTTAGTAAAGCTTACGTTACCAATCTGAAATTAAGAGCAGGTTATGGCGTAGCCGGAAATCCAAACATTCCTGCGTATAATAACAGCACTTTGGTGGCTTCGAGATCCGGGGATTTTCCACTTACTTTGGGTGGCTCAACAGCATTGCCGCTATATTCTACTAATCGTGCTTTAGGCAATGAGGCTTTAACCTGGGAGCGATCTTACAATTTCAACTTAGGTTTAGATTTTACTTTGTTTAATGGGAGAGTAGATTTTGCCGGAGAATATTTCCACACCAAATCAAAAGGTGTTTTATATCCACGAAATCTTCCTCCTACGGATGGTGGTTATGATGCCAAGAACCAATATTTTATTTATGCCAATATTGGTGAAACCAAAAATCAAGGTATTGAGTTAACCATTAACAGCAGGAACATTGATACGAAAAATTTCAGGTGGAATTCTGCATTTACCTTTACAAGAGCTACAGAAGAGCTAACCAAAATTGATTTAGGTAATTCTGTTGCCACCACTGCATTAATTACCAATAACCTATTTGTTGGCAGCCAATTGCCACAAACGGTGATTTTCGGTTATAAAAAATTAGGTATTTGGCAACTGGGCGAAGAAACGGAAGCGGCTAAATATGGTGCCAAACCTGGTGATATGAAATTGGCAACTGTACCAAGAATTGATGCATCGGGTGTAAGTGATAATGGGGTTCACCCGTACACTGCAGCAGATAGAATGATTTTAGGACATAACACGCCAGATTTTAGTTTAGGTTTACAAAATACCTTCGCTTATAAAGGTTTCGATTTAACTGTATTTATGACCATGCGTTATGGACAAACCATAAACGCACAGCTTTTAGGTTATTGGAACTCAATTGCACAGCCTGATACATATAATTATTGGACACCTACAAACCCAACAAATGATTTTCCAAGACCAACACTTGGAGCAGTAAATAATACGCTAATCAGCGCTTTATCAATTGTTGATGGATCGTATTTTAAGATAAAAAATATTACACTTGGTTATACCTTGCCAACTAAAGTGAGCAGCAAGGCCGGTTTTAGCCGCATTAGGTTTTATGGCACCGCTTACAACAGCTTCGTGTTTGCTAAAAGTGATTTGCTGAAGAACATCGATCCTGAAACTGCTGGAAATGATAGTTTTCCACTTTACAGACAGATGGTTTTTGGATTAAACGCCTCATTTTAATTTTAAAGAAAAAGGAAATGAAAACATTATATAAATATTCGTTAGGCTTAATTGTAGTATTTTCGCTTAGCACAACTTCATGCAAAAAATACCTTGATGAAGTAAACCCTGGAGCTACCACCTTAGAAACTGCCTATACAAATAAATCAGGTTTTGAAGGATTAATTAATACCATTTACGTTGATAATTATTTCTTCTATGGAAAAGTAGATTTCATTGGCCCATCTGAAATGGGAACCGATTTATGGATTAATTATGCTGGATCTGATATTGGTATTACCACTTATGATAACACTTTAAATACCAATCTATCTACCCTTAGAACCATTTGGGGAGGCTGTTATTCGGCTATTGGTCTTGCCAATACTGCAATTGAATTCAGCTCAAAAGTAAAAGGCTACAGTTCTCAGGCAGATATTGATACAAAAGTTGCCGAAGCTTATTTCTGGAGGGCCTGGGCATATTTTAATTTGGTAGAGCAGTTTGGAGCTGTTTACTTAACCACAAAATCTGCTGCTACCGAAGGCAATAATATTCAACCAACGCGTAGTACAGAAAAAGAGATTTACGATGTCATCATTTCTGATTTGAAATTTGCATGTGAAAAGCTGCCTGTTACACAAGGTGCTTTAAGAGGTCGGATTGCCAAAAAAGCTGCCTATGCCATGTTGGCGAAAGTATACTTGCAGCGTACACGGTTGGGTGAAAAAGAGCAATATGCACAACTTGCTTTAGCCACGGCTGAAGAACTGATTAACAACCCAGCTAAATATAACGCAGCTTTATATTTGAGTGATGCTACACGATCTGGCTTTGCAAAGGCTTTCGATTTAAAAAACAATAAAAGCAATACAGAATTTCTTTTTCTTCAGGCAATTGATGTTTCTGGTTTAAACCCTGAAGGTTTTAACAGAGGCCGTACCCGTCAATATTATTTGCCCGATTTAGGCGGTAGAGGGGCAGAATGGGGAACCATCGAAACAACTGTGCTTTATGGTAGATCGAACTCTAAACAATATAAGCCAACAAAATATTTGTTAACCAATATTTTCGATCCGAGGGAAAATACACCTGATACCAGATTTGCCAATACTTTTACTTACAAATTTTATGCGAGTGCTGATAAAGTAATTACTGCTGCATTGGCAACGGCTTACCAAAAAGATCCATCAATTGTTGGTAAAACTATTTTGAGTACCAGACAAGCATACACTGGCCCTGATTATTTTCTGGCTTCGGGAGGTACTTTCGAGGAGGAAAAAAATATGACGAATGATGTTGGTCTTTCAGTTTTTACGCCAAACTGGACAATTCCTGTTGCAGATAAAAGAAAAATCCCTGCATTGGTTGTAGATCCTAGTGATCTTTTTGATTCATCAAACAATTATAAATTACCTGCTTCTTTTCCTAATGAACCCAGTTTGATCAATATTTTTCCAGCATTCAAAAAATTCTCTGGTAAAATGTATGCACAGTCTAATCAAAACTGGTTGGGCGATATTCCGATTCTTCGTTTAGGTGAGGTTTATTTAATTGCTGCCGAAGCGGCCATTTTAGCAAATAACGACGTTTTAAAAGCATCAATCTACGTAAATGTAATTCGTAAACGAGCTGCCATTACCAGTCGTGAAGGCGAAATGTTAGCCACACCTGCAGAAATGAATGTCGCTTATATTTTAAAAGAGCGTGGAAGAGAGTTGGCTGGCGAACATACCCGCTGGATTGATTTAAAAAGAACTGGAAACCTTACAAATGCTTATTTCCAGCAAACTAATCCAATTATTGCACCTAACTTTGATCCGAAAAAACACACCGTTAGGCCGATTCCACAATACTTTTTAGATGCCATTACCAATGCTTCAGAATTTGGTAATAATGGTTATTAATATCTAAATAAATATTTGTTTCGATTTTAAGGCCGTTCCATATTGGGATGGCCTTTTTTTATAGATTTAATTTTCAAGTTTTAATCAACCGTTTGCGCAGAGTTTTATTTAGTTTTTGCAATGTTTCGCTTTATTTTAGTAAAAGTTAAAACTTGTTTATGAAATTAAAATTCCTAAAATCCATTATTTTTCCAACGCTGCTATTTATTTTAATTTTTCAAATTGAAAATGCTTGTGCCGATAATAAAGACATTGCCTTTTTAACTATTAAATCTAATCCAGCAGAAATAGTTAGCGCAAAGAAAATTAATGAAACCACAGTCGAATTATTGCTTTCTAACAAGCAACGTTTAACCATCGATTTTTATGGTGAAAATATATTTAGGTTGTTTCAAGATCAAGATGGTGGTTTTATTAGAAATCCTGAAGCAAAACCAGCTGCAGAAATTTTGGTAAAAACCCCTAGAAAGACCGTTGCTAAACTTGTATTAAATGATGAGGGAAACATAATTAAAGTAAACACCTCAAAAATTTCAATCCAAATTGATAAAAAATCCACTTTGTTTAAAGTTGTTAATCTGGAAAATAACTCTACTGTACTCGATCAAATTTCACCAATATCCTTAGAAAATAATGTAGCTAAAATTGTTTTTAAAGAAGGTGCAGACGAATATTTTTATGGTGGAGGAGTTCAAAATGGTCGCTTTTCTCATAAAGGAAAAACCATTTCAATCGAAAACCAAAATAGCTGGACAGATGGCGGCGTAGCTTCACCAACGCCATTTTATTGGTCGACCAAAGGTTATGGGATAATGTGGTACACCTTTGCAAAAGGCAAATACGACTTTGGTGCAAAGGAATTAGGAAAAGTAAACTTAACCCATGAAACCAGTTATCTAGATCTATTCATCATGGTAGATGAAGGCGCAAAAGCCATTTTAAATGATTTTTACCAGCTAACCGGGAATCCAATCTTATTGCCAAAGTTTGGTTTTTACGAAGGACATCTAAATGCCTACAACCGCGATTTTTGGAAAGAAGATGAAAAAGGAATTCTTTTTGAGGATGGAAAGAAATATAAGGAAAGTCAAAAAGATAATGGCGGCCTAAAGGAATCGTTAAACGGGGAAAAAAATAATTATCAGTTTTCTGCCCGTGCTGTTATTGATCGTTATGAAGCACATGATATGCCCTTCGGATGGATTTTGCCCAACGATGGTTACGGTGCAGGCTACGGTCAAACAGCAACTTTAGAAGGCAATATTCAAAACTTAAAAGATCTCGGCGATTATGCCCGTAAAAAAGGTGTAGAAATTGGCCTTTGGACACAGTCAGATCTTCATCCAAAGGAAGGAATTAGTCCGTTGTTGCAACGTGATATTGTTCGCGAGGTAAGAGATGCAGGTGTTCGTGTTTTAAAAACCGATGTGGCATGGGTTGGTGCAGGTTATTCTTTTGGTTTAAATGGCGTTGCCGATGTAGCCCAAACCATGCCTTATTACGGAAATAACGATCGTCCGTTTATTATTTCACTTGATGGTTGGGCAGGAACACAACGTTATGCCACCATTTGGTCGGGCGATCAAACCGGCGGATTATGGGAGTACATTCGCTTTCATATTCCAACCTACATCGGCTCCGGACTTTCTGGTCAGCCAAATATTACGTCAGACATGGATGGTATTTTCGGAGGTAAAAACGCTGCCGTTAATGCCAGAGATTTTCAATGGAAAACTTTTACGCCCATGCAATTAAATATGGATGGTTGGGGTGCTAACGAAAAGTATCCACATGCTTTGGGCGAACCAATAACTTCTATAAATCGCAATTATCTAAAGTTAAAATCCGAATTGCTTCCTTACACTTATAGCATTGCAAATGAAGCTATAGATGGCCTGCCGATGATTAGGGCAATGTTTCTGGAATATCCGAACGCTTTCACTCTAGGCGTTTCTACTCAATACCAGTTTATGTACGGTCCGGCTTTATTGGTTGCGCCGATTTATCAAGAAACCAAAACAGATAAAGATGGAAACGATATCAGAAATGGAATTTATTTGCCAAAAGGGATTTGGATAGATTATTTTTCTGGCAACACGTATCAGGGCGATCGAATCATCAACAATTTTGATGCGCCACTTTGGAAACTTCCAGTTTTTGTAAAAGCAGGAGCCATCATTCCATTAACTGCTGCCAATAATAATGTAAAGCAAATCAATAAAAATACGCGAATTTTTGAGGTTTATCTTTATGGTAAAAGTTCATTCACAGCGTATGATGATGACGGAACTACTGAAGCCTATAAATTAGGAAAAGGTGTTAAAACATTAATCGAATCAAATGTTGATCAAGATCAGGCTATCATCAATATTCAAACAACAAAGGGGAATTTTGAGGGCTTTACAACAAATAAAACCACCGAATTCAGAATTAATTTAACTGAAAAACCTAAAAAAGTTTCGGTAAAAGTAGGCAACGAAAAAGTAAAGTTAAGCGAGGTTTTATCAAAAGAAGACTTTGCTAAAGGTGAAAACGTTTTCTTTTATGATGAAAAACCAAACCTAAATCAATTTAGCACTAAAGGCACTGATTTTGAAAAAGTCGCCATTATCAAAAACCCGCAATTTTCGGTAAAATTGGCCGCAACCGATATCACCAAAAATGAAATCACACTTATAATAAATGGTTTTAAATCGGAGTTGGTGGATAGACAATTAAAGTCGGCAGGGAAATTAACTGCACCGCAAAACTTTAAACTTAATAATGGAGCTAACGGCGCTTTTAGCTTCAAACCGAGATGGGATAAGGTTGCGAATGCCGATTATTATGAAATACAATTTAAAGATATGTTGTATTCAACTATTACGGATACCACACTTCTTTTTGAAAACTTAGCTCCAGAAACTGCTTATTCGTTACAATTAAGGGCTGTAAATAAAGACGGCATTTCAAATTGGACAGAATTAAAAGTAACCACTGAAGCCAATCCGTTGCAGTTTGCTATTAAAGGCCTCACGGCTAAAACTACTGCCGAAAACCAAAAGGGAGAGGGCTTAAAAAATCTTTTTGATTTTGACGAATCGAGTATGTGGCATACCAAATGGGGCGTAAAATCTGATTCTTTTGAGATGATCATCGATTTAAAAGGAGTAAACAAACTAGATCGGTTAAGCTATCTGCCTCGTCAGGGTGGTGGCAATGGAACTTTAATGAAAGGAAAAGTGTTTTACAGTGAAGATAAAACTATATGGATACCCGCAACCGATTTCGATTGGAAAAATAACGGAATCGAAAAAGTGATCACATTTAAAGGAAACCCTTTAGCAAGATACTTAAAATTTGAAGTGGAGAAAGGTGCTGGCGGCTTCGGTTCGGGGCGTGAAATGTACGTTTTTAGGGTTGCCGGAAGCGAGGCTAATATCGCTGGCGACATAAACAACGATAAAGTTATAGATCGAAATGATTTAACATCCTATACCAATTATACGGGTTTAAGAAAAGGAGATGCTGATTTTGAAGGATACATCAGTAAAGGTGATATCAACAGCAATGGTTTAATCGATGCTTTCGATATTTCTAAAGTAGCGACGCAACTGGATGGTGGTGTAAGAGAATCATCAAATTCTGCATTAAGTGGAACCCTTGCCCTAAGTACTACAAAATCAACTTTTGAAAAGGATCAGATTATTGAAATTACAGTGAAAGCTATTGCCTTAAAAGATGTGAATGCGCTCAGTTTTGCTTTACCATATGATGCAAAAGATTATGAATATTTGGGGGTAAGCGTTGTCGGAATGAAATCTATGGAAAATTTAACTTACGATCGTTTGCATTCGGATGGAAACAAAGTACTCTATCCAACCTTTGTGAATGTAGGTAACCAACCAACGCTATCAGGAAATGAAGTATTATTTATAATTAGGTTAAAGGCCAGGCACAAACTAACATTCAATTTAAAAATGTTAAATGGAATTTTGGTTGATAAATCGTTAATATCAAAGAAACTATAAAGATTAGATATTAAGCTTGGGTTGATGTAAAAGTCTTGATTTAAAAGTCAAGACTTTTGCTTTTATGCACATTTATGAATAAAAATCGGTTTATGCAGGCAGAGATATGGAAATAGTTGTACCCTGTTTTAAGATAGAATCTACTTTAATGCTGCCTTGCATTTTACCCACTAAACTACTAACTGCATCTAAGCCAAAACCATTTCCTTTACGGTTAAAACGGTCGTTTTCTTGTGCTGTAAAACCTTCACGGAATATATTTTTTATGTCTTCAGCCGAAATTCCCCTGCCATTATCAGCTACAGATAATACGTATTGATCATTTTCTAAACAGCACGAAACCTCTATTTGAGGTTTGTCTTTATCATTATAACGGATGGCATTGCTTAACAAGTTGAGCATAATTTGTTCCATTGCAATTTTTGAGGTTCGGATATTCATCCGTTCGGGCATAATGATTTGGAAATCTTGAGGAACATTTAACATCGGGATTAAATTTTCAAGTAAAAATCTAAAATCCAAAGTTTCTTGTCTTTCCAATAGGGTAGATGGTGCTTTCGAATAATCAAGCATGTTATCTACATAAGTCACTAAATTTCTTGCCGATCGTAATGCAATTTGAATCAGTCTTACTGCTTTTTCATCACCCTGTGTGTCAAATTTCTTTCTTAATGATTCTGCAGAAAGAATAATGCTGGCCAATGGGTTTTTAATATCGTGTGCTACGCGTTGCGCAAACTTTTCAATAAATAAGTTCGATTCGCTTAAAGCAATGTTAACCCTTTCGAGTTCGCTCACTTTTCTTCGCAGTTCGAGCTGATGCTGTGCTTGCTTAGCCAGAATTTTAAGTGCAGAAATCTGACTTTCGCTCAAGCCTTTTTCTTGATGATCAATTACACATAAAGTGCCCAGCGCATATCCCTCAGGGTTGATGAGTGGTACACCAGCGTAAAAAACAATATCTGGATGACCAGTAACTAGGGGATTCTCAGCAAAACGGCTATCTTTTCTCGCATCATTAACCACCATGATATCGCTATTGCCCGCAATGGCATGTGAACAGAAAGCTACTTCTCTGGGGGTTTGTGTTATATCTGTTCCGAAATTCGATTTAAACCATTGGGTGTCATCGCCAACAATAGTAACCAGTGCAACAGGAGTTTGGCATATTTCTGCTGCCAATTGTGTTAAGTCATCAAAATCCCGTTCTTGCCCATCCCCAGAAATATTATAAGATCCTAAAGCGGATAGCCTTTCAGTCTCGTTTATTGGTAATGGGTAAATGATCATTTAAGACTTGGGTTTTTTGAGTGCATAAAGGTAAACGAAATTAATCAATATTTGTTTTTACAGCCTCTATTAAACTAGCCACCCATTTATTGATTAAATGATCAGTTATAAGTTGGAATATTATTCAATGTTTTATTTAAATATCTTCTCAAACGTTTGCGTGAAGAAAAATAAAATGTGAGTAAGGGATATTTTTATCTTGCAGACATAAATTAAAGTAAAGTTGATTTATGAATAATATACGTTAATAATTCAATAAATACTTGCTCAATAATTATTTACGTTTTTTAATGCTCCCTAATATCAGTATAAAAATCATGTCTAAAAAAATCAAGTCTCAACCAGAAAAAAACAATAATCCGTTGAATATTCATGAAATCAAGCCAATAATATTTTATTCGGGCAAAGATGATGAATTGAGTATCGTTCTTCAGGAGTTTAATTATGGAGATTTGATTATAAAATCGTTATCAACAGATGTGTTAAAAGTTAAAGAATTGAAGATTGAAAACGAAGTTGTTGAAGTAAACTGGAAACAAAGCGCAAAGGGCTTAAGGGTTTCCTTGCCCGATGTTTTTATAAATAATAAAGAATTAAAAAAATGCACTTTGAAGATTAAATTTTAGAATTTATTTTCCAGCTATAAAATAGGATGTTGCCTTTAGAACAATAATTGGATTAGCCCTAAAGTTATGTTACGATTCTTATTTAATACTCCTTAAATATTCTACAACCATCATAATCAATTAAATTGCAATGGTTGTGTGCAATCAAGCCTTACCAGTGTAGATCTAAAACCAAATTTCGAGGTGTTATTTTACATTCTCTTTTAAGAAAACCTGCGGATTGTAAAATCTATCGTTCAGCTGATTGTTATTAAAAGTAAGCCAGCTGGCACAGCCATAATCATCAAATTTTTTCCTGATTTCTAAATGAAGATGATGATAATCGCCGCCGTATTTTTTACTTTCTTCCTTTGTAAATAACCTGGCCAATTTGCTTTGCTCATTAACTTGCTGACCATTGCTTACATAAACTTCTTTTAAATGTTTATAACTCGTAAACATGGTTTTACCATCTTTTAGTGTATGTTTAACCACAACTGTTTTCTGATTTTCACCGAGATGAACTGAGCAAACCACTCCATTGGCCATTGCATATACGGGTATCAACTTGGTTTTCGGCTTCACCGGATTAATATCAATCGCAGTATGGATGTGGCCCTTGTAATAACTATCACGATGATCGCCAAAAATACTGATGATTTTAATGTTGCTAACCTTTTTGCGATCAGCCACATCAAAGGGCAAAAACCACTTATCTGCAATTCTTTGTGGTTTTTCATCTGAATAATAAGGTTTCCATCTTTCTCTATCTTTTTCGATAGTAGGTGTTTCATAAACAGAAAAGGTAAATAAGAAAAGGAGCAAGAATTTCATTTGATATGTATTTTATAACAAGATAATATTTATCAATAGAATACCTACTATTCTTTTAGTTTTACAAGCAATTTATTTTCTTTTCAGCTCGATTACCGTAATTTCTGGCCAAATTCCTATTCTGCCAGAAAAACCTATGAAACCAAAACCTCTGTTCACATTTAAGTACCTTCCATTTTCAACTTTTACGCCTGCCCAATGTTTGTAACGATATTTAACCGGACTCCATTTAATGCCAAAGGCTTCAATACCAAATTGCATACCATGGGTATGGCCAGCCAATGCGAGCTGAATTTTTGATGGATTATTCTTCACCTGGGCATCCCAATGCGATGGATCGTGAGAAAGCAACACCTTAAAATCGTTAACGCTGGTTCCGGCCAAAGCCTTATTTAAATCTCCACGTTCCCCAAATCCGAGTCCCCAGTTTTCAATGCCTGCGAGGAAAATTTTTTCTCCGTTTTTAGTTAATTCAACATGCTCATCCAAAAGCAAACGAAATCCAAGTTCTGCGTGATGGTTTTTTAGCTGTTGTAAATTTTTGATTTTATCGGCTTCAGTTGGCCATTTGATATAATCACCATAATCATGGTTTCCCAATACAGAGAATTGACCAAATGGAGCTTTGATTTGTGAAAAATGACCAATGTAAGGCACAATTTCGGATGCAGCATTGTTGACTAAATCGCCTGTAAAAACAAAGAGATCGCTTTTTTGTGCATTAATTAAATCGATGCCTTTTTGAACTTCCTTTGGTTTGGTAAAACTCCCGGCATGAACATCCGAAATTTGAGTAATGGTAAATCCATCAAAATTGTGAGGCAAATCATCAAAATACAAAGTATGTTTTATAACCCGGTAAGCATATTTACCTCTAATAATACCAAAAATGAAAAGTATAACGGTAACACAAAACATTACGAATGCGAAATCTACCCAATAAAGGCTCCTGCCTAAAATCTGAAATCCATCGGCCTGAAAGTTTGTGGAGATAGATAATATGAAGCGAAATAAATCTCCGAGAAGTAGAAAGAATGCGAAAACCACTTCAGCGGTAAACACAATTAAAAAGGCGTGTGTAACTATTTGGAAAAACTTACTCATTCCATTTGCTCGCATTTGGGAAATTGCAAAAAATAGCGCAACCGTTAAGCCGACAATAAATACCCAAAAAAATGGAGCCAGTAAAGTAGAGTGGTTAATTGTACCAAAGCCTGATAGCACATAAGAATTGAGTGCGAAAAACAAGATCACAATGACTAAAATTGGCAAGAAATTAATCTTTCGTTTCATAAATAAATTGCAGTAAAACTGTAAAAATAGATTTTAAACCTAGAGAAATCTATTAATGTTTCAAACTGAAATTATTTTTACGGTTGCTTGATTAATTCGGGTCGTCGTTTTTTGTCCATTTAATCATTACAGAACGAAGGTCGTCTAAAGTAAATGGTTTAGCCAAGAAATCTTTCATGCCAGCATTTAAACATTTTTCTATGTCGTTTTGCATGGCATTGGCGCTACAACCTATTATTACCGGAGGGATAATTGAGCTGTTTTTGTAGTTATTCAGGATTTCTATTGATGCTGCAACACCATCCATATTTGGCATCTGCATGTCCATCAATACAATGTTGAAGTGCGTTTCCTTCGCTTTTTTTACAGCTTCTAATCCATCATTAGCAATCATGTGTTTATATCCCGATTTTTCGAGCATTTTGGATGTAATCACTTGATTGAATACATTATCTTCTGCAATTAAAATATTCATGCCTGCTACAGGTATCATGTTTCTGATCTGAACTTTTCGTTCGTTCTTAGCCAGCGGATCTGCCTGGTAAGAATTTGCAGGTATCACAAATGTGAATGTAGATCCAGCACCAATTTCGCTGTTAACCGAAATTTTGCCTTTCATCATTTCTGCAAGCTTTCGGCAAATTAGAAGTCCTAAACCTGCACCCCCAAACTGCCTTGTAGTGGATGGATTTATCTGCGAAAATGGAAGGAACAATTTAGTCATGCCGTCTTCATCAATACCAATTCCAGTGTCTTTTATCGCACTAACCAGTTGCTTTGTCTCGTTTTCAACAACGTATTTTAAGCTCATTTTTACATAGCCAAATTCTGTAAATTTCACTGCGTTGCTTAACAGGTTAATGATAATCTGTTTATACTTAATTTCATCCGCCACCAATAATTGAGGTACGTTTGGATCAATCTCTATAATCAGTTCGAGATTTTTTTTAATAAATAATGATCTAATAATATTTTCGACATTAACGATGCACTTCCTAATATCAAATGGATGATTGTGGATTTCCATCTTGTTGGCCTCGATTTTAGAAATATCAAGCAGATCATTCACAATATCAGTCATTATACTATTACTTGCCTGAAGCGTATTTAGTAATTCGGATTGCTCTTGATTTAAATCGGTAAGCTTTAATAACTCCGAAGCACCAGTAATTCCATTCAGTGGAGTACGGATTTCATGACTCATATTGGCTAAAAAGCTTGATTTGGCAATGGTAGCAGCTTCAGCTTTTTCTTTTGCAACTATAAGTTCTTGCTGCGAATTTTCCAGTCGTTTCTTGCTTTTTAAAAGTAAAAACCGATCGTAATCAGCTACTTTTTTATAAACCACTAGCATAATGATGATCATTAAAGATATGTTTACAAAAGCGAAGGTTAAATCAAAAGTGCGGGCAGTTTCACTAGGATATTGAATAACCCAATTAGGAAACTCTTTTTCGAAAACAATACAAAGAGTTACCACACTAAAGAAAAAGAAAACAAAAATGAACCTGTATTTTTTAGAAAGCGAGAGCATGGCGATGCTTAGATAAAACACAAAAAATAGGGGGGTAGATCCTTGCGAACCTTCATTCATAAACCAAGCTGGGGCAAAGGTTGCAATGTTGTAAATAAAGTACCAAAATCTTCCTCTATCAGCAATCTTGTCTTGTATTGCATAATAGTAAAGTGTGGCATGCACAAAAATCCCCAGGAAAATATAGAGGTTTAAAAACCATGGAAGGCCTATAAAAATGTTGGCAGTAATATTAATGAGCGATATAATAATTAAACAGGCATAAAACAGCAAAAAGTTTAGACTCGATGCTAATTTTACGATTTCGAATGTTTAAGATTTTAATGTTTTTGAGCACTAAAGGAAATTATTTTTTAAAGATATAATTTTTTATGCTATCTTTTGAATATATGCTAATCAGTTGTGCGTTACATAGATATATTTGCATATTTCATAATTTACTTTCTTTTATTAGCTTTGTGCAAATATGCTATCAAAAAAGACAAAATACGCCATAAAAGCACTTGTTGCGCTTGGCAAAAATGTAGAAAAACCACCTATGCAAATCTCAAAGATTGCCGAGGAGGAGCATATCCCTAAAAAATTCTTGGAACAAATCCTTCTTGATTTACGTAATGCTGGCTTCTTGTATAGTAAAAAAGGTGCTGGAGGCGGTTACAGTTTAAACAAAAAACCCGAAGAAATTTTATTGGTACAGGTAATGCGTGTTACTGACGGACCAATTGCCATGGTACCATGTGCAAGCTTAAATTTTTACCACAAATGTGATGAGTGTGTAGATGAAAAAACCTGTGGCATTAGAAGTGCTTTTATTGATGTGAGGGATGCTACGCTTAAAGTATTAAGCGAAACCAGCATTGCAGATGTAATTGGCAGAGAAGATACACTCAAGTTGGGCATCAACAACATTTAACAAATAGTTTTCGAAATCTTCAATAAAATGTAATCTTTTTTAAGAAAAATTACTACTATTCCTATATACTTTATATATTTGGCAGATGAATATTAGTTTTATATCTAATTTAACCAATACCCGAATGATGCAATGTTGTTGTAAATCATTGTAAAAGAGGCTACACGGATAATTTATTATTATAAAATATTAGGATGCTTCTCATTTAAACGAGGAGCATTTTTTGAATAAGCTAACAGCACATATGCAAAGTTTCAGAACAGAACTCGAAAACAATATTGTCGAGCAGGACATTATCGATTTAGAGAATAAGATTAAAGCTTTTCGCGATGGAACCATTCACGATGAGAAATTTAGAAGTTTACGTTTAGCCCGTGGTGTTTACGGACAAAGACAGCCAGGTGTTCAAATGATTCGCATTAAGTTGCCATTTGGAAAGGTAACTTTTAAGCAGTTATTGCGCATTGCCGATATCGCTGATGAATACGGAAGTGGAAATTTACACCTAACAACTCGTCAGGATATTCAGTTGCATTATGTAAGTTTAGATAGAACGCCTGAACTATGGGCGAAATTAGAACAAGATGATATTACCTTGCGTGAGGCTTGCGGAAACACCGTTCGTAATGTAACGGCATCGCCAAATTCGGGTATTGACAAAGATGAACCATTCGATGTTTCGCCTTATGCCCACGCGGTTTTTAAATATTTTTTGCGTAATCCTATTTGCCAGGAGATGGGCAGAAAGATTAAAATTTCTTTCTCTTCAAGCGATAAGGATACAGCTTTCAGTTACATCCATGATTTGGGTTTTATTCCAAAAATTAATGAAGCCGGTGAACGTGGCTTTAAGGTTTTATTTGCCGGTGGTTTAGGTGCACAGCCATTTTTAGCTAGCCCAATTAACGATTTTTTGCCGGAAGATCAGTTGATTCCTTTCACTGAATCGGTTCTTCGTGTTTTCGATCGTTATGGCGAACGCAGCAATAGAAATAAGGCTCGCTTAAAATATCTGGTTCAAAAGTTAGGATTAGAAGAAGTTTTACATTTAGTTGCCGAGGAGCGAATTGCCAACAAGGTAAAAACTTATACAATAGATCGAGATTCAGTTCCTCAACCTGCTTTACCTTTAGAACGTGAATATTCCGCTGTTGAAATCCTGAACGAAACGCATTACAAACATTGGTCGGCAACGAATGTTGTGGAGCAAAAGCAAGAAGGTTTTTATTCTGTTTATGTGAAAGTTCAGGTTGGTGATATTAAAACTGATAAGGCTCGGGCTTTCGTAGAAGCGATTAAACCTTATGTAGCCGATGAAATCAGAGTAACTCAAAATCAGGGTTTGCTTTTAAAGTTTGTTCGTGAAGAAGCTTTGCCATCATTATATTCAGCTTTAAATAAAATTGGTTATACAACGGCTGGTTTTGATAGTTTAGCTGATATTACCACTTGCCCGGGAACAGATACCTGTAATTTGGGCATTTCAAATTCAATGACTTTAGCCGAGGTTTTAGAAGATGTAATTTATACGGATTTTCCAGAGTTTATTTACGAGAAAAACATCAAGATAAAAATCAGTGGTTGTATGAATTCTTGCGGTCAGCATGGTTTAGCCGAGATTGGTTTCCATGGCAGTTCAGTTAAAGCAGAAGGAAAAGTTGTTCCAGCTGTACAGGTAATGCTTGGCGGCGGAACAGTTGGGAATGGTGTTGGCCGTGTGGCAGAACGCGTAATCAAAGTACCATCGAAAAGAGCAACCAGCGTTTTACATTTCATCCTAAATGATTTTAAAGCAAATAACGAAGAGAACGAAAACTTCCATCAATATTATGATAGAAAGGGGAAAGACCATTTTTATCAACTCTTGAAACCTTTGGCAGATTTAACCAATCTTCAGCAGGAAGAATTTGTAGACTGGGGCCATGTAGAGCAATTTGTAACCGCAATTGGTGTAGGGGAATGTGCAGGTGTTGTAATTGATTTAGTAGCCACTTTACTTTTAGAAGCTGATGAGAAATTTAGTTGGGCAAAGCAAAATCTGGATAAATGCGCTTATGCTGATGCGATTTACCATACCTACAGCACTTTTGTTAGCGCTGCAAAATCATTGCTTTTAGATAAAGGTGTAAATAGCAGCACACAGGTTGGGGTAATCAGAGAATTCGATAATCACTATGTGGAAACAGGCGAATTTAATTTATCAACCAATTTTTCAGATTTAGTTTTACAAATCAATAAAAACGAGCCAACAGCAGAATTTGCAGAAAAATATTTTGGCGAAGCTGTGGCATTTTTAAATCAAATTAAAGAAAAAAGGGCAGCATAAGGGAAATGATAGAATGAGTAAATGACTGAATGATAGCATGAGTGAATATTACAAACGCTAGAAGAACATTCAATCATTCTCTCAATCAAAATTCAATAATTAAAAAACATGGTAAATCAACATAAAGAATCAAAAATTACCCTTTTAGGTGCTGGTCCGGGCGACCCGGATTTATTGACCTTGAAAGGCGTTAAAGCTTTGCAAGCCGCAGACGTGGTATTGTACGATGCCTTAACTAACGAGGCATTATTGGAACATGCTCCGGCAGAGGCTATTAAAGTTTATGTAGGCAAACGTTCTGGTGAACATTCTTATCCGCAAGAAACCATAAATAAATTAATGATTGATTATGCTTTAAACTACGGTCATGTGGTACGTTTAAAAGGTGGCGATCCATTTGTTTTTGGTAGAGGATATGAGGAATTAGATTATGCCGCATCTTACAGTATTCCCGTTGATGTTATTCCGGGAATTTCGAGCTCAATTGGTGTTCCGGGATTGCAACAAATTCCGGTTACACACCGTGGATTGAGCGAAAGCTTTTGGGTAATTACAGGCACAACTACTTCTGGAGAAGTTTCTCAAGATATTTATCAGGCTGCAGAATCAAACGCTACGGTGTTAATTTTGATGGGATTGAAAAAACTTTCGAAAATTGTTGAAATTTTTAAAGCAGCGGGGCGACAAAATTTACCCGCGGCAGTGGTTCAAAACGGTTCTTCGGCAGATGAAAAATTAGTTGTAGGTGTGATTGAAACTATAGAAAGTTTAGTTCAGAAAGAAAATGTTAAAGCACCGGCACTTTTAATTTTTGGCGAAGTGGTTTCCTTACATCCATCATTTAAAAACTTAGTAAAACAGTATGCAAGTATTGCCTAACCAACCTAATAGTGAAGAAACTTTCTTTGAAGAAGAGAAAGGGAACCAGCTTTTTCCAGTTTTTATTAAGCTGAACAAGCTGCGTACATTATTAATTGGAGCAGGAAATATTGGTTTAGAAAAGTTAACAGCAATTGTAAATAATAGTCGTCAGGCTAAAATTACGATTGTTGCGGAGTTGGTTTCGCCAGAGGTTTATGCGCTAATTTCGAACTATCCTCAAATAAAAGTGAAACAGAAAAGTTTCGATGTGTCTGATTTGGAAAATATCGACATCGTTTTCGCTGCCACTAACAACAATATTTTAAACGAAGAAATTAGAAAGGTTACACACGAAAAAGGTTTGCTCATTAATGTGGCCGATAAGCCTGATTTATGTGATTTTTATCTGGGTTCTATCGTTCAGAAAGGGGATTTAAAAATTGCGATTTCTACAAATGGCAAGTCGCCCACCATCGCAAAGCGGTTAAAACAGATTTTGAATGAGAGCATTCCTGCAGAACTAGATGAAACCCTGCAAAATATGAGTGCCTTGCGCCAAACATTAAACGGCGATTTTTCTTCAAAAGTTAAAAAGCTGAATAAGGTTACTCAAAGTTTAATTAATCCTAAGAAAAGTTTTGCCGAGCAAAATATCAAATGGCTAATATGGGTTGCAGCCATCTTGTTAATCGGTTCAATAGGTTTTACCCTTTGGAATACTGAGCCAGAATTTCAAACTTTCTTAATCAATATCGATCCATTATTTTACTGGTTTTTAGGTGCCGGATTTATATTCGCCTTAATTGATGGTGCAATTGGCATGTCGTATGGGGTTACAACAGCATCGTTTTCACTGGCAATGGGTCTTCCGCCTGCATCAGCCAGTATGGCCATTCATATTTCAGAGGTTTTGAGTAATGGAATTGCAGGATGGATGCACTATAGAATGGGCAATGTAAACTGGAAATTATTTAAGATTTTAATTATTCCAGCGGTTATTGGTGCAGTTTTAGGTGCTTATATTTTATCATCGTTAGAACATTATAGTTCGTATGTTAAACCCATTGTTGGGGTTTACACCTTAATTTTAGGTGGAATTATCTTAATGAAAGCTTTCAATATTAAAAGAAAAAAAGCTGATCAGAAAATAAAAAAGATTGGCTTTCTTGGTTTCGTTGGTGGTTTTATCGATGCAGCATTTGGCGGTGGTTGGGGCTCTATCGTATTATCAAGCTTAATTGCAGGTGGTCGCCACCCTTTATTTTCTTTAGGAACAGTAAAAATTAGCAGGTTTTTTATTGCTACTTTGAGCTCGCTAACTTTTTTTACCATGTTAGGCGGGAAATATTGGGAAGCAGTTTTAGGATTAATTATTGGTAGTGCAATTGCATCACCGATTGCGGCGAGAGTTTCGAACAAAATTTCTGCAAAAACCATAATGGTTGCTGTGGGTATTATTGTAATGATTGTAAGTTTGCGCAGTGTAATTCTGTTTATTTTAAAATTGATTTAGTGATGGGAGTAGAAGCATTAAAAACAGAACTTCAGGGTTTAAATACTATAGATAAATTAAAATATCTGGCTGATCAATATGCTGATAGAATTATTTTTTCTACCAGTTTTGGTTGGGAAGACCAAGCTATTACGCATTTAATTTTTGCCAATAATATTCCTATAAAAGTTTTTACGCTAGAAACAGGTCGACTTTTTTCGGAAACCTATTACGTTTGGAACCGCACATTAGAAGTTTACAACAAACCCATTCATGCTTATTACCCTAAGAATGAATTGTTACAGGATATGGTTAATACCAAAGGCCCGAATAGTTTTTACGAATCGGTAGAAAATAGAAAAGAATGCTGTTATATCCGTAAAATCGAACCTTTAAAAAGAGCATTAACGGGTAATGAAATTTGGGTAACGGGAATTAGAGCAGAACAGAGCGCTAACCGTGAAGACATGCACGATTTGGAATGGGACGAGGGTAATCAATTGATAAAATTCCACCCTGTTTTCGATTGGACTTTGGAAGATGTAAAAACTTATATCAGGGACAATAACATCGTTTACAATACTTTACATGATAAAGGTTTTCCAAGTATTGGTTGCGCACCATGTACTAGAGCAGTACAACCCGGCGAAGATTTCAGAGCCGGTAGATGGTGGTGGGAAGATCAAAGTAAAAAAGAATGTGGCTTACACGCAACGGAGGTAGAGGTTAAAGTAGAAAGATAAAAGCTCAAGACTAAAGCGAAAGGCTTCACCATTTCGTCATTGCGAGGAACAGTTTATCCCGACATTTCGGGAAAGCAATCTTAATGCGATAGTGAAAAACCTCTCCCTGTGAAAGGAAGTCTTAACACATAGTTAACTATATCCCTCTTCTTGAAGAGAGGGAAATGATAGATAGTGTTTTGAACCCAGGTTTAAGAATCCTGACCTTTAACTCCCCCTCTTCAAGGAGGGGGGAAGTAGAAAACAAGCCAAAGCCCAAACATTAATAGGGGGAGGTTTATAGCCCAAATTGAAAAGGCAACAATATTAACAACAACGACAACAACAAATAAGTTGAACGAGGAACATTCCAACATTCAACAATCAAACATTACAACATTTTTCAAATGAGTACATATAATTTTGATTATTTAGATGAACTAGAGGCTGAAGCAATTCACATTTTGCGTGAGGTTGCAGGGCAATTTGAGAAACCCGCCTTACTATTTTCTGGTGGAAAAGACTCGATTACTTTGGTCCGTTTAGCAGAAAAAGCTTTTCGTCCGGGAAAATTCCCTTTTCCTTTGGTGCACATCGATACTGGTCATAACTTTCAGGAAACGATAGATTATCGCGATAAAATGATTGAAAGAATTGGCGAAAGATTAATCGTTGGTTCTGTTCAGGACTCTATCGATCAAGGAAAAGTGGTAGAACAAAAAGGTAAAAATGCCAGCAGAAATGCTTTGCAAACGGTTACTTTATTAGATACAATTGCAAAATACGAATTCGATGCTTGTATTGGTGGGGCCCGTAGAGATGAAGAAAAAGCGAGAGCAAAAGAACGAATTTTCTCTGTTCGCGATGAATTCGGCCAATGGGATCCAAAACGCCAGCGACCAGAACTTTGGAATATTTACAATGGTAAAATTCATAAAGGTGAAAATGTACGTGTTTTCCCAATTAGCAACTGGACTGAACTTGATGTTTGGAATTATATCCGTAGGGAAAAAATTGATTTACCAAGCATTTATTTTTCTCATGAGCGTGAAGTGATTACCAGAAACGGTCAATTAATGGCTGCATCTCCTTTTTTAAATATGGATGAGGAGGATGTTGTATTCCATAAGCAAGTGCGTTTCCGCACCGTTGGCGATATGTCTTGTACAGCTGCGGTAGAATCTGAAGCTACTTTAATTGATGATATTATTTCTGAAATCAGTTCCTCGAAAATTTCTGAACGTGGTGCCCGTATGGATGATAAGGTTTCGGAAGCTGCAATGGAAGACAGGAAAAAGGGTGGATATTTTTAGGGAGTAGCAAATAGTTAGTAGCAAGTATTTAGTATCAAGTATCAAGACTGGATGCGAAATACAAACTGGCCTCTAAATGAAACAAGTGTAAAAGTGAAAATGATAGACTGCAATTAGTCTTGATACTTAATACTTTTATCTTAATACTTAAAAACAATGAACATATTAAAATTTTTTACAGCAGGCAGCGTAGATGATGGTAAAAGTACCTTAATTGGCCGTTTGTTATATGATACAGATTCCATTTTAGCCGACCAGTTAGAGGCATTACAAAGCTCTAATCGCAAAAACGATGATGGAACAATAGATTTAGCCATTTTAACAGATGGTTTGAGAGCCGAGCGTGAGCAGGGAATTACCATTGATGTAGCTTACAAATATTTTCAAACGGATAAGAGAAAGTTTATCATTGCCGATACGCCGGGACATATTCAGTACACCAGAAACATGGTTACAGGTGCATCAACAGCGAATTTGGCAATTATATTAATTGATGCCAGAAATGGTGTTGTTGAACAAACCATTCGCCATTCCTATCTCGTTTCTTTGCTGAGCATCAAACACATTGTGGTTTGTATTAACAAAATGGATATGGTTGATTACAGCGAAGAGGTCTACAATTCAATCATCGATAAATACAAAGTATTGGCACAACAGCTTAAACTTGTTGATGTAAATTACATTCCGGTTAGCGCATTAAAAGGCGATAACATCGTTCAAAATTCGGAGCGTATGGAGTGGTACAGTGGCGAAAGTTTATTGCACTTTTTAGAGAAAGTTGATACTGATAATCTGGATAAATCGCAGCTTGCTCGCATGCCCGTACAATGGGTTATTCGTCCACAAACAGAAGAATTGCATGATTACCGTGGTTATGCTGGTCGTGTTTTAAGCGGAACTTTTAACCTAAACGACAAGGTTACGGTTTTACCATCAGGAGCAAGCTCAGTTATTGAGAAAATCGAATTCTTCGACCAAACTCCCGAAGCTGCACATGCGGGTCAATCGGTTACTATTCACCTAAAAGATGATGTAGATATCAGTCGCGGTGATACGATTGTAAACGCAAAAGCTTTGCCGCAAGAATCTAAATTAATTGAAGCTGATTTATGTTGGATGGATGCACGTGCTCTGGATACTTCAATTACGTATTTAATTCAGCATAACAGTAAGGTAACGAAATGTAAGATCAGCGAAATTTTGCATAAAGTTGATATCAACACATTGGAGAAACACCAGGCAGATGAATTTAAACTGAATGATATTGGGCGTGTAATTGTGAAAACAGCCGATGCTTTGGCTTTCGATTTATATGATGACAATAGGGCAAACGGTTCGGCTATTTTAGTGGATAGCAGAACGAATTTAACCGTTGGCGCTTTAATGTTTAGAGCAGCTGTAGAGTAGTAAATCAATGTTTCCTTTTAGAGATTTATGCAGTAAAGCAATTTGAGTGGGGCATCGGTTACGGTAGCCCCGTTTTTCATTCCAATCTTTTTGTTGTTGTCATCGTAAGTTTGTATAAATAGGTTTTGAGAATTGCTGTCAGAATATAATTTTGTTCAGCATAAAAGATCCAGCAAAGAGAAGGAATAAGACTTTTACTTGTCATTGGCCAATAAGGTCCTTCAGGATGTTAGTCCCCTTCTCTTTCTTTATCCTAAACTTGAACAGTTCATTAGGCCTGG
>NZ_CAKLBU010000003.1 GCF_920984735.1 Pedobacter sp. Leaf250 | reverse complement strand
CTGAAAAATCTACAATTTCACGTATATTTGACATAAGCCTTAGTTTTGAGTATAAAATTATCTTTTTATTGTAGCAAGTTTGACTACTTCTCGAACTAAGGCTCTTATTAATACATGGATACTTTTTATGTGTCATCATGAGCTTGTCGAAGGAACAGAAAAAGATTGAAGTGAATGGCGGGAATGCAAAAACCGAAAAGCACAGAAACCTGCTTTTCAAATTTTTAATTAAAGACTTATTGAAGGTGCTTAGACAAGCTTAGCATGACAGCCAAAGATTTTAAACCCCTATTTCTTCTCTATACTCCTGTTGCAATTCAAAAAGGCATTTCGCACACAAACAACCATCGTACAATTCTGAAATATATTGCACTTCGTTGATGCTCAATTGAACCACGCTGCATTGGCATTTGGTGTAAGAATTTGCCTTGCATTCTATAGCCGTTCCGCATCTTTCGCAGGGAATGATTTCGTGTTTGCTATGTTTGTGGTTGTTCATTGGTTCAGTAGTGGTCATTTGTTCATTGGTGTTTGGCGCATTATACTAATGAACCATTGCCAAATGAACTATTGAACTAACACAAAAGTAAGGACAAAAAATAAGGTTTTGAGCGTTTGCCCAAAACCTTAAGTATTTTATTGCTTTTAAATGTTCACTGGTTCAGTTGTAATTAGTTTATTAGTATTTGGCGCATATCTTATTGCAGCTTGACAAATGAACTATTGAACCAATGACTAATGAACTACTTAACCAGAACAGCTAATGCAACCTTCTTCCATTGAACAAACTGGTCCGTCAACGATTTCTTCTGCAACCTGATCTTGAGTCATTTGAGCAGGAATCACCGCTTCAATTGCTTTACCACCTTGATTTTCCACAGTAAATTTAACTGCTTGAGATGCTGCTTGAGTACGTAAGTAATACATACCAGTTTTCAAACCTTTCTCCCATGCGTAAAAGTGCATTGAAGTCAATTTTGAAGTATTAGGTGCATTTACAAACAGGTTTAAAGACTGTGATTGGCAGATATATGCACCACGGTCGGCAGCCATATCGATGATGTTACGCATCTTAATTTCCCAAACAGTTTTGTACAGTTCTTTAATGTAATCAGGAATTGCAGCGATCCCTTGAATTGAACCGTTAGCCAATATGATTTGGTTTTTCATATCGTTGTTCCACAAACCTAATGCTACTAAATCTTTCAATAAGTGCTTGTTAACCACTACAAACTCTCCACTCAAAACACGACGTGTGTAGATATTTGAAGTATATGGCTCGAAACATTCGTTATTACCTAAGATTTGAGAAGTAGATGCAGTTGGCATTGGCGCAACCAATAACGAATTGTACACACCATCTTTAACTACTTTTGTACGTAATGCTTCCCAATCCCATCTTCCGCTATCTGGCGTTACATTCCATAAATCGAACTGAAACTGTCCTTTCGATAACGGAGAACCTTTAAACGTTTGGTAAGGACCATTTTTCACAGCCAAATCGTTAGAAGCTGTCATCGATGCGAAATAAATCGTTTCGAAGATGTCTTTATTTAAACGTTTTGCTTCATCACTTTCGAAAGGTAAACGTAATAAGATAAAGGCATCCGCCAAACCTTGTACACCTAAACCAACCGGACGGTGACGCATGTTTGAATTTTCAGCTTCCTGAACTGGGTAATAGTTATGATCGATGATTTTATTCAGGTTTAAAGTAGCCTGATAAGTTACATCATATAATTTTTGATGGTCGAAAGCACCGTTGATTACGAAACGAGGCAATGCTAATGATGCTAAGTTACAAACCGCAACTTCATCTTTAGAGGTGTATTCAATAATCTCCGTACATAAGTTAGAAGACTTAATGGTACCTAAGTTCTGTTGGTTAGATTTGCTGTTCGCTGCATCTTTAAACAACATATAAGGTGTACCAGTCTCAATTTGCGAATCTAAAATGGCAAACCAAAGTTCTTGTGCTTTAATGGTTTTACGTCCGCGACCTTCAGCTTCGTAGCTAGTATATAAATCTTCAAATTCTTTACCGAAACAATCTGCTAAACCTGGTGCTTCGTGTGGACAGAATAATGTCCAATCGCCATTATCTTTAACACGTTGCATAAACAAATCGTTTATCCAAAGGGCATAAAACAAATCACGGGCACGCATTTCTTCTTTACCGTGGTTTTTACGCAAGTCTAAGAACTCGAAAACATCAGCATGCCAAGGTTCTAAATAAATTGCAAAGGCGCCTTTACGTTTACCTCCACCCTGGTCTACATAACGAGCGGTATCGTTAAATACACGCAACATCGGGATAATACCGTTACTTGTACCGTTTGTACCACCGATGTAAGAACCTGTTGCACGGATGTTATGGATACTTAAACCAATACCACCAGCACTTTGTGAAATTTTAGCCGTTTGCTTTAAAGTATCGTAAATACCTTCGATGCTGTCATCTTGCATGGTTAACAAGAAACATGAAGACATTTGAGGTTTTGGTGTAGCTGCATTAAATAATGTTGGCGTAGCATGTGTAAACCAACGCTCGCTCATTAAGTTATACGTTTTGATTGCACTTTCGATGTCCTCTTTATGGATACCAACAGAAACACGCATAAATAAATGCTGAGGACGCTCAACAATCGCACCGTTAACTTTTAACAGGTAAGATTTTTCTAAAGTTTTGAAACCGAAGTAGTCGAAACCAAAATCGCGATCGTAAATGATAGAACTATCTAAAATATCTTTGTTTTTTTCAATGATCTCATAAACATCATCAGCGATAAGCGGTGCTGCTTTCTGCGCTTTCGGGTCGAAATATTCGTACAACATTTTCATCGTACCCGAGAATGATTTAGTAGTGTTTTTATGCAAGTTAGAAACCGCAATACGCGACGCTAACAAAGCATAATCAGGGTGTTTTGTAGTTAACGAAGCCGCAGTTTCAGCAGCAAGGTTATCCAACTCTGATGTAGTTACACCATCATATAAACCTTCGATTACCTTTTTGGCAACATCGATTGGGTCTACAAGGTCTGAATTTAAACTGTAGCACAGCTTTTGAATACGGGCTGTGATTTTGTCAAATTGCACCGGCTCTTTCCGGCCATCTCTTTTTAGTACGAACATAATTTATGAGATTTATTTTGTTAATGATTGAATGAGCGAGTTTTGAATGATTGAATGATTTTCCCTCAACCTTTTAAACCAACCCGTAATATTTTATTTATTTTTTGAATGATGCATGAGCACATTCACTCATTCTATCATTCATTAATTTAAAAATTTAATTAGAAGTCTTCATCTAAAGAAAACGCCTGTTTGTTGTTATCAGCAGATGTTAATACGCCACTTTTCTGATAATCACCCACACGTTTCTCGAAGAAGTTAGTTTTACCCTGCAACGAAATCATTTCCATAAAATCGAATGGATTGGTTGCATTGTAGATTTTTTTGTAACCTAATTCCTGTAACCATCTGTCGGCTACGAATTCAATGTATTGGCTCATTAACTTTGCATTCATACCAATTAAGGCAACTGGCAACGCATCGGTAATAAATTCTTTTTCTATTTCTACGGCGTCGCTGATGATGCCATGAACAGCTTCTTCGCTTAATTTATTGCTCAACATGCTGTATAACAAGCAGGCGAATTCGCAGTGAGAACCTTCATCTCTTGAGATTAATTCATTACTGAAAGTTAATCCTGGCATTAAGCCACGTTTCTTTAACCAGAAAATAGAACAAAAACTTCCGCTGAAGAAAATACCTTCAACCGCTGCAAAAGCCACTAAACGCTCTGCAAAAGTTCCGTTTTCAATCCATCTTAAAGCCCATTCTGCTTTTCTTTTTACAGCCGGAACAGTATCTATAGCATGGAACAAACGGTCTTTTTCTTCGGGATCTTTGATATAAGTATCAATTAATAATGCATAGGTTTCGGCGTGGATATTTTCCATCATGATCTGGAAACCATAGAAACAACGAGCCTCTGGTAATTGCACTTCACTCATGAAGTTTACAGCAAGGTTTTCGTTAACAATACCATCACTAGCAGAAAAGAAAGCAAGAATATGAGAAATGAAATGTCTTTCTCCATCATTCAAATTATCCCAGTGTTTTTGGTCG
Source organism: Pedobacter sp. Leaf250 (assembly GCF_920984735.1). Lineage (GTDB taxonomy): Bacteria > Bacteroidota > Bacteroidia > Sphingobacteriales > Sphingobacteriaceae > Pedobacter. The sequence goes on along the minus strand of NZ_CAKLBU010000003.1, from coordinate 302,192 downwards.
TCAGAAAGATCAATTTCTTCTGCGGTCCAAAAACTAGCTTCGGTCTTTTTATACATTTCCCAAATTGCCGGATACTTAATTGGCAAAAGCACAAATCTGTCTTTATTTTCTTGTAGTAATAATTCCTGCTCCATAGCTGATACTTTATCTTTTTAATTCAATTTAGTTAGAGCCGACAAAACCACGCATCCATCAATTTTTTATGATGATTGAAATGTTTTGTATTAAAACTCTAGTGAAAGTGCTAACCCTTACGTTTGGCAGACAACTGAATTTTTAGTGGGGACAATTTAAATTTGTTATCAGAGAGATATACCTGTAAATTACTAAAAACTAAGCTTTTATATTTGTTTTTAAACGCAAGAAGTTAAAGAACTTTGTTAAACAAATATATAGAAGCAAGGTGCTTTTTGTGAACCAAAGTTGTTAACACTACCTTGAAATCAGTGGAGAAATGCATCAGCCAAATATCATTTTCAAGCGAAAAAAAAGCTAATCGTTTCTTTTCAAGGGTTTAGCAAACGAAAAACAGTGTTAATAACTTAAATTTGGGGTGTGTAGCGAGTGCAAAATATAGCAAAATGGAATGTTACTCAACTGTGTAACTTAGGCTTACTTTAGCAATGCCTTTACGATAGATACCGATCTCTTTTGCAGCACTTTCTGATAAATCAATAGCTAGTCTTTTAGAGAAAGGACCACGGTCATTTACCTTTACCTTAACTGATTTTCCATTATCGGGATTGGTAACAGTAATCACTGTTCCCATTGGCAGAGTGCGATGAGCGGCAGTAAATTTTTTAGCCCTATATTTTGCGCCACTAGTGGTGCGGCGGCCTTCGAATTTCCTATGGTAATAAGTTGCGAGAACTGTTTTTTTAATACTATCTGGCTCATTTGATGAATCAGAATTTTGTGCTTGACCTTGTAAAAACAGGAAACAAAAACTTATTATCAGAAGATACTTCATAGGCTAAAATTTCTTTATCGAGCCTGCAAATATAAGCATTTAGTTTATAATCAATAATTTGTGGAAAAGTTAGCGGTTTATAGTATAAAATTCAGGCCCTTGAAAAGCCAATTTCCACCGCTTAAATAAACTTTAATTCGAAGAAAAATTAAGTTTATAAAAAACCTTATAAACAAAAAAAGCGTACAACTTATCGCTGTACGCCTCTACCTAACCTCACTATATCCACCTTATTTTTTATCAGGCACAAAATTCATAGAAATGGAATTTACACAATGACGTGTGTCTTTATTCGTAAATCCTTCTCCTGTAAAAACGTGACCTAAATGTGCGCCACAATTGGCACAAACGATTTCTGTACGCGAGCCATCTGCATCAGGAATGCGTTTAACAGCGCCTTTAATTTCATCATCAAACGCTGGCCATCCGCAACGGGCATCAAACTTACTTTCCGAACGATACAATTCCGCGTTACAACGCTTGCAAGTATAAGTACCCTTATCGGTAGTATGTTCGTATTTTCCTGTGCCAGGGTATTCTGTACCTTTATTAACAATTACTCTTTCTTCTTCGGGTGTTAATGTATTCCAGTTCATTTTTTTCTTTATAATATTATCTGATGACTGTGTTTGTTTCGCTTCTTTCTTATCCTGCTTTTGAGCACAAGCAGAGAGGCTTCCAATTAAAATAACAGCCGAGATCAAAAATAGTTTATTTAACATCGTTTTCATATATCAATATACGCTATAGATTTTGTTTTGGTTTGTTGGTTTAATGGTTTGGCTGAGTGTTTACAAAGGGATGATAAATTAGCGTGATGCAGCTGAGGCGAACATGAAAAATAATAGAAAATTGCCACGGAAACACTGAATACACGGAACAGATATGAAAAAGCGATATTCGCTTCACACATGGATTACCAACTAGAAAACAACCCGCCTAATTTCTAACGTTGGTTTGCCGAAGTTTAAAACAAGACCAACCCTGCGATCTGAGCACTTTAAATAATTTATCGTCTGAGCTAAATCCTCATTTGCTATTCCACTTTTTGATTTGATTTCTAAAATTACAGAATCAAAAACAATGAAGTCCGCATAAAAACTATGTGAAAGTAAAACATCCTTATAATAAACAGGATAATGTTTTTCTCTTTCATAAAAGTAACCACGGCTATCAAATTCAATACAGAGTGCGTCCTTGTAAACAATCTCTAAAAAGCCGCAGCCTAAAGCTTTATGAACTTCGATTGCGGCATTAATAATTAAATCAGTTTCAGTTTTATAGGGAAGATTATCTTGTCTTATTTGATAATCCATAAATGATAATTTTAACTAAAAAAAAATAATTCTTCTTTTTTTCCCTTTTTCTTTTCCGTGCCTTCTGTGTTTCCGCGGCAAAAAACTCCGAAAACAAAAAGCGTCTCGAACTTAATCGAAACGCTTTCATTTATATGATTCTTAAAATCTTATTTTGCTAATTCTTCTGCCATTGCAGCACCAATTTCAGCTGGGCTTTCTACTACACGAATACCACACTCACGCATAATTTTCATTTTCGCAGCAGCTGTATCATCAGCACCACCTACAATTGCACCAGCGTGGCCCATTCTACGTCCGGCAGGAGCAGTTTGACCAGCGATGAAACCAACAACAGGCTTAGTACCGTTTTCTTTAATCCAACGGGCAGCCTCAGCTTCCATTCCACCACCAATTTCACCAATCATGATGATACCGTGAGTTTCAGGATCGTTCATTAATAATTTAACCGCTTCAACAGTTGGCGTACCAATAATTGGATCACCACCAATACCGATAGCAGTTGTAATACCTAAACCAGCTTTAACAACCTGATCTACAGCTTCGTAAGTTAAAGTTCCTGATTTTGAAACCACACCAACGTGACCTTTTTTGAAGATAAAACCTGGCATGATACCAATTTTAGCCTCATCAGCAGTAATTACACCTGGGCAGTTAGGGCCGATAAGCGTAACATCACGGTCTGAAATATATTCTTTAACCTGAATCATATCCTTTGTCGGGATACCTTCAGTAATACAAACAATCACTTTAATACCACCATCGGCAGCTTCCATAATCGCATCAGCAGCAAAAGCCGGTGGAACGAAAATGATAGATACATTTGCTCCTGTTTTATCAACAGCATCTTTAACAGTATTAAAAACAGGCTTGTCTAAATGTAATTGCCCACCTTTGCCAGGCGTTACACCACCAACTACGTTTGTACCATACGCCAACATTTGTTCTGCGTGGTAAGTTCCTTCGTTTCCGGTAAAACCCTGAACGATAACCTTAGAATCTTTATTTACTAAAACGCTCATGTATCAATATTTTTTTGTGCAAAGCTAATATTATTGACTGGAAAATCAAGCTTAAAAATAGATTATTTAGCCCATTTTTTCACGAAAATGTAAGGAATTCGGTTATGGCTAGTTTCGCCCTGCTTTCCACTTCAATCTTTTAATGTAAAGTTACTAACATACAAGCAAATTGCAGAAAAGGGTTAGTAACTTTCAAAAACATCAAAAGTATTTTCGTTGCAATCAGGTTTATTTAACAAAAATCCATCGCCTTTGGCAACAACAGGCAAAACGCCTAAATTTACGGAGCGCACAAAGATTCAAGCTAAATCAGCAAATTATGAAAAACAAGGTTTTTATTCTTTTTACAATATTGGTAACAATTGTTATCGGCACCAAAGCGCAATCTATCGATACGGCTAAATATATTTTGCAAAACGATGCAGATGTTGCAAAAACAGAACCCGGAACCCATAAAGGAGGCGGAGAAACTATCGGCTATAACTTTTTTGCAGATGCAAAAAACCTTAAAACCAATTTTAGAAAAAGAGTTTTAAAATCAGGTTCATCCATTGGTTACCATCTACAAAAGGAAGATGAAATTTATTATGTAATTAGCGGTAAAGGTGTTATGCAAATGAATGGAAAAACTTTCGCGGTTAAACCTGGCGATGCCATTTTAACTCGCCCCGGAAGTTCGCATGGCATTAAGCCAAACGATGATAACGACTTAACTATTTTAATTGTTTACGAGAAAAAGTAGTTTGTTAAAAGATTAAAAATCCTTAATCCTTAGATCGTTAATACTAGTTTCAATATGCTTCAAATTTTTCCGTCATTGCGATCCCGATATTTCATCTGGAGAAGCAATCCCACTCGAAGGATTAACTTTAAAATGAGATTGCTTCGTGCCTCGCAATGACGACCGCTCTAGGTATCATCTGCAACCTATGAAACAGATGCTTCGTTCTTAAGCATGACAAAAAGTTAAAAAAAGATAAAATCAAAAAAGCCGGACTAACTTTAACAGTTCATCCGGCTTTGCTTTTCTAATTATTTAAATTTAAGCTTTTTTTACTTCAGCTTTTGGCTCCGATTTCCATCCTTTTGCCCACTCTGCCTGCGCAGCATCATCATGAAATGTCCAAGCTACAAAACGACTGATTTTTTGTCCCTGACTCATTTGCACTGTACGTACTTCAAAAGCATTTGCATTAACCAATGCGCTATAAATACTTTTTAAATTTGCACTTTTCGATACCAATGACGTAAACCACAAAACCTGATTTTTAATTTGGGCGCTTTGAATAATCATTTGCTCCACAAAAGCACGTTCGCCTCCTGGGCACCACAATTCAGCTTTATTGCCACCAAAGTTTAAAACATGTTTAACTTCCTTTTCGTTGCCACCTAAGTTGCGCCATTTTTGGCGGGTACCTTGCTCTGCTTCTTTCAAAGAGGCATGAAATGGCGGATTGCAAACCACAGCATCGAAACGTTCTTTTGCACCCACAATATTTCTAAAAATCCCCATTTTTGAAGATTGCTGACGAATTTCTACAGCACCTTGCAAAGGTTTGTTGGCTTCTATAATGCGTTTTGCAGAATCGACAGAAAGTGGGTCAATCTCCGAACCTACGAAACTCCAGCCATATTCCTGGTGACCAACAATTGGGTAAATGCAGTTTGCACCAACACCAATATCGAGCACATTTATATTGGCTCCTTTTGGATTTTTACCCTTATTGCTTGAACCTAAAAGATCGGCAACATAATGAATATAATCCGCCCTTCCCGGTATCGGCGGACAAAGAAAATCTTGCGGAATATCCCATTGAGAGATATTGTAAAAATATTTCAGTAATGCTCTGTTAAGTGCCTTAACTGCATCCTGATCTGCGAAATCAATAGAATCGTCATTGTGTTCATTTTTAAAAACGAAACGTTTTAATTCTTTTGATGCAGCGGTAAGTTGTTTGAAATTGTAACGCGAACGGTGTTTATTGCGTGGGTGTAACTCGCTTTTTTCTTTGCGGTTATTTTGTTCTTCTTGAGCCAATGTGATCTGGTTTAACTAAACATGCTGTGTGCATTTTTCTGATACAAAGGTAAGTTAAATTGTTTGGAGTTTTTAATTTAACCACGGATACACAGGATGAACACAGATTGAGTTTCCCTAAACAAGGCAGAATATCTCGCCTTAGCCTAAGAGATATCAACCAGATACAAATATTAACATTAAAGACAACTTGATAAAAATTGAAAGATTAATCTGTGTTTATCTGTGTACATCTGTGGTTGAAACCTTCTTAAATTTCCTCATTTTTTTCAATCATGGCTGGCCGAATGGCTTTTAAATACTTTGCTTCATCAAACTGATTTTCGCTTTTAGCAATTACGATTGTTGCTACACCATTTCCAATTACGTTTGTAATTGCTCGTGCTTCGCTCATAAAACGATCGACACCAATTAAAATAGAGATGTGCTCGATGGGCATAATTTTCAATGCCGTAAGTGTAGATACCAATACAATGAAACCACTACCCGTTACCCCTGCAGCGCCTTTTGAGGTAACCATCAACACACCCAAAACTGTTATTTGTTGTCCTAATGATAAGTCGACGTGAAAAACCTGACAAAGAAAAATTACTGCCATGGCCAGATAAATTGCAGTACCATCCAAATTGAAAGAATATCCCGTAGGGATAACTAAACCCACAACCGATTTATCGCAACCGATATCTTCCATTTTTTGCATCATACTGGGCAGCGCCGATTCTGAAGAAGAGGTTCCTAAAACAATTAAAATCTCCTGACGGATGAATTTAAGATAAGACCACAAACTGAATTTATAATACCTGCAAATGCCGTTGAGTACAACAAAGATAAATAAAACACAAGTCAGATAAACTGATCCCATCAGTTTAGCCATACCGAAAATACTTTGCAATCCATGTGTACCAATGCTAAAAGCCATTCCGCCGAAAGCGCCAATTGGAGCCAAGCGCATAATCACTTTCATGATTTTAAATAGCACCTTCGAAATTTTATCAAAAGCATTTAAAACCGAAGTTCCTTCACCGCCCAATTTATTTAAGCCATAACCAAATAGAATCGCAAATAATAAAATCTGTAAAATATTTCCTTCAGCAAAAGCGGCAATTACATTATGTGGAATAATGTGCAAAAAAAATTCGGCCCAATTCATGTCTTTGGCCTGTTCTGCATAGCCAGATATTTTGGTGGCATCTCCGGATTTAGCAATTACTCCGTCGCCAGGTTTGAGAATATTAGCCACTAACAAACCAACCGCAATGGCTATTGTACTTACGATTTCAAAATACAATAATGCCTTTCCTCCCACTCTGCCGACTTTTTTCATATCGCCCATGTGTGCGATACCCAAAACGATGGTAAAGAAAATGATAGGCGCAATTAACATGCTAATCAGGTTAATAAAACCTTGACTAATCAATTTCGCTGTCGACGCAAACTCCGGGAAATAAGTTCCTACAAAGATCCCGATGATAATTGCAACGATAACCTGAAATGTTAAGTTGGAAAAAATTGCTTTCATGGATAGGTTTTAAGCATGAAATATAGGGTATTTTTTTGTTTCCGGTTACATTTGACGATCAAAACGTACAACCTCCAAAATGAAAAAGCCTATTTGAATATTTCCAAATAGGCTTTTTAATCAAATCTTATCAGGGTTTGATATCAATTACATCACCCTCGGTAAAAATTCCAAACTCGGCCTGCTTAAATTTCAGCAAACCTTTATCTGTTTTTTTTAATTCTTTTGGATTAGCCAATCTAATGACCTGACTTTCGCCCGCAACGGTGGCTTTATTGCCATGAACAATAATCGCTGTGCTTTCATCGATACCCACGCAAACCAAATCAGGATGAGCTGCAAGAGCGGAAATTAACCGGTTATAACGGTTTCTTTTTAAAAAATGCTGATCAATAATGGTGTTTTCCAACAAGCCCATTCCAGGCGAAAACTCTATGTTTTTATCCCAAAGTTTATTGAAGGTTTCTTTGTAAACGGTATCTAAAAGTTGCTTCCCAGTGATCATGTATTTACTCATTACCGCAGCGCCAGCACTTGTTCCGGCGATGGTAGAACCGTTTTGATAGGCTTTATGAATAGCTGTGTAAACCGGTGTATTTAAAACTACATTCATAAAGCGACTTTGATCACCTCCAAGGATATAAATCAGCTTTGCGCCAGCTAAAGAGTCGGTCCACTTTTTATCATTTACATCATGCTTTGCAAAATTGAAGTTTCTAATCTTTCTGGGATCAAGCTTTTGTAACTGAGCAGAAAGCGTTCCGAAACCAACTTCCGGAACTTCGCTCGCCATTGGCAAAACAATAATGTAATCGTTTGCTTTTAAACTGGCTGTATTAAGCATTTCTTTCATTAAGACATCAGAACGATTTCCTCCGCCAATAATAAATAAACTGCCTTTTGCCAATTTGCCTTGAGCATTTAAAAGCAAAGAGATTCCAAGAAAAATATTGAAAAGAAATAGTTTCTTCATTATTTATAAATGCTTACTTCAATTTTACCATCAGCTGTAATTGCGCCACGATACATGCCTTCCGTATTAAATGGCATTGCAATATTCCCTTTTTTATCTAATGCAATTAAGCCACCATCGCCACCCATTTTCCCTACTTTATCCAAAGCAATTTTTGAGGCTTCACTTACCGACAAACCTTTGTATTCCATTAAATCGGAAATGGTTTTGGCTACAACATTACGAATATAAAACTCGCCCCAACCTGTACAAGAAACGGCCGCCGTTTCGTTGTTACAATAAGTTCCGGCGCCAATTATTGGTGCATCGCCTACGCGACCGTATTTTTTATTGGTCATTCCACCTGTTGACGTTCCTGCTGCTAAATTACCAGCTTTATCTAAGGCCACGCAACCTACTGTTCCGAATTTATAATCGTGGTTTTTAGTACCCAATAATTCTGATTTCTTACTTCCATGATCTAAAACTGCCTTGGTAGAATCTTCCTTTATTGCTTGTTGCAATCCATCCCAACGTTCTTTAGTCCAAAAGTATTTCGGATCAACGATTTCCAATCCCGCTTCTTTGGCAAACTGATCAGCGCCAGCGCCCACCATCATTACATGTTCAGATTTTTCCATTACTGCTCTTGCTGCTGAAATTGGATTTTTTACGGTTGTAACACCTGCAACTGCTCCTGCCATTAACGTTTTACCATCCATAATTGCAGCATCGAGTTCGTTTTTACCATCGTGGGTAAACACCGCACCTTTCCCCGCATTAAAATGTGGATCGTTTTCTAAAACATGGATGGTAGCTTCCACCGCGTCTAAACTAGATTTTCCAGCTTTGATTTGTGCATAACCTGCCTGCAATGCCTGCGTTAAAGCCGCTACATAAGCAGCTTCTTTTTCAGGCGTCATATTCTTTTTTAAAATGGTTCCGGCACCGCCATGAATAACCATTACATATTTTTTCTGCTGTGCAGAAGTATTCAATGCTAATACAGAGAATAGTAATACCGCAAATAATTTCAATGCTTTCATTTTATTCTATTGATCTTTTTTATTTAAAACTCCATTATCAATCCACCACCAATACCATTTGCCACCCGTGGCTTCGTTTGCTTTAAAGTTAGCAACATTAAAGTTTCCTCCACCATTAACAGAAGCAGGAATTTCATAAACTGACACCGCTTTTTCATTATTGTTCCAAATTGCTTTTTTAAAAGCTTCCATTTGCTCAGGTTGTTTACCAGCATCAGAAGAGATGAAGTAAGCATAACTGTAAGGTCTGGTAACCGAATAATCTCCAAAAACTTTAGCCATTCCATCTTTATCGATGCAAACAGCGGTGCGTTCATCAGCAGCGATACATTTTGCCGGTGTTTTCCAATCTTTATTTATCCTCCCTAAAAATACAACCGACCTGCCATCACGATCGCGGGTTAAATAATGCTGATCAGTAATTACATTTTGCAAATATGGTGCTTTCAAAAAATCGTTATCATATAGGGTAACATTGGCATCGTAAGGATTTGCTAAAGCTTGCGCAGAAGTAACTCCACCAGTTTCGCCACTGTAATAAAAACCACCTAAAATGGCACAACCTGCACTTGTGCCGCCCACTGGCGCCTTTTTATCATTTAAAAGATAATTGAGTGCCTGTTCGGTTTTTGTACCCTTCCAATTTCTCATGTAATCAGATTGATCGCCCCCTGCAATAAAAACCATTTCAGCATTGCGGATAATATAGGCTACAGTATCGTTATTCGCCAACTCTTTGGTATTGATTAGCAAAGTTTCTACAGAATTAACATTGCCCAAGCCATTAATATATGGATTGTAAGCATCCGTACCTGAAGCACGTAAAACTACCACATCACCACCACCACTTCTTTCAATCATCCACTTGAAAGCGGCATCGACATCAGCTCCGCCACCCATCAAAACCATTCCGCCGGTTGTAGATTTCACCATATTAGTACTATCGCCAACTATTCCGATGGAAGCTGGTCTGCGTTTCGCGATTGGGTTGGTTGTTCCACCTCCTGTAGAAGGTGGTGATGGTGATGTGGTGGTTTTACTACATCCCATTACTGAAAAGCAATAAACCATTAAGAGGAGAAGAAAGGATTGTTTCATCATTTAAATTTAAAGACTGTATCATCACTCAACTTGTCAACCTGAGCTTGTCGAAGGCTAATTTGCGTTTCGACAGGCTCAATATGACAAGACTCAAAATAATTATTTATGATAAGCCTAATAGTTAGGGTTTTGAACCGTATTTTTATTTACTGATATTGCTGATGCTGGGATTGGAAAAGAATACTGAGCTTGTGTAACAGGCAAAATAACCGCCCCAGATGCATTAACGGCATCAGCAGCCAACCTTGTTACTGGCAAACCTCTTCTTTTTAAATCAAAAAACCGGTGACCTTCGAAAGCCAGCTCCTTGTAACGCTCTTCTAAAATAGCCGCGATTAAAGTTGGTTTATCAGCAAAAGTAGCATTTACATAACCATTGATACGGGCATTACGTAAGGCATTTAGATCTCCAGCGGCATCACCAGATGATTCTGCTTCAGCTTCTGCCTTAATCAAATACATTTCGCCTGTGCGGAATAATTTAATATCGGTTAAACCAGGTGCTGTTGATGTACCTCCAATATATTTATTCACCAAATATTGAGATCTCGTTCCGGTTCTTGTTGCATCAAATCTGATGTATGCAGGATAACGCAAATCGTTCACTTTATCAAAAGTATTAATCAATTTAAAAGCAGGGGCATATAAAACAATCCCACCGGTTTGGCGGAAATAGAAATCGCCTAAACGAGAATCTGTAGTTCCAACACGTTTTGCTTTCCAGATTACTTCGTTGTCATTCGCATCAGTCCAAATGCCAGGAAATTGCGCTTTTGAAGCTAAAGGAGCTGCTGCAATAGCCTCGTTGGCATAGGTAATGGCTTCGCTCCAGTTTTTTTCGTACAAAGCCAACCTTGCTTGAATAGCAGAAACTGCTGCTTTTGTTATGCGGGTTTTATCTGTAAAAGTTTGGGGAATTAAGGGTTTTGCAGCAACTAAATCTGCTTTTGCGTTAGCAACTACTACTTCAAAATTATCTCTTGATGGATAAACAATTGCAGAAATTTTCATGTATGCAATACCTAATGCACCTGCTTGATAGGCAGCTGCATAATTACGGAGTAGCTCAAAGTGGAAATAAGCACGTAATGCCAATAATTCTCCGCGGTAACGAGAACCTGTGGCTGCATCAGCTCCGGTAAGCGTTAATGCATCTAAACCCGCTAAAGTTCTATTGATGCGATCGATTGCTACATAGAATGTACTATATTGTGCTGTAACTGAACCACTACCGGCATTATAAAGCCATCTGAAAGCGTCGCTGTTTCCAACCGTATTTTCTGTTGGGAATGTAGCCTCATCTGAAACTGTTGAAACCACACCAATAGTGCCACCATCTAAAAGGGCATAAGCACCTAAAACACCCAAATTTACATCGCTGATGTTTCTGTAGGCCTTATCTGGTGAAATCGTATCTGTTGGTACTAAATCTAATTTTGCACACGACGATGTTAAAACTAACAACGAAAATATAAGTGCGTATTTTTGATATATTTTATTAATCATTGCTGTAAATATTAAAAGTTAACGTTTAAGCCTGCGGTGTAAGTTCTGGTGTTAGGATATTGAAAACGTCCATAAACTGCATTATTTTCTGGGTCTAAACCTCTCCATTTGGTCCAGGTAAATAAGTTTTGACCTTGAACAAAGATTTTAACACCTTTAATAATTTTAGTTTTTTCCAATAAACTTTTTGGTAAAGAATAACCGATGTTTACATTTCTTAATCTTAAGAATGATGCATCCTGAATATCTTTTGATGTAAAGTTTCTCGGAAGATCGAATTTTTGTAAAATCGCGTCATCGCCAGTATCACCTGGAACCTGCCATCTGTTTTCTAACATTCTAATTGATTGGTTACTGGTAGCATAACGTTGATTTTCATTGTAAAAATCTTCATTATTCCAACGCATTACATTTGATACGAATGAGAACAATGCTGATGCAGTTATGCCTTTGTAGCTCAATAAAGTATTAAAACCACCTGTAAAGGTTGGATACAAACTTCCTGAATTGGTATTGCTTTGCGTGTTTACGTTGTAAGCAGTTGTAATTGAGCCATCAAGATTATAATATTGTGGTTCTCCTGTTTGCGGATTTACACCTGCCCAATCTGGTGCGAAATATGTTCCATAAGGTAAACCTACTTTTAATATTCTAGTGTCTCCATCTGGATAAGAATCAACCAAATCAGTCACATGCAAAATTTTGTTTTTGTTATATCCGGCGTTTACACCAACTGTCCAGATGAAATCCTGGTTTTTAATCACGTCTCCGCTTACATCAAACTCTAATCCTCTGTTTCTCATTACTCCAGCACTTAAATTTGCTTCCAAAAAGCCTGCTTCAGGAGGAAGTGGTTGGTTAATGAACATGTTCGTAGTTTTTCTATTGTAATAATCAACTGTTACGCGTAACCTATTTTTGAACATGGCCAAATCAAAGCCAGTGTTAAATTCTTTTACGTATTCCCAGTCAAAATCCGCGTTGCCTGGTGTAGTTGCTCTTAATGCTGGAGCACCGCCGTAAGAGGTATTCACTGCATAAGTTGGTAAATACAAGAAATCGCCTCCAAAAGGACTTGCCGTGATACCATAACTTCCTCTTACACGTAAATCGTTAATTAACTCATTGTTCTTTAAAAACTCTTCGCCTTTAACATTCCAATTGGCACCGAATGAATAGAAACCATGCCATTTGTTTTGTGGTGCCACTCTGGTCGATCCATCATAACGGTAACTTCCTGTTAAGGTATATTTATCATCATAAGTATATCTGGCAACACCCATAATAGATGCTAAAGCATTTTTAGTTTTACCACCAGTGGTACTTGGTAAAAATGTTGCGCTACCGTTTGTTGCACCAGCTGGTGTTTCAGGCAAACGACCATCAATACCATAAGCACTAAAACCAAACGAATTAAAGTTGTTGTAAACGTACTCATAGAAAGCAGAGGCTTCAAAATCATGAACTTCGTTGAATTTTTTAGCGTAAGTTAAACCCGTTGTAGAAATAATATTGAAATTTCTTCTACTTGCATCTGTTAAGCGACCTTTACCGCCTAAAGTATTGGCAACACTTCTTGATCCATAATAAGAATCTGGATTGATAAATACCTGATCAGTTGATTGACGGTAATCAATACCCGCTCTGGTTGTTATTTTTAACTCAGGTAAAATCTGGTAAGCAAAATTGGTGCTGATGATAGATTTTAACTGTTCTGTTTTATCTGATGAATTCAGCAAACGCTCTAAAGCCTGACTACCTTCACGCTGATCTAAAATAAAATATTGAGATCTGTTTCCCGGGTGTACCAAAGTACCATCAGAAGCATAAGGATTTTCGTAAGGTAATGCATAATAAACTGAAGCCATTGCCGTACCTGCACCTGTGCCACCTTCTCCTTCTGTAAAGCTAGATTGAGAATAACCGATGGATACATTTGTGCTGCCACTAAATTTACCATCATTAAAATCTAAATTACTTCTTAAAGAGTAACGATCCAATCCTGTACGTTTAGCTACACCTTCCTGGCTGTAATAGTTTAACGAATTGTAAAAACGAAGTTTCTCATTTCCACCACTAACGCTTACTTGCTGTTCCTGAAATTTTCCACGTTGAAAGAAGATATCTCTCCAATCGGTATTGATTTGTTTTAAGCTATCAATAATATAATCTGCACGTGCACGAGTTGTTGCTGTTCCTGCAGCATAAGTTGGGTTTTTGGGAGAGTATGTCCAACCTGGGCCAATGTTACGACCGAAACTAGCACCAATTTCTTCTTCAAACTGTAACCGTTGCGAAGTGTTCATCATTTCGAAATTTGGCCTGCTTAAGTTAGAGAAACCATATTGTGAAGTGTAATTTACAGCAACTCTACCAATTTTACCTTTTTTTGAGGTCAATACAATCACACCATTCGATCCTCTTGAGCCATAAAGTGCTTTAGCCGAGGCATCTTTTAAAACCGTTGCTGATTCAATATCTTCTGGATTGATCGTTTGGAAAAATCCTGCTTCAATTGGCACACCATCCAAAACAAATAATGGCGTAGATGATCCATTTACGCTACCAATACCACGAATAACAACCGATGCACTTTGACCTGGCTGGCCAGAAGTAGAAATTACACTCATTCCTGGAACACGACCTTGTAATATCTGGTCAACCGTTAAACCTGGAACAGTATTAATTTTTTCGGAAGTAACCAAAGAACTTGCCGCAGCAGATTGTGTTTTGGTGTAGTTGGTGTAGCCCGTAACCACAACATCACTTAGGGTTCCGGCAGATGGAGTTAGTTTTAAAGCACCTAGCTGCGCTTTTGCAGCCGCTTCTCTATCTGTATAACCGATGTAAGAAATTACTAAAATTGCATTTTCATCAACATTTCTGATGGTGAAATTTCCATTTGCATCGGTAACAGAAATAGCCGATTGGCCTTTTACACGCACTGAAGCACCCGGCATTGGGTTTCCATTTTCATCAACAATTTTACCGGTAACATCAATGGCTTTTGCAGCTTCATTGATGTTCGATTTCGGAAAAATCAAAATGGTATTGTCCTTAATTTCCCAACCAAAAGGTTGTGATTTTAGTGCTTGAGTTAACACATCGTTTAATTCTGCATTTTTTAAATCGATGGTTACTGGTCTTGATTTTTGCTGAACCAAATCGGTATCATACAAAAAGAAATAGCCAGTTTGACGTTTAATTTCTATTAAAACGCGTACCAATGGTACATTTTTTTGGCTAATATTAATGCGTTGAGAAAATGCATTAGCACTTACCTGAACGCAGATAACAGTCATTAGAAAAATAAAAAGTTTCATAGCCCTAATAAATTGTTGGTTTAAGTAATTGGTAGTAAAGCCCTTTGGTTTTTCGGCCGTGGGAGAACTACTTCGAGTGTAAAAGTTCATACATTCAGTTGGGTTTAATGTTAAATTGATTAGTTATTGTTTGGTGGCAGTTAAGCCGATTATTGTGTTTAGTTAGTTTTTGGGATCACTTTTAAAGTACGGTTTTCTAAAAGTTCAAATTTGATATTACCCGTTTTCTCCAGCATTTTCAAAACTTCAGAAAGCTTCGATTTTCTGGGAACCATTCCGTTATATCTTTTATCAGGTATTGAAGAATAATCAATTTTAATATCATACCACCGCTCCAATTGATTCAAGATTATTTTCAAATCAGTATCGTTGAATTGAAATAAGCCATTTTTCCATGCAATTTCATCGTCGGTATCTACCTGCGAGGTAACTTGTATCAATGCATTTTCCGAAATTCCTGATATGGCTTGTTCTCCAGGTTTTAATTTTTTGGTAGATTTCAGATTGCTAACTTTGACAGCTCCCTCTAGTAGAGTTGTTTTAATGGTGTGATCATCCAGGTAACCATTGATATTGAAGTGCGTTCCTAAAACCTCTACATTTTGATTTTGGGTAAGTACATGGAAGGGTTTATCCTTGTCTTTCGCTACTTCGAAATAAGCTTCGCCTGTTAACGTTACCGAGCGTTTTTTACCTGCAAATACTTCAGGATATTTTAAAGATGATGCAGCATTTAACCAAACTTTAGTGCCATCGGGCAATATAACCTGATATTGACCGCCCTTTGGCGTTTGTATGGTGTTGAAGGCTGTTGAGTTTGGTAGATTTTCGTTATTGACTACAGTATACACCAGCTGGCCATCTTTGGTTTTCGATATTTTTACACCATGCGTATCACTGATATTTTCTGGTGTTTGATCATCCAAAATAACTTTTGATCCATTGGCTAATGTTAAAGTGGCTTTATCAGATCCGGGAAGGATATCAAGATTTTCAATTTTAGCCAGCGAATTGGAAGGAAATTTAGATGAATTTTTATTTAATAAAAAGTATAGCCCGCCACATAATAAAATGAATATTGCAGCAGCTGAAGCATATTTATAAAAGGATAACACTTTTGATTTTTGCTGCGAAGCGATTTTTGCTTGTATGGCTTGAAAAGTTTCCTGTTCAAAATTGTTGATATCATGAGTTTCACCAATCTCATTTTCTCCTTCGCTTAAAAATGTATAGTATTTTTCAATGAATTTTATTTCTTCGGCGGTAGCAGTACCAGCCAAATAACGTTTAATAATATTCTGAAGATCTTTTTGATGAGAAAAATGACTCATGATTTCTGGCGTTTATATACACATGTACCAGAATTAGGAAAATATCCCAAAAGAATTTTAAAATAAATTCAATTAAAAACTAAAAAGAAGAATAATTATTTTAAAAACACCAAATAAAGTGCACCAGCAATAGCAAATAGATGCGTTAACCGAAATTTTAAAGCATGGGTTGCAGTGGTTAATTGATTTTGAACAGTTTTTTGTGATATATTTAGCTCGACAGAAATTTTGGCCGTTGATAATCCCTCGAAATAATGCATCAGAAAAATTTTTCTGCGTTTTTCGGGCAGGGCTTTTATAAATAACTCCAATAAACCTTTAGCTTCCCGATCTAACAAGGCGCCATCTGCCTGAAGTGGCGAAATCAACTGGTTTTCAAATGATGTAGCGAAAAAACTGTTTTTTGGTGTTCTAGCGATGTGTTTAAGAATCTGAAAACGAACAGCGGTATGTAAATAAGCTGAAGGCTTCTCAAGATCCAGCTCTTTTCTTCTGTTCCACAGATCGGTAAAAACGTTTTGAATTACGTCCTGACATTTTTCTTTTTCGGGTAAACGCTTGTAAGCAGCGTTGTAAAGTTCGACCCAATAAAGTTTATAAATTTTACCAAATGCAGCCTCGTCTCCTTGCTTTAATAAGTCAAAAAGTGCGTTATCTTGCTCACAATTTCTCGAGGGATTCAATAATTAGGTTTGTTAGGAAAACCAAACATAATCATTTTTAAGAACTTTTAGCAATCCCTCCAGATGAGAACTGCAGATCATAAAGCTTTTTGTAGTAACCATTTAGCCTCAACAATTGTTGGTGGGTTCCTTTTTCTTTGATTTCGCCTTTATCAAGAACAATGATAAGGTTGGCTTTTTGAATGGTAGATAAACGGTGTGCAATTACAATGGAAGTGCGGCCTTCCATTAAATTATCAATAGCTTTTTGAATTAAGAGTTCGGTTTCGGTATCTACAGATGAGGTTGCCTCATCTAAAACCAAAATGGCCGGATTATGAACCAAGGCACGAATAAAGGATATCAGCTGCGCTTGGCCGGCAGAAAGGGTTGCTCCCCTTTCCATCACATTATATTGATAGCCGCCAGGCAATCGTTCGATAAATTCGTGCGCACCTACTTTCTTCGCCGCATTTACAACCTCCTCAATAGTAATTTCTGGATTATTTAAAGTGATGTTATTTAAAATGGTATCCGAAAAAAGGAAAACATCCTGAAGAACTGTAGCAATGTTGCTTCTTAAATAATCGAGGTCAAAATTTTCTATCCGAATGCCATCAACTGTAATATCGCCCTTTTTCACTTCGTAAAAGCGGTTGAGGATATTTATTGTAGATGATTTCCCTGCCCCGGTGGCACCAACCAAAGCGACCGTTTCCCCAGCTTTAACCTCGAAAGTTAAATCCTTTAAAACATAATTTTCATCATTGTAGGCAAACCAAACATTTTTAAATTCGATGTTCCCTTCAAGCTTAACAGGTTTTTGAGTGCCATTATTTACAGTTACCTCATCCGTATCCAAAACCTTGAAAACCCTTTCGGCACCTACCATACCCATTTGCAGCGTATTAAACTTATCTGCCAACTGGCGGATGGGCGTAAACACCATTCCCAGATACATGATAAATTGTGTGATGGTTCCTGGGGTTACATCTAATGGCTTTGCCAAAATACTTTTTGCCCCATACCACACTAATAAACCCAAGGACATTGCAGAAATCAATTCTACAACAGGAAAAAATATGGAATAATACCAATTGGAACGAATGTTTGCATCGCGGTAGCGTTTATTAATGGCATAAAACTTTTTATATTCCTGCCTTTCTCTGGCAAAATATTGAACAATGGAAACACCTGTGATGTGTTCCTGCAAAAAGGTATTGAGGTTAGAAACTTCATTTCTGATTTCCTGAAAAGCAACTTTAATGGCTTTTTGAAATTTCCGCGTTGCGATAATCAGTAAGGGAATGGGCAACAGCACCACCAGGCTCAATTCCCAATCAGTGTAGAGCATCACCCCGACAATTACCACCACTTGCAATGAATCGCCAATCATGGAAATCAAACCTTCAGAAAAGATATCGGCTATGGTTTCCAAATCAGAAACGGTGCGGGTAATCAACTGACCGATAGGCGTTTTATCGAAATACTTTAAGCGTAAGCTGGTAATGTGGTTGAAAACTTTTATCCTTAAATCTCGAATAACTGACTGTCCTAGAGTATTGGTTAACAGCGTATGATTATATTGAATCAGCGTTTGAAGAATCAACATGAAAATCATCAATATCGTCATTTGAATCAAGCCAGCATAATTGCCCAGCAGGATATAATGATCTAACGTATACTTAATTAGAAAAGGACGAACAGGTGAGATGGCTGCCAACAAAACGGTTAAAATAACCGACCAAACGAAAACACCACGATATGGCTTTACGTATTGAAAAATACGTTTAAGCAATCCTGTATTGTATACTTCGCCTGTTACTGCCATTTTTGGGTTATGGGTTATGGGTTATGGGTTATGGGTTATGGGTTATGGGTTATGGGTTATGGGTTATGGGTTATGGGTTTAGAATTTGAACAGAGCAATGGTTTAATCAATTGTGGATTTTTATTGTTTTTTTTGCACCCAAACTGGTAACTCATAACCCATAACGTGCAACACTTATACATACGGGTATTCTACTTTCACTAAATACAAACCACAGGCAGGTACCGACTGCCCGGCTTTGCTTCGGTTTTTGCTTTCTATAATTGCTTTAAATTCTTCCAGATTAATTTCTTTCTTACCTATTCTAACCAAAGTTCCCATAATTGCCCGAACCATGTTTCGAAGAAAACGATCTGCTTCAATGGTAAACACCAAACCACCATCCGTTTCTGCGAAAATAGCTTTTGTTATTTTACAGTTATTGGTAAATGTTTGCGTATTTGATTTACTGAAACACGAAAAATCAGTGTAATCTAACAATAAAAGAGCTGCTTGATTCATGAGATCAACGTCCAATTTATCTTTAACCAACCAAGATCGATTTAATTTGAACGGATTTTTTTCAAAATGAAGATAATACTTGTATGCTCTTGCTGTAGCATCAAAACGGGCATGCGCTTCCTTATGAACAGGGATAATTTTTTTCACTGCGATTTGATAAGACAACATGGCATTAATCCCAGCAACTGCCTGTACTACTTTTGTTTCTTCTAAATCCTCAATATCAAAGTGCGCAAAAAAATCAGTGGCATGCACACCTGCATCTGTTCGTCCGCAACCCAAAGTTTCAATTGGTTGGCGATAAAATGTAGACATGGCCTTATCCAGCAACTCCTGAACGGTTATTGCATTGGGTTGAATTTGCCAGCCGTGGTATTGGCTGCCATCATAAGCAATTTGTATGAAATACCGTTTTTTACTCAAAGCGATGCAAAAGTACATTATAAGGAGCAAGGATAAAAGCACAAGGTTTAAAGATTTTATATACGAGTGCTTCACTCCTGTTTACTTACTCTTTTATCATATTAATAAAAAGGCTAAGTTTGTTGCAAATACTTAATTCATGATACAAAGAATACAAACGATCTGGTTTTTTTTAGCCACTTTAATATTAGTGTTATTATTTTTTTTCCCGCTTGCAACTAAAATGGTTGATGGCTCATTAGAACAGATTTATACAAATGGCTTACATCATTACCTTCAAGGGAAAAATGGAAAAACATTAAATGTGGAAGTATTCTTACCATTACTAATCAGCCATATCGTACTTGTGATACTGTGTTTTGTCAATATTTTTCTTTTCAAAAAGAGAAGCTTGCAAAAAAGAATTGCCTTACTAAACATTGTATTGATTATTGGCTTTTCCTTTTGGTGCAGCATATATGCAAAAGAGTTAACTGGCGGTATTGAAGGCGCAAGTTTTGGCATTGGTGCCTACCTGCCAGCTATTGCAATTTTATTTATCACATTAGCCATTTTCGGCATTAATAAAGATGAAAGATTGATTCGCTCTGCTGAGCGGTTGCGATAAAATTAAATGCTCCAAAGAATTCAATCTATATGGCTCCTATCAGCAACGATTGCTTTAGCTTCAATGTTGTTTTTTCCAATACTAACGAAAAATATTAACGGGGTATACATGCCACTTCTTTATTCAGGAAGCTATATAGAAAGCTGGGACGTTGGAGAGTTTGTAGCTATTAGGACTAAGTCTAACTATCCACTTCTAATTACAAATATAGCTTTAGCAATACTGTGTTTTGTCAATATTTTTCTTTTCAAAAAGAGAAGCTTGCAAAAAAGAATTGCCTTACTAAACATTGTATTGATTATTGGCTTTGCCTTTTGGTGCAGCATACATGCAAAAGAGTTAACTGGTGGTATTGAAGGCGCAAGTTTTGGCATTGGTGCCTACCTGCCAGCTATTGCAATTTTATTTATCATATTAGCCATTTTCGGCATTAACAAAGATGAAAGATTAATTCGCTCTGCTGAGCGGTTGCGATAATTTGAGTAAAATCTAAATCAATTCAAAAAGCCAATCAAATTACTGACTGGCTTTTTGAATTTAAAACTTTTTTACTTAATCTTTTTGATTAAATCATTTGCAAAACCCTTCACATTCAAATCGAGCTGAACCTTGCCAATATTCCCTAGTTTGGCTTTAAAATTCTTTGCAATATTTAAGCTTTCAACTGATCGGATAGCTACTTTCAGTACACCAGGATCAACATCATCAAGTGATTTATCCAAAACTTTGGAAGCATCGGCGGCACTTAATTTTTGACTTCCATACGCGGCTGCAACCCTCACTGCTGTAAATTTATTTGAGGCTGCACTATTGATTATTTCAGCCACAGAATCATGTTTTATGTAGCCAGCCAAATACGCAGCTTTAATAGCCAAATTTTCATCATTCCCTTCAATAAGTGCTTTCAGTAAGGGTAAAACTGAAGCGCCGAATTTTGCTGCTGCTGCCGGATAATCCAGTTCATCTTGCCTTAAAAAAGCAATAACCTGTTCATTTAATTCTTCTATAGTTGGCATATTTTTTACATTTAAAGTTTAACACTTAAACCACTTGCAATCATTGTACTTTGCTCTCCGCTTGCCAAATCTGGTGGTGGATTCGTAATGTTGAAAGTTCCATTACCAGTCATTAACCTATTATTGTCGTTTACATGTGGCAAACCTAAAACATGTCCGAGTTCATGACCTAATGTCCACCTCGACGCCGTTCTAACCACAACTGCCCCAGGCCTGCCACTTGGATAAGATGCACAACCATTGTAGCCAGGAACTGTACTTCTTACCATGTAAACCACTACATCGTTGGTACCAACAAAATTTCGGTTCCCAAATAAAGTAACCTGTTCTGCAGAAACACTACCCATAGTACAGCCACCAACATCAACATCATTTAGTGAGGCCAGATTCAGATTTTCTGTGGTTGCCCAATCTACTTTTATTCCTGCAACGGCATAAACTTCCTGCATGGCAGCAAATTGCTCATTCATTGTAAAGCTTATTGGCTGCGATAATATTTTAATATGAACACGCAAGCGTTCTTTTAAAACTCTGGCACCTGCAGAAGTTGACCAATAAATGCTTCCGTGTTGAAAATTTGAGATTCTAGCCGCACCACCATAAACCACCATTTCATCGGATATAGGATATCCCAGTGCGCTTCGTTCCCAGCCTAATGACGACCAGTGGTTTCTGATCCAGCCATGAACCTCAAAAGCACCTGTAAACGGACTCCAATAAATACTACCACCTTGAAAATGATTGTACTTTCCTACGCCATCCGGACAAGTACTCTCGTTTGTTAGCGGATAACCTAAAAAGCTTTTCTCCCAGCCCAACTGGGAATATTTTGCCCTGATGGAGCCATGAATTTCCCAGGCACCTGATGAAGGGCTCCAATAAATACTGCCATTTTGAAAATGATTATAACGCCCAATATTATCCGGGCATTTAGATTCATCAGTAACAGGATACCCTAACACGCTACGCTCCCAACCCATGCTTTGCCATCTTGCCCGAATAAGTCCGTGTACTTCATGCGCTCCGGTATTCGGGTGCCAGTAAATAGAGCCATTGGCATAATGCTGATACCTGCCTACGCCATCAGGGCAGTTTGATATACCCGTTAGTGCTGGTCCGAGCCAGCCAGTTGCACCACCTAACGAACTATACTTAACCGTTATAGGGTGTAAAAAAATTTGAGGGAAATCTCGTTCAATAGCGAGTTTACCAGGGTCAATTTTGATCTGTTTTGACATTTCAGAAAAGTTTTGTTAAAGTTTCTTTAAATCGAAGCGATCGGAATAATAAAGAATGGGGGGATGTGCAACTTTATTAAGGATGGAATGATAAATAAATATAGCTATTATGTTTGAAATCAAAAATATTTTTAAAAAAATTTCTACAATAACCAATTGATTTATAGACATTCATGATTTTTGCTTCTATTTTAGCCATCTAAACCCTATTGAAACGGAAATACTTTTTATGCTTTTTAAAGTTACTAACGCTTATAAGCAAAACGCCTGTTAGCGTTAGTAACTTTGCATAAAAAGATTGTAGTGTAAAGCGGGGCTGCTTAAAGCGATGTTGCACAGGTTGTGCTTTACAAAAACTTAAAATATTATTAACAATTAGTAAAGAATTATTGGCCGAATGAACTTCAATCCACCATATATTGCCAAACATCGATATTACTTCATTCGTTTCTTCCTTATTTTCAAATATTTAGCCTAAAAAACTATTTCCCTAACAATCAATAAAATACCGATTATTAACCTTACCTTTGCGGCTCAATTAAAAATAAAAGACGAATGACAAACCCATTTCAATTATTGGGGATAAGTGATGACGTCGTTAATGCCGTAAAAGAGCTTGGATTTGAAACTCCAACGCCTATTCAGGAGCAAAGTATTCCTGTACTGTTAGAAGGCACTAATGATTTTGTTGGTTTGGCCCAAACAGGAACAGGAAAAACAGCCGCATTTGGTTTGCCGCTGTTAGAACTAATCGATTTTAAAGTTAATAAACCACAGGCATTGATTTTATGCCCTACCCGTGAGTTATGCTTGCAAATCGCTAACGACCTTAAAAACTTTTCTAAAAACGTTGCTAATGCCCACGTTGTTGCCGTTTACGGTGGCGCGAACATTATGCAACAACTACGCGAAATACGCCAAGGCGTTCAAATCGTAGTGGCCACGCCCGGCCGTATGTTGGATATCATTGGCCGTAAGGCGATTGATTTTTCAAACGTTAAATATGTTGTGCTTGATGAAGCTGACGAGATGTTAAACATGGGTTTCCAGGATGACATCAATGATATTTTATCAACTACTCCTGATGACAAAAAAACCTGGTTATTCTCGGCTACCATGCCGGCAGAAGTTCGCCGTATTGCTAAAAAATACATGAACGAGCCTGTTGAATTAACCATGGGCACAAAAAATACTGGTAACGTAAACATTGAACACGAATATTATATTGTTCGTGCCCGTGATAAATACGCTGCCTTAAAACGTATTGTAGATTTCAACCCTGAAATTTTTGCCGTAGTATTTTGTAAAACCAAATTGGATACACAAGATGTTGCCGAGCATTTAATTAAAGATGGTTACAATGCTGATGCTTTACACGGTGATTTATCGCAACAACAACGTGATAAAGTAATGCAACGTTTCCGTGAGCGTAACATGCAATTGCTTATTGCTACTGATGTTGCTGCCCGTGGTATTGATGTAAACAATGTTACTCACGTAATTAACTATTCTTTACCTGATGAGATTGAAAGTTATACCCACCGTTCTGGCCGTACTGGCCGTGCAGGTAAAACAGGTATTTCAATCTGTATCATCAACTCTAAAGAATTAGGAAAAATCCGCCAGTTGGAGCGCATTATTGGTAAACAATTTACCAAAGCAGAGTTACCTACAGGATTTGATGTTTGTGAAAAACAATTATTTTCTTTGGTACACAAAGTACATAACGTAGAAGTTAACGAAGAACAAATCGATCAGTACATTCCTCGTATTATGGATGAATTTAAAGATTTATCTAAAGAGGATGTTATTAAACGTTTTGCATCATTAGAATTTAACCGTTTCTTAGAATATTATTCGAAAGCACCTGATTTAAATGCAGCTGCTGGTGATGATCGTGGTGAAAGAGGTGAGCGTGGCGAGAGACGCGGACGCGGTAGCGAAGGTTACACCCGTTTGTTTATCAACCTGGGTTCGGTAGATGAATTTACCCGTGGCGATATGTTATCATTTATCTGTAACAACGGAAAAATTGCTGGTAAAAGCGTTGGTAAAATCGATTTAAAAGGTGTTTTCTCTTTCTTTGAAGTAGAAGATGATGTTGCTGATAAAGTTTTCGAAGGATTTAAATCTGTAGAATTCAACGGCCGTCAGGTTCGTATTGAAAAGAGCGGAGATAGCGGTCGCGGTGAAGGTGCTGGCGAAAGACGCGGTGGCGGGGAAAGACGTAGCGGTGGTTTCGGCGGAGAACGCAGAGGCGGCGGCGGTGGTTACCGTGGCGGAAGCGGCGGTGGCGACAGAAGAAGTTCTGGCGGAAGCGGTCGTAGAGAAGGTGGAAGAAGTGAAGGTGGAAATGCTGGTGGTGGTTTCAGAGATTTCTCTGGACGTAGCCGTGATGAAAAAGGTGGAAGCAGAGAAGGTGGTAGCGGACGCAGAGAAGGTGGAAGCAGAGAAGGCGGAAGTGGCGAACGCAGAAAAAAATGGTAAATCACTAAAACCAAATATTTTACAACCGGTCTTGTTTATTCAAGGCCGGTTTTTTTGTTTAGGTTTTTCTGACTTGATTTAAAAATCTTAATATTACAATGACTTAATCATATCAATAATTTACAAAAAACCTTAACCTATGAAAATCTCCAAATCGATTTATAAAATAAAACTAAGTCAATCTAATTTATTGAAGTTTACATTTATTTTAGCTTTATTGACCTTTTCATTAAGCCAAAATGCAATGTCGCAAGAAAAAAAGCAAATGGTTCGATTGGCCAAAATTAAAGTAGACCCATTGCAATTGGATAAATATAACAGTGCTTTAAAAGAACAAATGACTACCGCGATCCGCCTTGAAGAAGGCGTATTAACTTATTACGCCGTTTCAGATAAAAAAAATCCTTCGCACATTACCATACTCGAAATTTATGCTGATACTGCTGCTTACCAGGCGCACATTACAACTGCTCACTTCTTAAAATATAAAGAAACGGTTAAGGATATGGTTAAATCGTTAGAACTTGTTGATGTTGACCTTATTGCAGCTGCAAAGAAACCTGACTAATCATTCAAAGCTATCGATCACATGAGATAATAAATGCCTTAACATATTGATAATAAAATTTAATGCTAAAAATTAAAACCGTTTTAATGACTAATTATTAAATTGAAAATCATACCATAAAAAGCGTATTTTGAACTAAAATCATTCGATTTATGTGATAAATATCATGTAATCAGTACTTTCCTAATTATATTTAGTTCAATCATTAACTAAATATAAAATTATGAGCAGACATGGTGCACTTTATCAGGACATCGTTCCTTTTACTTCCCGATTTTATGACAAAGGAAAATTTGGAAGGATCTTCCCCTCGCTTCCACCCTTTGCAATGGATACAACAAAAGTTCGGGAGGCTTTGAAGGATATCGGTAAAAAGGGAGGTATAATGGATGCCAAGGATGACATGAATCAAAATCCTGTTAACCTAATTACTGATCCTACCTTACAAATAAACAACCCAAATTCTCCAGTTATGGGTGCTGGAATGACTTTTCTGGGCCAATTCATTGATCATGATATTACTTTTGACCCTACTTCAAGTTTGGAGCGGCAATCTGACCCCGAATTTATTGAAAATTTCAGAACGCCAAGTTTAGCATTAGATAATGTTTATGGTAGTGGTCCAGGCGCATCACCACATCTGTATGATCAATCTGATGGATTAGGGATTAAAATGCTTCTTCATCCTTTGGGAAGCCAGGGAAAAGATGGAATTGACAAATATGATTTACCTAGGAACAGCCAGAATACAGCTTTAATTGGTGATCCAAGAAATGATGAAAATCTTATCGTATCGCAGCTCCAGGTTCTTTTTCTGCAATTCCACAATAAATTGGTTGATGCCATCCGCACCAAGTACCCAACTAAATCTCCATCTATAGTATTTAATGAGGCACAAGAGCTTGTTCGATGGCATTACCAATGGATTTTGCTTCACGAATTTTTGCCATTACTTTGTGGTGAGGATGTAGTTAGAGATGTATTGACTAATGGAAGGAAATTTTATGGATGGCACAACCAACCTTACATTCCGGTTGAGTTTTCGGTAGCGGCTTATCGTTTTGGCCATAGTCAAATACGTCCATCCTATCGTGCAAATTTCGGAACGGCCAATAAGCCTAATCCAACAGCATTTTTTGCTGATATTTTTGATTTCGCTGCCGATCATAATAGTCCAGATCCCAACGATTTAAGGGGAGGAAAGCGAGCAGAAAGACGATTTATAGACTGGCATACCTTTTTTAATCTGGGCGATGGAAGCATGAGACCAAATAAACTCATTGATACAAAATTGTCATCACCATTATTCCAGTTACCTGGTTTTGCCTCGGGCGATGTAATCTCCCTAGCATCACGAAATTTGCTGCGAAGTTTAACATTTAGCATGCCGTCTGGACAAAGAGTGGCACACGCCATGCGGTTTACACCTATTGGCGCAGAGGTTTTTAGTGATTTAAAACATTATAAAGTGAATTTTGAAAATAGTACGCCATTGTGGTTTTATATTTTGAAAGAAGCAGAGGTGCAGCAAATGGGCCTCAAACTTGGTGATGTTGGAGCCAGAATAGTAACAGAAGTTTTTGTTGGTCTTTTAGAAGGTGATAATACTTCTTTCCTAAGTCAAAATCCTTTTTGGAAACCAAGTCTTCCTTGCTGTGAAGCCTACAGAACCAATAAACACTTCACCATGGCAGATCTGTGTAGGATTGCCGAAGGAAAAACACTTGTTGAATTCTAAATTTGGTAAAAAAATACTGCTCCAATCTGATTGATAATTAAATCCGATAGAAATTTTCTATCGGATTTTCCTATTAAGATTTCTTGTTCAATTAACAATGACCCAAAGCATTGAATTGTTACATTACCAATTTACAAACACAAGCTAAAATCGCTACATTCGCAACTCATCTTTGAGTTAATATTTGGTACCAGATTCAAAAGCAATAGACTTTTAATTCAGCTCGAACAAGTACTTTTAAAAGTGCATTTAATTAAATGCACCATGAGATAAACTATTGTTCATATAAATATCCCATTAACCGCTCTAAAATTTAGGGCGGTTTTTTTTATAATATTCAATAAAGTTAATTAATGCGAAACTGTGTTATAACATAATTTAAATTTTAAAAAGTAACGATTATCTTTAATCAATAATCAACAGAAATATATGCGTATCCTAAAATGCATTTTTGCAATATTACTTTTTATAAATATAAATCTTTTAGCTCAGGAGCGTACGGATCATGATCGTAAAATGGAATGGTTTTCCAATGCAAAATTGGGCATCTTTATTCACTGGGGAATATATTCTGTAAATGGCATCTCAGAATCGTGGTCGTTTTTTAATAATTACATCAACCACGATGCCTACATGAAACAATTGAATAGTTTTAATGCTCAAAAATACAATCCGCAGGAATGGGTAAATCTTATCCAGGAAAGTGGTGCTAAATATGCCGTGATTACCTCCAAACATCATGATGGAGTAGCACTTTGGGATAGCAAAATGCCACAGGCAATAACTACAGTAAATCATAGTGCCGCAAAAAAAGATTTAATTACACCATTTGTAAAGCATTTAAAACAAGCTGGATTAAAAACGGGCTTATATTTTTCTCTCCCGGATTGGAGTAATCCAGATTATGATGTTTTTACAAGGGAACGAAAACGTTATGATATTAATAAAGAACCTAAGAAATGGGATGCATTTTTAAATTACTATCACAACCAATTAAAAGAACTTTCTACACAGTATAATCCTGATTTACTTTGGTTTGATGGAGATTGGGAACATAATGCACAAGAATGGCAAACCGATAAAGTTAGAAGTTTATTAAAAGCCAAAAATCAAAATATTATTATCAACTCCAGGCTTGATAAGCACGGCGATTACGAAACACCCGAACAGGGTATACCAGTTTTCAAGCCTAACAACAAGTATTGGGAGCTTTGTTATACCATGAATGATTCATGGGGTTATCAGCCTTATGATAATCATTACAAATCATCTAACATGATCATCAGAACTTTGGTAGACTGCATCAGCATGGGTGGTAATTTGCTGCTGGATATTGGTCCGAAACCTGACGGAACTATTGCTCCGGAACAGGTAAAAATCTTGAAAGATTTAGGTCGTTGGACTAAGAAACATGCTGAAGGAATCTACGAAACACAAGCTGGCATACCTGACGGGCATTTTGAAGGCAAAACAGCCTTATCAAAAAACAAGGATATTTTATATCTGTACGTTGATTATAAAACAAAAAATGGAATTGTATTAACAGGTATAAAATCTAAAATCAATAAGGTAGAAATTTTGGGCAATGGTGCTTCCGTTAACATAAAAAAATTAAATGAAACCGATTATATTCTTCATGTTAATGAAAGTGATTTTGATAAAGATGTTACTGTTATAAAAGTCTCGCTTAACCAAGCTATTCAACTTTCTGAAGAAAAACAGCAAGCAATTTCGGTAGAAACATTATTTACCAAAACCCAGCAAGCCGATATGTCTAATTATAATTTAAGTAAACTATCATCTGATTTAAATTCGGGAACAAATATTTTTAAAAACATTAGTCTCGTTGCAGATGGTTTGGGTTTTAAGTCTGGAGTTAAGAATTTTAATCCAACGGTCAATGATTGGGTAATTAAAAATGCAGAGGCGTTATATCAAACTAAAGCTGGAATTCCTACTGGTCATTATTCAGGAAATACGGTTTTATCAGCTGATAATCAAACCTTGTATCTTTTTGTAGAAGGACAACACACCGGTCCAATTGCCATTAAAGGGCTGGTTAATAATATCAGTAGAATACGCATTGTTGGCGATGGAACCATGTTAAGCCATGAAATTTACAATAAACTTTATTGGAGCAAAATTCCCGGTGCGGTTTACATTGATATTCCAAAAGATAAATTAGATAAACAATTAACTGTTGTTGCCCTTCTGTTAGATGGGCCTGTTAAACTTTATCGCGAAAAAGTTGGGGCTATAGAAAGCAATCTATAATTATTTAACAATTGTAAAATAGTAGTTTAGCCTCATGAATATTCTTAAATTGCAGTACTTTCGCTAATTATGCAGGCAAAATATATCTCCTACCAAGAGACTGGTTCATTTTCGAAACTGGTTTTGGATTATATCAATAACGAAGAAGTGCTAAAGCCTTTCTATAGTTATCGCCCTGATATGGAAGGTTTGGCCGAAGCCATAGAAAAACGCAATTTTTTAGGTGATCGATCGATTTTGGTCGACGTTTTAAAAAATCAATACCAGCATATTCAAACCAATAAATCGGTTACCAAAAACATCGAACTATTAGCGTTAGAAAATACATTTACAGTTACTACAGGTCATCAACTCAATCTATTTACCGGGCCTTTATATTTCATTTATAAAATTGTAACAGCTATTAATTTAGCTATCGAATTAAAAATTGCTCATCCTGATAAGAACTTTGTGCCTGTATATTGGATGGCGACGGAAGATCATGATTTTGATGAAATAAACCACGTAAGTGTTGATGAAAAAAATATCAGCTGGATCCAAACCACCAATGGTGCTACGGGTAGGCTAAGTACGAAAACGGTTGCCGCAGCAGTTACCGCTTACAAAGGATATTTAGGTATATCTAAAAATGGCAAGCACATTGCAAAGCTGGTAGAAAAAGCATATTTAGAGCATGATAATTTAGCAGATGCCACACGTTATTTGGTAAATAAACTATTTGAAAAGTATGGTTTGGTCATCGTAAATGCTGACGAGCCTTCCTTAAAAAAACTTTTCACTCACATCATTACTGCTGATATTATTGAGCAAAATAGTTCAAAGAACATCGAGCTTAGCTCTAAAAATCTGGAAGGGAATGGTTACAAAACCCAGGTTAATGGTCGCGATATTAATTTCTTTTATCTGAAAGATGATTTACGTGAACGTTTGGTTTTTGAGAATGGCAAATACCTTGTCAATCATACTGATATCAGTTTTACGGAAGCTGAACTTAAAGCAGAAATCGAATTAAACCCGGAAAGGTTTAGTCCGAATGTGGTGATGCGCCCCATGTACCAGGAAGTAATTTTACCCAATATAGCCTACATTGGTGGCGGTGCAGAAATTGCTTACTGGATGCAGCTAAAGGAAAATTTCGATTTTTATAAAGTTGATTTTCCTGTATTGTTATTGAGAAATTCTGCCTTATTAATTGATAAACGAAGCGCAGAAAACTTGTATAATCTTGGTTTTTCTTTGGAGGATGTTTTCTTACCTATTGACGAACTGAAGAATTTATGGGTAAGAAAAAACGCGACAGCGCAATTGAGTTTAGCCGACGAAACCAGGGCCATTCATAGCATTTTTGATCAGATTAAACTTAATGCATATAAAATTGATAAAACACTTTCGGTTTCAACTGATACAGCCAAACAGAAAACCAATAGGTTGATCGAAAATTTAGAGAAAAAGTTGTTCAGGGCTGAAAAACGCAAGCATGAAACCGCTTTGATCCAAATCGAAAATGTAAAGAAAAGACTTTTTCCAAATGGCACCATGCAAGAAAGAACGCTAAATATTGCGCCAATGTATGTGAATTATGGGGAAGATTTTCTTTCTTCGTGCATCGAAAACTTTGAACCATTGGGCGGCGATTTTACCTTGCTGCTGCCTTAACCGAATTGCATAAAATGAAATTTATAACCTTTAACGAATCACACTTAAGAAACTTCACATACAACGTTTTCAAAAAAATAGGCTGTTCTGATGAACATGCCGAACTTGCTACCGATGTACTTATCCGGTCTGATTTACGTGGAATTGATTCGCATGGTGTTGCAAGGTTAAGTGGTTATGTACGCTTGTGGGAAAAGAACAGGATTAATGCCACACCCGATATAAAAATCGTTCATGAAACACCGACTACAGCAACTATTGATGGCGATGCGGGTTTAGGTTTAGTTGTGGCTCCTTTTGCAATGAAAGTAGCTATTGAAAAAGCTGAGAAATATGGAAGTGGCTGGGTATCTGTGAAAAATTCCAACCATTTCGGAATCGCTGGCTACCATGCTTTAATGGCGGTAGAAAAAGATATGATTGGCATTAGCATGACAAATGCAAGTCCGCTGGTGGCGCCAACTTACGCCAACGAACGTTTGTTAGGCACCAACCCAATGTGTTATGCCTTCCCTGCCGGCAAATATCCGCCTGTAATTGTAGATATGGCTACATCGGCTGCTGCCAATGGCAAGCTTGAAATTGCGCAAAGAGCCAACAAAGCTGTTCCCAAAGGTTGGGTACAAAACAAAGCAGGGGAAAATTCAACTGATCCGAATGAGTTGAAAAGTGGCGGTTCGCTTTTGCCATTGGGCAGCGATAAAGATCATGGTAGCCATAAAGGTTATGGATTAAGTGCTACGGTTGATATTTTATCGGCAGTACTTTCTGGCGCAAATTACGGACCTTGGGTTCCGCCATTTGTGGCATTTTTAGAACCTTCTGCAAATCCAGTTGGCGAAGGTTTAGGCCATTTTTTAGGTGCCATGCGGGTAGATGGCTTCCGCCCGGTTGAAGATTTTAAAAACCATTTAGACAATTGGGTAGAACGCTTCAAAAATGCTAAAACAGTTGATCCTGACAAGAAAGTAATTATTCCCGGCGAACCTGAACATGAATTTGAACAAGAAAGAAAAGTGAGTGGAATACCCTTAATTGATGTAGTGGTAAAAGATCTAAATGAATTAGCCGAAAAATTAGGAATTAATGGGCTGAGCTAAAATAAAAAGCCGCGAGTGTAACCAGCACTCACGGCGATAACTAACTAAGTACATATGGTTAACCTACCATAAAAAGGCAAAATCTTATAAAACGCGGAGCGTTTCTTTTAGTAATAATTCTTTACTTGAAGCGCCAATCATAATTCGGAAATCACCTGGCTCCACAACAGATTTCATTTCTGCGTTTAGCATTTTTAGCATATCAGGTGTAATTACAAAGCTGATTTCTTTGGTTTCACCGGCCTTTAAAGCAATTCGCTTAAAATCTTTTAATTCTAAAACCGGCCTTACCACTGTTGCCAGCATATCTTTAATATACAATTGAACAACTTCTTCACCAGGTACAGCTCCTGTATTTTTTAATTTGAATGTTGCAGTAACTTTTTCGTCAGTTTTAATTTCCTTTTTATTGATAACCAGATCGCTGTATTCAAATTTGGTATAACTCAAACCATAACCGAATGGAAATAATGGTTCACCGCTTAAATTATTGTAGTCGTCTCCCCTGCCTGTGGGTTTATGGTTATACACCAATGGTAATTGCGATTCATGCAAAGGATAGGTAATTGGCAATCTTCCGGCAGGATTATAATCTCCAAAAAGAGTTTCTGCTACAGCATTTCCACCTTCTTCACCAGGATACCAAACATTTAAAATGGCTGGAACCTGATCAATCCAGTTATTCATTGTTATTGCACTCCCACCAACCAATAAAACCACAACGGGCTTACCTGTTTTAGCTACTTCAGTAATCAATGTTTCCTGATTTCCAGGAAGATTCAACATTGCCCGATCTTGAAATTCGCCCTCTTTAATTCCTGCTGCAATTACGATAACATCGGCTTGTTTTGCTAAGGCAATCGCTTTGGCAAGTTCTTCATCTTGTTGATTTTCTACATCAAAATTCGAAATCAGTTTGATGTAAGCATTGCCTTTTGTTTCACGAAATTCTACGCGAATGGCATATTCTTTTCCTTTGTCAAAATTGAACGAAGCCAATCGTGTGTGATAAGATGTTTTTTCCCATTGATCAACTATCAATTTATTGTTAATGAATAAGCGAAAGCCGTCATTCCCATCCAAACCAATTTTAAATTCCCCAGTTTTTGGGGCGATTAATTTACCTGTCCAACGGGCAGAATAATGATCTTTTGATAACTTCCGATCCGGCGCATAGAGTGTCCACATGAAATTTACCTGCTCATCAATTCTGGTTATTGAAGGCGTTCCTGATAAATTCAGATTATCGAAATATTCTGCTTTTAAACCGCTGGAAGTATCTGTTTTTAAATATTCTTTTGAAATGGGCTTATACCATTGTGGATCGCGGCTACTGCCTTTTGAATAGCTAACTTTTACCTTATCGCCAGCTCTGTTTTTGATTCCGTCCAAAATATTGATCTTGCCATTTCCAGAACCGCTATAGCCACCTAAACGGGCCTCAATTGCGTCTTCGCCTAAAACAAGAATACTTTTTACATTTTTAAATGGTAAAACAGACTCGTTATTCTTCAACAACACTAAAGATTTTTGGGCTGCTTGTTTTGCTATAATTTTATGGCTTTTATCGTCGACCGCTTTTTGAGCCTCTTTTTCAGAAACGTAAGGATTTTCGAATAAGCCAAGCTCAAACTTTGCCCGTAATACTCTTGAAACTGCATCATCTATCCTTTGTTGGGAAATGGAACCATCTAAAAACGGTGGAATAAATAATTTATAGTGATCGTATTCAGTCTGAAAAATCACATCAAGTCCACCTTCAATAGCTTGAATTGTTGATTGTGAATATCCACTTGCGGTATGATGCAATACACTTGCCCCGCCAACAGCGCCAGCATCAGAAATTACGAAACCTTTAAATCCCCAATCATTTTTTAATTTTTGTGTAAGCAGTTGATAGTTTGAAGTGGCTGGAGTTCCATCTAAGGAGTTATAAGCTGTCATTAATGATCTGCTTTTGCCTTGCTTTATAGTGGTTTCAAACGGAGGAAAATAAATTTCTTCCATCAATCTTTTATTATAATGTATCGGATAACTATCGCGACCTCCATCGCCAACATTGGCAATAAAATGTTTGGGTGTGGTAACGATATTTTGTTTTTCAAAGGCACTTACAAAGGCTAATCCCATTTGAGATGAAAGAAAAGGATCTTCGCCATAAGTCTCCTCGGTTCTCCCCCAGCGCACATCGGAAGCGATGTTTACCACTGGAGTAAGAATATCTCTGATTCCCCGCAATTTGGTTTCTTGCGCTATGGCATTGGCTACCTTTGCCATATTTTCTGGATCAAAACCTGCAGCCAAACCAATGGCTTGAGGAAAAGCGGTAGCACCTTGCCTTACCAAACCATGCAAGGCTTCGTCAAAAGCTATAATAGGAATGCCTAAGCGTGTTTCATTTACAAAATATTTTTGAATGGCATTTATTTTCTTGGCAAGTGTAAAGGCATTTTCGGTAGTATTATAACTTAACATTTGGTTGGCGCCACCGCCGCCCTGTGATACAGCACTTACCTGCAAACCAAATATTCCATTTTGGTAACGCTTTTTATCTACACCATCCAAATCACCAGGAATCATAAATAACTGCCAGAATTTTTCTTCCGGAGTCATTCTTGCCAATAGATCTTTTACCCGATCGTCAATACTTGCTTTTGCATCTTTGTAAATCAACTTAGATTTGTTTTGAGCGGAAGCAGATTGACCAATTATAGCGAAAAAGCCTAATCCAATAAAAAGGATGATGTTTTTTATTCTCATTTTCTTGGAATTTTATTGAGGCGTAAATTCGAAAGCCAAAGCAGCTGTTGGATTAACTTTTGGAAGAGAAACTATTGTTTCGCCATTTACATTTTGCCACTTAACTTTTTTACCGGTAGATAAAAGAATGATGTCGCCCCCTTTTTTGGGTGTATTGCCTTTCCATTTTAATACTGTCGGGGCTGATTCATTTGATTTTAAACAGTAAATGGCAAATATCTTTTTAGCATCCTTACTTTGAGTAAACCAGGTTTGTTCATTGTGGTAATCCTTTGTAATCCGCGTACCATAAATAGCTTTCCCATTTGTTGAAGTCCATTTACCAATCTCATTTAGTTGTTTGGTTACTTCATCTGGCAAAGTTCCATCAGGTTTCGGCCCTACGCCAAGTAATAAACTTCCGCCTTTGGCCACAATCTCTACTAATTTATGAACCACCTCGGTTGATGATTTATATTGATCGTTAGGAACAAAACCCCAAGCACCGCCTAAAGTCATGCAGCTTTCCCAAGGGTAATCCAGCTGCTTTTCCGGAATACGTTGTTCTGGAGTTTGATAATTTTCATAAGGGCCATGAACAGTTCTATCGACCATTAATAAGCCAGGTTGCGCCTTTCTGGCCATGTTAGCAATCTTCGGCATATCAATATCCTGACTCCATTTTGGGATGTTTGCACCCCACGATAAAACTTCTTCGTTCACGGTTTCCAAAGGACGAACCCAACCACCATCAAGCCAAAGAATATCCACGCTGCCGTAATTATTCATTAACTCGCCAATTTGGTTGTAGGTAAAATCTTTAAACTTGTTCCACCTCCACGGATATTTTCTGATATCGTAGTTATTATTTCGATCTGCCGTAGCATATTTTTGCCACCAGTAATATTGCGAGTGCCAATCTGGTTTAGAAAAGTAGGCACCAATCATGAAACCATCTTTTCTAAATGCATCAAAAACATATTTCGCAACATCAGCTTTTGGGTTATTGGCAAAAGGACCTTTGGCAATACTAAAATCACTTTGTTTAGTGTCGAACATTGCAAATCCATCGTGGTGTTTGGTGGTGAAAACCAGATATTTCATACCGGCATTTTTCCCTGCCGCCGACCATTGTTCGGGATTAAATTTTGTAGGATTAAATTGTTTGCTAAAATCCCAATACCATTTTTTATAATTTTCGTAAGAAATTGTAGAATCTCTTTCAATCCAATCTTCAGAACAAATAGACCAGGATTCGATAATTCCAGGAACAGCATACAATCCCCAGTGGATAATCATTCCAAACTTTTTATCCTGCCATTGATCTAGTTTTTCCTTAATCAACGGATCTTTTGGCCATTCGTAAGTAGCCGATTGCTGCATAATATCATTACGTTCTTGAGCATTGGCAAAAGTTACAACAAAGAGAAGTGGCAGAAAAAATTTGAAAGGGGTTTTCATTGTGATATAATTAAATCCCAGCCCTTTTTATCGAGCTGGGATTATGTGATGAATTAAAATAGTTTAGTTAACATCCCAAAATATTTTGGTAGCTAAATTATCCTTTCCAGATACCGCAGCATAATTAGCTGCGTTAAATGAGATTTCCTGTGCCGGGTAAACCCATCTAAATGGTGGTTGTTTTTGCTGACTAGAATTATCAACCTGGTAAGTTAAAGCTGGTAAATCCAATCTTCTTAACTCTGCCCAACCTTCAATTGGTTCAATTACATTATAGTGCAACCATTTCTGATTAGCAAGTAAGCCTAATTTTACGGCATTGGTTCCAGCCCAGGCAATAGCTGGTTTTGCAACATAAAGATTAATTTCTGCATCGCTGGTAGCAGTTAAAGCTCCGGCAGTATTATCATTACTCACAGTTCTAACCCAGTAATAAAAATTGATTGATTGTTTAATCCCTGCTTCGTAAGTTGATTTGGCCAAAGCATCGTTATTGGCTTTTAAGTAATATTCAGACAATAAAAAATTAACTTCTGCTGCAGTAATTAACACGCCTGGAAAGAACTGATTACGACTAACTGTCGAACGATTATAAATCGAGATTGTTCCGCCGTTAATTAAAGTAGTCTGAGTTGTAGCATCTAACGATTGATCTAAGCCATTATAAACACCAGCAGCATTTAAACCAGGTT
The DNA here is from genome assembly GCF_920984735.1 of Pedobacter sp. Leaf250. Taxonomy (GTDB): domain Bacteria; phylum Bacteroidota; class Bacteroidia; order Sphingobacteriales; family Sphingobacteriaceae; genus Pedobacter. The sequence goes on along the minus strand of NZ_CAKLBU010000003.1, from coordinate 265,075 downwards.
CGAATAAGGCTCTTAAACGTGGATCAGCATTGGTTTTCATGTGATCTATCATTCGTTTTCCTGCAATGTTTCCATTCCAGTCTTCCAATCCGGTTTGGAAACCTCTTGCATTGATATCACTTGCTACATCAGTAACTTTTAACAAAATGTTATCATCATTAACCAATGATAAAGGATACTTTGTAGGATTTGCAAGTATAGCAGCAATTTCTGAATTTGATCTCGATGTTAATGAAGCAACCGCCGAAACGCGTGTTAACATACGCAACCTTAAGGAATTGCAGTATTTCTGCCAAAGTACAAGGTTTCCTTTATTGATTAAATCTTGTGTTTTAAAAGTTGCTAAAGAAGCTGCTGGTACAGAAATGGTCGATAAATCGTCAGAAAATTTCTTCAAATCATCTAACATGGTTGTATAGATACTTTCTGCGCCTTGATACTTTGCATAAGAGCTACTGTAATCGCCACCATTTGCACTTAATTTACCAGCATCTGCCCAAGGAATATCGCCATGCAAATCGATAACTTTTTGTGTATGATCATAGAAATATATGGCTGCCGTAATCATAAAAATACGATTATCAGCCTGCTCAGTTGGCGTAGATGCATTATAAATTTTCTGCAATTCTCTATACTGCGTTAAAAAATTATAATAGTTAGACCATCTATCATTTACACCTCCCGATGGTGGTACATATTGACCAATGGCATTTGCCCAACCCACAGCCTGGGTATATTGATTAACTGAAGTACGTTGAACTACAAAATAGTTCCAATAACTAGGCACCACATATTCGCGATTGGTATAAATCATACCTGCAAATTGTTTGGCTACGGTTGATGTGGTAACTTTTGATGGATCACGGTAAGCATCTCCAAATTCGGATTTTTTACACGAGGTGATAACTAATGCCGAGCATAAAGTTATCGCTATATTTGATAATATCTTTTTCATCTTAATTTTCTTTACAATTCACACTCATTAAAATCCAGCTCTTATCATAAAACCAAAAGTTCTGGTTGCTGGGTTAGAACCCGCATTGGTAATGGTTTGTGTCCATCTTGAACCTGATGTTAATTGCTCTGGATCTAAATCTTTAATCGTTCTGTATACATAAAATAGATTTCTTCCGAAGGCCGAAACTTGTAAGTTTTTAGCGCCAATTTTCTTAGCTAAACTCACCGGAATTTTATAACCTAAAGTTATTTCACGCATTTTTACATAATTGTTTTTAATTACATAAAGCTCGTAGCGAGCTGAACTATATTGTGGTCCGCCCCAGTTATAAGTGTTCCAATAATAGTATGATTGAGAAATTACGTTGGTATTTGCCTGCCCGTTATCCAATACGCCTGGCATCAACATACCATCGTGAAAAACTTTTTCTCCGTTTGGCCCTTGAGTACCTGTTGTTTGTACACCAATACCAGCAGCATTTCTGTAATAAGTTAAACCTCCACTTTCGGTATCCATAAAGTTTAAACTTTCCTCTAATAAACCACGACTAATCATCCAGTTAATACCTGTAGGCATTACATGGCCACCATATCGAAAATCCATTACAACATCCATTGAGAAGTTTTTGTATGCGAAACTGTTGATAAAACCACCAATTACTTTTGGCATTGCATTACCAGCTTTTATCATATTATTTGCATCAAGTTTATACAAACCATCGCTATTGATAATTGCATTTCCATTTCCATCTCTTGCAATAGGGTGCACATAAATATCACCCATTGGCTGACCAACAATCGATTTTAATTGTGCTGCATTACCATCGTAATCGGCATGAATCAATTCTGTTGCACCATTTGCTAATTTTTCTACAACGTTTTTATTATTAGAGAAATTAATGGTAGAATTCCAGCTGAAATCAGCAGTTCTGATTGGCGTACCACTCAATGCTATCTCTAAACCTTTATTTCTAAGTGTACCTACATTGGCTAAAATTGAGGTTGCACCTGATGATGAAGGAATGGTTAATGGTAAAATCTGATCGTTTATTTGTGCGTTATAATACGACATATCTAAACGTAAACGATCTTTCAAGAAACGCATTTCCAAACCAAATTCAAACTCTTTTTTACGTTCAGGTTTGATAAGCTCATTACCATAAGACGTTGGAATAGTAGTGTAAAGCACTGAATTTGAACCACCTTGTGTACCCAAAGTATTTTGTGTGTAAGCAACGTTAGCAAGATAAATTGATGGATAATTACCCACAATACCCCACGACGCTCTTAATTTACCATAGCTAATTGCTTCTGGCAATTTAAACGCTTCAGAAAATACGAAACCAGAATTCACCGATGGATAAATAAAGCTATTATCATTAGGGTTCATGGTTGATGTTCTATCTCTACGAACAGTACCTTCAATAAATAAATAATCTCTAAAACTAGCATTCAATGTACCTAAAAGTGCATCTTTAACCAATGTTCTGCGATAATTTAAGCCATTATTAAAAGTTGCCATGTTGTTCGATGCGCTTAAATCAAACCAATTCTCAACGCTTAAACCACCATTGGTTTCTCTTTGTACCGAATTATAAGTTTCGCGTGTGGCTGTATAACCACCCATTGCCGTTATGCCAATATCTTTTGTGATTTTTTTAGTGTAGGTTAACAATGCATCACCATAAAGAATTTTGCTGTTGTAATTCATTAAACCAAAAAAGCCAGAGTTTGGATTGAAGGCAATTGGAACCTCATTGGGTTTTGCTGTTTCCGTTTTTTGTGAAGTAATATCAGATGAAACACGGGCTCTCAATTTTAAACCATCAACAATGCTCCAAGTGTTGGTTAAGCTTCCGATGATACGATCGCTAAACTCATTTTCATTATTTTCCCTAACGTTCCAGATATAATCTGCAACATCGGCTTTAAAGCCAGGATAAATAATGTTTTCTGATGGGGTTAAACTTTGGTTGGTACCAGTTACAAATTTATAACCTCTACTTGTTTTATACCTGGCATTATACCATTCTGGGTTATCAAAACGCCCAATCATTCCAGTAAAGTTATTAATCATACGATCTACCATGAACGGTCTGTTGTGTGTGTATTGATTAATGTAGTTTACAATTAGATCTGTAGTGAATTTCTGTCCCAATTTGAATGAGGTATTTAAGTTCACTATATTTTTTTCGTTTTTTGTACCATAACTTACAGCCTGATTATCTTGGCGGGTAAGTGATAAACGGATATTAGAATTATCTGTTGTGTTTGATATTGCAACGTTTACATTTGAATTGTTTGCCGTTTGGAAAAACTTTGCATAATTATCAATTTGAGCATCGTAAGGTCTGATTTGACCATCCCAGGCTAATGTTGGTTTACCATCGAAAAGCGGCCCGAAGTTAATGCTAAACGCACCCACGCCTCTAGTTTCTTTAGTTCCGTTGCCATCCAAATCCTGATACACAAAACCATCAGCCGCTTGACCAGCATTTGAATAAAAAGGATCAATACCAGGACCTCTAACATTTTGATATCTTGGTAAATAAGCTACTTTATCGTTTGTATAATTTGCATTGAAATCTACACTAAATCCTTTTGCTCCTTTACCGCTTTTTGTAGTGATTAAAACAACACCATTTACTGCTTCAGAACCATAAAGCGCCGCTGCAGAAGCACCTTTTAAAATGGAAATACTTTCAATATCTTCATTATTGATATCTAATAAACCATTACCTCGCATTCTTTGATCGCCCCAATAATCGCTATTTGCATATTCACCATCGCGAATAGGCACACCATCCAATACAATTAGTGGTTGTGTTTTATTTGTAATTGAGTTTACGCCACGAATGTTGATGTTAACTCCACTTGTAGCACCCCCTGGCGCAGATGAAATTCGAACTCCAGGTGCTTTTCCGTACATGGCGCCTGCAAAATTCGTTGCTCCAGCTTGTGTAAGCTCTTTAGATGTTATCGTACTCACCGCGTAGCCTAATGATTTTGCATCACGCTTTACGCCCAAAGCCGTTACTACAACATCGTTAAGTGCATTTGCATCTTCAATCAATGTGATACTTAATGTACTTTGATTATTTATCGATATTTCATTTCTGCGATAGCCCACTGCAGTGAATACCAGAATTTCGTTAGGCTGTGTATTGATGGAAAACTTTCCGGAAGCATCAGTTTGAGTTGCTCTGGAAGTTCCCTTAATGGAAACGCTTACACCTGGAAGAGGTCCGGATGCATCTCTCACCGTTCCGGTGATTGCTTTTTGTGCATATGCAGATATTGTTAACATAGTTAACAACATTATACTTAAGCACGTTAAGTACATTCTTTTCATAATTTTGTTTAGTTAAGGTTTTGATTAGTTGTTTAGGGAGGTTTTGGTTTGTTTCTTTTTTTTATCCATACTTATGTTAGTTTGTTATGCTTATTCAAATAGACAGTTCTCTACAATCAAACTTGCTGCTGCCAATAATTCTGCTTCATCTGTTAGTGTAGATAATTTTATGGTGGTTTGCCCGGCAATTCGTGGGATACAGAATTCGTTAATGGCTTGTTGAATAGATGGCAATAGCATTTGCCCTGCCTTTGCGCCTCTTCCACTTAGCACAATACACTCTGGATTCAGGATATGAATCAATGTGGCCAATCCTTTACCCAATTGAAAACCAGCTTTTGAAAGAATAGAAATTGCCAAAGGATCTTGCGCAATTACAGCATCTAAAAAATGATCGCGGGGATGTTTGCTATTGTCTTTGAAGAGTTCTTTCATGCTCGATTCAGTACCATCTGCCAAAGCTTTCTCTGCTTTTTCTGCCATTACAAGCAAAGAGGTATCAACTTCCAAACACCCACGTTTACCGCATGAGCATAAGTTATTGCTATCGGATAGTGGAATATGACTAAACTCTCCTGCATAACCGCTACTTCCACGGTATAATTGGCCATTAACGATCATCCCAAGCCCTGTACCCCAACCAATATTAACAACCATTACATCCTTCAAATCAATAGCTTCACCAAAATTTAATTCGGCTAAAGCAATTAAACTCGAATCATTATCAATAAATACCGGTAGTTTTATTTTTTTTGTGAGGTATTCGCGAAGTGGCGATCCTTTTTTTACAGGTAAATAGGATAAATTCACACCTAATTCAGCATTTACAAAACCCGGCATCCCTACACCAACACCTACAATATCTTTCTTATCGATGCTTGATTCTTCGATACTTTTATTAATAAAATCGATGAGTTCAGCAACATCGCTGTTTTCATCAGACATGTTGAATTCCAAATATTGCATCGGAATTACTACATTTCTTGATAGATCATAAATGGTTAGCCGGGTAATGAGCTGATCCATTGCCACTGCTACAATATATTTTTTATGTTCGGAATTAAGTAAATATATAGATGGTCTTCTGCCTCCTGTTGATGGCGCCAAACCTTGTTCGAGTATGTAACCTTCTAAAATTAAACCATTAACAATCGAGGTAACCAATGGCAGACTCTTCTTGGTGAGTTTACTCAAATCGGTTAACGACAAAGCCTTTTTATAATAAAGATGTTTGATGATATCGGCTCTTAAGCGCTGACTCTTTTCAATTATTACAGACATTCTTATTTGGTTTAAGAGCAAACTTAATAAATAAATTTAAAACATTAATAAACTTATTAATTTTTTTTAAAAGTATTTTTCCAAACAAAAAAAGGCTTAAATTTCTTTAAGCCTTTTTTTGTTTGGAAATTGAAGGAGGAACTAGTCAATTCCTCTGAATAATCTGCTCCAACGTATTTTATTAAGGAAAGAACCATTACTATCCCAACTCATCCATATAAATAATGCTTTACCTACAATGTGATCTTCTGGAACAAAACCCCAATATCGGGAATCGGCTGAATTGTGGCGATTATCACCCATCATCCAATAATAGTTCATTTTAAAAGTATAATTGGTTGCAACTTTATCATTGATATACCAAACACCCTCTTTCTTCTCTACCTTATTGCCTTCATAGGTTCTGATGGCTCTATAATAAAGTGGCATGGTTAGGCTATCAATTTTAACCGTCCATCCTTTGGAAGGAACTTTTATCGGCCCGAAATTATCCCTGTTCCAAACACGGTTAGGATCATGAGGAAAAACACCACCTTGCTCTGGTCCGGCAGGATCAGGACTTAAAGTTACTGATTTAATAAAATCTAAAGTTTTCAGTTTATCTACCATCTCTGGAGAGGCATTGGCTACGTAGCTACTTGGGTCGCCTACTACCTGCTGCATAGCTCCTGTTTCAAAACCCAATTCGGTAAGGGCATTTATATTAAAATCTGTCGTTTTAAAAGAAATGCGATAAGGCATCATGCCTGTATTTTTTAGAGGCTCCTGTTTTCCATTCACAGTGGCTACTCCATTGCTCATTGCAATAACATCGCCCGATATGGCAATACAACGTTTTATAAAATTCTCTCTTTTATCAACAGGACGATCAACAATGGTAAAATTACTTCTTACCTGTTCTCTGCCCATGTTTCGCACCATATTGTAGTAGCTATCTGATTGATTTTCCACGGCAACGGTATCGCCTTCCGGGAAATTGAAAACAACAACATCGTTTCTTTTAATTTCAGATAAGCCGGGTAAACGGTGGTATTTCCATTGAACACCATCCCAGTATGCTTTTGTAGATGTGGTTAATGGCATGGTATGATGTGCAAAAGGGAAAGCAACTGGCGTCATCGGGATACGGGCACCATAATTAACTTTGCTCACAAAAAGAAAATCGCCAATTAATAAAGAGCGCTCCATTGATCCAGATGGAATGGTATAGGCTTCAATAAAGAAAACACGAATAATGGTTGCTGCAACCACAGCGAAAACAATGGCATCAACCCATTCTCTTGTTTTAGTTTTTTTCTTTTTGGTGGCATCTTTTTTTCGTTGCCAGAATTTATAATTCATATTCTGATATGCTAATAAGCCTCAATTCTTCCCAGAAGGAAGTTGCAAAGCGTTTATTTATTTCAATTATTTAGGCACTAAATTAAGAGCCTATGCATCCTTATTCCTTGCCTGTGTTTCTACTCAAAAATATCGGTAATATTGAAAAATCCTTTTTTATCTTTCAACCATTCTGCTGCAACTACAGCACCTAAAGCAAAACCGGCTCTACTGTGTGCGGTGTGCTTAATTTCAATTTCATCAACCTCACTACTGTAAATTACCGTATGCGTTCCTGGTATGTTTTCAATACGGTGCGATTCGATAAGCAATTGTTCTGCTTTCGGAAAAGCCTCCACATCAGTTCCTACCACTTCATTTAGCCATTCTGTTTTTCGCTCCAAATTATCTACAATTCCTTCGGCTATTGTAATAGCCGTACCACTTGGTGCATCTAACTTTTGGGTGTGATGAATTTCCTCAACCTGCACTTCATACGCCGGATAATTGTTCATCAGCTTTGCTAAAGTTTGATTTAACTTAAAAAACAAATTAACGCCAATACTGAAATTAGACCCATACAACAACGTATTGTTACTGGTATTGCAATCATTTTTAACTTCCTGTAATTTGCCGTACCAACCTGTAGTGCCAACCACAACTGGAACATTGGCATCAAAACAGGCACTAATGTTATTTAAAACCGAATCAGGTGTACTAAAATCGATAGCAACATCTGCCGATTTAAGGTTTTGCCTGGTTAAATCTTCCTGATTATCAATAGATATTTTTAGTACGATTTCGTGACCGCGTTCGAGGGCAAACTTTTCGATAATCTGTCCCATTTTGCCATAACCTAAAAGCGCAATTTTCATGTATTTATTTTTAAAAAGTTAGCGATAATTTTAAAGCTGGCATGGCATTAAAACTGTACATGCTGTTCGAATTTATTAAAGTAGGCATCACCCTAAAGGATAGTTTATCATCGATATTAAAGAAGTGTAAACGAGCTGCAACATATGCATCAACAACATTTGCGATATAAACTAATCCATATGAGAACAATACAATTTGCTTGTTTCTTCTGTAAGTATCTTTACCTGTTGTTATTCCCGATGTTGAGAATTCAGTTCCGTCTGCTTTGATAAATGGTCCATTTGGATCTGCTTTGCCACCATTTGCATTACGGTATTGCAATTCCTTAAGGTATAAATTATATTGTTTGCTACTTTCAATAAAAGATAAGGTTAACACCGTAAAACCACCATAAATAGCACCTATTTTACCGATGGTATAGATACGTTGAAAAGTGAGGTTTTTACCTGCTCTTGAGCCATCATTTAATAACTGCAGATTATATATTTGGCCAAGTCCTGGCAGGATCAATGATTTTATTACCGCTTTTCTACCAGCAATCTTCCCGGGGTTAACATATTTTGATTTTACAGAATCGCGGCGAGTCATTACCTTAGGCGAATCTACTTTCATTGGCCGGTAATTAAGATTCTTTAAGGTATCTGTAGCTTTTGATACAGTATCTCCTACCTGAGCCGAAGCCTGGTTTACAAGAAAAAATGTAAATAAAGAACCCAGTATTAAAAGCTTATTGAAATGCATTACCAGTCTAATAATTCTAAGATTCGGTTTAAATCATCATCGCTCATGAAAGGAATTTCAATGGCACCTTTACCATTTTGCGAAACTTTAAGTTTTACACGGGTAGCAAACTTAGAGGCCAAATCATCCTGTAGTTTTTGATACTGAAAGGAAACACTTTTAGATTTTGGTTTATCCTCAACTTTAAGTGGTGCATGTTGTAAATTACGAACCAACTCTTCTACTTTACGAACCGACAAACCTTTTTCCAGAATCTCCTGATGGATGAATAATTGTTTATCCACACCATCAACATTAATTAAAGCACGGGCGTGGCCCATGGAAATGCGTTGATCGCGGATAGAAGCCTGAATAGCAGGCGGAAGTTTTAGCAAACGCAAATAGTTGGTTACCGTTGTGCGGTTTTTACCCACACGCTCGCCCAGTTGTTCCTGTTTTAATCCCACTTCATCAATCATCCTTTGAAAACTTAAAGCCACTTCAATTGCATTTAAATTTTCTCTTTGGATATTTTCAATCAATGCCATCTCCAACATTTGCTGGTCGTTAGCACTGCGAATATATGCTGGCACTTGTGTTAAGCCTGCAAGTTTTGAAGCCCTAAATCTGCGCTCACCAGAAATTAACTGGTATTTATTTGCACCAATTTTCCTTACTGTAATGGGTTGGATTAAACCTTGCACTTTGATACTATCTGCTAACTCGTTTAAAGCTACCTGATCAAACTCGGTACGTGGCTGATAGGGGTTGGTTTCAACTTCAGTTAAACTTACATGACTGATATTACCAATCTGCTCGGTTTCACTTACAGCATTTACCTGCTGCTTTGGTGGGTGAGAAGATTCGCTATCATCTAAAAGCGCACTTAACCCTCTTCCTAAACCTGTTTTTCGCTGAAAAGATGTCATCTATAATTTATAAAGTTGCTGTATCTATGTTTTCTTCTTCTTTTAATAATCCGTTTTTCTTAACGATTTCTCGTGCAAGATTTAAGTAGTTAATTGCGCCTTTGCAATTTGCATCATGCATAATTACTGAAACGCCATAACTTGGCGCCTCACTTAAACGGGTATTGCGCTGGATAATGGTATCAAAAACCAACTCATGGAAATGTGTACGAACTTCTTCAACCACTTGGTTTGATAAACGCAAACGAACATCGTACATGGTTAACAAAATTCCTTCAATTTCTAATTCAGGGTTTAAACGGTTTTGAACAATTTTAATTGTATTTAACAATTTACCCAAACCCTCTAAAGCGAAATATTCGCATTGCACAGGAATAATTACCGAATCTGCAGCCGTTAAAGCATTGATGGTAATTAAGCCTAAAGATGGAGAACAATCGATAATGATGAAATCATACTGATCTTTAATTTTCTCTAAAACCGCTTTCATTTTGTACTCACGGTTATTAAGGTTGATCATTTCAATTTCGGCACCTACCAAATCAATATGCGCTGGCAGTAAGTCTAAATTTGGTGTATCGGTTTTTTGAATAGCTTGTAGAGGATCGATATCGTTGATGATACATTCGTAAATACTGTCCTTAATGTTTCGGGGATCAAAACCAATACCTGAAGTTGAATTCGCTTGAGGATCAGCATCTACCAATAAAGTTTTGTATTCTAGTACGGCTAAACTAGCAGCCAGGTTTATAGATGAAGTTGTTTTACCAACACCACCTTTTTGATTTGCTAATGCAATTATTTTGCTCATCTATCTATCCGAAATTTAATAACGCGTATTTGGGCGCTGTTTATTTATGCCATTTAATCGACAAAATGTTCTATTTTTGCGTTGTTTACGGCCTTTTTATCAATCAGCTAAGATACAAACTATATGGCAATTTTAGCAATAAGGGTACTCGGGTTTTAAACATCTTATTAACAATTCATCCATGATTACAATTATAGCGGCCACCAACAGACCCAACAGCAATACGTTAAAAGTTGCCAAATATTACCAGGAGCAACTTAAAATAAAAGGCCAAAAAACTACTTTGCTTAGCTTGGAACATTTGCCAGCCGACGTTTTGAACACAGATATGTATGGCAAAAGATCTCCAGAATTCCAGAAAATACAGGATCTACTTACTTCTTCAGAAAAGTTTATTTTTGTAATGCCAGAATACAATGGAAGCTATCCTGGGGTGCTAAAGGTAATGATCGATGCCGCAAATTTCCCTGAAAGTTTTTACGATAAAAAAGCAGCATTAGTAGGTATATCATCAGGTAAATACGGCAATATTCGTGGGGTTGATCATTTTACGGGTGTTTGCCACTACATTCATTTAAACGTTTTGCCATTGAGAATTCATATTCCAAATATTAAGCAAGAGTTAAATGAAAATTATAACCTGTATAAAGATGATACAGTTAAGTTTACGGATGAGCAGATAGAGAAGTTCATTAAGTTCTAGATCAGGATTTGTAGGATTTTTTGATTTCAAGATCAATGATTATTAAGATTCTTGAAGATAAAATCCGCAGATTAAAAAGGATTGAAGAACGACCATTATATACGCTTGCGCCCGTATCTAACGAGCGCATAATAGCTTTACCATTTTATAGAAATTTTTAAAACTTCACCTTACTTTTCTAACGCATAAACCGCAAAAGATGCCAACCAATGATCGCCGCCATAATTACCGGCAAATACCAAAGGCAAAGCGTTGGCTAAAAATTTATCAGTGGTAACCTGAAAATGTTTTTTCCATTTATGGTTTTGAGGCAATTCTTTAGCAACTCCTTTCATGCACCATGCCCGGGTAAAAGATAAACCAACCAAGTGAACACCCTGATAATCGTTAATATCACTAATGATGGGCAAATCACTAATGCGATCGATGCTTCTCTTTTCGTAAAATTTATTTAGCCAGCTTACAAACTCTTTGTTCGGCAAAACCCTTCTCATTAAATCAGCTATTTCTAAACTTGGCGAAAAAAAGTCTGAACCATCCGGTTCCAAATAAGCAGGTGTTGCCGTATTATCTAAATAGAATGACTTGGCCTTATCATTAATTTGTTTTTCAAAAGTTATATCCTTAAAAGTTCTTGCCCAATCTAACGCGAACACCAATCCAAAAGCAGTATTTGGATGCACACCCGTTCTGTTTGGATAAGTTTGTTTAGGCAAATAAGCTTTCCAAAGTTTTAAAATTTGCTGGGTTAAGGGTTGTAGAGATGCATACCATCTTTTTGCGTCAGGATTACCCCAAGTGTACAACTCCTGATCGAGTTTCAATAACCAAGCCCAACCGTATGTACGCTCGTAAGTATTGGCAACCTGATATTTTGTAAAATATTCCGCTTCGGCTTTCATTTTATCGGGCGAGAAGGTTGTATTTAAAATCGCAATAATCTCAGCTTTGTTTTTTAAATCCGGAACGGTTTTAAGTAACCTTAACAACATCCAATGTCCATGAACTGAACTGTGCCAATCCAAGCAGCCATAAAAAGCAGGGTGTAGTTCGCTAGGCAATAATCTACCGTCAACTGCTGTATTGGCAACATGCGAGGTTTTGTTTGGAAACTCCTGACCGATACAGCCCATTGGCATTTTCGAAAGCTTTTCCGCAACATCGGCTGTTAATGTGGGTACAACCTGTGCATTTACAAACAAAAAAGAGAGTGCAAAAATAATAGTAGCGAAGATTTTTTTCATAGTTGAATTTAAAATATCCAGTTGATCTTTCTAAAGATAAAATGACGCATGTCTATATAAAAGAATTCCATCTCCCGTTATAGATTTTACATCGCCCATCAATTTTACGCTCCAAATCTAATCCACTTATCACCTTCATGACCGAAAATAAATGATCCAGGATGCAACATTTCAGCCATATCTTCGATTAATGAAACAGCATTTTCTGCAGAACGCTCACGGTCTACATCATCATTAAGCAAAATAATTCGGTTGTTCTTAACGGCCTGCCAATCTTCGTTTAACACCGAAGGAACTTCACGCATTAAATCTGTAAGCGTTTTTCCTGGTTGATAATAAATAATAAAAGCCGCACTCATTATATCAGATTCAATCATTCCTCCTGCCAAGGCAATTTCTTCAGATAGGTAATAACTTGGGTTATTGTTTACATCCAACAGCGCAACGGGCATTTTATCCATAAACTTAATTTTGTGCTCCACAATATCTAAACGTTCTTGTAAATCTTCTTGCTTTGTGGCATCCAGGCCAATAAATAAATCGTTTAAAAAAGACATCTGCATTAAATTTATTAATTTGTGCAAAAATAACATTCCTTACCGCATGCAGGGCTCATTAAAATATATATTTTGGATTTTTTGTTGTGTATTCTTTATTTCCTGCAAGCAGGAAAGCGATCATGGCAATAAAAAAACCTTCAATATTAATTTAGATCAGGGCTTAACATCATTGGATCCTGCCTTTGCCCGCAATCAAAATGCCATCTGGATGACGAACCAGATTTTTAACGGTTTGGTGCAGATAGATTCTTCTCTACAAACTGTTCCATGTATTGCCAAAAACTGGACGGTATCTGCCGATGCGATGACTTATACTTTTAACCTTCGCAATGATGTTTACTTTCAAGACGATGAAATTTTTAAAAATGGCAAGGGAAGAAAAGTTGTTTCCAGTGATTTCGCCTATTCATTTTATAGGTTGATCGACCCAAAAGTAGCCTCATCTGGAGGATGGATTTTTAGTGACAAAGTGAAAGATCAAACCAGTTTTAGCGCCTTGAACGATACTACTTTTCAAATCAAGTTGGTTCGCCCCTTTCCACCGTTTATGAATTTGCTTACTACCCAATATTGTTCGGTGGTACCTAAGGAAGTAGTGGAGCATTATGGAAAGGATTTTAGAAGCCATCCCGTTGGTACGGGCCCGTTTAAATTTAAATACTGGAAAGAGGGAGAAATTTTAGTTTTGCTTAAAAATGAGCACTACTTTGAAAAAGATAAAACCGGCAGAAAATTACCCTATCTGGATGCAGTTAAAGCTACTTTCATCACCGATAAACAAAGTGGCTTTATGAGTTTTTTAAAAAAAGACCTTGATTTTTATTACAATGTTGATGGCAGTTACCGGGATGATATTTTAACTAAAAGTGGGAATATGAGTTCGAAATATAAGGGCAAATTCACTTTAACTAAAAGCCCTTATTTATGCACTGAATATGTTGGGATTTTAGTTGATACCAATTTAGCACTTGTAAAAAACTCACCTTTAAAAATCAAAAAAATTAGGCAGGCCATTAATTATGCCATCGACCGAGATAAGCTGATTCGCTACTTGCGAAACGGAATCGGTATTGCAGCAACATCTGGATTTATACCGAAAGGAATGCCTGGTTTTGATAGCCTTGCTGTTCGCGGTTACTCGTATAACCCTAAACTTTCGGCAAAATTATTAACTGAAGCAGGTTTTAAGGAAGGCAAAGGATTGCCTGAAATTACTTTAAACACCACTACAACTTATAAAGATTTGATCGAATTTATTCAGGGTGAATTAACAAACGTTGGCATTAAAGTAAAAATTGATGTGAGTCCGAGCGCAAGCTTAAGGGATTTAATGTCGAAAAACAGCGTAAACTTTTTCCGTGGATCATGGCTTGCAGATTACGCTGATGGAGAAAATTTCCTTTCGATGTTTTACTCTAAAAACAAAGTTCCATTTGGACCAAATTATTTTGCTTTTTACAATAAAGAATTTGATCAATTATTTGAGCAAAGCTATTACGAAACGGATGATGAAAAACGTTTTACACTTTACCGCAAGATGGATCAGTTGGTGATGGATAATTCGCCAGTGGTACCGCTATTTTACGATCAATCTGTAGTGATGTTGCAAAATAACATCAGTGGATATGCTTTTAACGCATTAAGTTTGATGATTTTGAAGGGAATTAAAAAGGACTAAATTTCTTAGGAGATTACTAATCTATTTCTTATCCATTAATTTGCGTTTTAAAAAATCAGCTGTCGCATCACTCACTTTTACGCCATTCGAAAACTTCATCCAATGATGGGTATCATCAGGAATAGCTAAAAATTCAAACGCTATTTTCAAATCTTCAAACCGCTTGGCCAAATCAATACTTTGATTAAAAGCTACATTTCGGTCATCATCAGCATGTATAATTAAAGTTGGTGAAGTCCAGGTTTTAATATAAGTAACGGGTGATGATTCTGTTGCCACTTTCGCTGCCAGCTCGGCATCAGGAGCAGGTAACTTACCCTCTGTGGCAGCACTGCTGAATCTGTTATTTACTCCATGAATATCTACACCGGCAGCAAAAAGTTTCGAATCTTTTCCAAGTGCCAGTGCTGTTAAATAACCACCATAAGAACCCCCATAAATGCCTATTTTTTTTGGATCGATGTGAGGTAAATTGGCCAGCCATTCACCCGCGGCTTTAACATCCTGATATTCGGATGCACCTTGCGCACCCGCATTTCGGGGTTTGTGAAAATCGTAACCATAACCCAAACCCAAACGATAATTTACAGATAACACCGTAAAGCCCATACTCACCAAATATTGATTCAAAGCATAATCAATGGAATAATAATCCATCGGGCTCCAACCTAAATACATTTGCCGTTGAGGACCACCATGAACATAAACAACAGCAGGTTGATTCTTAGCAGTCTTTTTTGGAGAAAACAGTTGCCCATAAACGGTATTTCCATCTGCAGCTTTGAAATTTACGTGTTTAGGGGTAACCAATTCACCAATAGGAAAATCATTTGGAATCAAATCCTTACCAATTAATTGTGGTTTTTTGCCATTTTCTAATACCGCAGGTAATAATGGTCTCTGTGCCGTTGCACTTAAGCAAAAAACCTGATTTCCATCAGCAGAAAAAACAGGATAAGCCTCTATACCTAAACCCGAACTTAAAGGTTTCATATTTGCTTTATCCACTGAAACGGAAAAAATATGCCTACGATCCAAATCGTGAACATCTTTACCGGTATTTGATGCAAAAACCAAAGTCTTTTTATCGTTACTCAATTTGATATTTTCTACCGTAAAATTACCAGGAGTCAGTAGTATCTTATTCGATCCATCAGTTTTCATTGTGTATAGATGTGGCCACCCGTCTTCATACGAAGCAAAAACAATTTTATCGTTTGCCCACATTAAATTTGCACCACCTTCTATTGATGGAAAAGATCCACGTAAAGTTTCTGGCGCTTTCCAGATTTGCTTGCCCTTTTCCGTTTTGAGATCTACCGTCCAAATTCCCCAAGCCTGGTGTTTAGCTTTTAAAATAGAATCTGTTTCACCTCCAGTTCCTTGTATTCTAATAAAAGCGATGGAATTTCCATCAGGAGACCAAACAGGGGCATTATCTTTAGAAAAAGATGGCAGGATCCATTTGATTGGTGTTTTTTGCTCTTGATAAATACCAATAAAAGAATGATCGGTGCGGTTACTTACGAAAGCAACTTTCTCGCCATCAGGCGACCATTTGTAAGCGCTATTGGTTCCCTTTATGGTAATGATATTTTTAGCTGATGAAGAACCATCAATTGGACTTAAAAATATTTGACCTCCTTTGGCAAATAGTAGCTGGTTGCTTTTAGGTGAAATCAGAGGATAATCTCCTTCGGCAATTAAGTTAACCTTCCCTCCAGCAAACGGAATTGTAAAAACTTCAACTTTAGGCGCAATTGCAGATGATGCTGCATTTACAGGACCACCATCTCTGCCACCATGATCACCACCACGAACAAATACTATCCATTTTCCATCTGCAGAAATAGAAAGGCTGGTAAGCTCCTGTCCATCATCTTCATTGTAATTGGTAATTTTAACTGCCTTATAACTGGGTGCTTCTGCAGTATATATATTCCTTTTGCCTTGTTCATTTGCCGCCCATGCAATTTTAGAACCAATTTGCGATGATACCAATTGTGTTGGAAATGGGTAACTCAAAACTGATTTTATAGAAAAAGATTGAGCAAATATATTGAACGATAAGGCTGCAAGAAATAGAAAAAGCAAAGATTTTTTCATGACTAGGATTTGAAGATAAATTACAAAAAAAGCCCCAACCGAAACACGATTGGAGCTTAAAACTTAATTTTTCTATAATATTGTTACTGATCCCACCACAACTTGGTAGTTCTTGGAACTTCGGCCGGAACATTGGCACCGTTTTTACTTCTTTCGCCTTGAGGATAATCGTTTCTGCGAATAAAATCTGGCAAGGTTACATTTGCTGGAAGTGTAAAATCTTTATACTTATAATCAGATCTTCTTGCATCATTCCATGCTTCAGGATTCAAATAGGTTGATACATATTTTTCCTTGAAAATTAAATCTTTTGTGAAAGCAGCAACACCAACTGAAACCCTCACATCGGCAAGATATGTAGCTTTATCGGCTGCTGCAACCTGAAATTTATCCATGTTTGCAGAAATCGCAGCCAAGTACGCATTGTAAGATCTTGTTTTATCAGTTGTAAAAGAAGCCTCCGCTTCAATGAATTTCATCTCAGCATAAGTGGCAATAAAAATTGGTGAGGTTGGGCTAGTCCATGGTGAATTTACCGAAATATAACATTCATCTTTCACTGTGTTTGCACCCGGCAGTCGATTACCTGCACCATTTACCGTTCCGATATAAACATTATTTACTGTTCTATCCGTAATCTTAGCAATACGTGGATCAAATACACCGTAAGTTGTTCCATTTAAATGGTCAATCAATTGTTCTGATAACCATCCACCTAAAGATTGCGATGCATTGCTGATGGCAACACCTGCCCAAAAGTTACGTACACTGAAAGTTGCCATTTGAGCATCTTCTGCATTGGAAGCGAATGAACTACCAACTGCCGACAATACCGATGTAGGATTGTAAGTACTGGTTTTACTAACCTTATTTAACAATCTGGCTTTTAATGCATAAGCAAATTTTAGCCAGTTTGCCCGCTCATTTGCACCTGTAGTTCCATAAATTAAATCGCTGGTTGCGGCTAATTTTATGGTGGCATTGGTTTTAGCTAACTCTACAATGGCTTCATCTACCAATGCCATACTTTGGTTATAAACCTCCTGAGCCGAATCGTACTTAGGAAAGAACGTGGTAATATCAAATGCCTGAGAAAATGGTGCACTACCCCATAAATCATTTACCATAATTAGGTTGTAAGCAATTAACACATCTGCCACACCTTTGTACTCACTAGAACCTTGTGCAACTGCCATCTTTTTCATCTCATTGGCATCGGCCATTGCAAAATAAAGTGCATCCCAGGTTCCGCTAAAATCAATAGATTGATAGGTATCGCCAGCACCCGCAGCAGCAGGGTTTGCTGTATATTGCACATAAGGCACAATGGCGCTGGCTACATTATAATTATTAACTCCTGCTTTACTTGTTGAGGTAGCAAGCAGCGATGCCAGTGTTGGCGTAGTTACCTGATTGGGGTTTTTAGCAACATCATCAAAATAGCTGTCTTTGCAGCCTTGAAGCGTAACACTAGCTACCAACGCTGATAATACTGTATATTTTAAAATCTTTTTCATCTTAAATCAAATTAAAAACCAACGTTTAGAGAGAACATAATTGTACGTGCTGTTGGATAGGTAAATCCAGCAGAGCCATCATTGTTACTTCCGGCATCATACGAACTTGATTCTGGATCAACACCGTAATATTTAGTCCATAGCCACAAGTTATTTCCTGTAACAGCTACAGATGCAGATCTGATGGATTTTTTAGGTAACCAGCTTGTCGGCAAAGCATAACTTAAACTTGCCGAACGAAGGCGAACCCACGATGCATCAGTTACAAATGGCTCAGAAACGTTCCTGTAAAATCTACGGTAATAACCTTCTCCGTAATCCACGTTATCAGGCCCTAAACGCTGACCTAACCAAACTTGCTTAGTATTTGGTGTTCCATTGGCCAGTACACCTTCAAAAGTCCTGAATGATCTGCGATCAGCAGTATAATCCGGCAAACCGAAAGCCGAGTAAAAATCTTCCAGCCAATTGTATTTTTCAAATCCTAAACGGGCATCAAACAAAACATTTAAACTAAATCTTTTGTAACTGAAATTATTACCCATGCCGATCACGTAATCGGGTTGCGAATTACCCAAAATTCTTTGTGTACCGCCTGAAATGATTGGAAAACCATCAGCACCGATCAACAATGGCAAATCTTTATCCAGGAAATTAGGATCTTGTGGTTGTCCGCCTGAATATCTGTTAAAATAAGAGCCATAAATGTTACCAAAAGCTTGTCCTTCAACCAACTTCATGGTTACACCTGCATTTCCATATCCTCTGGCAGAGCCATAAATGATATCTGTTGGTAAATAAAGGATTTTATTTCTATTGGCAGATACATTTAAATTAACGCCCCATTTAAAATCTTTTCCATCAATTGGCTTTCCATTGATCACCAGTTCTACACCACGGTTACGGATATTACCTGCATTAATTGAAGTAGTGACATAACCAGTTGCCGAAGTGATTTGAGCCTGGATAATTTGGTCTTTACTTAATGAATAGTAGTATGTAAAGTCAAATCCTAAGCGACCTTTAAAGAAAGACATTTCCAAACCGGTTTCAAAAGTGTTTGTAAATTCAGGGCGAAGATTTGGATTGCCAAGGTTGGAAGCCAATGTTAAACCGGTTGTGCCGGTTGGTAAGCTGCCATAAGTAGCAAAACCTGATGATGCTCCCGCATAAATAGGTGCATCTTTTCCAAGTTTAGCATAAGATAATCTCAACTTAGCCTGACTGATTGCAGTTGGAAGCTTAAATTGATCTGAAAATACATAACTGATACTTGCTGATGGATAGAAGAATGATCTGTTCTCTTTTGATAACGTTGAGGTAATATCATTTCTACCGGTTAGCGTTAAAAACAGGTAGTTTTTATAATCGAAAGTGGCCTCGCCAAAATAACCGATTAACCTTTTTTGGGTGATTGATTGAGAAACCGTTACAACTTTTGAGTTAGCCAGGTTGAAGAAATTGTAAATACTCAACTGACTACCTAATGTGCCAATATTTTTCAATCGGGTATCGTACATCTCTTGTCCTAACCTCAAAGTTCCATTTAAATCCTTTGCTATTTTAGTGGTTAAAGTAGCTAAAAAAGTACCATTTAGCGTTCTAACTTTGGAGTTGTACTCACCATAAAAACCCTGATCGTTATCATAAACTTGCTCACCCGTAATACCCATTGGACCTGGCGCAGTTCTCACCCGGTTATCATTGTAGGTATCTAAACCAAAACGATAAGAAAAGTTTAGCCATTTAGTTGGCTCATACGTTAACGCGGCACCTCCTATGAAGCGATTTACATCACCTTTAAGCTGGTTGGTTTTAGTACCCCAGATCGGGTTATTTGTTCCAATATATTTCTGTGTACCATTTTCATTGATATAATCGGATACATCATAACGCGGAGACCAATAAGCCAAACCTTCACCAAAACGATCAGCACTATAGGTATAACCACCGGCATTACTGAAATTCATGTTAACCGAAGCCTTAAATTTCGGGCTAATAGTTACATCGGTATTTAATCTTCCTGATAAATTCTTGTAATCAGTATTTGGCATCATCCCTTTTTGATAGAGTTGAGATACAGAAGAGAAAAACTTCACCAGTTCGCTTCCACCAGCAACCGAAACAGAATTTTTAATCTGCTGCCCTGTTCCAAATGCCTGATCGTAATTATCATATAGCTGATCCGGATGGGTTGGGTCAATTAATTTTGCTTCTGCAATAGTTGGGCCCCAGGCGGGTCCAATACCACTTGGTGGATTTGCGTAAACACCTAAAACACCTTGTGTATATTCTTTTTGAACAGCTGGTTTTTTCAACACCTCATCAAAACCATAACTACTGCTTAGGTTAATGCTCAAACCACCGTTTTTGCCTTTTTTAGTGGTAATGACCACCACACCATTCACACCTCTTAAACCGTATAATGCAGTTGCTGCACCACCTTTTAAAATGTTGATGGTTTCAATATCTTCAGGATTAATATCAGATGCCCTGTTACTCACACCCCTGGCTCCATAAGCTGTACCGCCTGGATTAGCACCCAATGTAGAAGTAGAATTATCAATCTGCACACCATCAATCACATAAAGTGGATCACTTGGAATACTCGGATCGATGGAGTTTACCCCTCTGATTCTGATATTGGCACCCTGACCAGGACCACCACCCATACTCGATATGGTTGCGCCTGCTACTTTACCTTGCAAAGCATTAATTAGATTTGGCTGGCGATTGAAGTTTAAATCTTCGCTATTTACCTGTTGGGCAGCATAGCCTAATGATTTTGCCTGCCTGGTTATGCCAAGCCCGGTTGAAACGGTTACCTCCTGCAGTTCTTGTGCATCAGAAACTAGCGTCAAAGTAATCGTAGTTTTGTTACCAACCGTAACCTCCTGTGTTTTGTAGCCTATTAAACTGATTACTAAAACCGCATTCGAAGATGGAACTTGAATGGTAAAATTACCACTTCCATCAGTTGATGCTCCGGAATTTGTACCTTTAACTTTGATACTTGCACCTGGTAGCGGTCCAGAATCATCAGAAGAAGTAATTTTTCCTGTAATGGTTTTTACCTGGGCCATTAATGGTAGCCCAATTAGTAATATACACAGAAAAAATAGTGAAGTAAAGATTTTTCTCATATCTCTATTATTTAGGTTAATGTTTGTTAGTTACATGCAATATATAGTTTTTAAAAATAAATAACCGCATAAAACTGCTCAAAGTGGAAACATCAACTAAAAAAAATAAAGACATTTGATTGAAACCCGCAGAAAAAATTATACTGATTTGATTTATTCGAGAAAAACACGCATTAAAATTAATCTTTGGAATAAATTGGGTGAATATCCTTAATACTAAGTGTACATTTTACACCTAAAGCAAAAAAGTCTTCGATTTGCATCGAAGACTTTACCATATCATTTAAAATAATGTTATTGTTGAACGCCACCCATTCCACCACCACCTTGTTGTTGGTCTTGTTTAGCATCATCATTCTTAATTTTTTTCTTCTCAGTAAATTTCAATTTACCAAAACTATAGCTAAAGTTAACTCCAAAAGAACGGATTGGATAGTAAATATTTACACTTTGAAAAATCGTACCTGTTGGATTTACCGCATTGTTAACCGTTTTAATATGTAAATCCTTTGTAAACGGATTTAAAACATTTAAACCAACACTCCCTTTTTTCTTGAATAAATCTTTTTTAAGTGATGCTCCATAAATATAAAATGGTTCTGTAACACCTTGGTATGTACGCACTCTTGATGTAATTACATTAAAGAGTTCAAAGTTGTATCCTGTGCCAAAACCGTAAGCTGAACGAACAAACCAGTTGAAATTGAAATAAGTACCTGTATTAACGTTTGTTTGATTATTGGTTACAGAATATGTGCTGCCCACGAAATTGGTCATCAATGTCCATTTTGGTTTTGGGTTGTATGAACCAAAGAGGTTAAAGCCATAAGTTTCGGCTGTACCTACATTAATATAAGAGCTTAAAGTTTTATTGATGCCATTTTCTGTTACTGGCGAAATTGACCTCTCAATAACACCGCCAGTACGACGGTAAAATAATGAAGCTGTAATTACTGATCCTTTAACGTAAGTATTGTATCCCAACTCAAAATTCTGACTCAATTCAGGATCCAATTGTGGATTACCCTGCATAATATTAAACTGATCGCTTTCGTTGCGGAAAGGATTTAAATAATTTTGTGTTGGCCTTTGTACACGGCGATTGTAGCTCAATTTCAAAGTTGCACCACCTTTTAATGTTCTCGAAAGTATAGCACTTGGAAACAAGTTCAAATAATCATTTTTTTGGATACCACTATTTTGGGTGTTGAAATCAATTTGAGTATACTCTGCCCTTAAACCACCCTTAAATTTCCATTTTTTTGATAAGTCAAAAGCAATTACACCGTATGCTGCTCCAACGTTTTGATTGTAATCAAAATCTTGTGCTGCGATATCAAATTGACTTTTTATATCTCTCAAAATAGCTTTAGCACCAACTTCTAAAATGGTAGCTTTTGTAAATGGATACGTGTAGTCGGTTTGAAAAGTGTATTCATTATTTTTACCAGTATTGTTACTATTGGTAATTAATCCGGTTGGAAAAGCGGCAGAAGTTAGCGTATTGCTAAAACGTGTCGGATTTCTACCTGTTGATAATTGTGCTGAAATAGAAAATTCCTCTCCTTCTTTCTTACTGGTTTTACGATAATCAACATTCCAATCCAGATTCCTAAAAGTCATATCCATATCGCCAATGTTTGCTGCAGCAATGTTATTGATGATGTAACTGGTTTCACTTGGGCCACCATTAGAAAAACTGTTGATTTTAGCTGTAGTACTAATATTATTATAAGCATTGAAATCGTAATCCAAACCTACACTTCCATTATAACCATTACGGCTCCATCTCGAAAAGCCACTTTGCGCAATGCTATTGGTTGTACCGTTTAAATAGGTGGTATTGGTAATAAATTCTGTTAACGATTTTTGTGGATAAGCCAGGTTTGTACCTAAACTCGTGTTTACACTTAAACGCCCTGTTTTTGCAGTTAAATTAAATGCACCATTGTTCTGGCGTGTACCTACAGAGGTATTTACACTTCCACTTACGCCTTGTGCTGTAGATTTTTTAGTGATGATGTTGATGATACCACCCGAACCTTCCGCATCGTATTTTGCAGATGGACTGGTAATTACTTCCACACTTTTTATCTGCTCTGCAGGGATCATTTTTAAGGCATCAGCTACGCTACTTGCCATTGTACCAGAAGGCTTACCGTTAATCAATACACGAACTGCACCTCCGCGAAGTTGAACATTTCCAGTAGCATCAACCGATAACATTGGCACTTTACGCATCACATCGGTAGCATCGCCACCTGCATTTGTACCATCGGCTTCCGCATTGTAAACCATTCTATCAATTTTATTTTCGATAATGGCTTTTGTACCTTGAACCTGAACATCAGCTAAAGTATTTTCGGTTGATGAGATATAAATGGTTCCTAAATTTTGATCTGGTTTTGCAGGCGTTGTGGTAACTAAAATAGATTTCGTTTTATAACCCATAAAACCGATCATCAATTTATATGAATCAGGTGCAACATTTTGCAGCGATAACTTTCCTTTTGGATCGGTTACGCCACCATTTACAGATTTATTATCCTTTACATTAATTAAAGAAACGGTTGCGTAATCAATAGGTTGCTTGGTAACAGAATCTAAAATGGTAGCTGTTACGCGACCAAAAACTGCTGGTTTTTTTGCGCCCCCACCTAAACCACCAGGAAATTGTGCTTGTGCGTTAATAAATATTCCTAAAGACAGGATTAAGAGTAAAATTCGTTTCATGTTAGTTTGTTAATCTTTGGTTATTAGTCGACATAAATTACCATTTGTTACAATGGTGTAGGATACTTTTTACGCGACTTCGTTAATTTAGTCGGCAAAGGTGCAAATTTTCCCGACAAAAAAATTAGGGGAAGATGGAAAAAGATAGAAAATCGAAAAATATGAGAGGAAAAATGTAGGATAGATAACGGCAAATACAAAAAATGGACAACAAGCCTCTCGCCCATTATCCATCTTATATCATCCAGTTTACCCTGCTACACTTTACATCACCTTGAAGTATTATTTGGCCTGGTGTAAACCAATTGCATTACATTTATATTTCGCATGGCGAAAGCAGCTTCGCAGTAGTTTAAGTAATAATTCCACTTGCGAATAAAAGTTTCATCAAAACCGAGGGCTTTAACTTTATCAATATGTTTATTAAATTCTAAATACCAAAGGTGAAGTGTTCTGGCGTAATCTAAACCCATATCCTTTAAATCAACTAAAGTTAAATCGCCAGTGTTGTTTATAGCCTTATTAATTGCGGCAACCGATGGAAGCAAAGAACCAGGAAAAATGTGTTTCTGTATCCAATCTACACCATTTCTCAATTTATCATACCTGCTATCAGGCGAAGTAATTACTTGAAATGCAAAAATCCCGTCATGTTTCAGAAGTGACTGGCATTTTTCAAAGTAGGTTTCCAAATATTGGTGACCAACAGCCTCCAGCATTTCGATGGAAACAATTTTATCGAAAGTTCCTTCGATATTTCTATAATCCTGAATGATAATTGAAACCTTATCTTCCAATTTTTCTTCCTTTACACGTTCGATTGCCAATTTCTGTTGTTCTCTGGAAATGGTTACAGAAGTAACCTTACAGCCGTAATTTTTAGCCAAAAAGATTGCATTTCCGCCCCAACCGCTTCCAATTTCTAAAACATGATCGGTTGATTTAACTTTTAGCTGTTTCGCTAAACGATCATATTTCGCATATTGAGAATCTTCTAAACCAACATCATCATTCAAAAAATAGCCGCTAGAATAGGTCATGGTTTTATCGAGAAAAGTTGCGAAGAAATCGTTGTTTAAATCGTAATGTTCTGAAATATTTTTTTGCGAACCAGCCAGGGTGTTTGCCCTGCGTACATGGGTAAACTTGTTTACAATTTTAAATAGATTTAGTGCTATCGATTTCACTTTACTTCCCGTAACTGATGGTGCATTTTCAATATTTAAAAGCACCCACTTAATTACATTTGTAATATTTGATGAATCCCACAAACGTGTTGTGTAGCCTTCGCCAAAACCAATGTCGCCATATAAAGCAATAGATTTAAAAAAATCGGGATGATTGACCTGAATATTCGCTGCAATTTTATCCTCGCCATTTCCAAAAACCAACATTTCGCCGCTTGGCAAAGTAAGTTCAAGCTTCCCCAAGTTCATTTTCGATAGTGCATTAAGCACTACTTTTTCAAAAAAACCTGTTGATGTTTTAGTAGCAGCAAGCGTATTCATAATCTTTTAATCTATTTTGTTTGCGGTTTATATGGTTTATATACGTTACGTTGCAGTTCAGGGTTTTCTGCTTTCGGATGAAAAGATAGTTTTTTTAACCATAACCTCAAAGCTTGCCAATGTATCATGCCCATTATTTGCAACGGAATTAATGGAATAGAAAAGAAACATTTTAACAGGTTGGCGTTTGTGATCGGCCTGGAATCACCTTTTAAAGTAGTGAAGAAAAATTTCTTACCCGTTTTATCAATGTCATCAATTTTGATATCAAGTTTATCTGCAGGTACTTTTAAATTGAAATCGAACGAATCATCATGATCGATAAACGGTGAAACGTAAAAGTATTTTGTTGTGATTTTTTTAAAGATATCGCCATGTAATTCTTCTTTTCCGAAGAAAAAAAGCTTCATTTCACGATAAGTATTGCTGATTTCGGCCACACAACATACAGGCATTGCATTCTCATCAAAACAGAAATAGAAAGAAACAGGATTGAAATTATAGCCCAAAACATTCAGGTTGGTGAGCAATTTTATTTTCAACTTAGTGCCATCCACTCCATATCCTTTTAAATAAGTTTCTAAATGTTGTCTTGTGGTTTTGGCTTTATCAGGATTTTCTTTGGGAAGCTGCAAATGTTCTGAATCTCTAAAAGAAAACAAATTGAATTTATTTCTACTGAACCATATCAGCTTTTCTGCCAGTAAGTCTATTTCATCCAAATCGATATAAAACATATACACATTGTACCAAAAGGAATGCTTTTTCGGCGCAAGTCGATGATGCATCACTTTGGCGGTATATATCTTTGATGTAAGATGTGGGATGGATAATGGATGATGGGGCATATTTATTAAACTGGGCTCAAAATTTCTATTTGTTGGATGAAATTTTGACTGATGTAAATATTTTCTTCAACTCTATTGCTTCTGCTTTAAACTTTTCAAAATCTACCTGATATTTTTCATCAGTGTAGAGTTCATATAGTGTTCTTAGCCAATAAACACTTTCTCTAGCTTCCCTGTAAGAAATTCCAATTTTATGACTGAAGTCTCTCTTGCTCACCGCACCTTGAGCCTCTTCATAATTTGCTCCAATAGATGTAGCGCACCTACTTAATTGCAACATCGGAACTTTATAAATAAAATTGTAAGGAAGGTGCTTAAAAATTTCAAAACATCAACGCCAAAGCGAAATGTTCGTTCTAATAATTGAGTTGTCTTTTCGTTCATCTTTAAAAAAATTAAATAAATAAAATCTTTAAGGGTGACCTCATAAAGTTAGTAAAAAAATGTAAAATGTATGGATATAGAATGGTTGAGGAAATATAAAAGCTACTAGCTCATTACCCATCTTACTTCATCCATCTTCCATTATCCCTCATCCATCTTACCTCTTCCATCTTCCATCATTAAGCACAAATCAACCGCACTCTTGTATGCATCTTCATGAAACCCAAACTTAAAATAACTTCCGCAGTAATAAACAGGCCCATTCTCATTTAGCTCCTGCAACCGTTCCTGTGCCTGCATTGCCGGAACATCAAAAAGCGGATGGTGATAATCTATTTCCTTAATCACTTTATCAGGATTCAAGGTTTCTGTAGGATTTATAGAAACAAAATAATTCGCTTTTTTGGAAACACCCTGCAAGTTATTCATCCAATAAATGGTGCTTGGCAATAACCGATCTCCTTGCTTTTCCACTCGATAATTCCAACTACTCCAGGCTAACTTAGCTTTTGGCATTTGGTTTTCATCGGTATGCACAACAGCTTTGTTAAGCTGGTATTTAAACTTAGAAAGTAATTCGGTTTCCAAAGGTGTTTTATCTTTCACAATTTCGAAAGTCTGGTCGGCATGACTGGCCATAATCACTTTATCAAACTCAAATTTTTCTCCTTTCGAATTTACAACCTCCACCTTCCCATTTTCTAATCTTTTAACGGAAACGATTTTATTGTTTATTTTAATTCTATCGCGGAAAGGCGCAATCAGTTTTTCACGATATGCCTGACTTCCATTTTCAAGTGTATACCATTGGTGTTGAGTATCTAAACCTAAAAAGCCATGATTCTTAAAAAACCGAATTAAAGTAACTGCTGGAAAATCCAAAATCTGCTCCATTGGCGCACTCCAAACCGCAGCACTCATGGGAACCAAATATTGCCAGAGCATGTCATCACTATAACCAAATTCCTTAAAAAATCTGCCAATAGAATAATCCTGGTATTCAGGTTTATCTAAAATTTCAACACTTTGTTTATTGAAGCGGTTAATCTGCATCAGCATTTTCAAATAAGAAATATTGAACAAATTTTTCCGCTGAGCGAATAAATGGTTTAAACTCGAACCGCTGTATTCTAACTTTTTGGGCAAGAATTGAACACTGAAAGACATATCCGTTTTAATTACTGGCGCATCAATTTCGGCGAACATTTCAGTTAAATTCGGATAGGTTTGATAATTAAAAACCATAAAACCGCTATCAAGATAAATTGGTTTTCCATCTTCTTCAAGCGTAATCGTATTGGTATGGCCGCCAATATAATCAGCTTCTTCAAAAACAGTGATATCGTATTTATGTTGCAGCTTGTGGGCACAACCCATACCTGCTATTCCAGAGCCAATAATGGCGAGCTTTTGCATAATAAATGTAAGATGTTAGATGTAAACTGGATGATGTAATACGCATGATGACAACAGAATGTAAATCCTTTCATGAATTATTGGCGAGCTAAATCTCTTCCCTATCATCCGTTTTACATCATTTGCTATTTCCTTCATTATTTATTTTTTACAAATAAATAATGACAAACCATCCACTCGTTACCCTTATTATAATTGAATAATTCGGCACAGCTCATGTAAAATAACCGCCAGTAAACCCACCATTTCACCGCCTGATCTTTACCATAGGTATTTTCCAAAATTGGCATAATTTCCTTTTTATGTTTATCCATATTGCTCAGCCAAGCTTCAGAAGTTTTGCCATAGTTGGTACCGTTTACCACCCAATGTTTATCAATTTTGAGGTCATCATTGAAGTAAAAAAATAAATGGTTTGAAGGCATAATTCCACCTGTAAAAAAATATTTACTCATCCAATCCGTTTCATCAATTACCTCAAATTTATAGGCTAAAGTTTTGTGCGTAAAAATATGGACGAATAGTTTTCCGTCGGCTTTTAAAAAGCCAGCAACTTTATTCAGCAAAAATTTATAGTTGCGCATGTGCTCAAACATTTCTACAGAAACAATTCTATCGAAACTATCGGCAATGGTAAACGTGTTCATATCGGCAGTTAAAACCGTTAAGTTTTGGATGCCTCTTTGCCTTGCCGTTTCATCGATAAAAATTTTCTGAGTAGCCGAATTTGAAACAACAGTAAACGTGCTTTTAGGAAACTTCGCTGCCATATACAATGATAACGAACCCCAGCCACAACCTAATTCCAACACGTTCTGGCCACTTTGTAAATCTGCCCTTTTACAAGTTAAAGCCAACATATCATCCTCCGATGTATCAATATCTTTAACTCCAGGTTTCCAGTAACCGCTACTATATTTCAGGTTTTTACCCAAACAGTATTGAAAAAATTCAGTTGGTAATTCGTAATGTTGCTCATTGGCATCAGCAGTATTAACGGCAATTGGCGATTGTTTTAACTCATCAACCAAATCCATAAATTTTTCTTGCTGCAATTCTTCATCGCCTAAAGTTTCATCATCTAAACGCTGTTTGCAAAGTTTTCTAATTCCCATACGCAAAGCCGTATCAGGAAGTTTGTCATTTTCTAAAAGTTTATCGTACCACATTTGAGTTGAAAGTTATAAGTTAAAAGTTATAGGTTTGGATGTAAAAACAGGCTGTGCAATTTTAGGCTTGTAACCCGCAACCCGTAACTTTTACCCCTTTTTTCCCCACGGGAAAAAGGCAGATGTTGTTTCTTGATATTTTTTATAGGCTTCAGGCTTGCTCCTTAAATTTTGCTCTTCATTATTCGGAACGCCCGTTACTTTGGTTAATAAGTATAAAATTATTGCAGGACTAATGATGGCCAAAACTCCCCAAGGTGATGCTAACGCAAAGATGAAATAAGCCATCCAGGTTAACCATTCGAAGAAATAATTCGGGTGGCGACTATAATACCACAATCCGGTATCGCAAACTTTCCCCTTATTTTTTGGATCTTTTTTAAAGGCAGCAAGTTGTCTGTCGGCAATCATTTCGCCTACAAATGCAATTGCCCAAATGGCTAAACCAATATATTCTATTATCGAGATTTCTGTTGAAGTATTGGCAGTTATAATAAAAAAAGGAATGGCAAGCAACACATTCGAAATGGCCTGAAACTGAAAGAAAATAAAGAAATTCCTATCGGCATGCTCCCCCCATTCACTGCGAAGCTGTTGGTACCGGCCCTCTTCTTCATCTAAATGGCCAATTACCCTTTGCCATAAATGAACTCCAAGCCTTAATTCCGCTAATAGAAAAATTGTGCAGATTAATATTTTACGGGTTTCAAATCCCTCAGCTAAAAAAAAAGTGATGATGGTAATTACAGGAAAATTGAGGGCCCAAAAAACATCTACAACGCCTGCATTTTTAATTTTTTTAGCCCAAAGCCAAACCAGGGCCATAATGGTACAACAAGAAATTAACGATATGAGGGCAATAAAAAGTAAGTGGCGGTAATCCATTGTTCGGTTTAGATTTTGTTGCTAAAGATCTAAGAATATGGATAATACCCGAGGTTTCTATCCGCTATCTTCTACCTTTTTACAAGTAATTCTTTAATACCTTCGCCATCTTTTAGTTTAAATAAGTGAACCAAAACATAGGCTAAAGTTGCTATACTACCTAAACATACGAACAAAATTGCAATAGAGATTTTAAGAATAATATTTTTTTCTTTATAAAACATCCACAGCGTAATGATAAAGATGTTGGCATAAAAATCCCAAAGTGTGGCACGCATCCAAGGGATACTACCTAGAAAATCCCACTGCTCAAAAAGGTTACTTTCAAGAGAAGTAGATATTACTTTATAGCACATAAAAATTAATAGTGCCGAGAAAACGATTTTGAGGAAATTTATCATAACTGAGGTTTAATTTTATTCGAAAAGCAAGGTTCTGTTAAAATCGGTTCCGCCAGCCCCGCCATCCGCTTTACTTCGTTACACTTCGTGTCCGCTACTGTCGGGTTTAATTATCGAAGAACGGTGCAAGAAAATAAATAGCAAATGGCATATCTTCAGCCAGAAATTTATTGCCGTTGGTTTCAACCAAAAGTCTTTTTAAAGCAAATAAACAACCCAACATGCGGGTATATCTCAAGAAGAAGAAAAAGCAAATCGTAGATACTAACCCTACAAAAACTACACCTTCCTAATCTTAATAATCTTCATCCAATGAAGCATTTTCATCACCGGATATGTTGGATCAAACTCCCACCATTTAGTCGCAAAATTCGGGCTATTTGGTCTCTTATGGTGATTGTTCTGAAACAATTCGCCCATTAAAAGGAAATCCCATGGTAAAGAATTTTTACTATGGTCGTCGTTATCATGGTTCGAATAACCATATTTATGACCACACCAGTTTACAATAGCGCCATGCAATGGACCCATTAAAAAATGAACAGGCAATAAAATAAACAACCACCAATGATTGGCAAACATTATATAAAAACCGATATAAAATAAACCACAGGCGATTCTCCACAACCACGAATTTCCAATTTTATCAACAACTGGCCATTCGGGATAATTTCCTTGAAAAGCAGGTTCAGGTTGAATCTTAAATTGTAAATAGTTCATGTACATATTCTTTGTAGCAATCATCATCCCGAAAACATCCTTAAAGAAATGAGGCGAGTGTGGGTCTTTTTCCGTGTCGCTATAAGCATGGTGCATACGATGCAGAATGGCATATGCTCTGGGGTTTAAAAATGAAGAACCTTGAGAAATCAGCAAAACCAGATAAAAGAATTTTTCCCAGAAAGGCTCCATCTTAAACATTTTGTGCGATGAATAACGGTGAAGGAAAAAGGTTTGGCTAAATAATGATAGGAACCAGTGGCAAAGAAAGAAAATGAGGATAATCATGTATGGTGTGTATGCTTTATTAACGTATTTTATCTACGTTTAGTTTTGGTGGTTAGAAAACCAAAGTATGGAAGGCTAGAATAATAACGATCCTGCTCAAATTAAATGAGCAGGATCGAGCAAAATTTTATCTACCGAAATCGTCTTGAACACGAACGATATCGCTTTCATCTGATGGGTTTGAAGCATCAGTATGTTGCCAAATCTCTGCAACAACTCCCCAATCATCTAAACCAATTAAACGGTGACGTTCACCTTGTTGTAATTTAATCTGATCTTTCGGAGCATATTTTTTCACTTCGCCCTCTTCATCAGTTTCGCTGGTTTTAATGCCAACTGTACCTGTAACCACCTGCCAAATTTCGGCTCTGCGGTGGTGGTATTGCCAAGATAAACGTGTATTTGGTGCAACAATTAATATTTTTGGACTTAATTTACCCCCGATTTTTAAACTCTCTACATTCAATCCGTCAAAATAAGTATCGGCAAATTGTTGAGCCTGTGCTTCATCAATTACAAAGAAACCACCCCAAGGACGGGTTTCATCGCGATTTACTACATTAAAGCCTTCAATTTTTAAACGTTGTGCAACGTTATCAAATATTTCTTTTTTATCGTTTGTCATTATTAGCTAGGTTGTTTTTTAAAATGTATGCAGGATCTATCACCGACAGGAATCTACAATTTTGCCAAAAATAAGGCTAATAAATTAAAAAAGCCATTTTGCAGTTTTTATTTTAATGAAATTTCTGGTTATACACAATTAACAAATAGGTATAAGTTTGATCAAGCAGAAGGTGGAACACATTGTAGACTAGAATCATAACAGTATTTTTACACTCTTATAATTAATTCAACGGAGTAATAGAAATTAATGTTAAGCCTCTAAGAATTTGGGAGGACAATTTATTTCTAAGAAATAAGGTATTGATATAAAAGTAATGATCGCTGATTGGACCATTATTGTATTTTAGCCAATGCAATAGTTTGAAGGCCATTATCTTTTGAATCCCCTGTAGGAGTTTCAATTTTATTCATCGCCATTTCTATTGTTACAGAAGCATTTGGTTTCTGATATTGGTCTGAAATAGATGCTGTTAATGATAATATTTGTTTAAGTGCCGAAAAATATTGGCGATCTTTATTTTTAACATATTGCAAATCTCTTGTTGATTTGTTATATGTGCTATTCACATCTTCAGCACAGCTTTTTTGAAAAGCATCTAACATTAAGAGTTTATTGGTAATGGCTGATAATGTAGTTTTAGATAATAAAAATCCTTTTATTTCAACCACTTCATTATTCTTTAAAACATAAGCATGTCCATCAAAAACTAATGTTGATCCTGAAGCAAAAATAGATTTGGCTTCTGGTAGCTGGATACGTGATCTTTTAATTAAACTCTTATTAAATTGATATCGTTGATCAGCAAGTTGTTTAACATATTTATTACCATCAATGGTAGCGATATTTTCTTGTGCATCAGCACGATGTATAAAACTTAAGATGAGAATGGCGAAAATATAGATGTTCTTCATGATTGATGATTATATCACAAAATAACACAAAAATTTTCAAATTATGTATAATAAAGTTTACAATTCAATCTACATCTGAACAACTAATAGTTGTAAACTCTTATTTTCTAAAATTTTAAGTAAAAAAAAGCCGATTCAGTAGATCCTGATTACTAATTCGCCTTCTACCTACTACAGCAACTCATCGCACTGTATGTGGTACACCATTATAATGATCGTAAATGAACCGAAAAAACTTAAATTATAGTTGAGCTGCTTATACCCATTGAAATGTTGAAATAGCACAGGAAGTTCAAAATTTCAATGAACTTCGTAGCAAAGCATAAATACAGCACCAGAATAGTAAAGGTAATGCCCTTTTTCAATCCGCCAAATTTAGCCAAAAAGTGTTCATGACACATGAATAGGGTCTTACTTTTGTGTCACAACGGAGAATGATGTTTATTAAGTTATTAATCCTACAAGTGCAAAAATGAGAAATGCTCAATAAAAAAACAATGTTTCGTAATCACTTTAATTGTTTTAACAGTCGCTAATATCTATTTAATAACCTTGATAATACATTTAACTATTAAATTTGTCGCAGTAACTCCAGATATAGTTGCGTCCCCTACTTTAATAGCGGTGATCTTTGCGCTCTGATTAACATTGACAACTGTTGAGTCTGATGAAGACCAAACTACCGACTTATCTTTAGCAACGAATGGCGTGATAACAGGATTTAATTGGAGAGACTGTCCCTCTTTTAAGGTTGCCACTCATGGTACCAGGGAAATTGCAGTTACAGTGCCATCTACAATAACAACGGTAAATCTATCCAATTCTGTGTTTCCCAACATCGCCTTTACAGCAGTTGTACCAGGGGCAAGTGACTGAACAGTTCTCTCATCAAGAATCTTTACTTTACCTTCATCCAAGGATTCAAACCTGATCGCAGGAAAAGGATAATTCGTTATGCTTTCCCTAAGTTCAAAAGTCTGTTTTTCGCCAGTAAGAAGACGCATAGTATAATTCTGGAAGTTAAAAAAGCGCTCTACTGGAGCTTCAACATCATTTGTCTTGGAACAACCTGAAAAAAATATAATTGAAAAAATAAAAATAAATAAGCTTTTTGTAATCTTCATGTGGCAATATTTAATTATCGAATAAAGATCAAAACATCATGTTTATTTTATATTACGGGTAGATTAAATGTTTGACGATCATTATGGTTAATTCCTTGATTATCAAAACCCAAAAGCATTTAATGCAATATATATAAGTTCCACCACAAGATGATGTGATCCTCCACTTTATTTTCCTACCTTCTGTAATCATATAATGGAGTTATTACAATGAGAAAACGATCTTTAAGAAACAAAATCCGAACCGCTTACTGATTAGTTATTAATTTTGCAGCTCCAATAATAATATGCTGACGGCCAGATTCTGTACATTATTTTTGTTTTTTTAAGGTATTTTGTTTTTCATCCTCCATCACCAATAAGGAATTATCATCAGGGTTAAAGACCATTTCAACATCCCAAGGCTCACATTTAAAAGTATGGTTCGGATAAGCATCCATTGAAAATGCGCTAACGGGCGAGCCTGCGTAATGTGCGGCTAAACGATTCCCTTTTTTGAAGACCACTATTTTCTTAGGATAATCGGAACCGGAATAGATGCCTTCATATTTATCCAGATCCTCCTGATTTGGGAAGATCTTTTTATTAATCGGCAACTTTATACCATACATGATCTTTCTGATGTCACCAAGGGCGATTTTCGAATTTGGGGTATTTACGTTCTGCAGTAAGATAATGGTTTTATCACTGTCGGTATGCCTTTCTATGTAAGTAATATACCCGGCCCAACTACCGGAATGGTTAACAATTTTGCCATATTTTTCATTCTGGGAAAGGACCCAGCCAAAACCGTAACTGTTTTCTTTTCCATTCCTTGTTTTTAAGGAACCAAAAATCTCTTTTTTATCCTCTGGATTAATAAGTTTATCCATGTATAAAGCCCTATCCCATTTTAAAAGATCTTCCAGATTGGAGTGGACAGTGCGGGCTCCGACAACACCATCGAGGTAATTATAGGTTGTTAATTTATTTTCGATGCTATGATAAGCGGAAATGTAATTCAATAAACTATCTGTTCCATAGGCTTGTGCATAATTCTTTATTTTTTCAGGCGCATAGACACATTGGTAAATAAAAGTATGTTTCATATGGAGGGGCCTGAAAATATTTTCCTTGAGAAACCGTTCGTAGGTTTGTTTGGAAACCCTTTCGATAATAGATGCCAGTAAAGCATAGCCGGTGTTACTGTATTGCGATTTTTCACCGGGCTGAAATTCCAACGGCGGTTTATATTTCGCAAACTCCGTAATCACTTCTACATTAGTAGCTATTTTGGTTTTATCCCATTTCTCCCGGAAAACGTCTACATATATATAATCAGGCACCCCACTTGTGTGATTCAACAGATTCCTTATGGTCACACCATCATAGAAATTAAGCTCAGGCAGATATTTCGAGATGGGGTCATCATAATTTAATTGTCCCCGTTTTTTTAATAAGACGATGCCCATTGCAGTAAATTGTTTGGAAACAGAGGCCAACTCAAAAACTGTCTGCAGGTTCAATTTTTCTTGAGTTACCGCATCGGCAAAGCCATAACTTTTTTTAAAGACCACCTTTCCTTTTTCGGCAATCAACACATTGCCGTTAAAAGAACCTGATGCATACAGTGCCTGATAAACAGAGTCAAGCAGATGGATCTTTTCATTCCGGTCATTCATTTGGGCTATTGATAAATAACTGTTCAGCAGCAACAAAATTATAATCGAAGTTTTGAAGATATTTTTCATTTATTGTGATTTAGATAAAAGTTCAGACATAGCAATTCCTATCCCGCCCCGGGGCAGAAAAAATGGAATTCAAGACAAAAGTTGGATGTAAATATCTAATTACTAATCAGGAGGTTTGACCGGGAGGTCGTCTAAATGATGCCTGATCCGTTCATTGTAGTCCTGTAGTGTTTTTTTATACTGCACCAGCCCTTCATTATAGTACTGTAGTTTTTTTTGTACAGCACCATTTGCTCATCGCCATCATGTAGTGTTTTGTTGTGCTCCGCCATCTGTTCACTATAGGCCTGTATCTCTTTTTTGTACAACACCATTCGTTCACCATAAGCCTGCATCTCTTTCGAATACTCGCTTTGCACTACTTCATTTATAGCAGTTACTGCTTGGGGTGCAGATGAAATCGAAGATATGCTATCCTTGCGTTGGATCACGGAGGATTCGGCATCCGTATGTTGAACCACAGATAGCGCACTACCGAGGACTTCCTTTTTAGCTATCAGCTGTGACTGCGGTACTCGAGCCGCATTGCTGGTAATTGCCAGACCCTTTTTTCGGAGAGGCTTTGAACTGATAAACCTCGAGATCATCTGACTATGCTGTAAGGGAAATATAGCGTTGTTGAGGAAAAACCAGCCCATAAGCAACAAAGGGAGCATATAAACCAACAAATACCACCGGGCATGCCTCGATGACGATATGGGATGACCTATGATCCGGCTGACCCGCACTAGAAGCTGGTCATTCTGACCTGTAAAGGCGAGCGGAAAAGACCGCCGGTAAAGAGAATGTTCCTGAAAGCTGACCAGGGCCTGAACAAATGTATGTTTATTGATCTGGGAAAGGGCAATATCATCACAGCAATGCTCCCGCTCAACGCGGATTTGCACCGATAGCCATTTTAATGCCGGATTAAAGAAAAATATGGCTTCCGCTGTAACCTGGATCAGGTTAACCAGGTAATCTTTCCTGCGTATGTGCGCCAGTTCATGTAACAAAACGGCTTCGAGCTGATCGGCAGGCATTGAAGCCAGTACGCCCATCGGCATCAAAATAATGGGTTTGAGCAAGCCTATTATAGCGGGTACATTGATTGCTGGGGATTCTAAAAGCCTGATCCTGCCGCTGATCCTCAATTTTAACGCAAGCTGATCCAGCCGGTGCTGCCAATAGGGGTCCGTTTTGCCGTTACCTGCCCGTGCTAGCCGATGGCTATTTATTAAATCCCAACCAAAACGGCCGGAGCGGATTAAAAATGCGATCAGCCATAAAAAAGTAACCAAAGGCAGCCAGGGGTCAACCAATACGGAACCGGTATTCGGACCGGGCAAGTTCAATATTAACCTGGTCGGCGCTGTTCCTAGTTGTAACGCCAGTGTACAGCCACAGGCCAACAGGAAAACAAAAAAAAGGAAAAGCAGTAAATTATACCTGAGGGCAGCGCCCATCCGTTTTCCATACCGCAATAATAAAACAGCGACCATATGCAACAGCAGTCCTTGCCAAACCGAATGTAACAGCATGAAGGCCCAAGCCTGAAACAGGTCTGATCCTAAAATGTAGGCCAGCAAAAAATGTAGGC
This sequence comes from Pedobacter sp. Leaf250, assembly GCF_920984735.1. GTDB lineage: Bacteria > Bacteroidota > Bacteroidia > Sphingobacteriales > Sphingobacteriaceae > Pedobacter. Next base: position 227,554 of record NZ_CAKLBU010000003.1, on the reverse strand, counting down.
TGTCCTTCATTATTCTTTCATGTTCTTGATTAATTCCCTAATCTTGTCCAATTCTTCAGCGGAGGTATCGCTATTGCCCAGCAAAGCCACCATCAGGCTACTTGGCGATCCTTTGAACGTACTGTCAATAAACCGTTTCAAAACAGTCTGCGTGAGTTCACTTTCAAGGGGTACCGCGGTATATAAATGACGCATCTGGCTTTCGTCACGATCTAAAATGCCTTTTTCATGCATGAGCTGCATCAGCTTAAGCGTTGAAGTATAGGCCACTTCCCCTTTTTGCAGAATTAATTTATCATGAACAAACCGTACAGTCGACGGACCGTATTGCCAAAGAACTTGCAAAACATCAAATTCTGTTTTTGTTGGATTATAGGCTGCTGTCGGTTTCGGAGTTTGCATGAAGCTAATGTACGTATTTAAACGTACGTTACAAACATAATGTGTATTTTATTATAATTTTACAGGAATCATCCGATTTCTGAGAATAGAGCGTTCATCAATTTGGATCTAGGAATGACTTAAATAATACGCCAAACTGCGTGTATCTCTTTCTTAATATTCAACTTTATAATCTTTTTTTACTGCCTCTCCCTTCCAGGCTTTTACACTTGTCCAGGGTGCGGGAGCATCTGTCCAGAATTTGTGATTGGCGGGCAAACCCAAATCCAGAAAACCTAATGTAGTGAGGTATAAACTTCCGGTTGAGGTATAAGTGTCTGCAATCAGCGGCTGATGCCCGTTAAAACCTAAAACCAGCCAGCCTTTATCATCAAAATTCTGATTACCATCGAACATATTGTGCATAATTTTAGTTAAGCCGCAACGTACCTGTGCAGGACTCACCTGTTCGGGCAGTTTTTCCATCAAAGCCGTTTGCGCCAATGCCTGAAAAGCAGCCATCCTGTAAGTAATCGATCTGCCAAATGCCGGATAAGTTCCTTCAGGAGAAATTAACCTTTCCAGAAACTCCGAATGCCTGGCCATTCTTTTTACGGCCATATCATAATCTGCTTGCGAAGCTTTTTTCTTTTCCACCAAAACTTTTAAAAGATCAACCAACATGGGATGAATAACATACGAGTTGTAATAATCCATGCTAAATTTATCGCCATCACTGTACCAGCTATCGCCCACGTACCATTCTTTCATTTTATTAATTGAAAACTGAACCCTGGCAGGATCATATTGCTCGCCAATGCTTAATAAAAATCCTTCGGTTAATCCGGCAAATAAAAGCCAGTTATTATAAGCACCACTTCGGGTACGTAGAGCTTTAAATTCTTCGATGAACCGTTTTTTAGTCAGGTCATCCAAAGGTTCCCAAAGTGCTTTTGGTGCCCGAAGAAAAGCATGCGCCACATAAGCGGCATCAACAATCTGCTGTCCTTCGGTACGGTAATTCATATAATCCGGGCTTTCAGGATTTACAGAATTTACAAGTCCCTTGAGCAATTCCGTACGCATGGTTTTGCGGAGCTTTCCCTCGGCAGATTCATCATCTGGTAAGGCCAGCCAGGGCGCCAACCCTGCCATGGTTCTACCTAAAGCTTCTAAATATGTTACTTTGGTCACATTCAAGCCATAACCCGGACCTTTCTCTAAAGGCATATTTTTCTTTAAAGTTTCGTTGGCCAACTCGTGTATCACAGGATAAGAAATCCGGTAAAGTGTTTTTACCCAGAAAGCCCGGTCATCAGACCCGGTTGATGCTTTTCTGGTTTGTGCATTAGTAATAGTCGCAATGATGAATAATGCAAAAAAAGAAAGTTTAAATTTCATTAATGATAAATTGATTGGCTTTTTACAAATACCACTTTTTGTATCTTGCCAAAGCCTCCAAATAATAATAATCTGCATAAACTAAAGGTACATCTATTTCACTATTTAATGGATAAGCACCCGTACCATGCATCAATAAAAAGCCACCGTTTTCTCCCAACTTAGCACGATAAGCAGTACTTGCCAATGAATAAATCATAGTTTCTGCCGAAGATTTAAATTCTGCTTTTTCCTGATCAGTTGTAAATTGTGCCAACTCTAATAATGCTGAAGCCATAATAGCACCTGCAGAAGCATCGCGTTTTGCAAAGGGAACTCCTTGTGCGTCGAAATCCCAGAAAGGAATTTTATCAGCAGGTAAATTCGGATGATTTAAAATGAAATGTGCTATTCCTTTCGCTTGTTTTAGATAATTTTCATCTTTTGTAAAGCGATACATCATCGTATAACCGTACAATGACCATGCTTGTCCGCGGCTCCAGGCAGAACAATCTGCAGCACCTTGCCAGGTTGCTTTTCTGATTACCGCACCCGTTTCCGGATTATAATCTATCACATGGAAAGAACTAAAATCAGGGCGGAAGTGATTTTTCAAAGTGGTATTGGAATGGATAATGGCAATTTCCTTGAACTTTTTATCGCCACCGTTATCTGTGGCCCAATTCAACATTTCCAAGTTCATCATGTTATCGATTATTACCGGATAATTCCAGTATTTTCCTTTATTCCATGATTGAATAGCCTTTACGTTATCGTGATAACGGGTAGAAAGCGATTGTGCTGAACGCTGAATGATTGATTTATATTCGGGTTTTCCGGTTAAGCGGTAAGCATTGCCAAAGCTGCAATACATCATAAAACCCAGATCATGATTACCCGTAAAAGTTTGGTTGGCCTCAATTACTTTCAGGGCATCTTCCGCTTCTTTTTTTATCGCTTCACTTTTTGTTTGCTCATAAATATACCATAAGCTGCCCGAGTAGAAACCGCTGCACCACCATTGAATATCGTAGTTTACATGTTTTCCATTTTGATAGGTTTGTGGTGTTTTACCTGCGGGAATGCCTTTTGCCAGAAACTTATACTGATCGGCAGCAAACTTAAATTCATCATTAATAAGTTGGGCCATTGGCTTTCGCACATTGTTTTGGGCAAAAGAAACTGCATTCATAAGAACCAGCAAGGCGATGAAAAAACTGTTTTTATTCATAGTTTTAGATGTGTTTATTTAATTGGAAATATTGTATTTAATGGTTGAGCCTGCAAGGGAACCAACCGGAAGATTACAGGTTATTTTTTTATTAACTTTTAGCTTTTGAGTTTTAATTTCGAGCTGAACGTTTGAATTTTCTTGCGTAGGATCTGCGATGTAAATTACTGGTTTTGAACTTTGTAATTCGTTTACAGATATAATACAAGGCTTATCCACTTTTATCATTAATCCATCATCATTAAATTCCCCGGCCTCATAAAAAACAATTTGCAGTATCTCCAAACCGTTATACATTACCGCCTGAATTGTTTTGGTGTTTTTAATAATTTTAATTGCATCCGGGCGATAGTTTTTCATTGCGGCATCGCCAACCCCAGGAACGACCACGTAAGCATAATGGGCATCCTGAGGTTTTATTCCATGGCTAAACCAGCTTTTAAAAACCTTGCCCGAAACTTTATTTTTGCTTTGAAATTGATTGATGCGGTACCAGTTTCCTGATTCGTTCTGTTGGGTAAGTTTCACCTCTCCTCCATCAGGAAAAAAGTAGCCAACACTATCGTGGAGCAGGTAATTTTCATCTTCGATAACTTTTCCCCGCAGCCATGACTGGTTAATGGTTGTTGTAATGTTCTGTGAAGATGAGCTGTTAATTCCGGCACCCAGGCATACAATTTCTTTACCGAAGAAAAACCAGGCCTTTTTTGCCTGAACGCTATCATCATCTAAATCGTAAGCAGAAACGCCATAAATACCATCACTCACACCACCTGCAAACTTCGCTGTTCCGGGTATTCCCCATTCTTTTTTAATGGTTGCGCCCAAATCATTGGCATAATCCCTGCTGGTTGTTCCGGGGATTTTATCCCATTCCCAAATGGGCATAATGTTGGCGTATTCCGATCCGCTTCGCTGAATATTCGTGGCGCCATCTGACAGGAATTTACCGAGCACATTTTCGTTATTTCCTCTTTCCGTACGTAGCGTTCTTGTTGAGGCTGTTTGTATGCTGAAAGTATATTGTGGTTGAACATGGAGCGTATAACCACTTTTCCAATAAACAATATGGGATGGCTTGATCTGATAATTTGCAGATTTTTGATGTGATGTTCTCAACGCTGATGCTTCCCAGTAAGCTGAATTTTCCTTATCGAACATTTTAATTTTATTAACCATTCCGGATACAAAGGCATTTAGAGAATCTGGCCTGCTAATTCCCCGGCCCCTCACGTTAAAATCGTAAAAAGAGCCGCGAATGGTTTTGAGAAAAGTATCCTTCAAGTAATTCACCAAAATATCGAGCTGGGCTTTTGGCAACGCATATTCCGTGTCATTCAAATAATAAGCTGCATTAACCGAATTGCCCGCAAACACCCGTCCGTAACTGGCAATTGCTTGTTGTTTGCCATGCTGATAATAACTTCCATCCACCTGTACCCCTTCTTTTCCATCTTCAACTGCGATAGGCTCAAAAAGATATTTTGCTGCTGAATCCAGTGTGTTTTTATTCTGGGTTAAACAGGCACGATATAAATAATGCAAAGCCTCATCCGAGGTATTTGCGCCATCGCCAACTTTCAATTTGCGAATCATCCTTTGGATTAAAGCTTTTTCCAACTCAAGCGGTAAGGGCGTTTTGGCATTACGCATTAAAATTAATGTTTGCCCAATAGCCTGCGGATAAAAAATATCGTTGTACCACCAGTTTTTGTTTTTGGGATTTTTATCGAGCCAATTGGTTAAAGCCTTGGTGATCGCAACATAAATTTCCTGGTTCCCGTAAAGTTTATTTGATGGACGGATATAAGCAGTAGCCATTTCTTTAATTCTTTTCAAAGGATCGTATTGTACGTCGGCATAATTAATATCTGTCCAGCTTCCATCGGCTTTGAGTTTTGTTAAATCCCTTGTGATCCTTTTCGCCAGAAAAGCATCATTAACTCCGGTTTGCAAATCATCGCTGATGCGCTTTTCTATTGTTGAAAAGGGCTCTTTCTGAGCAAATGCTGAAAAGCTGATCATCAATAAAAGCAATGGGCAAAACCACTTTCGCGATATTGGCTTAATCGATAATATGAATTGAATAAATTTGATCATAGGTAGCTGCGCTTACTTTCGATTAAAGGATAACCTTCACATTAAATTCTTTTAACACCAACTGGCTGTCGTTTGGTGTGGTATTGTAACTTGCAAATGTGATTTTGTACCCGCCCACAGCAGCATATTTATAGTTATAGGTTGACAACGCCGATGCCGTGATATTTTTCACCGTTGTTGTTGGAACATCCGGAGCAATTCTTCCAACAAACAATGGTTTACTAATGATCCAGCTGGTATTGGAAGGCGCAGTTGCCGCACCGCCAACAATGGTTAGTGTGGTTGTAGTAGCTACCCATCTCGAACTGGCAGGCGACCACACATTTCCAAATCTGGTCCAAAATGCGTTGTCTGCTGCTAAAGAGCTCAGATTGTAGGTATAATCGCTTAGCACATTATTAACCAAAAAATTGGTGATGGTCCAGGTTCTTTGCGTGGACCCGGTAAGGCCTGTATATTTAAAAGCAATAAACAAGCTATCATTGGCACCGCTCACCAGATCAGATAAATTTACCTGCCCGGTATTCACTGCTGTGGCACTTGTAGCAATGGGTATTCTGGGTGTAATATCCGTCCACGTTGCATTTACCACACTTGCCGAATCTTTAGCCGGAAGTTTATTGGTGGCCAAAACCTGTAATGTATTATTTTGGGCGCCAAATTGTGCTGTGCTGGTAAACGATAAGATTGGTGTGCCAAAGGCTGATGAACGGGTTCTAAATTCATATTTATTACCAGGTGTTCCTCCCCAAAAAACAACATTATCAGCATAACCGCTAAAGTTGAATTTACAGGTATCGCCCAGTTTAAAAACTAAAGTGTCGCCAATGGTAGAACGGGCATTGGTTAAGGTAATATCAACCGTTGGGGCATCAGTTGACAGTTCTTTTTTGCATGCCCAAAAAAAGGTACAGGCAATTAAGATGATATAGCATGAGTTTTTCATTTCTTAATATTTTATTGATTAATAACCTGGATTTTGCTTTAGTGCTTTATTTAAATTCAGCTCGTATGTTGGCTTCGGCATCAGGCTATATCGAGGTGTTACGGTTATTAAACCTTGATACCCGTTGATGTTTCCATTTCCGGCAGTCACGCCATTGGCAACTGCATAATTGCCGAAAGCCTGTAAATCGCCTGCGAAATTCCCCCATCTTACCAGATCATATTTCCTTGATGCTTCAAAACACATTTCACGCATGCGTTCATCACGTAGTGCCAGTTGAAAATCTGCTTTACTCAATCCCAGGGTCAACAAATGTTCTGATCCATTGGTTATGGTGGCGGTGGCGGTGGCAGTTATACCTGTGGTTGGTGCAGCAATAGTGACCGTAGGTACGGAAGTATAGTAAGGACCAGCAAGGGTTAAGTTTCCACGGCTCGTTAATTTAATTCCGGTAACTACACCTGCGGTTGAAACGACTGCTGTAGCTGTTGCGCCTGTACCTCCGCCGCCGCTAATCGTCACCAGTGGTGGGTTGGCGACTGAATAACCTGAGCCTCCGTTTACTACCGTAATATTTTTTACAATATTACCGTACATTGTTCCATAGCCACGTTTGCGAACCTGATTAATGGCATCGTAAGCTGCAGCGTTTGGTCCGTTAACCTGATTTTCGGCTTCTGCCTTGATTAATAATATATCTGCATATCTAATTACAGGCCAATTGGCATTATAGGTACCCGTATTTCGCATTTCTGCCGGTGCATATTCTCTTCTAAATTTACCGGTATTCATTTGCCATGGCGCAGAACGATCTGTTTTCACTCTGGTTCCGGCTGATGCATTGGTTGTCCAGATATAATCCGGGCAATTCCAATCTCTTCTGGTATCAAGAGAGGCTTTATTAACCAATGTACTACTTGGTTCTACTTCATAACTATCAAACAATTTCTTGGTGATGCGCACCCAACCGGCGGCTGAATAGGAGTTTTGCTCAAAATTTCCATTTACCAAAAGGATAGCGGAGATAATGCCATTGAAATTACCGATATCATTTCCGGTTTTGTTGGTTACGCCTGCCGCAGCACCTGCAGAACCCCACTCTAAAATATCTTCTTTCAAATCATAACGATCCTGAAACAGATTAATAAAAACCTGTTTATAATCTGGGTTTAAGGCATGCTGACCAGAAGCAATAACCTTATCCGCGTAAGTTATGGCATCAGCATATTTACTGGTATCGTTAACCGGATAACCTGCCCAATACAAATACACCCTAGCCAACATGGCTTGTACGGCTGTAATGGTAACCTGATCATTATAACCTAAACTTGCCGAAGTACGACCTTGCAACAGCGTTTCTGCTTCTTTTAAATCGGCAACAATTTGGTTATAAATAGCCGGCTGGGTAGCTGCTGGGATATTTACTTCAGCAATGCCTGGCTGATGCAACACCAAAGGAACTTCACCAAATTGGATGGTTAGCAGAAAGTAATTGTAGGCTCTTAAAAATAGTGCTTGTCCTTTAATGTAACCCCGCTGTTTTTCATCCATGCTGGGCTTATTGATGTTGTCAATCAGCACATTTGCATTATTAATGGCAATGTAAGGATATTGCCAGCAGTCCTGAACATAAGAATGCCCGGCATCATAAGTATAATACAATCCACGGGTTTCATTGCTCGTTGCCCGATCGGGTAACATTTCATCAGTAGTACTTACAAAATTAAAGTGATGCACCTGCCCGTACATGCGCTCCAACATCATGGTACTGTAAACGCCATTCAAAGCAATTTGAAGCTGATCGGCTGTGCTGTAAAAATTAACAGGTGAGTAAAAATCTGTTGGTTCGGTATCCAGAAACTTTTTGCATGATGAAGATAATCCCATCACGAATAAAAAAGCCAAAATATATATATTTTTCATTGTCTTATCTTTTAATGATGATTAAAATGTTGCGTTTAAACCAAAGGTTACCGTGAATGATTGCGGGTAGGTACCATAATCAAAACCCGGCGTTAAGTTACCCGGGCGGGCAGAAGCTTCTGGATCTAAACCTGAATAGTTGGTAAAAGTGAGTAAATTTTGCGCTGAGGCGTTTAATCGTAATCTCGACATGCCAATACTTTTCACCAGCTTGCTGCTGAAGTTATAACCCAACTGAACAGTTTTTAATCTTAAATACGAACCATCTTCCACTACTCTGGATGAATAATTGGGATTCACAAAACGCCCTGCTTTATACAATTCGTTGCTCGGATTAGTTGGTGTCCAGCGGTTCTCGTAAGTTGCATATTGATTAAGGGTGAAGTTCCTTACAATTCCACCTTCAAAAACATAACGGTTGGCATTGATGATATTATTGCCATAACTCCATTGCAGGAAAACACCTAGATCCCAGTTTTTATAGCTGAAGTTATTGCTAAAACCACCAGTGTGGATGGGTAAACCCCGCCCGATAATGGTGTAATCATTTGCGTTAATGGTTAAATCGCCATTTAAATCTTTGTATTTAATATCTCCCGGCTGAACCGCAGCACCATTATTCGGGATATTCGGTTTAAGTGCATAGGTGCCGTTTGGCATCCTGTCGAAATCGCTGTACTGATAAATACCATCGAAAATTAATCCATACATCTCTCCTACCGATCGTCCTTTTACCGAAATGTATGGAGATAATCCTCTAAAACTGGTATCGAAGAAAGTTCCAGAACCGGAAAGCAATGAATTCTGACCTTCTGTTAATTCGAGGATTTTATTTTGGTTAAAGCTGATGTTAAAGTTGCTGCTCCATCGGAAGTTTTTCGTAGAAATGTTGGTACTGTTTAAGGTAATTTCCAATCCCCTGTTTTCTAAACTTCCAATGTTTTTAAAGCCTGTTCCGCTTTGAACACCATTTGCAAAGGGTAAATTTGCATTCAGCAACAAATCATTAGTGGTACGCTTATAAACATCAACGGTTAAACCCAAACGGTTTTTAAGGAAGCTAAGGTCCAGACCAATATTCGTCTGCACATTGGTTTCCCATTTTAAATCATAGTTCCCGGCAGCGGTGATTACCGAACCAATGGCTACGGGTTTGCCGTTAAACGAATACCAGTATTGTGTATTGGCTAAATTTAATTGGGGCAGATAGGCAAAATCGCTCACCCGGTTATTTCCTGATTCTCCGTAACCAATACGCAGTTTGGCATCCGACAACCATTTCTGATCTTTTAAGAAATTTTCCTGACTAAATCTCCAGCCCACACTTGCCGATGGAAAGTAACCCCAACGGTTGGCTGGCGAAAACTTTGATGATCCATCAGCCCTGAAACTGGCTGTAACCAAATACTTCCCTTTAAAATCGTAATTTACTCTTCCTAAAAACGACATTAAAGTCCAGCGGGAGCTGTTAACAGAAATGACCGTATTTGCTGCCGGAACAAGGTCGAGCGCATCAAGCCCCAAGCTTTCATTGGCCACTTGCGTGGCATAGATAGAGCGGAATGAACTTTTATTTCGCTGTGCAGAATAGCCTCCTAAAACAGTAAGGTTATGATTTTTATTAAAAGTATTTTTGTAGGTGATGGTATTATCACTTAACCAATTAAAAACCGGACTGCTGGCAATGGTACCATTTGGCCCTGATGAGTTCCATTTACTACCCGATTGTGTTTGGGAATTGTTGAAGATATTGGTTTCGTTGACGTTATTATTTATCCCACCGGCAATTCTTAATTTCAGCTTCGGCGTAAAAGCATATTCCGCATAACCATTGGCAGCAAGGTTGGTCGTTTTGTATTTTGTTTGTTGGTTAGATAAACTAATCAGTGGGTTTACGCGGTAATCTTGTGCCGAATTTCCTTCATTCGCCGGATCGTATAAGCCACCCAATAAATCAGAATTGGCATCTTTTCCTGATAAGGCGTTGGTAGGGCGATAGCCCCAAACCGAATACAACAGCACCGATGAGGCATAGAAATTTGTGGCAGAAATTGGCGTACCGAAACTTTCGCTATACGCATAATTTACGTTGATACCGGCTTTAAGTTTATCATTTACCTGCTGATCCAATACAAATCTTCCCTGGTAACGCTTGAAACCACTGTAGATGATAATTCCTTTCTGGTCGTTAAAATTCCCGGAAATCGAATAAGTGGTTTTATCATTTCCACCTCTTAAAGCAATATCATGATTTTGGTTCTGACCGGTTTGATATACATAATCCTGCATATCCAAACCCTGAACATTTCTATAATCATTAAGTGTTGTTCCGCCTTTAAGATAAGTAGAATCGGCAATGGCCTGATCCAGATCGCGAAGGTATTTCACATACTCGTAAGGCCCCATTACCGGAATTTTTTCGGGTGCCTTTTGAAAACCGTAATAAGCGTTATAAGTAAGTTGAGGTTTGCCTGCTTTACCTTTTTTAGTGGTAATGAGTACCACACCGTTTGATCCACGGGCGCCGTAAATCGCCGTTGCTGAGGCATCTTTTAAAACATCAATGCTTTCAATATCTGATGGATTGATGGAATTTGCATTGGCATTTTCTGATGGAAAACCATCAATAACATACAGTGGAGAATTATCCTGAGAAATTGATCCCGCACCGCGGATGACTATGTTTGCAGTCGCACCTGGCTGGCCATCATTGGTGGAAACCTGAACCCCGGCCACGCGACCAGCCAATGCCTGATCGAAAGATTTTACGGGTGCCTGTTCCAGATCTTTCATATTTACCGAACCAATCGCACCAGTTAAATCAGCTCGTTTAGTGGTTCCATAACCCACAACTACCACATCGCTTAAACCCGTAACCGCTGATTTTAATGAAACATTTATAGTTGTTCTGTTTCCAACCGTTATCGTTTGCGATGCATAGCCTACATAATTAAATACAAGCTGATCGCTATTTAAAACCTGGATTTTGAAGCGCCCGTTTTCATCGGTTTGCGTAGTCGTCTTAGTACCTTTAACTGAAATGGAAACACCCGGAACCGTTTGATTAGTCTCATCTGTAACCACACCAACCACGCTCTTACTTTGTGCAAAAGCAGTTAAATTGCCTGTAAAAAAAATCACAATTGCTAACACCAGTTTTGAATAATAAAGCAAATGCTTACGCACCGTCTTCATCCGCTGATTGTAGAGTTTATTCATAATTAATAGTTTATATTGGTTATTTTTTGCTTTAGCACAATCCAGTTGCGAAAGTGCCCGTTGCTTTGAACAAACATAGGTTGAAAGCCATTTTAAGGAGGGATAATTTTCAAAATAAATAGGGATAAATTTCTAAAAATTTGGCAGAAATGCTTTTAAACCATACTTTTAAGGCATCACAACCAAATTAGCCAATTATTCCCTATGTTGCACAGTTCCTTTAAAAACTTGCTATCGGCAATCTTATTTTTAGGAATAACACTTTCTGTAAAATCGCAACAACCTATCTTATTTGATCACCTGGGCGTGGAGAAAGGATTATCGCAAACTTCGGTGCTTTCCATTACCCAGGATAAAAATGGTTTGATGTGGTTTGGTACGCGTTACGGGTTAAATCGTTATGATGGTCATCATATTAAAATCTACCAATATTCAGAAACTGATAGCACATCTCTTTCCAATAATTATGTAACCAGTTTATTTTCCGATTCTAAGAAAAACCTGTGGATTGGAACCAGCGTTGGATTAAATATTTATGATGAAAAAAGTGATGCTTTCAAACGTGTTGTAAGTCAGCCTAAAAACTCAAAAGGCTTGAGTAGCCATGTAATTAATTGCTTTACCGAAGACAGGAAGGGGAATATCTGGATTGGAACCTTGAATGGGTTGAATCTTCTGAAAGATGGTCAGCTATCAAACATCAAAAAATTTTTCAATAACAAAAATGGCAATGGCCCTTTTCATAATATACGATCAGTTAAAGAAGATCAGCAGGGAAATATTTGGGTAGGTACATCAAACGGACTACTTAAAATGAGGCTGATTAACGGCCAGTATCAAACCACTGTTTTTCAAAATAACGGAAGACCTGAGGATATCAGTTCGAATTATATATCCAACATTACAGAAGATAAAAACGGTAAAATATGGGTAAGCACACAAAGTAACGGGTTAAATTTATTTGATCCATCGACACAAAAATTTAAACATTTCACCTATTCAGCAACTGATAAAAATACAATCGTAAGTAATACGATTCGGAATATGGTGGTGGATGATGCCGGCAAGTTGTGGATTGGGACATTGAATGGGATTAGCATTATGGATACCCAAAAATTCACGTGTCAAAATTTGCAGTTCGATCCAGACAATAATAAAAGCCTGAATCAAAACTCTGTACATAAACTATACAAGGATAAAAATGGTTCGATATGGGTGGGTACTTACTTTGGCGGCATAAACATCAATTATCCGTACACTACTGCTTTTACCGTTCACAACAGAAGCCGGAGCAATTCAAGCATCAATAACAATGTAATCAGTGGTTTTGCAGAAGACGACAACAAAAATTTATGGATTGGAACAGAAGGTGGCGGCGTAAATCTTTACAACAAAGCCACTCAAAAATTTATAGCCTATCAAAATACCGGAAACGCCAATGCCTTAAAATCAAATCTGGTTAAAACGGTGTATTTTGCCAGCGATCAAAAATTATATATCGGAACGCATTCCGGTGGGTTAAATGTTTACGATCCAAAAACTGAGCGTTTCAAAAGCTTTAATTTTAGTAATCGAAATGAAGATGTACCCGATGAAATCAGTGCCATCGTTGAAAATCAATCGCACCGTTTAATTGTCGCGACCCAGCGTAATGGCATTAAAATTTCCAATCCAGAGAAAACGGAATTTAAAGATTTTAAGCTTCCGGTTTCTATTCCCAATTCGGCGAAGGTAAAAGCATTAATGGTAAGCGGCTCCAAGACTTATTTTGGTACCACAAATGGCTTTTTGATTTACGACGAAACTGGCAATAAGTTTTACACCGCACTTGATCGTGAATCAAATCATGCACTTAATTACTATGTAAACTGCATATCAAAAACCAAAACTAACGAGATTTTTATCGGCACCTATAACAGCGGATTATTGTTATATGACCAGAAGAACAATTCAATTAAAGCTTATACCACAAAAAATGGTTTACCACACGATAATGTTTTGGGTATTGTAGAAGATGACCAGCAAAACCTTTGGATCAGCACCGCCAACGGACTTTCCATGTTCAACCGGCAGAAAAAAACATTTAAAAATTATACTGTGGCTGATGGTTTGCCGGGCAACGAATTTAACGCAAATGCCTTTTTCAAAAGCAGTAGTGGCGAATTGTTTTTTGGAGGATACAATGGTTTGATCAGCTTCTTTCCTGATAATATTCAAAGCAACGATAAATCGTCTGAAGTAATCATCACCGAATTAAAACTGAACAATAAAACTGTTAGCATAAATGATAGCGATGGTTTGCTGAATGAAAACATAAGCCTGAAAGATAAACTAATTTTCAATAGTGATCAGAATACATTTAGCTTAAGTTTTGCGCTGTTGAACTTTATTAAACCTGAAAAAAACAGGTATGCTTATAAATTAGATGGATTTGAAAAAGTTTGGAATGAGGTAAGCACCCCAACAGCAACTTACACTAATTTACCTGCCGGCAACTATACTTTTTTAGTCAAAGGAATCAACAATGATGGCGTTTTAAGTGCCAATACCGAAAAAATAACCATCATCGTAAATCCTCCTTTTTACCGAACATGGTGGGCGTATTTGTTTTATTTTGGAGTGCTTGCCGTTGTGCTGTTCGTGCTTGCCCGATATATATTAATCAGGGCATTACTTAAAAAGGAAAAAGAAGTGAATGAGCACAAACTGGAATTTTTCACGAATATTTCTCACGAAATCCGTACGCCATTAACTTTAATTGTCGGCCCTTTGGAGCAATTAATCGAAAACGCAAAAGACAACCCCACATTAAACCGAGATTTACAGCCCATTAAAAATAATGCTGATCGTTTGATGAATCTGGTAACCGAATTGCTCGACTTTAGAAAGGCGGAAAGCGGCAAAATGGCGCTTCGTGTTAGTTATGGAGATATTGTGAAATTTTCAAAGGAGATTTTTATGGCTTTCCAGAATATGGCAATCTCTAAGCAAATCGACTATAGTTTTCAATCGGAAACAAGCCAGCTGGAATTGTATTTTGATCAGGTTCAAATGGAAAAGGTGTTATTCAACTTACTGTCAAATGCTTTCAAATTTACGCCAAATGGTGGAAAAATCGGTTTAGAAATTACTCAAAACAACGATTTAGCAACCATTAAAATTTGTGATAATGGGAAGGGAATTCCATTGGAAAATCAAAATAACTTATTTAATAATTTCTATCAGGCAAATGCCAATACCACTATTGGCACTGGTTTGGGATTATCTTTTTCAAAAAGTATTGTCGAGTTACACCAAGGTAAAATCGCCTTTCAAAGTTTACCAGCAAAGGTTGATCAAAATGGCTACACCTGTTTCAGCGTCAATTTAAAAATCGGAAAAGAACATTTTAACGCTTCAGATTTTATTGCAGATTATGTTTACGCCGATGACGCCATCACTTACAATTTATCAGAAACGGCAGCACCTCAGCTAACAGAAACCTTGCTTGCACATTCAGAAAGTAAAAAACATCACATTTTGGTTGTTGAGGATAACGATGAAGTGCGAACTTTTATCAAAAATGCTTTAGCAGCAGATTATCACATTCACGACAGTAGAAACGGAATGGATGGCTTGGAAAGTGCCATTGAACTCATTCCCGATTTAATTATCAGCGACGTGATGATGCCTGTGATGGATGGTTTGGAACTTTGCCGTAGAATAAAAACCGACGAAAGGACAAGCCATATTCCTGTGATTTTGTTGACAGCAAGGTCAGCTTATGTTCATCAAATTAATGGTTTTGAAAATGGTGCCGATGCGTACATCATGAAACCTTTCAACCTGAAGATGTTGGAGTTGAATATCAAGAACACACTAAAAGCAAGGGAAACCATCAGGCAAAAATTCGCCCAGGTGATTACGCTCGAGCCTAAAAATCTGGTCATCAATAAAACGGATGAAGGGTTTCTGGCGAAGATTATGCAGATTATCGAGAATCATATTTCCGATCCTGAATTTGATGTGCCTACCTTATCGGTAGAAATTGGCATGAGCCAGCCTGTGCTTTATAAAAAAATCAGGGCACTTACAGATCTTTCGGTCAACGACTTCATCAAATCGTTAAGAATTAAACGGGCTGCTCAATTGCTCAAACAGAATGCTGGAAACATTGCCGAAGTGGCTTATGCTGTAGGATTTAATGATAGAAAATATTTTAGCCTGGAGTTTAAGAAACATTTTGGCAAAACGCCAAGCGAATTCATTCAGACTGAAAAAATCATTTAATTTATCTCCAGCTAAAGAAGGAAATATTAAGAAATCACAGTAGAACTTATGATCAAATTACAATTAAATTTGCGGAGTCATTGTTTTCCTGTAGAGTAATATATGCTCAATCCTTAAAAACAAAATGCTAACAACAGTGATTGCTAAAAAATAATCAATCCCAAACGGAATGAGTTAAATTTTGGTTCCCGGGACGTTTGTGGCAGACTTGAGTCTGAGTTAAATCCAAAAAAAAATCTTTTAAGTCATTGAAAATAATGACTTAAAAGATACCGTGGAGAATATCGGATTGAAAAATTCGCCTAATATTTCTCCATAGATGCCTTTTTGATACTCTGAGAGGGGTTTTACTTTTCTCATTTCGCTATTTTTAGGGGGTATTTGGCAGACTTTTGTCAGACTTTTTACCTTTGATTACTAACTTAAAATTAATAAAAAACATCCTTTTTTGCAAGGAGAAAGCAGTTTTATTCATCAACATTTTTTAGTGTTAAAAAATAAACTGTTAGACTTTTTGTCAAAGACTCAAACATTACATTGATAAGGATTATTAAACCATTGTAAATTAGCGAGTTATAAATAGTATAATATTTTCATTCGAATGCCATTAATCAAAAATTTTCCCAGAAAAGGACCGTTTTTTGATGAACTACGAAAAGTTAAATTGCTTGCAAATATTTAGGTATATTATAAAATCCATTCTTTGTAGCGTTGATCTATCTTTTTACCATCTGAAAATTATATAAAATCATGTGGAATTATGTAACTTAAGAAACATAAGGATAGCTATCTTTGTAATTAGTACGGTATTAATAAATACTTCTACATTCATATAGATGAAAATTAGTTTCTCCATACAGCTTAAAGCAGCCTTTTTAACTTTTGTATTCTTGTTGAATACCTTAGTTGGCTTTGCCTGTGCGGTTGGTATGGATATGGGCTTTAACGCAAAGCACCATGAAGACCAAAAAGTTGTTAGTTCCGTAAAGCATACTCACAAGAACGGCAAACATCATGATCATACAAAGCATAGTCATGATCAAAGCATTGTTGATCATCATACCTCAAAAAGTCAAAAAGATAACTGCTGCAAAGAACAAGTAGACAAAATAACAAAAGCCGATAAGCTGACACAGCCTGGGTTTAATTATAGTCTGTTATCCTCTTCATTTTTTATTTTGCCTTCGACAGTTTATCGAATTGGCGATGCGGTTACTTTTCCAGTAAACGTTCCTAATACCTATTTTGTCCGGCATTACCGTCCGCCAATTCCCGACGTACGTATTGCCATACAAAGTTTCCAAATTTGATTTTAAAGTTTGATCATTTTCTGAATGGTATTAACCATTCCAGCTAAGTAATTATTCTATTAAAATCAACAAAATGAAAAAGATATTTCTAATGGTTGCTATTATCGCAACTTCCTTTGTGCAATATGGATTTGCACAAACTGACTATGCTGGTCATCAAACGCAAGCTGTTGCGCTCCTTCCTTTATATTACAATATTAAAGACGCATTAGTAAGTGGTGATGCCAAACTTGCAGCTTCAAAATCCCAGGAATTCGTTAATGCGGTAAAAAATACTGATGCGAAAGTAATTGGTGAAACTAATAAGAAAGCCTTATTGGAACATGCTGGTAAACTTGCTAAAAGCAAAGATCTAAAAATTGAGCGTGAGCATTTTGCAGGTCTTTCAACCGGCATGATCGCCCTGGCCAAAGCATCAAAATTATCGGCTGAACCTGTTTACCAAATGTATTGCCCAATGAAAAAAAGTAATTGGCTAAGCAGCGAAAAAGCAGTTAAGAATCCATATTACGGCAGCGCCATGCTGACTTGTGGAAATGTGGTTGAAACTAAAAAATAATTATTATCTAAGTGCCCCAAGCAATAGCCTGGGGCTTTCTTACTATTCAAAAAAAAATGAAAACTGCAATATTAGGTATGGCACTGGCCATGCTATTATTTTCCGCTTGTAATAGTGGGGTTAAAGATACTGGGGATACTGGTAAAGCAATTGATACCGGAAAAACTGGATCTACCACAAAAACAGTCGAAGCACTCAGCCCTATAAAAAGGATTGTAACAGAATATCTAAACTTGAAAAATGCATTAACCAAAGACGACGATAAGACTGCTGCGCAGGCTGGAAGAAGCCTTGTTGAGGCCATATCAGCAGTAAACAAAGCTTCGCTAAGGACAAAACAATCTAAAGTCTTTACGGATATCGCTGATGATGCAAAAGAACATGCTGAACATATCGGAGCCAATGCAGGGAACATCAAACATCAGCGGGAACACTTTGAAACCTTAAGCCAGGAAATTTACGACCTGGTTAAGGCGGGTGGCAGCCCGAATCAGAAGCTTTATTATGATAATTGTCCGATGTACAATAATGAAAAGGGTGGTAACTGGCTTAGCGAGACCAAAGAGATACAAAACCCATACCTGGGAAAGGGAATGCCAAGCTGTGGCAGCATTAAGGAAGAACTAAACTAATTATGGTCCGGGTGCGACATGGTCTTTTGTTATTAGCAGGGGTACTGGTTTTTATTCAGTTCATTCGGCCTGCCAGTAATATTAGCGTGAAGGATTACCCTGCCGATATCATCCGGATATACCCAATGGAAGGTAAAATACAGGGGATATTAAAAACGTCCTGTTACGACTGCCATAGCAACAACACCAATTATCCCTGGTATGCTCAGATACAGCCCATTGGTTGGTGGCTTGCCTCGCATATCAAGAAGGGGAAAGAGGAAATTAATTTCAATGAGTTTGGCAGTTACTCCTTTGGCAGGCAGCAAAGTAAGCTAAAAGCAATATATAATACCATTAAAGACGGAACAATGCCCATAAGCTCCTATACACTGATCCACAAAAATGCCAGACTTTCCAAAGCTGAGCAAGACTTAATCCTGAACTGGATAGAAGAAACGAAAGACAATCTTTCAAAAAATTAATAGAGATGAAAAAATTGATAGTATGTATTTTAATGATGGGTTTGTACGGGTTCGCATCTGCGCACGATGGATACGCCATATCATTGCAGCAGAAGCAACAGCCGGTAGTCTATACCTGCCCTATGCACCCTGAAATCCAGAGCAAGACGCCAGGCAATTGCTCAAAGTGCGGCATGAAGCTGGTTATTCAGAAGAAAAAAAGCGTTACGGCCAAAAAGGCCGTGCCAGGTAGAAAAACTCAGCCTGCAAAAAAAGAAGGTATGGGCGGTATGAAAATGTCGCCGCAAAAGCCGGCTGTCGAAGCACCTTCTTCAGGTGAAACCTATACCTGTCCCATGCATCCTGAGATCCATGCTTCCAAGCCCGGTAATTGCCCTAAATGTGGAATGAAACTGGTAAAGGAAACCCAAAAGACAGCTCCCACTAAGCATGAGGGAATGGATATGCCCATGAAAGAAGATGCTAAAAAGTCGGATAGTATGGAGGGTATGAAAGGAATGCAAATGGGAGATGACAATGTCACAATGGAGAATATTAAAAATTCAAAAGCACAGTTAGGGCCTATAAAAATCATTACAAGTAGTACGCCACCCCGCACTGTTCGCTATGATCTGTACATAGCCGATACCACGGTAACTTATGGAAAGAAATCTAAGAGGGCGATTGCTGTGAATGGGCAAATCCCCATGCCGACGCTAACTTTTACCGAAGGCGATACTGCCTTGATCTATGTGCACAATAACCTGGATGAAGAAACCGCTCTTCACTGGCATGGACTTTTCCTGCCCAACAAAATGGATGGGGTGCCTTTTTTAACGCAGATGCCAATCATGCCCCACACCACTTATGTTTATAAATTTCCGATTATTCAGCATGGTACCCATTGGTACCATAGCCATAGCATGCTTCAGGAACAGATAGGTATGTATGGAGCTTTTATTATGAATAAAAGAAAGGAATGGGACATTCCCACCATCCCCCTTGTATTAAGTGAGTGGACAGATATGAAACCTGAAGAAGTTCATCGCAGCCTTAAGAATGCTACAGACTGGTTTGCCATACAAAAAGGAACTACACAAAACTATTTAGAGGCCATAAAAAGTGGAAATTTTAAGACCAAGGTAAACAATGAATGGAAACGCATGACGGCCATGGATGTAAGTGATGTTTACTACGATGCATTTTTAATTAACGGTAAAAACCAAAACGAACAGCCCCAATTCAAGGCCGGGGACAAGGTCAGGCTGCGCATTGCAAATGGTGGAGCTTCTGATTACTTCTGGCTAAGCTATGCTGGTGGAAAGATCACTGTTGTGGCTACTGACGGAAATGATGTGGAGCCGGTCGAAGTAGACAGGTTGATAATTGCAACTTCTGAAACTTATGATGTTGTGGTAACGATTCCGGAAAACAAGAAATACGAGTTTTTAGTCACTCCGGAGGATCGTACTAGTTCAGCATCCCTTTGGCTAGGAAGTGGGGAAAAAGTGACTGCGATAAAATTAAAGAGACCAAAATACTTTGCCGGCATGAAAATGATGAACGACATGATGGACATGCAGGGCAATATGATTGAAATGGAGGGCATGAAAATGCAGAACCAAATCATGGACATGAATACGGTTATGTATCCTGAGATAACCGGCGGGGAAAATCCAAAAGCAGATAATAAAAAGGCAGATCATGCCGGCATGCAGATGCCGAATGATAAAAGCATGGCGGGAATGAATATGGCTGATGGGAACCCTGATATGGTAACCCTGAATTACAATATGCTTCGTGGTCCTAAGAAGACGACGCTACCCAAAGGGTCATGGAAAGAATTAAAGTTTGATCTAACTGGAAACATGAACCGATATGTGTGGACTTTAGATAATAAAACGGTTTCAGAAAGTGATAAGATCCTGATGAAAAAAGGCGAAAACGTACGGATCATTATGTTCAATAACAGCATGATGCGTCATCCAATGCACCTGCATGGTCACGATTTCAGGGTCGTTAATGGGCAGGGCGAAAATGCTCCCATGAAAAATGTTCTGGACATTATGCCAATGGAAAGAGATACGATAGAGTTTGCGGCCAGCGAAAATGGAGGCGACTGGTTTTTCCACTGTCATATCCTTTATCATATGATGAGTGGTATGGGAAGGGTATTTAGTTATGAAAATTCACCGCCTAATCCTGAACTGCCTGATACTAAGCTTGCCTGGAAAAAACTTTCTGCTGATGACAGGAAGTATCACCCAATGGCCAGTATTGGGCTGGAAAGCAATGGTAGTGACGGAGAGCTGATGTTTTCCAATACCCGTTACCGCTTATCTACAGAGTGGAGAGTTGGTTTAAAATCAGAACATGGGATTGAAAGCGAAACTTACTTCGGGCGCTATATTGGCAGGATGCAGTGGCTGATGCCGTTCGTCGGTTTTGACTATCATTATAACCGCATGAACAATGAAAGGGAAAATAATCTATTTGGGCAACTCAGCAATCAAAAGAACAGAAAGGCAGCCGTGATTGGTGCGCAGTACATTCTTCCGATGCTAGTCACCGCTGAGGCCCGACTGGACAGTAAAGGGAAATTACGCTTCCAGCTGATGCGTGAAGATATTCCACTAACCAGTAGGTTACGCTTCAACTTTATGGCCAATACCGATAAAGAATATATGGCTGGTTTTAGGTACATTGTTACTAAATATTTCTCCTTCTCTACCCACTATGACAGCGATATGGGTTATGGAGCTGGACTTACTATCACTTATTAATCATAAGCATTATGAAGCACACCTATCAAATAAGTGGAATGAGCTGCCAGGGCTGCAGCAAAAAAGTAGCACAAGCGCTAAATGGAATCGAAGGTGTTTCTGCAGCAGTTACCTTGATGCCGCCTGAGGCAACCGTCACAATGGAAAGGCATGTGCCTGTAGAAATCTTGCAGCAAGCCTTATCTAATGCCGGAGATTATAAAATCTTACTGCTAGGGGATCATCAAATAGCGAAGGCGCATGATCACAGCGCAGCCTCTTTTATAAAAGTCGATCTTGCAGGGGCTGATCAAAAGGGGAAAACGGCGAAACCATGGTCAGGAAAGTATTACTGCCCGATGCATTGCCAGGGAGAGAAAACTTATGATAAAGCTGGTGATTGCCCCGTCTGCGGAATGGATTTGGTGAGGCAGCCTGTCTTAAAACAAACTACGCAATACACCTGTCCTATGCACCCGGAGATCATTCGTGACCAGCCTGGCGCTTGTCCGATCTGCGGAATGGATCTTGTGCAAATTGCAGATAATGACTCTAATAAGGAAGATGACAAAACTTATGATCGGTTACTGCGTAAATTTAAGATAGCAGCACTTTTTACTGTTCCAATCTTTTTAATTTCCATGTCAGAAATGATGCCTGGAAATCCCTTGTTTAAATTAATGGAACTTAAGTACTGGAACTGGGTGCAATTTGCTTTATCAATCCCGGTCGTGTTTTATGCAACCTGGATGTTTTTTGAAAGGGCATGGAGGTCAGCGGTGACCTGGAACCTGAGTATGTTTACCTTAATAGGAATCGGGGCAGGGGTAGCTTGGCTTTTTAGTTTACTAGCCTTATTATCCCCAGGCATTTTTCCAGATCAGTTTAAGACCCATTCAGGCACCGTGTATGTATATTTTGAAGCGGCAGCGGTCATTTTAACACTGGTGCTACTAGGTCAGCTTTTAGAGGCACGGGCACATGGAAAGACAAACAGTGCTATAAGGGAACTTTTGAAACTCGCACCAAATCAGGCAACCAGGATCGTAGGTGAAAAGGAAGAAACGGTAGCTATTGATGACATTCAAAAAGGAGACTTGCTTCGGGTAAAGCCAGGCGAAAAGGTGCCTGTTGACGGAAGTATCAAAATGGGAGAAGTCACCATTGATGAATCCATGATTTCCGGGGAACCTGTCCCTGTAGAGAAAAAGCCAGGTGATCAGGTAAGTTCCGGGACGATCAACGGAAATAAAACCTTTATAATGGTGGCTGAAAAAGTGGGATCAGAAACCCTGCTTTCCCAGATCATTGATATGGTAAATTCAGCTAGTCGTTCAAAAGCGCCCATTCAAAAGCTGGCCGATAAGATATCTGGATACTTTGTCCCTGTTGTTGTATTTATTGCAGTGGCGACTTTTATCGTTTGGGCAATATATGGTCCGGAGCCTTCTTATGTGTATGCATTTGTAAATGCAATCGCGGTGCTCATCATCGCCTGTCCGTGTGCATTAGGCCTTGCTACGCCAATGTCGGTCATGGTGGGCGTTGGAAAGGGTGCAAAGTCAGGCGTACTGATCAAAAATGCAGAGTCCCTGGAAAAATTGAATGCCATTGATATTGTCGTGATCGATAAGACTGGTACCGTTACCGAAGGTAAGCCTTCAGTTGAAAGGGTGGTCAGTGCAGATCCTAAGTTTACTGAAATAGATATTCTCCAAAAGATTATTTCCTTAAACAGCAGTAGCGAACATCCGCTTGCTCAGGCTACTTTACGCTATGGAGAAGAAAAGAACATAAATCGATTACCTATTGAACATTTTGAAGCTGTTAGCGGGAAAGGGGTTGTTGGAATTTTTGAAAAGGAAAACCTGGCTCTGGGCAATGAGAAATTAATGGAACAGGTTCATGCAGCAATTACACCCGGACTAATGGAACAAGTTAAGGCAGAGCAGAAACAAGGTAAAACGGTTTCTTATCTAGCCCTAGGTGAACATGCTATTGGGTTTGTAGTCATTTCTGATAAAATCAAGGAATCGAGTGTAGAGGCCATCATGAAATTACAAAAGGAAGGCTTACAGGTATTCATGTTTACAGGAGACAATGAAGACACTGCAAAGGCAGTAAGTGCGACCTTAAGGCTGGATGGATATAAAGCCCAGATGTTGCCGGAAGATAAACTGAACGAAATTAAACGTTTACAGCAAGAAGGGAAAAAAGTAGCTATGGCTGGTGATGGTATAAATGATGCCCCTGCATTGTCCCAGGCAGATATAGGAATAGCGATGGGTACAGGCACGGACGTAGCCATTGAAAGTGCTGACATAACTTTGGTAAAGGGCGACCTTAACGGGATTGCTAAAGCAAGACTATTGAGCCATAAGGTAATGGCAAATATTAGGGGAAACCTGTTTTTTGCCTTGGGCTATAATGCGCTGGGAATCCCCATTGCAGCAGGTGTTTTGTATCCATTTTTTGGAATCTTGCTATCTCCTATGATTGCGGCACTGGCTATGAGTTTTAGTTCAGTATCCGTTATCCTAAACTCATTAAGGTTGCGAGCCGTAAAACTGGATTAACTTAAGAAATATTGAAAAGACAGCCTTTTTATAATCACGGTCATATTCAAAGATGCCGACCAAGAGCCGGACTTATAGAAGAAATTAATCTATACTGGACAAACCAATTTGTCTGACCCCTTCTCGCCAATTCACTAATATACAGGCAAACAAAACTTTACAATAATTTTAATATCGGTGACGTGGGGTCAATCCACTCTGGTTTATCCATTGGTCAATGAAACTCGAAATTATTCTCAATTGGCGTGTTCTTTTCAATAAACATGCCCGATGTTTTATAATAAGTAATAGAATAAGCATCAACCTATTCATCCATAGAAATCCGGCGAACCAATAATATGCAAATTAGTAAATAAACGACAACCTCAAGTTTTCAGGTTCATGATAGAGGGGAGCGCCAGCTGACATCTCCCCTTACCAATCATCCAACTAAAACTAATTTTGTAGCGCTTATTAAAAATGACCCTGATACAATCTATCTAATGAAACTGGACATGAAAAAAGCTAAGTAATGGCTTGTTGTACTTCTTTTGAAATATTTCTCCGATCCAGGTTTATAGTCTGTCTTTAGGATTCTTTTTTCAGGACATTGAAGCAAATTCCGCTTAATTAAATCCAGCTAGCTACTGATAAGCTCTGGCAGAAGCACTTAATTTACCTCTTTGACCTGATTAGCTTTGACGAGCAGTTTGACATTAAATATCATATGAGGATCGCGATACTGTCCAACTGTAATCTTAACAATCCCAAGGCTTCGCTCAATCTTCTTATCAAAAACCTTTCTTCCGCCGATGATAACAGTTACAGGTTTATCCAGATCGACCAGCTGATCGTTGAGATTGAGTTCAAGCTCGCTAAAATCATTTCTGGAAACCAGTATTTGGTTACCCTTAATTTCTACCTCCGCTTTCTCTCCTGGTGCTGTTTTTTGAATTGAGGTAGACAGCCAGTAAAAGCGATGCTGCAGGCGGTTGTCCTGAACCCAGATTACCTTTTTTGGCAACGTGTTTCTTACAAAATTTGCCATCCAGGGGATTGCTATGGTATCCCTTTTATCCATCCAGTGTGGTTTATCGGGATATAAATGAAACTCATGGACATAGCCTCCCGGATCTTGTGCACGTAAGCTGTCAAGTTTTCCGTTATACCTGGCGGCTAAAGTATTTCTGTTGTATGCGGAGTCCAGGCCTCCCATAAATATGGAAAAGGGCAGATTTCTGAGGTTGCTCATATCAGCATCTCCGGGATGTCCTGCCATCATGGAAGCTGCTGCAAACCTATCGGCCATGCGGGGTGCCAACTGAAACACACCATCTCCACCCGCAGAGTATCCAAGAATATAAACTTTATCCGGATTAACGTCCTGGGAAATTACCGCGTATGTGATTATAGAGTCCAGCATATTGTCAATATGATCCTCGTGCCACAAATTCCAGGTATTAGTCGGAGCTCTTGGTACCACCACTAATCCTTCCTTGATGTTATAAAGCGTTCTCTGATTTTCCCACTGCTGATTATTAACCGCAACGGGAGCATTTCCACCACCATGCAGCGAAATATACAGACTCCGTCCCCCGGTAGGTTTAGCACCAAAAATGCGGTAAGCAATCGCCATTTTATATTGTTCAAAAGTGATTACTCCCTCTCCCCAGGCACGTTCAGCAGCAGGTAAAAGTCTTTTTTTCTCTTCATTCCATTCTTTCTGTGCCGCATTCTCAGCTTGCAGTTTAGTTAGCTTTTTTTGAGCTAAAACATCTGGGTACAAAAAAAGCATGAGCAAGCACGCGATCAGTGCGCTACGAAATGGGATTAATCTGTTATTTTTCATTTTCCGTGTAAGTGATTAGTCTTTTAAAAGTTGGAGAATACCTTCATTTTCTATAATAAGCATTCCCTGGCGGTCAGAGGTGATTCCGTCTTTTAGCAAATAAGTATAGTTGGGTATAGTACCGTTCATGATGGTAGGTAAATACTTAAACTGTATGTCCCCGTTACTTTTTCTGAGTTCTTCACCAACTTCAATGATATGAGTGGAAATGATGAAGACAGCGGTTTGATACTTCGAAAAAGCCTTGGTAACCAGTAAGGTTCCATCATAAGCATCCTTAACATTGGTGCCTTTGAAAAGTTCATCAAAAAGGACCACAAAACTTTTCCCCGAGGCTACATTAACCGCTGCTTCCTTTACCCTTAAAACCTCCGCATAAAAGTGGCTATGTCCCATTTCCAGATTATCTGCCATATTAATAGAGGAAAACAGGCCATCTCTAACTGAAAAGCGCATGGATTTTGCTGCAATCGGGAATCCAAGGTGCGCCAGATAGACAGCAATTCCAAAAGATTTCATGAGTGTAGATTTTCCGGCCATATTTGCTCCGGTCAGAAAAACCATGTTTTCTGGTTGACCAAAACGCAGGTGATTGGCGACACCTTTGGGCAACGCCGGATGGCGGAGTGAATCGATTTCCATGATGTTATCCGTTGATTTTACCGATTCCGCATAGGAAAAGTTATTTAATTCGGCAACTCTGGCTACTGCAGTGTAAACATCCAGATGGAATAGGGTCTCCAATAGCAATAACATTTCTTTCCGTAAGCGCTGTCTCAACATAAAGTCAAACTCTGCAATCTGATATAGCGGCATTTCGTTTAGCACTTCATTTCCAATTAGCTTACCTAAACGCGTATCCTCAAGAACCGTCCTAAAGTTGGTCATCAGGTCATCCAGCGGATAAGAAGGTCGATCTCTGTATTTATTCAAAAAAGCATTTGTGGTATTCAGGATGGAAAGCATAGCAGCTAAACCCCGTATAAGATTGTCATACTGCTGCTCTCGTAAAAGAACCCCTCTAATTTTTTTGCTGTAAACTTTAACAAATGAGATAAAATAGAAATCATTATTCTCTTCGGCTAAGTAGTCTTCTGCGTCCTTAAACTGATTGCTATTGAATGGAAAGTCTAAACCACTGTGTTGTATGTACTGAAAAATCCCACTGCGTTTATTGATATTTTCAGTGTCTGTAAATGGGGCATTAAACATTTGCTGAAGAAGTTTTTCTCCGCCTGCAGTCTTTACCTTGTTAAATAAACTGAATATTGAACCGGATCTGTATTTACCCGATAAGTTAAGATCATTCCGGGTTTGTTTGTCTATTATAAAACTCATATCAGCCTTTTTTATTCTGCTCCAGTCCAGATTCTAGAATTTCCAAAATTCCTTCATTCATAATAATTAAAAGTCCGTGTCTATCTGCAGTCAGCCCTTGCTGTATCTTATAAGAATACGAGGGCATATTTTCCTGCATGCTTGTGGGTAAATAAATGAAATTGATACCATTGCATCTTTCCATTAAAACCTCTCCGGCTTCGATGATGTGGGTAGAAATCACAAACATACTATTTCGTTTA
Organism: Pedobacter sp. Leaf250; assembly: GCF_920984735.1. Classification (GTDB taxonomy): domain Bacteria; phylum Bacteroidota; class Bacteroidia; order Sphingobacteriales; family Sphingobacteriaceae; genus Pedobacter. The sequence continues at coordinate 200,415 of NZ_CAKLBU010000003.1, read as the reverse complement.
AGCGAAAATGCCTGAGTAAAGGCGATAGTTGCCTCACAGGCATCTTTTACATTTGTGCCGCGGAACATTTCATCGAAAAGCACAAAGAGGTTTTTACCGGATTTTAATTCAGCTGCAATTTTTTTCACTCTTAAAACTTCTGCATAAAAATGACTCGCACCCATCCCGAGGTTATCAGGCAGGTTGATGGTGGTATACATTCCGTCCAGTACGGAAAAGTCCATTTTTTCGGCCGGAACAGGAAAACCCATGTGCGCAAGAAAAAGCGCTATACTGAAAGACTTCATGAAAGTCGATTTACCTGCCATGTTAGCGCCAGTCAGGAACACCACATTAAGATCGCTTCGCATCCCGATGGAATTGGCTACAGCCCGATCTATATGGGGATGAAAGAATCCCTGCACATCCAAAACCCTCCTGTCCATTGGTAAGGCATTCGCAAATACAAATTTCCTTTCCGTCGCTACTTTAGCGATCGCAAAATAGGCATCCAGCTGATACACAAAATCAAGGACGAGGAAAACCTCTTCTCTGTGAAGGAATCTAAAAAATTCGTCATAAGCAATGAATTCCCTGGTGGACGGGGCTCGTCCGCTGTGCGATTGCAGAATGGTAAAAAAATCTGGGTCGTTTAAAATATTTGCAATAACACTAAACCTGTCTGCAAATGGATGTTCGAATACCGTCTCCTGAAGTTTGAGAAAATCGCGTAGTTGTCCAAGCAATTTAATCAAAGCAGCAATTCCCTGATGAATTAAAGCTGTATCCGAGTCTAGGGCAACTAAGTTATTGATCCGCGAAGTGAGCGAATCTTCCTTAGCCGACAATTTGGTCCGTTCATCCTTCATCCTAATATAAGATTCGATCGGATCGAAATGATCCAGACTTATCGGAAAATCCCCTCCGGATAATTGCAGGTATTGGATAATGGCGGCCCTACTATTTATTTTCTGCGCATCTGTAAGTGGCGAGCGAAACATTTCCTCCATGACACCTGCTCCTCCTCGAGTCTTCGTTTTATTAAAGATTTCGAAAATAGACTTCTGACCTGGACGGCCAAATATATTCAGGTCATCCAATGTTTGCTGATCGGTTTGAAAAGACATAGTTATTTTCTTTTTCTACGAATTAATATCAAACTGCCACAGGCCAACAACATACCCGGTACTACCCATAGCAGTATTATTCTGATTAATTTAACCTGATCTTTTGCTAAGAAAAGAACGGTATCCTGCGGCGAAGGCCTAAAGCTGCTTATCGGGAATGCGCCATAACTCAACCAACTGAATAGTCCGGTATTGAACACGAAATTTGCTGTCCTCATATTAAAGCGGTTTAGCTCTGCATTGGACATTAGGTCTGCATCAGAAAGAACAATAATGCGCTGATCTTTACCTTTTACATTCCTCCTTAAGCTTAGCGCAAGTGGCAGGGACTTCTTTAGGTCGCCTTTTGCCGGCTCGAATTCAACCACTGCCGAGTCATTCAAAAACTTATCTCTTTTTAGCCAGCTTTTGCCCGGGTCGGTTACCAATAAGGGATTGATAACAAAATCACTGTGATTCTCGAAGGAAAGTGCTCCAGCTGATGGCATAGACACCACGATACTATCCTGATGCACTTTTGCCAATGGCAGAAACATCCCTGCAGCTGCTCCTGTTAGAAAAGGTGCGGCGAGATCAGGCTGAAGCTGCTTACTCTGCTGAACAATGGTACCCTGCATAAACTGAACGCCCATTTGCTGCAGAATCGGATTCAGAATACTTTGTTTCCCCGGTTCTCCCGATAACATTAAGTTTCCGCCGTTATCAATGTATGTCTGCAAATTTTTCAATGCTGAAGAATTAAGCGCAACTTTCGGATCTGCAACCACCAGCGCAGAAATTCCTTGTGGAACGGCTGTGCTCGACAGGGCGATGGTATCCACATCAAAACCTTGATTCAACAAAGAACTTCGAAAAGTTTTAAGATTGGTAAGGGCCTGGTATTCCCGATCGCCAATTTTATTAATATTCCGCTCCAGTTCTCCTGTTGCAAAAAGAATTCTGGGCATTTTTGCCTGAAGCAGCCTTTTCAAGGCAGCTGAAACTTCGGTTTCAGACGGCCAGTGATCGTTATCAGGAAAAACCCGTAAAAAAGTTTTGCGCCCCTTATATTTTAACTGCATGATGTAGAAATTGGGCTCCTTTGAAAGGTCAATATTTTTTCGGATTTCTTCCGGGGTTTTGAAATCGTCGAGGTTGAGGTTCACATTTTCAGCCACCTTTGCAGCTACCTGAGCAAGAGTTTTACCTTTATTAGCGTTCATAATGCCGCCACCTTGCGCAAGCGTGTCATAATACATCACCGTTTTAAGTTCGATATTATGTTTGAAACGGACATAAGGCAACCATTGATTAATATTTTTCTGGTACGATTCAGGATTTCCATCTTCCATAAAGCCGCCAAATAGATTCATATATCCGGTAACTTCTAAGGGTTCATCTCCAAGTTCACGAATAATCTGCTGAGTTGAAGGTTTAAGGGTATTGGTTTTATTAGTTGTCACATCGAAATAAATGATTAACTGGGGAATGGAACTGATGTATCCGATTGCAATAGTAGTGATCACAATTAAGCTGTACCGCAGCACTTTTGCTGACGCAGAAGTGGTTTCCATTCCTGATTTCAACTTGTAGATCGTTAAACTCAGGAAAAGGAATACGATTGCGAGAAAATATATTATCCCGTTACTGGTAATCAATCCTGCGAGCATCCAGTCGGTACGGCCTGCTACAGATAAAAAATAGGTTACATCCCTTAAAAACGGAATACCCTTCCAAAGCCCGGAAACATTATATAAAATTCCAAAGGTTACAAAAGTGCATACTGCAGCGACTATCTGGTAGGTTGTAAGCGAAGACATAAATATGCCAATGGCTGAATATGCACACAATAATAAAAACAGGCCCAACAAGCCACTGAGAAGCATTCCGATATCAGGTGATTTTACAAAAAAGCAGCTGATGATGATATATGCCGCAACAATGCCTATCATCAACAGACTCATAGCCATCATGGCCGTAAACTTCCCCAAAACAATGTCCCTTACACGGATAGGAGAAGAATATAAGAGTTTTATGGTCCCACTACTGGTCTCACGGCTAATCAGCCCCATCGTCAATAGCGGAAGATAAAGGTAGAGGTTTCCCATTACCGTAGAAAAAACGCCGTTTGCTCCGGAGAAGATCGAGGCGATGATGCTAAAAGGCATCTTGTATCCACTGTCTTGCATTTGTACGATGTCCCCTAGCCCTTTCATGTATACGACTCCACATTGGACCATAAAGATGATGATAAGGAACCACGCAATTGGAGAATAAAAAAGCAGCTTCAACTCTGTTCTGGCGATTCTGAATATTGTTTTCATTAAGAATATGTTAAGGGATTAATGTTGTGAAAGTTGTTTAAATATTTCCTCGACCGAGTTTTTTTCAAGACTGATTTCCTGTAAACGCCAACCCTTATTTACGCTTTGAGTTACGATCGTCTCCGTAATTTCAGGCTCTCCACTAAAAAAGAGGCGAACAAGCCTGTCATTGAGTAATTCAACCCTCATGATCCCCTGAATAGCCTCGAGTTCCGCGATATTGGGCATATTGTTCAAATGAACCAGCATACTGTGGGGTTCGATGTAGTTGTTGAAAGCATCCATAGTATCCTCGAAAACTATTTTGCCGTTTTCGATCATTTTGATATCCCTGCACAGCAACTGAACCTCAGAGAGTATATGGGATGAAAAAATTACTACCCTGTCTTTCGCTATTTCTCTGATTAGTGAACGTACTTCAATAATTTGATTTGGATCCAAGCCATTCGTTGGTTCATCTAAAACCAGTACATTCGGCCGATGAACAATCGCCTGAGCGATTCCGACACGTTGGCGGTACCCTCCGGAAAGGTTTTTTAGCAAACGGCTACTGAAGTGGCTGATGCCGCAACGGTCTTTTGCCTCTTCCACAGCATCTTTTTTGATCTTGCCAGACATGTTTCTAAGTGATGCACAATAATTCAGGTACTCATCAACCGTTAAGTCCAGGTACAAAGGTGGATTTTGTGGAAGAAATCCAATTTCCATCTTAGCCTGCATGGGGTCGTCCCTGAAATTGATACCGTTAATATACACCGATCCTTCTGTTTGATTTAGTGATCCGCAGAGGATATTCATCGTAGTGGATTTACCTGCCCCATTTGATCCCAGCAAGCCTACGATACCAAAGTCGGAGATTTCTATATTAATATCCCGTATCGCCCAGCTACTGCTGTAACGATGTGACAGATGTTCTATTTTTACTATACTTTGTTTCATAATTCTGATTTTTGGACATAAGTATCCTTTATCTATGTTTACATACCCACAGATAAAACCTGATACCTTTATTTACTCCGGGTTTTGAATAATTTCGGGATTCTGGTTAACGATGATAGAAGAAAACGGAAAAACGTATCCATTGCTATTCGGAAGCAATGTGTAAGTCTCTCCGGCAAATGTCCTGATGAGCGGTTTCGCAAAAAGAGCATCTTTATTTAATCTTTTCTGGTCAAACCATCTAAGCCCTGTACCAAAAAATTCCCTCCTGCGTTCGTCAATGACTAGCTGCAGGGCCTGCTGGCTATTTGCCGCAGTAAGTGATGTAAAATCTGCGGGTTTGAACCGGAACTTGCGGAGATCGTTTAGTATTTTCACCGCAGGGTCTGTTTGCCCCAGGCGTGCCAGACACTCGGCTCTTATTAACCAAGTATCACTTGTCGTTAGCCCCACAGATGCCGGATCTACCCCTGCCCCTGCAAAAAAACCTCTTCCCGAAAAGTTTGGATAAAAATTTGTGGCGTTTCCCGGTCTGGTGAATAGCGTATACCTGAGATCCTTGGTACCAAGTAAAGTAAGCAGATCAGTGCTTAACTGTAGCGCTCCATAACTGATTCTTGGAACTTTACGCAGGAGCACTTCCTTGTTTTGCAACAGGTTTGGAAAAGCGACAGTGATAAACTGATTATAATCTGTCAGTTCGCCAAAAAGTGCAGTCGATTTTTCTGCGGCATCCAAAGCCGATCCATACCGGCGCATGTTGAGATAAACCTTGGCGAGCAAAGCGTAGGCAGCTGCACGATTGGGTTTTACAGAGTTGACCTGGTTGATGGGTATCAATGGTATAGAAATCTCAAGATCTTTTAAGATCTGCGTATATACTTCGGCTACCGTGGCTCTTTTAAGATTCACAAAAAGTTTGGCTTCCAACAATAGCGGAACACCAGGATCCTGGTCTGCCGTGGCCTGGTCATATTGTTTTGAATAGGAATTAACCAAGGTAAAATAAGTGAAAGCACGCTGAACGAGTCCTTCAGCGTAAATGGCATTTCGTTCATCGGGTGTACCGCCTTTACTATCTAAAACACCTGCGATCACGGTATTGAATGTATAAAGGGCCTTATACATGGTGTTCCAGTCAAAATCGTCAGTTTTATCTGTGTAAAATGGTTTTCGCCAGGTATAGGCAGCAACTCTCGATGGATCAAAGGATATATCCTGTTGAACAGCAGGATCATTGAAACTTACATCATCGCTCCCCAAAATTGCCGGGAGCCCACAACCGATGCCCGAATCGTTAATATTGTTCATTAATAAACGGTAGTCGTTTGTATATACCAGCACCCGTTGCCCTTGAACCGGAACATCTTCTACATATTTGCGGCAGGAGAAAAGTGCCGTGGTTAATACAGCGATCAAAAATATTTTCAATACGCTTATAGTTTTATCTTGATGCATTATAAACTCAGATTAAGTTGAAAAGAATAGGTTCTTACAGGAGCCAATTGATATGTCGTGCTTGCGGAATACAAGTAATCAGGGTCAATCCCTTCTTTATTAGCCGCCCATATCATACCCAGATTGCGGCATACCGCAGAAGCCGTCAACCCCTTGATTTTTAGTTTGGTTGCAAGGTGCTGAGGAAGTGAATAGGAAAGTCTTATCTGCTGAAGCTTTACATTGCTTCTACTTCGTACCAGCAAATCAGAATTGGAATATCGCTCTACGCTGGTATTATAATTGAATCCCATTGAATAATCAGCATTAATTCCAGGTACATTTGTATTGACTTCATCTCCAGGATTTCTCCAACGTTGTGCGAGATCACCTGCACGGCTCACAAAGGTACCTAACACGTCAATGGATGGTTTGCGAAATACGCCACCAAGCTGGTATTGAAACTGAAAGCCAAGATCAAATTGTTTGTAGGTAAGGTTTGTATTGTATGCACCAAACCAGGGAGATGCCGTTCTTCCAGAATACGCTTTAATGTCGTAATATGGAAAATCCCAGGTATTATAATATTTACCTGGAACATTGGGATCCTCGATAAGCGTTTCTCCTTTATTATCAAGACCTGCAAATTTGTAAGAGAATAAAAAATCAGTTGGATAGCCGTCATGGATAATCTGACCCTGTGAAACATCCTCATTTCCAATTGGCAGTTTAAATCGCTCATCATGAACGACATTGGTATTGTAGGAAAGATTAACACTGTTGTTCCATGTCCACTCTTTAGAGCGGATCAATGCGAATGATAGGCCTAGATCAACCCCTTCGCCATCAAGCATTGCTGCATTAAAAATTGTATTGGAAAAGCCATAGGTAGCATTTATGGGCAGTTCGTAAAAAATATCAGTGGTTTTCTTTTTATAGTATTCCAGCGTTCCTGAGATCCTGTTTTCAAACAAAGAGAATTCGATACCATAGTTAAGCATTTTTGTTTTTTCCCAAGCCAGATTCTCTCGTGCAGGACGGTTTATGCCAGCTGATGGTAACCCTGTATAGGCGTTGGTACCCAGAAGATCAATTACTGTAACCGGGGCATAACCCTGAGGGGCGTTACCTGTAAAGCCAAGGGTGAATCTTGCCGACAAACTACTCAGCCAGTTGATATCTTTAAAAAGATTCTCTTGTTTGATATTCCAGCTAACTCCTGTTGACCATAAGGGTATCGCTCTTTTACGTCTTTCTACCCCTAAAAGATTTAAATCATCAAAGCGTGCACTTCCCGAAATGGTGTATCTGGTATTGAAGGTATACGAGCCATTTGCATAATAGGAAAGTGCCCTGGTTGTCCTTTCGATAACTGGTCCTGATGTAGCGCCGATAATAGGCCTTTGACCAAAGATGTCCAGATAGCTTACGCTTGGGTTAACAGGCGAATAGGCATTTATTTCCTTGTTGTATCCATATCTAGCCTCACTGCTGCTTTTGTTAAAAACTTCCCGGATCTCGTTACCGACGACAATGTTAATTTCGTGTTTATTGTCCCAGTTTTTACTTGCATTTAATTGCCCCCTTAAATTATAGCTTCTCACCAGGGAGTTATTAAGGTCGAGTTTTCCTCCATTGGGAATACCATAAACCAGTCTGCCTAGGCTATTGATGCTAGTCCCTCGGTTAACAAGGATACGGGCCTCATAGCTTTCCGGCTCTTTGTAGTTTTCCCGTTCATTGAAATTTCTTCCTATATTCCCTGAGAGGGATAGGCTCAGCCAGGATGTAATTTTTCCGGTAATATCGACGTTAAGTCCCAGATTATTGGTCGTATTTAAAGTGTTATTATAATTCAGTTCATCGATAGGAGAATACTGAAATGGAAGATACCCTAATCTTTCGAAATTCCTTGCCTGAGCGGGAACCATGAACACATCGTAATAAATGTTTGTACCATCAGCATTTTTCAGCATATCATAAGGGCGAAGGCCTAACCCAGACATGCTCATTGCCTGTGCTGATGCCGGATTGGTCTGATCTGTTGTATTGGCATAACTTATTGAGCTATTGATGGTAACCGCCCCTTTAAAAAGTACTGATGATGACCCCAGATTAAAAGAATAGCCCTTATTTTTATTTGCCTTATATACCCTATCATCGGTATAGTAGTATCCAGACATGTGGTAAGAACTGTTAACTCCCCCACCAGATAGTGATAGCGTATATTGTCTGGTTGCAGGTCGTTGAAGTAAGTACTTATCGATTTGATCACTATTATCATTCTGGGCAAGGGCGGCAAGTTCCATATTCATCTGGGTTTCTGAAATTTCTCCACGCTTATTTCTGAATATAATGGCCTGAGCTTGTGTATTGTTGGCTGCACGAAAGGATGATGGCACCGGATCTATAAAAATATTAGCGTTGATTAAGTCTTTTTCCAGGGCAATATAATCTGTGATAGACATCATTTGCCCGAAATCCGTTTGGGGCTTGGCACTTGTGCTATAGGTGGTGGTAAAATTAACGGCAGGAGCAGAATTCTTTCTACCTTTCTTGGTGGTGATAACAATCACTCCATTAGCGGCCTGAATGCCCCATATTGAGGATGCAGCGGCATCTTTTAAAAATGTTACTTGCTGAATATCCTCCGGGTTAAGTAAATCCAGGGCCCCTCTAGCAATTGAAATCTGCGATGGAAATCCGTCAACTACCAGCAGAGGTTCAACACTAACCTGAGTATACTGTCCTACAATTGTGGAGATGCCCCGAATATTTACCGTACCGTTCCGGCTTTGCCCTGCTATTGTTTTAGTAGAGATGTTTACCCCTGGAACCAGGCCCTGTAGCCTCTCCAGTAAGCTAATAGTCGGAAATTTGGCAAGCTCCTTTGCTGTGACTATACCAAATGAGCCAGTCGCACGATCTTTGTTTAAATCCTGATAACCTGTGCTAACCACGGCTATTTCCTCCAGCACTGCAGCCAGGGGTTTCATCGCAATAGCAACACTTCTTTGTCCGGTTAAGGTAAGCGTGTCAGATTTATAACCAATAAAACTGGTCACCAAGGTTTCCTTTCCAGAGAGGTTCAGAAACGAGAATGAGCCATCAGGACCAGTCCTTGCCGACTGCTTCGTCCCAAGGACCAAAACATTTGCCCCTCCCATAGGCTCCCCTTTTTCATTCAGAACTAATCCCCTGATATCAATTTTAAAAAATACCGAGGAGAGGCGATCCAGAAACGAACTCTCTTTTTTAAGCACTATGACCATCTTATCCTGGATTTCAAATTTGAGGGGTTGCTCCTTGGATATTATCTCCAGCACCTCGGGAAGGTCGAGATTTTTTACCCTGATATTGATCGGCTGGATCGATCTGAGTAAATTTGCATCGGCTACAAAGTCAAAGCCGCTTTGATTTTTTATCTTTGAAAAGATTTGTGTAATCGATGCATTTTTTTCTGAAAGGGAAATTTTTTGAGCAAATCCGGCAGCGGATACCTGCATCAAGGTTGCTAACAGAAACACGCTGGTTAATCGCATAGTGAGCAAGATTTTATGGTATACCAGATTAGGCATACCGAGATTTACGGTATATTTTCTATACATTAGCTTTAGTTTGGTTTGTCAGTGTACCTCTACTTTCCACGGGAAAGGCATACTGTAGGTTTAGTTGATAGCTTTGTTTGTCGGCGAATGCCAAACTATTCCAGGTCCCTGGTTCGGGGATCTGGCTTATTTACTGAGTTAATTCGTTACGTACACCCTCCTCCCTTCAATTTTAAAGTGAACTAATTTAGTAGTTTCCAAAGCCTTAAGTATCTGGCTTATATTTTTTGTTCTTGAAACATTGCCAGAGAAATTGCCTTTGGGAATCTCTCCGGGATAGATAACCTCGATATTATACCAGCGAGATACATCACGCATGATCTCCTCAATAGTAATCCCATTGAAGATGAAATCCCCATTTTTCCAGGCTAGTGGCACATCGGTGTCAACACTGCTGATATTAAGTTTCTCTTCGCTTAAGACGGATTGTTGCCCGGGAGCGAGAACAACCTCATCTTTATAGGCTATTTTTGATTTTGCGTTCCAGGTAGAAGCCATGTAAGAGATTTTAACCCTCCCCTCTGCCAGCGTAGTGATTGCCCTTGGATCATTACTATAGGCTTTCACATTAAAGTGTGTTCCTAAAACCTGAACCTCTTGATTAGCGGATTTTACAATAAATGGATGATTTTCATCCTTTGCTACTTCGAAGTAAGCCTCTCCAACCAGTTGAACTGTTCTACTCTTCAGGTTTTTGAAAGAGGAGCTGAATTTTATCGATGAGGCTGCATTCAGCCATGCTGTGGAACCATCCGGTAGTTTAACACGAAAAGTCTGGGCATTTGCTGTTTTTAGCGTATTGAAACCTTCTCCGTTTGAAACCTGCTCATTATCCATGATATAGGTAATTTCCCCAGATCGACTCTTCGATATCCTTACTCCTGATTCAGTTGCGATCTTTCCAATTTGCATTTCGGAAAGATTAATGACCTTTCCATTTGCCAGTATTAACGTAGCGCCGGTTTTCCCAGGAGGGATATCGTTTTTTGAAGCAATTGAGGTGGTGATAGTTTCCTTCTCTGTAAAATAATTAAACACCAGATATAGGGATACGATTAATAAAGCGCCGATGAATGAAGCTGCAATGGCTATACGGGGGAAAACCTTTATGATAGTCTGACGACCCTGAGGCTGTTCAATAATATTTTTAAAGATCTGCTGCGAACGAAACTCATCAACTTCGATAAGTTGTGATTCACTTAACTTGAAATCCGTATCGAGCAATCTAAAAAGTTTTTCTTGAGTCAGGTCCTTATCCAGGAGATTGCTGAATTCCTCCAGCTCTGCCAGAGTAGCTGTGTTGGAAAAAAATTTCCTATATAAATTAATTAATTTTAAGTCTTCTTGCTCTGGCATAATTTCAGTGGGCGCAGACTGCCCTTTTTATATATAATCCATGAGAACGCTTTTAGGGGGTATGGAAAATGAAAAAAAATCAGATTAATCTGAAGATCACCAATAATGCAACAATATCGGTATGGGTTTTAAGATATGCCCTAAGAAACCGGAGTGCCAATTTCATATAGCTTCGTACGGTTTCTACACTTAAATTCATCTGTTGCGCAGCCTGTTCATACTTAAGGCCTTGTATATGGCAGAGCTCGTATACCATTTTCTGTTGAGCAGGCAAAAGTGCTATCCCTTCAGTGAGTATTTTTCTGGTATCTGCCAAAAGAATCTCTTCCTCCGTTTCATTATGTTTCTCCGTCCACGCCTCTCCCATTGCCACTTCAGTTCTGGCTTCAAGCACTTTCCGTCTCAGTATCTGAAAACTCTGGTTTTGGGCCAAGATGAGGAGATAAGCCGATATGTTACTATCCGGCCTCATGCTTCCGGCATTTTGCCAAAACTTTAGCATCACCTCCTGAAGTACCTCTTCTGCCAATACTTCAGACTTTAATATATAAAAAGCCTTATTGAAAACTTTTTTTTTATGCAGTTCATAAAGAAGCTTGAAGGCATGTTGACTTCCCTGTGCTACCTGACGCAACAATTTATATTCATCAATGACGGGCTTGGTATGGATGTGCATGAATAATCAAATATACAGGATTAATTTGAATGCTTTAACCAAAAACGCGGCCACCCGCTCCATCCAATCATTAATTCACTCAAGCCTGATGATAAATTGGTTTGCCCTCTTTGTCCTTTTTGCACTTCCAAAAATTCAGACCAGTTAAAATCAGAACTCTAGACCGAGCGAAGCGATGTTATTAATTTTAATTGGTAATATGAAAAGAATCAAGTTTACGAAATCCCAGATTGCAAAAGCAATCACAGGACATGAGAGCGGCACCCATTGCATTCTTAACACATTCGTTTAAATACATTGAAGAAATATTAAGTTTTTTAGCGTATTCACTTGAACTTTTCACGGTGGTGAGATTCTGTTCCAACAGCAATTTAAACGATTTGGTAATCGCCTCAAATCTCGATAATTCATTAGTGAGTTTTGCCTGTGCTAGATATTGTGAAGCCACCAATGCCACCAACGTATTACCAATATCTTTGAGTGGATAAACCACAGACTGTTGACCCCATATCGCCGGAACTAAAATTTGTGTTAAATAATTATCTACCTTGCTATTATGAATTTGGCAATGCGGGGTCAAATACATTTGATTTTCCACTCAGCCGTTAAATAATTTATTAAATTGAGAACGATGAAAAAAATAATAACTGCTTTCTTTTTGATTGTATTAAGTATTAACTCTTTTGGACAATCATCTCTGCATTCAACCAAAGAACTGGCAGGACTATTTCCAACAAAAAAAATTACATCTCGTTACCACAACAACTGGGCACAAAAACATTATAACAAACGCATCCAAGAGTTTAAAAAAGAGCCCTTAAATCTTGGAGAAACTGTATTTATTGGCAATAGTATTACTGAAGGAGGGTTGGATTGGAGCAGAAAATTCGGTATAGAACATATCCGCAACAGGGGGATTGCCGGAGATGTTACTGATGGGGTAATGAAACGTTTAAGAGAAATCACCTACTTTAAACCAAGAGCTGTATTTATACTAATTGGAATTAATGATCTTTTTAGCCTCCGTCACCAAGAGGATAATCCTGATCTAAAATATGACAAAATTGTTCCATCACCTGAATATGTAGGTAAGAACATATTGAAAATCTCCAAAATAATTCATCATAGATCGCCAAATACGAAAATTTATGTACGTACGCTTTTACCCACCAGAAGAACATACCTGCAAAAGGATATTCTTTCGGTAAATAAAATGATCAAAAAAAATGAGGTTAAGGGATTTTATGAGGTCATTGATTTCTATAGTCAGTTTGTCGATTCAAACGGTGAATTAATACTGGAATTGACAAAAGACGGCGTGCATTTGAACGACAAGGGTTATCAGAAGTGGATTGATTTCGAAAAACCAATAATTAAGGCATTTCAGATGAATAGTGATTAGTCTGGATAACCAGCAATTGATTCACTCCACTTCGCCAAAAAAAATCATAAAATCTTCTTTACTAGTATTGTTGGAGATAACTATAATTTGGTGCACTGGGTCTAATTAAATCAAGGGCTAAAGAAGACCACTATTAGCTTCGCAGTGGATCAAGATTACCTCCCGAAAATCCAATAGCAACGCTGCCTAAAAGTTCGCATAATGCAAGGGCAGACTTTATGCCTACCACAGTCTGCCCTTGCAAGCAAATTGGAACTCACTAAAAAACGGTAAAACAAGTTTAGTTTATCCGTTTTAAAGGTAGATATTTTAGCGTTTTCAAGCCTGAACCCTTATTCGTTAAAACTTCAAGTGAATTGATTGGCTTTTTCGGAAAAAATATATCGGTCATCACACAAGTTCCATTGTCTGCAAACACCTCAATTGAGGCCGCATCAATCAGAACTTTCATTGAAATGGAGCTGGACTTACTGATTCGAGGGCCGTAATGCACTGCGGAAAATTCTTTGTTGAAGCTGGTATCACCGGCATTCCGCCTGTCGATGAAGAACCTGTTATGTACTTTATCGTATCCAAAAATAACTTTGTCAGAGCCACTACTAAGGAGACTGATAGAGAATGATGATAAATCCTTGGTTTCCAACGTCAGCTCAAAGGGCTTTCCAGAAGGGATTTTAGCAGTTTTTCTATTTTGAGTTGAACCTTTTCCAAGTGAAAGCATTGAGGGTTTTTCCAAAAAGGCAGAGAGCTCCTTAACAGGTAAGCTACTGATTAACAAGCGACCATTTTGCTCAGAAAGGCTTAGTTCCCTTGGTACTGTGGTTGCCCCTCTCCAAGCCACTGTAGGTACCTGATTGGCATATAACCAGTTATTCATCCATCCAAGAAAAATTCTTCTATCCCCTGTGTTAGACCAGGTAACCCCTGCATAATTATCAGTACCATAGTCAATCCACTTTTCTTCCTTAGAATCGGCTACAAACTCATGCCCATTGAAACTCCCCGTAAAATACTGGGTTGCAGACCCGCCATTTGGCCCGCCTGGGTTGATGCTGACAAGCAGAACCCAAACTTTCTTTCCGTTGACTGTAAGGGTGAAAAGGTCAGGGCACTCCCATACACCCCCGTGCGCACCTTGCGTGGCACCAAAATCGCTTTCTTTTGTCCACTGCTTCAGGTTTGGCGATGAGTAGAAGGTGATTCTGTCCTTTGTTGCCAGGGTCATGATCCATTTTTTGCCTTGTTCAAACCACATGACTTTTGGATCCCTAAAATCAGTGATCCCAGGATTTGGCAATACCGGATTTCCCTTGTATTTAGTCCATGTATTGCCCTCATCATTACTATACGCGATACTCTGATATTGATGTAGCCCGGTCTTAGCGTTCTCAATCTTCTGGTTGTGATGGGTAAAGATAGCAACCATGGCATTTTTCCCAAAACCAGCCGTATTGTCCTTGTCGATTACTGCGCTACCGGAGAAAATCGCACCTAAACTATCGGGATATAACGCGATGGGTTTTTCCAGCCAGTTAAAAAGGTCGTTACTCACCGCATGCCCCCAGTGCATCGGCCCCCATGTAGTTCCTCCGGGATGGTACTGAAAAAAAAGATGATAGGTACCATTATAATAAACCATCCCATTGGGATCATTCATCCAATGTGCTTTTGGCGTAAAGTGAAAAGCGGGTCTGTATTTTTCCACTTCTTGATTAATGTTCCTCTGCGCTATTGCGACAGATTGGTTTAGGCCAATGAGTGCAACTGCGCTGCAAATGACTGCAGTTATAAATTTATTTTTCATATTAATTACCCGTTTTAACAAGCTGAATACAATCCAACCCGAACATATATTGTTTTCCTGACATTTTTTTATTAGCTCCTTTAATAAAAACTTCAAGAGCAATCTGCCCCTTTTCACTCGCAAAAGTTCCTAAGGATACCGCAGCCCTTGAAACCTTATCCTGATATCCATCAAAAGAAACCGCAACCTGCTTTCCGTTTACTTTAAATGAAATGATGCCATAATCACTCGCCTTTGTACAATACAAAACCATCTTATAATTACCTGTTTTCAAGTCATTAAACCGAAAAGTTAAACCATCCCCAGGTTTTCCTCCTCTAGCAGTCATTTGTGAGGCTTCACTCCACCTGCCTCCAATGAAGCCATACATTTGCTGTTTATCTATTTGTATGGCGTTGTCCTTTTTTTCAGCACTAAGTCGCTCAAATTCTATCGATCCAGGTTCTTTGAATTTACCTAAGTCCTCAGGAACTGGGATCAATGGCCACATGATGTCAGTTACACTCCCACTAGATAAGGCATGTGCTGATTTTCCCCCATACCAATAAACGGTAGATGCACAATCCATTTTCCCCTTTACCCAACTTAGCATTTCCAGATCGAATTTCAGGCCTTTAGTGAAGGCGATTCCGTCCAGGTTTCTGGTGCGAAAAAAAGTATTATAACCATGAGAACTTTCCTGATCAGCCCTGGGAGCGCCTCCAAAAGGCGTTTGAAATGGAACAACAGGTGCCCATGAACTGTTGTAATAATCTTCGGTGCCAGTTCCAAAGTGTGATGGAAACTGCTCATTGTCCACCCAAATCTTTTCATCTCCCTCTCCATACCAGGCGGGTGAATGATTAAAAATGGTCAAAACATCTCCTTTATAAATGCCAAATCCTGAAAGCGAGGCAAAATTCCACTCACGGACCTTCTTATACTCTTCAGGCTTGTCGTGTAAATAAATTCCCCTTTCTGCCTTCCAGGAAGTGTGAAAATAAAGCGATCTTTCGTCCCAGGCCAGCGGCAATATCTTCGCGGATATGGTGGCCGAAACTTTTTCCTCTGAAACATTTTTCAACACAAATTTACCGAGCTTCCGGTAGGGCATCAACCAGCGGCTATTGACCTTTCCTTGTCCATCAGCGTTAAGATACCAGCTTCTGACGCGAGGGCTTCCAGTCCCCCCTCCCGAAAAGTCACTCAACGGCACCCATATGGTTTGCTGGTGATCGAAATCAGCGGAAAAGATTATTTTTTTCATCACCTGGGCATACGCAGACCTTTGCATTTGACTGATGTTCAAATCCAGATCATAAATACCATACTGGCCCGCAGGCAAATCCAACACCAGGGAATCCCCCGGCAATAAATTATCACTAGTCTCATACACCTTACCTTTAGATGCGGGCGGATGCAACAGTATTTCATTTACCTCTTTGATTTTCTGCTTTGCTCGTTTTAACCCCGCAGCCGAAAAGGTTTCTACAGTAGTGCCTTTTTTATATGCTCTATAATTTATCTGATAGTATTTTGGGGTTACCGCAACGTCTTTGGAATCCTCAAAAGTGATCTTACAGCTTTTGGAGTAAGGGATGGGCATAAACAGCGTGCTCCCACCCTTTCCTTCCGGAGTATAACTGGTGTGCGGGATAAGCAGACCCTTGCCGATTTCTATGCCGCCAAACTTCATCAGATCATAGGAAGGGATCGTCCAGCCAGCCTTCTTTTGTCCATCGAAATAGAAACGAATTACCCCTCTCTTATCCAGGGTGGTCAGCCAAATACGGGTAATTACGCCTGGTCCTTGTTCATTAAAAAGTATTTTTTCTATGTGCCCCGAAATGGTATCTACGCCCTCGTTTCCGAATCCGTCTGCGTTAGCGAACCAGTTCGCAGAATCAGGCTTAGTAGAGGAACGGTCATGGCTGCTTACCTGTTTTGCGATATAAAAGGGTTTGGGAACCCTGGATTGCTCTTCGACCGACACCATTTCCTCAAGCAGTTTGCTCATTGTAACGGTCTTCTCGGGAATCTTATCCGCACATCCTACAAGCTGAAGGCCGATACAACAAAGCCACAAGATGCAAAATCTAGTAATGAGATTCTTTTTTTTGCTTATTTCCATATTGAGTTTAATTTCCAGGCTTTAAAGGATAGCTTTGTTCCATCATTTTTGGCGAAAGTTTCAATTCCGGTTTGAGAATCACCTGGATAGGTAAGCAAGGTAAATACATCTTTTCCTTCACCAGTGAAAAGTTCAACACTTGATTTATCCACGAAAAAATGCAAACGTAGTTCACCGTTTTTAGGGAGCACCTTCGCGGAAGAGACACGGGCAAATTTGTCAATTTTTTCTTTCGAACAATTGGTTCTGTCGATTTTCAAAAGAGTGGTTTCAGTATCATAGGTCACTGCTACCTTACGGCCTTCTCCCACACATAGGTTGAATCCAAAAATGTTGGGCACACTGGTATCAAAAACAGCGTCGAGTTCGTAAACATTCTCTTGCGGTTGGAAAGCTTTCAACTTAGCTGACCCTGCTTCGAGTTGATAGGAAGAACTAACGGTATCGCCTCTCAGGGAACGAAGCGCCTTCATCGGGGTCTGCGTAAGACGAATACCTTCAGGAAACGTTTTCAACTCTAAATCTCTGGGAATAGACCAAAAACCTTTCCCATAGTTCGAGGGGGCGGTCTGTGCGTAATCCCAGGTGGCTACCCATCCTAGCGTCGTCTTGGTTTTCAATGTTCCATCGTAATCCTGAAAAGTACGAGAGGCATAAAAGTCAAGTCCTTTGTCCATGTACAGTGGCTCCTTTGGCTGCTCTTTTCCTAAGGTGAAGGTTTTACCGTCAAAATCTCCAATGAAATATTGCTCCTGCGCCCAATCAATTGATACGACCATGACCCACCGCTTATCTCTATCTTTTCCGTTTACGCGAAGCTGGAAAAGATCCGGACATTCCCAGGCTTTATCCTGAGCACCCGCGGGACCGAAATCGCTGAGCCATGTCCAGGACTTTAAATCCTTTGACCCGTAGAATTTGATTTTTTTCTCCAGCGCTTTTGCAACAACCATGATCCATTTCTTGCTTGGGGCGTGCCAGAATACAGTAGGATCACGAAACTCAGTACTTCCTATGTCTATAACCGGATTTCCTTTATAGTATTCGAAAGTTTGCCCGTCCCGACTGTAAGAAATCCCTTGTGACTGGCTTTTGGTCTGCTTATTGAACATTGTGTAGGCTGCGATGTAGCTGTTTTTACCAAACCCGGCCAAGTTTCGTTTATCGATGAGGGCAGAACCGGTAAAATAACTGATTCCTCCATCATCTCCGGTCATCACATCGGGTGAGACTTCCTTATAATGAACAAGATCATCTGAAACGGCTTTTCCCCACCAAAACATTTGATATTTGTTCTGATAATAAATAAATCCGCAGGGGTCACCGATCCAACCTTTTTTTGGACTGAAGTGAAATTGCGACCGGTAGGGTTCCTTATAAAGTGTTGAGCTATCTTTTTGAGCACAGACCTTAGCAGAGATAAACAGCGAAATTGTGATTAGCAGGATTGATTTATTTTTGAATATTTTTTTCATTTGGTTAGTCATTTAATCAGCAGTTTTGCAAAAGCCTCTTAGAAATCAGTTTCCATCTTTGCAGGGTTCAGTTTCCATACTGTTCCTTTTATTTTGATATTTCCACCCTGGGAGAACACCTCTGCCACATCACTTTGCTTACTGAGCGGAAATATTCTAGTTGTTAATGCATGTTCATCGTTAATAAACAACTCGACAACTGATCCATCTACAAAAAGATGGAGTTTTACAGGTTTACTTAAATCAAGGTTCAGGTTATCCTTTTTAGTGGTTTGTGGAATCCCTTTTTTCTTACTGGACCGGGTTTGATCTACCACCATCTGTTTTGATTCGGCATCGTAATAAATTTTGGAAAACTCAGAACCGTCAGGATTACTGTGGAGAATAAAACCAAATTTATTTGCCTTGTCTGCAGTAATTTCTGCCAGCAATTCATATTGCTGACCAGCATAGACTTTTTTAGGCTGATCGGAAGAAATTTGCTCATCGAAACGATTACCCGCTCCGTTTCTAAGTGCGGTCAAAGCCGGATGGGGCAACTGGTGAAGCCTACCTGAAGATAAATTCCAGATTCGTGGAATACTGTAAAGATGCGACCAGCCTTTTTGATAACCGGCATCACCACTCACCTCATCCGGTATAATGGCAATTGCAGTTAGCAGGCCATCCTTGTCTCGGGCAACAGATGGAGAAAGTAAGCGATTTATCACCTCAAGATTTTTTGGCAACAGGTCATCTGGAACAAAACGTTCATGAGTAAACTCACCTACCCAGTAAAGTGCCCTCGCCGGGATACCCTTGTGTGGAACCTTGTTTACCAAAAGGAGGTATTTATCTCCGATTTTTCTAAATACGGGCATTTCCCAAAAGATTCCGGAATTGTCCACAGCAGGGTTGCCTTCAAACAATGTATGGAGGAATTTCCAACTTTTAAGGTCCGAAGAGCTATAAAGAAGCAAAGCCCCGCGGTCTTGTCCGGCCTTTTCGATTCCATAACCCACTACCATGTACCACCTGTCCGCCTCTTTGAATATATAGGTATCCCGAAGATCAGTTCTGGAAAAACCTTCAGGCTGGCCGGGGATCACCGGATTTTTATCATATTTTATCCACTCGGATAGACTGGAATCCCTCGGAAAAGCCAATGCTACTCCCATTTTCTTACCACCCGCGGTATAGCTGATCATTGGAATTCCTGCGTCACCGATTACCACGTGGCCTGACCAAATCCCATTCTCGTCGTAGCCTTTTTCCGGGCTGAGAACAGGCTTATGTTCCGTCCAGTCAATCAAATCCGTGCTACTGAAATGTCCCCAGTTTATCTGGCTTAATGCAAGATTAGAAGCATTTTTTTGGTTGAAGATATGGTATTTACCTTTGTAGTAAATGAGGCCATGTGTCTCATTTGTCCAATTGGCAGCAGGGAGAAGATGATATTTTGGCCTACTGAAATCATCAATAAATCGACTTTTGGGTATAGCAAGCTTAGGATTCTTTTTTCCTAAGGCGTTAGCTTCTTTTATCAGTTTTTTTAGGTCATCATCACCACGCAAAAACTTAAATTCGTCTATCAATCCATTAATGGCAGACAGATCCATTTTCCCAAGTGTCTTCTTCCTATAATCAGTACCTAACAATAATTCTGAAGATCCTTTAGGAAAATCAGGCATTTGCTTTTTGTTTAAAATTTCTATGCCATTTACCCAAAGTCCGTTTTCGTTTTGATTTCTAAGTAAAATGATCTGAAGCCAGGTAAACTTAGCCACAAAGTGACCTGTAGAGGCATACGAAAATTTCTGAGCATTTCCTTTACCCAGAATAATTTCCCCGAACCTGTCTACACAAACCGAGGTAGAAAGTCCAGTAATTGTATCTTTAAAAGCAAAGAAAGCAGCGGTATCTGTAGGAAAAGATTCTAAAGCAAACCAACCAGATATACCTGTAAATGGTTTAGATAGGTTTGCTTTTAGCGAGGTACTATAACCATCTGTTCTTACTGCCATGCCTAAAACCCCTGGGCTCAATTCCAACTTCCCTTTTACGCTTCTTAGTTCGAGAGTGCCCATGCCCTGAGCAGCAGCCAGTGGCTTCTTCCCGTCAAAACTCCATTCCTGGGCATAGGTGACAACTGAAAGGGTAAGCATAAATATCAGGCCAGCAAAAAACCTTGATACTCGATTTAGTTTAATCTCCATAATCATTATTTTTGAATAAGGCTGTGCAGCTTTGTAAACTCCACTGCACAGCACACTTGGGTTTTTCTCCTTTATCGTACGGGATCATCTCCTATCATACGGCTGTTGTTCTATCGCTGAACGGCCAACCTTACCTAGCATTTGTGACACTAATAACCTGGGTTCTGCTTATATAATCCTGCAGAAAAATTAATCTGTGGCTGTGGTATAGGGAAATATTCATCCCTTCCCTTTACGAACCTTGCATTTTGAAGATAGGTTCTCAAGGTTTTCTCTTTTGAGAAATATTCTGTGTTGAGAACCTGGTCTGCGCTTCCCCATCTTACCAGATCAAAAAAGCGTTCACCTTCCATTGCTAGTTCCAGTTTTCGTTCGAAGCGGAGCGCTTTTCTTGCATAATCGTTGCTCCAGGTACAGTTTATACCAGGTTGATAGGTATTGATGTTATATTTTGCAGCATAGTCCGTTGGACTGGTATTGTTCCAAGCCAATACGTATTTGCTGTTCCTGGCCCTTGCCCTGATTTGATTAATAAGTGGCAGGGCCTCATCGTGCCGGTTAAGTTCAATCAGCGCTTCAGCTTTCCATAGTAGTACATCTGCATATCTTATGATGGTAAAATTTAAGGCAGATCCGCCCCAAGGGAAGCCTTTTACCATGAATGGGGATTCAGGGGATACGAGTGCTTTTTTGTTGGAGTAGTTACCATAGGTTGCCGGTTCCCGGACCCAGTCGGCAGCATAGGGGCCTGTGGCAAAATTTTTCCACCTTACACCAAGCCTTCCCAGTGTAAAGTCAAGCCTTGGATCTACATTAGTAGCAAAACCATCGGCCAGGGTAAGCAGGTTAGCATTGTTGTAAGTATCAGGAATAGCTAATCCATTGGCATCGGTTTTATAAGAGTTCACCAGGTTTTGGCTGGGCTGGAAGAATCCATCTCCACTGTAAGCCGGTCCCCTTGGAGCGTTGAGCAGATTGCTCCAGTTTATCCTGCCTTGATCTGTTCCATCACCGATTGAATACTGCACAGCAAAAACAGATTCAGCACCATTGTCAAACTCGGCCATTGAAAGTTGTTGAAAATCAGCAAGCAGGCCGTATCCACCTCCGCTAATCACCTGATCGCACTGCGCAATCACATTTGTGAGCAGGGTTTGATCGATACTGGCTAAAGTGTTATCAGGATTTTGTTTGTAAGCACGGTACAGATTTACCTTCGCCTGATAAGCTATGGCTGCAAATTTTGTCGCACGACCTTTTTGTGGCTGGGCAGCAGGTAATAGTGCAGCGGCATCAGCAAACTCTTTTGCAATTTTCTCCAGCAGCTGATCCCTGGTAAACTCTACATTGGATATCTTAACATAATTTTCAATTTCTACATTTTCATCGAAATATGGCACATGGTTGAACAGACGAGTAAGTTCAAAAAAGTAATGGGCACGAAGAAAACGCATTTCACCCAGACGCACATTTTTCAAGGGCACCTGTGCTTCCGTTACGGCATTCAGGCGTTTAATGGCACTATTGGCACGTTGAACGCTACGGTAAAGACTGAACCATTTTCTGTCAAGGAGACCGTTAGTTGCAAATACACCCTGAAAGGTTTCGAAGGCATTAAATTCACCAATATCACCAATACCGCCGCCGCCTTTGTAGGCTGTTTCGGCCCTGACATCGCCATAGACCCAGTTAGTAGTTGGTGAGAGAAAGGTACCGTCACTACCTTCAGGTCCGGCAAGAGCCGAATAAGCAGATATGCATAAGGCCTCGATCCCGTCGGGCGTATTCAAAAGGTCATCGCTTAGTTTTCCCTGTGGTTTTGTATCCAAAAAATCTTTCTTGCAAGAGCTGAATAAAATCATACCTGCAAATACTATATATATAAATTTCATGATCAGTTAAATTAGTGGTGTATGCTAAAATCCAAAATTTAGTCCCAGTGTAAATGTTCTTGGCAATGGGTAAGGATAACCCAGGCCTTCCGGATCCGCCCCATTGTAACCGGTAATGGTAAAGAGGTCCTGCCCCTGAAGATATACCCTAAAATTCCTTAATTTCAATTTGTCTGCAATCGATCTTGGAAGGGTATAGCCAAGCTGGATATTCTTGAGTTTAAGATACGACCCGTTTTCGATAAAATAATCCGAAGTTCTGCCCTCATCATTAAGGTTAACTGCTGTGAGCGAGGGAATGCCGGAATCAAAATTGCTTGTTGGATTCCAGGCATCCAGAAGTCTTGTGCCATGGTTTCCCGTCCAAAGCTGAAAGAAATCCGTATAAAATTTAGAGTTGTTATAGGCATCCCTGATCATCCCGTTTACGAAGAAAGCAAAGTCAAAGGCCTTGTAGCTTAATGCAACATTCAATCCCCCGATAAATTTAGGCTGGTCAGATCCCAGCCAAACACGATCACGGTCATTAATCACCTTGTCGCCGTTGGTGTCCAC
Source organism: Pedobacter sp. Leaf250 (assembly GCF_920984735.1). GTDB lineage: Bacteria > Bacteroidota > Bacteroidia > Sphingobacteriales > Sphingobacteriaceae > Pedobacter. The sequence continues at coordinate 177,557 of NZ_CAKLBU010000003.1, read as the reverse complement.
ATATCTTAATCTACCGAGTCCTTTTCCAGGCTGATTGATTCCGTCATTCAAATCAGCTGCAGTTTTATAAAGGCCATTAGTCTGAAGCCCCAGCCATGAACCCAGCGGTTGGCCTACAATGGTTTTATCTATTCCATTTCCGCCACCAAAGGTGTAGTAAATGTCTGCAGGTACGTCAGTAACCTTATTTTTATAGGCCGTTCCGGTGAAGGTTACACTATAATTGAAATCCTTGCCCACTTTATCCTGCCAGCTCAAAGTCGCCTCAAAACCTTTGTTGTTCAGTGATGCTCCATTATAAGCAATACTTCCACCCTCGCCGATGATGGCAATGTAGGGACGATCAATAAGCATATCCTTGGTATCTTTGATGTAGTAATCGGCAGAAAGGCTTAAACGATTATCCAGCATAGTCAGATCAAGGCCAAAGTTGGTCTGGGTTGTAACTTCCCATTTGATATTGGGGTTTCCAGTCCTGTTCTTGATGATACCATTTGGAATGATGCCTTGATTGATGCCTGCGATATCGTAACCGGCCATATTTAAGTTGGTCTGGTATTTTGTATAGGTTGCCTCATTGTCCAGAAGATCGTTTCCGTTTTGTCCCCAGCTTACCCTGAACTTAAGGTCGTTGATTGCCTTGATATCTTTCATGAACGATTCCTGTGAAATCCTCCATGCACCGGAAACACCGGGAAAATAGCCGGCATTGTTATTTTGTCCGAAGCGTGATGATGCATCCCTTCTGATCGTTCCGGAGAAAAGGTAGCGATCACTGTAAACATAGTTCACCTTTGCGAATAGCGATCTGGTTGCATTGCGGGATCCAATTCCGCTATTGGTTTGAGCGCCATCGCCTGCACTGATGTAACGGTAATCAATTGCTTCGATTAAAAAATTCTCCCGTCTTGCGCCAACAGATTCATTGTAGTTCTCTTTTGATTCCGCACCGATGAGTGCATTTAAAGAATGTTTTCCGATAACCCGACTATAATTTGCGGTGTTGGACCATATCCAGTCCCTGTTATAATCCGAGGTTGTGGTCAGTGCGTTTTTATCCACTGAACGATCTCCTTCTTTCCATTTCGGTTCAAATACCGATGCAAAGCCATTGCGATAATTCAGGCTGAAGTTAGACCTGAATACCAGGTTTTTTATCGGTTCAACCTCAATATATGTATTTCCAAAAATGCGCCATTGCTCCTGTCTGTTATTCCTTTGCTGATCAAGCAGCCTTACTGGATTGGGTTTATCACCGATTCCTTGTGTAGGGCCTGCATATCCCCCGAAAATATCATACACCGGAATAATGGGATGCTGCGCAATTACAAGCTCCTCTATCCCGGCCGGTTTTAGCTTTTCAGTCCATCTGCTTACATTTAGATTCTCGCCCACCCGGATTCTATTGTTCAGGTAGTTATAATCGGAGTTTAGCCTAGCATTAAGACGCTTGAAGTTCGTATATTTAACCAGACCATCCTGATCAAAATAGTTAACGGCGAAAAGAGAATTTCCGTTCTGGGATCCCTTGGAAACGGTGAGCGTATAGTTTTGTAATACCGCAGTGTTGTAAACTTCTTTCGCCCAGTCGGTATCCGAAGACCTGATGGTTTTTCTGGAATCTATAAATTCCGGTATCACAGGAACAGTGCCGCTTCCATAAAGATCGTGCCTTGGTGCGATGCCATCATTTTTATAGGCAGTCCAATAAGTGTCTCCCCATTGCTGAGTATTGAGCATTTTTATTCCCGTGTGAAAGGATTGGGTGGTGAGCTGTCCATCGAAATCTATTTTGAACTGATCTCTTTTTGCTCTTTTTGTAGTAATGATAATCACCCCGTTTGCTGCCTGCGTACCGTAAATTGATGCCGATGCAGCATCTTTTAATACCTGCACAGATTCTACATCGTTGGCATTGAGCAATGTGGAGATATTGTCCCTGGTTTGAACACCATCGATAACGTAAAGGGGGCTACTGTTATTTATTGTGGTGATACCCCTAATACCTACACCTGTACTTACCCCACCCGGCGTACCATCAGTGGCGACCGATAACCCGGCAACCCTGCCTTGAAGGGAGGTCATGATGTTTCCGGTCGGGATGCTGGCAATATCCTTCATATTCACTACTGAAACAGCTCCTGTGAGATCTTTCTTGCGTTCTTTCTGGTATCCTGTAACCACTACGGTATTCAAATCATTAACTGAAATGGCCATTTTGATTTTTAAGCTGGCGGATTCCGCGGTGAGCAGAATGGAATTAGGCTCGGCGCCTATATAGATGAAGCGCAGGGTCTGTCCGTTAGAGGCCTCTATTCTAAAATTACCTTTTGCATCTGTAGTGGTGGTTTTCTGTGTACCAACAACTACAACAGTAACCGCTTCCAAGGGCATGGAATCGTTGTCGGTGACCGTTCCGCTGATTACCCTGCTCTGCCCGTAAGCTAAGCTCATTGCCATCAGGGCAAAAAGCCAGGAAAGGAAAAGTTTTCTCATAATTAATTCTGGTTAGTAAAATTTGGTTAGTAATATGGATTAGTTTAAAATATTTGTTTTATAAAATCGATGTATTCCTGGAGTTCATATTCAGGGCAACCACCTTTGCGGGTGGCAATGAAAGCACCCATCCCGATTGCATTTTTAATGATTTCCTTGGGAGCCACACCTTTTTGATGGTTGGCAATGAAAGCGGCAAGGAATGAATCGCCGCTTCCGATGGTATCACTTACGGAAACCTCTGATCCCCATGCATGATAGGATTGATCGCCCTTGTAATAAGCTGCACCGAATTCCCCCTTAGTGACAATTACCTCCGGAACGTTAAAGCGGTCCTGTATGAATTTCACCTGTTCGGACTGGTTTCGATGGCTTCCGCCAAAAAGAATTTGTGCCATGTGCAGTTCTGATTCATTGAACTTCACAATATCGGCTTTCAGCAGTAAGTCATTGAGCAAAGTTTTGTTAAAAAAAGGTGGTCTCAGGTTGATGTCAAACACATTAATTGACCCTCGCTCCAATAACTCAAATAAGGTTTGTTTGGAATGCTCATTTCTTGAGGAAAGGCTTCCGTAGACAAAGTAGCTTTCCGACAGCGCCGTTGGCGAAAGTTCATCCGGCTTATTTATAAAGTCCCAGGCTACGGGAAAAACAATTTCATAGCTAACCTCATTACCGGCTCCTATTCTGGCAATAACCTCACTTGTGGGATAAAGGGAATCATGCTGAAGGAGCTGTTTGGAAATGCCCCACTTATCCAGTAATGATTCCAGTTTCCTTCCGTTTTCATCCTGGCCGATTTTACTGATGATTCCGGTGGAAAGCCCGAGCTTATTCAAATGATAAGCCACGTTTAACGGCGCTCCGCCCGGTTGCGGGCCGTCAGGCAAGACATCCCAAAGGATCTCGCCAAAACAAACAGCCGGTGCGTTTATAGTTTCAGTCATAGTAATTTATTTAATGAAGTATAGTTCCAATCTGTTCTAATGATTTACCCTTAGTCTCCGGCATGATTTTCCATACAAATAAGAGTTGAAGCACCATCATACCACAAAAGAAAAAGAATACCGTTGCCCCGCCCAATGACTCAGCTAAATATGGAAAACAAAAGGCTATAATAGCTGCCATCACCCAATGGGTAGAACTTCCCAGGGTTTGACCCTTGGCTCGCACCTGATTGGGGAAAATTTCAGAAATGAACACCCAAATTACAGCGCCCTGGGAAAATGCAAAAAACCCGATGAAAAGCATCACATATAGCGGGATTTCAAAGCCGCCGGAATCCTTGCCTAAAAAAGTAAATCCAACCAGGGCTAAGGAGGCAATAAGACCAAAAGAGCCGATAAACATGAGGGTTCTTCTGCCGACCTTATCTATAATATTGATGGCCAAAAGGGTAAAGATGAAGTTAACCATCCCAATGCCCACTGTAGAAAGTAATGACGAATGAGCGCCCAATCCTGCCATTTCAAATATCCTTGGAGCATAATAGATAATCGCATTGATACCTGAGACCTGATTGAAGAATGCAAAAAGCACTGCAAGAATAATAGGCCTGTTGTATTTTCCTGAAAAAAGGCTGTCGCCGGATTTGTTATTGTCCATATCCGTGCCCGATTTCTGAATTGCTGCCAGTTCCTGCTCACAATTCAGCGGATTTATAATCCTTAAAATGGCGAGCGCCTTTTCTGTAGCTCCCTTTTTTAATATCAACCATCTTGGGCTTTCCGGAATAAAGTAGATCAGCACTAAAAAAATAATTGACGGAAACGCCTGCACGCCAAGCATCCATCTCCACGAGGTTTCTCCTCCTTGGCTGAGCAAGTAGTTAGACAGATAGGAAACCAAAATCCCCAGTACCACGTTGAACTGAAAAAGGCCGACCAATCTGCCTCTTCGGTCAGCAGGCGAAACCTCAGATATATATATGGGCGCTGTCACCGAAGAAATGCCAACTCCCAGACCTCCTAAGAGACGGAAAATGAGAAAGACATACCAGTTATCAGCAAGCGCTGTTCCTAAAGAGGAAAGCAAATAGGCTGCGGCAACAAAGTAAAGTGTATTTTTTCTTCCGAAAAGATCTGAGGGACGTGAGCCTACCAATGAGCCGATGACCGTACCGATCAAAGCAATGGAAATGGTGAGCCCGTGTGCAAAAGATGAAAGGTTCCAATATTGTTGTATAGATTTTTCGGCTCCCGAAATTACGGCGGTATCAAATCCGAAAAGGAATCCTCCCAAAGCTACGACCATTGACCAGGCCAGCACTGAATGTTTTTTCATAAAAAGGTTTATTATTGGTTAAGGATTGCAAATTGGAGAAAAATGCAGTTCGGATATTCTAAATCTGTCGCAAAAAACAACAAAATCTTAACATCATTTAATAATCTGATTATCAGAATTTTAAATAAAAAAACAAACACTATTAACGCTACACTTACAAACCTGTATCACATAAGTTCAGGTTATGATACATAAATAGATTTAAACGGGCAGCAACACCTGGCAGCTAATTGTTAAAGCTTTAACCTTTTTGTTATCTTTAAATAAAATAAAGCGTAAAGTTTAACCAGATATAAAAATTCGCAGTCGAAAATTATTTTTAACTGTTTTTCCATGCATAAAAATTTACACATATATAAGAGATTCTTAATTGTGATCATTTTACTGATTGCACTTAGTTCCTGCGTTAATAAAACAAAGGAAAGCGGATATCGCATTGGCTTCTCACAGTGTGTCGGCTCTGACCTCTGGCGTAAAACTATGCTGGAGGAAATGAAAATGGAACTTTCACTCCATCAAGGTGCAGAACTTATTTACAAGGATGCCAATAATGATAGCAAAGTCCAGGCCTCGCAGGTTAAGCAGTTGCTCAATGAAAACATTGATATCCTGATCATCTCTCCGAATGAGGCAAGACCGCTTACCCCGATAGTTGAACAAGCATACAGCAAAGGGATACCAGTTGTTGTCATCGATCGTAAAATATCGTCCAGTTCTTATACTGCTTATGTGGGTGCCGACAATTATCAGATTGGAAAGATGGCAGGGTCATATGCGGGGGTAATCAGTGGCGGATCGGGAAATATTGTAGAAATCATGGGTTTGCCGGGCTCTTCGCCGGCAATAGAGCGTCAAAGAGGCTTTGCTGAGGGCATCAGTAAATTTACAGGTTTAAAGATTGTCAATCAAATTTATGGAGACTGGCTGAAAGGTAATGCAAAGCAGCAGCTTTCAAAGATCAGGGAAGTTTTAGGGGAAACAAAGTTGATTTTTGCGCACAATGATCAGATGGCACAGGGCGCAAAGGAAATCCTGGATCAGCTTGGATTGGGCAAAAAGATTAAAATCATAGGAATTGACGGGTTGCCCGGTCAGGGCGGCGGGATTCAGATGATTGATGACAAGGTTATTAGTGCCAGTGTACTTTATCCAACGGGAGGCAAAGAAGCGATATCAACTGCTTTTAGAATACTGAACAAGGAATCATTCGTAAAAGAGAATATACTTCAGTCCCTTGTTATTGATTCTTCCAATGTTAAGCTGATGATGTTGCAGTGGAACCGTTTCAGTAGCCAGCAAAAAGATATCGAGCGCCAGCAGGAACTGCTATCTGAGCAGCAATCGTTGTTCGAAAGCCAGCAGCTCATCCTGAATATTACAGTAGTTACACTTGTGTTATCGGTTGTTTTTGGGGGGCTGGCCTTCTTCTCGCTGCTGGAAAACCGAAAGATCAATAAAAGGCTGGAGGCAAACAACCATGAAATTCTCGACCAAAGAAATCAGCTGATCGAGATGTCGGAAAAGGCTGAGCGGGCAACAGAGGCAAAATTGAATTTTTTTACCAATATATCCCATGAGTTCCGTACACCGCTGACGCTGATTCTCTCCCCACTGGAGGATCTCTTAAAAGACGAGAAAGTGAATGCGTTGGCAGGGCAACACCTTCGGCTAATTCAGAAAAATGTCTATCGTCTGCTGAGGATGATCAACCAGCTCATCGACTACCGAAAGATCGAACATGAAAAAATGGATGTTAGGGTCACAAAAAATGATCTGATAGCTTTTATCCGGGAAATTGTCGATAGCTTTAAACACAGTGCAACTAAGAAAAACATTGATTTACGATTAATTTCTTCAGGAAATATAGCCGATATCTGGTTTGATGTGAACAAACTGGATAAGGTTCTATTCAATCTGTTTTCCAATGCCCTCAAATTTACACCCGCTAATGGCACCATACACATCACCATTGAAACCAGGGAAGAAGCGGTTTGGGTGAGGGTGAGGGATAATGGAGAAGGCATGAGCACAGAAGAAGCGGATCACGTATTTGAACATTTTTATCAGGCATCATCGAATTCCCAAAAAGGTTCCGGACTGGGTCTTTCTTTATCCAAGGAATTGATGAAGTTACATCATGGAGATTTATCGGTTGAGAGTAAGAAATGGCAGGGAACGATTTTTACCATTAAGCTATTGCTTGGCTCGGCACATTTCAGTGATGCAGAGCTTGTGAATGATTCAATCCTAAAGGAAGAATTATATGAAAATGCCAGGATCTATACAATGGATATAGAGGATGGGCCTTCTGTAAAAAACCAGGACCATCTAATGGTTTTAAAGGACCAGACGATATTGGTTATTGAAGACAATTTCGATATGCTCAATTACCTGAGTGATAAATTATCGAAAGAGTTTGAGGTTTATATTGCCAACTCAGGAGAAAACGGGTTGAATTCGGCATACGAACAGGTACCTGATTTGATTATCTGTGATGTTGTGCTGCCCGACTTTTCCGGCAGGGTGCTATCTGAACGACTCAAATCAGATCTGCGAACCTCGCATATTCCGATCATTCTGCTTACCGCCCAGGGAAGTTTGGAGCAGCAGATCAATGGAATGGAATCAATGGCAGATGCCTACATCATTAAGCCATTCAACTTTGATCACTTAGAGGCAACTGTTAAGAATCTGCTGAGAAACCGTTTTTTATTAAAATCGCATTATACAAGTGACATCAGTTCCAGTACCAAACAACCCGTATCTAAAACCCTTGATAAAAAATTTATCAATGATTTTTCCGGAATAGTTGAGCAAAACCTGAGCAATGAAAACTTCAGCGTTGATGAAATCAGTAAGAAGTTGGGCATATCCCGGGTTCAACTTTATCGCAAAGTTAAAGCATTATTGGATTGCAGTGTGACGGATTATATCTTGAACAGGAGATTAAAAAAAGCGAAATATTTGCTATTAAACGACCGTTATTCAATTTCAGAAATTACTTATATGGTAGGATTTTCCTCGCCAAATTATTTTTCAACCGTTTTTAAGTCTAAGTATGGAATGAGACCGAGTGAGTTTAAGAAAAATCAGGTATAAAAGATTACTTTGGAATGGAAATAAAGCATCACTATCACTTCGGTAGGTGTAAAAAATGTCACCAAGATTAGTGAAGCGATACATTCAATAGATTCTGAATCTATCAGTTAATGTCAGGTTCACCAAAATATAATCTTTAACAATGTGTATTGACATCACTTTGGAACTAAGCAAGCGGATCTCATCACAATTTTTTAGTAATAAGGGTCAAGGTTTTTGATAAAATCTTTGGTTAACTAATGTGCTACCCTAAGATACCTGAGAAAATGCTAAGCCGCTTTATCATAAAGATGCCACTGCATTACCGTAAGCATCAACTTTTGACATCACTTCTTCGAGCGATATGATTGCATTAACTCAAGCGATTAGCTTCATCACTCTCAAACCGGATGTTCCGTTATTTGAGGCACATCCGGAGCTTTGCTTTTATTTCCTTAATAACTGCAAGCCTTTGCTTTCAGGAAAGTCATTGCTGAAGGTGCTGCTGACAGGCTAGGGATTATAGCAGAGCAGGATGTAAATTACCTACAGGTGATCACAGATACGCAAAGAGATACAAAATCAACTGCAGTAAGACTCGAGACATTATTGATGCAACAGTTCTTGCTAATAAGGGCTAAATCGACTATATTCAAACCGCGCCATCTGACCTGGATATTGGAGATCATGATGCCATCTTACTTTAAGAAATGTAAACAGTTTGTGATTTACCAGTTGTGAATTCAAGTGGCTGTACGGAATCAAGTTTTTCGGTAGGGCAATGTGTAGAAAGAAAGGCCAAGGCATCCACCTTGACCGATTCTATCATTAACTACATCTAAATCTCTATATTTTTTTTGCCCATTAAAAAATGGCTATCAGAATGCTCAACAATTAAACTTAACCCCAAGTTGTGTATAACTTTTTTCTTTCGGGGGGCAGTGCAATTCTGGGAAAGCTTTTTGTAAACTCGATGTCTTTAGTTTCCCAAATGAAAATATATAAAATGTAACTGTTTTGAATGACTTATCATCGTAACAATCTCCAGTTTTTCCAACCTAAATTGTGAATGGTATTCCTTCGGCAATAATCCCGCTCTCAATATATTAGATTGGAATTCTTGATAAGAAATAAAATCGGACTTTGCCAGAGAAAGCCTGAATATTTCTCAAACACATTTACTTACTATTTATATCAACCTTTGTTGGTCACCACCAGCTTTTTAAAGACGCATTTTTATCGATCAGATATTTGAATTTCCAGCAAGAACAAGATATTCAGCAGATTTAGATTTCACTCCATATTGAAACCCACTTCATCATAAATTTAAATCATTCAAGAAACATATATATTACCTCATTTTTTTAAAGGAAATCAAACCGCCTTCCAGAAATGTTTTATAATTGGATACATCGTAATCTGCGCCTTGCGGAGCAGAGAGCAAATCTTCCGTATTCGGATCAAGTAAAACATAAAAGGGCTGAGAATTAGCCTTGAATTTCCTGGTTTGCAAATCGCTCCATTTTTTACCGATGGTATTTAATTTTCTACCTTCCGGGGTGGTCACTATATCATTTTCTGACAATTCTGATTTATCGTCGACATAAAGTTGGATGAGCACATAATCCTGACTGATGTGTTTATAGATTTCCTTATCTGGCCAAACATTTGCCTCCATTTTTCTGCAATTTACACAGGCATGCCCGGTAAAATCTATTAACACAGGTTTATTCAGCTTTTTTGCCTGCTCAATTCCCTCTTTATAATCAAAAAATGCATTTAAATTTAAGGGGGCCTTAAATTTATCCGCGTATTTATGTTTTTGATCATCTCCGGTAACGATACCAGTGGCGGAATTCCTAGTAAGTGAAGAGGTATACAAATCAAAATCCTGAGTTTCCTGAGGTGGGAGGAATGCAGAGACTGACTTCAGTGGCGCACCCCACATCCCCGGTATGAGATAAATCGTAAAAGCAAGTACGATGACAGCCATCAAAAGTCTGGGTACGGAAATGTATTCAGTTTTGCTATCATGAGAAAACCTTATCTTACCCAATAGGTAAAAGCCCATTAATGCAAAAATAATGATCCAAAGAGCGAGAAAAACTTCGCGATCAAACCATTCCCAGTGATAAGCCAAATCTACATTACTTAGAAACTTTAGCGCAAAAGCCAGTTCCAAAAAACCAAGTACGACTTTCACGCTGTTAAGCCATCCGCCCGATTTTGGCAGTTTGCTCATGGCAGAAGGAAACAAGGCAAATAGGGAGAAAGGAATTGCCAGTGCAATTGCAAAACCAAGCATCCCGATAGCGGGTCCAAGCAGTGCTCCTGTTGTTGCAGCCTGCACCAATAAGGTCCCGATAATGGGGCCCGTACAGGAGAAGGAAACCAAAGCGAGTGTTCCCGCCATAAAGAATAAACCTGCTATACCGCCTTTATCTGCCCTAGTGTCCATTTTATTTATCCATGATGACGGTAGTGTCAATTCAAAAGCACCAAAAAACGACGCTGCAAAAGCTAACAGTAACAAAAAGAACATAAAATTAAATAAACCGTTGGTCGACAAATTGTTTAGGGCATCTGCCCCAAAAATTATCGTAATCAAAAGGCCAAGCACGACATAGATGGCAATGATGAAAAAACCATATAGCAAGGCTTTTTTCAAAGCTTGTCCTTTTTCTGCGCCTTTGGTAAAAAAACTCACCGTGAGCGGCAGCATTGGAAAGATGCAGGGCATCAGCAATGCTGCCAGTCCGCCCAAAAGTCCGCTTACAAATATTGTCCATAAGCCACTTTGATCATGCTCGATAATTTGCACAGGGATTGAAGAAGTTCGTTTCGTCTGCGCAGGTGACTGAATGACCGTATCCGTTGCCGCCGCTGAACCCGAGCTATCGGCAGAGATTTCAGTGAATTGAAGATCATCCAAGGATGTTGTATCCTGAGCATGGAGGCTAACAGTAAGCGATAGCAAACAGACGATGACAAGTAGGTTTATCTTAAAAAATTTATACATCTTTTCAGTTTGTTACTTTACGTTGATGCTAAACGGGATTTCCTCAGGAGGCAGACATTGGTGGTCATTACAGACCATTGACTCAACAGTCCCCTTTACAGTGGCACTGCTGCCTGTAAGTTTTATTTTTTGTTGAAAAACAACACTGTTTTCAAAGTAGCTAACGTTCATTTTAAAGATTTCCTCATATTTGGTGACCGGTTTCGGCTCAATGGTTTTACCGACAAGCTCAAAGCCTTTTCCTGTTGCAAAGGCAAAGCTAGTCTTCACGGGGCCACCCTCTTTAACATACTGCGAATACAAATGCCATCCTTTATCTATTTTGGCTTTAATGTATAGGGTTGCTGTTTTGGGTCCAGTTTTCTTTGCAGCGTATGACCAGGTAACCGGTTTTAGTATCTGGCTTTTTGCACTAATGCCTATGAGAATAAAAAGGCAACATACGATGAGATTTTTTTTCATTATTTAATTGTTTTATTTAACCAAGTGATGATGATTTGTAGTATTTCCGGAGCTACCGATTCCTTAATTTTTGGTATCTCAGCCTGATCGCAGATTTGACAGGGCAAGAGCAGGTGATTCACATTTTTAATCAAATGTGTTTCTACCTTTTTGTTACCTCCGGCAGCGATATAGTTTTTCCAATTGCTCAAATTGGCTTCAGGGACAACATAGTTATCCTTATCTCCATTGATGGCCAGCACAGGAACCTTTATTTTGGCCATCGTTTTTCTTGCATCATACTGAATAAAATATCTATACCAGGGACCGATGGCATAATTAACGTAGCTGTATACAGGAAACCTAAAGTGATCAAATTCAATGTTCAGGGTTTTAAAATACGCATCGTCCTTTACCTTCCATATTGCATAAGTTTCATTAAGTTTTGTTTCCATGTTTGCTGAATCCGCGTACTTAAAAGCAGTTTTGAACATAAGGGCATTGATTTCATTGGATCTTGCCTTGTCATAATCCGGAAGCTTCGATTCGTTCACCAGTTTTTCATTTTGTGAAATCAGCGCATCAAAGCCATTCATCGCCAAACCAGAAAGACTCACCAGAAAGGCAACCTGCTTGCTCTTGGCGGCAGCAATAGACATCGCTGCTCCACCCTCACTATGTCCAATAAGCCCGATTTTTTTTGGATTAACTTCCTTTATTCCCTGAAGATATTTAACTGCTAGCAAGGCATCATCGGCGAAATCCGCTGTGGTTGCCGTTTGATAATTCCCTGTGGTCTTACCTACGCCTCTATCATCCAGCCTCAACACGGCAAATCCGCCGTTGACCAGCGCAGTTGAAATGTCAAGAAAAATCTTATGTCCGGCCATCAGTCCATCTCTGTCCTGCTTTCCTGTACCAGAAACAATTATCGCAGCAGGGAATTTCCCCTTTCCCGCAGGCATTGACAATGTTCCCCCGTAGGTGATTTTACCATCTGCAGAGGTAAAAGTTATCTCTTTGTCAACAACTTGCTGTGCAGTGCTCAGTTGAATCATCCCAAAAAGGAGTACAACCATTATTGAAATCTTTTTCATGTTAATTTGCAGTTTTGGTAATTTCTATTAAATCAGACATTTCATCTGCCAGTCCAGTGGCACTACCTTTAAAACCAATCGAGATGAATCTTAAAAAGCCATTTTTATCGATAATCAATTTTTGGGGAATGCCCGAAATCGTGAAGGTCTTACATATGCGTGAAAAAACCTCAGAATTGGTCTTGGCGCCCTCCAACTTATTATCAAAAAGCAGGTTGAACGGATAGTTATTGTCTTTTAGGTACTTAATATTTTCCTCTTTATAAGTCGATTTGAACTCTTCGGTATCAACAAAATAGAAAACAACATTCGGATCATTTTTATATTTTTCTACCGCTAGTTTCATTCCCGGGAATGATGCCTTACACGGAACGCACCATGTTGCCCAAAAATCAAGGATTACCGTTTTGCCCTTTAAATCCGCGGAATTGATCGTTTTTCCATCCGCATCCTTCATGCTCCAGGCCGGCATTTCCCGTTTTATCATCTGGGATCTCAGTTCCTCAAGATTTTTCTTTGTATCTGCCGGATTCTTAAGTGATTCGATATAAGCATCGTATCCGTTTAGCGATTTGTGTTTTTTCAGGTAAATATCTTTAAGCATTGCGATCATTTCGGTAGAACTTTGGTTATTGTACATACTTTTTACCAGCAGTTTTTCCAGATCCTGAAGCTTACCCAGCTTGCTTAGGGTAATTGCCTGTTCATTATTAACTTCAGCATTTTTGTAATCAAGTTCCAATTGAGCATCCTTCTCGTAAGCAAGAGCTTCCTGATATTTTGCCCTTAAGTTCAACAAGCCAATATGTACAGGTGCGATGCTGGCTACGAAGGTTTTTCTATATTCTTTTTCCCACTCAGAAGGGGCAAGATATCGCATCGATTCCGGCCTGTTCATTTTGAAAGCTTCAAGGCGCTTAACCATCAGATCAGAATATTTGGCCAGTTTAGCCATATCCCCTTCCTTTCGGTGGTATGCTATCCAGATCAGTTTATAATAAACAGATGGTAACATGTTATAGGAAAGTGAATCCGTGTAAAGGCTTACATAATCTGTGGCTGAATTTTTCATCGAACCGAAGACCATTAGGTTCTGATAAACAATGTCATAATTAATCCGGTTTTCCAGATCGAACTCAGGATTTGTACCGGACTGTGGAAAGTCATGGAGAAAACGAACCGAGGCAGCCATTACAGAATCAATATCTTTGTTTGACGAGATATTTTTATAGGCTGTCAGGCGTGCAAGACTTCCTTTAGGAAACCTTTGGTTCAGCAGACTGGTTACTGAATCGGTTGCGTCTTTTCTGTTCAACAGATTTTGACAGATGTATTTTGCATTCAGCAGATCCGATTCGGAACCTTCAGGGCGAGTAAGATATTTAACCGCAAGCTCGAGTTTGGGGTCTGCACCCGCTTTCATGAATGCTTTAAGTGCTATAGCATAATCTTTGGCCAATAAGGATTTTGATTTTTGGTTGAAGGAGATTTCCTGGTTCAGCCAATGATATGTGGCCGTATCGCTCACCCCCTTGAAGTTGATGTAACCCTTGATATCTTTTCCATATTTTGGCGAACGTGCATAACCCCAGCCGATGTATGCTCCGGGTGCCATGGCGCCTGCCCTGTCCTTATCGTTTAACAATATGAAATAACCCTGGTCTTTGTTATTATCAACCGAATCCCCTCCCAGAAACTTAAATCCCAGCAAGCCGCAGTCTGCAGGGACATCAAAAGCAGCTTTCCATTCCTTTCCTGCATTGGTGAACTTCATATCCATGGCATTCCATTTATAATTGATATACTGATAGACAACTGCCCTGATATCATTTTTGCCCTCGAGCTTTGTCCCTTGAGGATTATAATAAATGGTAATTGGCTTACCATTATAGGCCTTCTCAGGGGTAAAACGAAAATTCTCAGTCGTTTGTGCGAGAACGGAAAAAGAGAAGCTAATAAAGAGAAGCAGCAAAGAAGTTTTTTTTGACATGATTTAAAAATTAAACGGCACGGCCTTACCGCCGTGCCGGTGGTTTTATTGTGTATTATGGATTTGGTTCCAATTCAGGATTCAAGTTCCGAAGGTATTGTGCAATAGGAAAAGTATAACGGTTGCTATTCGGTGCCAGGGTATAGGTTACCCCATTGAAGGTTTTGGTATAGGTACGTTGAAAGATCGGCTCGCTATTGGTTCTTCGCATATCCCACCAGCGTAGCATCGTTCCAAAAAACTCTTTTCTACGTTCGTTGATGACCATCACAAGGGCCTCCTCAGCATTACCAGCCGTCGCGGGAATGTAATCTGCGGGCTTAAATCTCTTCACTCTGAGTGTGTTCAAAAAAGACATTGCCCCATTCACATCGCCTGCCCTGGCCATCGTCTCCGCTTTTATCAACAACATTTCCGGTACGGATACCCCTTGATTTCTGGTTTCTCCTGTTATGCTTTCCTTATAAAAGAAACGACCGGTGTATGTTGAAGACACGTTAGTGGCAGGAACGGTAAACAATGTATATCGCTGATCTTTAGTACCCAAAAGATTGAGGTATTCATTACTCAGCTTAAGGGTCACTGGCGCAAAGGTCAATGATCCGCCGAGGGATATTTTCGAAAGTAATATTTCCGGATTGATAATCCTGCGTGGATAGTTAGCTGTTGAAACCGAATTGAGTGTTGAAAGGTCAATTAAGGTACTGCGTAACTTCAGGGCCTCATCAGCATACCTTGCAGCATTCACATAATCTTTCATCATCAGGTAACACCTTGCGAGTTCGCCATAGGCTGATGGTTTCGATGGAAGCGTGTTATAGGCCTGAGATTGTGGTAGAGAAGGGATCGCAGAGGTCAAATCGCTGATAATCTGCGTATAAACAGCCTGCACGCTGGCCCTTTTCAATGATTGGCTAACAGTTTGAGTAAGCAGCAGCGGGACACCAAGATCCGTTGAGGCAGAAGCTGCATTGTAAGGTTTAGCATACGTGTTAACCAGATTCAGGTAAGCATCGGCCCGATGAACAAGTGCCTCAGCGGTAAGTGCATTTTTTTCAGATTCAGAACCATCACTGCCGGGAAGCTCATTTATAATTGTATTTGCATATAAAATAGTGGAATATAGCGCATTCCAGTTAAGATCCTGTTCATATGGCGAACCGAACGGATACAGTTCAGACTGCCAGGAATAGCTTCCCCTATAATAAGAATACAATTGTGTTCCGGAAAGTGAAGATTGCTGGGCGGGGTCATTAATATCAATATCTGATGAGGCAAAGTCTGAAAGGTTGGCTACAGTTTCAAAACTTTGGGTACTGTTTAACAGATAGCGGTAATTGATTGTTTGATTTGGAACCAGATTACCCTGGGTTTTGATATCAACATACTTTTTGCACGCTGAAAGTGAACTTGCTGCAAAAAATAAAACATATAATTTATATTTAAATTTCATGGGTCTTAAATTAAAAGTTAACATTGAGTGAGAAGTTGTAGGACACTGCGGATGGTAAACCCAGGGTTGATGCACTCAGTCCTGATGCAAAATCAGGATCTAATCCCTCTTTATTGGCCCTCCAGATGAGTCCCAGATTTCTTACGGCAAATGTAAAGTTTGCTGCACTGATGAATTTAGTCAAATCTGCCACAGGCAACTGATAATTTAAAGAAAGATCCCTCAATCTAATGTAATCTCCTTTAAGCACGTTAATGTCGGACTGCTGATAGCGAAGCAAGCTCTGCGCTGCGAACACACCCACCGGACCGGGAACATTGGTAATGGCTTCGTCCCCAGGCTTAACCCATCTCCTTGCAATATCTTCATGCAGGTCGTAGCTTACGCCCAGTCTGGCAGTTGGATATGTGGAAATGGTTGGTCTAAGAAATACACTGCCAAACTGATAGGAGGCAACAGCCATGAATGTTAATTTCTTGTATCGAAAAGAGATATTGGAATTTCCAAAATAAGGTGCTGTTCTTCTTCCTGCATAGCTTAGTGCATCAATTGATGTAATATTTTGATTTGCACTTACCTTGGCTCCGTTCTCGTTATACACCTGGGTAAGTCCATTTGCATCAAGACCGGCATTTTTGTAAACAAAAATTTTGTCGGTTGGGTAACCCGACAAGTTAACGCCATAGGCCGGACTGGAATAAAAAGAGGAATTGATTGCAAACCTGGTATCGGTAACGGTATTGTTGTTGTAGGCAAAATTCAATCCGCCGTTCAGTTCAAAATCTTCATTTCGGATAAATACCCCTCTAAGGTTCAAATCAACACCATTGCCTGATAAGTTAGTTGAGTTTCTGGTGAGGCTGGTTACCCCATAAGTACCATTGATAGGAAAAGGATAAATGAGATCTTTTCCTCTCTTGGTGTACACATCAACCGAACCGGATAATCTGTTGTTAAAAAGTCCAAAGTCTACTCCAAGGTTGGCAACATAAGTTTTTTCCCATCTAAGTTCAGGATTTGCAGGAGAAATTATAGATGCATTGGGAAGCCCTGTTAATGAATCACCGCTTCCAAGAGCAATATAGGTAAAAGGGAAAAGCTCGGTTGAGATATTTCCATTCACACCATAGGTCGCACGGATGTTGATGTTATCAACCCACTTCACATTATGCAGGAAAGACTCCTTTGAAAGATCCCATTTAATCCCGGAAGACCAAAGTGGCGTAGCCCTGAACTTGCGATCAACTCCGAAATTATTATAATCGTCATAACGCACACTACCGGAAAGGGTATATTTACCTTTATAAGTGTAGGCCGCGTTGCTATAATAAGACAGATACCGCCTTACTTTATCTTGCTGGCTCGGGGCACCGTTCAAGTTTCCACTGAAACCCTGTATGGTTGGATATGGCGTAAAGAAGTCGACCGGTCTGGAAATTCCCGTACCCATATTATAACCGTAGATCGTGCTTCCGCCCTGCCCCACTTTTGTTTGGCGAATTTCTGAACCGGCAATCATTGTGAGCTGATGTCCACCGATAAATGTGTTATCGTAATTCAGCTGTCCTCTTAAATCGTAATTATTGGTATTGGTATTAAGTTCTCTAAGTGTTCCGCTGCCCGGACTGATCCCTATAGAATTCACCACCCGGCCTGTTGTAGGCAAGGGCGTGTAGGTATTGATCAGATTGCGATATTCATAGGTTTGTTCATTGAAAAAACTTCTTGTATTACTGAAACTTCTTTCATTACCGTAGAAAACGTTAGCTGAAAAGCCTTTAAAAATAGGAACGTTCAGGTTTAAATTTACCGTATAGTTATTATCATTCTGGGAAATGTCTGAATTATCAATCTCATCTAGTGCGTTATATCCCCAATTCAGGTAGCCCCGGTTTTGAAGGGAATTTACCCAACCAGAATAGTATTGTCTGGAATAGCTAACCCGATTACCTTGGTCATCAATTAGTTGATTATAGGGCATGAAGGTTGTATTAGAGGGTTTAAACAAATTATTTAGCGATTGGCCATTGTTATTAAATTTAAAGAATGAACCTTTTACGTTTGTGGAAAGTGTTGCCACTTTAAATAACTTGAAGGTATTGTTCATCGTTACCGTTAAACGCTGTCCGTCAACGCCTACAGTTTGAGGATTTTCCCTGCTGTATGACGCCGAATAAAAATAGTCGGTATTTTTCCCGCCTCCGTTAACAGAAAAATCATACTGTTGACTTGTCGATGGGCGGATCAGATATTGAGAAATCTGCTCCCTGCTATCAATCGAACTAAACCGGGCTATGGCGGCATCGTACGCTGCCTGAGTAATGGTACCTGCCCTTAACTTGAAGGTCAAATCGGTTACATCAGCTACGGGCTGGCCAAAAGGATTTAAGGCATTTGGTGCTGTAATTAAATTTTTTGATACCAGGTCCTGCTCATAAGAAATGGTCTGGGCAGAATTCATGGTTTTGAGATAATCCAAGTTAGGCTTATTTGATACAGTTGCAGATGCTGAGACTGCTATCTTAGGGGCCTGGTTCTCGCTCCCCCTTTTGCTGGTAATCACGATTACACCATTCGCAGCCCTGGTGCCCCAAATGGATGCGGCGGCAGCGTCTTTTAAGAAAGTTATACTGGCTACATCATTCGGGTTGAGTGTCGATAAATCGAGCTCTGAGATTGCCCCGTCAACTACAACAAGCGGAAATGTCTCCCCACGTAGTGTACTTGTACCCCTTATTGACATGTTGTAGTCCGCTCTTCCAAGAGAACGTGTTCCACTGTTAATGCCTACCTGTGTGTTACTATAGGTAAACATGTTATCAGAGTTTAAATCCACTTTAAGGCCGGCAATCTGATTTTCCAGTCGCTGAACAAGGTTTGGGGTTTTAATCTTTTGTAAATCTGCCGCCTTAATCTCAACAGCTGCACCGGTTGACCGTTCTTTTGGTAAAACCTGATAGCCATTGGATATAATCTGAACTTCTTCCAATTGCCTTCCTGCATCAGGTTTCAATGAAACATTGAAGCTTTTTGAACTTCCGTTTAAGGGCATTGTAGATGATTGATAGCCAAGGTAAGAAAAGCTTACACTGGTTGCTGTTCTGGGTACGAACAGCGAAAATTTACCATCTCTATCGGTAATTGCCGACTTATTGGAACCGTTTGATTTAATGGTTGCACCAGGCAATCCGAGTCCTGTTTCATCCAAAACCCTCCCTGATACAAAATAATCATCGGTATTTAAGTTATTTCCATTTAATGGTATTGATGACTGTGATTCTTTGGAAAACAATTTTTCATCCCTGCTTACGATGGTGTAATTGCCTTCGCTAACGTATAAAAAAAGCAGGTTGTTAGGGTACAAGGTACGCTTTAAGGCTTCATCAAGCGATTTGGCGTTTAAACTTTCGGCAGTAGTATATTTACCCTGAATGATGCTGTGTTCATAAGCAAATTTGGTACGGTACTTTTTTGATATTGCATTTAATGCGGATTCAATGGTAATTCGATTTTCTTGAGCCAAGGCTTTACTGCCGTAGCCGAAAATTAAAAGGATGAGCAGTAGCCTGCAAGCGGGCCTGATTAGTTTTCTTTTCATTGTTGGTTGGTTTGTTTGGTTGTTTGATTAATTGAGGAGGTTTAATTATCAGTGTCGCGACTCAAGCCGTATAATCTTACCTTCCTTTTTAATATTTACATTCAGAATATTGCTGAGGGTGAATAACAAGCTCTGCTCACTGTTGATGGAGATACTGCCGTCAATTTTTTTGAAGCCAAGTGTGGGATCTTCGAGGATTACCCTATAACCGTATAGATCCTGAAAAGCGGAGATAATTTCGTTAACAGTGGCCTGCTTAAGGTCAAGCTTTCCTTCAATCCAGCTGGACTGAATGATACCAGGTTGCAAATCCGGAATCAGCTGCCCGTTCATGGTGTTTATTTTTATGGTGTTGCCAGGTTTCATGAAGTAGTTAGCTGCCGTTTTAACTGACCTCACCTTTACCCGTCCGTTTATCAGTGTGATATTTGCCAGGCCACGTCTTTCTTTGAGATTAAACTCTGTACCGAGAACCTCCACCTCAACACCATCCGTTTTGGCGATGAAAATTTCTCCGGCATTAATTATGGACGGATTTTTATTGATGTGCTTTACCTTAAAGTAGGCCTCACCCTTTAAAGCTATAGATCGCACTTTTAAAAATGAATAAGCTCTTGGATAAGTTAATGTTGAGTTTGCATTGAGCAGAATCACCGACCCATCGGAAAGTGAAATGCTTTTTGTTTCTCCAAAGTCGGTGTTGATGGTGATATTACTGGTGAAATACCAGAAAGATATTATTGCTAAAATTAACGATGCCGCAATGGACGAAGACCAAAAGGTATACATCTTTTTCCTTTTTCTTTTGGATTCAAACTTATCAATAGAATCATTGATATCTGATAACAGATTATCCTTAAATCCGCCGGGCACTATGAATTCAGGATTAATGAGAATCAGGTTTAGTTGTGCATATGCTTCTTGAAAAAAAGCTTGCCTTTCCGGGTACTCAGAAGCCCAGGCTTTCCAAAAGCTTACGTCTTCAGGCGTTTGAAGGTTGACAAAGCGGATGAAATCGGAATCCGCTAAAAAATCCTCAACACTGTAAAACCGGTATAAATCTTTATTCATTTCTTATGCCTTAATGGGTTATCCATTATAAAGACGAAAAAAAAATAAATTTTACCCCATGGAAATTATTTTTTTTGAAAATAATTACAAAATTATCGCGGTTTTATAGAAGAAACCATAAAAACCCACAAAATCCGGATAATATTATAAGTGAATTATTGCTTAAGAGATAAAAGAATGGCTAGTATAAGTGCCTTATCAATTTTAAGGATTTGTTTCAATGCCTCCAGTGCCCTTGCGTTAAGTTTATAGGTAGCCTTGATACTCATATCCATTATCTCAGCAATTTCATTATAGTCCATTTCCTCAAAATATTTTAGATAAATGAACTCTTTCTGCCGTGGTGTAAGATCATTCATGGCTTTTGACAGCTGTAATGCCTTTTCACTGCTGTCCTCTTTCCTGATGTATTCAGATTCAACGGAAAATTTGAGGTCAAAATGGTGTTCTCCATTAATCTCCACCTTTTCATATCGGTTTTCAGCAAGTCTGAAATCAGTAATGGTGTTCCGAAGGGAGAAAATAAGATAATTCCTGAGATTGGCTATATCAGGTAATCTTTCTCTTTTGACCCATAATTTAATAAATAAGTTCTGCATGCAATCATAAACAGCATCATCATCTTGAAGCATGCGCATTCCATACTGGAAAAGGGAATTGAAAAACTTGTTATAAATTCTGTCCAATGCCGTCCTGTCCCCAGATCTGAGGAGATTCCATAATTCGATATCGTCAAGACTTTTTTCCACATTTTGAAATAGAATTCAAATAACCAAAAAAAAAAATGAATTCCACTATCTAATTAAACACTTCATGGATTTTGCGATAAGCAGAAGTTTCTCTCTGGTAAATAGACTTACATTAAAGATCTTGATGACTTGACTTTCTGGCGGCTCCACCTGCAGCGCTTCAAATTGAAGTTTGACAAAAAATTTCCTCTTCCATGTTGAACAGTCCGAGCAAATCAGGTGTAAAAAAGTGTTGATGATCTTAATGTAGATAGGTATGCAATCTCATTTAAATTGATTGATCTTTACTTTGACAAAGCAGATGATGAAATGTTGTAGCATGAAGAACCAGCAAAAATTAACGGGTATATCGAGCAAATCAGAGCCTCAACACGAAGTTCCAATGGAGGTAGCTCCATGATGAGGTTGAAATACTATGGTTGGATTTAGCATCCTTGATTGCTTCAAAAATGAAGCTACATTAGGTAAGTATTAGACTGTCCACCGTCAATAGCTATGACCTGTCCATTAACATAGCTACAATCCTCACTTAATAGAAAAACCACCAATTTCGCAACTTCCTCCGGTAATCCTAGTCGTTTCGTTGGATTATTCTTAGCAAATTCATTTTCCGCCTGTTGGGGATTTTCAGGGTTAGTCTGCTCGAAAAAGCCTCTCATCATCGAAGTCTTAATCGCACCGGGAGCTATTGCATTGACGGTGACTCCACTTGATGCAACTTCAGCAGCAGAAGTTTTTGTGAGCCCCACAACGGCGTGTTTAGTGGCTACATATGCAGCGGAATTTAAAACGCCACGAAGGCCGCCCACAGAGGCAGCATTAACAATTCTTCCATACTGCTGCTTTTTCATAATCGGTATAACGGATTTTAATCCGTAAAAGACACCGTTTAAATTTATATTAACCGTTTTATTGAATGCTTCCGGGTCAAACTCATCGATTGGTGTTGTACCGCCAATTATACCGGCGTTATTATACAATCCATCAATTCGTCCGAAAGCTTTCATTGTTTCCTCTGTATAGCGAACGGATGTAGCCAGATCGCCTACATCGCCTGAAATGGTTAGTAGTTTGCTTTCAGGATATTTTTTAAGAATTAATTCTTTTGCTTGTATGAGAGATGCTTCATTTAAATCAATTAATGATAAGACGGCACCATTTTTTACTGCTTCCAAAGCGGTAGCAAGTCCAAGGCCATCGGCTGCGCCGGTAATGATAATAACCTTGTCTTTTAGTTTTTCCATATCTTTAGATTTTATATTTAGAGTCTAAAATTATACATTAAAATAGTTGAGGGTTGGTATGATATCCGTCAAAAACTGGTCGAAAACAATCATTATTTAACTGAGGATGAGTTGTCACCCTGTAAAAATCATTTAACTTGAAAGAATCAAATATTGAAATTTATAGCCTAAATGATGTCATCCGGATTATGGGCATGAACCATCAATCGGAAGGATTACATATTTACACCGATGCCGAAATTGTACAGTGGAGGAAATTTCAGAAACCATATCGGCCAGATTATTATACAATTTTAATTACGGCTGCCGGGAAAGTCAGCTATCAGCTGAATATGTCATGTTTTCCTGCTCAGACAAACTCCGTAATAATCATTTCTCCGTCAACGGTTGTTCAGGTAGTTGAAATGGACGAAGATGTAGAGATGTTTGCCCTCAGTTTTACTACAGATTTTTTTCGCAACTCGGCAATGGATAAAAATAATTTTAATGCAATTGCTTTTTTCGCTTCGAAAGAGATTGTAAATTTTCAAATTGAAGCGGGTGAACGGGAGGACATCATTAGTCTGATAAAACAATTAAAAAAATTAAATTCCGACAGGACCTCATCGCTATTCCGTGCTGAAATTATCCAGCACACATTCAGTTCAATGATCTACCGAATTGCAGCACAGTTCAAAATTGCTACCCAACATACATCGCTGCAAATTAAGCGCAAGGAAGAAATGGCATTGCGTTTTTTCAACTTATTGAAAGAAAATTTTAATGCACAAAGAAAGGTTTCATATTACGCAAATGCCTTATTTATCACTCCGGGGCACCTAACAAAGACACTTAAGGAGGTGTCTGGTAAAACTGCCAGAGGGCTGATTGATGATGCTATTTTATTTGAAGCTCGCGTTTTGTTATCAAATTCGAAACTCTCTATTAGCCAGATAGCTATCATTTTAGGTTTTTCCGAGCAATCAATTTTGGGCAAATTTTTCAAAAAATTGACGGGGTTATCTCCAACTGATTACAGGAAAAGTAATAACAACTTATTATTCAATTGAATAAATATATCCAAAACAATACATTCGACAAAGAGCCTTTGTCAACTTTCGTCCTTACCGAAAGTTTCTCATGATTAAACAGTCTTAAACTACAATTTTTTATCAGCCACTATCAGAAATTATCCCCTTAGAGATAAAGATAGATAATCAAACATTAGATGGAATAGCGCTATTAGATGGAATGATCGTCCCTATACTTCTAAGCAGTATGAAAAAGGATAATGTTGGGTACCTTCTCCAAAGCTCTAAAAAAAAGCTGGTTTAAAAAGGGATTTCCTCCAGGTTAAAAGATAGGTGATATTTATACAATAGCAGTGATTATAGTCTGTTTTCCAGTAGGGCAAAAGAAAAGCTGAAATATTAAAAAAGATCTGGAACTTTATTAAGGTTTGGTACCTCTTTGGGAGAATAACCAAATTGTTTTTTAAAGGCATAAGAAAAATGAGATAAACTCTCAAAGCCAAGTTCCAAATAAATTGAAATTGGTTTTCTATTTTTCTTTTCAAGTTCATGGTGAGCTGCTGTAAGTCGTTTGTGCTGTAGCCATTGCCGAGGAGAGATGCCAAATGTTTTTAGAAAATCACGTTTGAAACCAGCCAGGCTTCGTCCGGTCAATTTTGCAAATTTGGCAATCGGAACATTGAACCTGAAATTCGCTAGCATGAATTTTTCCAGATCAATTTTATGTGGTTCGGAAAAGTCGAAAATAAAATTTTTAAGTTCTGGTTTTCCAAGCAACAAAAGTTCAATGGCCTCTTTGACTTTCAAAATGCTCAGCGGGTTCTCAAGTGTTTTGGGATACTGTACATGGGGAAGCAACGAGTCGAAAAATCCTTTCAGGTAGGCGTTTTCAGGTAAAAAGATGTTTTTCTTGCCGTGGTATTTCGCACCAGTGTCCAATTGTTTTTCAAGCGCATATTCCCTAAGAATTTCGTCTTTCAGGATAAACATCAAGGCATTGTAGTGTTCGTTATTTTTTGGTCTTTTGGTAGTTTTACAAACTGGTGTTTCCTTACCAGATAAACTTCGCCTGGCCTTGCGGTAATCCTATCATCCGAGGTTTCAAAGGTCATCTCACCCGAGATCTGTAATAGTAAAACGCTTTCTACGAGCAGGTTATCATATTCCGTTAGCTTGGCTGTAGCTAAAGAATAAACGATTGACTCTGAAAATAGGTTTGCGGTTTGCTTTTTCATCTTTATTTTTTTCTACTCAGGAAGGCCGACCATGGTAGCACTCTCTTTCCATAATAGGTTCATTAGATCGTTGTTCTGGGCAAGTTGTGATGGATTGGGAAAGGTAAGTTTTCCACGCACCAGTGAGGCGTAAATACTTCCCTCTGGTAGTGCAACTTCGCCAATTGCAAGTTCAGACAAGGCTTCTCCCGAGCGTTTTGCAGTCCCCATAAAAAATGCCGGTTTAAAGAAACTAATCATGTAAAATAATGGGCGAATAATTGATACTATCAATTTTAAAGGTACGGATTGTTTGCCCATTAAAGAAGTATCTCCGGTTAATCCCGGATTAAAAGCAATAACACTAATGTTCCTTTCCGCTTCTACCTTCAACTTCAGTGCATTTGCCGTTAATAGATTACATAATTTTGTTGCACCATAAAATGCCATTCCTTTCGGGCTATTTTCTGTAGGATAAGCTAATTCGGCAATATTTAATGTTTTTGGACCAAAGGGGATAACAGCTGGGTCATGTGCGTCGCTCGTCGTTATAACAATCTTACTATCCCTTGCCATGTTTGGCAGAAACAATCTTGCCAACAGGTAATGGGCCAGGTGGTTAGTCGCAAAAGTCAATTCAAAACCTTCTTCACTTAGCTGTTTGTTATCGGTCGCCTTAATACCTGCATTCAATACCAGTATGTTAATTTTCCCATCCCCTAAGTGTTGTTTGATGCTGTCTGCAAAAGCACGAACGCTTTTTAAAGAGGAGAGGTCCAGTGGCAGAACCTGTGTCCCTGGCTGGACATCATGTTTATTTGACCTTACACCGATGAATATATTTGTATCAGGTAATTCTGTAAAATGCTTTAATGCGGCTGCACCAATCCCTGATGTTGCCCCGGTCATAACTATTGTCCTCATATCTTTTATTTTTATTTTATGTAAAGTTATGCGCAAAAGATTTGAAGAACTTTCCTGTATGGCTCAATTATATGTATTGCATAGCTCATCCAAATTCAATACTTACTGAGGAGGGTGTGGCAGAAAAATGTAATTAAAAGACAGCACAGCCTAATCACAGGCGGAAAGATCATGACGGCCTGATTCTGAACTAAGCAGGAAATAAGTTGCCGCTAGATCAAAAATAAAAAGCCCATTCAACACTTGTCAAATGGGCTTCTCTCCTATACTTGAAATCTACTATATTCTATATCCGCCGGATACTTCTATGCGTTGTGCATTAATCCATTTGGAATCATCTGAACAAAGGAAAGCTATCACACTTCCAATATCATCTGGCAAACCAACTCTTCCTAAAGCTGCTTCTGAAGCTAAATATTTATTTACATCCGACATATCACGAACAACTCCACCATCAAAATCTGTTTCAATTGCACCCGGGGCAAGCGCATTGACCCTTATTTTTCTAATTCCCAATTCCAAAGCCTGGTATCTGGATAATGCATCAAGTGCCGCTTTCATAGCACCATAAGCAGAATATCCATGAGATGAAAATCTGGCCAAGCCTGAAGAAACGTTAACGATACTACTTCCATCATTTAGCAAGGGTAATAATTTTTGAGTTAAGAAGTAAGGCCCTTTGAAATGAATATTTGTCATTGCGTCCACAATTTCTTCCGTCATCGTTTCGAAGCTCTTGTTTATTCCAATACCTGCATTGTTTACCAATGCATCTAATTTTGCAGCAGAAAATTGGGTATCCAAAATATCTTTCACTTCGTTCACAAACTGGTCAAAACCCGCTGTTGAAGAAATATCCAAAGGTAAAGCAAATGCTTTTTGCCCTAAAGTTTCGATTTCTTTTACTACTTCGTCAGCAGCTTCTTTTTTAGTTTGATAGGTCAGGATGATATCAAATCCTTTTTTCGCCAATTGTAAAGCTGAATCCTTACCCAATCCACGGCTTGCGCCTGTTATTAATGCTATTTTATTTATCATTTTTATTGTTTTTAATTTGAAATTGGTTTATAAGAAACTGCTGTTGTTAGTTCAAAAAGCTTCCTTTGAATTGGTTGGGAGTAATCCCTACTTCTTTTTTAAAAAGACGCGAAAAATAAGTGCTGTTTTCGAAACCAAGCAAATACGAAACTTCGGAAATATTGAGTTCGCCTTCGCTTAACAGATTTTTTGCCTCGCCGATTAAGAAAAGATGAATCAGCTCCAAGGCTGTTTTTCCTGTTTCCTGTTTTAGGATATCGGTTAAATAGCGGGAAGATATATTTAACTTTTCTGCCATCAAAGCCACTGTGGGTAAGCCGAGATCTTTGGTTCTACGTTCTTCAAAATGAGCAGCGAGTAATGCATTGAACTTTGTCAATGTCGAACCAGTTAATTCTGTGCGATTGATAAACTGTCTTTTATAAAAGCGCTGCGCATATTTTAGCATGGAATCCAGATGACTCATCATAATAGATTTACTTAATTCATCCGTATTATTTTTATACTCTTTTTCGATGCTGAAATACAGATTCCAGATAATATCCTCTTCTGCGGGGGAAAGGTGCAAAGCCTCATTGACCTCATAATCAAAATAACTATATTTCCTTATTTCATTATAAAGAGATGTCCCCGATAAAAAGTCTTCATGAATCATAATTAGAAATCCCTTTTCCTCTAGCTCCACATTTTTAAAAACGACTTTCTGCCGGGGCTTTACAAATGACATCGAACCACGGTCATGGTCATATTTTGTTTTCCCGTATTGCATGCTTCCCGATTTAAGCTTCTTAAATCCTATGATGTAAAATGCCGAAGAAAATTCGAGTATACTATTGCCGTCACAGCTGTCCCGTTCTCCGTATGTCACACTAAAGAGTGGATGCTCCGGAGGCTTGACACCGAGGGCCTCGTGCAGGTCGCTTATTTTGTGATAATGTTCCATATTGTTAGAATAATAAAGGCGCAATCTAGAGAATCTGAATTGTGTTCCTGTTTATTTTGCACTAACCATGTGCTGCTGTAGATACATCCTGCCATGATTCCCACGTCTTAAGACGTTCTTCGTAAGTATGTTTTATCCAAGGTAAAGCAACTTTACCCAAAGTTAACCGCAGTGGTGGATTCTCCGCATCTACCAGACTAAGGATAGCTTGGACAGTTGCCTCAGGCTTACCCGAATCCTGGTGATCGGCGTGCGCATAAAAATCTTTTCGTATGACTTCATAAGCAGGTATTGCTTCACTCAACGCAAGGGAATTGGTGCCGAAGAAATCTGTAGAGTAGCCTCCCGGTTCCAGTATGGTAACCTTGATACCAAAACCGCTTACTTCACCTGCGAGCGTTTCGGTAAGACCTTCAACTGCAAACTTAGACGCACTGTAGAGTCCCATAAGGGAAACCGTATTTATACCCAATGCACTTGAAAGTTGAATAATTTGCCCTGATTTCTGCTCTCGCATAATAGGCAAAACAGCCTGAATAGTCCATAGGGATCCTAACACATTGGTTTCAAACTGTGTCCTTACATCTTGTTCGCTCAATTCTTCAATAGCGCCAATGTGACCATAACCGGAATTGTTGATCAATACATCGATTGCTCCAAAATGTTTATTTGCAGTTTGAATTGCTTCAAAACTTGCTTTTTTATCCGTAACATCCAATTTTATCACCAATAAACTTGTTGGGAATTCTTTTGTCAAAACGGTTAACGCATCAAGATTACGAACTGTTGCCACTACATTATCACCACGTTTCAGGAATGATTCTGTCCAAATCCTTCCAAATCCGCGTGATGCTCCTGTTATAAAAATTGTCTTCGCCATTATTTTTTAACTAATTGATGTAGCCAAAATTATGGAGTTTATTGGGTACAATAGTGATACAGAAGTAGGCAATAATGAAACATTTTAACGAAATGCTAGTTGCCAAAAATTTTATATTTTATGCTGATTTAGGGTTATTTGAAAACAATGCGCTGTTAAATTTAATAACATCCGTATAAAATGGATAGTCCTGTTATTGCAGAAATTCAGCAGTTGCCTGATCTAAATCAAATGGGCATTCCTTTTTTTTATTCGCACAGCTCATTATGCCTGTAATAAATATTCCGATTGATAACAGCTAATTTGTGACAAAATGGTTTTATGACAATTTTTAAGGTTTTATATCTTCAAATTTCTTGTCTGCAGAAAAAACTTGTTGAACTTTTTCTGCAATTAATTCATTAGCAAGAGAAAACTCTTTGCTTGTTTTTAGGTCTAAAGATGAAGCCCCTATTGAGATGGTGTAATTTCCTGCTTCAGCAATCCAGGCACTTTTCGAAGAGATATATGAAGCTAAATCTTTAGGATTTAAAGTAAATTTAATGGTTTGAGATTCGCCGGGTTTCAAATCTTTGGTTTTTGCATACGCTTTTAACTCAGATTTCGGTTTATCGATAGATTTGTTTGGCGCAGAGAGATACAATTCAACGACTTCTTTCCCGTTAACTTTTCCTACATTCTTCACCTCAACACTTACTTCAAGTTTATCACTAAAAATGTTAGAATTTGTTTTCATATTGGTGTAAACGAAATCTGTGTAAGATTTTCCAAATCCGAATTCAAAGGACGGTTTTATATTGAAAGTATTAAAATAACGATAGCCTACATAAACCCCTTCTTCGTATATCACCTCTTTTGGATTATCGGCAGGAGTACCAGGGAAGTTTTTGGCTGAAAAGTGGTCGG
Source organism: Pedobacter sp. Leaf250 (assembly GCF_920984735.1). Classification (GTDB taxonomy): domain Bacteria; phylum Bacteroidota; class Bacteroidia; order Sphingobacteriales; family Sphingobacteriaceae; genus Pedobacter. The sequence goes on along the minus strand of NZ_CAKLBU010000003.1, from coordinate 148,123 downwards.
CATAATTTACCGGGAAGCTCATTGCCAGTTTTCCCGAAGGGTTTACTGTTCCGGAAATTACGTCTGCAACAGAATGTCCGCCCTCTTGTCCTGGTTGCCACGCCAATAAAATAGCGTCTACCTTATCCTTCCAGGAAGCGGTTTCTATTACCCCGCCAATATTCAGAATGACTACTACTTTTTTCCCCTTTGCGTGGAAAGCCTTGGAGAGTCTATTAAGCATTTCCACCTCCTCTGTGGCCAAATTAAAGTCGTTTTCTATTGCTCTGTCACCTCCCTCTCCAGAGTTTCTTCCTAAAGTAACGAAAGCAATTTCGGAAGATTCTGCTTTTTTAGCGATAAAATCGTCTGTCATTTTTAATTCTGACAATCTACCGGGAAGTGTCAGGAGACCCCCTTGTTTTATTTTCTCTTTTTGAGCTGCTTCCTGTTTTTCAGCAAACGGCTTGTATTGGCCAACCAGTTCTTGGTCAAGCTTGTAACCTGCCGCAATTAGTCCTTCAAGCAAGGAAACTGTGTGTCTGTTATTCACACTTCCGCTTCCTGTTCCGCCGGTAATCCAGGCATAAGACGTTACACCGAAAAGAGCAATTTCTTTTTGTTTGTTGGCAAAAGGCAAGCTATTTTTTTCATTTTTCAACAAAACCATTCCCTCGGTTGCAGCCTTTCTTGTAGTCTCCGCGTTTTTAGCTAAGTTTGGCCTGTTGCTGTATTTGTATTGAGCGAACGTGGGGGTTTTGAAAATGTATTCCAAAATTCTTTTTACATTAAGATTGGCAACTTCTTGAGGTAATTTCCCGGAATCTAAAGCAGCTAAAAGGGCTTTTTTCTGCTTTGGGATTCCAGGCATGATCAGATCATTTCCAGCATTCATTTGGGCTGTTACATCTGATATTTTGCCTTCTTTAATAGTTTCATACCCAGGGAAACCACCAAACCAATCTGTCATTACAATACCTTTGTAACCCCATTCGTTTCTTAAAACCTGGGTTAGAAGATCCTTGTTTTCAGAAGTATATATTCCGTTCAGTTTATTGTAGGAAGACATTACCGTCCAGGGCTGAGATTCTTTAACTACAATTTCAAAACCCTTTAAGTATAATTCTCTCATTGCCCTTTCTGAAACGTGTGCGTTGACTGTTAAACGATTGGTTTCCTGGTTATTTGCTGCAAAATGTTTAATCGACGTTCCTACGCCCTGAGACTGGATTCCATTTACTATTGCGGCAGCGGTTTTCCCTGAAACTAACGGGTCTTCAGAATAATACTCAAAATTTCTTCCGTTCAAAGGATTTCTTTGAATATTTAAAGCGGGCGATAATAATATATCTGCACCATATTCTTTCACTTCATTTCCCATTGCTTTTCCTACTTCTTCCAACAAAGATTTGTTCCAGGTAGAAGCTAAAGCCGTGCCTACGGGGAAAGCGGTTGCGTAGTATGTTTTTGAATCATTCTTTCGCTTTGGTTCAATTCTCAAACCAGCTGGTCCATCCACAAAGATTGTTGCCGGAATCCCGAAACGAGAGATAGAGCCAGTCCCGCCCACAGAACCTGGAACCGAACTCTCCTTTAAATCTCCAAAGGGACCACTATCAGTCATAATTTGAGTTCCGGGCATACCTACGCCAATGAGGATGTCAACTTTCTCTTCATTGGTCATTTGCTTAATAATGGCGTCTATTCTTTTATTTTCTGTAAGCATTTTATTACTTGTTTGAGCATTTGCAAAAGTTGATACAGCCAATAGTGTCAGAAATAATCCTGATTTTTTTGCCTTCTGAAAGCGTTCAGTTAAGGTCGTATTATTATTTTTCATTTTTCACGCTCTTTTAAATTTTTATATCTTCTCTGATTTAGGGTTCTTTGAAAACAGTGCTCTGTTAAATTTTACAACATCGGCGTGAGATGGATAAGATGTCATTGCAGAAAGTTCTTTAATTGCTTTATCTCTTTTAACAGGTGCCTCTTCCTTCACGCCATCTGCCAATGCCTGTTTTAATTCCTCGGTGTCCAATTCTGTACAGTACGCCGGCGTTCCCGGTTGGTGCCTCCAGGATTCTGAAAGACTACCTGAATCAACGACGTCGTAACCGGCATCATTAACCAATCCGGCGACAATTTTTTTTGCCGCTGCATCATCGCCGGCTACAGCCATTGCAATTCTGTCTTCAGCATCGGGATTTTTACCTCCGCTGGCAAGTGTTTCAGCCAATAGGTTATTAAAAGCTTTTATCACGGGTCTTCCCAGTTGCTCAGATACCCAGACACTTTCTACTTTTCCGTTTTTGATCTCTTCAATATCAGCATCTCGGAACGGATAATAATTGGAAGTATCAACCACAATTACATTTTCCGGAACTTCCGCAAACAAATCGTTGGGTAAAGTCGGGATTGCTATGGTTGGTACAGATAAAATGATAACATCGACATCTTTCACTACCTCTTTCTGATCTGCGGCTATTACGCCCAACTCTTCAGCAAGGGCATTTAGTTTGTCCAAGTCACCTGAATTATTAATTTTTACGGTATGACCAGCTGAGGCCATTTTTTTTGCGATCGTACCGCCTATTGCGCCGGTACCTATTATTCCTATTTTCATAATGATTTTTTGTTTTGATTATACACGAGGATCAATTCCATATTGCTCTGGGGCACCGATGTTTTCCCTTAAAGTTTTCCCTTCATACTCCTGATGAAAAATTCCACGCTGTTGCAAAACAGGAACTACCTCGTCCACAAAAGCGTCGATTCCATCTACATAAACATCCGGTGAAAGCCAAAATCCATCAGCTGCACCAGCTTCAAACCATTTCTGCATATGATCTGCCGCTTCGATACCTGGCCCCACAATTACGGGATGATAATCGATAACACCATGAGCCAAAATATCACGGAGACTCCAGCCTTCTTTTGCAATTTTCAATGCGTTTAGAGAACGAGGGTCATATAGCGATGGGCGGGCACTGTTTAACAATGCTGTTGAAATCGGTTTGTCCAATGCCGAAACACTCAATGGAATGCCCAACATTTGTTGTAAATACCCAATTCTTTGAGGGAATTGATGGCCTGATAACTGAATTCGGCGGTCGAGTGCCGTGCGTTTGTCCTTTGCAATAGTGGTCATCAAGCCGGGAATATATTTTATCTCATCGGGATTACGCCCAAAGCTTTTTGCAGATTCCCTGAACGCATTCCGTTGAGCCCGTGCATCTTCGATGGAAAATGTAGCACCAATCACTACGTTGGCAAAACGTCCTGCCAATTCGTGGGCATTCGGACTTCCACCTGCGTGGAAAATAATGGGTTGACCTTGCTCTGAGGGCGGAATATGAAGGGATGCTCTTGAACTAACATATTTCCCTTTAAAATCAATCGTAGTAATTTGGTCGCGATGCGCAAACTGACCTGTCTCTTGGTTGTGTACCCAGGCGTTTTTTCCCCAACTGCCCCAAAGCGACTGTATGAGCTGTATAACCTCGTGGGCCTGACCATAACGTTCCACGCTCGAGGGAAGTCTTTTACCATAAATTGCAGCCACATCTCCGCTACTCGAAGTAATGGCGTTCCATCCTGCTCTGCCATGGCTCATAATATCCAACGCTTTAAATTGTTTAGCCAGGTTATAAGGTTCATTAAAGGTGGTAGAACCGGTTGCTACCAAACCAATGTATTCCGTTTCTCTCGCCACTGCGGCAAGGGTCATCATCACGTCCAGATTAAAGTTTGGCGATTCAGTCTCAACATCATTCAATAATGCACCGGGGAAGTCTGGTAAGAATAAAAATTGAAATTTACCACGTTCAGCTGCCTTAGCGTGTTTTACTTTTTCGTCAAAACTGGTGAAGCTTTCTGGATTTACTCCCGGCATACGCCACGACCCCGCTTGAGAACCGTAGCCGTTTCCGAAGTGCATACCAATCAGCATTTTATTGTTTGTATTCATAATTTTAAACTTTTTTAGAAATTGCTTTGCAAAGTTAAATAAATAATGCTTTAATTTGTATAGCAGTTTACTAAAGGAAAGTGATTTTTATATAAAATGAAATTAATATGGCTGGAAATAAATCTTACTTGTCTTGTTTAGACACAGTTAAACCGGTGCGTGATGCATTGGATGTGATCAACGGAAAATGGAAATTACCCATCATCATTTCTGTGGGGGTAGGCAATGAGAGATTTACGGATATACAAGAAAGTATCCCCGGGATTTCGCCCAAGGCAATGGCGAAAGAATTAAAGGAATTGGAAAAGCACAGATTAATTGAGCGTATTGTTACTGATGGTTATCCTGTAAAGATTACATACAAGTGGACACCTTACGCCAACACTTTGAGACCGATAATTGAAGCACTAAAAGAATGGGGAATCAATCATCAGAAAAAGATTACTCAGTAGGAAGGTATATCAAAACTCAATAACAATTTGATCGATCTATTTACTCCGGAACTTTAAACTTTAAGTGTATAGTATATGATGATAAATATTTTAGACGAAAAAAAATTTCTCGAAAATCTACAGATTGGAGACTCGTTTCGTCCGGATCTTTTTTCTTTTATTGTCGTCTTTGGTGGAACTATCGAAGTTGAATCTACACAAAGCTGTAATATTTATCACAAAGGAAACATAGTGCTTATATATCCGGAATACATTTATAAGGTCAAAAGCTTGTCCTTGGATATAAAGGCCTTCATGATATCTTTTGACAAGGATAAAGTCAGAAGCAAAATCAGCTTTAATTTTAACAAATATGATCTTTACAGGGTAGGCAATAATGAAAGATCCGGTAATCTTATTTTTTTTGGAGAAGCTGAATTTCAGAACATCAAAAGTGTCGCATTACAGCTTAATTATTATATTAATATCAATAAGACCATAAAATTCAAGAATGAGCTGGTAATTTCTTTGCTTACTACGCTTATTTATATGATTTCAGGTAAGTTGTTGGCCAATCTGCTCAGCCATTCTCAAATTGATTCCCGTAAGGAAGAGATCACAATCAGGTTTTTGGAATTGGTTTCAATGCACTATAAAAATCATAAAGATTTGGAGTTTTATGCTGATCAACTTCTAATATCCGTCAAATATCTTTCCAACTGTGTTCGGGAGACGACGCAATCTCCCCCGACAAAATTTCTATCCTATGCTTTGCTAAATGAGGCTAAGAGACTTTTACTCAACTCCAAAAATCCTCTAAACATCATTGCTGATGACTTAGGGTTTTCTGATCAATACGCATTCGGGAAATTTTTCAAAAAGCAAACCGGATATAGCCCTAGAAATTTTAAAAACCATAATAAACTGACTGACAACACATAACACTATAATAAAAAACAATAAATCACATCACCACACCATTCGAACCTCTTTTAATGTTTTTTCGACATTGTATCAAACAAACGATTGGTTGAAATTTGCATCATATTAAAACATCGTAATATGAATTCAAAGTGGTGCACAGTTCTTTTGATAACATTGGGTCTGTTATCCGGACAACTATCATTTGCACAGCAGACCTTCGAGAAGGTCCTGACGGTAGAAGAACTTTTCAGTCTGGTTAAAAAAAACCATCCGACCTTAAAAACCAATCAAACTGATATTGCAATTGCCAATCAAAATGTAGCGATTGCGAAAAATCAGCTTTTACCCCAAATTAATACCAGTCTTCAGGCAACTTACCTGGGAGATGTAAATATTATCGATAAAGATTTTTCTACCTCTACCCGAGTGGGGATGCCACATTTTGGAAATCGATTTTCTGTTGATGCAACTCAACTGATTTGGAAAGGAAATGCGGTTAGAAATGGGATAAAAACACAGACACTGCGTGAACAGTTGGCAACGTTAAGCTACGAACTTAGTGAACAAAACATCAAACTTTTGGTGTTGAGCTATTATCTTGATCTGTATAAGCTAAATAATCAGGAAGATGTATACAGGAACAACATTGACCTGGCAGTGAAAAGGCTGGCAAATATTAATAAGTTCTATGCTCAAGGTATGGTCACCAGAAATGATGTGATCAGGGGAGAATTACAGATTTCAAATCTTCAATTGGCATTTCAAACCTTGAAAAACGATCAGGATATCCTAAACAAGCAATTAACAGTGGCCTTAGGATTAGACGAAAATTTTAAAATAGTACCCAGTTCAGACCTGTTGCCAGATTCTACAGCAATTCTTAGCAAATCTCAGTATCAGGAGTTGGCAAAGAATCATCCGTCGCTTTTACTCGCTCAGAAAACAATAGATACTTATGATGTTTCATCCAAAATTATTAAATCGGAGATGCTGCCATCCTTATCTGTTTTTGCCGGCAATAACCTGCAACGTCCCATCACAACGGCAAATCCTATTGTAGATATGTACAGCAATAGCTGGAATGTTGGTCTTTCTTTAAATTTCAGCATTGATGCACTGTACAAATCCCCCAAAAGAATGCAGTTGAATACATTGGAGAAAGGAAGGGCAATTAATCAGGCCAATGAAGTCTACCAAAACATTGATATATCATTAAACAAGGCATTTATAAAGTATAACGAAGCGATAACTCAAAATAAAACCCTAAAGGTCAATACCAATTTAACGGCTGAAAACTACCGAATTATGGAGAGTAAATACAACAATCAATTGGCAATATTGCTGGATTTGATTGATGCCAGCAACTCAAAAATTGATTCAGAGCTAGAACTGGCTAATTCAGAAATCAATACCATTTTCGCCTATTACAAATTGCTGAGAGAGGCAGGCACGCTGTAAGTTTAAATCCCGAAAAAACCATTGCACACAGGACTGTTCAAAATTGGCTTCCCAAAAAATCACTATAAAATCTACAACCATGACAGATAATAAAGGACTTCATAAGAAAATTCATCACCACAGGATCAAAAAAAGCACAAAGTATATTAATGTAATTATACTAATCGTCGTTTTGGCTGGTCTGACAATAATGATCAAATCGTACTTTAACATTGGTAACGATAAATACACCAATTCATCGCAGGTTGAATCATTTATTAACCCCATCAATACAAGGGTGTCAGCCTACATTAACGAAATTCGGTTTGTAGAACATCAATATGTGAAAAAGGGCGACACATTACTTGTTCTGGATGACCGCGAAATACAGACACAGCTCGGGCAGGCAAATGCTGCTTACAACTCGGCAATAGCATCAAGAAATGTTGCTTCCAGTTCCGTAAGGACAAGTGCAAATAACGTCAATACGGCGAATTCCAATATACAGGTGGCCAAGGCAAATCTCGATGCTGCGAGAGCAAAATTATGGAATGCCGAGCAAAACTTCAACAGGTATAAGAATCTGTTAGCTGATGAAGCGGTGACCCGTCAGCAATTTGACCAGATCAAAACAGACTATGATATGCAGAAGTCCCAGCTGGAAATGCAAATATCACAATACCAGTCAATCATCAATAGCAAGCATACCACCGAACTGGCGGTTAACGAAGTGGAAGCAAAATTGGGCGTAAATGATGCGGAAATTCAAAGAGCGAAAAACGCTTTGGAAATGTCTAAACTAAATTTATCCTATACCGTTATTACCGCACCACACGATGGAATAATGGGGCGAAGAGCGGTAAATATCGGACAGCTTTTAAATGCCGGACAACAGGTTGCAACCATTGTGGATATCAGCAATGTCTGGATTACTGCGAACTATCGGGAAGGGCAAATGAAGAATGTGAAGATTGGAGGCCTGACAACAATCACGGTAGATGCCCTGGACGGGAAATCTTTCGAAGGTAAGATTACCGCTGTGGCAGGAGCTACCGGTGCCAAATACGCAGCGATTCCAGTTGACAATTCTACCGGAAATTTCGTAAAGGTACAACAGAGAATACCGGTCAGGATACAATTCACGAAAAACAATAAACCGGAAGATTTAAAGCTGCTGAGAGCAGGTATGAACGTAGGTGTAACCATAAACTAAGAAGAAATGTACAGACAGGTTCCTTTTGCCCGGTGGCTTCCAAAGCCTTTAAGCATCCTGCTTAATTTTATTGTATTATTTCCCATAATGACAATTTCAGGAGTTTACACCGGAAATGCGGCAGAATTATCGGGCGCACTTGCAGCCTATACTGAATTTGTTTCCTTAGCCAATAATGCAGTAGCAATAGGTATGGCAATGGGTCTTCTTATTGTGCTTAGGGTGCGAATGCGCTTTAAATCGCAGGAGATTCTTATTTTTTGCAGTATTATACTGGCCTCTTTATCATATATGAATGCCACGACAGATAATCCGTACATAATCGTTGCAGGGAGTTTTCTTATTGGTTTTTTTAAATTGTTTCCAATGATCGATATGATAACGGCGTTTATGGTAACACTTAGTCCTAACGGAGACAGGGGTAGATTTTATGCCCTTTTTTATCCGATGACATTATGCATCGGTCAACTGTCAACCTATATCTTTGCCTCAGCAATTTCTGACAGTACTTATCAGGCACCATACTTTATTATGGGCAGTATAATGCTGCTCATCACCATCATTTCCATTATATTTCAGCACACCAGCCGCTTCTCTTTTAAAAAGCCCTTGTATCAAATCGATTGGTTATCGATGGTCTTGATAACAATCAGTACAATGAGTTTTAATGTTTTTTTTACTTTTATGAAACAGCAAGGCTGGTTTATATCCCCTTATATGATAGCATCATTATTTGTCGGACTGTTATTTTTAGGGCTCACAATTTACAGACAGAAATTTATCAAGAGAAAACTCTTTAATTTTTCAATTTTTTATAAATCTTCAAATTTATCACACAGTGTAATTCTTCTGCTATTTTTGGGTTTGTATATGTCCAGTTCAAGCCTGTACACTCAATTTTCGACAGTAGCGCTGGGACACAATAATTTAGTGGCGAGCCGGATCAATCTATGGATGATTCCGGGCCTGATGATTGCCGGAGTCTATGCATTCTACAGCTTTAAACACAAATGGAAAATTAAATATTACATTATTACAGGATTCGTCTGTTTTTTCTTTCATACTTTAAGCCTGTACCTCCTTATTCAGCCACAAATCGACATTGAATATATTGAATATGCTATGATTGTGAAAGGGCTGGCAATGGGTATCCTGTACATTGGAATCTGGTTTTATGCATCATCAAATTTAGCATTTGAAGACTTCTTCAGTACGTTAAGTATCCTTTTACTTATCAGGTCTTTTCTGGGAACTGCAATCGGTGGAAGTCTATTGAGCTGGGCAGGATATCAGTTTCAATGGCAAAGCCTCAGCGATATCTCAAATCATTTCGACAGCAGCCAGTTTCAAAATGGAATGGATATGTATCCCGGCATTAATCTAAACGCCTTATTGGCATCCATCAAAATCGTATTGGGATATCTATGTTGGTTGATTGTTCCTATCCTGTTATTTGTTTTATTTCATCATTACGGAGAATTTAATTATAGAAGAGTAGTTCTTTTCCGAAAAGTCCTGAGAGGAAATTCCTTCAGAGGGTATCGATTATAATCTTTTTAACTCATCATAATTTTATTTTATATGAAAGATCCAAAAGAACATATTATCAGGATTGCAGAAAACCTATTTTTTAAAAAAGGCTTCCATCTTACCACAATAAGAGATATATCTCGCAAGGCAAAAATCAATTCCTCTATGATCAGCTACTATTTTAATAGTAAAGAGGAGCTGTATCTTACCATATTTGATCAATTGGAGAATGCAATGATATCAATCAGCAACGCGGAGTTTCTAATCCAAAATAAACCCGATACAATTAAACAACTTATTCGGATAACCCTCAAGGAAATGACTGCGGCCTACAAAACCATATTCTTATTGATCGCAGAGCAGTCACATCCGTCCACATTAAAGGTTAAGGCGAAGATTGATCAGATTAAAAATTTGCATTTAGAATATTTTCTTTCAATAATTGATGAAGGTTTGATAAATTCAGGAAGGAAAGAGCGTTTGGTGCTTTACCACTCTATTTTTGGAGTCTCCAAAGAGCTATTTATGTTTTACAAATTCAACGAGAATTTTAAGGCATATTCAGACAATGAGGTGATTTCTGATATTTACGATCAAATTCTGAAACTCTTTAATCCGATAATCCTGTCATTGAAGTAAATGCAAAATTACCATGCTTCATATCAATATAATAAATATAACGGCCCGGATAATCCACCACTCTACCAATCTTACTTCTATATTACCTCGTGCCAGTTATTTATTAATTATTCAGCCTTTAAAGAAAGATTACTTAAAAAGCTTGTTAGTGCCTCTCCCCTAAGCTTCGTGCCAATTATCTTTCCCTGTGGATCCAAAATACAGTTGAATGGAAGGGCCTTAAGCGCATAAGCTTCAGCCAAGGGACCTTTTAACGCAAGCGGATCGTTTAGCTGAGTCCAGGTTAAACCATCGTCAGCAACTGCCTTGCGCCAGCTTTTCTGGTCTGAATCCATAGAAATACTCACAAACACTAAGTTTTTTCCTATTAACTCCGCATTTAATTTTCTGAGCAGCGGGTGTTCCTCCCGGCAAGGAACGCACCAGCTCGCCCAAAAGTCTAATAAAACATATTTACCCCGATATTCGCGAAGGTCAAATTTCTTGCCGACAATATCGTTGAGCAAGACATTTGACGCCTGCCTTCCAACTTCTACAGCTTTTGAAGCATCGACAAAAGATTTTATCCGCTTGGCGTAATAACCATTTTTCGCATTTGGGGATAAGAAAGCATAACATTTTTCGGCTTTTAAAAAATCGGTACTGTTCAAATGACTATTAATGATGGCAAGTGATGAGGCTACCGCATCGGGATTGGCTTTCACAAATGATAATGTTAAACTATCAACCCTTCGGTGGAATTCAAGGTATACAGTGCTTTTTCTGTCATGAAAATCAACCTTGGATTTTTCCAACTGCCTTCTGTAGTCTGCAGTAATATTGATATTTTTTTCTTTGAAAGTACTAAACAACTCATTTTCTGCTGCACCCGTAACCTCAGCATAATAAAACTTAGAGACAGACCCCTTTAATTTGACATGTTCATTCTGTAAAACAATGATTTTCTGCTGTTGGTTAATCGAGTTGCTCAGTGTACAAACAACCGTTTCCGGCAAATTACCTTTGAGTATCATTTTATTATTCTCGATCGCAACTGAATCTATGGTCCTGCTCCCCCTGTATTCATAGGATATCCTGACTATGGTTCCATTCGGTGCCTGGATATCCCCATCTATAACATAGCTGTCTGCCTTGTATGACATTACAACAACAGAGAGCAAGACAGCTATTACCAGGATTGAGCGAGATGCTAATCCCCTCAATTTATAATTTATTTTTTTCATTTAAAAGGGTTTTAAAGGATTTGCGGCTTTTAAAAGAACTTCAAATCCAATTATAAAAATCATCAAATCACCATTAATCTGCACCACATGGGGCCCATTAATATTCGATTCGAAACTAATCAAAACGAATAGGCTATCTTCCCGGATTGCATCACAATTTTAATATTTCCAAGTTCCCGAATATCAAGTAATGGATTGCCATTGAGCACTAACAGATCAGCAACCTTACCTTTTTCAATAGAACCCAATCTTTTTTCCTCACCGATCACTTTAGCATTGATAAGGGTCGCAGCCTTTATCGCATCAATATTAATGAAGCCACATTTATCCACAAACGAACTTAGCTCATCTAATAATCTTGGGTGAGGGCGATTGAGATTAACAACCTGGTCGGTGCCCGCAGCTATCTCCACACCTTGCTCATGTATTTTTTTTAACATCGTAAATATCCAGGGGTCACGATCTTCAGACACACATAATGTTGCATCCAAAATTGCATTTTTAGATTTCATTAGGTCGCAGAAGCCGGTGATATCGAATTTGGCAATTAAATCTTCCTTATAGCCGGCGCTGGTTTTTCTTAATAGAAAAGCCGAATCTGCCACCAGATTTTCTAACATAAATACATGCGATGGCACTTCAACTCCTGAAGCAACAACTTCGAGAGGTGTTGCAGGGTACATCATCAAATGTCCCCAGGTTTTCAGACCATGCTTTTTGGCAGCAGTAACAACCTTAGCCAAAAGTTCCTTATTAAAAGAGTGGTACAATTTAACCCCAGTGGCTCCACAAGACTTTGCAATAGCCATTGCGCTATCCAGATCAGTTTGATCGGTTACCAATTGGCGCCAGGGCTGATAAGGTTCATTTTTATGAAGATCAACACCCCTGTTGTAATACCAGTCGCCAGCCATAACTGCAGCAAAAAAAACATTTGCACCTTTTTGTTTCCCGCTTTTGATACTTTGCTGCGCTTCCAATAATGCAGCACCATCACCGGAGGCATCACGGACTGTTGTAACCCCGTGCTTTAAAAAGTAATTGAGGTGACTAAAAGTTGTATTGATGTTGTTCTTTGTTTGAGCAGAAACATGTACATGTGCATCTATCAGGCCTGGAACAAGGTATTTCCCTGAAAGATCCAACACTTTTAAACCCTTTAATTTTCTCTCCGGATAATTTGTACTGACTATAACCCCGTTTGATACGGCAACATTTTTTTTATTAATAAATTTGCCTTGATCAAAGTCTAAAACATTCACGTTTTTTAAAACTATCATAGACGTATCAGTCGATTGTTTAGCAAATGCATGCAATTTTTTTAGACTGAAACCCAGGCACATTAGAATCCCTAATGCCAGCTTTAATACTTTTGTTTTCATTGGATTAAATTTAAATTGAATACGCAGCGGCATCCGCCGACTGCGTTTCGTTATTAACTAACTAAAGTTTATATGCTTAATAATTTAAGCCTGGTATAGGAGATTCCTCAATAATCTTATCTAACATATGCCTCAGGTACTCAAAATGTATCCTTGTGTCCTTGTCCTTTGTAATGGAAATACCAGCATTGATATCCTTCCTCAACGCTCTCAAATGGGCATAGGCTAAAGCTTTAACATTTGAATAAAGGAGTACGTCCGTTGGGGTAACTGATGCGATGATATTATCCACTGAACCCTGTAAGGCGAAACGCTTATTATACATCGTAATGATACTTCCTACATACATCTTCTGTAGTGTCTTGCGATATTCATCCGCCGGTGCCCCGGTTGACAACTCGGTAAAAATACCTCTTTTAAGATCGCCAAGCCATTGTTCAGGAGAATATGCACCTTTCCCATAATCTCTCTGGTTAATGATCATCCTGTATAACCTACTTTGAGAAGTTGCTGCAGCTATAGCGTTTTGTTGTAACCTTTGAACCGAATTACCGCTATAGCCCGGTTCAATTTTATTAAGGATATTTTTATCAAGCAACCATTTTGGTGTTTTAAACAGCTGTTCATTTAAGAACTTAATGGCCTCCTTCTGCTTTGCCAGGCTAACCGGTTTATACACCGCTCCGGATTGGTCTGAAAGTTTTTCGGTAACCATCACACCTCCCAGGTTTTTTATCACATGATCTACATATCGACCTAGCTGTCCTACTGCAGCCCTATACATCGTTGTCAACTGTGTATAATCCTTACCTTCCTCACGCGTCCATTGAACAAGGTTTGGCACAATGCGCTTAAGGTTTTTTATTCCGTACAAACTCGCTTTTATTGCGTCATCACCTAGATCTTCTGCTTGTGAACGAGGATCATAGTCTCTTCCTTCGCCACCAAACCAAAGGCGTTTATTGTTCGCCAGACTATCTCTGGTAATTACATCCAGCAGCTTGCGTTCTGCATCTGCATCCCTGGCCTCGGGAATTGGACGATAGCCCCACCTTATTGCCCATTTATCATAGTCATTAATACGTGGAAAAAGTCCTTTCTCCGAGATGCCGTCTTCCGGCTGCGCTACATAGTTAAAGCGGGCATAATCCATAATAGATGGGGTATGTCCATGTGCCTCTACCCATGCCTTGTCCCTCAATTTTTCAACCGGAACGGTACTGCTTGCCCCCATATTATGTCTCAGGCCAAGGGTATGGCCAACTTCGTGGGAAGAAACAAAGCGGATCAGCTGACCCATTAATTCATCGTCGAATTTATTCTTACGTGCACGCGGATCTACAGCTCCCGCCTGGATCATATACCAATTGTGCACCAATGTCATTACATTATGGTACCACCCGATATGGCTCTCCAGGATCTCGCCAGTTCTGGGATCGGATACATTTGGTCCGTATGCATTAGCGGTGGAAGAGGCAAAATAACGAATGACAGAAAACCTAGAATCTTCCAGGCTCATTGTAGAATCGCTCTCAGGCCATTCCTTACCAATGATTGCATTTTTAAAACCTGCTTCCTCGAAAGCCTTTTGCCAATCATTGATTCCGGCAATCAGGTATGGGCGCCATTTCTTTGGCGTAGCCGGATCGATGTAGTAAACAATTTGCTTTTTTGGTTCAACTAGCTCGCCCTTCTTAAATTTGTCCAAATCTTCATCCTTAACCTCAAGCCTCCATCTGTTTATAAAATCCTCTGATTCCACTGACTGTTGATCATCTGAAAACTTGTCGTAATTACCTGCGAAGTACCCTACCCTTGGATCATAGAAGCGTTTGGACATGGGCTTCTCAGGCAATAATAAAAATGAGCTGTTAAATTCCAGTGTAACTGCTCCGGCGATTTTAATGGCAGGAAGGTTGCCTGCTACTGCATTGTAGGTTCGCATGGTCCTTATTTCCGTGTTCAGCGGGAATGTTTTAACACTTTTTACATATGACCGATCAAGCGCCGGAGTGGCCAGTCCATAGCTTTTTTTACTTTCCGGGTTTAAAGTTAAAAGAGGACTTTCACTTAACAGAAAATCCGTCACATCGATCACCAATGAAGTAGAGTCCTTTCCCAATGCTTTGATCGGGAAAGAGGACAAAATCGGATTAATATTTGAACTGGCTACTGCTTTGGAAATCATTTCTGTTGAATCTGAAACATTGATAAGTGCCGATACTCTGAGAAAAAGTCTGTTATCAGGACCCTGTTCCCAATAGATCATCCGCCTGCCTGCTTCTTCCCCGCCAAAATTTCCAGCTCCCGGTGTTGAACCACTTAAACGCGTTACGACTAAAATATCCTTTTTAAGTATTTTCTTAGGAACTTCAAAATAGTATTTATCAGCCACTTTGTGCACGATCATCAATCCCTGCTGACTAATTGCCTTGCTGGTAATTACGTCCTTGTAGGGTTTAAGTGCATTTTTCACGCTATCCGCTTTTGGCCTCGGTAAAGCTGAACTCACGGTAGCCACCGGCTTAGCTTTAGGTTTCTTTTTCAACACACTACATGATGGTGTAATCGCTGCGAAAAAGCAAAGGGAAACCATCCCCAGAATAATCTGTTTGGGGTTTAGGTTTATAAATTTATGAAATATCATTATTTTGAGTATCCTGTAGTTGGTGTTAAATTTGGGTTAGTATCAAGTATTGATAACGGAATGGGATAAAGTTTTGCAGCTGGTCTCCAGCCAGGTTTTATAGCAGGTAAAACCACATCAGCCTGTCCAGTCCGTTTTAGGTTAAACCATCTGAAGGCCTGCTCACAGAAAAATTCCTTTCTGTTTTCCAAAGCAATCTCTTCCAATAACAAAGCCGGATCGGTGGTTGTGATCGCAGTAAGGCCAGCCCTTAATCTGGTTACGTTCAAATCACTTAAAGCACCACTGATATTCGTATTTAACCTTGCCCTTGCCTCCGCACGGATCAGATATTGTTCAGCCAAACGTAGGATAATTTGCGACTCGGTAACATTTGCTGTTACAGCCTGGGCATTCGTGCGATATTTAAACTTGAACGGAACAACATATTTTGTACCTGAGATAGTCAAATCGCTCATCCAAAGTGTACGTCTTCTGTCAGTCGCACCGAACAAGTTCAGGAAAGATGGACGTAAATCGTAATTAAGCGAAGCAATATTATTTGCGGCCGGGATGAATGAGGCTCCCTCTGTAGTGACCTGTGTGGTTGCCGACACCGATTGTGGCAGTTGCCAAATACTTTCTGAGCTATTTTTTACAAATAAAGCTGTACCCATCGTTGCCGTTGGCGTCATACTGAAAAGAGCGGTTTGCTGTATCACCTCGCTAGCATTTGTCTCTGCCAATTGATAGTTGCCGGTAAAAAGATAAACCCTCGCCAAAAGTGCAGCTGCTGTAAATCTGTTTACGCCATTTCTATTTCCGGTGGTAAAGGAATAATCGGCGAGCAGATTAGCTTTTGCATCAATAAGATCGGATGTAATGGATCCATATATATCTGATATTGCAGCTTTTGGCAAAAAAGCAGTGATGTTAGCGTCAGTTTGCAGCACCAAAGGCACTTCCCCGTGAAAGTTTACCAATATAAAATAACAATATGCCCGCATTAATTTTGCTTCGGCAATCAATTGCTTACTTACTCTTTCAGAAGTACCCCTGTTATTGGTAAGCCCCTCTATAATTGCATTCGCCCTGTAAATAACCTGGTAAAAATCTGTAAAAGCCTCTGCAGAGGAAGTTAATGTGGTATAAGAGTTTGCGTTATATTCCATTATATTCGTACTTGCAGCCAGATAGCGAAGATCATCGGCCATTAACGAAGTATATATTGGCAACCCCACAGTTTGCGTATTTATACCTGTTAGCTGCGCATACATCCCTGAAAGGGCAGCCATGGCAGTTCTATCTTGAGTAAAAACAGCCGCTGATGGTGTTTCGTTTAAAGGTGTCTTAATTTCGATCATCTTTTCGCAACCAAAAAGGACCACAGTAACCAAGCCCAGAAAGTACTTGATATATATTTTAATTTTCATGTCTTTAGATCTAAAAAGTTAATTGTAAACCGGCAGTTATCGTTCGCAACGGAGGTGTCCCGATACCTTGTGATTCCGGATCATAACCATCATAATTTGTGATGGTGAACAAATTCTGCCCCTGCATGTAAATCCTTAAGTTCTGCGCTTTTACATGTGAAAGCACTTTTGTTGGAAAACTATACGAAAGGCTTGCATTCTTCATTCGGATAAAGGATGCATCCACGATATTAGCATCGGAACCTGAATAATTAAGGAAAGCTAAATTTGCCTCTCTCCCGTTTACTGTCCTGGCGCTTTCTGTTATCAATTTATCAGGAGATCCCAGCGCGAGATAACCGTTCATTACGCTTGCCGCTGCATTATAAGGAAATCCGGGAGGATAAAAAGTGGAGGCAAACAAATTTTTAGCTCTCTGCTTCACAAACTGGAAGGTAAAATCTAAATTAAAACCTTTGTAGGTTATCGAATTGGTAATTCCTCCAAAGAATTTAGGGTAAAGCGTGCCATTGTAGTACCTATCACCACGTTTCGTATCCAAAAAGCCAGAGGAAACAAATCCGTCACCATTCAAATCGGCGAAAGAAGGCAGTCCGGTTGCCGGATCAATACCTGCATACTGTAGGGTATATGACGAACTTAACGGTCTGCCTACTACATAACGTGTTACATAACTTGTTCTTTCTATGTCAGGATATGCTACAAGTTTGTTGCTGTTCTTTGAAATATTAAAAGATGAGGTCCATGTAAGGGTATTATTTTTAATATTGGTACTGGTTATCGAAAGTTCTATCCCACTATTTTGAACCAATGCCGGGAAATTTGCCTGGTAACCAGGAAAGCCCGTCTGCACACTAACCGGAAATAAAAGCAACTGGTTAGATGTTCTGTTTCTATATACGGAAGCAGACAATGAAAGCTTATCCTTGAAAAAGCCCAGTTCCAGACCCAATTCCAATTTCTTTGTTTCTTCCCATTTGTAATCATTATTAGCAAGTCTTGAAGGCTGTAGCGACGATATACCATTATATACATAAGGAGAAGTGGCATAGCTATCATAATATTGGTAATTGCCAATTTCATCATTTCCCACAACACCGTAGCTCCCTCTCAATTTACCAAAGCTGAACCAGCTAAATTTATCTTTAAGGAAGCTTTCATCAGAAAAAATCCATGCGGCGCCTACAGAACCGAAGTTGCCAAATCTGTTGTTCGGTCCAAATCGTGATGATCCATCACGACGGAATGAAATGTTTGCGATATATCTGTTAACTAGGTTGTAATTGATACGTCCAAAAACCGACGCATATTTGAAATCCGTTGACCCGCTTGTCACTGTTCGCGTAGCAGCAGAGGCTACATTCGAAAGAAAGTCATCTGAAGGAAAGTCGGTTGCATTTAAGTTATATGGCACCTTAGATTGCCTAAATTGCCATGAGCCTCCAGCTAAAACCTCTAAAGTTCCTTTCCAAATCTGGCTTTTGTAGGTTAATTGTGGTTCAAAAATGTAGTTATTGGTAAACGCATAAGATTCCATTACCGAACCGGTAGTTCGGGGAGCAGCACCTGCTACCGCACTTAAAGAGCTTAACGGACGAACAGCTGTAGTTCTCATATCCGTCTTGCTATAGCCAACAGACGTCTTCAGGTCCAAACCTTTTAATATATTATATTTAAGATTAAGATTGGTAAGAAAATTACTACCCCTTGCATCGTTGGTCTGTAATAAGAAACCTAAAGGATTATTGAATCCCGATGCCCAGTATAGCGAACCGTCAGGATTGTAAAGTGGATAATGGGGAGGAAGGTTATAAGCATAATTACCGAGTTCGGTTATGGTAATATCATTTTTATCGGCCGAGAACATCGAGGACACCGACATTACGAAACGCTGATCGGAAGAGGAGTGGTTAAAATTAAAATGCGCCCCACCACGTTGGTAAGATTGCTCCCCGGGATAAATATTGGTTTCCTTATGGAAAGTTCCACTCAGATAAAAATTAGTCCTTACATCGCCACCGGATATATTGGATGTCACATCATAGGTATGAGCAGTGTTTCCCATTAAAAGTTTAGGAAAATTTGTATAGGCATTTGGATCCCATGTCATATCTACACCTTGAACTGCGGTCGGATTATTTTCATAGGCCTTTTTTCTAATCGCCAGATATTGTTCTGTATTAAGTAAATCGATGAAATTTGCAACCTTAGACATACCTGTATTGGCATTGACAGAAAACTGTGTTTTGCCGGCACGTCCTTTTTTTGTAGTAATCAGCACTACTCCATTTGCTCCACGAGAACCGTAAATAGCTGTTGCATCTGCATCTTTTAAAATTTCTATGCTCTCTATATCTGATGGATTGATAAGATTCATAGGGCTCGTTTGACCTTCTGCAGAAAGTGCCGCCGTACCGCTAACCGCACCGCTGACAGGTTCTGAAAGAAAAGGGACACCATCAATTACATAAAATGGACGATTGCTTTTTTCGAAGGAATTTACACCTCTGATCTGGACATTGATGCCCGCTCCCGGAAGCCCGCCGGTTTGTGTTACCGCTACTCCGGGCATTCTTCCCTGTAAGGCCTGTAAAACATTGGTAACGGGTTGTTTTTCAAGATCCTTAGCACTGATACCAACCTGGGATCCTGTGCTTAATCTTCTAGTAGTGGTTCCATATCCTATAACCATTACTTCGTCTAATTTCGCCGGATCCAGCTCCATGGTCACATCAAGCTTTGGTTTTACCGAGACCTCTCTTGTTTTATAACCAATATAGCTAAATATCAAT
Source organism: Pedobacter sp. Leaf250 (assembly GCF_920984735.1). Taxonomy (GTDB): domain Bacteria; phylum Bacteroidota; class Bacteroidia; order Sphingobacteriales; family Sphingobacteriaceae; genus Pedobacter. The sequence goes on along the minus strand of NZ_CAKLBU010000003.1, from coordinate 128,547 downwards.
ATGGAATTTTCATCGCTTGCACGTAGAAAATAATGACCCTTTGGATCGGTGATGACAACCTTGTTCGTGCCCTTTATCTTTACCATGGCGCCGGGAAGCGGAGCTCCCCTTTCATCGAATACCGTTCCCACAACATCGATATCCTGGAAATAATCCAGGATTTTATCGGCCAGAGACCTTTCCTCCACAATAATTGTCTTGTCCGAAATGGAGTAGGTAAAAATTTGATTGGCAAAACAAATTCTTAATGCTTCCGATAAACTCACTTCCTTGAGGTCTATCGTTACCGGTTTCGCTTTTGCCATGAGTTTCATGTTAAAAACAAAATCATATCCACTCTGTTCACGAAGCGATTGAAAGACCGATTCAAGAGTGGCATCACGTCTGCTAAGCGTGATTTTTTGTGCTGATGATGAGGCCGAAACCTGCATCATCACGCCAAACATCAAGATGGTAATTAAACGCATGGTTCGACGTATTAATTGGACATACCTCTGACGGCTGTCCGTTTTGACAGTAAAATTTTTGTACATTTGTTTGGTTTAAGTTGAAAGATTCTCAATAGTTTCAAGGCTTAAAATCAAAATTGGCCAGGGGTGTTGCAACCACGCCCTGGTTTTTTTATTTTAAGCTATTTAATAGGGTACTTATTTGCTTACAATCACCCTCCTTCCTTCCAGCTTAAAATGAACATCACCTGTTCTCTGAATTAAATTTAATATCGATGAAATGTTCTTCTCACGAGAAATCCAACCACCAAGCCTCACGTTTTCGGGTGCAGAATCTTCATAGATGATCTCAACGTCGTACCATCTGGAAATCTTTCGCATCATGGAACGAAAATCATTCCCCTTCAGGTTAAAATCTCCTGTTTTCCAGTCGATAAAGTCAGAGGCATTTACTAATTTTACCTTGATTTGGCCATCATCACTTATACCCTGCTCACCTGGGCGAAGCATTGTTTTACCATCCAGCAACACGCTGCCTTCCAGTAAAGTTGTTTTAGTAGCCCCCTCATCTTCATAAGCATTCACGTTAAAATGTGTACCCAAAACCTTAACTTCCTGTTGGTCGGTACTAACGATAAACGGCATGGCTTTTCCTTCATAAGATTGTTTGGCTACCTCAAAATAGGCCTCCCCTTGCAATTTCACTTTACGGCTTCCTGCCTGCATAAATGAGGTAGGATAAGTAAGAGATGATGAAGCGTTCAACCAAATTTGGGTACCATCAGGAAGAAGGATCTTAAACTTTCCACCTCTTGGCGTGCTAATGGTATTGTAACCCAGACTTGATTTCGAGTCAACCCCCTCTAATGCTTGGTAAACAATTTGCCCATCTTCGCCTACTGAGATTGTAACTCCGTCCTGCCTGATTTCTCTTTTTTTACCGATTGGACCGAGGTCAATTTGTGAACCATCTGAAAGTTTGAGTATAGCCCTATCAGTTCCAGGTTTAAGATCACTTGAACCTGCAGCAATCTCAATTACCAAATTGACTGATCTATTGTGCGAATACAGGTATATGCCCAATCCGGAGATTAATAAAATCGCCGCAGCAACGGACATCTTCTTGTACAGCTTTCTAAAGATTGCAGGTTTGGGAGCAATGTGTATGTGTTCATCATGGATAACAGAAAGAATATTGGCCAAGCTTTCCTCCTCGCCTAGCACCGGGGGCTCCTCCCCTAACATAAATTCAGCAACGATAGTACGAAGCTCAGCATCTGATTGTGCAGCAAGCTGTGGCAAAAGGCGCCTTATTTCCGCTGCAGACAACTGATTTCGCAGGAATTTTAAATATAATGTCCGTAATTTCTGATTTTCTGTTCTCAATTCCATTTCTTTTCATATACAATACGTTTGAAAAACACATACCCTCTATATGAATTGAAAAAAAAGTAATTTTTTTATGATTTATTTTGCAACAGACTTAAAACAAGCAATACAAATCCAGATTTTGAGCCAAAAAAAACCATTTTTATCGTTTTAGTTGCCTTTACAATGTGATTACTTATCGTTGAAGTTGATATTCCGAGTTCTTTGCTTACCTCTTCATAGGATTTCCCCTCAATTTTACAGAGCTTAAACACCAATTTTTGTTGTGCGGGCAAGTTTTCAATAGCACTATCGAGTATATCCCGACTTTCTTTATAAAACAGTTGCTCCTCAATGGGATTATATAATTCTGCACTGGCCGAGATGATTTCTTCCTGGAGCCGGCTCACTCGTGCAGCTTTTCTATAGAAATCACTCACCGTATGATTGGCGACGGTAAGCAGGTAATACAAAAATGGTTTCTCAATGTCAATAATCGCCCTTTTATCCCATATCTTTACAAAAACATCCTGGGTTAACTCTTCAGCCAGTGGCACATGTTTAACCATGTTTACCAGTTTTCGAAAAACTGGCTTGCTGTAATGGTGATATAATGTATCAAATGCCTGTGCATCTCCTAAACGAAGCGCATTCAGTACTTTTGATTCATTATTAATCTTTTCCATCTCAGGGAAATATAGTTAGTTGGTATGATTTAAAAGCAACAACGTACCTAATGATAAGTTAGCCTTTAGGTTGTGATAAAAAATCAAATATACCATTTGGGATGGATATATATCGGTTTTCCGAGTGGTGAATTATTGGATCAACTTCAAAAATGCAAAGGCTTCTATTGCCGACAGATATTAAATATTCAATCACAGAACCTACTCTACAGGCTAAAAAAATGGTGTAATTCATGATTTATGAACTACACCATTTTTTAGGGGACTTTTTCAATGCCCTCGTATTGAATGGCTTCTTTTCCTGTTATACCATATTTCTATTTCCTCGAAAATAGCCATACTCGCCTGTTTTCTTATCTTTATTTTTTTTATGGGACACCATTTCTGTTTTCATCGTTTTAAAGAAACTTTTTGCCACTGCACTATCCTAACAATTTCCCTTACGACTCATACCTTGTGTGATAGGCAGTCCTTGTAATTGGGCCCAGAATTCGGCATAGCCTCCTCATGCTGACCGCATCAATACCTTTTGTGCGCAGAATTTCAAAGGCAGCTTCCATGATGGAGACTTGCAATTATTTTTTTTATAATCCTTTCCTTGCTTCCATTGTCATCTGATTAAAATTAGATCCACAAACTTGGCCACCTGTTTACTTACAACCGGGGTTCCGTAATGTTTGATTGTAATTTTCAAAATAACAATTAGCTGGTTACAACTTTCCTATGATTTATGCCCCAATCTTTCATCGCATAGATAAGCGGTGTTAATGTATTCGCGTAGGGTTCTAATTCGTAAGAAATTTTAACCGGATAATCGCCCACCACAGTTCTCGCTATCAATTTATGCTGTTCCAGATCTTTTAATTCCTTTGCCAAAACCTTGGGCGTTATGCCCGGGATACTTTCCTGGATAGCGGTAAAGCGATCGTTCCCTACACCAATGGAAATGATAATGGGAACTTTCCATTTGCCGTTGATCACATCCAAAGTATCACGAACAGGTTTTATGGTCGATAGACAATCGCAGTGTATTTTTTTCTGTGCCATATTTTGAGCTCTTATTGCATTTGCGAATTTACATTAATTTCCTGCATCACTTCAGCAAATAATTGAGCTGACTTAATGCGGTCTTCCGGAGCATACATGGTCGACACGGCTATCAGTTCATCAGCATTCGTATCTTCCAGAAAGTCCAATACCTGTTTTTTCACGGTCTGCTTATCGCCTACAAATGAAAACCGCAGCATTTGGTTGACGCTTGGATGATTGAAAATTTGTCTCCATTCTGCCGACATCGCTGATGGCGGCTGTACGGTCTGCATATTGCCAGTCAACATTCCGTAGAACATTCCGATGAGTGAGGTGAATATTTTTTCAGCTTCCTCATTGGTATCTGCCATGATTACGTTGATGCCAGCGATTATATAAGGTGCTTCATGAAATTTCGACGGCTTAAATTCCTGCTCGTAGATACGAATAGCATTGTACAGGTGTGTGGAGGCAAAATGGCTTGCAAATGCGTAAGGCAGGCCTTTTTTAGCTGCCAAATGAGCGCTGTCCGTACTTGAACCTAAAATATAGATAGGCACGTTCATCCCTTCGGCAATAGAAACCCGAACTTTGGCAGATTTGTTGGCCGGTGAAAAGTAATCCTGTATTTTCTGGATTTCTTCCGTAAAAGAATTTGCGGCCTGAAAGGAATCAGAGCGGATGGCCTGTGCGGTAGCACTATCGGTGCCGGCTGCCCTTCCCAGACCCAGATCAATCCTGTCAGGGTATAGCTGTGCCAATGTCCCAAATTGTTCTGCCACGATCAAAGGGGAATGGTTGGGCAGCATCACGCCACCGGAACCTACCCGGATCCGCTGGGTATTTTCTGCCACGTATCCTATCAAAACAGCAGTTGCAGAGCTCGCTACCGTATCTGAGTTGTGATGTTCTGCAAACCAAAACCTTTCGTAGCCGCTTTTTTCTGCTGTTATCGCGAGGGCCAACGTATTGTTCAAGGTTTCTTTAAAACTGGTGTTTTGAGACACCGTTGCCAATTCCAGTATTGAATATTTTATGTTGTTTTTCATTTTTTGTGTTTTATAATCCACTAATGTTCCTGAATACCCATTAGAATGATGTACTAAATTTTTCTGAACATCGGCTTTTTCAGTTCCAGATTTTCCCGTAGGGTATCAGCTGCGTATTCTTTGTGGAAAATTCCCCTGTCCTGTAAAATAGGAACCACCAGTTCTGCAAAATCTGCCAATCCCCTAGGGTAATCCTGTGTGACCACAAGCATATCCATAGCGCCTGCTTCGTACCATTTTTGTACCTGATCGGCAACCCTCTCGGCTGAACCAAAAAACAGGGGAGCTGGCATCGCCCTGTACCGGTCGAGGGCAACAAGTTCCATATATTTCTGCTGTGCCTGGGCATCAGTTTTTCCCACAATGGCATTTTGCGAGGTTGCGATCACAAAATTCTCCGGATCCCTATCTTTCTCGATCAGCTTGTTGCGTATGGCATTTGCCGTAAAAAGGGCGTGTTCGAAACTTGGTCCGGCGATAAATGCACCATCGGTATAGGTTGTGGCAATTTCCACGAAAGTGGATGATGAGCCTGCGGTGTACAGAACCGGTCTGCCCTGCACGGAGCGGCTTATGTTCAATGGGCCATCCACAGAAAAATACTCCCCTCGGTAATTGATCGTGTGCATCTTGGTAGGATTTAAAAACAGCCCAGTTTTTTTATCTCTTGGAAAAGCATCGTCTTCGTATGTATCCCAAAGACCCAATAAGATTTCCAAAAATTCCCTGTGCATCGGGTACTGGTCTGCCTTGGTCAGATGCCCACGGCTGAAGTTGACCATCCCACCTGGATTAGAGGTAACAACGTTGATGGACGCCCTTCCCTTGCTGATCTTATCCAATGACAATGCCTGTCTTGCAATATTGTAGGGATCGGTATAGGATGAAGAGGCGGTAAAGGAAAGACCGATTTTGTTTGTCTTCACTGCAATGGCAGACATAATGGTTGCCCCGTCGAACATACTCAGGTAGTGCGGAATATTTCCGGCTCCAACGTGGCTAACGTCAAAAAGAAAAAGAGTTTCGAACTTGGCGGCTTCGGCAATCTGTGCCTGCTCGATATAAAAGTCCACATTCTCTCCGGCATCTGCGGGCATATCCTTGTGCATCCACGAAGTATAGTTCCAACCTGTCCCGGCTATGCCGGCGGATAATTTTAAGGTTCTCTTCCTATCCATAAAATCTCTCAATTGTATCCGGCTTTCAGTAGCTGGATTTCAGTTCACAAAATTAGGTAAATGTTGATTACCAAATGATAGTGCTTTCCCAAAGGAAAGTGAATAGACTTGACGGAAATAAAAATCACTTTCCTTTGGGAAAGTAGTATCTAAATGAAAGCAAATCATCTATATCTTTGTGAGCAGGAATTAAGCATCCATGATACAGTTGGAATTTATGCAGATAGGATATTAAGTTCTCGTTGTTCTACTGGACACCATCCTTCGGTGCGGATTTTGGGATCGCACAATAATAACAATGGACTTTTTACAAGAAAAAATAAAAAGATAATTAATTAAATAAATACAAAATCATGAATATAGGAATTGTAGGAACAGGCCCACTTGGAAGCATTATAGCAGTAAAATTAATTAAAGCCGGTCATCGGGTAAAAGTAACCAATACCAGACCAATGCCCGAATTGGAAAAAATAGCTGCCGGTTTGGGGGCAACTGCGGCAACCATACAGGATGTGGTGAAAGACGTAGATGCCATCCTCTTCTCTATGCCCTTCAATGTGTATAAAAACTTACCTCAGGATTTATTAAAAATGGTACCTCAGGATGTAATAATAATGGATACTTCTAACTATACTCCTCTAAGGGATGGTGAAATTTCGGAGCTAGAGCACATACCCGAAAGTGTTTACATTTCTGAAATGCTTGGCCGTCCCCTTGTTAAGGTGTTTAACGATGTACTGGGATATACACTTGAAAACAAAGGCAAAGCGCCTGGCACAGATGATCGCATAGCAATTTCTATAGCTGGAGATAACCAGGAACATAAAAAAGTAGTCAGTCAACTCGTTGATCAGATGGGCTTTGATACCGTTGACGGTGGAAGTCTTGCCGAATCCTGGAGACAGCAGCTTGGTACGCCAGCCTTTTGTACTGAATTGAATAAAGAAGAATTAACACAGGCACTTCTTAGAGCTGACAGAGAAAAAGCCCCTGCCATCAGAGATTTTATACTTAACAAATTGGGGTACATGGATGGTTACCCTTCGTACGAAGAAATCATAGCCGTGAACCGTTCTGTAACTTCAGGGGATTTGCAACAATTTAATTAAAATCTGCTAAAAAGGCGTAACGAATTGATAATCAAAATCTAAAAGTCGATACGACAAATATAGCTGGACTTGGGCTTTCTGACGTAAAAAGCGTTCTCCTTTCTACCGTGTAATCCAAGCCTGCAAAAGCGATGGCTTCTGCACTGGTCGGATAATCCTCAATGATTGTACCCAAGCTGTGCCATGTCTTTTCCCTTACGGAAAAAAAGCTATGTTTTTGTGTTTTCTCGTTGTAATATAGGTTATGCGCCATGATCTTCATTTTTAGGGGTTCTCATTTTTGTAGTGAGTATCTCGGTATGGATAATCGTAATCTTTGGGGTGTTGGTCATCAAGAAACGGGAACTGGCCTCCAGCTCTTGCAGGGTTTCATTTAGGTTGCTGTGCTTGGTGTTTACCTCTACACGGACGATAAAAAATAGCTCTTCTGTTTTCATGGTGTCTAATTTTGGTATTGGTTTAGGAATTCGTGGTAATGGAGGTTAAAAACCGTGGGGTTTTCCTCCTGTAGGGTCTGGGCATATCTCTGCCAATACAGTTGATCAAGGAGTTCGAAAAATGCGGCATACATATACTTAAGCTTTAGGTAAAACCCTGCCCAAGGCGGGCAGGGTTAATGGAACATTATACAGGAATGGTAATTTCTGCCTCAATTTCTGCCAAGCGGTTTGTACACAGATTGCGTACGAACAAGGCAACGGCCTTAATAATTACAGGGTTTTTGGTGGAGAACTTATTGCGCTTATCGTCCGTTATCTCGATCTCGCACCCTTGGTAATAATTGGAGGTAGTGTCCTCTGCCTCCTCCTTTTGCTCGATCTCAAACTTATCGAGGTTGTCGATGGTATGCACCAACCTCCCCCTTTGCACCATTCGGCGGTGCAGTTCCTCTACTAATTTTAGGGTACTTTCTAGGTTTAACGCAGGTTTTTCCGCTTTGGCCTCCCCTCTTATCGGCTCAATCCTTTCCGCCTTTGGTGTTTCGGTGTGAACGACCGCACCGATGGACTTTGGCAACTCTAAATTTTCCTTTGTATTTTCAGTTTTTGATGTGTTTGCGGCTTCTTCTGTTTTCAATTCCTCCTTTTTCGGTTCATCTTTTATAGTTGACTTATTATCCGTATTTAGATTTGCCTTACCTGCCAAGGGTTGATAGAATGGATTCTTTGCAGTTTTGATGTCCAAGAATTCGGCTTTACCGTTGGCGTGATCGATACTTTGATTTTTCATGATTTCTAATTTTAATATTGAAAATAAATTGTTTAATGATCTCCCTAATTGGGGCAATGTTTCCTCTGCGCTCCGACTGACGCGGGATTTGGGTCGGTGGGCTTCTGTCTTTTAATGGGTCCATGGCTTAATTATTTAGTGTTCAAAGTCAGTCGGCAGGAGCCTCCTGGCTTTTTGTTAAGCCACCTCTCCTTGATACAATCCAGTTTGCAAGGCAAGACTTTGCGAAAAACAAATACGCTTTGGAGCGCAGCGAGAAAGGAAGATTTTTTTTCAGCAAACCCTTTAGGGTCCGGTCTTTCCGGCAAACGGATTGTTCAGAAATTTGCTACTCAAAATGCCTACAGGTACTTTATTGTAGTGGAAATTTTAAACAGACGAAGGGGAAGATCTGATGGAGGGTAAATAATAAATTCGGCAAAGCGAAAGGAGTAAGAAATATCTGAAAAAATTTGCTCGAGATGCTTTGTGTGATTAACTTAGACTTTGAGAGCGTTAATTTAGATAGACGGATTTATGGCCATGGTTGTATTTCCGTTTTTTGGTTTATATCTCTTACACAGATGTCTATTTTAGGTGGGCTATAAGCATGCTTTGAAAGAAGAATCCACGGGCTGCAGCTATAAATATAAAATGAATAAAAAATAAGCTCCTGCAACAAATGCTGCAGAAGCTTTGAAATTTACATCATTCCCTCATCCATAAAGCTGTAATATCCATCGCTGCAAACAATAATATGGTCAAATATCTGGAGATCAAGCAACTTACCAGCTTCGGCGAGCTTTTTGGTCAATCTGATATCGGCCTCGCTCGGGCTTGATTCTCCTGAAGGATGGCTATGAGAAAGAATGATACTACTGGCGCAGGCTTTTAGTGCGACAGCGAAGATGATTTTGGGATCGGCGATTGTGCCGGACATTCCGCCCTGAGATATATTGACAATACCCAGCACCCTGTTCCTACGATTTAACAAAATGATTTTAAATTCCTCCACAAGTTCAATTTTGTTGAGGTCCCAATTATTGATCAGTATCTGGTAAGCTTTGTTTGCACTATCGATCTGTGGTCGTTCTAAAGATTTAAATTTTGGCTTATAGCTGATTTCGATTTCAGCAAGCTGATAAAATGAATTTTCCATAATATTTTGAATTAATTATGGTACAGGCATAGGTTTTAGGGTTGCCAAAGCAAAAGAAGCAACGGAATAAATGGAAAGGAGTGCAAAGGCCACAGGAGGGTTTATGCCGGAATTTCTTTTCCGTGCCAACCCTTATAACCTAAATTGGTACCCTGATTAAATGCACCCCTTGACGTAAATGATGTTAAAAATTTATGCCCATAACCCCGGGAGTTAGCAGTTACATACAATCAAATATATTCAGGCTGTTTATCCGTAATTCACACCATTGCGAGGGGAAACGGATTTATGGGATTGACCAGAGTGATGCTCAAAAGATCCTGACCCGGAATTCATCGGTGAAGTCGGCCTTATAAACATTGAATTCAATTGCCCATTCTTCCTTGATCAGTTCTGCGATGAAAGCGGTAAAGACATTTTTAAACCTGTTAAATTCGATATCCGGTTGACAGATGACCAGGTAATAGCTGTCATTCTGCATGATCACTTCCTGCACCTTAGAACTGGTATTCCAGATCCTTCTCCTAAGTCCTCCTATTGAAAACTTTAAGATTAGTTGATAAGATGTAGCCGTGTGTTCTCAAGATGATCTAGAAAAAAAAGAATCTGACATTCCAGGTTGAGCCAACAGAAATATCAGATTCAAACGAAATCAAAGATGTCAGAAAAGGCTAAGCTGAGCTTTTGATATTTCCATACTCGCGATACTTTTCAATATTGCAAGAATGATTTTCTGGTTGTAGTTTGTTGTGTCACTATTGCCCACTTTTTCTGAAATCATATTTTTGAGTTTTCCCACGGCGTGGGTTAATGCCTCTTCTCTGGATCTGAAAATAGGGTCATAAACACAGATCCCTGAGGAAGATCCGGCAGTTCCAAAAGATACACTCATGCCGTAAGTCCACATTTGATTTGGTCCGCGACCTAGGGTAATGCTACTCTTACTTCCGTAACGGTCATTTTCAGTCAAGCCAAAATGAAGTTCCTCCTGGTCCATGAACGACGGTCTAACCAGCCAACCGTATTCATCTAATGTAATATTGGTAAAGCCAAACTGCAATCCCTTGCGATAAGCATAGACATTAAAGATGATGGATCTAAGCCTGTCTCCGAACTGTGCGAACCAGGCGAGTTGTTTCATATCCTTTTTTTGAATGGCTTGCAGGATTTCGTTGAGGAGATCTCTTTCATAGGGGATATGATTATGATCATTGAGATACTGAGTTACACTGCGTTCATTTAGCAATTCTGATGATTTTTCCATAGCAATATTTATTTTTATTGCCCATCGCAATCGCGGACTGCTTATCTGCTCAAGGGCGGCGCAGCCGTTTATACACCCTTGAACGATAATAGCAGCTTAGCGATAGATTTGCAGATTTAAAAAATAAAGGGGTATTGAAAAAACACATCCCTTAATAAAGCGGTAACAAATGCATTCGAAATATTTCAGATAGCCTGAGGGTCTTTAAAGCATTATCAGATAAAATAACATGTCAGAATAGAACAAGTGTATATTGCTGAAAGGTAAAGAATCTATTTCAGCGGGGAATCACGAAGGATTTCTGGCACTTTGTATGGAAGATACCAGTTGAGAATTTGTTGGTGAACAGATGCTAAAGGGGAAAGTGGCGGTGAGGAACTGTATGGATGAAAACTTCATTGTGCCCCTAAACTCCATGTTAGCCAATTAATTACCGAAAATGAATTTGTAAGAGCACCTGGGCGAGATTGAGCTGAAGGATAAGGAAGGAACGTGGAAAAAGCATTTGTATTGTGACTTGTGGGGTTTCGAAAATGGTAAACTGGCTGAACTTAGAGGATCTGTAACAGAAAAGAATATCCAAAACTTAAACCTACATAATAGAAAATCCCGACCAATGGCCGGGATTTATTATTTCCCAAAACAGCAATAGGTTTATTTGTCGCTATTTTTCTTCTCTGTAACTTCTGCCCTGATTTCCTGCGCTAAAACCTTAAGGTCTTGCATCGCTTTACGGACGTGGCTGTTGCACAACTCAGAAATAACCATAAAAGATAGATTAGAATGCGGCAACTTAACATTGCCGCATTTTTTATTTATAGTATTTCTTGCGGAACCAGAATGCGAGATTGACAAGTGCAATCAATGCTGGAACTTCTACCAATGGGCCGATAACTCCTGCAAATGCCTGACCAGAGTTGATCCCAAATACACCGATAGCAACAGCAATTGCCAACTCAAAGTTGTTTCCCGTGGCTGTAAATGCGATCGAAGTGCTTCTTGAGTAATCTGCCCCAAAGTATTTACCTGCAAAAAAGCTGACCACGAACATAATAGAAAAGTAGATGACCAGTGGTGTCGCAATGTGAACCACATCCATTGGTATCTGAACGATCAAGTTACCCTTCAAGCTGAACATAATAACGATGGTGAATAATAGCGCTATCAGCGTAATTGGTGATATCAACGGTACAAACTTGTTCTGGAACCAATCTTCACCTTTCAGTTTGATTAAAGCGTATCTGCTGATGATGCCCATTGCAAATGGCAGTCCCAGATATATGCCGACACTTTTGGCTATTTCTCCAATTGTAATGTTCACTTCCAGACTTTTCAATCCAAAGTAAGGAGGCAATACGGTAATGAAAACATAGGCAAAAACGCTGTACAACAATACCTGAAAGATACTATTCAATGCAATCAACCCAGCCGCATATTCGCGGTTTCCCTCCGCCAGCTCATTCCAGACTACCACCATGGCAATACAACGGGCAAGTCCAATTAGGATAAGGCCAACCATATATTCGGGATAATCCCTTAAAAAGATTATGGCCAAAAAGAACATCAACAGTGGGCCGATGACCCAGTTGAGCACCAGTGAAACGATCAGCACTTTTGTGTCCTTGAACACTTCGCCCATCTTTTCATATCTCACCTTTGCTAGGGGTGGATACATCATCAGTATCAGGCCGATTGCCAGGGGTATATTTGTTGTTCCGGTAGAGAAGGAATTGATAAAGTTCGATGATGAGGGTAAGAAGTAGCCTATAGCCACACCGATTGCCATCGCCATGAATATCCAAAGCGTGAGGTATCGGTCAAGAAAACCCAGTTTTTTCCGTTCAACTACCGGCGCACAATTGTTTGCAGACATCTTAGCGTTTTAAGTTCTCGTTAACAAAGTTCTGTGCGTATTTGCGGATCATTTCCCTCACTTCACGGAACTGTTCCATCACTTCTTCTTCGGTGCCGGTTGCTTTTGCAGGATCCGGAAAGTTATAATGGAACTTTACTGCATCGGTTGGGAAATAGGGACAGCTTTCTTTTGCATTATCACAAACGGTGATTACGTAGTCGAAATCGATATCCATGTATTCATCAATGTTGTTTGAGGTATGTCCGGAAATGTCAATGCCATCCCTTTTCATGATCTCAATGGCCTTTGGATTAACCCCATGGGTTTCAATTCCCGCACTGTATACTTCCGCTTTATCTCCGGCAAAATGTCTTAAATAGCCTTCTGCAATCTGGCTTCTGCAACTGTTTCCCGTGCAGAGCACTAGTATTTTCTTCATAAATTTTATTGTTAAATGATTTTTTTACTTCTTCTTTCCAAAAGCACCGTATCCCGCCAAATCCCGTTCTGCTTTCCAATTTTCTCCCTAACGCCGAGCGTTCTAAAGCCAGCTTTTTTATGGATGCGAAGGCTACCGATATTCTCTGGAAATATACCTGCCTGTAACGTCCATATTCCTTCTATCTCACTCAAGGCAACAAGTTCTTGCAAAAGTGCAAGTCCGATTCCTTTGCCTGGTTGTTTGGGGTCAACATATACGCTGACTTCAGCCACCCCGGCATACACGCAACGTGAAGAAACCGGTGTCAGTGCAGCCCATCCCACAACCCTATCATCAACAAATGCCACTATCCTGCAAGTGCCAAGATGCGAGCTGTCCCATTCTTCCCAAGAGGGTGCGCCGGTCTGAAAAGTGGCGTTGCCTGTTGCAATTCCTTTCTCGTAGATTGATTTCACCGAATCCCAGTCCGATGGCAATAATTTCCTGATTTCCATAACTAACGGATTAACAGCATCCGCCACCGGGAGTACAACTGTTCGCCGCACCAGCCAGATTAATCATTCCTTTTTTTGGAGCTTCTTCAACGCCGCAAGCTTCCTTTGCAAGACAGGCAGTCTGCTTGGCAATCAGCAGAAAGTTCGTTCCATCAAAGCCAAGGTCGTATTTTCCAATGGTAGCCAATTGGTATTCCACCTCAATTTCCAGGTCTTCCATGCCCAATACCTTTTCGGAAAGGGAAATGATATTCAACAGTTTACCTGCTTTCAGGCGATGTTCGTAGTCATCGGCATCCCATAATTGGAAGTTTGCTACTTTCTCATGGCGCACCTTTCCACCGCAGTCAATAAAATCTTTAGTGATGATACCCACTTCTGTTACGTGGAAATGTTCCGGTACGGTTTCTCCGTTTTCAGCCCTAAAATTAACGGCTTCAGCAGTTGCCAGGATCGTCTTGATTTCTGATAATTTCATATACTTTCTATTTACGTATCGTAATTTTACGATTGATTTAAGTAAAAAAAAGGCTTAGCAACAGCCCTTGGGATCTTGGTAAGAACCCATAAAGTCCCCAAACCATTTTTGTAAAAGGCCCCACGTTTTCGGCTCTATGCAATAGCAGACTTTCACCCCATCGATAGTGCCCTGGATGATGCCCGCATTTTTGAGCTCTTTCAAATGCTGTGAGATCGTTGCCTGCGCCAGTCCAAGTTCTTCCACCAGGTCGCCACAGATACACGCATTAGCTGAGATAATCCGTTGCAAGATTGCAATTCGAGCGGGATGTGCGATTGCTTTCAAAAGCGTTGAAAGCTCGTTCTGTTCCTTGTTGAAAATTTCAGTCTTGGTAAGTCCCATAATTTTATATCGCAATATTACGATATATTTTTCAAATGAAAAAATATTTTAATAAAAAAGCATATGAGGCAATTTCTGAAAAAAAATCCCGACCAAGGGCCGGGATTTATCATTACCCAAAACAGCGATATTTTATTTTGCGCTATTTTTTTTCTCTGTAACTTCTGCTCTGATTTCCTGAGCTAAAACCTTAAGGTCTTGCATCGCTTTACGCACACGTGTACCTGCAGCAGCGTTGCCGCCATCATAAAATTTAGTAGTGTCTGCTTCAATTGCCGACACCAGTTCTTTTACTTTTTCAAACTTTTCCATAATTGTTTCTTTTGCTGACCAAACCGTCAGCGATTATAAAATTTAATATTTGTTTACAAAAAATGAGCCACTAAAGTACAAAAACGGCTTAAATACCTAAGCCCTGACCGGCAGAAACCTCTTTTCCCTTTGATTTTGTTACAGCCTTATTTAAGGAAGGCTCTTTGAGAAACTGCTCTCTTTTTTCTGCCCTGCCATTGGCTGCAAACATATTCAGTTGAGAATAACGGGGCACCGCCTCAACCTGCAACTTTATCTGCTCGCCATTTTTTTCTACGGTAATGGATGGGCGGTCACCATTTTTAAGCTGTGCTTCGAGTTTTTCTCTCTCCTTTGGGTTCTCCAATTCCTTAATGTTGAACTTATCCAGTACTTCTTTTAAATTGAATCCATAAGACGGGTCATGGTATTGGTTCATGTTGAAGTTGGTTCTGCTCGCTTCTGTAGCATCTGTAATATCTGTCATTGCAGCAGGATCAAGTGGATTGCACCGATGGGTACGATTGAGGTCATCAAAATTTATCACGTAAAACTTCGGCTTAACCTTATACCTGTCAATATATTTGAGCAGGCAATTATATGCAATTACTGAAAGGTCGTCGTACTTAAAGTCATAAATAAACATGCTGAACCCCTTTCCCATCAGTTGGTCGATCAGGTGACGGATCACGAAATAGGATTTGCCGGCGCCTGGTGTTCCTGCGACCAACAATCCCCGGAATAGATTAATGAGATTGATCCAGCTATCACGAATCTCGCCCTTATAATTGTATTTAGCAGGCAAGTTTACAGAGAATTCGTTTTCGAGTAGCCTTTCTTCCTGGGGAAAGGTTTCATTTTCCGAATTGAATATGTCTTTTACCAAACTTTGCTTTATTCTTCTCGAAATCCAGGTACCTGCAGCCAAAATCATAAGAAAGCCATTGATGGTTACCAGACAATAAAGTCCAATCAATAATGAATCTGACCAATGTAAATACAAAAAAAAGATCCCACAGAAATATAGCAATAGCCCTGGTCCCATACAGAGATAGATCTTTTTATAGGATATGTTTTCATCTTTCCTTCCCTTTACCCCGAGCAATGATATAGCAAGAAATAAGAGTGCAGCAAACTTTGCGAGCCACCAGCCATCAAAAATTGCAAGTCTCGCCAGCTGGCCCACTATCCGATCTGTAATCTCTGAATTCCATTCCAAGCTTTTAAACATCTGGAAAAACCGGATGTAAAAATGCATGGCCAGTAGAAAAACACTAATCATTCTGCTTAAGTCGAGTATTTTTCTAAGCCCCTGAGTATCTTCACCAGTATTCATAATCTTATATTTTATTTGATAAATCTCTATTTTTTGAATGCCCTTTTTTCTTCTTCTTTTTCTTTATTCCCAACAATGGTGTGCCCAGATCAGCGCTAGGTTTCTCAAATAAAAAGTGTAAGATTCCATCTCCCGATGATTTAGCATGATCATCCCCCAAGAACGAGGAGTTAGGAATTTGACCAGGTCGCGTTTTTATATTTCGGTTTGTTGGCTCCGATAATTGAGCTTCGGGTTTTTTAAATATTTCCAGGACTGCTTTTGCACTGAAAGCTTTGCCAAGATCACTTCCATTAAATACGCACCGGGTATTGTGGTCAACATAGGTCAGTCCATATATTCTGCCCTCGTTATTTTGTCGGTATATAAGTGAAACTCCCTTTCTCCCCAATCCATCCACCAATTGATTTGAAGTCGACCCACTTGCATTTGTAAGTTGCTCAAGAATAATCCCTTTCAACGATTTAGCATGCTCTTTCCTTCTTTCCAAGTTTAATTTGAACTTACCTTCAACTTTTATCAATACCGGATTGCCTGCAAAAGAACTGGCTTTGAAAGGTATGCCGATACGGACCCCTTTATCATCCAAAACCGTATAAACAAGTCCCTTTTTTGCAAACATCACGGAATCTTCCGCTCCTCGGTCAGCAATGACATTGAAGCTCTTTAGCGCTGCATTGTATTCAGAAAACGAGGTAAACTTATAACTTCTCAAGACTGCCGTGACTATATTATAAATTGATCTTTTGGTTTGTTTCTCTCCATATTTAGCCATCTCAATATTGATTGGAGCAATTCGCTGTTCTTTGTCATGCCCCTCAGCTTTGATGAGATTATATTTCACCTCGAGCTCTTTTCTGGTTTTTTCTGAAAGTAATTTACCAATATTGTGAATATCAATCCTGGTCGAATCGGCTTTGATGTTAGTGGTGACAATATGAATGTGAGGATGGTTCGCATCATCATGCTTATATACCAAAAAAGGCTGCTCATCAAATCCAATCCCATTCATGTAGTCAACAGCGATTATTTGCAATTTTTCTGTTGGAAGTATTTCGGCCGGGTCGAAGTTGAGCATAATGTGGACTGCATTAGTCTTTACTCTGCTATTAAGCTTAGTTAAATGCTCGAACCTTGCCACCTTATGCAGCAGCTCCAGTTGCTCAATATCCAGCCCGAATCTATTGGCAAGGATTGGTGTTGCAGTTCCTAAAATAACCTTGGATTCATTGTAATTGATAAGTCCACGGATACTGCTCCCAGTTAATATCCGCGCAACCATTTCATTGACATTTTACTTACCAGTTCCAATAACCTATCTACCTTTTGTCCAACATTTTTATACAGGTCGAAGGTCCGCATAAAATAAAAAGAACGTTGCGTCTCATTTTCCGATGTATGGAAATGCCGGGTTTGCTGATTGATATTTATCCCAATTGACCGAAGTTCTTTCCGTATGGAAGCAAGTTCTTCCATTGGTGCATTCATGGTAATATCCCTGGTCAACATAAGGATTTTTTCTTTTGACAGAATATTTCTTGCAACCTCCCCTATCGATTGACAATTGCTATTGAGCAGAATTTTTTCCAACCGCTTATAGGTATTTTCGTTTACTCTGATAATGATCGGATGGGTCAACAGCTGCTCCGGAGTTTTTGATTTTTTCCTTGGCATAATCTTGCTTTTTAATTTGATTTCAGCATTTTCGAGTTCCGAGAAAATGCCCGACCTCAAGGGCGCAAGATTTTTTGTGTATACAAAAATACATCTTGCAAAACACCCGCGTGGTTAAAGTATTCCTGTAGGTCGCTCGTATTTATGGGTATCTACTTTTGTTGGTGCACCGAGAAACCATGCTTTTCAATTGCACTTTCGGGTATGGGAATATTGGCAATTGTCTTACGCAGGTTCAGTCTCAATTCCCGGTAATAAACAGGTGAGCCGGGCTTGGACCTTGGTCTTGGGGCAAATGCTTTTTTTGGTCTGATCATAATCAAAGATTTAAAAAGCAAAAGTGATAGGTTAAGCAATGGGAAAGTGGTACTTCCGAACGTAGTAGCGTTATTTTATAACGATATCCGATGGCGCGGATCAGTCCACCCCTTGTGATAGATAACGAAAAGTACAGTTAGCCTAGAACAGTGTCAACTGTACTGAGGATATTTCCAGTTTGTCAATATCCTTAAGCGTTGCAGCAATTATTTTTGGGTTATAATTGGTAGTGTCTTTATCGCCAACCTTGTCTAGCATCATATTTTTGAGTTTGGCAGTTGCATCTTTAAGTGCTTCCTCCCTATTGGCAAAGGTTTGATCATATAAGCAGATTCCGGATGACGATCCTGCGGTACCATGTGAACATGATAGTCCATAAGTCCAGATCTGATTCGGTCCATGCCCTAATGTGATTGCACTGTAAGTACCATACCTACTTTTATCAGGCAGTCCGAACAACAATTCTTCCATATCCTGAAATGATGGTCGCCTCAACCAGTCATATTCATCAAATTCAATGTTGTCAAAACCAAACCTTAAACCCATGCGGTAAGCATGAACATTGAAGAGAATTTTTGTTAAGGTATTGCCGAACTGGACAAACCATTCAATTGAGGCGCTATCCTTTTGATCAATTGCGGAAGAGATTTCTGCAACTAACAATCTTTCATATCCAATTAGATTGTGATTTTCTACATGGTAGGTTAGTGTGTCTTTTGTGAGTAAACTGACATTTGTTTCCATAACAATAAAAATTAGTTTTTTAATGCAGGAAATCATAGCTAGCGGATACCCGTCAAGGGCAACCGATCAGGTTGTTTATATACCCTTGCGGGTAAGAAATTGCCAGGTATATTTTGCATTGATAAAAACTTATTGTTTGAGAACACAGAATACGAAACTGACAAATACCCGCATTTCGGCGTAAAAGTATCAACCACAATTAAGCAGAGACTGAGCTATTCAATGATTTAGAATAATATATTAGCATTTAATAACCATTCGTAGATCTCGAGAGGTAGTACCTTGTTAAGGATTTTCGTTGAATGATGTTTTTAACTAAATTTATACCCGTACGTAACTTTCATATAAATTACAAAACCATGTATGATTAGAAAAAAGTATTTTAGCACTAGTCAGGAGTTTCTAAAGGCAAATGCAAAAATAATTGATAAGAATTACTTTGCCTTTTATAGTAGTCTTATGAACATGCTATCATCAAAGCAATTATTTCAGCTATGGGGCATATATGATTATGGGCAAGCAACCGCTTACTGTATGTGGTTCGATAAGAATATTGTAGTACACTCTTTTGGCTGGACGGATGAAACGTTGGAAGCAATTGAAGGAGATGTTGATTTCCCCACCTTATCAGGATACACGCTTTCAGGACAGCGAATTGTAATCACAGATCTTTTGGAGTATAATGATGTTCCTTACGAAGTGATAAAAGACCGTATCGTATATTCCATTGAAAGTGTAAGTCCACAAGCATTCCAAAATCAGCAAATACAAAAGGCTGTTTTAGAAGATAAATCGGAAATAGCTGAAATGTCCTATCAATATTATATGGAAGAATATCAGAGTAAAGGCCCCAGAACAGCAGAATATTTCCATGATATTACTAAGTCAGGCATCAAAAATGGGAATATATATAAACTGACAATTGATGGAAATATTTGTAGCATTGCTCAAGTTATGAGTGAAGAGAAATTTTTTCCTCTTATTGGGCAATTTTTCACCAAATCTCGATTTCGTGGCAAAGGATATGGCTATTCACTATTAACTCAGCTCAGTTCACACCTATTAGCTAAGGGTCACAGCAAGGTAGGTCTCCTCGCTGACAGAGCAAATCCTATGACAATCAAAATATTTGAGAGAGTTGGATACGTTCCCGTCTACGATCACCTATCAGTGCTAATTAAATAGTTACAAACACTAACCTCTAAAATATTCTATAACATTAATTTGCATTATCCGCATAAAATGCGGGAGAGAGTTTCAAAATTTCATTTTCTACAAATACTATTCCTTCCTTTGTTAGCTGTCCAACTTTTTCAAAAGGTCGCCATTCAACGTTCTTAAAAAGTGGATTCCCTACAATAAGGCTTCTATCAAAGTAAACCTTGTAATTCTTTCCGTTCCCATCAGCTTTTTCAAAATGTTTTTCCTCCAATTGAATATTATTAAACCCTTTAGCATGTGTTATCATTGCTCCTACAAAATAATGAGTATCATATGGCTTAATAAAAACCATATAATGAGCTCTTCTACCACTTTTATTTAAGTTATTGTCGCTCCAAAGAATATCTCCCTTTTGCGCTTCTTTATTTGGGTCATTCATAACGATAAAATTATCTATATAAGACTAAAAGCCATGATGAAATATTTCGTCATGGCTTAAGTAATCAAAATCATAAACTATCCTTTTGGTGGATAAGGATCATTACCATATGAATTACGGTCTCTAATCTGTCCATTTGGTCGATGGATTATAACTTCAGACCTTTGATTAATTGCAATACCTCTAGCTATTTCTTGTGCTTGAGATTGTGTTGCGGCTGTTCTGGTAACTCTTTCATTCCCCGCACCGCGTACTGCCCAACTCCCTTTGTGCGGTACTACATGTTGATTTTTACTCATTTTTTCTTTTCGATTTTTTTAACTGTTTGTACCTATGTTGTTTTTGGGCTACGCTCTACTTGTGCATTTGACACAAATCTGCCAGTAATTGCGCTTTATTTACTTTCACTGTTATCTTACTCATTTTTAATCCCCCCCTTCCCCTTATTAAAAATTCTCTTGAAAAATCTAGCAATGGAATTCAAGCCAAATCCCTTCACACTACTAGTAAACTCGTTTATTGGCACATCAATTTCCTTTTCAACTAGCTTTTCTTTGAAAAACTCTTCCTTCAAGTCTTTTGAATGCATTCTACCATGTTGTATTTTTTCTTGACTCCATTTGCCAGACCATTCTATTTTATTTTTTGTAATAAAATAATGCGACTGACAATCAAAATTCCAATTACCTATAGAAGGAGTTAAGGAAATTGAGCGTCCATCGAAAATCATTTTCCAGCCTGTTGGTGATAGTGGAGTTACGACCTTATTGTTACAGCCACACACACATAGGTGTATGGCTGTACAATATTCCATTGAAATGTAAAGAATGCCATTTTCAAGAACAGGAGGCATAAACTCAACAAATCTATATTGTAGCTGTCCCATCTTCGTTGAAAATTTTAGAGACACCTATTGAATAAGAGCTATGATGTTCTTGTTCGAGGTCTACATAGAATCCACTAAATTTTTTCCACTTCAAAACTGCAAAACCTGCATTAATAAGGTTGAGGTCGGCAATCTGAATATTTGAAGCGTACTCATTATCTTCATTATCATCCTCAAATATTCGATTAACTAGATGATCGTGTTTTTCCTTAGTTCCAGAAGTTACCCTTGTTGCGCCTGTTAATTTGCCGTTTACAATGTTCACTCCTAGACCTACATCGATAAATGAAACTCCTTTTGAAACCAGATAATCAGTGATGAATTTTCTGACAAGGTTTTTATCAATACATATAAAAACATAGCTCATGCTATCTAATTCGTGGATATTTGCTTTGGTGATGTAGTAGTTATGCGAAACAATCCCTCTGTGCATATTTGAATAAATACCACACAAGAAGTCTGCTTTTTTTTGATTTTTCTCAAGATCAGAAATTGATGCCGCTCCTGGAGCACGAAACGCATTATGCTGGTCAAAATTATCTCCATCAAAAAGGTGAATCTCTCTAACCGGAGTTTTGGAAATAAGGTCTAGAGCATATGCACCAGTACCACCCAATCCTATTATAGCGATTTTTTGTCCTGCAAACTTGCCATTCAGCATTTCGATATTAGCTCTGCTTGAATTTGTATCGATATATTGAAATACTCCGTCATCTTCCGTTGATGCAATTAGCTTGAATGTCTTTTCCGTAACCGTCTCATCAAGAAATTTTGCGGGAGCTGAAATAATATCCGCATACCTTTTAACCTTTTCATAATAATTTGGATAGCCATTTGGCGGCTTATTTGAAAAAGAATGATTTATCGTTAAACCTTCGCAAAGCTGCGTGGTATTATTTCCATGTTGAATTGACGAAATTATAGTGCCATCAGCATTACAGGGATTTTCCCCAATAAAATTTATCACATGAGTTTCAGGACATCCCGTCTGTGTACTACTACTAAGCGTTAGAGTGCTTACTAATGTACCATAACAAATCTCCTTTTTTTGATTTAAATAAGGTACATGGTGGATAAGTAAATATCCACCTTGTAAACCTATTTCATAACCTTCGTCTCTAAGACGCTTAAGGTCAGGACTAAGATTGATCAGTTGCTGTGACATCGAAGATCATCTTATTTTTAACCCTGATTATAGAACCTTTAACCATTGTGCCCTCAGGCTTTGGCTCAACTCCACGACTATAAGTAACGGTATAGCCCCTGCGTGGATTATCATCGAACGACCCAAAAGCAAGAACCACAACCTGCTCGAAGGAAATTTTCCTTAGTTGCCATTTTTTAGGCTCAGCATTGACTATAATGGTGTACTCAACCAATTTTGGAACCGATACAAAATGTTCCTTTCCATCTCTTGCCAAATCGACAATTTCATCATCGTCAATAAAATCATCTTGATAATCTCCTTTTAAATCTAAAAAGAGATCTTCATCAGGGCTAATCTTACCAAGTTCTCTAATCTGAACACCTCTGATATACTGCTTGTACCAAACAAATGGAACCTTGTTTATGGTAAAGTCTAGCTTACGTTTAACAAAAAAGTATTCTTTGTCTGGCCTTGCCAAGTTGACCTTAGTTATATTTTCGATTAGCTCATCTTTGTATGGCTTATTGATTGACAAAAACAATTCGGTTTCCAATGGAATTCCGCCAAGTTGTTTTAATTCTGCCCCAGTCTTGTATTGATCAAAGGTCTCGTACTTTTTGCCCTCGATGAAAAATTCTAGCGGAACTTTTGGCTCGTGCGAGCTCGTTTCTTTATTTTCAATTTGCATTGTTAAAATATTTAATGGTAAAAAAATATACTCCTAATCATAAGCATCAGTAGGTGCTTGTCCTGAATAGTGGACTCAAGTATGTTTCTGCGTGCTGATCAATTTAGCACCAGATGGAGTTAACTTTTTTACGCTTAAATATTGCAGATTTGAAAATTTTACTACATTTGAAGTGCGAAAACAAATATAATTTCTTCCAGCTACGCAATTGCTGGGACGGAATTTTCAAATTACAATACCAGCGGCTAACCCTTCTGGTATTTTTTTATGTCCTATTATCTGGTAACAAATGTAAAATTAGTAGTTAACAATACAAAACATTTTTACAAAAAAGTTTTCAACACTATAACGATAGTTTGTATCACAAACAATGTGTTTGTTAGAGCAACACTATTTGGAAATTTAATTATATATTTGTATATTGTGTAAAATAAAGACAACAACAATTTGGACTTTTATCAAAAATTGGGCGAAAACCTTAAGGAGGCGAGGATTAAATCTGAAAAAAGCCAAGAGGCACTCGCAAAAAGTATGGGACTTAGCCGTGTTACGGTTGTAAATATTGAAAAGGGCAGGCAGAAAGTAATGGTCCATAATCTGGTCGAAGCGGCCAATTTTTTAAACGTTAACATTGGATCTTTAATCCCAAATCAACAAGATGCCCCGAAGCTGAATGACGATGTCATTACGAAGATTAATAAAAAATTCACAGATGAGTTAAAAGCGAACTC
This sequence comes from Pedobacter sp. Leaf250, assembly GCF_920984735.1. Lineage (GTDB taxonomy): Bacteria > Bacteroidota > Bacteroidia > Sphingobacteriales > Sphingobacteriaceae > Pedobacter. Next base: position 104,979 of record NZ_CAKLBU010000003.1, on the reverse strand, counting down.
TGTTCAGGACTTTGTGAGAGCAACATTTTCTAGTATTAATAAATAGCATGAAAAAATCAATTTCAATTGACGAAATTGAAAATAAGGCATCCTTATTTTTAATAGAATTCAACATCCATGAACCTTTTGTGCCCATTGAGCAAATAGTTAAGGGCAATAACATTAATCTCATGCCCTATGATTTTGACGACGAAATTTCGGGTGTTCTAGTTATAAAGGATAATATTGCCACAATCGGGTATAATAAGGCTAATTCGAAAGAACGAATTCGCTTTACTATAGCGCATGAATTTGCACACCACACCTTACACTGGAAACCGCAAGCGAAATCCAATCAGGAGGTTTTTGTTGACAAGGATCTGTTTATGAAATTTAGAAATACGTTAAATGAGTATAATCAGGAGGAGGTTAGGATTGAACAGCAAGCGAATGCATTTGCCGCCGCAATCCTAATGCCAAAGCATTTTATCGAGAAAGAATTAAACAAAGTCGAATACCAAAAATTAAAAGAAACTAATATTATACAAAAGCTAGCATCAAAGTTTAAGGTTAGTGAACCAGCAATGACCTATCGACTAGCAAATCTTCAAATGTTTTATTAGTGCTTCAATAACTCTCTCATTATGAATGAAGGCAAATTCCACTTTCACATTCCAAAAGATAATATCAGAATCGAAAAGTATAAGAAAACTGGTTTTGGTGTAAGCTTTACAAGAAGCAACTATTCTGAGCACGGTAAGAGGCTACTAGATCAATATGATAAACTTTTATTGAACGAATCAAAAAAAAGCGATTACGATTTGACCTCTCAAATATTTTTCAATATTGAAGTACCAACTGACAGAGATATCAAAAACGAAAAATTCAAACTCCAAAGCCTGGGGATTACTCTTATTAACTACTCAGGAAAAAATTCATCGATCGGTACTGCGTCAATAAAAAAAGAATCTTATGATAGTCTGATTGGAAAAATCGAGACTTATAAAGATTCTCAAGACCACAGGGGAAAAAGCAATATTTCAATAATTGAGAATGTCTCATCAATTGAAACAAACCAAAAAATTGACGAGATAGACGTTGCAACCGAAAAAATTGTTTCATTAGTGTTTTCCCTTTTCACAACACTTCCATTTATTGAGAAAGAAAGAGTGTCTGCGAAACTAGTAAATTCATTAACTGCTATTTCGACTGAAGCAAAATATCGAATTTTCGGAAATGGACTTTGTATCATAACATGTAAAGTTCAAAATAAAGAGATTGTTAATTTAGTAAGTCAATTTAGCAGCATATGTGAAGTAAAATATAATTCGACTAGCATAATTACTAATGCAATGCCTCCACTATACACACTCCCGTCCGCAATAAAAGTTTCCAAACCAACATCAAACTCATCTATATGCATCATAGACTCCAGCATTAATCGACACACAAATGTATTTGATGGGTTGGTAACCAAAATTGAGACATTCTTGCCTTCAGGCAGTAAGTATCATGCGTATGACCATGGCACTTTTGTTGCAAGTAGATGTATTTTCGGAGATAACTTAGATGACTGTTTGAGCACTGGGAAGTTAACACCATACTGTAAGATAATGAATGTACAGGTTTTCGGAAAAACACTAGGTGGGGTTGTAATTGGACATGATATTTCAACTTTGATGGGTATAATTGAGGACGTTGTTGTTGAAAACCACAAGAAAATAAGAGTTTATAACTTATCGATCGGAAACGACGCCTCCGTTGGTCATGGTGTATATTCAAATTTCGCTAAACTCCTTGATTACTTGACCAAAAAGTATAAGGTTCTTTTCGTTGTTGCTTGTGGAAACATTCGCTCACTCAGCCCTCCTTACCCCCTTAACCATTTTTCAAATCCATTGTCTAGGATAAATTCACCGGCAGAATCTTTGCTTGCGATTAGCGTTGGTTCTATCGCTAAATTTTTTAATGACACATCACTAGCCCAGCATCATGAGATATCGCCATTTTCAAGGGTTGGTCCGGGAGTTGACGGAGGTATTAAACCTGAATTGGTAGCACATGGAGGGAACTTACAATCTACATATGCTCATTCTCCTAGGCTTGGAACCTATGGCATTTCTGGTGATGGAAATGGATTATGTGTCGATAACGGTACTAGTTTTTCTGCTCCGTTGATTTCCCAATTCGCACAAAGATTATTTGACCTCTACCCAAAAAGCAATCCTAATCTTATTAAGTCACTTCTATATCATTTTTGTGAAACTAGAAATGTGCCCAAGACAGTCACAGCTAACCATAAGCATTATGTCGGCTTTGGAGAACCAATTATAGAAAGGGCAGAATTTGCCACTGCAAACAGTGGAGCTTTTATTTATGAAGGCAAGCTAGATCAGGATAACTATCAGTTTGTCAAATTTCATATACCTAAAACATTATCTGAAAATAATAAGGATTCAAAATTGAAAGTAAAGATAACTATTACTTATGATCCCACTGTAAATATTAACAATGACAACGAATATTCGCAATCTCGCATATCAGCATCTCTTTGCAAGCCAACCTCTGGAGGCATGAAAGAAATTGGAATTTCAGATGAGAGTACTTACGCCATACCATGGAATCCTATAATTCATTTCGAAAAGTCTTTCACAAGATCATATTTAAGTGGAGCATGGGAAGTAAGATTGCGTCTATATACGAGAGGCGAGATACCGACCAGCTATAAACAAGACTATGCTATAACAATTGAGATCGTCGATACAGAAAAGAAGGTAGATGTTTATTCAGATATTATTCATGAATTTGGCTCAATTTATAAAAGATTTAAACTTAGACTTGCCGCTTAACTTAGTAAGAAAGGGTTATGTACAGATCTTAGTGACCGGCTTTCAATCCAAACTGTACACTTACCTGTAGTCCCAATTTCAATTAATCTATCTTATAGATACAAGATCATCCAAAGCTTCAGCTTTCAGTTTTTAACATTGCGGCATCCGCTCCACAGGGTTTCACCAAGATACATTGGCTTTCTTAATATCTGAGAGGCCAAGTCGGGCTTCGGGGAGGAGGCATGAAGGCCTTAAAAATAACGAATCCACAACAGTTGGAAAAGAAATCTTATGATCCATTTAGTGGGTTTTAACTAGAGTAACGAATTTTGTTGTCCCGACGACACTAACATGATTCCCCGCCCCTTATAGCGAGGATATCCTCCTATTGGTAAACATTTTACGTTATATATAACGTAAGTGATAGCTATTACTGATTAAGTGATTTATATTTAGGTTTAAATGCGAGTTATGACAGTAAATAAAGAAAGTGCTGAAAATCCAAAACTGAACAATCAGGAATTTCTTGAAATGGTGATAGATCTATCCAGAAAGATCAATGACATTCACCAGCTACACTTTTCAGAACATCAGTTAAAAAAGCGTAAAAATCAGAAACAAAAGTTTCTTGCAGAAATCTTGACAAGTCCTGCAAGAAACCCTAAGAAAATTTAAATGGCTGGAATGGCTTTATCCGACCTAACGAATTTCAGCAGTTCTTTCAGATAGGTTTCCGTTTCCGATAGACTGCCATGCCTATTGGCCGAACAAATTTCTGCAAGGGTCCATCCTGCCCGGAACTTCCTCACGTTAGACAGATGTTTGAAAGAATAGAGTGTATAGTTTTTATCCAATAAACCTGTAGCATCCAAACATTTTTTGAATCTATTATAGGCATAATTCTCTGCGCACATACTCTGTGAGATAAATGTTTGGGCAGAACCGAGCAGGAAATATTCTTTATCGAATTTTTCTATTTGTAGTTTATCCAATTCAACTCTTAAGCTCACATCAATATTTACAGGAATTGATTTTTTATTCTTCGACACGGTACCGGGCACTGTAATGGTATTTTCCTCCAGATCAATGTACTTTAACTGAAGAAACCTAAGCTCCTTTGGACGGATGCAGGTGTAATAAATCATCCGCACAAATAGCTGACAATATTTATCATGCCTATCAAGCCAATCCATAATAACCTTAAAATCGCGTTCAGTAAAAACCTGATGGGACTGTGTCGGCATTTTTTTTCGCGTCTCACAGTCCGTTACAGGATTCTCGGGAATATATTTATTGACCTTTAAATAACGAAAGAAATTATTGAGGCCGATCCTGCAATTATTGTAAGTGACCCCCGCCCACTTTTCCTCCCTTTCCTTGAAATTAAGAAAATCCGTAATCTCAAAATCACTGATCGTATTTACCTTTTTACTACCTCCATGATACTTAATAAAAGAATTGACTGTTGAACGGTAAGTACTGATTGATTTAGGCCTGGTTCCTTTTGCTTTATGATAGGATTCAAAAAGAACCAATGCTTCATCAAGATCAATGCCTATTAGCTCCTTTTTTAGCCTGGCATTTGCCTGCTCATCCAATGGATTCCAACCGCCTTCGAGCGCAATGCGGTAAGCTTCGCACAGATTATTAAAGTTTTTAAGCTTTTGCCTCGGATCTTTAATCCTGTTGAGCTTCCTGGTCACCCTGATCCGCTCCATCCGTTCTTCTGCTGCATTGTGAAAAAAGAACTCCACGTACCAACTTTGCCTGGCAATCTCTTTTTCCATTGTACTTCCCGAGGGAACTTTGATAATGTTCCGCCCTTTTACGACACGGGGGACAGTATATGGCAGCTCAGGAATCTCCATGAGGTCAAAATTAGGGCCACGGGGAGTTCTTCCCTGGAACTTACGTTCGGAATACCCAATGTTTTTTTCTTTTTCTTCAGAAGAATTTTGATTTTTTCGCAGTGCCGGACGGGTTGATTTTTCAGTTCCCGATGCGTTTAGTGGCAGACTTGTGTCAGAGTTATGGCCTAAAAAAACTTCTAAGTCATTGTTTTTCAATGACTTAGAAGTTGATGTGGAGAATATCGGATTCGAACCGATCACCTCTTCACTGCCAGCGAAGCGCTCTAGCCAAATGAGCTAATCCCCCAATATTGTAAATCTAAAATAGAAATGATCAATTTATGTCAAGCCATCCGCTTATGCAGCAAAAATAGCAAATACTTTTTCTAAAGCAAGGGAAATTAAAATTTCAATTTAACTGTAAACAAACTCATGAAACAAACAATGCTCATTGCTGATGGTAGCGGATATTGAATAAACAAAAAAAGCACAAAGGTTGCGGTAAGCAATAACATGCAAAACATGAATGCTTTAAACACAGAACCCATGTAAAACATTGCTATAGTTGCGATAATATAAATTGGAATTATAACTGCGGTTAGAAACATTAACCGAAAATATAATTCAAATATTAAGTGTTAATTATCTTAAGATTAACTTCTTGATTTATTGTTTAATAGCGTTTGATATTCATCAACAAACTGTGCTACATGAAAGCCATCCATTAGGGCATGATTAACGTGGATGGAAACCGGCATAATTTTCCTATTATTTTCATCCCGAACTTTTCCAAAAGAAATTTTTGGACAACTATCATTGTACGAGAACTTGCGGGCATGAGACATGGATGTAAAATTTAACCAAGGTAGAGCCGAATAATGAATTACGTTTTCTCCAGATGAAGATGGGATTAATCCAGAGGTTAGTTTTACTTTTTCAATTTCATTTAAAGCCTCAATTTCAAAAAGTTTAAAATCAGAGAAGTAATCCATGTAGCCAAAACCGAAAGTTCCATTCGGGCGGTTTATGGTTGCCGCAGCATTTACAGTATCGTATTTCCAAACCTCGCCCTCGATAATGCGATAACTAAAAGGTTCTATTTTATTGGCCGCCAGCAACGATTTGTGAAGGTAAAGCAAAAAGAACGAAACGCTCGTTTCTTTTGCTTCATGGTAAGTTGATGTGCAATCCACATCTACAGTAACCCCAAAGAATGGTTCTTCAAAGGCGTTAAAAAATTCAAAATGGTCTTTTCTGATCCAGGTATTTATATCTATTTTTTCTCTCATTCAATTAATTTTGGTAAAACATCTGCTAAACTTTCTACCTGATAAAAATTAGGGTGCTCGATGGTATGGTCTATCCTTTCATGCACCCAAGTGGTGTGGTATGGTATATGAACGGCATGCCCACCTATAGTCAGCACGGGCAGCACATCCGATTTAAGCGAATTGCCCAGCATCAAAAATTCTTCTGGCTTGCAATCGAGGTGTTTAATCAACTTTTGATAATCTTTCTCCTGTTTATCGCTCATAATTTCAATGTGATGGAAATAATGATCCAACCCAGATTTAGTGAGCTTTCGCTGTTGATCTAACAAATCACCTTTTGTGGCCACAACTAACCGGTATTTACCATGTAGAGCCTTTAAAACTTCTTCAACACCATCCAATAATTCGATAGGTTTATTAAGCATTTCCTGCCCCAGTTGTATGGCTTTGTTAATTACCTCTGGATTTACTTTCCCTTCAGTAATTCGCAATACGGTTTCAATCATACTCAACATAAAACCTTTAATTCCATAACCATAAAGTGGCAGGTTATCGATTTCCGTTTTCAGCAATTCGGCTACCACACTATGGTGAGGCATAAAATCTTCCAAAAGCCCTGCAAACTTTTCTTCGGTTTCGCGGAAGTAAGGTTCATTTACCCAGAGTGTATCATCAGCATCAAAAGCAATTACGGTAATTTGATTGTTCATAGTATTGCAGTAATTTAGTGCTGCAAATGTAAATCAAACTAAAAATATTGAAAAGGACATTTGTCCCTATGGTAAATTATGTTACGTACAAATCTTACTTTTTTATACTTCATTGAACGTTTTTGTGCCGAAAATTTAAATTCGGGCATTATTCAAAAAACCTTTCCGCCAGGTTTTAGATTCGTTGAGCAAGGAGAAAAAATTAAAAATATTTATATTGTTAAGGATGGAATTACCAAATGTTTCATTTCTGAAGAAAATGGAAAAGATTTTATCATTGAGTTTTTGGGTAAAGGCGAAGTAATTGGCGAGCTGGAGGCCATTAAAAAAATCGATTGCCTTTGTAATGTAGAAGCCATTAGTGAAGTTACTGCGTATGCCATACCTGATCATATTTTTATATCACTTACAGAAAAGAACCAGGAATTTAACAGAATCTTGCTGCAGGAACTTTCTACAAGAATCATTCAAACAAGTTCCAGAGCATCGTTTCAACAGCTTTACACCTTAGAATATGGTTTGCTAAAATTGCTCAAACTTCAATCTGAGGAACATTTTACTATCTCAAAAGAGGATATGGCAGCTTATCTAGGAATTTCTGTGAGAAGTTTCAACAGGACTTTGCAACAGGTAAAAACCAAAAACAATGATGAACGCCTGACCAAGCTTTTGGAAACGTTGAAGTAAAATAAAATGCTAACTCAAATGAACCAAATTGAAGAAACTGGAGGAGTGAGAATTGGATTATTTAGGGCTTCATGGCCTTTGGCATCAATTGCTGTCGATGAATATAAACTGGAGATTAATGCTTCGATAAAAGGGAAATTTGTTTTTGATAAAACAGATATTGTATCGGTCACTATTGAAAATTCCTTATTTAAAAGTGGATTGAGAATTAAACATCGGGTAGAAAAATATAATAACGACATTGTATTTTATCCGAAAACATCAGCGGCCAGTTTAGTTGAAAAAATCAATCAAATTGGCTTTTTAGACTTAAGCCGAAAAATCCCAATTGCGATTGAAATGGAAGTAAAAGCACTTCAGCAAAAGTCGGGTTTCCCAATAAAAATACCTATGGCTATTGGTATCGTTATAGCATGGAATTTACTATTTCTTGCAGACTTCTTAAATGTCCTCGCCAATAAATCTGAGCATTCTTTCACAGGAATTGGCGTGAGTTTAGCACTAGCAATGGTATTTGTTATCGCTTTACTACTACTAATTTCAAGTTTTTTCAGGCAGATCATTTTAAAAGATGGAGTAGAATTAAAATCAATCAAAACGTTCCTATTCTTCATACTTTTTCTAACAGGCATTCTATTTTGTTTTTCCTTTTTGATTCCAAAACTATAAACATTCTGTTTGATTATTTGTTAGTGCTTTGTTTAAGATGTGCCGGCGGGTAATATCAATATTTCAGATACAATGATGCAATAAATCATCAGGGTTTAATAGAAATCAGAAAATCTTTATTTAGTTTTATATCATATTGATTTCTTATTTAAACCTTATTTATATATTAAAAATTTAAAAAGAATACACATGAATGTAGAAGAAGTTTTCAAAAATAATGAAGAATGGATTGGTAGAAAATTGGCTAATAATCCGGATTATTTCACTGAATTAGCCAAAGGACAAACTCCGGAATTTTTATACATTGGTTGCTCTGATAGCCGCGTAACGGCAGAAGATTTGATGGGCATTCAACCCGGACAAGCTTTTATACATCGTAACATTGCCAACCTGGTAAATAATGTAGATTTAAGTGTAATGACAGTTCTAAATTATGCTGTTCGCCATTTAAAAGTACAACACATTATTGTTTGTGGTCATTATAATTGTGGTGGTGTAAAAGCTGCGATGCAGCCAGCTGATATGGGAATTTTAAATCCGTGGTTACGTAATATCCGTGATGTTTATCGTACCCATAAAGATGAATTAAATGCCATATCTGATGAGAGTGCCCGTTACAATAGGTTGGTAGAATTAAACGTTCAGGAACAATGCGTTAACTTATTAAAAACTGCTGCTGTTCAAGAGGCAATTACTTTACGCGGATTAACCGTACAAGGCTGGGTTTTTGATATCCATACCGGTCGTTTGATCGATTTAAAAATCGATTTCGAAAATATTTTGAAAGATATTAAAGAGATTTACAACCTGTTTGAGCCTGTAGAACCTAAAATTTAATTTTAAGGTTAACGTTTGCTGATATGTAAATTCATGGCAGCATTCTACTCCACAAAATACAAAGACCGATGTATGAAATATGGGAATTTACTCCACATTTCACACATCGGTCTTTTTTACTTTTTACTTTATGCTTTTTACTCTATACTTTATACTCTATACTTTAAACTCTCAACCTAAACTAGCGTCCCATCCAACCGCCATCAACGGTTAAAATTGTACCGTGAACATAATCACTTGCGCCAGATGCTAAAAACAAAGTTGGTCCTTTAAAATCTTCTGGTGTGCCCCATCTTCCGGCAGGAATACGGGATAATATAGAGGTACTTCTATCCTGATCTTCTCTTAAAGCCGTAGTGTTATCAGTTGCGATATAACCTGGCGCAATTGCATTCACATTTACCCCTTTTGATGCCCATTCATTGGCAAAAGCTTTAGTTAACGATCCTATTGCACCTTTACTCGCAGCGTATCCAGGAACCGTGATTCCGCCTTGAAAGGTTAATAATGAAGCTGTAAAAATCACTTTACCACTGCCTCTGGCAATCATATCGCGGCCAATTTCTCTGGTTAAAATAAAAGGAGCAGTTTGGTTTACAGCAATTACTTCATCCCACATATCATCAGGATGCTCGGCAATTGGTTTCCGTAAAATAGTTCCGGCATTATTAACCAAAATATCGATAATTGGATGATCGGTTTTTACTTTTGCAGTAAAAGCCAAAGTATTTTCACGATTTCCAAAATCGCATTGGTAAGCGTAAAATTTTCTGCCCAAGGCAACAACTTCCTTTTCGATTGAACTTCCCTCAAACTCTAAACTTGCAGAAACCCCAATAATATCGGCTCCAGCCTCTGCCAATGCCAATGCCATTGCTTTACCAATTCCTCGTTTGCAACCCGTTACTAATGCAGTTTTACCTGCTAAATCAAATATGTTTGATGACATTTTATTTTTCTATTAATTGTTACTTCAATTCTGTAATTGCACAATGATCCATATCACCATAATCTAAATTTTCACCAGCCATGCCCCAGATAAAGGTATAATTACTAGTACCTGCTCCAGAATGGATCGACCAGTTTGGTGAAATTACTGCCTGATCATTTTGCATCCAAATGTGACGGGTTTCTTGCGGCTGACCCATAAAATGGCAAACACTCTGCCCTTGTGGAACTTCGAAATAAAAATAAGCTTCCATTCTTCTATCATGCGTATGTGCTGGCATGGTATTCCAAACACTTCCAGATTTTAACTCTGTCATTCCCATTTGCAATTGGCAAGTTGGCAATACACTATTTACCAAAAGCTTATTGATAATTCTATGATTTGCGGTTTCTGGTGTACCCAGTTCCACAATCTCCGCTTCAGCTTTGCTTACTTTTTTTGTTGGGTATGCATGATGTGCAGGTGCTGAATTTAGGTATAATTTAGCAGGTTGAGTAGCATCTGCAGATTCGAATGTTACCTCTTTAGTACCTTTTCCAATATACAAAGCTTCTTTGTAATCCAGCTCATATTTTTCTCCATCGGCAGTAATAATTGCTTTGCCGCCAACATTAATCATCCCCAATTCCCTGCGCTCCAAAAAGTATGTTGCTTTTAAATCATCAGGATTTGGCAAGGCCAATTTTTCATTTACAGGCATTGCACCGCCAACAATGTAACGATCAAAATGAGATAAAGTTAAGTTGACTTGGTTAGCCTCAAAAACGTTTTCGATTAAAAAATTTTCTCGCAAAGATGCGGTATCCATTTGTTTAACTTCCTTTGGACTTTGAGCGTAACGGCTTTCGAATTTATTCATTGGTTAAAATTTGAGGTGTGATTAAGAATGATCCATCAATTCTTAATCGCAAATATATTTATACTAAGTTTATTATTTGCGTATATTTTTAAATAGGTTTTAAATGAATGCTTTTTGATAGGATAAAGGACTTTTGCCTGTAATATCTCTAAAATATTTGTGAAAGCTAGTAAAATTGAAAAAGCCACATTCATAACATATTTCTTTAACACTTAATTTATCCTCAATTAATAGTTTACAGGCATGGCCTACCCTAATTTCATTAATAAATTGTGTATATGTTTTTCTGCTCTTAGCTTTAAAAAATTTGCAGAAAGAATTGGGGCTGATTTGGGCCACTTCAGCAATTTCTTTTAATTCTATTTTTTTCTTGTAATTGTTAATGGTGTAATTATAAATGGATTGAATCCTATCTTTTTCATTTTCGGCGAAATTAGCCTGAAAGCCTAATGATACCAGAAGCTTTGCTTCTTTACCATGCGCTATTTCTGCCAGGCTCTCCATTAAATAGGTAATTCGCTTTATACCATCCGATTCTACAATTTTAGGCATCAGTTCTGCCAATGCTTTCTTGGCTTTCCCTAAAACCTGAATTCCTTGCTTGGATTGCTCGATTACCTTTTTAATTTCCTTATTCTCTGGCAAATTCAGGAAAGTTTCTCCCCAAAAATCCTCTTTAAAATGTACCACATAAATATCAGCAGTTGCATTTCCATTATCCTCAAAAAAAGATGAGTCGAAACGCCAGTAATGAGGCAAATTGCTTCCAACTAAAACAACATCTCCATCATTAAATTCTTTAATATTATCACCAATAAATTGAGTTCCTTTTCCTTTTTTAAAATAAATTAATTCCAAAGCAGCGTGATAATGCCAGCGGTTATTTACATCAGGTTGCACATCTCTTCTGGCACCAAAGGAGTGCATGGCATCAGTTGCTACATTAAGTAAATGCGGTTTCATGTTAGAATTGGTTAGATAAATTTAATCTAATATGCTATAATTTTCGAATATCAGAAAATATCAGACAATTAAGCTTAATAATTTTCAATACCATGAGGTTAGATATTAGACTATGTTTCCTGAGGACAGATAGAAGTAATTTGGCGTTAAGTTTAGAAAGCAGCTAAGTAATAGCTGAAGAAATAGATTATAAACAATAAGGAGGGAGTGATGAAAATTTTCCTGAAAGAGTAACTGATAACTTCAGAATGAATGAGGTATATAAAAGCTTAATAATTCAGCAAAAATGGAAATAAATTAAATGCTATTGTATAGTTAGGAAATTCACATGAGAAATTCACTAGCTTTAATATTACAATAACTGAACTAGCCAAATTAAGATCACTACCATGAGAAAAATAATTCTTTTTTGCTTCCTGTGCTTATTAATGCGAAATGTTGCTGCCCAAACCTATATCCCATCTCAATCAAATTTAGAAAACCGTAAATGGTTTGCTGATGCCCGCTTCGGTTTGTTTATTCACTGGGGCCCATTCAGTATTCCTGGTAGTGGCGAATGGGTGATGAATGAACGTAAGGTAACAGTTGAGAACTACAGTCGTTTAGAGAAGTTTTTTAATCCAATCGATTTTGATGCTGCCAAATGGGTAAGCATGGCGAAAGGTGCAGGCATGAAATACATTACGTTGATTACCCGCCACCACGATGGTTTTAGTATGTGGGATACCAAATATTCTGATTTTAATATCATGAATTCGCCCTATAAAAAAGATATTGTTAAAATGATGGCTGATGAATGCCATAAGCAAGGAATCAAATTATATTTATACTATTCATTGCTCGATTGGCGTCGTGAAGATTATCCGCATGAAACTGGCAAAACCGGACAAAATACAGGTCGCAAAGGCAAAGGTAATTATTCAAGCTATCTGCAATTTATGAAAAACCAATTAACCGAATTGTTAACCAATTATGGTGAAATTGGCGGCATCTGGTTTGATGGACACTGGGATCAGACTGCACCAGAAGGCAGTGCCGACCGCAGTTCTAGAATAGATTGGAAATACGATGAAATTTATGGCTTAATTCACAAATTACAGCCACAATGTATGATTGGCAATAACCATCACCTTTCACCATTTGCTGGAGAAGATTTCCAGATGTTTGAGCAGGATTTACCGGGCGAAAACAAATCGGGTTTGAGTTTTCAAGAGGCTAGTGCAAAAGTGCCATTAGAAGCATGTGTAACCATGAATGGCTCCTGGGGATTTAATTTAACCGATACCAGTTATAAAAGTACACCACAATTGGTACAAACTTTGGCAAAAGCTGCAGGTTTAGGTGCTAATTTATTGCTTAACGTAGGGCCAATGCCCAATGGTGAAATTCAGCCAGAATTTATATTACGCTTAGGGCAAATTGGCGAATGGTTAAAAACCTATGGTGAAAGTATTTATGGTACTGACGCAGGTTTTATAAAACCGCAAAATTGGGGCTGTGTTACTCAAAAGGGCAATAAAATTTACATCCATATTTTCAAGGCAACGCCATCCATTAGCTTAAATAATATACCATTCAAAAAAGTAAAAAAAGCGTATTACCTTAAAGATAACAGTGTAGTTAAGACAGCAATAAAAAATGGTGTTCTTGATATTACAGTCGCCAAAAACATCAATCCAAATGATGAAGTAATCGTTTTAGAAACTTCAAATTAATTGATTGGCATCTACATTTATTTCTACACACGATGATTGATTTTAACAAACATTTAGGAAGAGTATAAGCAAAATTATCAAGAAAGATTTGAGTATCCAATCTACTTAGATAATCTTTAATCTTTCCTCTTCTAAATCAATTTGATACAATTGCTGACGGATAATTTCTTCGTTGAAATCGGGATCTTTATTGTATTCTGCCAAGTATTGTCGCTGGCTTTCGAGCATGGCAACGAAAATGGCTTTCGTATTATCATTCATCCAGCTATCATCTGCAGCTTTAGCTTTTTCCTCCCATTGCTTCAGAATTCTTTCAATAAGCATGTTTGAATTATGATCATGATCATGTTTGGATTTTAGAAAAGCATGTGTATGCTGTTTCAATTCATGTTTCAGCTTTTTGCGAGCCAGTTCTTCTTGCTCTTCCTGAAAAATACCATCAAACAAATGGCTACGATTTATGATGAAGGGTAAAGTGAGTCCCTGAACCACAAGTGTGAGTAGAATGGCAACAAAAGTGATAAACAAAATTAAATCGCGATGCGGAAAAGCACTGCCATCTGCTAAGGTAACTGGAATGGCTAGTGCCGATGCCAGTGAAACTACGCCTCGCATACCTGTCCAGCCTAATAAGGTGGGCATTAACCAACGCCGCCGCCGCGATGATGCGTGTGGCATTACACTCGGGCGGAAAATCATTGTTGATAGTAAAGCGGCATAACTGCTCAACATTCTGGCTGCAATTAATACACCAGTAACCAATACTCCATAACCTATGGCAGTACTTAGTGGAATGCCTCACTCTCTAATTCCATCCACAATTTCTGGTAACTCCAGCCCAATAATCAGGAAAACAATTCCATTTAAAATAAAAACAAAACTTTCCCAAACACTCGAGCCTCGTATTCGGCTGGCACTGTTTAGAAATATCAATCGTTGAGACGACATGTACAAACCGCCTGCTACTACCGCCAAAACTCCAGAGCTATGAAGCTGCTCGGCAACCCAGTACATAATATATGGTTCAATTAAGGTTAGGGCAATGTCCGATGGTGCATCTGTTGGGAGGCGTTTGTGTGCCTGTACAAAAAGCCAGGCCAAAAGCAAGCCAATGGCAGTTCCACCAAGTACCATCCAAATAAAACTTGTTGCCGCTTCGTGCCAAATAAACTGACCAGTACCTACTGCAACCAGGGCAAAACGAAAAATAATTAAAGATGAAGCATCGTTTAATAAAGTTTCTCCTTCCAAAATTGCTGAGGTAGACCTAGGGATTTTAACAAACTTGGTTATGGCTCCGGTGCTTACTGCATCTGGTGGAGAAACAATACCACCCAATAAAAATCCCAAAGCAATGCTAAAGCCAGGAATGAAATAATTTGCGGCCACGGCTACAGAGAGTGCTGTAAAAAACACCACTAAAAATGCAAAACTGGTAATAATACGATACCATTTTTTCATTTCTTTAAATGATATTGTCCATGCTGCCGCAAATAATAGTGGCGGCAAGAATATGAAAAAAATAAGGTCGGGATCTATTTTTACTTCGGGCATGCCCGGCAAAAAACTAACCAATAAACCACCTTACCACCAATAATATAGGATAAGCAATTTTAAGTTTTGCGGCCAACATATTTAGCAATACAATGGCTGCAATCATAGCTAAGAAAAAAGGTAAAAGCGTATGCATTCAGATATTTTAATTCAAAGTAAAAATAATTTAATTTTTGAATTAAAAAATAGGCATCCTGTCTCCCCCGTTGGCGGGGGAATTAGACAGGGTGGTTCCATGCCAAAAAGAAAAAAAAGTTTTAAGCAATATTCTCCAGATACCTCAACACCTCTTCCTTTTTCCTGCTAGAAACCAAAATATTTTCTTTGTTTTCCATTTGCAAATAACCTTCGCGATAGTATTTTTTAACATATTTGAAGTTAACCAAATAGGATTGATGGCATCTTAAAAAACCAAATGGAGTGAGCAAACCTTCGTATTCTTTTAGGCCTTTCGACACCACAATTTCCCGTCCATCATTTAAATAAAAACTAGTGTAGCCCTTATCACTTTTACAAAACATAATATTTTCAATGGCAACCACTTCAATATATTCTACACTCTTTAGCGCAATGCGTTTTGTGGCGCCAACGCCTTGTGCTAAATAATGCTCTTTAGCTATAGATAGTTGTTGTTGCCCAAAGCTTTCGTGTTCCCGATGATGGAAACATTTATTTAAGGTAGTGGTTAACAAAACATCATCTATAGGCTTGAGTAAATAGCCAAAAGAGCCTAAATTGAGAGCCTGTATAGCATATTGATCATAAGCGGTTAAGAAAATAACCTGAAAATCGGTTACCCCAATATCTTCAAACAGATTAAAGCTATCGCCATCTTTTAATCGGATATCGGCCAAAACAATATCAGGCTTTAATGCCGGAATTTCTTTAGCTGCAATTGCAATTTCTCCGGTAAATCCAACAACTTCCAAATAGTCTATTTTCTTTACGATTTGCAAAATATGTTGTAAAATTCGGATTTCATCTTCTAATACATAAACTTTCATAGCAATCTTTTTAATCGTTAATTATAGGGATGGTAATTTCTACACTTACACCTCTGCAACCAAGGGCATTTTTGTCTTTTATATTAAATGCAGCATGCTGTTTGTTTGATTTGAAAAGCAACTCAAATCTTTCCTTTAAAATGATTTGAGCCAGCGATTGTTTTTTTGGTGTATCCACTGTTTTTTGAACCAGCCCGCTGCCGTTATCCTCTACCTCAATAAGTAATAAATCGTTCTTCGACTTAAATGAAATGAGCAATAAACCTTTGTAAGCAATATTTCTGAAACCATGTTCAATGGCATTTTCAACAAATGGTTGTATAAGCATGGGCGGAATAAGCGTTTCATTTAAATCCAGCTCACGATCAACATCAATTTGATAATCAAAAACGCCTGCATAGCGCATCTGTTGCAATTGGATATAGTTATTTAAGGAAGTAATTTCTTCCGCTATTTCAATAAAATCCTTCCTGTTTTGCTCCAAAATGCCACGTAGCAAGCCAGAGAAAGATTTAAGATAACGAACTGATTCATCTATATGCCCAGATGCTACAATACTTTGCAAATTGGCAATAGCATTAAAAATGAAATGTGGATTCAGCTGCGCTTGAAGCATTTTTTGCTCCATATTAAGACGTTGATTATCAGATTTTAGGAGTTTATTTTTTTCCCTTAAGCGTTGCTGACGATAAATAATGAAGAAAAAAGAGATTACCCCCAAAAATATTAAAACAATTAAAAACATTGATGAACGTTGCTGTTTAATAATGGTTTCATTCAGTTTGTTGCGGCCCTTTAACTCAGCTATATTTTGATCTTTTTTCTCTGTTTCATACTTTTCATGCATTTCTGCAACCTTTACTGATTCGATGGCTGCATTGTTTTTCAGTTCAATTGCATGAGCAGCTTCAGCAGCTTCCAAAGCATGAACAAAATCGCCTTTCATTTTATACGAATCGATAAGACCTTTGTAATGAACGTTCTTTTGTTTGCCAGATAAATCACGTTTCTCGAAAGCAATTCCTTCTTTATAATAGCGAATGGCCGAATCGGGTTGATTGTTTTTATTGAAACTTGTTGCCAGGTTATTAAACGCAATATCGTTTAGGTTATCTGTTTTTTTGAGATAATTGAAATAAATCTTACTTGATTCCAATGCCTTAGCCGATTTCCCTTGCTGACTATAAATTTGTGCTTCATTATCATAAGTTCGTGCGAGTGCCAAACTATCGTTAATTTGGTTGGCCAATAACCTTGCCTGATTGTTATAATAGGCCATTTTCTTAAAATCGCCCAATCGTGAAGCCAATAAAAATGATATATCGAAATACCGTTGTTTTATGGCTGGATGATGATTATACGGATGGTTCTGAAAATAAATTGCAGCATATTCCAACGATTTTTTTGCGTTTTGATTTTGAAAATAGGCTTGTGCCAATAAATCGTAAAAGCGATAAGTGATACGGCTTTTCGTTTCTTCTGCTATTTCCAAACCAGCAAATATCTGGCTCGTAACAGCAGATTCAACCATTGATCCATTACCCATATTTTGAGTAAGAATTCCATAGGTTTTTAAAAGCGCTAAATCATCTTTTGGTTTTGCAGGCTTGATTTTTTGGTATTCTATTAATGCACTGTCTCGCTTTTTTTCAAGGCTATATTTTCTAGCCTTGAAATAGTGATAGTATGGATTTGAATCTTTATCCGCTGAACTACTTAATAAACTATCTTCCTCGAAAATAATTTTCTTAATCTTAAATGAGGATAAGGTATCAAAAGAAATAATGAGCGATAAATAGTCCTTTTTGTTCAGTTTGTTTTGAGTAGTTGTAGTCTGCTGGCTTTTGCCTTTATCTTCCTTATTTCGGCAAGCGGAAATAAACAGAAAGCTCAAAGTAGCGCAAAGGGCAAATGCAGTTCTTACAGTGATATTCATTAACGTGGCGATTGGCTTATTAAAATCTATAAATATTCTTTAAATATATAAATACAAAAGTTTCTTAGAAGAATCGGTTGAACATTCGTTGCTTTTCAATCTATATCCGTAGCAGATTGCTGGCTATTTGAAATCTGATAAATAAAATGTAGGCCTGAAAACAATAAATAACCAATTTTTTACGAATAACAGCCGAACATCTACGACTGTAGGTTAGTAATTTTTACAGCACACATTTCTCTCCAAATTCAAATCAGAAACAGGAAATCATCCTCTTATTTCAAAAAAATATAAATCATTTACTAAAAACAAAAAATCATGAAAAAACTATTTTTCGCATTGATATGCACCGCAATCGGGTTTAGCGCATCAGCTAACGATTTAACTGTGAGAAGAAGTGAAACTAAAATTGCAGCCGCTACAATTTTTAAAAAAAATACCAGCATTGAAACTGAAAAGTTAAGTGCAGAAAAACTGGGTTTATTTCGCAGGCAAATGAACTTCACCTTTACCGATGCTTGTGGAAAATCATACGTCATCTACGTTTCGGGGCCAAGCAGCGCATCTAACTATTCATTATGGGAAACAGCAAATATTCATTTCCGTGGAAATGTAATGGCCGATTATTGGGGCTGCTACCGAATGTAATCGTTGGCAATACAAACTGTCAAAAAAATAGTGTTCAATCTAAAAATTAAAATAAAAAATTATGAAAAAAATATTAATCGCACTGGTCTTCGCCATGTTAGGAACTGCATCATTCGCTAATGATGCTAAGCCCATTAAAACGCCAACTATCAGCAAAAACATAGTTGAAACAAGTACATCACCTGCAAAATTAGTGAAGGTAAATGTTATAAATGAAACCAGCAACCTGGTACGCAGAGAGAAAGTTTTCCTATACACCGATCCTTGTGGTGTTAAGTGGCAAATTCATGTTTTCGCTCCCGATGGTACTGATAACCTAACCATGTTCCTGGTTGGTAATGGCCATTTTTGGCAGGGAATTAAGGATAGTCCCGACGGTTGTTACCATAACCACTAATAATTTATTAATCAATTAAATAAAGAGGATGGTTTCTTTAAACTCACATATTATGAACAGCTATTTAAAATTTATATTACCCCTATTATTTTTGGGCGCCTTATTTTCATTCAAATATAAAGATACCAGTCCTAAAGATTCTCCTAGTACAATAGCTTATTACCATTTTTATCATATAAAAGACAGTACCCAAACTGGCAAACTTTATAGTGAGGATTTTATTCTTGCTTTTAATGGCAAAAAAAGTATTTACAGTAGCCAAACCCGGGTAAAACAAGATTCTACCATACAGGCTATTTTAGCTGCAGCTGAAGCAAAAAACAGCGATGTAGTTGATATGGGGACGTATTTACCAGTTACCGAAGATGACATTTACAACGAAAATGGCAAACTTTTCATTGTTAAGAACACACTCCAACAGCGTTATTTAATTACCGAAAATCCAGATAAAATTGACTGGAAAATTGATAGCGAAACCAAAGATTTATTGGGTTACACTTGCCAAAAAGCAACTGGAGTTTGTAAAGGCAGAAAATATACTGCCTGGTTTACCACCGACATTCCGGCAAGCTTTGGCCCTTGGAAATTAAACGGTTTACCAGGGTTAGTTTTAGAGGCTTATGATGACCGTCATTTCATCAAATTTACCTGTACAAAAGTAGTTAATCAAGGTAACTTCCAAAATGTTAAGTCGATTAATATTCCTCAAGATGTAATTAAAACCACTTCAAAAGAGTACGAACAAATGAAGAATGCGCAAGCCAATGGTTTTGATATGGGCAGTTTCGATACTGGGATAATTGTAGATAAAGTAACATCTGTTGGTGGAAATCCAGGCCCAAAACGAAAATTCACCGTCAATTACCCTTTGGAATTAACCGATTAAACTGAAAGATTTGTTCAAGAAAAGCTTCATTTTATGTTTATCACAATTATTTTGTGTGGTGTTATTATTTGCACAAAATTCCCTTTCCATAAGCGGTTCGGTAAAGGATAGTATTGGTAACCCGATTGCTTCAGCATCAGTAGCTGTTGTAAATCAAAATGGAGCAGGCATCACTTTTAGTACAACAAACGATAAGGGATTATTTAAATGTGACTTCCAAAGTAGCAATGAAAACTATTCCATTAAGGTAACCGCAATGGGTTTTCAATTTTATTCTAAAAAAATTGAACAAAAAAACGGGCAACATTTAAGCGTAATGCTGAAGCAAACAAGTTATAAGCTGGCGGAAGTTACAATCAAATCAAATAACAAAATCAATCTATCAAGTGATACCTTGAAATACAGTGTTAAAGGTTTTCAGGAATCAAACGATAGGGTAATTGGCGATGTTATTAATCGCTTACCAGGCATAAAAGTTGATGAAAATGGTGCCATCAGTTACAACGGAAAACGCATTACCAATGTTTATATTGATGGTGATAACCTATTGGATGGCCGCTATAAAATGGCCACCAATAATGTTCCTGTGGGTGCTGTAGAACAGGTGCAAGTAATAGAACGCGACCAACCGATAAAAGCGTTAAATGGTTATGTGAGCAGCAATAATGTTTCGCTTAATATTAAACTGACTGATAGCGCCCGTACCATGATGGTAAATTCGGGTTACGTGGGTGCAGGTAATAAAGCCTATACAGATGAGTTGAACAATCTTATTTTTGGTAAAAAAATTAAAGCCATTAACACTTTTAAAGCCAATAATATCGGCGAAAACCTGGAGGCAGAGCAAGCAAGTTTAGGGCAAACGTTTAACAATGAGATTTCACTTAAAATGCCTCAAACTTTTTTATCGATGGAAAGTGAAAATCTTCCAAACATGAAAGAGAAGTATTATTTGTTAAATAATGATAATTCTGGCAGTTTAAATGCTTTGGTAAAACTAAAAGCCGATTGGGGTTTGCGGTTAAATTTATCTACCCTCCAATTAAAACGGAAGTATCAATATAACAATGCGGTAAATTACTTTTTAGGTAATGCCGATACCATCCGCTTTAACGAAACCCAGGATAATGTTTACAAATTAAATCAGTGGCATGCCGAAGCACAGCTCGAAAAAAACAGCAAATTCATCTATCTTAAAAACATTACCAAATTCGAGATACCGAAATGGAACAGAAATGGCAATACTATCCAAAACGAGCAGGGTTTCGGGCAAAGTCAGCCTACAAATCAACTGTCAATCAGCAATGAAACCAGTGTGGTAAAAGCTTTGGGTATAAATAATATTTTGCAGTACAATGGTTTGGTTCAATACTATAAAGTTGATGAAAACCTTAACATTACACCAGGCATTCAAAAAGGAATTTTAAATAATGGCATTGATTATTTATCCCTGAACCAGCAGGCTAGCACTAAAAATCTTTTTGTGAATCAATCAGCTACTTTCAAAACCAAGTTTAATCGTTTCGTTTTATCAGCTGCAGCTGGAATATCTTATGAGCATAATCAATTACTCAGCAACCTTTACAAAACGGATAGCACTAATAATACTGTCCTTGTTGGCAATCAGTTTAAAAATGATGTAATTTTTGATCAGTTGGGACTGTACGCTAAAATTTCGGCGCTTTATTTATTAGAAAAAGGATCGATAAATGTAGAAGCCAGTCCCACTTTTAGTAATATCAATTATGCGGATTCTGACAGAGATTTATCAAACAAAAACAACTATTTCTTGCTCAATCCAATTATTGAATTTAGAAAAACCCTTGGGAAATACAGCGAACTGAATGGAAGATTTGCACAACAAACCCAGTTTGGGCAGGTTAATGATATTTACAACGGTGGTATTCTGGTTAACTACAGGCAGTTTAATGTTAATAACAGGCCTTTACCCAAAACTGATATTACAAATTTTAATGTGCGTTACGCATATCGGAAACCTATAAAAATGCTCTTTTACAACTTCATATTTAGTTATGATAAAACGAGACAAAATTTCATTAATTCATTTACAATTGATAGTGGATTAACAGAATCAACAGCAATTGATTTTCAGAATAAAACCCACCAATATTCATTAAGTGGAAATATTTCCAAATATGTTTTCCCTCTTGAACTTAATTTTTCTGCACATGGAAGTTTGAGTATGCAAAAAGGAAATAGTTTTTATAATGAGGAGATCACACCATTTAAAACCTATCAAATGAGTACAGGATTAAGTTTAAGGAAAAAGCTGCTTTCAAAAATTACGATATCAATCGTTGGGGATTTAAATAAATCGATCAACAAGCAGGAAAGCTTAAGTGGCATTATTACAAACGAAACTGCCAATGAGAAAATTAAAGGAGAATGGTTGCACAACTTAAGTGAAGAGATTTCATACTCGGTATCGTATAACTTTGTTTCTTACCACCAATCGTTGCGTCAACCTGTTCGTAATCAGTTTTTAGATTTGAATTTAAAATTTGCGCCTACTCATTGGAAAAGCTTTTTCGAGTTTCAATACATTAATCTAATCAATCAACAAAACTATCAGCAAATTAATTCTACAACCAATCAGTTATCAGTTTATCAAATGCCATTGAGGCCGAGAACATTTTTAATCAAATATTTCTTCACGTTTTAAAGCATTTAGAATTCAAATAATAAAGCAAATACCCTAAATAATAATAATCGACAGCCAAATAAAAAGTGTAGCTCTTTAAATATATAAATAACATTATTTTTAATTTGAAATCTTAAAAGAAATGAAAAACTACCAGTATCTCGAAATAAATCCTGCAAAAGGAATTGGTTTTGCCATTGGCTATATTGCCATCCTTGTAATCATTTTATCGTTTATTTTCGGAGGGTTTTTAGGCCTTGCAGATGCCGTTAATAATTTTGGCAGCAGCAAAGCATTGGGGTTTTTGGCTGGTTTGGTTTGTCTGGCACCGATCTTTTTTTTGATGAAGTTTATTTATCCAAAAATAAATATAAACGCAACTGAAAATCAATTGATGATTACAAGAAAAAATCAAGCAGATTTAATGCTGAATTACAATGAAATTTATGCCTTGGCGCTGAATGCACAACGTTTAAATACACTCACTATTTATGGTAAATCGAATGAGATTCTATTTCATATCCAACCATTTAGCAATCATCAAATAATGCCCGAATTGGTAAAAACGATTATACAAGGTAGTACTTTTAGGAAAACAGTTACGAAGAGAAAATTATTCAATACTACTTACGATATGATTGTTTATCAACGAAGCTAAGCAAGTATTCGGCACTTTTATTAGCGTAAGATTGCCACCAAAACTGAAAATGAGATTTCTACATTATGTTAAAGAAACGGGAATTGCATAGACGATTATGAGTCTACCAGATTTTCCTCGATCATAATCGTACATTGCCTGCCTGCGGAAAGTGTATTAGAAACAATTCTTTATCGTTTTTAAAACTCCTTATTTAGATTATCCACAGGATAAAATCAAAGCAGAAAAAAGTTCTCAATCAGCAAACCAATATTTGATTTACTAAACAAAATTAAGATCTAGGTAAAATAAATTTGCCACTATTTCATGCTCATCATTTGAAACATCCCCCAAAGAAAGCCGAATATCGCTTGAAAAATTGCGATAGAAAGGATAACACCAAAACTTCTAAAAAACAATGCTTTCTTACTATAGCCGCAGTTTGTAAAAAGTTGATAATAAAACCAAATGCCGTAAAAAAACACTATAGGCATAATTACCGAGAAATAGACGATTGTAAGTATTTTTAAGTTAGTGTAAAATATCATCAAAACTGTGAAAAGTAGACCAATGATTAATTCGGCTGCTGCTTTATAAGAATTGGCTACTAAATGTTCGGAGAAATTAAAACGTGCCTTTCTAAACCATAAAAAGCTAAAAATGGAGTTAAAAGGAATAAGAATTACAATAAATATTTTAGGGTATTTGGTTACGAACTCCTCAAAACTATTCATTACATTTTTAGTTCTCATCGGAATTAGATCAGACATTTTGATGTGCAGGTAAGGTGCCAAAAGTGTACTAGCCGTCAAGATCAAAAGGATCAGCGTTACAAAACTGAAATGACTTGCTCTTCTACCCTGAATGTACTCACGAATACTATGTCCAGGACGAGTAAATAATTCCTTTACAGTAAATAACAAGCCTTTATCTACATGCCAAACTCCATGAATAAAATCGTGTTCAACAAAATGGGCAATAGAGTAACGATGTGTAGTTGATTTTTGACCACAGTTAGGACAAAACTTTTCTGCAATGGGTTTAGCGCAATTTAGGCAACCATTCGACTCATGATGGTGAGTACTGGTCAAATTAATTTCAGGCTTTACCTGATCTAAAGTTAAATCAGTTGGTTTAACTGTTTCCTCTACCATGAATTTAAATTTAATAATGATATTTCATGCTTAAAGCCTAGGATTGCCGAAGCAGAAATTAGCGTTTGTTTGTAAGCCAAAGATAATATAAATGGCTTGGTATAAAAATTTTGTTAATTTAATCACCGATTCTATATCTGATTATTTAGCTTATAAAAACACTCTCCATTTTATCGCCTGATTTTAATCAGATACAATTCTTTGGCGCTTGGCGAATAAAAGCTAAAACCATTTGGAGAATGATAAAAAGCTGGATTAAAAAGATCTGAAGCATATCCAGGTTCTTCTACAATGAACAAACTGGGCTTAAAACCATTGTGTTTTTCTTTTTCCACCACCAATTTCGAAACCATAAAATCAAAATCCTTTCCAGCAACTTTGGTTGTAAAAAACCCTTTCCCACGCCAATTATAAACACTGAATCCTCCATCGCCACCACCTATAATATGAGAATATTTAATTTTTTCCTCTGGATAAAAATATAAAAGTTTAACATCTTTAGGAATCTGAAAATCTACTTCACCACTTCTAAAAACATCTTTTCGGTATCTAAATGGCCCCTCTTCATCTGATACATTTACATATCCTGGCATTTTTTGCAATAACATTTGCCATTTTTTATCCTGATAGAAATATGCTCGACGATACCAAACATCATTATTTACTGCTGAACTGAAAAAGTAATAAAGCGCATTCGCTTTTATGCTTTTAATTTTTTCATCAACCTTTTCTTCACTCCAGGTTAAATCACTATTAAGTTGAGTTACCTCATGTTTTGTGGTATCGCCATTAAGTGGCCATGTGCTGTAGTGTGCACCTTTATCGCTTGTGTAAACAATAAAATCCTCAATAAAATTGCCCCAATAACCATCATAAGCGAGGTAAATAGAGTCTATTACCTGTCCGGTTTTGTTTAGCTTATAGTATCGGTTATCGTGTTTTGTTTCTTCATCAACCTTTGCATCGCAATCGATAATCAACTGATTATTGACCGATGTAAAAATTCGAATGGGATTGGGAGATGCTGCACTTGACACGACTACACGAGCCACCAGATCAACATTAAAAACTGAAGAGCGATATTGCTCGTTAACCTCCTGGAAGGCTGCATATTTTGTTCCCAATGGTTCTTTATTCCGATCTATAACCAACTTATCGAATGGATAAAACAGGAGGACCACTAAGTAAACTACCATTATAATACCGATCCATATCCACATTTTTTTCATCTATTGATCAAACAAAAATCTATTTAAAAAAAGTATAAATTACCTGAATGGCCTTTGGTTCAGCATACTCATTCTCGCCTCGTTTTTGAGTGCTATGAAAGGTTTTAATGATACCATTTTCTAATTTATAAATCATTTTAGATGACTTATATTTATTCGCATTTTCTACTTCTAATGCTCCGGCTGCATTAATGGAGAGCGTCTTCGTTTGAGAATCACCACCATAAGTTTCGGTCATGGTTATTGGTAAAATCCATTGGTTATTGCTATAACAAATGCTTGCTGCTTTATCTTCAGAGCTGTAATCCAGACAAGTTTGGCCGTTACGCTGAAAAATTTTGTATTCCCGTTCACCTTTGATTTTCAGTTCTTCATAATCACTTTTTTCAATTGAATATCTGGCAGATTCCAGAAACAATTTTCCAATTAATTCATAACTTTCAAGGCTATAATCGTCTTTTACTGATACCACGTTTCCCTGATAAAATAAGTGTATTTTAAGTTTTCCATCTCTGGAAATATTCAATGGAAGATTGTCTTTATAAGTGATAATTTGATGCTCATCTTTGCCATCTATATATTCAACCAATTGCCCTGATTTATTAAACTTAAAGGTTAATTCTTCTTTTCCATTAGGTTTCAAGGTAATGCTACTTACATTCTTTAAATCCATAAATTGAAAAGGCAAAATATACTCACCTAAAATTTCTTTTTGTAAGAAACCATTCATATTTGGCTGAATGGTTTCATCAGCACGAGTGGTTTGCATTAGTTTTTCGACAGTTAAACTATCTTTTTTAAAGCTTGCATAATAAGATGAAGTTTTGGTAGCACCAAGAGCCTTTGCAATTTTTTCTGTGAGCATCGCCATTTTTGTGCCTTGTATAATCCTTGAATCTGGTTTTCCATTCCAGTATAAATAACCTTCATGGCGCTCCTGTCTATTTAGTAGGCTTAAATTTTGCTTCACATCATTTGGTATTTTAATGAAAGTATTTCGGTAAACATGATGATAGTTTATCTCATTAGCAGGAAAATTTTGTTACAATTCATCCCATTCTCTTTTAACCAAACCACGCATGCCGTAATAATCTGTAATTAAATCATTTTTGGTTGGTTGTTTCCGGTAGCTTCTACTTTCGCGGTCTGCCATCCATTTAACATCGTAAATCACCATGTGGGGTTTTCCAGGTTCCAATACCAAAGTATCACAATCTGTACATATTTTTTCTCTTTTGTATTTGGCCTCTTGTGGCGAAACGGATATCATTGGTGGAGCGGGATTTCCGATAGCCTTACTTTCGATAATAGAAATTGATGGCGGAGCAGGCTCTGTGATTAGTTTCACAATGGGAGGAGGCGGCCCTACATAATTTTTAGGTTTAGTCAGAGGTTTTTTAACAACTTTCTTTTGTGCCGAAACACTTCCCACAATAAAAACTGCAAAGATCGGCAACAGTATATTTTTAATATTTTGATTGATCATTTTCATCTTAATTTTCTATTGATCCATTTCTTTTGAGCGAACCCAAACCAACTTATTTGCTGATGTATAACGGTATACATCCTGCCACCAACGGGCACCACCGCGACAAGCTGTAAACATCAACTTCTTTTTTGGATCTAAGGTTACATCGCAAAGGCTGGCACATTTGGATTTGCCAAAATCTGGGTTTGCCAATCTATCAAAATGTTTGCTTAGTGGGTTGAACAGAAAAATGCTGAATTCCCTATACACACCCATTCCGGCATCGGGAATTGAAAAGGCAAGATCATCATAACCATCAAAATTATAATCAGCTATTGTGCTTTGTCTTACCGCATTTGGCGAATCAAAATCAGGCAAACCTGCATTAAAAAATTTTCCATCCGCATATTTAATACTCAATTGGTGATCATCAAAATGATTAAAACTAATCAAGGCTCCATGTAATAAATACTGATTATTTCCTTTTGAACCTTTGCTATCTATCTCTTGTAGTTTAAAGCGTTTTCCATCTTTTTTACGGACATACCAAATATTTTTCAAACTATTGATATCCTGTGTTAATCCATAAGTGCCATTAATTTTACCATCAACAAGCTCATCCCAAACATAAGTTTTTAAATCGGGTTGTCCGTCGGTTCTTCCGCTATTGTCGGCGCTATAGTTTTTAATCCGTAAGGCTATGATTGCCTTTTGCCCATGATATTTTACAAATGCACCTTTACCCTTATCTCCAAAATAAATATCTAATGAAAAAGATTTAGCAATGCCAACAGATTGTAAAGTATAGGGTTGTGCATAGGTTTTGCCAACGATAAGCATTAGTAAAGACAAAATAATTTTTACCGTTTTGTTCATTTTACTTCCCTCCAAAAATTTTAAGATTACCATTTTTCGGTACCAGTAAGCTCCTTACCAAATTCGTTATACACCAGATTATCTCTAAATTTTAGCCTCCAACTATTTTTATCTTCATCATAATCTTGGCTGTAATATTCTCCGTAAAGATTTTTCACGACAACGCCTTTTTTATTTATTAAAACATACGAATTGTTTTTAAGCTGTACTAAAGCGAGCTTAGAAGTTGGATAAAAACTATAGGCATATTTATACTTAAATGGAATGGCCAAATTGCCCGCGGTATTTATAAATCCTTTATCGCCACTGGCATTTTCCACGAGTGCCAAACCTTCACTAAATGGCTCCGGGTCTTCGTATCCCTTAGCCGTAGCATTTATTTTAACATTATTCAGCTTATCTACATAAACGTAACCGCTTACAACATGTTTATTTTTATCCTCCATCTTTCTAATCAGAAGTAAACCATCGTGAAAAGTACCTTCGATATTTTTATACTTATTTTGCGTAAGATTTTTTCCACTTGCATCAAAAATGTTCTCCTGATCATTTTCTTTTACCTTAAAATAATCTCCATCTATATCAATATTATCATATTTAAATGGCAAAATCAATTTGAAATTTCTATCGTAAACACCCTCGTTGTCATCTTTTATTCCCCACCAGTATTTGCCTCCTTTAAACTTCAGGTTATCGTATTCCATTGGCAAAACTATTTTACCTGTTGTGGCATCAACAATACCATTTAAGCCGTTTACACGAGGTTCAATTTTCACATATTTAGCATCAAAAATTTTTGGATCATCAATTTTATAAGCCACTTTTTGAACAGTATTGGTTTGGCGGTTTAGCCAATAAGTATTATCAACATCATCATATTGATCCCAATAAAAACTACGGTTAAGTCTACGGAAATGTTCATTAAACTGCGGCTGAACAATCCACTTACCTTCTTTATTCAAAAAGCCAGATTTTTGCTTTGCAAAATCCATCGCCAGAAAATAGTTCCCATCATCATCGTTGTAATCGAAACTGTAGTTTACATTGAAATTTTTTATCTGTGGAATGCTATCACTAACAGAAAAAGCAACACTGCTTACCGGACCTGCAAAGGTGTAGATTACTAATTTGCGGTTTCCTTTTTCATCATCAGCTAAAGCAGCGGGCGCATTTGCCTTCAACCATTTCTCTAAATCTTTATCAGTTTTAATTTCATCGTTTTTAACTCTATCTTTTGCTTTCTCCAATATTTTGATGTAATCTTCATAAAGTTTTCTCTTGGCAGGAGTAACTTCTGTATTGCTGCTGCTTCCTTTTTGTGATAAAATCCGGCCGTCCTTGTAATAAGCTTTTATTTTAATATCGCGATCGTTTTCTACATCGGGCAAACTGCAATGCACTTTATTGCCCACAATGGTATCCAGCCTAATGATTCCGTAAGGTGTTTTAACCTGCGGGTTTGAAGCGCTAACTTGATATAAAGTTTTGCTTGCCAAAGGCAAACTGATTTTATAATCTATACTTCGAATTGGCTTAGGCGACATTAATGCGATATTTTCGTTAAAACTACTGCCTTTGTAGATGTATTTCTCCAGGGTATTCATTCCCGATTCATCAACAAATTCGTAATCTTCGCCTTTTTCTTTTTCTTTTTTGGTATGCTTTCTGGCTATGCTGTCGCGATTTAAATAACCATTAGTGGTTTCAGTTCCATCTAAAAAATTAAATTTTTGAGGCATATAAACCGGCTCCATATCTGCATTATGCATAAAATAATTACTCTCCTCTCCCATCAACTTCAGCAAATCGAATTCATCTTTATCCAATGAAATCATATTATAGGGATATTGTAAACTCGTGCTTACTTTTAAGTTTTTGAAAAAGCGGTTTAAAACACTATCACTAAACATTTTCGTATTATCTGCTTCGAAATTGCTTTCCTTATCAGGAGAAAATTTTTCAGTAGTGCCAGCGGTAATCATGATCCTGGTATCACTGAGCTTTATCAAAGTTTTTAAGCTGTTAATATCATCGTCTATCTTTTCAAGCAAATCTTTTTTTGATTGCGCCATACATGAACTAAAACAGATAATTGTAAGAAAAACTAAATATTTATTGATTTTCATAGCCAAAAATTAATGTACCGGCACGCCAATTCAGATTCGTGCATCCTAACGAATTTATCAATCTTTAACTGACAAATTTGAGGCGATTACAATTCGTAAGAGTTGGGGTAATATTTGGTAGGTTTTGGCTATTATTTGTCAATGTTTCGGTATCGCTACTTTAAAAAGATTTGTATAGAAATAACTTTAAACAACTCTTTTCAAAACAATTCCACCTCTTCCCTGCTTTTATTATTACGAAACCATTATCATTATTTGATACACAGTGGGATCAATAAATCTATAATCGCCTATAGTTAAGTAGGGCTTTATTATCATAGAAATAACTCACACAAAGATGAAAATTTTAAAAGCAATTTTAGCTGGATTTGCCGGTGCAACTGCCTTGAATATATTACATGAAACAGTTCGCAGATTTGATAATGATGCGCCACGAGTAGATTTGGTGGGAGAAGAAGCGTTAACTCGCTCCTTGAACAGTTTGGATCTCGAACCTCCAACAGGTGATAACCTATATGCAGCGACTCTAGCGGGAGACATTATTAGCAATGGCATTTATTATAGCGCCATTGGTATGGCTGGAAGTAAAAATATTTATCTGAAAGGAGCACTTGCAGGCTTAACTGCCGGTTTAGGTGCCATCAAACTTCCCGAAAAAATGGGTTTGGATGATGAGCCTGTAACTAAAACTGATAAAACCAAAGTGCTTACTGTAGCCTGGTATTTAATTGGTGGATTGGTTACCGCAGCCGTGTTCAATCGTTTAAAAAAAGCTTAGTGATTATGGTTAAAGCGCATTTCATCGTTGCAATTTTCATAATTTCAATAATGACGATTTCCTGCAAATCAGGTTCTGTAAATCTCTTCAAAGCCGCTAGTCCGCATGAGCAATATAAACGAAAACTGGAAACTGCAGGTTTAGATAAAACTGCTATGGGATTGGCTTGGATCAACGCTTCTACCAATAGCTTACAAAAAGCACTAAACATTAATATACCTTATCGGGAAACTGGTTATTTCGATGCAGGAAAAGTTCCTGCAGCAGCTTATCGGTTTTCGGCTACAAAAGGACAAAAAATCACGATCAATGTTGTAAAAAAGCCACCTGCTTCTGCACTTTATCTAGATCTGTGGTTTTTCGCAGATCCAACCAATCCAAAGCGTATTGCTTCGGCTGATACGTTAAATAATCCCATTCAATATGAAATTGATAATACAGGAAATTATCTGATCAGATTACAGCCAGAGTTATTGCAAAGTGTAGAATATACATTGGAAATCACATCCGGACCGTCGCTGGCGTTTCCTACAACATCAAAAAGCAAAAGCATTGGCAGCTATTGGGGCGATGGCAGAGATAATAATGCCCGAAAACATGAGGGGGTTGATATTTTCGGACCGAAAAGAAGTCCGGTTTTAGCCAGTGCGAATGGTACCATTACCCGGGTAAATGAAAATAATTTGGGTGGAAAGGTAGTTTGGTTGAGGCCGAGTGGGAAAGATTATACTTTATATTATGCGCATTTGGATGAGCAGGTTGCTACGGAAGGTCAAGAGGTAAAATTAGGCGATACAGTTGGTTTAATGGGCAATACAGGTAACGCAAAAACTACTGCTACACATCTTCATTTTGGTATTTATACTTTTGGTGGCGCCGTTAATCCTTTGCCCTTTATCGATCCTATCACTAAAATACCTTCTAAAATCAATGCATCAATTTCCAATCTAAATAAAACGTTAAGAACTGTTTCCAAAACCACGCTATACAATTTACCCCAAAATAAAGCTGATGCTATTACTACATTAAATGCCGGAACAGTTATAAATATTAGTGCTGCTACGGGCAATTTTTATAAAGCTGAGTTGCCAGATGGCAACACCGGATTTATCAACAGTAATGAACTGGTACAAACTACTAAACCGCTACAAAGGCTCAAAATTAAACTTATTCAGCAGAAAGTATTTGATCAACCCGATAGCTTAGCTGCTGTAAAGCTGAATTTAAAAGCCGGCGAGACAGTTAGTGTTTTAGGCAATTTTAATAATTATCAATTAATCAGCGATGAAAATTCGCAGGTGGGTTGGATTATTAAGTAATTTTAGATATGAAGATTTATCAGCAAACATTATCGTTAAGAGAAAGAAAACGTGGGTTTCACATCATTACAGCGGAAATCGAAAACGTTTTGCCGGAAATTAAATCGATGAAGGCTGGGATCTGTCAGGTTTTTATTCAACATACATCCGCATCATTAACCATTAATGAAAACGCCGATCCTACGGTTAGAGTAGATTTTGAAATGTTTTTCAATAAAACTGTTAGAGAAAACGATCCTGATTATGAACATGATTACGAAGGATCGGATGATATGCCTGCGCATTTAAAGGCTGCGCTTTTAGGAAGTTCGGTTACCATTCCGATAAGAAATGGACGTTTAGCATTAGGCACCTGGCAAGGAATTTATCTTTGTGAACATCGCAATTATGGAGGACAAAGGAGATTAATTGTTACTGCCTGGGGAGAATAAAATGTATTCTAAGAAGTTTGATGGCTTTTTGAGCAGTTGAAAATAATCTTAATCTTTCTATAAATTAAAGACTGACGAAGTTTCCCCTCTCGCATCCCTTCAAAACTTCGCAAGTCTGAAGAAGCTCAGGTGAATTTTCGTTCAATTTTCTTTTTTTAAAGACTTACGAAGTTTCCTCCCTCGTATCCCTTCAAAACTTCGTAAGTCTGAAGAAGCTAAAGTGAAAACTTCATTTTAATTTCTTTTTAGAATTCTTAAGTCGCTTAATTATTTCTCTTCTTCCTTTTTCACCTGCTCAATAATTTCTGGATGGTTATCCTGAATGGATTTTCTGCTCGACTCTACCTCTACTTCTTTTGTGGTAACAGCATAATGGGAAGGATAAATTTCCGATCCATAAGCAACGGCATAAGCTTTTGTAAATTCCGCACCAAAATAGAGAATAAGGGATGAATAGTATGTCCATAGTAGTACCACAACCAAAGAGCCTGTTGCGCCGTATGTTCCGCCTACATCACTTTTTCCTATATAGACTGATATACCAAACTTACCAATCATAAATAAAACTGCAGTTACTACGGCACCGGCCAGTACATCTTTCCATTTAATACTTGCATCTGGCAATACTTTAAAAATTACACCGAAAATTAGTGTAATAACTCCGAGAGTGACAATGAGATTAATGACATAAAATACGTAGAAAGATACATCTTCAAAGCGGGCCTGTAACCTACTACTAAATGCGTCCAATACAGATGTTACAGCCAATGAAACCAACAGTACAAAACCTAAACTTATGATAACAGAGAATGACAAAAACCTGTTTTGAAGCATTTTTACCCATCCTCGTTTTGGCTTAGCTTTTAAACCCCAGATGGTATTAATCGAATCTTGTATATCGCCAAAAATAGTGGTTGAACCAATGAGCAAAGTAATAATACCAATAATTAATGCAACGGTGCCTTTATTATCGAGATAAGCATTTTTAATTAATTGCTGAAGTGACATCGCAGATTCACGACCTAAAAATCCTACCAGTTGATCATATACCTTACCTTCTGCAATTTCCCTACCCAAAAAAATACCACAAAGTGAAATAATTACCACCAGAAGCGGCGCCATTGAAAACACGGTATAATAAGCAAGTGAGCCACTAAGCTTTGTCACCTTATGATCGCTAAACCCTGTAAATGCTGCTTTTAAAACACCCCAAATTCCTTTTAATGTTACTTTTTGCTTTGCCATAAATACGTAGAGTAAGATACTTGATATAAACCTTAAACCCTGTATATTTTGAATTGTTTGTATTTATTGAGCTAATGCAAATGATACGTGCTGATTTTTAGTTAATCCATCATTATAGGAATGGTAAAACCGAAGGTAGAACCCTTACCCTGAACCGAATTTACCCAAATTTTGCCGCCCAATCGTTTAACAATTTCAGAGGAAATATAAAGACCTAAACCTAATCCAGGAAAAGTGTGTTCCCTATTTCCACTAACCCGGTAAAATTGCTCAAAAACATGATCCTGTAAATCTGGACTTATTCCAATACCATAATCTTGAACACACACTTTTACAATATCATGGGCATCTTCGGTATAGATTACAACCTCATTTGCCTCGGGAGAATATTTTACTGCGTTGGTTAATAAATTGGTAACCACCTGACATATTCGGTCTCTATCACCGTAAATGGTTTTATTGAAATTCAGTTCTTTTTTTATGATGTGCTTAAAAGACGTTCGCTGCACATCTTCAATTACTTCTTCCACCATTTCATTAAAATCAAATTCGGCATTATTAAATTGTAATCGGCCAGAATTAATTTTAGTTACATCTAACAGATCGCTAATTAAATTGGTTAAACGATCTACCTGTTTGTTCATTTTACCCAAAAGATCGGCATTTTTAAAATCGCCGGAGCGTTTAAACATCGATTCCATTACCTGTGCATATGCTTTTAAGCTGGTAACCGGGGTTTTTAATTCGTGGCTTGCAATACCCAAAAAATTGTCTTTCTGTTTTTCCAGCTCTTTTTGATGATGTACATCGTTATTTGTTCCATACCATTTAACAATTTTTCCTTCAGCATCTTTCAGTGGCATAGCCCTAACCAAATACCATCGGTAGTTGTTAAATTTATCTAAACACCTGAATTCAATTTCATAAGGTGCTCCGGTTTCGAGTGAAATTTTCCAGGCTTTTTCAGCTAATGAAACATCATCCGGATGAACACTCTCCATCCAACGGGCGCCCAATGTTTCTTCATTACTTTTGCCAGTTTGATCAAACCACCGTTGGTTAATGTAATCCAAATTTCCATCTGGCCCGCTCGTCCACACAACAGAAGGAACAGTATTGGCTAAAAATTCCAGCTCATTAACCACACTTTGCAAGGCTGCGTTTTTATCAGCAAGAATCTTTCTCACATTCAGTTCTGGGCGTAAATCTCTGGCAATACCTGCAATGGCCACTGGTATATTTGTAATTTCTTCCCTGATCATATACAGTTGTTTATGAATTGGGATTATTTCTTTTGTTTCCTGATGGATCAGCTCCAACTCGCCCGACCAACGTCCTTTGGAAAAAAGTAAAGGTAAAATCTCGTTCTTTATTTTCTCATTCGAGGAATCACTATGGTAATCAAAAAGATTACTCTTCGGAACATTTTCCTCGCTTATACCAATTAATTCTCTTCCTGATGGATTGATGTAAACCGTATTTCCATTGGTATCACAGTAATTACAAAAATCTTCACTGCTGCCCACAATGCTTGCCATTTTCTCAACTTCAGCTTTGGCACTGATTTCAGGTCGCAAATCTCTTGCTGTAGCCCCTCTTCCAATCACTTCACCAGTAGCCGGATCTTTTATCAAGAGATAACTAACACGACAAGGAATAACATCTTTTGTAGTAAAATTTAATAAACTGATGTTTCCCTGCCAACCCTTAACAGGATCAATTTCTTTGATAATATGGTTTTGTACGCGATCGAGTTCGTTTGGTGTATAAAAATCTTTAGCGCTTAGTTTGGTTACATCAGCGGCTAAATCTACTCCGAGCATTAAACGAGATGCCTTGTTCATATAAATTACATTACCTTTCAAATCAGCAACCGTCATGTGATCAGCATTATTATCAATCAATGTGAGCAATTGTTGTTCACGCCTATCGGCCGCAATTTCATTTGTAATGTCTTGTGCAATCCCTGCAAAACGATAAGCAATGCCATCATCGTTAAAATATGCTTTCCCTTTACAATGTACCCACCTTAAAATATGATTTTCTTTACTTAATGTTCTGTATTTAATATCGTATTGGCCCTCCGCATTCGGATCGATGGCTTGTAAAACGGCTTTATTCACTACCTCAACATCATCTTGATGGATGCAACTCAATACATCTCCATATTTTATTTCTCCATCCTTTGCAAAGCCAAAAAGTTCTCTACAGCGGGCATCCCAATTCACAATATTATTTATTGGATCTAAATCCCAGGTTCCTATTTCGGCTGAAATTAAGGCAAAAGTTAAGCGCTCTTGTGTATCGGCAATTTGTTTTCTTGCCGCAACCAGTTCTGTTAAATGAGCAGCTGTGTTAATAATGGCAATTGTTTCGCCATTATCGTTCTTTAGTGGTTTATAAGTAAATGTAAAATAGAAAGTTTGCAAGGTGCCATCAACTACCAAATCAGCCGGAGATTCCTTTGAATAATACGTTTCGCCGGTTTCAAAAACCTCTTCTAATATTCCTAAAAATGGTTGGTTTTTTAATTCAGGCACACCCTCAATTAGGGGCATCCCGATAACATGTGTTGTTTTACCCCACAAATCCAGCATGGCCTGGTTGGCTGCGCTGATGATCATATTCATACCTTTATAAATGGCTGTAGGCATTGGCGATGCCTCAACCAAAGAATTGAATCCATCTTGCTCCGAATATAGCGTGGTCATTTTTTTGTTTAGTTGATTTAAAGATATGAAATATGGCGATATACAAACAACAAAAAAAGCCCTAGGTTTTAGCTAGGGCTCCAATTATAAAATAGCTTTTACTTCAATTTAATCCAGGCTGAAATATCATTAACCAAAACTTCAGAAACACTTACAGGGGTTTGGTATTGTGCCATACTTCCTTTTTCAGTTTGTGGACTTAGCAAATGGTTTAAATCTGGATAAAATTTCAGTGTTACATTTTTTTTCTTCGCCAAAGCCGCATTCCATAAATCGAAATCGGTTTTGCCTACCTGAAAATCGTTTCCACCCTGTAACACATAAATCTTTTTGGTTAAGTTTTTAGCCGTAGTTACCTGATTATATGCATTTATATCGGCCCAATATTTTGCTGGTATACCCAAAATTACTGAATCGGGCTTAATGGTTGTACCCAGTTGAGTAATTCTACTTTTATCAATTTGCAGAACTGCATCATTCAGGTATTTTTTGTTCTCAGCTGTGGTATCTTTTGATAAATCGAACATGTATTTATTCTGATCGATGATAATATCAGTCATTTTTCTTGCTGGTGCAGCGGCTAAGATAATACCCGATACATCTGGAGAGGCTGCTGCGATTCTTGGCGCCAACATACCACCTAAGCTATGACCGAAAACATAAATTGCTTTTGGGTTTGCTCCAATTACCGTTTTCGAATAAGCAATTGCTGCTGTTGCATCATCCAGCACTTCTTCCTTTACTGTATAAGGTTTTGAAAATTCGTTAGGATAGATTAAAGTTCTTTTTACATATCGAATAGATCCAATTCCTTTTGAGGCTAAACCGCCTGCTAAATCTTTAAAAGGCTTATTGGTACCTACTGTTTCATCCATATCGCTTGGTCCTGACCCATGCACAAAAACCACTATGGGAAAGCTTTTTGAGTTTTTGGGCGTAGTTACAATAGCAGCCAACTGTCTACCCGCCGGACCAATATATACCTGCTTCTCACTATATAAACTGGTATCTGCATAAGCTGGTTTGGCATAAGCTACAGAACTTTTTGGCGGAGCTAAAAAGATACCGACAATTTTTTGAGCCTTATTAAAACCTACAATAAAATTCTGTTCACCATTGGCAAATTTTCCTTCAACAGTTACCGCAAAAAACTGACCTTGCGCTTTACTTTGAATGGCATCGAAACTTTCTGCTTTACCATATTTAGTACCTATATCAAACCAAAGTTTTTTTAAATTATCTTCAGTAAGTTTGGTTTTTAGGGTATCATCAAAAAAAGCATGTGCATCGGCAAATTTTTCCTCTTGTAATACTTTAAAAAAATCGTTTGCACTGTTAAATAGTTGAATAACATTTTGAGAAAATGCTGTTGTAGTAAATAATAATGCAATAACAAATAAAATACTTCTCTTCATCATAAATCTTGTGTCTGTTTGGAATTCACAAGTATCAAAGTTAAGAATATTTGCCTTTTAAAAAGCTATTAATCAAATCCTATTGCGTTTTAACTTTTTTTAACATTCTCGTATTTTTTCCATAAAAAGTATGGGATAAACATGATTGCTAACATCACAATAGGCGGAACAAGTAAAATGATTTCATCGCCTACAAAAGCTCTGGAAGCAAAAGCTCCAATAAAGTTGATGGCAAAACCCGCATTAGCCCATTCTTTAATTACCTTAAACTGATTTTGCAAAATTGCTATGGCACCTAAAATTTTTGCGAGTCCGCATATTTGCAGTAAATACATTGGATAACCCAAATGTTTAAATACTTCTTTGCCAGCTTCTTGTTGTGTAATACCACCAAAGCCATCCATCAACATCATTAATGCGAAAATGATTGTTGCAACCCAGTACCAAGTTTTAATTGATTTCATGTTATATATATTTTTTATCGTAATTTATTAACCAGGTATTGCCAAATCGATCTATCAAATCGCCAAATAGTGCGCCCCAAAATGTTTTCTGCAACGGATTAACGGATTTCCCGCCTTTTGAGAGTTTTTCATAATAAGCTTTTGTTTCTTCTTCCGAATCACAATTTAACATCAGTGACACTGCATTGCCCTTAATTAAACCGGTATCTACCACCATATCTGTTCCCATAATTATAATTTCATCAGAAGTAAGCACAGCATGTAAAATTTTATCTGCCATAATTTGGGGCATATTGTTAGCCATTGGCGATTCACCGATACTTTGAATCGATAATTCTCCACCCAGACAATTGTGGTAAAAGCGCATAGCCTCTCTACAATTTCCGTTAAAAGTTAAATATGAGTTGATATTGGCCAATTAATTTTCTCGTTTTATGCCCACCATGCAGCGTACATCGGTTTCATTTATATAATCCTCCAAACAATATCCTTCGGGATCGATGTTTGGTTGCGCAATCAGCTTCTGAAATGTTAATCCGATTTTAGGTATATCTTCCATAAAGTTTTCTATCGTTTCTGACAGATATTTACCTTTTTCGATTACAAACATTTGGTGATCTAAAAGTTTAACGTCATCTGTATCTTTCACCTCAGCCGCTGCCTTGTAAATAATTTTACCATCTTCTGGTCTGCTGATACCAAATATTTTTCTTTGCTCAATATCGGGCAATAAAGCATGAAGTTTTTGGTGTGCAGCCATTATCCCTTCTGGAAATGAACTTGCCCGAACACATATAACCTTAATATCCTCTTCAAAATTAAATATCTCCATCACATTAATTTTTTACTAAGCAAAAATACTACCTTAAGTAAAAAACGGTATTATGCAGAAACGACAATTATTGGGGTTGTTTACGACATATTCCATTATTACATTTGTTTAGTCGAAATCGTTGATAATCAAATACAAAAACTTAATGAAACATGTATCTATTTTAGTTCCAGAAACTGCCGTAATAGAAGCCATTGCCGATCCTCGCTATTTATTTACAGCGGTAAATGAATTTTTGCAAGCTTCGGGAAAACAACCACTTTTTAAGGTTGAACTGGTTGCAGCATCAAAAGAAGTGAGGTTAAACAATAGTCTTTTTTCAGTACATGCAGATAAACTTCTGGAAGATGTAGATCAAACGGATTTAATTTTTATACCTGCCATAAGCGGAAACATGAACAACGCTATTGGGCTAAATGAAATATTATTTCCTTGGATTGTAAAGCATCATGCAAGAGGATCGGAAGTGGCCTCATTGTGTATGGGTGCATTTCTGCTGGCTTCAACAGGTTTACTAAACGGAAAGAAATGCTCTACACATTGGTTGTTTGCCAGTCAGTTCAGAGAGATGTTTCCAAATGTAGATTTGGTTGATGGAAGTATCATTACCGAATCGCAAGGCATATATTCTAGCGGAGGTGCCAACTCCTACTGGAATTTGCTTCTGTATTTGGTAGAAAAATATACCGATAGAGATACAGCGATTTTAGCGGCCAAATATTTTGCCATTGATATTGATCGTGAAAGTCAGCTGGCGTTTATGATGTTTCAAGGTCAAAAAGGACATGAAGATGAAAAAATAAAACAGGCTCAAGAATTTATAGATGGAAACTACCAGGAAAAAATTACGGTTGACCAATTAGCCGACCTTTTAGCCTTAGGAAGGAGAAGTTTTGAGCGGCGATTTAAAAGTGCAACCAAAAATACTGTAATAGAATACATTCAGCGGGTTAAAATTGAAGCAGCCAAAAGAAGTTTCGAATCGAGCAGAAAAAACATTACCGAAGTAATGTTTGATGTGGGCTATACCGACAATAAATCATTCAGAGATGTTTTTAAAAAAATTACAGGTTGTACACCCATTGAATACAGAAATAAGTACCACAAGGAAGTGCCGATTTTACAGGCCTGATAATTTTTTTTAAAAAAAATAACTGTTCGTACAATATTTTTAGATCTCAGCGTTTATGTATGTGAGAGCGTTAATTTAGATGACGGGGATGCTGCCTTAATGGTGGAATCCCCGTTTCTTTTTTAAGATGAATTTTTAAAAATTCTTTGTAAAAAAAAGGGACCATTTTGAAGAAAGTCCCTTTTTGATATATGATGGAGTTACGAATTTTAATTGTTGAAATCAGTTAAATCTGCTTTTTTTTCTGGAGTATAATCATTAACACTTCTCGATCTTTTTGGTTTTAAAATTAAATATAATCCTATACCAATAAAGGCTAAAGCTGCTGTAATCCTTGATATTTCAAAATCAAAAACAACAATATGTTTTAAGGTAAAAATTGCGCCGATAACTGTTAATGCTAGCCATCCACTACCTTGATAGTTTTTGCGGTAACCTATCCACAAACCTGCAGCCAACATAATGGTATGCCAACTTAAAATCCAATGTGGAATATCTAAACCTGAATTTCTTAATAAGAATACTGATCCGATGGCAACAATTAAAATACCCAATCCTAATTGTTTATCTGCTTGATTTTTTTTGATGAAAGTTTCCATAACCGTTTTGTTTTATGATTCAAATGTATCACAGAAATGGTGGCTGGGAAATGGATTTTCTCCGAAGAAGTTTAAAACGTCGGTAAGTGAAATAAAACCGTCGGTTAAAATATTTTTATTTTTTTTATGGAGATTATTTCTCGGTAGAAATTATTCAAACACCATGATCTGATCTGCTGTACTCATGATCACCTTTGATGTAAGATTAATGAAAAGTCCGTGAGCAAGCAAACCATCAATTTGATTTAACTCATTTGCCAATAGTAAAG
This sequence comes from Pedobacter sp. Leaf250, assembly GCF_920984735.1. Classification (GTDB taxonomy): domain Bacteria; phylum Bacteroidota; class Bacteroidia; order Sphingobacteriales; family Sphingobacteriaceae; genus Pedobacter. Next base: position 63,887 of record NZ_CAKLBU010000003.1, on the reverse strand, counting down.
GATCATCAATTAATCCAAAATCGGCATCAATAATAAAATTACCATTGTCGGTTATAAAAATTTGATTGTTCTTTAATCGCTTTACACCTTTTCCACCCAGTTTTGAAACCTGATCAAAAACGTATTGATAAGCTAAGGGAATAACTTCAATAGGAACAGTAAATGCACCCAGTTTTTGTACCTTTTTTGTAGTATCGGTAACAATAATAGAGTTTTTACTTAAGGAAGCCATAATCTTTTCTCTAAACAGTGCACCGCCCCCGCCTTTTATCAAATCAAGCGATTCGGTGAACTCATCTGCACCATCAATACTTACGTCAATAACAGATAGTTCTCCTAGGGGAAGGATTTCTATCCCAAAAGATTTGGCTAGTTCTTCGGTGTGAATAGAACTTGCAGCTGCCTTGATTTTTAATCCGTTTTGCACCATTGCACCTAATTCTTTTATTGCAAATGATGCTGTAGAACCAGTACCCAAACCTACAATATCACCGTCTTTTATAAATTTTACCGCAGCTTTTGCAGCCGCCAGTTTTTCGGCATCTTGATTGTTTGCTTCCATATGGCTAAAAATAGAAAAATTTTCCCGCAGATTTAAAATGATAAACGCCGCAGATTTATACAGATTAAGTTGCTTTTGACTTACGAAGTTTTACAGGGAGGAATAGTGGGAGAACTTCATTAGTCTTGCAAGACCAAACCCGAAAAAGGTTGCCGATAAACAATATGGATTGCAGGCATACAGGGACGACTATAAAGAAACCTTTAAACAAAAAAAATTATTGCATCTGTGCAATAATTTCATTTTACAACGTTTATATAATTGAGAGCGTTAATTTAGATGATGGGGATTCTGCTATATTGTGGAATCCCCATTTCTTTTGATGTTTTATTTTTTGGGGTAAAATCGGACTGTGGGTAGCAAACTTCAGTCCGATTTTTTTTATTTTTCAGTTGACAATGAATAAGGAAAATCTGCAGGTTTTGAACCTCTGATCTTATTTGGCGTTGCAGCCATGTTAAAATTTAACACCGCACCTTTTTGCAAACCACTATGACTAATCCAGTTTTTAGTGTAAGGCTTACCATCCATTTGCAATGATTGAACATAACGGTTGCTATCGCTATTTGCCGCTGCGTTAATCACCACCTTCTTACCATTTTCTAATGTTAAAGTTACCTTTTTAAATAAAGGAGCACCCAATACATATTGATCAACCGCAGGGGTTACAGGGTAAAATCCCATTGCCGAGAATACATACCATGCAGATGTTTGACCATTATCTTCATCGCCACAGTAACCATCAGGTGTAGCTTTGTACATTCTGTTCATGGTTTCACGAACCCAATATTGCGTTTTATAAGGTGCACCACCGTAATTATAAAGATAAATCATGTGCTGAATCGGCTGATTTCCATGAGCATACTGACCCATATTTGCAATTTGCATTTCACGAATTTCGTGGATTACACCACCATAAGCACTTTCATCAAACACTGGCGGCATTGAGAAAACTGAATCCAGCTTAGTCACAAATTTTTCATGGCCACCCATTAATTTAGTTAATCCATCTACATCTTGAAAAACCGACCAAGTGTAATGCCAGCTGTTACCTTCAGTAAATGCACCACCCCATTTGAACGGACTAAATGGGCTTTGGAAAGTACCATCCTGATTTTTTCCTCTCATTAATCCAGAAGATGGATCGAAAAGATTTTTATAGTTCATCGCTCTCTTCTTGTAAATATCAATTTCAGAAGCAGGTTTGTTTAAAGCTCTTCCCAATTGATAAATTGTGAAATCATCATAAGAATACTCTAAAGTTTTAGCCGCATTTTCGTTTTTCTTTACATCAAAAGGCACATAACCTAATTCATTGTAGTATTTCACACCATCACGACCAACAGCTTCCATCGGACCTTCATTGTTAGCGCCATGCTTAAGCGCTTCCCATAAAGTTTGGATATCGTAACCACGTAAACCTTTTATATAAGCATCAGAAACTACCGAAGCAGAATTATTACCCACCATAATGTTGGCGTAGCCTGGGCTGCTCCATTCTGGCAACCAACCACCTTCTTTGTAATCGTTTATTAAACCTTCCTGCATTTCCTTATTAATAGAAGGATAAACCAGATTTAAAAATGGGTATAAAGCTCTGAAAGTATCCCAGAAACCTGTTCCTGCGAACATGTATCCTGGTAATGTTTTACCATTGTAAGGACTCCAGTGCACTACTTTGTTGCTTGCATCTACTTCATATAATTTATTAGGGAAAAATAAGGTACGGTACAGGCAAGAATAAAATGTACGCATTTGGTCAATCGAACCCCCTTCAACCGCAATTTTGCTTAGTGTTTTATTCCATATTGCTCGTCCTTTAGCTTTTGTAGCATCGAAACCATCATTAGCCAATTCTCTCTTTAAGTTTAAATCTGCCTGTTCGAAACTAATGAATGATGACGCCACTTTTGCAGTAACCTGTTCGCCTTTTTTGGTACTGAAGCCAATGATAGCACCGCTGTGATCGCTTTCTAACTCCAGCTCATTATCTTTAAGATTTTTTCCACTCCAGGTTTTTGCCAATTTAAAATCCTTGTTAAAATATACTACGAAGTAATTTTTAAAGTTTTTTGGTAACGGGCCACGGGCATATTTAGTAGTATAACCTATAATTTTACGTTCAGCAGGAATAATTTTAATATATGATCCTTTATTAAGGGCATCAACTACTACATAAGAACTATCTGTTTTAGGGAATGTAAATCTAAATTGAGCTGCTCTTTCTGTCGGTGTAATTTCGGTAGTTACATCAGCATCAGCTAAATAAACACTGTAATAATATGGTTTAGAAACTTCTGCCTTGTGGCTGAACCAGCTTGCACGGTCATCCTCATTAAACCTCAATTTACCTGTAACGGGCATGATGGTAAAAGCCGCATAATCATTCATCCATGGGGAAGGTTGATGCGTTTGCTTAAATCCACGGATTTTATCAGCATCGTAAGTATACGCCCATCCATCGCCCATTTTACCTGTTTGAGGCGTCCACATGTTCATTCCCCAAGGCAAACCAATGGCCGGATAGGTATTTCCGTTTGATAAACTAGGTTTTGATTGCGTACCCATTAAAGGGTTTATCCAATCTACAGGATCGCTAATTTTGCCTACTGTTTGCGCAAAACTTGCAGATGCAGCAAAGCTTAGCAGTGCGATAAATAATTTTTTCATCGTTATTCTTATTATGTGTTTCGGTTGTTCGGTTTAAATTTGTGGATTTTTAAAATAATCTGCCCAAAGTGCATCCAAATCTTTACCAGTTAAGGCAGTCCAAATTTCGGGTTTGTAACTGTGATCTCTCAATGATGCATCAACAGCTTTTATGGTTCCGGCTTTTATGTTCTTTTCTATCCAGGCAAAAAAACGAGCAGTAATTCTATAACTATTTTTGTAAGTATGTTCTGGTTTCAAAGCGGGTAATGACCATTTTGCACCAGCATTATCTATTCCAAATTTATAACGGGCATAATCGGCTATGCCTTCTGTTAACCAACCTGGCCCAACACTATTGCCATAATTTTGAACAATGTGCATTACTTCATGCGTCACTACATCGATATCTTCAGGGTGTTTAATCATCCATAAAGAGCTGTAGGTTACGACACCATTTGCGGTTGCGGCCACTCCTTTGTAAGCGGTATCAACAAAAAACTTTACAGATTTTAATGTTTCTGGATTATACTCTTTTGCTAATTTAGGGTAAACCTCAAAAAAAGTTTCAATCAGTCGTTTTTTCAACTTTGGATCGAGTTGAGCAAAGTTACTCTCGAAAGTTAGTGTATAGCCTTTTCGCTTGATGATTTCTTGTGCTTGTAGTTGAAATACGGAGGCACCTATTAAAATAAATAACAGCACCAGTAATGGTTTTCTTTTCATTGGTATTTAAATTTCCCTATTTAGTTAGCATATATTCTGCAAAATAAATATAATATGTAAAACGTTTTAGTAAACCCTAAAATATTTTTATAACATTTTTGTTTGGTAAAATATTCTCAATTGAAAATATGGTTAAAACTACAAAAGAAGCCACATGTGACTTCTCCTGAAAAATAAGATGGTATATTATTTATGTCTTAATCTATATCTTTATTAACACTATAAATCGCCCAAAGTTCATCAAGATTTTTACCGGTGATTTCTTTCCATGAGGTTGATTTATAGCTATCATCTTTAAGCCTAGCGTTTATTTGCGCAATAGTACCTGGCTTTTGATATTTATCAATCCAAAGCAGGAAGCGGGCGGCTATGCGATATCCAAATTTATAGTGATGAAAAGATTCCAATGGCGGCAAATTCCAATCTGCAGCGGTATTGTTAAGCCCATATTGAAACCTACCGCAATCTGCTAAACCTTCAATTAACCATTCTGGACCTAGCGCTTTAAAATCTTGAACAACATGCATCAGCTCATGTGTTACCAAATCGGTATCATGCTGATGTTGCGACATCCATAATGCTCCAATCAATATATTTCCTTTACCCGATACAGCAACTTTCTTATAATTTGTATCAAGCATAAGCGTAACTGTTTTTGTTGCTTTAGGATTAAGATCTTTTACCATTTTTGGATAAACCTCGAAGAATGTATTGGCTAGATTTTGAGCCAATTCTTCGCTAATTAAACTAGAATTATCAAGAAATTTTAAAGTGTACTCGCCTCGTTTAATAAGTTGATCACCTTGTGCTGATGCTTTAAAGCTCAACAGCAAACTGAAAAAAGAGAGTATTAATAAAGATTTTTTCATTTTTAATTATTTTGATTTCTTATCACTATACTTTAACTGAACCTGATTAGGATTCTTACTGTAATCTTCCCAAAGTTGATCGATGGTTTTTCCTGTTAAATTCGCCCACGATTCGCCTGTAAATTGATGCGCTCTCAATTGCTGATCCAACGTAGCAATTAAACCTGATTTTACATTTTGCTCCAGCCATGCAAAAAATCTGGCTGTAATTCGGTAGCTGTTGGTGTAGCTTTGCTTGTTATTAAATGCTGGCAAACTCCACTTAGAACCTACATTATCTACTCCATATTTATAACGAACATAATCTGCAATGCCTTCCGTTAACCATACCGGACCAGCAGAATAACCATATCCTTGAACAATATGCATGGTTTCATGCGTAACCACATCAATATCTGTAGGATGCGCCTTCATATAGCCCGCACTGAACAAAATTCTATTGCCACTGGCTTCAGCAACGGCTTTATACGCTGTGTCGACCACGAAAAGCACATCTTTGGTTGATTTATTATTGAAAGTTTTAACCAATGTTGGATAAATTTCGAAGTAAGTATCTAATAAATTCTGTCTTACCGTTGCATCTAAATTTGGATCTTTACTAATGAAGGTGAGTTTATAACCTTTGTGCTTTTCTGTGCTGTAAAAAGACCAGTTTTTTGTAAGTGCATCTTTCAATTCATTATTAATCTTCTTCAAGGATTTTCCTTGAATCCAATCGCTATTAACCTTAATTTCTCCTGCTTTTGCTTTGATGGTTTCGGTTTCGTTATTGGCTACCTCAAGTGTTACATCACGTTTTGTTCTGTACCCATCGGCCGATGCAAAGCCTGGATATTGCATATTAAATGCAAATGTTAAATGGCTTTTTGTTTCTGCGTCTAGCAAATTTGAAGGATCGACAATGGCAATGGTGAAGTCGCGTTTCTTTTGTGCAATAGAACTGGAGGTAATTGTTGCAAAGAAAAATATGGCGAAAAGGTTTTTAAACATATAGTGGTGAGTTAAAAAAAAGGAATGATCTTGTGGTTGCAAGATCATTTTAAAAAATTAATAAAAAGTTAATAAGTAATTCCCGGAAAATCTATTTTGGCTTTGGCTAACATAGGTGCCCAATCTGCACCTTTCTCATCTTTTGATCCAAAAGCATTTAATGCCAAAGGTGCTAAGTTTGCTTTGGCTGCACCACTCCAAAAATGGATAAATTCTCCAAAATTCATCTTTCGGGTATATTGCTGATAGGTTTTGCCTTGTACAGTAATTTGTTGTTTCGGAAAATGTTGTGATAACATGGTGAAAAATCCATTTAAAACTTTTGTTTTACCATAGTTTTCATTAATTGGCAAAAACCAATTCTTAAACCATTGGGTTCCGGCTTTTGGATAATTATCAGTTGTACTCATCATTTTAGTAAGCCAACGTTGCGCATCAGCAGTTCTGTTTAAGCCCAGATAAACATCATACTGGTAAATTTCCATCCACTTGCTATCATGCCAAATATCAAATGCCGGAGATTCTTTCACTCCTTTTGAGGCACCTTCTACAATATGGCCGATTTCATGGGTAGATAGATCAATATCATTATCAACACCAGTGCTCCAAGCATCTAAACTTCCTGATCCACAATCGGTAACGTTTCTGTAATCATGCCCTCCATCTAGATAAGTTCCTGGATGACCTCCGCTATATTTACCTGCATGGTAAATTACAAACAGGCGACTATCATCGCCAAATTTACCATAGTTTTTTTTAGTGTAGTTCCAGGCTTCGGCCATATAGGTTTTTGGCCAATTGATAGTCTGTTTAACATCGCCATCGTAATAAACAACTACACTGGTGTCATAATAAACGCGATTGAGTAATTGAATATGCTCAAACCAATGTTCTTTCCATGTTTTTGGCGGTGCATCCGGTGGATCGACAGCTACTATTAATGGCGGCGCTGGTTTCGCATTTTCTACTGGTTCATCTTTACTGTTACAAGCCAATAATGCGAACAATAAAATTGTAGAAGAAATTAAAATGTTTTTCATAGTGATGATTTAAATAAAAAAACACCGGACATAAGCCCGGTGCAATCTAACTCTACCAACCTGTATTTTGAACAATAACCGGAACTTTCTGAATTTCGCCGTTTGGTATTGGCCACAAATAATGTTTCTTTTGGAAAACCCTATTCTCAACCACAACCGGAGTAAAAAATCCTGGTGCATTTTGTGTAATGTTTAAACCTCTAATTTGAGTATCAGTTGTTTCAGCAATTTTCCATTCTCTGGTATAGAAATAACGATCCCACTCAAATGCTAGTTCAACGCGTCTTTCTCTGCGAATAGCTTCTCTCATATTTGCCGGAACTGCAATGGCTCCCGCTCCGGTTCCGTAAGGTGCAATACCTGCTCTGGTACGAATTCTATTTAAGTAAACCAAAATATCCGGATCTGATGGGTTTGTTTCCTGCAAAGCTTCGATATAATCCAGGTAAATTTCTGCCAATCGAATCACTGTAAAAATTGGTCTACCAGTTGTCCAACCAGCAACGGTAAGGTGTTTTCTTGAAGTGTAGCCCGTTTTTGTATAGTCATTATTTGCTATAGCACCTTTACCAGCATTACCACTATTTGTAAAATCTGTAATGATATTCGATTGAGGATTAATCCATTTACGTCCGCTGTAAGTAATGTTTGAGTAAAAACGAGGTTCGCGGTTTACAAACATATTGCTTATTGATCTCGATGCGTTTTGATCATTGGGATCTGGAGCTTGATAATTGGAAAATCCATTAGCAGAATAAGTGGGATCGTTTTCAATTGGCAAACCATTGGCAGTAAAAAATGCATCGACCAATTGTTGCGAAGGAGATAAAAATGAACCCCCTTTATCGCCACCCGAAGCACCATTATGATTCGGGGCTAAAGAATATTGATATAGCGTTACATCGCCACCTCTACCAAATATTACTTCCGAATTCCATCCATTTAAGAATACATCCCTAGTGGCAATAAATGCTCTATTAAATGCTGTATTTGGCAAGCCTGATGGTGTAGTTGAGATACTATAAAGTGCGTAGCTTGAATAGTTTGGATTATCTAAAAATGCTTTTGCTGCTGTAGCTAATCTTGTCCATTTTGCTGCGCTCGCTGTTTGGCTAATCAATTGTTTTCCATCAGGATTTCTTAATGCAGCATAATCTGCATTGCCATTAAACAACGGACGAGCAGCAGTTAATAAGGTTTTTATTTTATATGCATCGGCTACAGAAGCAGTAATGTGACCAAAATCTTCGTTGGCCTGTGGTGTAGCAGGAAGCCCAGCTGCTGCAGCCGTTAATTCGCTCACTACATAATCAACACATTCATCCATCGAATTCCGTGGTTTGCTAATCGCTTCCAGTGGAGCATCAGACTGAACAGGATCATTCCCTAATAAAACCACCGGACCATACTGTCTGATTAAATTGTAATAATATATTGCCCTTAAAGCTTTGGCCTCGTTAAAATAACGATTAACAATATCAATTCCTCCAATATTACAATCAGTACATCTGGTTACATTGGCCATAAAAGTACTTGCCGCCTGAATACCACGGTAATAATTTTGCCAATGGTAGTTTACTTGTCCACTGGTTGCATCCCAAGCACCGGTATTTACATTTTCTGTGAAATTTGGCAGTGTATAATCTGCTTCATCAGAAGCGGCTGTCCACGGACCGCTATTGCCGAGCGCACTTGGCGAACGATCTTGATTTTGATCTGGTAAAGTAGAATAAACATTTGCCAAAGCCTGGTCTACAGTGCTTTTTCGTTGATATTGTTGTTCGAACGTTAATCGATCATCGGGTACTTGATTCAAAAATTTCTTACAGCCGTAATTACCAATTACCAGTAAAGCACCAACTGTATATATAAATATTTTTTTCATACTGTTAATTTTAAAAATTAGCGGTTAAACCTAAAGAGTAGTTAGAGGTTAATGGATATCTGGTACCATTATTTGTATTCAACTCCGGATCCCAAAGTTTGAATTTACTGATGGTAAACACATTGTAACCCATTCCATAAATCCTTAAGCGTTTAATCCCTAGTTTCTTAATTCCTTCTTTTAGGGTGTAACCAAAATCTGCATTTTTCAATCTGATGAAACTGATATCACGAAGCCACCAAGTGCTAGACTGATAGTTGTTACTATTTGTTCCACCATAAGATAAACGAGGATAAACTGCATCCTGACGAGGATTTGTAGGTGTCCAACGATCTGCAGCAACAGCAAGCATGTTACCTAAACCACCAGAGTTTGCAAATGACGGAATGTTTAACAGAATATCCGCATTATCCTGACCCTGGAAAAATAATCCAAAATCGAAGTTTTTATAAGTTAACGAAAAGCCAAAGCCATAAGTAGTGCTTGGAAGATCTCCCCTACCGATAATTGTTCTATCGAATGAATCGATTTTACCATCACCATTTAAATCCTTGTATTTAATATCACCTGGCATTAATGTACCAAACTGTGTTGGACTTGCATTAATTTCTGCTTGAGATTCAAACAATTTCTCGGCAATGTAACCTACACGCGTAGAGGCTAATACATTAAATCCGCGTTGTTCCATCCAAGGATAAGCCTGTGGTGCCTGATCATTTTCGATTACTTTATCCTTATTAAATGTAACATTAGCCCTTAAGTTTAATGCCCAATCTTTACCTAATTGTGCATCATATTGAATTGTTCCATCTATCCCCTTGTTTTCTACAATACCTAAGTTACCAATTGGCGTATTAGCCAAACCGATATAATTTGGAACCGTTCCTCTGGTAATGAACTGATTTTTTCTACGCTCCTGAAAGAAATCGACAATTAATGATAGGTTGTTGTTCAAAGTTTTCAATTCGAAACCTAAATCCTGTTTACGTGTTTCTGCCCAGGTTACATCTACACCATAAGCTGTTACACCTAAACCACCAGGAGAAATGTTTCCGTTTTGACCGAAGGTATAACCACTTGCGCTACCTACTTTTGTTAAATAATAAAAGCGTTCACTTTCGTTTAATACATATCCACCGCCACTTCCACCACTACCAACAATACCATCAGAGTAGCGGAATTTTACCATTTGAATCGCGTTTTTTAAAGGCTCGAAGAATTTTTCGTTTGATAATAACCATCCAATACCAAATGCAGGAAAAAATCCATAACGCTTATCAGGCGCAAAGTTTTCAGATCCATTATAACCAACGTTTGCCTCGAAGAAATATTTATCATCATAAGCATAAGTTGCACGACTGGCAATACCCTGTAAACGATATGGTAACGAGAGCGTTAAGTTACCTGCGAATGGTGTGGTATTATCATTTTGGTTGTACAATAATAAACCTGTTACGGCATGCTTCCCGAAAGTACGGTTGTAATTTACGGCAGCTTCTAAATAAATCTTTTTATCGCCACCATTTCCTATACCGTAATTTAAAAATTCCTGCCCTTGAAGTATCAGTCCATATTTATAACCCGAAGCAGGGTTTCCAGGAACGATATACGGATCACTTGGGTTAATTCTGAATAGACTTTCTCTTCTTGTTCTGTTAACCGAACTATTGGTATTAACATCAAAAGAAAACATGGTTGTTGCTGATAAACCGGGTGTGATTTCTTTTAAATCTTGCGTTAAACGAATGTTGGAATAAAGCTGTGTACTATAACCAACTCTGTATCCGTTTCTGGTTACATCACCATAAGGGTTACGTTGATCTGCCTGCGGACTAATCCCTGGCAAACTTCCATTTGGATAAAGTACTGGAAATGAAGTTGGGTTAATTAAAAAAGCCTGACTGAAAATATCTTGCGCCAATAAGTTACTCGGATATCTGGTTTGCGCCAAAATCCCTTTAATACCTAAATCCAATTTAGTAGTTCCGGTAATATCCCAATTTAGATTGGCACTTACATTGTAACGTTCGAAATTTTGTTTTGCTGCATCATTAACCGCTTCATCAGTTTTAAATAATCCATCTTCACCATAATAACCTAGTGAAACATAGTATTTAGCATTACTTACACCACCAGATAAATTAGAGGTTACGGAACGGTTTCTACCAAAATCTCTATAAATCGCATCAAACCAATCTACATTTGGATAAAGAATTGGATCTGTTCCTGCTGCAGTTTTCTGAATTGCATCAATTGAATAAGCTGGTGTAAAAGCACCAGCTGCACCACCTCTTAAATAATCAGAATATTTGGCTTCATTAGCCAAATTCATGTAATCTACACCGTCAATTAAATCTGGTTTTTTAGTAAAACGGCTAATGCCTTCATAATATTCTACATTGATGCGGGGTGAACCGATTTTACCTTGTTTAGTGTTAATTAAAATTACGCCATTTGCTCCGCGAATACCATATACCGCTGTAGCAGCCGCATCTTTTAACACGGTGAAGTTTTCTACGTCGTATACACTAATATCATTTAAGTTACGGTTTGGAACACCATCAATAATTACTAACGGTCCTCTATCGTTTGCAGTTAAGGAAGATACACCACGGATAAAAATATCTGAACCTGTTGCTCCAGGCTCACCATTTCTGGATACGTTTACCACACCCGGAATACGACCAGCCAATAATTGACTCATACTCGATACTGGCTGCCTTAATTCTGAAGCTTTAACAGAAGATTGAGCACCTACCAAACTTTCTTTCTTTTGGGTACCAAAACCCACAATCGCAACTTCCTGTAGGTCGGCGCCAGTGGTTTCTTTTAAACGGATATCCAAAACGGTTTGAGTGCCCACTGTAATTTCTTGTGTATCATAACCTACATAAGTAATTATTAATACGGTATTTTGATCGGGTACGGTAATGGTAAATGCGCCGTTTACATCAGCGGCAGCACTAATAGAAGCACCTTTTACCTTTACGCCAGCACCAGGCAACGGTAGGCCTGCGGCATCTTTAATAATACCACGAATGATAATATCGGCTTTTGCAGGTGAAAGCAAAACCGAACTGTTTATTTTAATTGCAGAAGCATTTGCTGAATGATAAAAACTGCCGCTAAAAACTAATGCAACTGCAATAGCCTTTGATGCGCAATTTTTAAACCTGAGCTTACCCTCTGTTAAATGTGTAAGTTTTTTCATCATAATTTTTTCTTAGTGTAAATGGTTCAGGTTATTGTTGTTCTTCTGGTACTTCAATTAAACGCCATTCTGATAATTGAAAAAGCGAGCCACTACCAACTGCAGAAATACTAATACGGTAATGGTTGTAAAGTACTTTGTTTTTAAAGTTGTAAGTTTTGGTGAGGTTACGGCCAGAGAAAGTTTCTCCCGTTCTTGTATCTAGATCCACCCAGGTTGTTCCATCAGTAGAACCGCTAAATTTCCAATCTTTTGGATCTCTGCCCGGCGCATCGCCACCAGATGTTAAGGTGTAAGAAGCCACCTGTTGCGGAGCAGGAAACGATAACTGCATGTAAAAATTAGATTGAAAAGGATTGATTAAAAATTTAGAGTTAATATCGTTGTCAATTACCTTTGCAGAACCTTCACCACCAGAAGCGCCGGCGCCATTTTCTATGTTTACAGAAAGGTTGGCTTTAGCGGTAACATCTACTTTTGCTTTCCATGTAAAAAGATCAACGGTTGGATACTCCTCTTTACCACACCCAAGCAGCAAAGTAAAGACTGCAAGAAGGCCAACGGCTTTCGTAGCATTTTTAAAAAAAATCATAATTAATAATTTAAGGTTGTTAGTTTTCAGTATCGTAAATACAATAATGTTGATAACCTTATTTCAGAATTTTAAGGAGAATTTAAACTGCAAACAGCAATACTAGAAATGTAAATCAGCACTAAATCTCATGCCTGAATATTCACATTAATTAGGACAATAATGTTAAACCTAACTATCAAAACAACAAAACTTAATTGTCATGCATCACTGCAAGTACGCAATTAATTATAAGTTATAGTAGGATCTAATCTCAACATAGCATTGAAGCAGTTATATCTAATAAATAACCATGCTGATTTCAATTGCCGAGTTTGTATTGTTTGTTTGGTATTCTTCTTTGATTATAACCTGAATAGGGATTTAAATCATCGTATTTGAAGATGTTAGTTATGCATCTTTAAAATTTCCCGTATAACGAGAAATTTGTGACAGTCAAAATCGCTGTCAGGTTGATTTGTGTAGTTTGTTTCTTGTCATAAAGTTTGGCTAAAGGTTAATTAGTTGGTTACCTGGTGTCCATGCTAAATATAGATTAGCTGAAAATAGCGATCTTACATTAAACATAAACTAAAACGTTTTAGCATAAAATTCCAAAAAAAGACCGCGTTAAAGCGGCATGGAAAAAATAAAAAATTACTAAAACGATTTATTGTCTCAATAATAGAAACTTTTTTAGATTTAACAAAGCAAAATATCTGTTACAATACAATTAAAATATTGATATCAAATGAATCAGTTACTAAATCCAAAAATTGTAAATAATTGCTTTCCTAATTAAACTAAGAACTAATTGAATTAAAACGTTCATCGCAACAGCTCGCAGCTCCTATTAATGCTGCATGTTCTTTCAACTCAGAAATTTTTATAGTTGCATAAACACCGTTTCCTTTTAAAGTGGCGATAAGTTCTGGAGAAAACTCACTAAATGCTTGTGCGATATTGCCGCCTACAATTACAGTATCAATTTTATGTTTGTTAATAATTGGGATTAAAAATTGAGCCAGGTTGTAACCAAATTCCATAAATACCTGCGTAGCCAAATGATCGGTTTTTGCTGCGGTAACCAATTCCTTTACACCATCTAAATTTATCCCGCTTAACTGATTGTATCTTTTTACAAACCAGCGGGTTGCCAGATAATCTTCAGCTATTCCATCTAAAAATTCCGAATTCCATAAATCAGCATCGGTAGCCTTATGGTTTATGCAAATAGAAGAGCCCAATCCTGTGCCCAGTGTTAAGCCTAAAACATTTGCATTTCCTTTAGCAGCACCTGCAAAAACCTCTCCTTGTAAAAATCCTGCGGCATCGTTTATAAAATGAATATTATCTGTTGATATTACCAATCGGTTAGCCAATTCCTGTTTAACATTTATTTGGTACAATGATTTAAATTTATCCTGATCTTTTATTAAGGAAATTCCATCTTCGTAATCAAATGGGCCAGGCATTGCAATACCAACAAACCTTGCATCGTTTGGCAAACCATCAAATGCATCATTAATTATTTCAACCCAGGCCGACAAAATAGTCTCTTTACTTTCTTGCGAATTAACAGCGCTACGCCTAATGGAGTTTTTAATCAGGCTTCTCGTTTCTAAATCAATTAATGCGGCTGTAATATGCGAGCCACCAATATCAACACCTAATGCTACAGGCTTTTCCATTCTTTTCTCTATATAAATTTCTGTAAAAATAAATTTTTATACCCATTACTAAAACGTTAAACTAATTGGTCAATGAAAATGGTTTATCACTTTCTAATAAACCTTTATTTAACGCGGGTTTATCGCTCATCTCTAATTTTAATGTTCCACCTTTGAGCAGTTCTTGATGGTTGATAAAATTTTGCGTATAAATTTTACCATTTAAGGTTGAAGATTTTATGTATACGTTTGATGCACTATTTTCTGGTGCTTCTATCACAAACTTTTTACCATTTTCCAAGTTGATGGTAGTTTTTTTGAACATTGGACTACCAAAAACATATTCTCCTGTGCCTGGCGTAACACTATAAAAACCCAAGGCACTTAGTACATACCATGATGAGGTTTGGCCTTGGTCTTCATCTCCAGGATAACCATCTTCGGTTGCATCATATAATTTGCTCATCACCTCCCGGGCATGGAATTGTGCTTTCCAGGGCTGATTGGCATAATTATACAAATAAACCATGTGTTGGATAGGCTGGTTACCATGTGCATACTGCCCCATATTGGCCATTACCATCTCCGTCATTTCGTGAATCATACCGCCGTACGTACCCACTTTTACATCATTCGGCTGCGAAAATACAGAATCTAACTTAGCAACAAAATTTTCATTGCCTCCCATCATATTAATCAAGCCTTTCGTATCTTGAAAAACCGACCACTGCCAATGCCAGGCATTGCCTTCAGTAAAGGGACCACCCCATTCGATGGGATCGAAATTTGGCGCCCATTTTCCATTCACATCCTTGCCTCTCATAAACCGAGTTGATGGATCGTAAACGTTTTTATAATTATACATCTGGCGCTCAAAAATATCCATGTAAAATTTATTATTGGTCATTTTAGCCAGCTGATAACCGCAATAATCATCGTATGCATATTCTAAAGTTTTAGCCGTTGCTTCGCGGTATTTTGGATAGGGAACATAGCCTAATTGATAGTATTCTTTCCACCCATCACGACCATTTGCTGGTCCCCAAGGCCCTTTATTGGTTGCTTCGTGTAAATAAGCTTCCAAAGCTTTGTTCGGATCAAACGTATGCAAACCTTTTGCCCATGCATCGGTAAACAGCGAAATGGCATGGTTTCCAATCATGCTTCCAGCTTCGCTCGGAAACGACCATGAAGGCAACCAACCGCACTGCTCGTAAGCTTCAATCATAGCTTGCATATATCGTCCATGCATCTCTGGATGTAACAAAGTATTCAAGGGAAACTGTGCTCGAAAAGTATCCCAAAAGCCCGTATCGGTATACATATAACCTGTATGAATCGTTCCATCATAAGGACTAAAATAGTGCGGTTTTCCATTCGCATCTATTTCGTAAAATTTTCGAGAGAAAAGGCTTGCCCTAAAAAAGCAGGAATAAAAGGTTTCCATATCGGCCTGGCTTCCACCTTCTACAATTATTTTTCCTAATGATTTATTCCAAACTGCTGCACCTTTGGCTTTAGTTTGTTCCAAGCTTTGATCAGCACTTAATTCTGTTTTTAAATTTAATTCTGCCTGCTCCAAGCTAATGTAAGATGATGCTGTTTTCACCTGAACCTTCGTACCTGGTTTAAACTCAACGTAAGCACCCTTGCCCCATCCATCTGCAATAATTGAATCAGCTTGAATGGTATTTTTTTTGTTTTCCCATGTTCCATAAGCCTTAATGGGTTGATCAAATTTCAACACGAAATAACTTTTCCAGCCTTTTTTAAAACCTTCGCCATTGTTTACGTAACCTGTAATTTTATTTTCCTTTGGATAAATTTGAACACCACTTAACCGGGTATATCCATCGAGAACCAAGAAACTTTTCTTACCCTTTGGATAGCTGAAACGCAAATGTGCACCACGCTCTGAAGGTGAAATTTCTGTTGTAATTTCATTATCAAGTTTTACTTTATAATAATTTGGTTTAGCGATTTCGTTGGCATGACTGAATTTGGTTTCACGCTTATTTTCATCAACCACCAATTGATCTACCATCGGCATTAAAGAAAATACAGCGTAATCTCTACTCCACGAGCTGCATTGGTGCGCCTGCTGAAAACCTCTGATTTTATCTTTAAAATACTGATATTTCCATCCATCACCATTTTTCCCCGTTTGGGGTGTCCAAGTGTGCATACCGAATGGTAAAGCTGTGGTGGGATAGGTATTTCCTCTGGTTAGCTCGTGCTTGGAGTTTGTTCCCTGCAGCGTATTTACATAATTAACCAAATCTTTCTGCTGTGCCAATAACCCTTTGGCTACAAGGCAAATTAAAATGGTAGTTAAAAATTTAGGTTTCATTTGTGTGTGTTATTTATTTACCAGCTGATGTTTACATTTACACCTTCGCTGAAATTTTCAAAGCCCAATAAAAGTGTTTTCGAATTTTCATCCCACTCATTTTTTGTTAGTGATATTTCTTTCCCGTTCGAATTTGCTGTTATCCTTTGCGGTTTATTTGCCAATAAAATTCGCATCATATTATTTGTTTTCGCCGGACTTTTAGCAATAAACTGATAAGATTTCTTACTCGATACCTCATTTGTTACTCTTGCCGCAGCGGCTAAAACCTGTGGTTTGCTTTTATTTTCTACTTTATTTACATCAAATAAATAAGCTTGTGTGTTAGGCTGAACAGTTTTGGTGTTTACAATTGGTAGTGAAGGATTAAAGAGATCGATAAAAGTACCCTCCAATTTGAGTGGCAATTTACTTTGGCTTTCATCCAATACGGCTGCAATAAGGAATGGCCCCCGCTCTAAAACAAAGTTATTTTTGAAAATTAAGTTGCCTGCTTTCGCATCGTTTTCATAAGCTTTTCTAATTGTCGACATAAAATCCTCATCGCCATTGGTTTTCATAATGAGTTCTTTAGGATCTTTTCGTACCAGATAAACTTTGCCCTTACCTACATCATAAATTCCTCCGCTTTGGCTTGATGGAACACCTAACAATCCAAATAAATGTTCTGATGGTGCTTTGAAAGCATTACCATTGCTGTTCCACCATTCCTTAACATTCTGAAATGGATCATTATCTTTTCCATAATAAAGGAGAACACCACCGTTTTTAACCCATTTGGTTAACTCAACATGAAAATCAGCTGATAGCGGTTTCATGTTTGCATAACTCATAATCAATACCTTAATATCTTTTAAAGTATTTTTATTGGCCAGATTTTCGATGTGAACGGTTTCTACCGGGATACCTTGCTTCAGCAACGGAATAGCCATTCCATAAAAGTTTGATAATTGTGGATCATCGTAGCCCTGATGGGTTGGAAAACGTTGAAACATCATGGAGTTGGAAACTAAAACCCCAATTCCATGACTTCCATTTAAAGTGTTTTTAGAAAGCGGCATTTGGTTTAATGAGTTCACCATAATCTGCATTTGTGTTGCATAGTTAGGAGAAATCGGTTGACGCTCTTTCATCCCTTCAACAGGAAATTTACCGCGATAAATCCGGTTTGGCCAAGGCATTACTTCATAGTTATCAACCATTGGATATAATAATTCGGCAGTAAATGTGGCTTCGTAATTTACCTTGTAATCGTCCCAAGATCTCGATCTATCTTCAATAGGATCAGTTAAGAAATATATTTTTCTTCCCGTTGGGGCTGTCATCGAAACCATTGAACCATATTCCAGAAATGCATTTTCAAATACACGTTCCTTTTCCAATCCATTGTAATAAATTGGCTCACGAGAAGTTCCAGTCCATACTTGTGCAATGTAACCATCCATTCCTTCCAAATTGGCCAAGCTGGCCTCCGGACTTACAATTTGCCATGATGAATAATTAATCAACGAATGTGTTGGCACAAAACATTTTACCCTTTGCCCCTTACTCTCGCTATATGTTTTTACATAGGTAAATACCTCTTTCAAGGCGTTAAAATATAGCTGATATTTTAGTTTTGAAGATAGATAGGTTGCTTCGGGAGATTCGTGTTGCGCCATCCAAGGGAAACCGTAATATTTTTGCCATTCATCTTTAAAAGTTTGACTATAACCTGCACGGGCCCAAAACTCTGGTTCTTCTAAATAAATTGCAGTTACACCCGCATCAATTGCTCTTTTTACATGGGTTTTCATGTAAGTGAGAAATGTAGCTGTAGGCACAATGTAGGGCACATTTTGTCCATGCCAGATGGTTTCGCCATTGCGCATCATCTGGCCTTCGCTTAAATGATTTTTCCCATCCCATTCGCCCAAGAAGTAATCTTTATATTGCCCCCAGGCGATTCCAGTCATGAATTGTACTTCATAACCTTTATCCCGATATCCTTTTACACGTTCTTCAAACTTACCGCCATCATCATTAATTCCATAAACCATTGCAATGTCCGAACGAACATCGTAATCTGGACTCCAGGGAGCAGAAACCTGAAAAGATGTTTTTTGCTTTGATTTCACTTGAGCGAAAACACTGTTTTGAGCAGTTATGCATAATGCTAGAGCGGAAACCGACAAAAAATATTTTAAGTTTTTCATATCTGAATTTAATTAGCTGGTGCGAACAACTGCATAAATGCAACAGCGCTACTCGATTCATACGATTGGACAATTCCTATTGGGCATGGCGTTTTATAATTTCGATGCATAATTCCGCGACCAAAATCACGGTTGCCCCATGCAGTATTGGCATTGAAAATAGCCCATTTTGCATAGTCTCCTGCCGGATAAACTTTAGCTAAATCGGCCAAATATTGTGCAAAGATTGATTTTAAAACACCTTGTTCGTTCCAATCGCCTTCTGCAGGTAAGATACCGCTGGGATCGCTCATTGTATTTTTGGTATAATTGGCAGCGAGTTTAGCATCATCCAAATAGCTCTGGGTGTTGGTATTTTTATAAAGCATTACCGCAGCGCCAATTAAAGTCCCCTGGTTGTAGGTGTAATCTTCAAAACCTGGATTATTGTTTCCAACTTTATGATCGGCTACCCTTCCCTTTGTAATATCAAATAAATTTTCTCTCGACCAGGCGTAAATTTCTTTCGCTTTTGTTAGATAGGCTTCATCTTTGGTAACATTATACAAACGCATGGCAGCAATAACGGTTGGGAAATTGA
This sequence comes from Pedobacter sp. Leaf250, assembly GCF_920984735.1. Taxonomy (GTDB): domain Bacteria; phylum Bacteroidota; class Bacteroidia; order Sphingobacteriales; family Sphingobacteriaceae; genus Pedobacter. The sequence continues at coordinate 44,589 of NZ_CAKLBU010000003.1, read as the reverse complement.
TGCATGCATTTTTTCCACTATGCTTAAAATCCCAGAACATTCCGCCTTTCACAGGATCATAAGAACCGCTCCAAACTTTGGTAAAGCCAGATTTTGCTTTATCCAAATAGGCTTGATTATTGGTGATTTCGTAAGCACGTGTAAGTGAGATTACCCACCACATCATATCATCATAAATAAACCATTCAATAGAATTATCCCAATTGTAGTTATCGTAACGTTTTGCGCCACCATCATACATATCAGTAATTAATTTGTAATAAGCAGGATCTTTTGTTCGCTCATAAATATTCATTACGTTATCCCAATAAATGGCTTGAGTCCATATTGCAGCTAAACCTTTTTTTTCAGTTGTGCTATAATAAAGTTTATCTGTAGGGCTGTAATAAATAGTGTTGAATGAATTGAAGGCTATAGTTGCTTCGGCAGCGGTAAAACTTGTAGGTGTGGTTGGAGGTAAAGTTGGTGATTTGGTAGTAGGCTCCTCGGTGCCCTTCTTACTGCATGAACTGATTGAAATTGCAATCATTAAAGATAAAACCGCAGTTAGTATTTTTATTTTAACAAGATATTTAGGTAGAGATGTATTTTCCATAATGCGTGGTTCTTATGGTATGAGAAAATATCAGGGCGGCACTTACATAAGTAGATGTAATGTAAGCGCCACCTGATTTTAGTAATCTGGATATTCCATTGCTGGAATTACCAACCTGGATTCTGCACCATTAAATCATCAGAGTTAACGTCTTTTGCAGGAATTGGGAATAAATAATGTCTCTTTGTAAAAGTTCTGGTTTCAAATGCAGTCCTGTTAAAGAAATTAGGTGCATTTTGAGTGATATTTAATCCAAAGATGGGACCATTGTCGGTGGTTTCTGCAATTTTCCATCTTCTGGTATCAAAGTACCTTACGTTTTCGAAAGCCAGTTCCGATCTACGCTCATTTCTAATGGCCTGTCTCATTGCCACCTGATTAGCCGGAACAGGAATTTGAGTTGTGCCAGAACCATAAAGCGGAATACCAGCTCTTTCTCTGATTTGATTTAAGTAAACAAGAATATCTGGATCACCTGGAGTAGACTCATTTAATGCCTCTACATAATCTAAAAATAAATTACCTACACGGTAAAGAATGCAAGCACGATTGCTCTCTCTCCAGTTACCTAAGCCCATGGCTTTTCTAACAGCATAACCTGTTACTGTATAATCATTACCACCAGTGGCTTTTCCAGAATTTCCATTGTTATTGAATTCTGTAATTACATTGCCAAAAGCGGTATTTAACCAAACACTATTATGGTATGTGATATTTACATAAAAACGTGGCTCACGGTTAACCCATTGGTTATAGGTATTGGTTGCGATTGGGCTTCCCGGTGCTCTAAAATCTGTAAAACCAGTTGATACATAACCCGAAGCCGAATCATCGATGGTACGACCATTTGCAGTAAAGAAAGCATCAACCTGATTTTGGGTAGCGCCCAAACCTGCCGAGCCTCTTACTTCTGAAGCTTTACCACTGTGGTAAGGCGTCATTTCATATTGTCTGCCTTCAATATCAGCATCCAATCTCGACATGATAATTTCACTGTTAAATTTATCCAAGAAAATATCACGACAAGAAAGGTATCCGTTTATCGATCCATCAGCATTGGTTTTTCTTAGCAAGCTGTATGTACTTGGCACAAATTGCGTTATGTACGCTTTGTATGCATCAGATGCTCTTTTCCATTTTGTAGCATCGTAAGTTTGACTAACCAATTGTTTACCATCCTTATTTTTTAGGTTAGCCAAATCAGTATTACCATTATAAAGCGGACTTGCAGCTAAAAGATATGCCTGCAAACGGTAAGCTAAAGCCTGGCCTTTTGTAATTCTGGCGTAGTTTCTATCGTTAAGTGGTGTAACTGGTAAATTATCGGCAGCACTTTGCAATTCGGAAGCAATGTAATTAATACATTCATCGAAACTATTTCTTGGTAAACGAATGCTTTCCGTCGGTGCATCTGGCTCAATTACGTTTTCACCTAAAAGGATAACCGGACCATAAATACGCACCAAATAAAAATAATACATTGCTCTTAGAGCCCTTGCTTCATTTTTATATTGATTGATTAACTGTGGTGTAATATCTTGAGTTACTTTATCAATATTTGCCATAAAGAAACTAGCAGAGCGGATTCCACGGTAAAAGTTATTCCAATAATCATTTACGAAACCTGAATTGGCATCCCAGCTACCAATATTCACATTGTTAGCCTGATTAAAACCCCAAACAAATTCAGCTTCATCAGAAGCGCCTGTCCAAACGCCAGCACTTCTGCCTGTATTAGGATTACGTTGACCAAATTCATCAGGAATTAAACTATAAACATTTGCTAAAAACTTTTCTGCTGTAGCACGATTGGTAAAGGTTTCTTCAAGGGTTAACCTGTCGTTAGGTACTTGATCCAAAAAACCCTTTTTACAAGATGTGGAGAGTGTTAAACAAGCTACAAATGCAATAAATATGTATTTTTTCATGATTTCTGATTCTTAAAATTTAACATTAATACCTAATGATAAAGTTCTGGTGATTGGATATCTGGCGCCATTTGCTCTTCCCCCAGTATTTAATTCTGGATCCCAAAGTTTCCAATCGCTAAAGGTTAACAAGTTGTTTCCAATTAAATAAATGGCTGCGTTTTTCAAATAAATTTTTTCAGCAAACTTAGTTGGTAAATTATAGCTTAATTGAGCTGATTTTAAACGCAGGAAATTCACATCCTTAACCCACCAAGAACTTTCTAAAGTATTATTGGTGTTATCAGCTTCGCCATAAGCTAAACGCGGATAAAATGCATCCTGCCTTGGGCTTGAAGGCGTCCATCTATCAGTTGCAATGGCATAAGCATTACTTAAACCACCACCTCCATTAAATGGAAAAATACCTGATCCACCCAATATAATATCAGCACCATGAGTACCCTGGAAAAATGTACTTAACGCAAAACCTTTGTATGATGCACTTAAACCAAAACCATAAACTTTATTTGGAACGTCTCCTCTACCAATTTGAGTTTTATCGTAATCGTTTATCAAACCATCACCATTTAAATCGCTGTATTTGATATCACCAGGGCGTAAGTTGCTTTTTGAACCTGGTGCTGCACTTGCATTTATTTCCTCTTGTGTATCGTAAAGTTTTTCTGCTACGTAACCAAATCTTGATAACACATTGGTTCCAACACGGTTCATCCAAGGGTAAGGTTGCGCCGGGCGATCATCTTTTATTATCTTATCTTTATTGTAAGTAAATGTTCCTCGTAAACCAAAATCTACCTGACCAACTTTAAAGTTATATTCCAAAGTTGCATCAATACCACGGTTATCAACCTCACCTAAATTACCATAAGGCTGATTGGTTAAACCTACGTAGCCTGGGATAGATTGACGTTGGAAAAAGATACCTGTACGTTGTTCTTTAAATAAATCAACAATTAAGTAAAGATTATCCTTCAATGTTCTAATTTCCATACCCAAATCCTGCTTACGAGATTCGGCCCAAACAACATCAACACCATAATCGGTTACATTAATACCGCTTATTCCATTATCATAACCTCTGCCAAATTGGTAGCCAGCAGCACCATCAGACACCAAAGTTAGATATGCAAATCTTCTACCTACCAAATCAGCATTTGATATTTTACCAATACCGGTTATACCATCAGAATACCTGAATTTCAAGAAAGAAATTGTACTTTTCATTGATTCCCAGAATTTTTCATTAGATGGAATCCATCCTACACCAAAGGCAGGAAACGATCCATATCTATTATCTGGAGAAAACAATTCCGATCCATTATAACCAAAATTGGCCTCAACAAAATAGCGGTCATCATAAGAATATGTACCACGGGCGGCTACACCAATAAACCTTTCAGGTATTGAAGCGGTGAAATCACCAGCAAAGGGATTGGTATAATCTTGCGTATAAGCCAGGATTAAACCACCAACACGGTGCTTACCAAAAGCCCGATCATAATTTACAGCACCTTCTGTATAAAATTTTCTGTTTCCACCTCTTGATGGCTCGAAACTTAAATAGTTACCACCACTGGTAAACGATTGAAATAAATCTAAACTTCCATCAGCCTTGTAAGGATTATTGATATCTCTTATGAAGTATGTGCTTTCTCTTTTTGATCTTCTGATAAAATTCTCATTATAGTTATCAAATGCTACCATTGCGGTTGCTGTTAAACCTTCTGTAACCATTTTCAAATCTTGAGTCAATCGTAAATTAGTATACAATTGACTTCTGAATTCTGTACGATATCCTCTTCTGGTTAAATCGGCATATGGATTTCTGAAACCACCATTTGAAGAACGACCGGGAATTAAACCACCGGGATAAATTTTTGGATATTCAACTGGAGATACATCTAAAGCAGAAGTAAAAATACTCTCTGTACTTTCACCAGGATAATTACCTGTTGCAGCATAGCCCTGAATACCTAGATCCAATTTGGTGGTATTGGTTAATTTTAAATTTAAGTTACTGGTGAAATTGTATCGAGTATAATTTAATGCTGAATTGTATTGCGCTAAATCATCCGTTTTTAAGAAACCACCCTCATTATAATAAGCTAACGACACATAGTATTGAGCATTATCAACACCACCGCTAGCATTTAAATTTGCCCTGCGGGTATTGCTATATTTATCAAACAGTTCGTCCATCCAGTTTACATTTGGGTAAACCAATGGATCAGCACCAGATGCGGTTCTGTTGATGTAATCTTGTGAATATTTTGCAGCCTGGCCTCTTCCTGTTAATGCTTCGTTAGCCAGATTCATATAGGTTACACCATCTAACGATTCTGGATATTTAACAAATGTGCTTAAACCTTCATTGTAATCGAAAAAGATGGATGGCTTGCCTACTTTACCAGTTTTGGTTTTTACGATGATTACTCCATTTGCACCTCTAACACCATAAACTGCAGTACCCGATGCATCTTTTAAAACTGTGAAAGATTCAATATCCTCAGCATCGATAGCGCCGATAGATCTTTCTACCCCATCTACCAATACCAACGGCGCACTAGAGCCACTAAAAGTTGCGATACCACGAATCCAGATATCAGCTGTGCTTCTACCAGGTTCACCACTTCTTTGTACACCTACTACCCCAGCGATTCTACCCGCTAAAGATTGTGTAACACTGGCAACCGGCTGTTTTAATTCTTTTGAATTGATTGTACTTTGTGCTCCAATTAATGAAACCTTACGTTGCGTACCAAAACCCACAACGGCAACTTCTTCTAATGAGTTTGAGTTGGGAACAAGCTGAATTGCAATATTCTTTTGGTTACCTACAATAACTTCTTTCGGTTCGTAGCCAACATAAGTTACGATTAACACAGAAGATTCTGATGGAACTGTAATGCTAAAAGATCCATTTACATCCGTTGCTGCAACAACCAGTGAACCTTTTACTTTAACAGATGCACCAGGAATTGGCGTTCCGGTTTCATCTTTAATAATACCTCTAATAACAATATCGGCTAAAGGGCGCTTTAATTCCTTTATCGCCTTTGGCGTAGTGGTGATATTTATTGCATTTGCCGATGCATTAAATGTTAAACCAATTGCCAAGGATAATGCGCCCAGTTTGCAGGCGCTCTCCTTCGTCATAAGCTTTAGCTTAATGAGCCTAGTAAATTTTTTGTTCATAATGGTTGGTTTTGTACTTGGTTAGTTATCTTTTCAGATAGATTTAGTTACTCTGTTTGTTCGTTATATATTTTGATTAGTGAATAGTTTTATTTTTTTTCCCAGCTGTCGGCAAGCATTTTAATGAAATAGCCACCTACAACACTCCGGGCTTGAAAACCAGCTTTTTTGCCAGAAATTGTTTCATGCCAATCACTCAAAGGCACTTTATCTGATGTCTCTCCGGCAAATTTGTAAATGGGCTTTATAAATTTTTGAAATTCCTGTGGATTATCGCTCAAGGTTGCCGTCCACATAATCCAATCAGATTTTGTGTAAGCTTTACGACTATCCAATGGCAAACCGAAAGCATTTTGCTTGGTTAAGTAATAATTGATTTCTTTACGATATACATCATTTGGAAATAAATTAAGCTTCAATAATTTATCCCAAACGAGATTGTATTTTTGGCTCCAGGTATTTTTATCGTTAAAGGTTAGGGCGTAGTGATCGCCTGCATCGGCTAGTTTTTGCCAATTCTTGGCCATGTCTAAAGCAGCACTTCTATATTTCGTGGCAATTTCAGTTTTACCCAACTGTTGCGCCAATTGTGCGTAAACACCTAAGCCCACAATTGCCTTTACAGATAAATTTGAATTACGTGCCAAATGACCAGCGAAATCATCAGTACACAACTGATTGGTCGGGTCAAATCCTTCTTTTAAAAGATAATTAGCCCATCTCGACATTTCTTTCCAATGCTTTTCTGCATAGCTTGCGTTGCCTTCCGCTTTTGCCAGTGCACCAACTAAAATAATCATATTTCCTGCTTCTTCAACAGGCATATCTTCACCGTAAATTTGACCGTTAGCAATTGGATAAGTACCAATATCATGCGCCGGGTAATCTTTATTCCATTTCCCACTTTCCGAATAGTAGAAAATACCGTTAAGCATGCCTTTTAATAATTCGGGATTGTAAAGCAGATACTGTGGTGCCGACGGATAAGTTACATCGACCGTATTGATGAAACCACCACTAAAATTTTCCTTTGAAAGGAATAAAATATCGCCGTTGGGTGCATACACAATTTTGTGTGCCGCAATGCTTTGACGATAAGCCAATTTGCATAAATCTGCGTATTCCTTACCACCTGCTTTTGTAGCATCAACCACTAATTTAGCATCGAAAGCCTTGGTTTTAGTTTTTAAAGTAGCATAGTCGTTATTGGCTTGGGTAAGTTGACTTTCGAATGTGCTTGATGCTGAAGTTTTCCAGATTGGCAACAATTGATCGCCAAAGTATTCGATTGATTTCAAGTCATCGTAACCCAGCATTACATATTTTTCTACTGATTTTGCTCCAACATTACCAAATGGAATTACAGTACTTAGATCTTGTGTTTTAACATTTACGGCTTGTGAAGTTTGTGGATATTGACCTGACTTAAAATGATTTAAGTTAGCAATTTGATTACCGATGTATTGCTTGGCACCAAATTTTGCTGGAACTGCCACATACATATATCCCCAGTCAATTCTTAAATCATCGTTTTTCTTTTGAAGAACAGGCTGTTCTACCGTTCCGGCTTTTAAAATGGATAAATTATTATTGGCGTTTTTCCATACCGAAACGGGTTGGTTAGGCGTGTTAACAGCCAGGTTTGATGAGGCACTAAAATACACTTCAACTTTGTGTGCTTTACCATCGGCAGACTTTGCTGCATAGGTAATGTAACTGATTGGTCTTGCTGTTAACTTGATATCATTTAACAATAATGGAGAAGTAAAGGTTACTTTAAGATTTACACCTCCACATTTGAAATCGTAAATGGTATTTGTAGCTTCAACTGCAACATTGGTTTGTGTTGCTTTTAATACTTTCGATCCGTTTGGAATTTCTTCCACAATACCTGCGTCAAGATGTCTTCCACCTGCAGTATTTTTGCAATCGATGGCTAAAATGTTTTCTCCATTATTTAATACACCCTCTGCAATTGGAATGTAGATGTACTCGTGTACCCAACCATCTTTTTCATAAATCGTTTTACCATTTAGGTAAACAATAACATTATCATCATGGCTAAGCTTTAAATATTTTTTAGCTGATGAGGATTTATCAATCGAGAATTTTCTGCGGTAATAAATTTCGTCGGTGTTCCATTTTGTTTTGGCCGTTTTATCATCACCGAAAGGGGCTTCATTTTTTTTCCAATAGCTGTCATTAAAAGATAAACTGTTCCATCCTGTTGCTGGCTTTTTGAAAGTATAACTGGCCTGATAGTTTAATTCATCGGCTGCGCCTAAAATAGTTTTGTAGTTTTTTGATTCGGCACCAAGAAATCTATAAAATTTACCATCTACCTTAACTACACCTAAAAGTGATTGCTCTTTGCCAGTCCAATGTTTGGTAACAGAATTATTTAATCCATCACCGAACGACCAAATGCTCAAGTAAGTATCGTGTGCAATTAATGGGTAAGCAGCTGCCTTATCTTGCGCTTGTACATTAAAACATAGGATGTAGCAGAATACTAATAGGTATAGGTTTCTCATAAAAAAGGAATATTTGGTTACTTCTCGTTAAACGTTTTACTAACTCAATAAATCGCCTTCTTTTAAAACTTATATTAAAAGAAAATTTAATTTATTTTAAAAAATGGTTTGCGATTGAGTTAAGCCGTTTCTTCATAAAACGTTTTACTATCTCAATATTAGAGAATTTAAAATCATAATGAAATAGCGCTAACGCAACATTTTAGTTACGAATTATCGTTCAATAAGTTTAGCAGGAATTATAACCTTTTGGTTTTCCAATTTGGTTTTTGAAGAAAGCTGACTAAGGATTAATTGAATTACGGTTTCGGCGATTTCTTCTAATGGCTGTTGCACTGCAGAAATGCTCGGCGTATGAAGTTCAAAAACCTCATGATCATCGTAAGCGATAACCGAGAAGTTATCTCCTATTTGTTTATCGAGCTGTTTTAAGGCTTTTAGACCACTGATAGCTAAATAATTTGTGGCAAATAACACTGCATCAATATCTTGTGCAAGGAATAACGATTTCATTTGAGCTATCGTTTCCGACTCATCTTGATTGAAATGGATTTTAAGTACAAGTCCATCATTAAAGTCAACATTATGATCTACTAGCGCTTGTTTATAACCCTCAAAACGCTCAATAATTTGTTCTACATCGATATCAGTGGTAACCAGTGCAATTTTCTTTTTACCTTTTTTGATAAAACTCTCTATAGATTGATAAGAAGCCTTGAAATGATCGGCACCAACATAGTGGGTTTCAAGCTCTGATAAATTTCTATCAAATAAGATTACCGGTTTATTATCGGCTAATAACACTTTAATATCATCTTCAATTCCTTTGGTAGGCGAAATAATATAGCCATCAACTTTCCTTGATTTGAACATATTAATAAGTTCTTTCGCCTTTTCTACATTATTCTCGGTACTGGAATAAATAATTTTATACCCTTTTTTGTAAGCTTTATCTTCTATTAGGCGGGCAATACGAGAAAAAAATGAATTGGAAATATCCTCTATAATTAAGCCAATGATATTTGAATTTCCGGTACGTAGGCTTCTGGCAATTTGATTTGGTTTATAACCACTCTCTTTAATGATTTCTTCCACCTTCTTAATCACAGCCTCACTAATCGATTTTTCTTTGGCTTTACCATTAATGATAAATGATACAGTTGTGATCGATACACCCGCCTTTACAGCGATATCTTTTATGGAAAGGGTTTTCATTTGGCGTTCAAGTTGTTGGTTATTCAAAAAGAGGGATGAATACAGTGATTTTTGAATTTTTGCTAATATAAAGCTTAATCATTAAAAATTTTGAAAATTAAACGTTTTAGCTTGTGAAGCAAATGTAATTAGTTTGGTTGTTAATTTTTGTTAAAATCAAGAAAGGCACCGGTGGTGCCTTTCTTGATTTTGATTAATATCCTGGATTTTGTTTTAAATTAGAATTAAGTGCAATTTGTTGTTGCGGTATCGGATACAGCTGTCTGTTCGCGTTTGTTGGTTGATGATCCCACCATTGTGTGGTATGGAATTTTCCAAAACGAATCAAATCATCGCGGCGAAAACCTTCGAAAATAAATTCGCGGCCACGCTCTACCAGCAATTCATCCAAAGTTAAATTTGCAATGGTGTATTGGTTGGCTGCCCAATTTGCTGGTGCAAAGGCTCTTACCTTACAATCATTAATTAACTGAACGGCTTCAGCAGTTGCGGTTCCGCCATTTTTACGCATCAATGCTTCTGCCTTTGCAAAATATATCCATGTTAAACGGTAGATGTTCCAATCGGTATTGTTATAAACATTACTAGGTTGTGTAGTAGCATTTGCAACCTGGTTACCCAATTTGTATTTATTAAAACGAACCCCACTGTTTTCTTCGCCTTCACTCATATTACTAACGGTTGAGCCAGTTTTGTTTCTTTGAATGTTATCTACAAATTCCAATTGTTTACCATCATACTCGTTTCCGCCTGTAGCAATTAAAGGTTGGCCATTATCAAAGCGAGTCATTTTCCCTTCCAATAACCAAGTTCTTTTTCTTAAATCGGCATCTACATATTTAGTAAAATTGCCTGGTACAACAACAATTCCATCATTCCCGTTTCTACTGCCACCATAAATAAACTGTTGATTAAAATGGTAAAAATCGCTGGGGAAACCAGGTTGGAAATTTGCTCTTTGAAATTCGTAGGCAACCGAAAATATAGTCTCCTTACTCAAATCATTATCTGGCTTAAACTGATCAGTAATATTTGGATCCAAAGCCATATTACCATTCATTCCGCCAGCTTGGTTCGAAATTATTTTATCTGCAGCCGCGATGCAATCGTCCCAACGGGCTGTACCTGTCCATGCCTGAGCATTTAAGTAAAGTTCTACCAGCATAGCATAACCACCTGCCTGGCTCATTCTACCCAGCATTGATTTTGATAACTTCGGTGCTTTTTCGATATTATCTTTAATCTCTTTCTCAATAAAATTGAAAACTTCAGTTCTGCTTAGTGTAGATGGCCTTGCTGGCTCTCCCACAACCGTTACAACTGGAATATTACCAAACAGATCCATCAATTTTAAATAGTGATACGCCCTAAATAACTTCAGCTCGGCTAAAAAAGCATCTTTTTCTTGCTGCGTAATGCCTAACTGTGTTGCATCGCGTTTTTCTAAATTTTCAATCGGCACGTTACACAATCCAACACCCCAGTACATTAACGACCAGGCACTGTTGATTCCGCCTTCATCAACTGTCCAGGTGTGGTAATGCAATCTTTTCCATTTACCGCCATCTTCTCCATGCCTGCCTTTTGTTGGCCAAGCCAACTGATCGCCAGAAAGTTCGGCCAAGCGCCACCAGCCATCTTGCCCTGCCGAAGTACCCCAGGCATTTGCATGTGTATAAGGCCTTAATACGGCAGAAATGATCTCGTTTTTATTGGTGTAGAAATTATCGCTACTTATGGTATCGTACAAATTTTCATCCAGTTTCGTACAACCGTTTGCCGTAATTAACAGCATAGCTGCTAAACACGATGAATATATTTTATTTAATGTTTTCATGTTATTCAGTTTAAAATCCAAAGGTTACACCTAATAAGAAAGAAGAAGTGCTTGGGTACGGACCTCTGCCATCAACTCCTAATACGCCATCGTTAGCTGGCTGACCTAAACCAGTATCTTTCACAAAATCTGGATCGTTACCTGTGTATTTGGTAAATGTGGCTAAGTTTTGCCCGGTGATGTAAGCTCTTAAATTGCGGATGTTTTTTGATTTTAGTTTGAAGGTATAGCCAAATGTTACCTCGTCAATTTTTATGAAACTACCATCTTCTATATAATAATCAGAGTACATATAAGTGTCATTAATTTGAGCATATTTATCGAATGCAGAATTTAACAAGTTAGTACCCGAAACCTTATTACCATAAGAAAGTGCAGTGGTGTTTAAGATCTGGTAATCGAATTTACCTCTTAAGAAAACACGTAAATCAAACTGTTTGTAATTGAAGCTATTGGTTAATGACAAATAATATTTTGGAATGGCATTACCAATTACAGCTAAATCTGTTTGATCTCTAAGAAAAGAATTATTGATTTGATCATTTCTTATTGCTTGACCATTTCTGTTGAAGAACAGCCATTTTCCATCACCTGTAAATCCAGCAAAACGTTTGCCCCAGAAATCACCAATTTTGCCACCCTCATAAATACGAATAGAATTACCCAAATCGCCGAAACCTCCGATTGGAGCAGTAGATAAATAATCTCTTTTATACTCGCTGTTTGAATATGAATCTAATTTATTGCTGGTTGTACTTGCTGCTAAATCAATATTATATTTGAAATCTTTTCCTTTAATGGCTTGGTAGCTTAATGCTAACTCAATACCTTTTGCCGAAATCGACCCAACATTGGTGTAGATAGATGAACGTACAAATGGAGGTTGAGGAGAATCATAGTTATCCAATAAATCTTTCGTTACGCGTTTAAATAAATCCAACGATCCGGTAAGGCGGCTAGAAAAAAGCGTAAAATCCAAACCTAAGTTAATTTCTTGTTTCTTTTCCCATCTTAAATCAGGATTTGGGTTGGTATTTGGGCCGTAAGTTTCGCGGTATTGTCCATCAGGATAAAGGTAAACACCACCTGTACCTAAAGTAACCAATGATGCGTAGTTTGAGATACCCGAATTTCCTGTTTCACCATAACCCAGCCTCACTTTCAAATTGTTAACCCATTTCACATTTTCCATGAATTTTTCTTCGGTAACTGTCCAGCCTGCAGAAACTGCTGGGAAATTTGCCCATTTATTATTTACACCGAAACGGGATGAACCTTCTCTACGTAAAATGGCTTGCAAATAGTACCTGTTTTTGAAGGTATAATTTACCCTTCCGAAGAAAGCGATTAGTGTGTTGTCGTTTTTAAAACTTCCTAAAAAAGCTTTACCCGCAGCGAGTTGATTACCTGCATTTAAATTATTTTCCTGAAACTGATCATTTAAGAAACCTAAGTTACCCGCATTGAAACCTTCATTCACTTCGTAACGATAACTGTACCCGCCAATAGCAGTTAAACTATGGTCTTCACCAAAAGTGGTCATATATTGCAAAGTAGGCTCCACATTAAAATTCTGTTCCAAAACGGTAGAACGAGCGGCATAACCCCCATTTTTATAAATGTCATTTTCTAAGGAATATTCTCCAAAAACAGAGCGGTACGAGCCATCGATATAGCTATTGCGTTGTACTGCACCAAAAACCGAAGCTTTAAATCCTTTAAAAATTTCGTACTCGGCTTTAGCATCAATCGAACTGGTTTGCTGTTGCCTTTTGTTAGTTTCCTGCTCTAACCTCGCTAGTTCATTCGTTGCATTAGGATCAAAAAACCAGCTTCCATCAGGATTGTAGTAAGACTGCGTTGGGTTTCTGGTCAATTGATTTTCCCAGCCGCCGCCACCTAACAAATCGCCCTTATTAAAATTGGTTGATAAGTTTACTTGTGTAAATAATTTATCATCTAATCCTTTTGAATTTAAATTCAACCTGATTCCGTATTCAGTACGGCGGTTATTTTTAGCGAAGCCTTGCAAATCGCGGTAATTAATACTGGCTCTGTAACTGGTTTTTTCTGAACCACCAGACATTGACAGATTATGATTTTGACTTAAGTTTTCTTTATTTACCAAATCATTGAAAGGATCAAGTGATGCACCATAATCCTGGCGATCGAATTGGCCAGAGCGTATTTTTTCCCTGAATTCGTCAACTGTTAAAAAATCCGGTCGTTGATACAAGTATTCCTTGCGCAGATAACCGGAGTAATCAAAACGTGCCGGACCAGCTTTACCTTTTTTGGTAGTTACCAAAATTACCCCAGCATTTGCTCTGGTACCGTAAATTGCAGCACCCGATCCATCTTTTAACACACTAAATGAAGCAATATCATCTTGTTGCAGCAGGTCTAAATTTCCTCCGGGAATACCATCTATAACAATAAGTGGACTTTGACTACCAGTTACTGACGTTACACCACGAAGCTGGATGCCTACACCTGAATTGGGATTGGAACCACCTGTACGGGTAATTTGCAAACCAGCAACTTTACCTTGTAATAAATCGAGCGGGTTTCGCGATCCGCTCTGCCTGAATTGAGAAGTATCAACCGTGGCAATTGCCGATGTTACTTCTTTCGCTTTTAGCGTTCCATAACCTACAACCACTACTTCATCTAATTTTTGCGAAGCAGATGGAACAAGATTAATGGTTAATGGTGCAGCACCTGTTCCGGCTGGAACGGATCTGCTTTGGTAACCGATGTAGCTAAATACTAAAATATCGGTTGGCGCAGCAACTGTAATACTGAAACGCCCATTTTCTTGAGTTACCGAACCGCCAGTTTTTCCTTGAATTTTAATTCCGACTCCTGGAAGTCCGATTTTTTTTTCATCTAAAACCACACCGATAATGGTTTTTTGTCCGGCGGCATTTGCGGGGGCAGTGGCAGGACCATCTGCTGGTGGAGCTGCAGGAACTGGACTAGCACCGCCAAGTGGATTTACCGGAACCTTAACCGAATCGGCAGGTTTAGCAACGGGTACTTTTTTGGTGGTGTCTCTTTTTGTAGTGTCTTGCTGGAAATAATAACGACTGAAACTTTTGGTTTCATTCATTGATTTAGCAAACAACTGGGGGCTTGAAATTAGGAACAGGCATAGGAATCCCGTAATCCTGAGTAGAATGTTTTTCATTGGCACTCATTAGTTTAGTTTATAATTAGTTACGCTATGCGTTTAATAATTCGCTTAAATTAATGAGGGCGGGAAATTAATTAGGGACGATTAGAATTTACGCAAAACGATTTAGTAACGCAGAAACGAAACATTTGTTTTACAAAAAATGAAAACTTTTGTGTTTAATGATTATTTCTTTCATGAATATTGATAAATCAGCTTGGCGGTTTTTGCTGATGCACCAGGATTACCCATCAAAATTAACAGCTCATTATAGTTTTTAAGCATGGTATTTCTTCCTGCTCCTGAAACGATTTGCTGGAGTTCTTCTGTTACTTTTTGGGTATTGCAATCTTCTTGTATAAGTTCGGTTACAATTTTTTTATTAACGATTAAATTAACCAGGGAGATAAATTTAATCTTCACCAACATGCGGGCAATGGCTATAGATATAGTTCCACCCCGGTATACCACAACTTGTGGCACTTTGAATAATGCGGTTTCTAAAGTAGCGGTTCCAGAAGCCACAATTGCAGCATGGGCATGATGCAATAAATTGTAGGTATTGTTAAATAATAAACTAACTTTTTTGTCTCCTGTAAATTGATGGTAGTAATTTTCATCAAAAGTTGGGGCTGCTGCAATAGCAAACTGATAATCTGGAAATTGATCGGTAACGCTCAGCATTACAGGCAGTAACCTTTCTATTTCTTGTTTTCTGCTTCCAGGAAGTAGTGCAATAATCTTTTGATCGCTTAAATGATGTGTTGCTATGAAATTTGGATCGGGCAAAAATGCCGCCTGCTCATCCAGCAGTGGATTTCCTACATAATCTACATCCATTCCCCATTCTTTATAAAAATTAACTTCGAATGGAAGAATACAAAACATATGGTCGACTACTTTTTTTATTTTTAAAACCCTTTTCTGGTTCCAGGCCCAAATTTTAGGAGAAATGTAATAACAAACCCGTATGTTATGCTCTTTTGCAAACTCGGCAATTTTTAAATTGAAACCCGGAAAATCGATCAGAATTAAAACATCGGGTTGCCAGCTCAAGATATCAGCTTTGCACTTTTTTAGGTTTTTAAAAATCGTTCTTAAATTTAAAACCACTTCAGTAAAACCCATAAAAGCCATTTCGGCATAATGTTTTACCAAGTCGCCACCTTCGGCCTGCATTTTATCGCCACCAAAATAACGAAATACAGCATTATTATCCTCCAGCTTCAAAGCCTTCATTAAATTGGCGCCATGTAAATCGCCTGATGCTTCTCCGGCTACGAGGTAGTATTTCATAAATGTAAGATGTGAGATGGATAAGGGAAAGTGTGATTGGGATGTAGAGATACATTATCCATTTTACATTTCCCGTCTTCCATTATTAAAAAACCTTATATCCGAAGAAAATAAAAGCACATAAAAATGTGGCAGCTAAAATTCCCCGACCAATGTTCAGTTTGTTGTATTTAAAAAAGTATTGCATTACATAGGCATTAACGGCAATGCCGCCGATATATAGCAAATCGGCTTTTGATAATGATGCCACATGGTGGATAATGTACCAGGCAATGCCGCATAAAATGGCCGGGATAAATAATCCAATACCTAATCCAATCCACACAGAATCGTTTAACTTCCTTAGCTTATCGTTCATATTTTGTTTGATAAACTTAGCCTAAGTTAATGCCATCAGGTGCTGAAACTGTTCTTTTCTCATCATTGGATTTAATTTTATCCCCACCTGAAAAACTCCATCCATTTAAAGTTTGAATGGCATGGTGCGCCGTTAAATCAAACTGCACCGGAACAACCGATACATAACCATGTTCCAAAGCCCAAACATCGGTATCTTCTCCCTTATCAAAATTTTCGAAAACTCCGGTTAACCAATAATATGGGCGTTTGTATGGATCAACTCGTTCTTCAAATTCTTCCATCCATTTTGCATTGGCCTGTCTGCAAATTTTTACGCCCTTTAATTTATCTCCTTTCGGAAAATTTACATTTAACAAAACACCTTCAGGCAAACCGGTTTCCAATACTTGCAAACAAATATCCTTAATGTATTTTTTGGTATGGCTAAAATCAGCATCAGCTGCAAAATCATCCATCGAAAAGCCTACGGATGGAATTTTTTCAATAGCACCTTCCACTGCCGCAGACATGGTTCCAGAATATAAAACATTGATAGAATTATTTAATCCATGGTTAATCCCCGAAACACATAGATCAGGTTTTTTTCCTTTAAATATTTTATTTACGCCCAGTTTAACGCAATCAACTGGTGTTCCACTGCATTTATACATTTCAACGCCATCATAAAGATCAACTTTATCAAAACGAATTGGTTTGCCAATGGTAATGGCGTGGCCCATCCCGCTTTGCGGACTATCGGGTGCAACAACAACTACATTACCAATTTGCTGCATCACCTCCATCAGATTTTTAATCCCCGTGGCTGTAATTCCATCATCATTTACAACCAAAATGTTTGGTTTTGCCTTATGCTTTGTCATGCCGGTAAAAATACAGAATATAAAATCAAGGCACAATAAAGCGATGTTTTATATGCGAAAATCATTTATTAGCTTTTCTTGTTAATATATTTTTTAAACCATTTCATTCGATGCCAGAAACCGTATATATTTGATTAAATAACTTATAAACTGAGGGCTGTATTTGGGTATATCATCAACCAAATAACCATCACAATCATAAACCAAAATCAATTAAATGAAAACCAAACTATTTACATTGGCTTGCCTTCTCGTGGCAAGTTCGGTGGTAAAGGCTCAAACTGTTTATCAATGGAAAACAGGAACGTCTGGCGGTTACAGCTACAAATATGTAACAAACGATCCTACGAAATCGCGTTTTTATACCTTGAAAAACGGATTGACCGTAATTTTATCGCAAAATAACAAGGAGCCAAACATTACTTATAAAATGGCGGTAAGAGCGGGTAGTAATACCGATCCACGCACCAATACCGGCCTGGCTCACTATTTAGAACATCTTTTATTTAAAGGCACCGATAAGTTTGGAACGCTGAATTACGCCAAAGAAAAACCATTATTAGATAAGATAGAAGCACTTTACGAAACTTATAACAAAACTACCGATCCGGCTAAACGTAAAGAAATTTACAAAGAAATTGATAAGGTTTCTGGCGAAGCATCTGAATATTCAATTGCAAACGAATATGATAAAATGATGAAATCGATTGGAAGTAATTCTACCAATGCCCACACTTCTGTTGAGGAAACCGTTTATGAAGAAGATCTTCCTTCAAATGCGATCGATAAATTTCTATCGCTTCAGGCAGAACGTTTCCGTGCTCCGGTTTTCCGTATTTTCCATACAGAATTAGAAGCTGTTTACGAAGAAAAAAACATCGGTATGGATAATGATGGACGTAAAATGTACGAGAAAATGCTCAACGCACTTTTCCCTACACACAATTACGGACAGCAAACTACCATTGGAACCATTGAGCACTTAAAAAATCCATCATTGGTTGAAATTAGAAAATATTACAACAAATATTATGTGCCAAATAATATGGCCTTAATCATGTCTGGTGATATTAATTACGATGATTTAATTAAGAAGATTGATAAGGATTTTGCTTACATGGTATCAAAACCATTTGCATTATATAACCCAGCTCCAGAAAAGCCATTAACACAAATTCAAAAAGTTGATATTTACGGGCCGAGTGCTGAAAGTTTATATGTTGCTTATCGCGGTTATGCCCAAAATACTCGCCAGAGTTTACTGCTAGATTTAATCGGAAGCATTCTTTCTAATGGCAAGGCAGGCTTAATGGATATCAACATTAATAAACAACAAAAGATGTTGAGAGCCAATGCAGGCTATAATTCTATGAAAGATTACGGTGTATTCATTCTATCTGGATCTCCAAAAGCTGGCCAGAGTTTAGAAGAAGCGCAAAAACTTTTATTAGAACAAGTTGATTTACTTAAAAAAGGCGAATTTGATGAAAGTTTAATTAAAGCAACTGTGGCCAACATTAAATTAGCCGAATTGCAAGGTTACGACAATAACGATGTTCGTGCTGATGCAACCATGAACGCTTTTATTCAAAACCGGGGCACGGAGTGGGATAAAACTTTAGCCGCAACTGATGCAATGGCAAAAGTAACAAAGAAAGAAATTGTAGATTTTGCCAATCAGTTTTTCGTTAATAACTATGTATCAATCCTAAAACATAAAGGCGAAGATAAAAGCATTGTTAAGGTAGAAAAACCAACCATTACGGCAGTAAAAACCAATGTAAATGAAGTTTCGCCATTTACTAAAAACATTATTGGCGCTCCGGTAAAACCCATTGCACCAAAATTTTTAGATTACAAAAAAGACCTGAATTTCGGTAAAGCAGGCATTGCAGATGTAATTGCCGTTCAAAACACAGAGAATGGAATTTTCCGCATGGGCTATCGCTTTGAAATGGGCTCATACAATTACAAATTATTGCCTTATGCAGCACAATATTTAGCTTTCTTAAGCACCGATAAATATTCAGCAGAAGATATAAGTAAAGCATTTTATAACCTGGCTTGTAGCTATAACATTAATGTGGGCACAGAAGTTACAACCGTTTCTTTAAGTGGTTTACAAGAGAATTTTGATAAAGCAGTGGCTTTGTTGGAAGATGTTTTGGCAAATTGCAAACCAAATGAAAAAGCACTTGAAGATTTAAAAGGCCGTTTATTAAAATCGAGAGAAAATGCAAAATTGAATAAATCTTCAATTTTAGGAGGTTTAATGAGTTATGCGCAATACGGCTCAGATAATCCATTTAATTATGGGTTGAGCAATGATGAAATCAAGAACATGAAATCATCAGACTTAATTTATTTATTGCATAACTTAACCAATTACAACCACACGATCACCTATTTTGGTCCAAAGAATTTAGAAGCGTTTTCAGCAGATATTAAAAAAGTTCATGCTTTAGGTAAAGAATTTACACCTGCTGCACCAATGAAGAAATTTGTTTACACCAAAACCGATTCGAACAAGGTTTACTTTGCAGATTACGATATGGTTCAGGCAGAAATTCGTTGGGTGCGTAACTCTGGCTTATATGATCCAACTAACGCTGCTAAAATTGGTTTGTTTAACAATTATTTTGGTGGTGGCATGGGTTCGATCGTTTTCCAAACCATTCGCGAATCTAAAGCTTTGGCTTATTCTACTTTTGCAGTATACTCTTCACCAAACAGCAAAGAGAAAGAAAATTCGATGGTTGCATACGTAGGTACGCAAGCCGATAAAATGAATGAAGCTGTAGCAGGGATGAATGAATTGCTAACGGTTTTACCAGAATCAGATAAGTCGTTCGATTTATCTAAAAACAACTCATTAAATGGTATTGAAACTTCCAGAATCACAAAGGATGGCATTATCTATACTTATTTAGCTGATCAAAAATTAGGTTTCGATCACGATTCGAGAATTGATGAATATGCAGCTTTGAAACCACTAACTTTTGCCGATGTTAAAGCTTTCCATGGCAGCAACATTTCTGGCAAACCTTATAGTTATTGCGTGGTAGCTTCAGAGAAGAAAATTAATCTGGCCGATTTAGCCAAATTTGGCACTGTTACTAAACTTAGCTTAGAACAGATTTTCGGATACTAAGAAAGTAAAAAGGTTAAATCCTAAAAGTTTTTAAGCAAGTAAGCGTTTCGGTTTAAAAGCCGGAACGCTTTTTTTATAAGGTATTGGTTAAAATATTTCAGAAGCAAATAATTATATAAGTTATTAATTTGAAAATGAGCGAATAGTAATTCTTGGCTAAAGCAGTCCCACTATCCGCTATAGCCCTCGTAAAAAACTCGGAGCTGCCGCTCCTATTGGGTTTATTAACAAAAGTTATTGCATAAAAAAAGCACCACCATAAGGCAGTGCTTTCAATAGAATGAGCGTTATTAAAGCTTTATTTCTTCATGTAATCGATTACCACATCATTTGCCAATAGTTTTTTATTGGCAGTTGTAATCTTACTTCCGGTTGGAACTTCGACAATTAAAGCAGATTGATTGCCTCCAATAGTCACATTGCTTTTAGCGGTAACATTTCTAGCAATGAATTTTTGAGCAACCGCATCATAAAGATCTACCTTTTTTAATCCTTTGATTTTGTAACCTATCGATTTATTTTGCGCATAAGGGTTATAAATCAAATAAGTTGGATAGGCTTTGTTTTTGTAAAAATCAGTTGCTAAAACATCCAGCTTAAGAATGCCTTCTAAATTCGTTTTTTCTACAATAGTACCAAAAATCCCAACGTGGCCACTGCCATATACACTAAATTGAGAGACATCAGGGTTTTCTCCTGGCACCCATTTTGGACCGTCGCCTTGCGCCACCGGACCTTTTTTATCCATATACAATGTATCGAAAGTAGATGTTTTGGCAAATCCTTCGTAAGCAATAACCCCTTTTGTAACAGCGCTATGTTGCGGAATGGTTTGTCTATCGGCTGGCAAATATTTTGGATAGAAAAATCGCGATGCATTTACCGCATTCAACATCCACTTTCCAATAGCATTGGCATAAGATGGATCGTAACGAACTGTTGGTACCAAAGGCCAAGCCGCATCAAATGTGTTCATCAAAAAGCCATACCCACCATGATCAACCGTGCTACCCACCACTCCAGAAATATCGTATCCGTTCCATTTTCCGGTTAACACACCCCAGCCTTCACGGCACACGGCGGTTCCATCAAATGTCCAAGCCAATAATTTTTGCACATCAAAATTTGTTCCTTGTTCTACATTCATTCTGGCAGCCAAATACGCACCAAAAGGCATTAACAATTCATAGGTTGGATTAATTTTATTGCTTTCCAAAGCTGTCATTGCACTTATGGCACCTTTTAAATAACGCTTATCGCCAAACTTTTTATACGCAGCATACAATACCCACGCATGTCCTGCAGCTGCATCTTGTTGCGCACAAATTTGGTTTTTCATAGGCTTCATCGCCGCATAATCAAAGTATGAATAATTATAATCGCCTTTCAGGATAGAATCGGCCAGGTAAAATTTTTCAGCAATGCTTTTGGCAATCCAGTCAAAATCCTTTTCATTTGGATATTGCTCGTAAATGGCATAAAACAATACATTAGGATAAACATCGTACCACCAATCTCTGCCATAACCACCGCCCAAAAGCGCTACTTCCGGTGCGGTGTTATTCATCATAATATTCCACTTGGTATCCCGATTAAAATAGTTTTTCAGCATGGCAGCATAGTTTATACCGTTCTGCTTACTTTTATCAATACCGATTAAACTTGCACCCATCACGGCACCCATGTTTGCCAAAGCTTCATGAAACATGCCTTTATTGTTTTTACCCTGACGAACATCGCCAACGGCAGTATAAATTCCCATTACTGGCTGGTCGAAATTTTTCCGGGTACTGTCCATCCAAATCATTGGCCAGTATTCGCCTTTGGCATTTAAATCGTAAATGGTTTTATCGAAATTTTGGGCCATTAGTTTCCAATCAATAATTTTTAAGGGCTGTGGCAAATTGGCCATCTCCTCAACTCTATTTAGTTTGAGTTGTTTTACCTGAGCGCTGACGACGCCATAATTTAAAGCAAACGTTAAAGCGAAAAGTATCTTAAAGTTAAATCTCATACGTATTTTATATTTCGGTTTGTGAAGTTACAGACCGAGGTTTCATATTCTATTCTTTCGGGGGCACAAACCAAGTTCGTTAATTTTAATTTATACTGGCGCCACTACACCAGGGGCTTCGTTACTTAAAATTGGCGATTCATCTGTATTCTCTATCTTGCCTTGTTTAATAATTCCTTTTGCTACCCAATAAGAAGCAAGTTGTAAAATTGCCACAATAATAATCGCGTAACGCAAAGCAATTTCGACAGAGAAACAATAGGCCAAAATTAAAAATGTGCCTGCTCCCGTTAAGCGGCCAACATATAATCCAGCTTCATGATTTAAGATATAAGCAAACTCACTCCTTTTTTCCTTCTTGGTTAAAATATCAATCACACTAAATTGAATTGGAAAATATGCTAAATCCAATAATGGCTTGGCCAACAACAAGAATAACATAAATAAAATTACGCCCAGGCTGCTGTACAACACTCCATTAATTATCGCAGCAATTGCAAAGAGCACTAAGCCGGTTCCAAATATATAAAGGCGATGTTTAGCTGAAGTATTTCTACCAATGATGTACATGGCGATAGCGGCTATAATGGCACCGATAGATTGCGCTGTGCCTAATGCACCTTCTTTACCTACCAAAAGCATAATTAACATGGCTGGTGCTGTTACCAAAAAGCCCTGTACTAAACCTTTTAAAGTAGCTAAACGAAGTAATTTATACCAATATGGATCGAATTTAAAATAAACGAATTTCTTCTCAATAGGATTTTGAAAATTACCTCTGAAACACATAATAGAAGCCAAAATTGTAATCACGAAAACCATTCCGGTAACAATTTTGTAAGCCAAATGTGCACCACCGGTTACGGCATTAAACTCGATAAACCAGCCAATGAGCACAGGAATAACCACAGCAATAATGGTGTAGAAAAAGGTTTCTAAACCATAGTAATAATTTCGGTTTTCATCATTGGTAATGGCCAGCGCCAGGAAATCTCTGTTGGCCCAATAAAAACCAAAAGACATACCCATAATTAAACCTGCAATGCCAATTCCTGTATTATCCAGCGTAGTTAACGACATCATTACCATCATAGAAACGCCGCTCAACATCATTCCCAAAGAATATAATGTTTTAATGGAAAATTTACTTAGCAAATAACCATTTAAAAAAAATGTAATTGGAATACCGGTGTAAATGGTTAATTGATAAATGACAACTTTAACCGGATCGTTGGAGCTTCGCATTACATAAGCCGCAACAAAAATATCGATTACAGGGAGTACAATACTATAAATTAAGTTGGTTAGGGTAAGCACCCTGAAATTATACGACTGATTTTTAAAGTGCGTAATCTCTGATTTTAGTTTATTCAGCATGGTTATATTTTAATTGCGATAAAATATCTTGAATAGAAAACTTAGCCCCACATACAAACTCATCGGCGGCACCATAATAAATGGTAAGTTCATCGCCATTAATGGTATGGCCATTGGTAAAAACCACCTGACCGAAAAAGCCGCACATTTCGTACTCGGCAATTGGGCGCATAATGGGTTCATCGGTTTGAGCCAAAACTTTTGATGGATCATTCAAATCCATTAAAAAAGCACCTAAACAATATTGATGTTCGGCATTGGCGCCGTGATAAATTTCCAACCAACCTTTATCGGTTTTAATTGGAGCGGCACCTGCGCCAACACGTTTACTATCCCAGTTATTTTTGCGGGTTTTGATGATGCATTTATGATTGCCCCAGTGAATTCCATCTGGAGATTCAGCCAGCCAGATATAGTTTCCACCTAAATCTACACTGCTTGGGCGATGTAGTGTGTAAAATTTTCCGTTGATTTTTTCCTCAAAAACAGCACAATCTTTATTATGCGGTGGAATAATCATCCCATGTTTCTCGAAAGTTTTCCAATCTTTTGTGGTTCGCATTCCAACACCTACACCATGTTCAGAAACAGCAGTAAAGGTTAAATAATAGGTATCATCAATTAGAGCCACGCGGCAATCCTCAATACCAAAAGCTTCGTCAGGCCCTTCTCCTTGCAACAATGGATAACCTTCTGGCTGATAAAAATTGATACCATCATCACTGCAAACCAAGCGTAAATGTGAAAGTGTGGTCAGGTAATCAGCACCTTTGTAATTGATTACCCGAGGATCATCAGCTACTAAATCTGGATCATTTTCTTTTATTTCGATGATTTCGATGCCATCTCCTTTTAAAACGGGAAAAGATATGATTCCAGCTTTTTGTTCAGGTCTTTCTGCTACGCGGATGAGTAGCCATGTTTTATTCTGGAATGTAAATACTCCAGGATTAAGTAAACAAGCAATTTCTAAACCTGGCCTGCTTGGCACTAAATCTTTTGGCGATAAGATTGGGTTCTGCGGAAATCTTTTAGCACTATCTGTCATAATATTTAGGGAATAGTTATCCAATAGCCAGTAAAAACCGACTTGAATAGCGTTTTATAAAAATTAATTGCTGCTTGCCAAATCAATAACAAACAACAAATAATTAACGATTAGTAACCTGGGTTTTGTTTTAGTGTTCCTGCAGAAGCATCTACTTCAGCTTGTGGTAGTGGATATAAATAATGTTTATCCTGGAAGTTTTTGCCTTTGGCAGTCATTACTGTTTTGGCTAATTTCCAACGTTTAAGATCCAACATTCTTTGCGATTCGAAACCCAATTCTATTCTACGTTCAGAAATTAACCAGTTTTTGATTGTTGCCTTATCAGTTGAAGCTGCACGATCTGGCAATGTTCCGGCTGGCGGCATTACACCTAAAGCACTTACACTTGTTCTGGCTCTGGCTCTAATTTGGTTGATAATAGAAACCGCCTCGGCATATTGGCCTAACTCATTTTGCGCTTCAGCTTTCCATAATAAAACGTCAGCATATCTGATATAAATTTTATTATTAGCAGCATCATCATTTCCTTTATTCGATCCGTTTGTGCTACCCAATAGTTTATTTACGTTTTGATTTGGCGCATCTACAGTGTAAAGTTTCCTGGGATCATTTGCTTCAAAAGCATTTAAAAAATCGGTACTTGGCGCAAAGAAACCCCAGCCCAATGGTGCGCAAATACCATTTCCTTTAAGTGGATTCTGGTTTGATTGATGATCATAAACAAATATATTCTCGTTCTCGGCAAATTCCTTCGTTTGATTAAAGCTATCGAAATAATTACTATTTAAACTGTAGAAGCCCAAGCCTTGCAGTTCATTTACACTCGTTATCACGTCTGCCCATTTCTCGGTGTAAAGCGCAGCTTTGGCTTGCAAAGCAATTGCCGAACCTTTGTTTGCTCTCCATCTCTCGGTTGAAGAACTGTATTTTGCGTTTGGCAACAATCCTTTCGATAAATTCAAATCAGATTTAATTCTATCCCATACTAAATTTCTATCTGCTCTAACGGCAACTTCGAAAGCTTCCTGGTAAGTGCTTACCGGTTTTAAAATTAGTGGCACATCGCCAAAATTGGTTACCAAAGAAAAATAATAGTACGATCTTAAGAAATAAGCTTCGCCCAATAGTTGATTTTTACGGGCAGTAGTAATTCCGGTAATGGCTTCAATATCTGTTTTGGTTAATAACTCTATGGCAATATTTAATCGCTTGATACCTTCATAATCGTATTTCCACAATCCATTTGGGCCACCATTGGTTGAAGTGAAAGTGAAATTATTCACATCATCCATCCAAGGCTGGTCGCCATCAGGATTCCATTTTTTCTCCATATCATCCGATGCGATATCCTGCATCACCAAATCATTTTGAAAAACCAAACCTCCTGCCCAATCCCATTGTGCTAAAATATTTAAGCGGTTTGATAACAGCTGATAAGCAGAATTAACTGAGTTTTCTACGGTTCCTAATGTGGGCGTTGTATTTACCTGCTCTAAAGTTGTTAAACCTATCGCTTCGGTAGTAAGTTGCTTTTTGCAACCTGCGAATGTTAATACACTAAACATTGCGCTTATAAATAATATTCTTTTCATAATATTTTTTGCAAAAAAGATTTACAGACTAATTTTTAATCCAACAATAAATGCTTTCGATTGCGGATAAGTTCCTTGATCTATTAATGAGGTAGACTCTGGATCTAAACCTGTATAATCTGTTACAGTTAAAAGGTTTTGACCTGATGCATATAAACGAACATTTCTAACACCAATCTGCTTCACATCAAAAGTATATCCAACCTCGATATTTTTTAATCTTAAATACGATGCATCTTCAACAAATACGCTCGATACGTTGCCGCCACCATTGTTGTTAAAGGTTACACGAGGTAAAGTGTTGCTTGTACCCGGACCATTCCAGCTATCCAAAACAGATGTCATAGAGTTAAAAGGGCGACTATCGAAATTGATAATCTGTTTTAAATCATTGTAACGATCTACACCTTGCACACCTTGCAGCAAGAACGAGAAATCGAATTTTTTATACGATGATGAAAAAGCAAAACCATAAGTTAATTTCGGAACAGGATTACCAATGAATGTTCTATCGTCGGCATTAATCTGTCCATCGCCATTTAAATCTTTAAACCTAATATCGCCTGGCAAAGCACCATTTGCATTTGAATATAAATAACTGCTAACTTCAGCCGGAGTTTGATAAATACCATCGAAAACTAAACCGAAATAAGAGTTAATTGGTTGCCCGGCCTCTGTTCTGGTATGTGTTCTATCATCATTAATATTTTTAACAAACTCTTGCAGTTTATTTACGCGGTTTGTTAATGTAGCGATGTTTGCATTTACATTATATTTGAAGGCATGCTCCTGATTTCTGAAATTTAAACCAAACTCGAAACCTTTATTGGTTACTTCTCCGGCATTAACATAAGTACGATCGATTACACCTACAGAAACTGCTGGTAAGCCAACCGTTAACAAAATATCATCGGTTTTCTTTATAAAATAATCAGCAGTGAATGATAATCTGTTTTTAAGCACACCGAAATCGATACCAAAGTTGGTTTGCGTAGTGGTTTCCCATTTCACATCGGGGTTACCATAACGTACAACATTTACTATGCCTCCAGATTCTGAAACCAAAGTTTGATAGGTATTATTTGGAATCTCCTGATTACCAGCCTGTCCCCAACTTCCTCTTAATTTTAATTCAGAAATCCATTGGGCACTTTTCATAAATTCCTCATTTGAAATAATCCATCCAGCAGATGCTGACGGGAAGTAACCCCATTTATTAGTCGGTCCGAAGCGTGATGAACCATCAGCTCTTAAAGTTGCAGTAGCAAAATATTTGTTATCAAAATTATAAGTTCCACTTCCAAAAAACGACACTAAATTAAATTCGCTGGCCGAACCAGAATTGTAAATATTGGTTAAGCTTCCATAATCTAAATATTGAAAACCCGAAGTGCTTTTATCGAAATTCTGTCTGCTCCCACCAATCGCCGATGATTTGCTTGAAATATTTTCAGCACCCAATAAGAAATTTACATTGTGTTTTTGAGCAAATGTTTTTACATAATTTAAAGTATTGGTAAAAGTAAAGTTCATTACCTCACCTCTATTTTCATCTAAATTGTTAGGCTTATTATTTCTTCCCTTTCCTGGATAAAGTTCATCAGGATTGTTATCATTATCATCGCCATAGTTTTGGGCGAAGTTTTTATTGTGAGAAAAACTAATATCAACACCAACACTCGATCTAAAAGTTAAAGATTTATCGCTCAAGAAAGCATATTCAGCATATAGATTACCAAAAGTTTGGAACGTTTTACGCTTATCGTTAGTGAAATTTACAATGGCAATTGGATTCGAACTGAACTCGAAATTTTTGTCCCAACCATTATTGTTACCAGTGTAGAAAGGCAAATCGGTATAAGGGTTGGCTGCAGAATAAGTTGGATCGGTTACTTTTTTGTAAACACCCAAAACAGGTGGGCGCAACAATGCATGACGAATCACGCCTGGAACATCACCACTTGATGATAATTTATCTTGCTTTGCAAAGCTTAACTGAAGGTTTGTACCTACTTTAAAACGATCTGTTACATTGGCGTTTACATTCGATCTGAAGTTGAAACGTTCATAACCATCATGATTTTGAACCACAATACCATCTTGTTTGTAGTAGCCGGTTGAAATTAAATACTGAACATTATCTGATCCTCCGTTAACTGAAGCCTGAAGATTTTTAGATTTACCGGTTTCGAACAATTCATCCAACCAATCGGTATCAGCTAAGTCTGTTCTGCTTCTTGCCGCTTGGTAAGGACTAACTGCATTTGCCGCATTACCTAAAGTGTTGTGCCATGCCCTATCTTTAATCGTTAAATATTGATCTGCATTTAACATTTTAGGTAAGTTTGTAGCCTGATGAAAGCCTGCAAAATATTCTACATTAAGATTTGCTTTGCCTTTTGCTCCACTAATAGTCGTGATAACCACAACGCCATTTGCCGCTCTCGAACCATAAATTGCTCCTGCCGCAGCATCCTTTAAAACCGTCATCGATTTAACATCGCTTTGATTTAAAAAAGAAATATCGCGTGTAGGCACACCATCAATTACATACAGTACATCATTATTTCCAAGTGTTCCTTCTCCCCTGATTCTAAGTTTAATTCCATCACCGGGAGCACCAGTATTTGCCGCAACAAATACACCTGCTACCTGACCTTGAAGTGCCTGGGCAACATCAACAATTCTGGTTTTTTGCAAATCGTTCATATCAACCGTTGCAACCGAACCTGTAATTGAAGCTTTCTTCTGCGAGGTGTAACCCACCACAACTACATCACTTAACGATTGTGAAGCTGGTTTGAGAGAAATATTTAAATTTCCACCTGTTGGTGATAAAGTTGTGGCATTATAGCCAATATAAGTGAAAGTTAAAGTTTGAGCTGAACCCGCCTGAAGCGTTAAAACATAAACTCCATTTCCGTCGGTTGAAGTTTTGTTTTGAGTGTTGGTTTGCATTACCACAACACCAGGCAAAGGCTGATTAGTTTCATCAGTAACCTTACCTGTAATTTTAGTTTGCGCATAACTTGTAAAACCCGTAACGGCTAAAAACAAGAAAACCAACGATGCATAGATACGTCTGTTTTTTTTCATAAAAATTTATATTTGATTGAGAGCAAATATAGATGTAGAGGGTGTACGAAGAGTGTACTATAATAACATTTTAGTTCACTATTGTTGCAAAAATGCCATTTAAAGACATTTTGATTAGAAAATTTCTTTAGTTTCAGTTCCTTCGTGTTGTTTCTGCCGATAATCATTTGGTGCTAAATGATAGATCTTTTTAAACTCCCTAAAAAAGTAAGACTTGTTATTAAAACCCGTTAAATAGAAAATTTCAGAAACATTAAGTTTAGAATTTTGCAGCAAAACCGCAGCATGTTTCAACCGAATTCTTTTGATGAATTCAGAGGGTGTCATTCCAGCGAGGGTTTTGAGTTTTCGATACAACTGCATTTTGCTGATGCATAAAACATCTTCCAATTTCGAAGCATCCAAATCTGGTTCGGCTAAATTATCTTCCACCGCTTTTACCAATGCATTTAAGAATTCCTTATCACCCTGTTCCAAATCAACATCCACAAATTGATTATTAATATTTCTGTCTTTAATCAGATGATTCATGCGATTCCGATAATCCAATAGCTTTCGAACACGCATTTGCAAGTAGTTTACATGGAAAGGTTTTGAGATATAAGCATCAGCACCGGTTTCGTAACCCTCAATTTTACTTTCTTCGGTTCCTTTGGCCGATAACATAATAAATGGAATGTGACAGGTTGCTGGCGCTGTTTTAATGTGTTTGCAAAGTTCTAGTCCATCCATATCTGGCATCATGACATCGCTGATGATAATATCTGGAGTATTATTTTTTAAAAATTCCAGCGCCGATTTACCATTTTCTGCCTCATAAACAACATACAGATCTTTTAAAATATTTCGAATCAAGAAACGTAGAGAAGCATCATCTTCCACAATTAAAATACTCGAAGGGGCAAATCCTTTTAAATCATCAATTAAAGCTACTTTATTATTTTCTTCAGCCGAATCCTCGTGATAAGGTTTTAAAATCGATTCGAATAAATAAGAAGGTGCCGATGCCACAACTTCATTTTCTTTACCCTCTATTGATTGCTGTAGTTTTAATTTAAAGTTGAAATAAATCCAATCATCTTCTAAAAAGACATGAATATTTCCATCCATTATAGAAATTAATTCCTTAGTAAAAGCTAAGCCAATACCCGTACTCTGTTTTTCAAATTGATTACCACCACCAATATAAAATTCCTTAAAAATATGCTTTAAATCTGCTTCTTTAAGCTGGCAACCCGAGTTGCCTACCACAATTTCCAAATCCTGGCTATCAATATTATAATTGGCTTTAAAAATAATTTTCTGCGCTTTTCCAGAATGCTTAAAGGCATTTGATAATAAGTTAAACAGCACTTTCTCAAATTTATCCTTATCAATAAAACCTGCTATCCCCTGTTGAATTTCCCTTAAAAAAGTTTGATAATTTTTTTCGGCGGCTGGCAAAAAAAGTTGAGTTAAACTGTTTAACAATTTACTAATGTCGAAATAATCATCGCTACGGGTTAAATAGCCAGCTTCGGCTTTTCTAAACTCTAATAGTTGCTGTACTAAATACGTTAGGCGGGCAGTATGCTGATGCACCAAGGAAAGGAAATAATTCTTGTCTATCGATTTATCAAGCGCATTACGTTTTTGCATAAAATGCTCAACCGAACCTAAAATAAGCGTTAGTGGCGTTTGAATTTCGTGTGCAATATTGGTAAAAAAATTAATCCGCTGTAAATGAACCTCCTCGTCTTTTTGCCTAAATAAGGATTCACGCTCTAACTTAAATTTCATCTCCAACTTGTTTTTTCGGTACAAGTGAAAAGCATATCCTCCAATAATTAAAAGCAAGAGATAAAACCCATAAGCCGGATAGGTAAGCCAGAAATACTGTTTAACATCCAGTTTTAGCGCAACAACATCTTTTGTCCAAATTCCTTCGCCATTGCTCCATCGCACCAATAGTTCGTACTTCCCTGGCGGAATATTGTAGTAGGCGATTTTGCCATCGGTGCCGGTGTACCTCCAACTTTGATCGAGACCTTTTAGTTTATAAGCAAATTCGTTTTTAGATGCATTGAAATAGTTTAGTGCATTAAACGAAAATTGAAAAAAATTGCTTTTCCGCTCCAAATCAAATGTTGAAATGCTTTGCTGTTTTGCCTTAACAATTAGATATTGATTGTTTTGAAACTCTCTACCACCAAGTTGTAAATCGGAAATTAATAAGTTTGGTTGTTTAGTGTTTTCGATAATATTTTTAGGCATAAAGTAATTGAAACCATAAATACCACCAAAAAGCAAGTTATTGTTTGCTGCTTTGAAAGCTGCCCCATCACTAAACTCGTTACTTTGCAAACCATCGCTTTCCTGATAATTGGCTATGCTATTGTTTGCGGGGTTTATTTTGGCCAAACCTTTATTGGTACTTAGCCAAATATTCCCCGATACATCTTCCTGAATGGCATGAATGGTATTATTGGGCAGTCCTTTATCAGTTGTAATTTTTATAAATTTCGGTTTATCCTTTAACGATTCCTCGAACGATAAATAATTTAAACCATAACTTGTGCCAATCCATAATCGGTTTTTACTGTCATAAAATAACGATAAAACATCACTGTGCGTTAAACTGCCTTCGTACCCAAAAGCCTTATAGGTTTTAAATAGACCTGTTTTCTTATTGAGAACACTTAATCCGCCATAGCGGCAAGCAATCCACAGGCGATCGTCTTTTCCTTGCGCCAAGGCATAAATAATATCATTAACAGGTCCGTTTTTTTCTGCTGATGAGGAATAATATTGCTTGAAATGTTGTATGGAGATGGATTGATCTGAATTTCGAACAACATTAAGATGAACCAAGCCATAACCACTGGTACCCATCCAAATAGATCCATCCTGATCTTGAATAGTAGAATAAACCGACTTAAATTCTGGAAGCTTATTGGTGTTCTGAATATCTTTCCAGTTAAAAAGTTTATTTGATTTCAAATCAAAAACTGAGAGCCCTCTACCATCAGTGCCGATATAGATGAATTGGTTGGCACCTTTTTGAATAGCAAATACAGAATTATTTTCCAAGCCTGTGCTTACATCAATTTTTCGCGGTTTGGTAGTGGTTTTCTTTTCTGCCCAAAAATTATTAAAAACTAAAACACCATTTCCTTTTGTTCCTACCCATAAATTTCCATTCTCCTCTGTAAAAGCCCTTATTGGTTTATTAATGTTTGTACCATTTATTTTAGTTAACAAACCGAAAAAGTTATCCTTTGGATATATCTGAATCAAACCATTACCATCTGTACCTAACCATAATACATGATCGTGACCAACGTTTAGAGCCGTTATTTTAAGATTTTCGACAGCGGCAACTTCAGTTTTTAGAAAATTTGAGACTCTGAAATCCTGATCGAAAACACTTAAACCTTGGTTTTCCCACGCTACTATGTAATTGGATTTATATAAAGTAATTGCCCTAATTTTTTTTGTAGACCAGTTAAGTGGCTGTGCAGCAAAATTTTTATCTATTACAAAATGATTATCGTTATTGGTTGAAAAAATGATTTTTCCATTGGTATTAAAAAAATTGCTTATTCCGTTAGCGATAGCAATCGTTTTCACAGTCCGCAATTCCTTTTCACCAACCTGTGCCAATATGAGTTTACCAGATTTATTGAGGTACCAGAGCTGATCACCTACAAAACACATCTTAACGATAATTTCATCATTTTTAAACTTTTGATAGGGTATAAATTGATCCTTCTCGAAATTGTATTTACTTAAAATCCCGTTGGCAGAAAAGCAAAAGACCATTCCATTGTTACTGATGATGAGGTCGTATTCGTTTTCCCGTATTTTTTGTGGAGATGTATTTTTATAGAAATAACGACTAAATTTTCCTGCCGTTTTATTGTAACGAGAGATACCACCGATGGTATTTATCCAAATGTTGTTTTTCTGATCTTCCTTAATGGATAAAATTACATTGCTGCCTATGCTGTTTTCTATTTTATCGATATTGTGGTTGTATACACTGAAATGTGCGCCATCATATCTGTTCAAACCATCCCAGGTGCCTATCCATAAAAGCTGGTCTTTATCTTGAAATATGGAGTTGATGGAGCTGTTTGATAATCCGTTTCGATTATCGAGCTGGCGATAATAAAACGATGTTTTTGGTTTTACATCATCAGCATAAACATGCTCCAAGGAAACAAACCTCAACAAAATTAAAAAGGCTACAAACACTTTACTCATAATGGGCTTGCGATTGGAACAGCTTATTTGGCTATAAATATAGGAAGCTTAAAATTACTCAAAAAAAATCGAATTAGCTTAGAGAAATAAGCCTTAAACAAAACAGGCGATCAATTTGACCGCCTGTTTCATTAATCGCAAATTAATTATAAGGAGTTAATCCACTTAACCAATTCATCTCTTCCTTTACCGGTTTTCTGTTGCAACTTCCCTAACAACTCATCATCCTGTCCCTCATCGTGCTTCAAATCATCGTCAGTTAAATCTGCATAGGCTTGTTTAACTTTTCCTTTTATTTCGTTCCACTTTCCTTTAATTTCTAACTTATCCATTTTGACATTTATTTTAAGTAAATCAAATTATGTTATAGTTTATAAACAGGTAATTCCAATTTTTGTTTCGAAACGAGACTCACAAACGATATTAATTGTTAAATCAAATTATTCTTAAATGTTTTGTATATAATTTTCGTTACATTGAATTATCATTTCCTAAACAGTTAAACATTATAAACTAAAACTAAAATTTGATGAAAAAACTACTCTTCAGTATGATTTTATCTTTCGGTTTGATTTCACTTGCTTTCGCACAAGATAAGGTCATATCCGGAAAAGTTACCTCTAGCACGGCTGGGCCACTGCCAGGTGTAAGTGTGTACGTAAAAGGTGCTGCCGCAAATGGTACGCAAACAGATGCGACTGGTGCCTATAAACTAAGTGTGCCTAATGATGCAAGAACATTGGTTTTCACATTTATTGGTTTTAAAACCAAAGAAATTGCCATAAGTGGTGCAAACATTAGCACCAACCTGGAAGAAGAAAACACCACACTTTCTGATGTGGTTGTGGTGGGGTATGGAACGCAAAATCGTAGAGATGTAACAGGTTCGATCGCCAAAATTACATCTGCAGATTTTAAAGATAGACCAATTGCCACTATCGAAAGTGCACTGCAAGGAAAAGCGCCTGGTGTATTTATAAATTCGAGCAGTGGTAAACTAGGACAGGCACTTCAAATTAGGGTTAGAGGCATATCTTCTATTTCGGCTAGTAACCAACCCTTATTTGTAATTGATGGTGTTCCAATTGTTAGTGATGCATTGGGAACTTACACAGAAGCAGATAATCCACTTGCAGCTATTAGTCCGGATGATATTGAATCCATGGAAGTATTAAAAGATGCAGCTTCTGCTGCTATCTATGGTGCAAGGGGTTCAAATGGGGTTGTATTAATTACAACCAAAAAGGGGAAACAAGGTAGGACAAATATTGATTTTGGATATTATGCGGGCTTTAGCGACCCGACTAGAAAAGGAGAATTTTTAAATGCTACACAATATAAACAATTGATGGAAGAATCATTTAAAAACATTGATTATGATGGTTATGCTAATTCTTCTGAATTATGGGCAGATTACACAGGTACAAATGATTGGGATGGTACTGCAGATGCAAATTGGGTAGATGCATCTTTTAGAAGAGGCCATGTACAACAATATAACATTAATATTAATGGAGGTGATGCCAAAACCCGTTTTTTAATTTCTGGTAATTATAGTAATAATGATGGTATCATTGTGAGCAATAGATATGTTCGTACTGGTGGCAGAATGAGTTTAGATCACACAGTTTCAAAATTTCTAGATATTGGTGGAGCAATAAACATATCAAAAGTAGATAATTATCGTATCCCTACAGATAATGCATTTTCAAATCCTTTACAATTAAATGCACTGCCTCCAATACAACCAATTTACGATGCATCTGGTGAACTTAATAATAATACGGTTTATTATAATTCATTAATTGATATTGCAAATGGCAGTAATTTATCTACTACATACAGAACATTTGCAAATGCCTACGCTAGTCTAAAAATTACATCCGATTTAGTTTTTAGAAGCGAATATGGTTTCGATTTCAATAATTTGGAAGAGGAACAATACCTTGGTTCAAAAACCCAAGATGGTGGTAGTACAAGTGGATATGGAAATGATTATAATGCAAAATCAATCAACTTTAATACCAATAATACTTTAAACTATACCAAAGTATTTAATGAGAAACACAACTTAAATCTACTAGGTGGTTTTACTTTTCAAGATACCAAATTTAGATATGGTACAGTAACTGGAACTGGCTTTCCATCTGATAGATTTGTTAAAATTGCCAGTGCAGCAACAATTTCGTCAGGAAGTTCTTTTGAAACCGAATACTCATTTGTGTCTTATTTAGCTAGGGTAAACTATAAATATGATGACAAATATTTAGTAAGTGCTTCCGTTAGAACAGATGGTTCATCAAGATTTGGGGCGAACAATAGGTATGGTACTTTCCCAGCAGCGTCATTAGGATGGATTGCTACCAATGAAGACTTTTTAAAAAAAAGCACATGGGTGAGTCTATTAAAAGTTAGAGCAAGTTACGGATTGACAGGTAATGCGGAAATCGGAAATTTTGCATCAAGGACATTGTATGGCGGTGTTAATTATGCGGGTACCGCAGGTACTCTTCCAAATCAGCTGGGCGATCCTAACTTAACCTGGGAGAACACTTCAAACTTTAACATTGGTTTAGATTTTGGTTTCTTATCAGATAGAATTACAGGTACGATTGAAGCATATAAGAAAAAAACTACAGATTTATTACTTAATGTGCCTATTGCAGCAACTAATGGCTTCACTTCCATTACACAAAACATTGGCGATATGCAAAATAAAGGTTTAGAATTCTCATTGAATACCAGAAATTTTGTAGGAGAATTCAAATGGACTACTTCATTTAATATTGCATTCAATAGAAACAAAATTCTACGCTTGGTAGATGGCCAACCAATTTTTACTGGTGGTAGATTTTTGGGCAGAATTGCAGAGGGTGAACCATTCGGATATTTTTATGGAAAAGCTTATGCTGGCGTAGATCCAAGTAATGGCGATGCAATTTATTACTTGGATGCAAGTCGTACTGCAACTACTAATAACTATAATACAGCACAAAACCAAAAAATTGGAGATCCAAATGCGAAATATTATGGTGGCTTCGGAAATCGTTTTTCTTACAAAAATTTTGATTTGGATATTCAAACCCAATTTGTTCAGGGAAATGACATTTATAACATGGCTGGTGGTTTTCAATCAGCAAACGGCGATTATTTTGACAACCAAACAATTGATCAGCTAAATTATTGGACAACCTCAAATAGAATTACAACGATACCGCAACCTAGATTTGATTCTGCAAATGGCACAAGACCGTCTTCAAGATACATTCAAGATGGTTCTTATTTAAGGATAAAGAGTGTCGTTTTCGGTTATAATTTACCAAAAGAATTTATAAATAAATACAAATTACAGAATGTGAGAATATATGCTTCAGCACAGAATTTATTCACTATTACCGGATATAATGGGTATGATCCAGAAGTAAACACGCCTGCAGGTTCTTCTCTACAAACCAATAATATACAAATAGGACACGATTTTTATACACCGCCACAAGCCAGAACGATAACTTTTGGTGTAAACATTGGGCTTTAATGGATATAAATATTAGAAACATGAAAAATTATTATAAAAATATATTGGCCGCTAGTATTATGATATTAACTGCTTCCTCTTGTAAAAAACAATTGGAAATTGAGCCAAGGCAATCAATTTCATCTGAAGTAGCATTATCTACAACAGCTGATGTTCAAAACGCATTAATAGGCGCTTACACTGTTTTAGCCACCGGAGATTTGTACGGAACTAATCTTGTTTTTCTTCCCGATATTTACGCTAACAATGGATATTTGAACTGGACTGGTTCATTTAGTACCTACAGAGATATCTCAAATAAAGCAATTATCTCTACAAATGTAGACGTATTACGTACTTGGGTATCTGCTTATAAAGCTATAAACGTGGCAAATACAGTTTTGTCAGCTTCGGGTGTAGTTACCAATCCAGCAACCAAAAACAATATTGAAGGAAAAGCCCTGTTTATTAGAGGGATAATGCATTTTGAACTGGTAAGATTATATGCACAGCCTTTCGATGCGGCAGGAACAAATAATGGTCTTGGTGTACCAATTATTACAAAAGCTGTGCAAAGCACAAGTGATATTGTTACTAATGTACCACGAAATTCAATTGCAGATGTTTATACAGCTGTTGAGAATGATCTTAAATCATCAATTACAAAGCTTGATGGAGCTAATGAAAAGTATGCTTCAATGGCTTTCTTAGCTAGAGTATATCTTCAAGAAGGAAAATATGCATTAGCCAGAGATCTTGCGAATGACATTATAAACAACAGTCCATATTCCCTAATAACTACATCTTTGGAAGCTCCATTTAGAACCAGAAATTCAAATGAAGGTATTTTTGAAATCGCTCAAAACGAGCAGAGCAATGCCGGATCATCAAATGATGGATTAGCCACTTTTTATGCGAGTTACGAAAATTCGACAGGTGGAAACGTTGGTCGTGGAGATGCAAATGTTAACACAGCTTTTTATAATGCATTCGAAACTGGAGATAAAAGACAAACAGATTTAATTTATACAGGTACAGGTGCAAAAAACGGATTATTCACTAAAAAATGGTATGATTATTTTGGAAATATTCCTGTTGCACGCATTACCGAACAATACTTAATTAGAGCTGAATGTAACTTTAGATTAAGTACTGTAATTGGAGCTACACCAGCGGCTGACATCAATAGATTAAGATTAAGAGCTGGTTTAGGCAATGTGGTTCCAACACTTGCTACTATATTAAATGAGCGTGAAAAAGAATTAGCTTATGAAGGATTTAGATTGCATGATTACAAACGTACCAAACGTACAATAGGTTCATTTGTATACAATGATCCTAAACTTGTTTTCCCTATTCCAGATCGTGAATTATCTGCTAATAAAGGTTTAGTTCAAAACCCAGGTTATTAATACAATGTATTCCAAACAAAAAGTGCCGATCGTATTGATCGGCACTTTTTGTTTATAGGTAGCAAAATTATTTTAAAGCCTTCGATGCTTCAATAATTTGATCGACCACAGCAGGGTCTAATAATGTTGAAGTATCGCCTAAATTAGCGGTATCACCCTCAGCAATTTTTCTTAATATTCTACGCATAATTTTACCCGAACGCGTTTTAGGAAGACCAGCAACGAAAAGTATTTTATCGGGTTTGGCAATGGCTCCAATTACCCGGGTTACCGTTTGCAGGATGTCTTTTTTGGTTAACTCTTCCTCACCATGCATCTCCGGGTTGATAACAAAAGCATAAATCCCTTGTCCTTTTACATCATGTGGATAGCCCACTACTGCACTTTCAACTACACCCGCATGCATATTAATGGCATTTTCCACTTCGGCAGTTCCTATCCTGTGTCCTGAAACGTTTAACACATCATCCACTCGACCAGTAATTCTGTAATAACCGTCTTCATCGCGTAAGCAACCATCGCCAGTAAAATATAAGTTTTCGTAAGTAGAAAAATAAGTTTGTTTGCATCGTTCATGATCACCATAAGTGGTACGCAACATTCCTGGCCAAGGAAACTTGATGCATAAATTTCCACTCACGCCATTCCCTTCAATTTCCTTTCCATTTTCATCAACCAAAATTGGCTGAATTCCTGGCAAAGGTAAGGTGGCATAACTTGGTTTAGTTGGGGTTACTGTAGCAATAGGCGAAATCATAATTCCTCCTGTTTCAGTTTGCCACCAGGTATCTACAATTGGCGCTTTGCCATGACCAATTTTTTCATCAAACCAATGCCACGCCTCTTCATTTATTGGCTCTCCTACCGAACCCAATACCCGAATAGAACTTAAATCTTTTCCATTTAAAGGTTCATCGCCAAAACTCATTAAAGAACGGATAGCAGTTGGAGCGGTATACAATGTATTTACCTTATGTTTTTCTACAATATCCCAAAAGCGAGATGGACTCGGATAAGTTGGGATGCCTTCAAATAATACAGATGTTGCCCCTTGAGAGAGCGGCCCATATACGATGTAAGAATGACCAGTTATCCAACCGATATCGGCTGTACAAAAATATACTTCCCCAGGTTGATAATTAAAAACGTTTGAAAATGTATATCCTGCATAAACCATATAACCGCCGCAGGTATGTACAACACCCTTAGGTTTTCCAGTAGAACCCGAAGTATACAGGATGAAAAGCATATCTTCTGCATCCATTTCTTCTGCTTCGCAGATATCATTTACATGTTTAACTTCATCTTCCCACCAAACATCGCGTCCTTTCAGCATTGAAACCGGTGTACGCACATGTGTAAGTACAATACATTTTTCTACTGTTGGGCAACCAATTAAGGCATCGTCAATTACATCTTTTAAAGGAATTTGTTTGTTTCCGCGATAGGCTCCGTCAGCAGTAATGACCAATTTACATTGCGAATCGTTAATCCGATCGGCAATTGATTTAGCAGAAAAACCACCAAAAATTACTGAGTGAACGGCACCAATTCTGGCACAGGCTAAAACGGCGATTGCCAATTCAGGTACCATTGGCATGTAAATACAAATACGATCGCCTTTTTTGGCTCCGTTGCGTTTTAAAACATTGGCAAAACGGCATACACGTTCGTGCAGCATTTTATAAGTGTAAGTCACGCTCTCTTCTTCAGGGTTATTAGGCTCCCAAATAATGGCTGGCTTATCGCCATTTTTTTCCAAGTGCCTATCAAGGCAATTTTCAGTTATATTAAGCTTTGCACCTTCAAACCATTTGATGTTTGGCTCATTAAAATTCCACGATAAAACTTTAAACCAAGGTTTACGCCATTGAAAATTTTGCGCCACTTCGCCCCAGAACTGCTCTGGATTATCTACGCTCTTTTTAAAATCTTCTTCGTATTGCTTAAAAGATGTAATTTGCATGTTGCTTATTATATATTGGGATTACTAGCGGCTAATTTAAATAAATAATGATTGAATTAAATATTAAATTGTATCAATAACGTTGTCTATGTTTCTTTTTAAAAAGTTTTCCAACTGACATATTATTTTAATTTTGTCTTTATGAAAAACCTACTTCTTTCCTTCGTTTGTCTCTTGACTATGATCTCATTTAATTCATTAGCATCCGACAGTAAAACTGATACACTAAAAAAAACAAGTCAATATGTTTTGTATAGTAAAACAGAAAATATTAATGATATTTTTATTAGTAAAAACAAAAAATCTAAAGATAATATAGTTTCCGTAAAGATTAGTTTCGCATCAGTTCAATCCAATTCAAACGCTATTAAAACAGCTGTTTTGCAAGGCAATAAACAATACGGTGAAGATAATCATCCCACAATTTCTAGTGTTAAAATACTGAAGGGAAAATATGAGGATATGAAAGGAGAAGCAGCGTCGAAAACGGCAAGTTTATATACTTTCACTAAGTTGGAATTTCCACTACACTTGCAGGTAAGTTTTATGGGAGAAATCGTTGATTTTGAGCTTTTAGAGCCTGGCAAATGGGATATAGATTTAAAATTAAAAAAATAAGAGCATTACTATTGCTGTTTACAATTATTATTCAGATATTTGCACACTCTTAAAAAAATTAAGCGACGATATTTTAACAACTATATTTACAAGTCATGTCAAGAGTTTGTGATTTAACAGGAAAAATGGCAATGAAAGGTAATAACGTATCACACTCGAACGTTAAAACCAAACGCAAATTTTATCCTAATTTGAAACTTCAGAAATTTTATATCCCTGAAGAAGACCGTTGGATTACGTTGAAAGTTTCTACTTCAGCGATTAAGACCATCAATAAAGTGGGTATTAGCGAGGCGATCAACCGTTTCGTAAAAAAAGGATTTTTGTAAAAAACATTAACTGTTGAGATTAACAGTTTACAATTAATATTAAAATGGCAAAAAA
The DNA here is from genome assembly GCF_920984735.1 of Pedobacter sp. Leaf250. Classification (GTDB taxonomy): domain Bacteria; phylum Bacteroidota; class Bacteroidia; order Sphingobacteriales; family Sphingobacteriaceae; genus Pedobacter. Next base: position 3,171 of record NZ_CAKLBU010000003.1, on the reverse strand, counting down.
AGGTAACAGAGTTCAGGTTATTTTAGAATGTACTGAGCACAAAGAAAGTGGCATGCCAGGTATGTCTAGATATATTTCTACGAAAAACCGTAAAAACACTACTGAGCGTTTAGAATTGAAAAAATTCAACCCGGTATTGAGAAAAGTAACCGTACATAAAGAAATTAAATAAGGTTGATGATTTTAAGGTAGAAGGCTTAGGGTGAGTAACCCCCATTCTATCAATCTATCATTCGATCATTAAAATTATAAGAACATGGCAAAGAAAGTAGTTGCAACCCTTAAAACAGGTACAGGTAAAGAATATTCGAAAGTTATCACAATGGTTAAATCACCTAAAACTGGTGCTTATTCATTCAAAGAACTTATCGTTCATAACGACCACGTAAAAGATGCTATCGCATCTAAATAAGGTTAATATTTTTTAATCAGAAAATATTAAAGGCCGTTCCGTTTTAACCGGAAGGGCTTTTTTTGTTATATAAAATTTAGATATGGGCTTATTTGATTTTTTCAAAAAGAAAGAAACTGCTCCTGAAGCTCAAGAGGCTTTGGATAAGGGTTTAGAGAAAACCAAAGATGGTTTCTTTAATAAAATTACCAAAGCTGTTGCAGGAAAATCGACAGTTGATGATGAAGTGCTGGATAACCTGGAAGAAGTTTTGGTTACTTCTGATGTGGGCGTGAGCACTACTTTGAAAATCATTAAACGTATTGAAGAACGCGTTTCAAAAGACAAATACCTGAATACATCTGAATTGAATTTCATTCTCAGAGATGAGATTCAATTGCTATTATCTGAAAACAACAGCAATGATTTCCGCCACTTTGAATATGGCGAGCATAAACCCTATGTAATTATGGTTGTTGGCGTAAATGGTGTTGGTAAAACAACAACCATTGGCAAATTGGCACATAAACTAAAAGAATCTGGCCTTAAAGTTGTTTTGGGTGCTGCCGATACTTTTAGAGCAGCTGCCGTAGATCAAATTAAACTTTGGGGCGAACGTGTTGGGGTAAGAGTAGTTGCCCAACCTATGGGTTCCGATCCTGCCTCTGTTGCTTTCGATACGCTTCAATCGGCGGTTGCCAATGGAGAAGATGTAGTAATTATTGATACCGCCGGACGTTTACATAACAAAGTTGGATTAATGAATGAATTAGGTAAAATTAAACAAGTGATGCAAAAGGTTGTTCCTGGAGCACCACATGAAATTTTACTGGTTTTGGATGCTTCAACTGGTCAGAATGCCTTTGAACAGTGTAAACAATTTACCGAAGCAACGGATGTAAATGCACTAGCGATCACCAAGTTGGATGGTACTGCCAAAGGCGGGGTGGTTATTGGTATATCAGATCAATTTAAAATACCGGTAAAATATATTGGCGTTGGAGAAAAAATTGGCGATTTACAGCTTTTTGATAAGAAAGAGTTTGTAAATAGTTTGTTTAAATAAACAATAATCTTCGTCATTGCGAGGCACGAAGCAATCTCATTTAGAACGGGATTGCTTCGTGCCTCGCAATGACGAATTGCGTAAAAAATAGCATTCATAATGTTTTATTTCGGGATGTCTTGAGCAGATAAGATCCAGAAATAAATTCAGAATTTCGGGTACCCCGATCGATGTAATAAAAGTAAGATCAAGTGTAAAAGATGAATACAAAAATAGCAAGAAGTAAACCAACAGTTAAACAGCCCAAAATCAATGTGATTACGCTTGGGTGTTCAAAAAATATATACGATTCTGAAGTATTGATGGGTCAATTGCGTGGCAATAATTTAAATGTTGTGCATGAATCTGATAAAATGGGTAAAGATGATATTGTTGTAATTAATACTTGCGGTTTCATCGATAATGCTAAACAGGAATCAATTGATACCATCCTTCAGTTCAGCGAATTAAAGGAAGCCGGTAAAATTGGAAAGGTTGTGGTTACTGGTTGTTTATCTGAACGCTATAAACCAGAATTGGAATCGGAAATCACAAACGTTGATGCTTTTTTTGGCACCAATGATTTACAAAATATACTTCACGAATTAGGGGCAAATTATAAGCACGAATTAATTGGTGAACGCTTGTTAACTACCCCATCTCATTTCGCATATTTCAAAATTGCTGAAGGATGCAACCGTCCGTGTTCATTTTGTGCCATTCCTTTGATGAGAGGAAAACACATGAGCAAACCAATGGAAGAGTTGGTAAATGAGGCTAAAATTTTAGCAAAAAATGGCACCAAAGAACTGATTTTAATTGCTCAGGATTTAACTTATTATGGTTTGGATCTTTACGGCGTACGTAAGCTTGATGAATTGATGCGCCGATTATCTGATGTTCCGGGAATTGAGTGGATTCGTTTACAATATGCCTATCCTTCTGGCTTCCCAATGGAAATATTAGACGCCATGAATGAACGCGATAACATCTGCAAATATTTAGATATGCCTCTACAGCATATTACTGATAACATGTTGAAATCGATGCGCCGTGGTACCACCAAGCAAAAAACAATTGATTTAGTAAACCAAATAAGAGATAAGGTTCCAAATATTGCCATGCGTACCACTTTAATTTGTGGTTATCCGGGTGAAACTGAATACGATTTCCAGGAGATGAAAGAATGGGTTGCAGAAACTAAATTCGATCGTTTAGGTTGCTTTACCTATTCTCACGAGGAAAAAACACATGCTCATAGTTTAGTTGATGATATTCCTGATGAAGTAAAACAACAGCGTGTTGATGACATTATGGAAATTCAGCAAGGTATTTCGTTTGATATCAACCAGGAAAAAGTTGGTCATACTTTTAAGGTTTTAGTTGATAAAAAAGAAGGTGATTTCTTTGTAGGCAGAACCGAATTTGATTCTCCTGAGGTCGACAATGAAGTTTTAATTGATGCAGCTACAGGTTATGCGGCAAACGGAAGTTTTGTTAATGTGAAAATTGATAGAGCTGAAGATTTTGATTTGTACGGAACAATTATTTAAGGAATATTTGTCTTCATTGAATCAATTAGCACATGTTATTTTTGCATTAAGATCTCCAGTCAAGCTGAGGGTTAATTTATTTCATAAAAATCAATATAAATGACGCTACCTTTATGTTGAGTATAAATGAGCATCATAACAGTCGTATCATTAGTGTTTCAACCTGAAGCTGAGTCTTGTTT
>NZ_CAKLBU010000002.1 GCF_920984735.1 Pedobacter sp. Leaf250 | reverse complement strand
AAAACCACAAAAGTAGTAGCCTCGATCCGAAAATCGAGACTACGCAAGATAGTTCAGTGGCTGAACTTCTTTAGAATACAAAAATACTTTTTTGTCTAAATATTTGGAATTTATAACAGTACCTTTTATTTTGCTTTCTACTGACTTAATTATTGAATTGATGGTAAATCTAATCCGTAAATTGCCCCAAAATTTATTTACATGATTGCCTTATATTTAACACTTATATTAGTTTTCGTTATCATTATCATCATAAATCTTCCTGTTTTTGGAAGATTACCAATGGCCTTAAGACGTGATAAAATTCATCATTTAAGTAATTATCGTGATGGTGCATTACAAAATCTATCTTTCACACCAATGCAACCAGAAGGCGTAAGTTTTTACAAAATTTTAAAAGCCTTTTTCTTTGAAAAACATCCAAACAAGAGTCCTGATAAGCCATTAAAATATGTTCAACCAGATTTAAACAGCAAGCCTGCTACAGCTGCTCCAGAAATTATATGGTTTGGTCACTCTTCTTACCTGATAAAAATTAATGATTTAAGGATATTGGTTGATCCTGTTTTTAGCAATGTGCCTTCTCCATTTTCATTTATTGGAAGCAAGGCTTTTCCAGGAACCAACTTTGTTAAGGCTGAAGATTTTAAAAATATTGATGTTCTACTGATAACCCATGATCATTATGACCATTTGGATTACAAAACCATTTTAAAAATAGCACCAGAAACGAAAGAAATCATCACATCACTAGGTGTAGGATCGCATTTGGAAAGATGGGGGATTTCTTCAACCAAAATAAAAGAGTTGTGCTGGAACGAAAAAGTAGATTTGATGAATGGATTGAATTTTACAGCCGTGCCTGCAAGACATTTTACAGGAAGAAAATTCAAACGCAATCAAACACTTTGGTCGGCATTTGTACTCGAATTTAATAATTGTAAACTATTTCTAGGTGGCGATTCTGGTTACGATACACACTTTAAAGAAATTGGAGAAAACTTCGGTCCATTTGATATTGCCTTATTGGAGTGCGGGCAGTATAATGCATATTGGCCTTATATACATATGTTTCCTGAAGAAACCGTACAAGCTGCAATAGATTTAAATGCAAAAGTATTGATGCCCGTACATTGGGGTAAATTTAGCTTAGCGATGCATCCTTGGGATGATTCAATAAAAAGAGTGATAAATGAAGCTGATAAAAAACAAATGCCAGTTGTTACACCCCAGCTGGGGGAAAGCATTGTTTTAGATACTAAAATGCCAGCTTTTAAGTGGTGGCTTGATCAATAAATTTAAACAAAATGAATGTTTTGATGTTTAAAATTTAAAATCAATTTTATTATGAAAACGGATCTAGTCGAAATTTTTCAAACCATAAGAGCGGGTGTACAACCTTATGCCACACGAGGATATACTGTACATGAAAACTCTGAAACTGGTTACGATCTTTACAGCGAAAAAAACATTCAGGATGAAGGAAATAAAGTTACAGAAAGATTTTTTGCTGGAATATACATTAATGGAAATGAAGTCGAACTGAAAGTGAATGCTGATGAATTTACATCTAAAAATCAATCATTAATAAGCTTTGGCGATGATAAATCTGGTTTAAAAATTTCCGCACTTGATGATGTAAAATTAAAAGAGGTAGAAACATTGGTGGAAATTATACATACACATTTCAAAGAAAAAGAATGGATTTAAATTCTTTGATTAATTTTGCTTTAATTCTGCAAATTAATTGAATAATTGGAAGATCTAATTTTACCTACAAAACTCAAATGGCACAATCAATTTACATCAGCATTAGCTGATAGTAATATTGATGGCCATTTTTTTTTAAAAGACGATTTTTCTTTGTTTTCAGTTTATAATCATGCTCTTGTTATCCATTTAGTAAGCCTGGATAATCAGTTTACACCGCAACATTTAATCAGTATGCAACAAATGCATCTCGACAACGGAATTAAACTTATTCATTTATGGGAAGATGTTTGGCTTAATAAACCTTTACAAGTTTTAGCAAGAATTTCATCTCTTTTAGGCTTAAATAAAAGAATTCATGGAAGAGAAACTTCAATTAAAAAAATTGATAAATCTGTTGCATTGTCTTTTTTAAATGAAAATCATTTGCAGGGATTTGTAAGTTGTAGATATAAATTAGGGTTATTTAAAAAGGATGAATTGGTGTCAGTGGCCACATTTGCGGCATTACGTAAAATGAATCACGAAGAAAATTATAAATCAGCAGAATTAATCAGATTTGCAATTAAAACAGGATACTCTGTTGTTGGAGGTTTAAGCAAATTAATTTCTCATTTTTATCATTTACATCAACCAAACGATTTAATGACCTACGCTGACCGGGATTGGTCAGCAGGAGAGGCCTACCACAAATTAAATTTCATTAAAACAAATATCATAGCGCCCCAGTATTTTTCAATTGATTCCAATCTAAGTCGATCATTGATTAAAGAAGATTCCTCAACCCCTGCTAAAGTATTTAATACAGGTAGTTTAAAGTATATCTTAAAATTTTAATATGGCCGATATTAATCTCATCATCATCCTGGGAGCAACAGCTTCGGGTAAAACAAAACTAGCAGCTCAGGTTGCAAAATCCATTAATGGTGAAATCATCAGTGCAGATAGCAGGCAGATATTTAAAAAAATGGATATCGGCACTGGAAAAGATCTTGATGAATATACCGTTGAAGGTCAAAAAATTCCATATCATTTAATCAATATTTTAGAACCTGGTGAAAAATATCATGTAGATGCTTTCAAAAATGATTTTTACAAGGTATTTGAAGATATTATTGCAAGAGGCAAAACACCAATTTTATGTGGAGGAACGGGAATGTACATCCACAGTTTACTTCAAAATCAGGATTACACAGCAGTACCGGTAAATGAAAATTTGAGAGCATCATTACTGCCCGAAACTAAGGAGGCTTTGATGATAAAATTAACAAATTACTCTAATGTAAATTATGTGGATGTAAATTCAAAAAAAAGAATAATACGGGCAATAGAAGTTGCTGAATTTTTGAAACATAGTTTTATTAAAGAAAGAATCACACCAGACATAAAGCCGATCATATTTGGACTTAAAAATAATGTAGAGGTCACCAGATCAAAAATTTTAAGTCGATTAGAAGATCGTTTATCAGTAGGAATGATAGATGAAGTTATAAATTTAATTTCAAATGGCGTTTCAAAAGAAACGTTAATGTTTTATGGTTTGGAATATAAATTTATTGTAAACCATTTGGATGGACTAATTGATTACGACGAATTTAAATTTAGATTAGGTATAGCAATTTGTCAATATGCTAAACGTCAAAATACCTTCTTTAGAAAAATGGAAAAAGATAATGTATTGATAAATTGGTTAGATGCTTCATTAAATACTAACCAATTAAGGCAACAAATTCTACAAAAAATACATTAGTAAGTTTTTTTTATAAAATTGTAATAAGCAGGTTTTTATACCGTTAACATTAGCTTTACACAAAAAAGCTCTTTTGGCACATCTTTTGTATTTGTTTGAGTATAAAGTTTAACTCAAAAATAATAACTTATTAATGAAAACAATTACTAAAATTATTGCTACCTCAGCAGCTGTTGTAGCGCTATTTTTTACAACAAATGTAAATGCACAATCTAAAAATCTTGGTATTGGATTAAATGTTGGTGTCCCAACTAGTGATGCTTATAGTATTGCGATTGGCGGAGATTTACGTTATCAGTTTAATGTTGATAAACAACTTTCTATTCCTGTAACTGCAGGTTATACTCACTTAAGTGGTAAAGAAATAGGTAACACTGGTGTAAATTATTCAAGTTTTGGATATATCCCAGTAAAAGTTGGTGCAAAATATTTTTTCAATGAATCTGGTGCTGGTCTATATGGATTGGCAGAATTAGGTGCTGGTTTTGGAACAAATGAAGGTAGTGGAACATCATTTGTATATTCTCCAGCAATTGGTTATGCTTGGAGTAACGGCATTGATTTAGGTGCTAAATATGAAGGTTTAGCTAGAAATGGAAATTCGACAGGATATGTTGGTTTACGTATAGCTTATGGATTTAGTTTATAATTCTAATAAAATAATTCTAAAAAGCCCCAGCCAAAGTTGGGGCTTTTTTTATTATTAAAAATTTCTGAAAAAAATGAAAATTATAAAATCTATTCTCTTCGCTTTATCGTATATACCTTAAAACCCTTAATTATTAATTAAATCATCTAACATGAAAACAATTACTAAACTTTTTGCAACGGCAATTACAGCTGTTGCTATTTTTACAACATCAAACTTAAATGCACAAACCATGACTACCATGGATGCTGGAACAACCAATAATGGTATGGGATTTAAAGTTGGCATCGGTTTAAACGGTGGTTTATTCAAGAAAAGCTCTCCAATGGAGTATGCTTATGGCGCTGATTTAAAGTTGCAGTGGGATTTAACGAAAGATGTTGCTATCACAGCCTCAGGTGGTTACACTAAACTAAAAGGAAGAAACAACTCTTTGGATTTCGGTTTTATTCCTGCAAAGGGTGGTGTTAAAGTTTTTGCTATCGAAAGAATGTACTTAGCGGTTGAAGCTGGTGCAGGTTTTGGTATTGAAGACGGCGCAAAAACAAACTTCATTTACACAGGTGGTCTTGGTTACGAGTGGGATAATGGTCTTGATATCGGTGCAAGATATGAAGGTTATACAAACGATGTAGCTTCTACAACATATTTCAGAAAAACAGGACAGTTTGCTTTAAGAATTGCCTATAATTTCAAATTATAATTAAATCATCATATATTTCAAAGGCCTCGCAAATTGCGGGGCTTTTTTTGTTTAATTCATATTTAAATTACTATTTTGAGCAGAAAACCAAATACAATGAAAAAGATATTCGGCATAGCCATATTAGCTACATTATTTGCCTGCAACCAAGCAGAGAAAAAATCTACAAATGATAAGGACACTATCCAAAACGATACTACAAAGATTTCAAACGGTGTGCAGATTAAGGATTCTAAAAAATCAGAAATATTAAATCAATATGTAGATCTTAAAAATGCATTGGTCGCATCCAATTCTGCCATTGCTCAAAAATCTGCTTCAACGTTGGAAAAAAGTTTAGCAAACTACGAAGGTTGCGAGCCAACTGCAGAAATTGCAGCAAAGATTGCAAGTTCGACAGATCTTGTAATGCAACGCAAAAATTTTACTGTGTTAAGTGCAGATGTAATTGCATTGTTTAAATCAACGGAAATAGAATCAGGAACACTTTATGTTCAACATTGCCCAATGGCAAACAAAGGTGATGGCGGCGATTGGCTATCAAAAGAAAAGGAAATAAAAAATCCTTATTACGGCAATGAGATGCTGGAATGTGGTAGAGTTGCAGAAGAAATCAAATCAAAATAGTAATGAATCAAAAAAAATTAAGCATGATTGTTACGTCTTTTTGACTGATTATTCATATTAATTTAACAGATTTGTTATGCATGTATATTAATTTTATATAATTTAGAAAGCTACAAACACAATACAATAATATGTCAGATATTGCAGAGATTAAAGTTGATGGTAATACAATTGAATTACCAGTAATTACAGGAACAGAAGATGAGAAGGCCATTGATATTTCTAAATTAAGAGATTTAACAGGCTTTGTAACCTTAGATACTGGTTTTAAAAATACTGGTTCTACAAAAAGTAAAATCACTTTCTTAGATGGTGAAAAAGGGATATTAAAATATAGAGGTTATTCTATTGAAGAGCTTGCCGAAAAATCGAGTTTTTTAGAGGTATCTTATTTAATTGTTTATGGTGATTTGCCAAATCAAGAACAATTGGATGCATTTCAAGCTGAAATTAGCAGACATACATTGATTCATGAGGATATGAAGAAATTTTTTGATGGTTATCCATCAAGATCTCATCCAATGGGTCAATTGGGTTCTTTAATATTCTCGCTATCAACATTTTATCCAGAATGCTTAAAGCCAAATCAAACTGCAGAGGAGCAAAATTTAACCATTATTAAGTTGCTGGCTAAACTGCCAACAATTGTATCTTTTATCTATAAAAAATCACTAGGTCATCCACTTATTTATCCAAAAAATAAATATGATTATGTTACCAATTTCCTTTGGATGACATTTGGACAACGTACTGAAGATTATGATGTGAATCCGATTGTAGTTAGCGCAATGAACAAGCTGCTTATCCTTCATGCAGATCACGAGCAAAATTGTTCGGCATCAACTGTACGCATAGTGGGTTCTTCTGATTGTAATTTGTATGCTTCTATTTCAGCAGGGATCGCGGCACTTTGGGGGCCACTTCATGGTGGTGCTAACCAAGCGGTAATTGATATGTTGGAGTTAATTAAAGCGGATGGTGGCGATACTGAAAAATGGATTAATAAAGCTAAAGATAAAAATGATCCTTTCCGTATGATGGGATTTGGACACAGAGTTTATAAAAACTTTGATCCACGTGCTAAAATCATTAAAAAGGCCTGCGATGATATCTTAGAGAATTTAGGCATTGATGATCCGATTTTGGAAATAGCTAAAAAATTAGAAGAAGCTGCCTTAACGGATCAATACTTTATCGATAGAAAATTATATCCAAACGTAGATTTTTATTCAGGAATTATTTACAGGGCTTTAGGTTTCCCATCTGAAATGTTTACCGTATTATTCGCCTTGGGTCGTTTACCAGGATGGATAGCTCAATGGAAAGAAATGCATGAGAATAAAGAACCAATCGGTCGTCCACGTCAGATCTACGTTGGTGAAACTGATAGAGAATTTGTAGATATCAAAAGCAGAAAATAAATATAAAAATCAACCTCAAAAAAAAAGCTTCAGAAAATTCTGAAGCTTTTTTTTTGAGGTTTTATGAAGATTAAGTTACAACATAATAAATTAAATTTAACATCACCATTTCAGATAACTTCAGTGATAAAAAGTACAGTATAAAGATCATGATCATTTTACCAATAACTTTTTTACGTTGATAAAATATTTTTAAAGCGTTAAACATATACCAGCAAACCCAAATAAAAATAGCAACACCAATAATGCTTGATAATGTTGAATCTTCTCCAAAAATGTATTTAATGATTGGCTTAGTGAAAATAGATACGATAAAGAAAGCGGTCATTCCATGAATAGTAAATATCAGGTGATCAAGATAGTAAATGTGGTTTTTTCTAAAATTCCACATGATAAAAAGCGCAAGCAAAGGCATCATTAAGAAATATTGCTTGGGCCTGTTGTGCTCTAAGGTTTCTTGAATTACGTCAGCTTTTTCGCCAAATGTAATAGAACGTTTTTTGTTCAATTTTTCTATCCAATTATCCTGATCTTCGGAATGAAGTGTTTTTTGTCTTAATAAGTATGCCGCATAAGTACTATCATTGCGATCATCATGAATCTGACTAAATCTTGAAATAACCTTCGTCAAAGAATCTGATTTATTGGATTTGTTAAGCTTTTTTAACTCTTCCAATGCTATTTTCTGTTCTTTAAAACTTAAAGATTTATAATCTTCTCTATCTAAATCTTCGGCAATTTGCTTGGTTGTTTCATTCACTATTCCAGGTGCAGCTTTGGTCAATCCAGCTTTTTTAAGTGCAATATGTACACTATCTAGTGTGGCTTTTCTTTTTTGAGATTGAGCAGCAGTTACAGGCTTATGTGCCTGATCTATTTCTACATGGGTAGGGGAATAGGCAATTAAAAAGTAAACAATTGATACAAAAATATACATGCTTACCGGATTGATATATCTCGCCCTCTTACCTGCTAAATAATCTAAAGTAACCTGACCGGGTTTGCTTAAAAGGGGAACAAGGGTTTGAAAAAACTTATTATCGAAGTGAAAATAATGTGCAATACTGTGGCTGATAAAACCCCAGAAACTTTCCTTTAATTCTAAATTTGGTTGGCCGCAGTTACTGCAATAATGAGTTTCTACATGCGAACCACAATTTAAACAATTATGTTCTTTTCTATACTTACCAGCTGACATAGGGGATTTCGTAATAATTAGTGGGTAATGGCATCAATAGCCTTTTCTTCGGCTTTAGTATGTTTATGCTTAAATAATAGTGCAAATAAAATAGTTATCACTAGGGCGTAGATGGTAAATGAAAGCCAGATGCTGTGCCAATCTTTCATGTGTATTGTTTTATCAAAACTTCCGTTTTCTAGAATGCTCACGCCTTGGCTTTTTACAAAATTAAGCAGGTGGCTATTGTTAGGTTCTGATCCAACAAACTCTGATGTTGCTTGAACTGTGTTAAAAGATTTAGTGAAAAATTTATCAATCATCCATCCAGAAACTAAACTTCCGAACACCGCCCCGAAACCATTGGTCATCATCATAAACATGCCTTGAGCAGAAGAACGTGTTTTTGCTGTTGTGGAAGTTTCTACAAATAAAGACCCTGATATGTTAAAAAAGTCGAAAGCCATACCATAAACTACACATGACAGAATAATCATCCAAAGATTTCCGGCAGGGTCGCCATAAGCAAAGAAGCCAAAACGGAAAACCCATGCCAGCATTGCAATAATCATTACTTTTTTTATACCGTAACGCTTTAAAAAGAAAGGAATGGCCAGGATAAATAAGGTCTCTGAAACCTGAGAAATCGACATGATAATTGTCGAATATTTTACCACAAATGAGTCAGCATATTTTGGAAAGTTTTTGAACTCATCCAGGAAAACATCACCATATGCATTGGTAAGTTGCAATGCTCCCCCTAAAAACATCGAAAATATAAAGAACAAAGCCATTTTATAATTGGCAAAAAGCTTAAAAGCTTCAAGTCCTAGGGTTTGCATTAACGTAGCTTTTTCAGATATTAATCTACTTGGTTTACATTTAGGTAAGGTAAAAGCATAAATTCCTAATAATAGAGCACCCGTTCCGGCGATGTAAAATTGATATGCACTAGCTTTATTTCCAGTTAAATTGGTAATCCACATGGCTGCAATAAAACCAACTGTTCCCCAAACACGTATGGGAGGGAAATCTTTCACCACATCCAGGTTTCCGGATTTTAATGTTGTATAAGAAATGGAATTACTTAATGATATTGTTGGCATGTAAAAGCACATTGCAGCCAATATCGTCCAGAAGAAAGCATTTGGAGTTTCAACCTGAGGCAGATAGAATAAAACACAAGCATATAATATGTGAAGAATACCATATAAAACTTCTGCATTAACCCATTTATCTGCAATAATTCCAGTTAGTGTTGGCATAAATAACGATGCGAAGCCCATGGTTGCAAAAATGGCCCCGAACTGTGTACCATCCCATTGTTTCGTACCAAACCAATAATTTGCAATAGTGATAAGCCAAGCACCCCACACAAAAAATTGCATAAAGCTCATCAAGGTTAAGCGGAACTTAACATTCATCATATTTGTTTGTTTGATTTATAAAAGTAAAGGCTGAATATAGAACTATTTTAAAACATAATTCAAAAATAGGCCCAAATTATTTTAAACAATTTGGGCTTATCTGGAATTTATGTATTTACACTAAAATTCTTTTAAATATTTGAAAAGAAAATCGTTAAATAGAAGGATTTAAATTAAGAAGTACCTCTTTTATTTAATTCATCTCTTAGCCGGGCAGCTTTTTCATAAGCTTCATCGGCAATTGCCTCCTGTAGTTTTTGCTGAAGTTCTTCAAGTGATAAATCTCCATATCCCTGCTGTTTTGAAGAGCTTGGTGTAACGTCGGCGTCAGGCTCTTTCGCTATCGAATCCATGTTTTCTAAAAATAGAAAATCGTTGCCTTCAATTACTATTCCTGCTGATGCGAGTATAAATTCGTAGGTGTATATTAACGCATTAAACCTAACAGCCAATGCAATGGCATCAGAAGTTCTTGCATCAATTTCATGGGTACTTTTTCCATCGCTGCAAATAAGTTTAGCATAAAAAACGCCATCAACTAAATTATAAATAATAATTTCCTGAACATTGATATGAAAAGTATCAGCCATTGATTTAAACAAATCATGCGTTAATGGCCTACTTGGAGTCATTTTCTCTATTTCAATGGCAATTGCTTGTGCCTCAAATGCTCCGATAATAATGGGCAATCTACGGCGGCCATTTACTTCTCCTAAAACAAGGGCATAAGCACCAGATTGCGTCTGGCTGTAAGATAAACCTACAATATCTAATTTAACTTTTTTCATATTTGATTTTCAAACCCTGCAGGTTATTAAAACCTGCAGGGCTTAAAGTGATTTATTATGCTTTGTGTGCTTTTAAAGCTTCTATTAATTTTGGTACAACTTCAAAAGCATCACCAACAATGCCATAATCAGCTACTTTAAAGAAAGGTGCTTCCGGATCTTTGTTTATCACTACAATAACTTTTGATGAACTTACTCCAGCTAAATGCTGAATAGCACCAGAGATACCAATGGCGATATATAAGTTCGGGCTAATTGCAATTCCGGTTTGACCAACGTGCTCCGAATGTGGTCTCCAATCTGCATCAGATACTGGTTTTGAACAAGCTGTTGCTGCTCCTAAGAGTCCTGCTAACTCTTCAATCATTCCCCAGTTTTCAGGTCCTTTTAAACCTCTTCCGGCAGAAACAACCAACTCAGCATCTGGTAAAGAGATTTTATCGGTAGCTCTTACAATTTCTTTGATAACAGTTCCTAAGTTTGATTGTTTAACATCAGCAGCGAAGTTTTCGATAACAGCATCAGTTGCATTTTCTTTGACCCCAAAAGCATTTGGATTTAAGGCTATTACTTTATTTGCTGAAGTTAATTCGGTAATGGCAAAAGCCTTCCCGGAGAAAGCTGTTTTTTTTACGGCAAATTTACCATCAGTACTTGGTAATTCAACAGCTCCATCTGCCAAACCTGCTTTAAGTTTAACTGCAATACGGGGAGCTAATCCTTTACCAGAGAAAGAGTTGGATAAAACCACAATATCAGCACCTTCTTTTTCTGCTGCTGTTGCAATAACTGTTGCATAAGCTTGATTAACAAATGTTTTTAATTGATCAACACTTACGTTTAAAACCTTGGTTGCGCCATATTTACCTAATTCTTTTAGTTCCGTTTCTGCAACATCACCAATTGAAATTGCTGTCAAGTTGGTTGATTGTTGGTCTGCAATGGCTTTTGCATAAGATACAGCTTCAAAAACAGATTTCTTAAACTTACCTTCAGCTTGTTCTACATATACTAATACTGACATATATTTATTTCTTTATCCTAAAAAAGGATGATGTAAACGATTTAATTAATTGATGAACTTAGATTACTTTAGCTTCGCTGTGAAGTAAGCCGATTAATGATTCTGTTTGATCAGAAGGAATTAATTTCACTGTACCGCGTGGGGCAGGAGTTTCATATTTAGTCACTTTTGTAACTTCCTCGATTGAAACCGCATCAACTACAGTTAAAGGTTTAGTTCTGGCGCTCATGATGCCACGCATGTTTGGTATCTTTGGTTCAGCAACACCTTCTGCACAACTTGCTACAAATTTACCTGAAACAGTAAGCACTTCTTTTCCACCTTCAATTTCTCTTTCCACTGTTGCATTATCGCCATCAATATCTAATTTTTTAATAATTGAAATGGATGGAATATCTAAAAATTCGCCCACCATAGCAGCTACTTGATTTCCATTGTAATCGATAGATTCGCGTCCGGTTAAAATAATGTTGAAATCCTTGTCTTTAGCATATTCAGCAATTTGCTTGGCAACAAAATAAGCATCGCGGGGAGCTGCATTTACACGTACTGCATCATCTGCACCAATTGCAAGTGCTTTTCTAATCGTTGGATCATTAGTGGCTTCGCCAACATTAATTACGGTTACAGTTCCCTTGCCACCTTCAGTTAGTTCAATAGCTCTTGATAACGCAATTTCATCGTAAGGATTAACAATATATTGTACACCTGTAGTATTGAATTCGGTATTATCATTGGTAAAAGTTATTTTTGTCGTCGTGTCGGGCACGTTACTGATACAAACTAATATTTTCATATGTTAATAGTGGTTTTTAGTGAATATGAAAATATCGAAGTTTATAGAAAAGCCTCCGATTAATCATATTATTTGTATTATTTATATATGGTCTTTCTGCAAATTTAATTAAAAAAGCAAGGAAATAAAATGTCATCAAGCCGTTTAGCAAAGTTATTGGAGTTTTTAGAAAGTGATCCAAACGATCCGTTTATACTATATGCCTTAGCCACAGAGTATAACGCACAAAATGATAAAGAAAAGGCCTATTCTTTTTACCTTCAATTAACGGATAAACATCCGGATTATGTAGGTACCTATTATCATTTAGGCAAATTACTGGAAAAAGATGATCAAAAAGATAAGGCAATAGAAATATATCAGCAAGGAATGTTGGTTGCCCGAAATAAAAGGGATATGCATGCATTTTCAGAATTGCAGGGTGCTTATAACACTGCTGCTGGTTTAGATTATGAAGATGATTAATTCAAATTATAGTTTTCAATTATCACTTATCATCTAAAAAAATAAATGCAAGCTAAACCCATCGCTGCAAAAAAGCAGTGGCTATTTATCCGCAATGTAATATTATTTACTTTTACTTCTTTTGGCGGAGCACAAGCACATTTGGCATTATTGCTAAAATATTTTGTTAAGACCACTAAATTTATTTCTGAAGAAGAATTGTTGGAACTAAATGCTTTGGCACAAGTATTACCTGGGCCAGCTTCGACACAAACTTTAGTTGGCGTTGCATGGAAAGTAGGCAAACTTAAGTTAGCTATTATTACTTTTTTGATTTGGATTTTGCCAACTGCAGCGGTGATGACATTTGCAGCAGTAAGCTATGCTTTGCTAGATCAAAAACAGAAATTTAGCGATATTCTGGAATATATTCAGCCCATTGCATTGGGTATTGTAGCCTATGGAGCATGGCAGTTAGGTAAAAAAGTTTTGTCTTCTCAAGTTTCAATATTTTTAGCAATAGCATCAGTTGTGGCTACATTTGTGCTACGTAATGCTTATGTTTTCCCTCTAGCCATTTTAGTAGGTGGGATAATTTCTTCAGCTATTGAAACCCCAAAAGAGGAAACAGATTTAAGGGTTAAACTATTTTCGAATATTAACCCCAAGAAAATGATCTACTTTCTCGGCGCTTTACTTTTATTCGCACTTGTTGGCGCAATAATAAACCGAACATCGCCATTTAGTTTACCCATTCGTTTGCTAGAAAATTTTTATCGTAATGGAATTTTGGTTTTTGGTGGCGGGCAGGTTCTGGTACCGTTAATGTTTACAGAATTTGTTGAGATGAAACATTACATACCTTCATCGGGATTTTTATCTGGTTTTGCATTGCAGCAAGCATTACCTGGGCCAACATTTTCATTTACCAGTTATCTCGGCGCACTAAGCATGAAAAACTTTGGCTATGGTATTTGGGGACAAATATTGGGAGGATTGATCGGTGTTATTGGAATCAATTTACCAGGTTTAATTCTGGTATTATTTATTGTTCCATTTTGGGATGATCTGAAAAAAATATCAAGAATTCGTCACAGTCTTTCTGGAATTAATGCCGTAAGTGTGGGTTTTATCATCGCCGCATTTATTCTTTTACTTATTCCGATGGGATTTAATTTTCTATTCTTAGGAATTATGGTAGCCACATTTTTACTGTTGAATTTTACAAAAGTTAGTCCGCCGATTATCGTTTTGGCTGGTGTTTTAATTGGCTACCTTTTTTAAGATAATTTTATTCACAAAAAAGGGAAACTACTCGTTTCCCTATGGTAATATTTTTGATTAAAACGGTGGCTCGTCATCATTGTAATCGTCCATTTTCGAAGGTCGGATAATTACATTACTCTGTTTTTCAAAATCTTGAGATGGATACATTCCTGCTGATGGATCTGCCGAAGCAAATGATGTTGGGGCTGTAAAATCCTCCTCTAAATCGGTAAACTTAACAAACTTACCAACGAAACGTAGAGGTAC
The DNA here is from genome assembly GCF_920984735.1 of Pedobacter sp. Leaf250. Classification (GTDB taxonomy): domain Bacteria; phylum Bacteroidota; class Bacteroidia; order Sphingobacteriales; family Sphingobacteriaceae; genus Pedobacter. Next base: position 294,211 of record NZ_CAKLBU010000002.1, on the reverse strand, counting down.
AATACCTGTTTCACCATTACGGTGTTTTGCGATAATTACTTCACCAATACCGGCTTGCGATCTTCCTTGCTCATCTTCGGTAATTCCGTAATATTCTGGGCGATAAAGGAATAATACCATATCCGCATCCTGCTCAATTGAACCCGATTCACGTAAATCGGATAACATTGGTCGCTTACCCTGTAAACCTGGTCTGCTCTCAACCGCACGACTTAATTGCGATAATGCTAATACTGGTACATCAAGCTCTTTTGCAACTGATTTTAAGGCTCTGGATATACTACCAATCTCTTGCTCACGGTTACCACCACCTTTTCCACCTTCACCTTTACCATGCATTAATTGCAAATAATCTACAATTACCAATTGGATATCGTATTGCGATTTTAGTCTTCTGCACTTTGCTCTAAATTCAAAAATATTTAAAGCCGGGGTATCATCTATTAGAAGTGGCGCTTCAGTTAAACGACCGATCTTGCTATGTAGTTGTTGCCATTCCCACTCCTGTAAATTTCCTTTTCTTATTTTTTCCTGCTCGATTTCAGCTTCTCCGGATATTAAACGATTCACTAATTGAACGGATGACATCTCAAGAGAGAAAACTACTGTGGGTTTTTGGAAATCAACCGTCGCATTTCTTGCACAGGTAAGTACGAATGCGGTTTTTCCCATCGCCGGACGAGCAGCAATAATTACCAAATCCTGTTTTTGCCAGCCACCTGTAATTCTGTCTAGTCCTGTAAAACCAGTTGGAACACCGGTTAAGCCATCCGTTTTAGTTCTGAGTTCTTCTAAAGTTGCCAGAGATTGCTTAATGATATCATCCATTTTCTGTGTATCTCTACGCAAGTTGTTTTGTGCAATATCAAATAATCCTTTCTCCGCATGATCTAATAAATCGAAAATATCTGTTGTATCTTCATAGGCATTGGTAATAATATCAGTCGAAATTCTAATCAGTTCACGCTGAATATATTTTTGCGAAATGATCCTGGCATGGTACTCGATATTAGCTGCTGAAGCTACCCGATTGGTTAAATTGGTGATATAGTAAGCCCCGCCGACCATTTCTAAGGTACCCATTTGACGCAATTCGGAAGTTACCGTTAAAATATCAACTGGTTTTGATTTCTCAAACAGCATGTGAATGGCTGCGAAGATTTTTTGATGCGCTTCATGATAAAAAACTTCAGGCTTCAAAATATCTATAACAGCCGAAAGTGCATCTTTTTCCAACATTAGTGCACCTAAAACTGCCTCCTCTAAATCTAATGCTTGAGGTGGTAATTTACCCATTGAGCTTACTGTTGTATTTAATCTTGCTTTTCGGGATGATATACTATTCTTTCCTCCCTGTTCGTTATCGATACTCATTTTACAAAAGTAGTTAATTTTTGATGCGATTGTTTTAACAAGTTACTAGCTCTTTGTTAACAAATTGATGCCGAATTACATTAAGTTTTTAGTACTTTAAAAATCGCAGAAAATTTTGAACAATAAAACGTTGATAATTGATTTGTGATAGATGATTGGTAATATATAAAATGGAATAAAGCAGAAATAAATTAAATTTTGCCAATCTCCAAATTAAGACTAATCAAATTTCTATTTCCGCATTTCCAATTCTCAACTGCTGTTCTACAAACATTATTTTCCAATCAATTACCTAATAACAAATAATTTTGCTCGCCATTGCCGCAAAACAATTACTTTTGCAAACAATTTAACAACATGGATAATTTTAGAAGACCACAAAGAGCAAAGGAGAATAACGAATTCGTTTTTGGTATCAGGGCGGTAATTGAAGCAGTTAAAGCTGGAAGAGATATTGAAACGATTTATCAACAACGTGGTTTGGGTGGAGAATTATTTCTTGAATTGAAGGCGTTACTTAAAGATACTTTAATACCATTAAATTCTGTTCCAATTGAGAAATTAAACAGAATGTCGCAAAAAAATCACCAAGGTGTTATTGCTGTTATTTCACCTATTACCTATCAAAATATTGAAGATATTGTTCCTTCTGTTTTTGAAAAAGGAGAGGTGCCACTTATATTAATTTTAGATAGTGTAACTGATGTGCGCAACATGGGTGCTATTGCCCGTACTGCCGCTTGTGTAGGTGTTCATGCCATTGTAGTTCCACTAAAAAATGCTGCACAAATAAATGCAGATGCTATTAAAACTTCTGCTGGAGCATTATTTAATATTCCAATTTGTAGACATTCCAATCTTCATAAAACTTGTTTGTTTTTGCAGGAAAGTGGATTGCAACTGGTTGCATGCACTGAGAAAACTACCGATTTAATATACGCTCCAGATTACACCATGCCAACTGCAATCATCATGGGTTCTGAAGATGAAGGAATTTCGAATGATTTATTAAGAGTAGCAGATCACTTGGCAAAAATCCCTATGGCAGGCAAAATAGAATCACTAAATGTTTCAGTTTCTGCTGGTGTAATTTTGTATGAAGCTGTGAGACAAAGATCTATTTAAAATTATTGCTGATTTGGTTTCTAAATTGAAAATATAATTACGTATTTTTATTTAGAAATCAAACCTTTTATGCTTCCTGCAAAAACCATTACCGAAGTAATTTCTCGTTTAGATGATATTATCAATCATAGTTTTGTTGCGAAATCTCGTGCAGGATATTTTGCATGTTTGTACCGAAAAATGACGGTAGCTGTGCAAAATGGAATAAACGATGGTTTATTTGCAGATGGCCCAAGAATGGAAAAGCTTGATGTGATTTTTGCCAATCGTTACATCAATGCTTATTGCTGCAACTCAAATAAAACGTCACTAACATCTTCATGGAAATCTGCATTTAATGCTACTTTGCAACCTTATACTGTAATTCAACATCTGCTAATGGGCATGAATGCGCACATTAATTTAGATTTAGGAATTGCTGCAGCTGAAACAGCCAAAGGTTCTAATATCCAGTTAATTAAAAAAGACTTTGATCTCATCAACAACATTATTGGTAGCCTAATTAATATCGTTCAAAAAGATTTGGAAGAAATTTGTGCGCCGATGAAATTGGTTAAATATGTTGATAACGAAAGCAAGGAATCTGTTATCAATTTCAGCATAACTGCAGCGAGAAATACAGCCTGGGCGAACGCTGTTGGACTATCTGCTGTACCACCAGAAATTTATGATCAATATATTAACTCCTTAGATGAAAAAATCAATGTGGTGGCCAGGAATATTATAAATCCTAACTTTTCTCAAAACTTAATTTTAAGAACAGTTAGGATTTTCGAACCAAATGATGTTGGTGAGATTATAAAATTTTTAAAAGATTAAATAAATTTATTTCCGAATCTAGATTTTACTTCGGCCACAAATTCCTTAACTTTTTGTTCTTCATTTCTTGGGCATATCATCAGCATATTATTGTTTTCTACAACAATATAATCATGTAAACCATGTAATATTACCAATTTATCTTTTGGAACATTAACCATACAATTTGATGAATCGAACATAATAACCTGCTCTGAAGGAATTACCGCGTTACCCACATAATCTTTGTCGGCCATTTCATAAATTGAAGCCCAGGTGCCCAAGTCAGACCAACCAAAATCAGCCGGTAAAACATACACATTATCTGCTTTTTCCATAATGCCAAAATCGATTGAGATATTGGTACACTGCAGATAAGCGTTATTAATGAAATTCTTTTCGCGTTCTGAATTCATTTCCGAACGACCTGAATTGAAAATTTCATACATATCAGGTAAATATTTTTCAAAGGATTTTAATATTGATCTTGCTGACCAAATAAAAATGCCGGCATTCCATAGAAAATCGCCGCTTTGAATAAATGATTTTGCTAATTCGAGATTAGGCTTTTCGGTGAAGGTTTTAACCTTATGTAGATCAGTATCAGTATTTAAAACATAATCCGTATGTTGAATATAACCATATCCGGTATCTGGTCTGTTGGGCTTTATGCCTAAAGTAATTAAGCAGTCATTCTTCGAAGCAGCATCCAGCGATTGTGAAATAGAATCAATAAAACCATCAACATTAGCAATGGTATGATCGGATGGTGCTACAACAATTGTAGCATCAGGATTGAGTTCGAAAATTTTAAAGCTACCATAGGCCACACATGGGGCAGTATTTCTCAACAACGGCTCGGCTAATACTTGGTTATCAGAAATATCAGGCAGTTGCTCTTTTACGAGATCAGCATATATTTCATTGGTAACAATGAATATATTTTCTGGTAAACATATTTTTAAGAATCTTTCGTAAGTGCTTTGAATTAGCGTTTTACCAACCCCAAAAAAGTCGATAAATTGTTTGGGATATTCAGTTCTGCTAACAGGCCAGAAGCGACTTCCGACTCCGCCAGCCATTATTAGGGCGTAATAATCTTTATTCATTATATGATTTAAATCTACACAATTCCCTCGTTTAAAAGATCGTGTAAGTGGATAATTCCAAAGTAAGTGTTTTGTTTCAGCACTAACAACTGTGTAATGTTATTTTCCTTAATTATGTGTAGTGCTTCAACTGCAAGAGCGTCGTATTCGATGCTTTTTGGATTTCTGCCCATAATATCCTGTGCTTCTAATCCCGCAATCGAATCATTATTTTCTAGCATCCGCCTAATGTCTCCATCCGTAATCACACCCACTACATTATTTGCCTCATTTACAACAGCTACTGCACCCAAACGGTTTTTGCTAATTTCGATTAAAACATCCTTAACAGGCGCTGATGGATTTATAGAAGGTTTTTCATTGGAAAGAGCCAAGTCTTTCGCCTTCAAATAAAGTTTTTTTCCTAAAGATCCGCCGGGGTGATATTTCGCGAAATCAGATTCGTTAAATTCTCTACATTCTAACAAGCAAATGGCCAAAGCATCGCCTAAAGCAAGTTGAGCAGTGGTGCTGGTAGTCGGCGCCAAATTGTGTGGGCAAGCTTCTTTTTCAAATGAGGTATTTAAAACCAGATCAGCTTGTTCTGCTAAAAATGATTCGAGTTCTCCAACCATACCCACCAGTTTATTTCCGGCCGATTTTAATAATGGAACCAATACTTTAATTTCGGGTGTATTGCCACTTTTGGATAAACAAATGATAACATCATTTCGCTGAATCATCCCTAAATCACCATGAATGGCATCAGCGGCATGCATAAAAATGGCTGGGGTGCCGGTTGAGTTAAAAGTAGCCACTATTTTTTGAGCAATAATAGCGCTTTTACCAATTCCCGTAACAATTACTCTTCCATCACAGTTTAAAATGGTTGATACCACTTTCTCAAAATCATCGTTAATGTTTTTCGCAACATTTAATATCGCAGATGCTTCAAGCTGTAAAGTGCTTATGGCTGATTGGATTATATATTTTTTACTTTTCAAAGAGAAAATAATTGTTAGTGAATACTTGAAATTCTTGTAAAATTATGTTATTTTGGATAGAAAAATAGCATCGCATATTTTATTACACAAAATGGACGTGAAAAAGTCGTTATTTGATAACCTGCAAAATTTCTTTGGGTTTGATAATTTCAAAGGTGATCAGGAGTCGATCATAACAAATATTTTAGAAGGCAATAACACATTCGTTATTATGCCAACCGGCGGTGGGAAGTCTATTTGCTATCAACTGCCAGCTTTAATGAGTGAAGGAACAGCAATTGTGATTTCTCCATTAATTGCCTTAATGAAAAACCAGGTGGATCAGCTTAGAGCATTTGGTGGAAATGATAGCATTGCCCATTTTCTAAATTCATCGCTAAACAAATCAGAAATTACGCAAGTAAAATCAGACCTTTTAAGCGGCCAAACAAAGTTATTATATGTTGCGCCCGAATCGCTGGCAAAGCAAGACAATATTGAGTTTCTGAATTTAATAAAAATATCGTTTGTAGCTGTTGATGAAGCACATTGTATATCAGAATGGGGACACGATTTCAGGCCTGAATACCGTAAAATTAAACAAGTTATTGCTGGCTTAGGAAACAATATTCCGATTATCGCTTTAACGGCCACTGCAACCCCAAAAGTTCAGCAGGATATTATGAAGAACCTTGGCATGACTGAGGCTACTTTATTTAAATCATCATTTAACAGACCAAATCTGTTTTATGAAATCCGCCCAAAAAGAGATATCACCAAAGAAATTATAAAATACATTAAATCTAATCCTGGTAAATCAGGAATTATTTATTGCCTTAGTCGTAAAAAGGTAGAGGAAGTTGCAGAAGCCTTAAACTTAAACGGCATCAGCGCTTTACCTTACCATGCTGGTTTAGAGCCAAAAATTAGGGCCGAAACCCAGGATAGATTTTTGATGGAAGATGCAGAAGTAATTGTAGCCACAATCGCTTTTGGTATGGGAATCGATAAGCCAGATGTTCGTTTCGTTATCCACCACGATGTACCTAAAAGTATGGAAGGTTATTATCAGGAAACAGGAAGAGCCGGACGCGATGGCGGTGAAGGTGTTTGTATTGCTTTTTACGCTCAAAAGGATGTAGATAAGCTGGCGAAATTTATGAAAGACAAACCGGTTTCAGAACGCGAAATTGGTACACAGATATTAAAAGAAGTAATTGATTATGCAGAATCGGGTGTTTGCCGCCGTAAGCAGATTCTCCATTATTTCGGCGAAAACTTTAATGAAACAGGTTGCAATTGCATGTGCGATAATTGCAAAAAACCTAAGAAGCAATTTGATGCCGAAGAGCAGTTATCAACCCTATTAAAATTTATTGATAAAACTGGAGAAAAGTTTGATGATGCACATTTATTAAACGTATTTCTTGGTTTAGAAACCGCTCAAACTATCGCTTATGAGCATAGTAAAGTTCCAGAGTTTGGAATTGGCAAACAGGATGGTATGCTGCTTTGGAAATCGGTTATTCGCCAGGCAGTTTTAAATAATTATCTTTTTAAGGATATTGACAATTATGGTTTATTAAAATTAACTAAGCAGGGAAAAGATTTTATTATTAATCCTTATAGCTTAAAATTTATTTTAAATGAGCCAATTGAAACTGGTGCTGAAGATGATGAGGATGATGTAAAGCATGGAACAGGTGCTTTAGATACTCATCTTTTGCAATTGCTTAAAGATTTGCGTAAAAAGATTGCCAAGCAAAAAAGTGTGCCGCCATTTGTGGTTTTCCAAGACCCATCATTGGAAGAAATGTGTACTCATTACCCGATTACTTCTGACGAGTTGAAGCAGATCCATGGCGTAGGCTCGGGTAAGGCGATGAAATTTGGTACACCATTTATCGAGCTGATTAAAAAATATGTGGAAGATAACGACATTGAGCGCCCAATTGATTTGATTATAAAAACTCAAGCCAATAAATCGCAAATGAAAGTTTCCATCATCCAAAATATCGACAGGCAAATTGGTTTAGAAGATATTGCAGATTCAAAAGGCATTACCTATGAGGAAATTTTGAAAGAAGTTGAATCGATTGTTAATTCTGGAACGAAATTAAATTTAAACTATTTCATTGATGAGGTAATTGATGATGATAGGCAAGATGAAGTTTTTGATTATTTCAGAGCTGCAGAAAGTGATTCTATCGATGAAGCACTTAACGAACTAGGCGAAACAGATTACACACGCGAAGAAATTCAATTAATGCGAATTAAATTCATGTCAGAACTAGGAAACTAGCGTTGATGTAAGATGGTAAATGTGAGATGGATAATGGGGTTTAAAAACTTAAATTATTCCTTTCCATTTGCCATCATACATTTTACATAATCCATTATACATGCTTAACTATTTAGATAAAATAAAAAATACTGAATCAGGTAACTTCTTTTTAATGGCTGGTCCGTGTGCAATCGAGGGCGAGGATATTGCCATGCGAATTGCCGAAAAGATTATTGCAATTACTGATAAACTTCAGATTCCTTACATTTTTAAAGGTTCATATCGTAAAGCAAATAGAAGTAAGGGCAGTTCTTTTACCGGTATTGGCGATGAAAAGGCATTGCGTATTTTGGAACGTATTGGTCGTGAGTTTGGCGTTCCAACCGTTACTGATATTCATGAAAGTGGAGAGGCCGCTATGGCTGCTGCTTATGTTGATGTATTACAAATTCCAGCTTTTCTTTGCCGCCAAACTGATTTATTAATCGCTGCTGCTGAAACAGGCAAGGTTGTTAACGTAAAGAAAGGACAGTTTCTTTCTGCTGGTTCGATGAAATTTGCAGTTGAAAAGGTAAGAGAGGCAGGCAATAATAAAGTGATTTTAACCGATAGGGGAAATACTTTCGGATATCAAGATTTAATTGTGGATTATCGTGGTTTACCTGAAATGCAAAGTTTTGGAGTTCCCGTGGTGATGGATTGTACCCATTCTCTACAACAGCCAAATCAAGCCAGTGGGGTAACTGGTGGTAAGCCCGAGTTAATTTTGACCATAGCGAAAGCAGCAATTGCCGTTGGTGCAGATGGTTTGTTTATCGAAACCCATCCAGACCCAGCAAATGCAAAATCTGATGGAGCCAATATGTTGCATTTAGACTTATTAGAAGAAACATTGACAATGTTAATCCGTATCAGACAAGCAATTTTGTAATGTCGGCAACTCCAAAAGTATTTCTCACAGCAGAATGGCGGAAACTTGCTTTAGCTCAATATGAGGTAAGTGCAGAAATTCTTAATAAATATTTGCCACCTCATACCGAATTGGATGATTGGCAAGGTAAATATTATGTAAGCCTGGTTGGTTTTATGTTTGTTGATGTAAAACTGCTAGGATTTAATATTCCTTTACATACCAATTTTGAAGAAGTTAATCTACGATTTTACGTTAAATACGAAGATGGCGATGAATGGAAGCGGGGAGTAGTATTCATAAAGGAAATTGTTCCTTTGCCCGCCATAACTTTTGTAGCAAATACCATCTACAAAGAAAATTATCAAACATTACCAATGAAACATAATTGGGTAGAGCAGGAGGATCAACTTGAAGTAGAATATCTTTGGAAAAACAAAACCTGGAATACGTTTTCAGTTACTGCTTCATCAAAAGCTGAAGAAATTGCTATCGATAGTGAAGAAGAATTTATAACCGAACATTATTGGGGTTATACTAAAATCGGTGTGAACAGAACTTCAGAATATGGTGTAGAACATCCACGTTGGGAAGTTTATCCAATAAAAGACTACAAGATCGAAGTTGATTTTGGAGTGAATTATGGCAATGATTTCGCATTCTTAAATCATGCTAAACCAGATTCGTTAATGCTTGCCGAAGGTTCTGAAATTAGGGTGATGAAAGGAAAGAAGTTCTAGGGATTTGCTTCACACAGTTAATTTGAGTGATGCGTTTAAAGCGGTCGTCATTGCGAGGTACAAAGCAATCTCATAAATCAAATCCATTTCTAATAAGATTGCTTAGATCGAACAAAATTGATTTTGCAGCACGGTAAGACATTCACGATGTACTAAAAATCTACAAATACTCATTCAACGAAGTTCTGCATCACTTAGAAATTCTTCACAGTGTTCAGAATATAACTTTTTTAACGTATATTAAATCTTTGTAATCACAAATGATGTTCTTCGGTTGTTTTTCCTTCCTATTTCAGTTTTATTATCTGCAATTGGTTTGCTGGCACCAAAGCCTTTAAATGTTAGTCTTTTTGCATCAATATTATTTTTCATTAAGTATTCATAAACAGCGTTTGCTCTGTTAAATGAAAGTTTCTCATTCAATTTGGCATCACCAACATTATCAGTATGACCTTGAATTTCGATATTTACACTTTCATTTTGATTTAAAAAATCAATTAACAAATCCAATTCTCTGATTGATGCAGTTAATAAATTAAACTTATTGGTATCAAAGAATATATTTTTTAAAGTCACATTTCCACCTTGCTTTATTTTTTCAATATAGACTTCAATCTGATAAGGTTTATTAATATCTCCCGCTTTTAGTTCAAAGTTTTCTGAATAAAATAAATAACCTTCGGCATTAACATTGAAAAGATAGTTGCTTCCGATTGGCATTACCGCTAAAAATTGCCCAGTTTCAGCATCGGTATAATCATCAAATACGGTTTTATTTGATTTTAAGTCAATTACCTGAACATTACTTTCAATAGTTTTCTTGGTATCTTTATCCCGAACAATTCCTTTTACATAAGAAACTTTTAAAGGTTTAGCCGCTTCAGGGATGCCGAAGCTGTAAATATCCTGTCCGCCAAATCCATCTTTTAGATTCGAAGAAAACATACCAAAATTTCCATCGGCGCTAACGATTAAGCCACTTTCATCATCAAATGAATTAATGGGGTAGCCTAAATTAATGGGTTTTTGAAACTTCCCAGCATCATCCATTCTGCTATAATAAATATCCTTACTGCCAAAGCCAGGCAAACCATCAGAAGAAAAGTATAAAGTTTTTCCATCTGCATGAAGAAAAGGCGTGTTTTCATCATAAGCTGTATTGATTTCTGGCCCAAGATTTACAGCTGGTCCCCACTTGGCATCATCGGTAATGGTGCTTTTCCAAATATCGTATCCACCAGAACCGCCAGGACGGTTGCTAATAAAATACAAAGTTTTACCATCGGGACTAATAGCAGGTTGCGATTCCCAATATTCAGAATTTACAGGCTTGCCAACATTGTAAGGCTCGCCCCAATCTTTACCTTCACGATGTGAAACGTAAATATCACAACGGCCTAAACCGTCTGGCCGATTGCACCCCGTAAAAAACAGATATTTTCCATCGGGAGAAATGGTTTGAGCACCCTCATTATATCTTGTTGTATTAATTTTAGCTGACAATGGCGTAGCTAATCCCCAAGAATTATTCTTGAATTGAGAACTCCAGAAATCTTCATTTCCGTTTACCTGCCGTGTAAAAATCAAGGTTTCGCCATCGGCAGTTAGCGCTGGGAAATATTCAGAATCAGTAGTATTTACACCATTTCCTAAGTTGGTTGGTGCGTATTTTACAGGCTTCATTATTGCAAGAGCAGCAAAATCGCAATCAGTTAAATATTTCTTTGCTCTTTTTGCCCGGTCTGAAGAATTATCTAATACCAGAAATTCTTTGAAATGCTGCTTGGCCTTATCATATTCCTGCGTTGCAAATTCCATTTCCGCCAGGCCAAATACAACTTCTGGCAAAACATTTTTATTAATGAGAATGACCTTTTGATAGGCCGCTTTTGAATCGATATATTTCCTTTGCGTTTTGTACACATTAGCTAGTAAAATATATGCATTTTGAAATAATGGATCAGCCTCGACAGCATTTTTTAAAACCTGTTCTGCAGCTGGATAATCCAATTGATCAATATACGGACCAGCTCTTTCAAAAAAAGTTTGCGCCTTCCTATTTGATGAACTTTGAGCGTAACAAAAAGCACTTGATATGCAAAGGAATAAAAGAAACCAGTATCTCATTACATTAACATTTGGTTGTCAAAGCTAATGTAAAGTTAATTAAGGAATATTTAAAAATTTATGCGTTTGCAGGGATATTTCCCATTTCGGATTCGCCATAACATATTCTATAATCAAGGGCGTAACTTCTTTTGATTTAGACCACTCAGGTTGAAGATATAGTTTACAAGTTGGAGAAACCATCGCCGCGTATTCTTCTGCCCATTTAAAATCGCTTTTATTAAAAACAATAACTTTCAGTTCGTGTGCAGAAGGCGTAATATCCGGACGAGGTGATTTAAACTTTTTGGGTGATAAACAAATCCAATCCCAATTTCCCGATAATGGATAAGCGCCTGAAGTTTCGATAAAAGTTAAAATTCCTCTATCTTTTAATTTACTGGTGAGGTAGTCGAGGTTATAAATGAGTGGTTCGCCACCTGTAATTACAACAGCTTTCCCAGGATATTGAGCAGCATTTTCTACAATAACATCTGCAGGTGTTAGCGGATGCATTTCAGCATCCCAGCTTTCTTTAACATCGCACCAATGGCAACCTACATCGCAACCGCCCAGGCGGATGAAATAAGCTGCTTTTCCAGTATTAAATCCTTCGCCTTGTATTGTATAGAACTCTTCCATTAAAGGAAGTAATGTGCCGTCTTCTGGTATGTCTTGTTTCATTTTTGAGGATGCAAATATCCTAAAAAAATATGGTGTAGTGGTTCCACATTCAAAAATTAATTCAAAGATGAAATAACACTGATATTTAAATACTTATTTTAGCCTAATGAAGTGGTTTAAAGCGCTAAATATTACTCAAATTCCTGATGCTGATTCGATTAAAACTGTTGAATTGAATGGAAAACAACTTTGCATTATCAACAGTGATGATAAAATTAAGGTTACGCAGTCTTATTGTCCGCATGCGGGAGGCCATTTTTCTGGAGGCTGGTGTAAAAACGGGCATCTGATTTGTCCGATACATCGTTATTCGTACGATTTAGAAACCGGAAGAGGAGCAGAAGGACAAGGCGATTATATTGATATTTATCCTATTGAGTTACGAGAAGATGGTTTGTATGTTGGTTTTGAAGAGAGCTGGTGGAGTAGGCTTTGGGGTTGATAGATAAAAGAGTAAGGAGTAAAGATTAAAGATAAGACGAGAATGGTGATTATCCTTCATCTTTGTTCTTTTATCATTATTCCTACTGTAAATGTCTTTTGAAAAAGTCCTGGCAATTCAATACCTCAGTATCAGCGAAATAAAAATCTTCGATATCTTCTGTGATGATACACTTGCAACCAGCAGATACGGCAGCATAATATTCTAAACCATCTTCAAAATCGTGAATGGATTTGTTTGATAATGTATCAAAAACCCCTTTTGATGAATTTGGCGCAATTTTAATGTGCTGGCAAAGCAAATCTATTTTTTGTTTAGCCAACTGAGATTTATGTTTCTTTTCTGCAAAGTAAAAAGCAATAGCCAAACGAAGTGGAGAAGTGTAAACTTCAAATTTTGGATGTGATGCTAAACTTAAAATCCTCGAAGAATAAGTAAATAATGGATATTCCTTGTTCAATACTGAAACAAGAATATTGGCATCTAAAAATATTTTCATTAATTACTTTTTAGAAGAAAAGAATTCATCTTTTAATGCCTTGCGACTTGGCTTGACGGTTTTTTTATATTCTACTTCTCCCTCTGCAACCATACTTACCCAATCAGAAATTGGATAATCTTCTAGCGATTTGTAATCATTTGCAGTAACTTGGGTTAATAAATGTTCAATTAACCTAGATAAGCTAATGTTGTTGTCAGCAGCATATTTTTTTGCTTTAGTAACTACATCCTGATTAAAACTTAGTGTTAATTTGGTATCCATGGCATTATAACTTATATCCAAATGTAATAATTTACGTATAAATAAAAAATATCATACGTAAAAAAAGCAACCCGAATTTTGAATTGCTTTTAGATATTTATAATATTAGTCTTCGCTTTAGTCTTTCAGCTTTTACCTTTTAGCTTAAGAATAAATTTCTTTTCTAGCTGATGCTAAAGTATTCTTCAATAAACCTACAATGGTCATCAAACCAACACCGCCCGGAACAGGAGTGATGTAAGAGGATTTTGGAGCAACATTATCAAAATCTACATCGCCATAAAGTTTAAAGCCAGATTTCGTTTCTGCAGATGTTTCACGGTTAATACCCACATCAATTATAATAGCGCCAGGTTTAACCATATCAGAGGTTACAAAATTCTTTTTACCAATTGCGGCAATAATAATATCAGCCTGAAGAACCTGTTCTTTTAAATCTTTTGTACGGGAGTGTGTAAGCGTAACGGTACAGTTACCTGGGTTCGCGTTGCGAGCCATTAAAATACTCATTGGGCTACCTACAATATTACTTCTGCCCACCACAACGCAATGCATTCCGGTAGTATCAATATTGTATTCTTGCAACATCAATAAAATACCATAAGGTGTAGCCGGAATAAAACATGGTAAATTGCGCATCATTCGACCCAAATTTACAGGGTGAAAACCATCAACATCTTTGCGATAGTCAATCTTTTCAGTAACCTTTTCAGGGTCTATATGCTTTGGTAAAGGCAACTGAACAATTAATCCGTCTACATCAGCATCTTGATTAATTTCCTCTATTTTTGCCAATAATTCAGCTTCAGTAACTGTGTTATCATATCTGTGGAGCGAAGATTTAAAACCTACCTTTTCACAGTTTTTCATTTTACTGGCAACATAGGTTTCACTACCTCCATCATTACCAACCAAAATAGCAACCAAATGTGGTTTTCTACCAGTTTTATTTAAAAATTCAGCAGCTTCTTCAGCAATTTGAACTTTAACTTTTTCTGATACGTATTTACCGTCTAATAATTTCATTCTTCAAGTATCGAGTGTCAAGTATCGAGTATCCAGATTTGCAAATTGTCTTGCTGCTTGATACTTAAATCTTGCTACTATTTTTAATCCAATTTCAATACGGCCATAAACGCACTTTGTGGAATCTCTACGTTTCCAACCTGGCGCATGCGTTTTTTACCTTTTTTCTGTTTCTCTAATAATTTACGTTTACGAGAAATATCGCCTCCATAACATTTAGCTGTAACATCTTTACGTAGAGCACTGAGCGTTTCGCGGGCAATAACTTTAGCACCAATAGAAGCTTGTATCTTAATCTCAAATTGCTGACGAGGGATTAACTCTCTCAATTTTTCGCAAATTTTCTTTCCGAAATCGTAAGCATTACTGCGGTGAATTAATGAAGATAAAGCATCAACTGGTTCATCATTAATTAACATATCTAAACGAACTAAATCCGATTTGCGATAGCCAATCTGATGGTAATCGAAAGAAGCATAGCCCTTTGAAATCGTTTTCAATTTATCATAAAAATCGAATACAATTTCGCCCATCGGCATTTCGAAAACCAATTCAACTCTATCGGATGTTAGGTATGATTGATTTACAATTGTTCCTCTCTTCTGAATACAAAGTGACATTACCGGACCAACAAAATCGGCCTTAGTAATAATATTAGCTTTTATAAATGGCTCTTCTACTGAATCTAGTTTGCTTGGATCAGGTAAATCAGATGGATTATTTACGAAAATTTCATCGCCTCTAGTAGTGTGCGCAATGTATGATACGTTTGGAACAGTAGTAATTACCGTCATATCGAATTCACGCTCTAAACGCTCCTGGATAATCTCCATGTGCAACATTCCTAAAAATCCGCAACGGAAACCAAAACCTAACGCTGCAGAACTTTCTGGCTCGAAAACGATAGATGCATCATTCAGCTGTAATTTGTGCATCGCTTCGCGAAGTTCTTCAAACTCATCGGTATCAACAGGATAAATACCAGCGAAAACCATTGGTTTTACCTCTTCAAAACCTTGAATAGAATCCAGTGATGGCCTTGCAGTAGTTGTTATCGTATCACCAACTTTTACTTCTCTAGCTTCCTTAATACCAGAGATAATGTAACCTACATCTCCAGTTTTTACCACATTACGTGGAGCCATATCAAGCTTCAAAATACCCACTTCATCAGCCAAGTATTCTTTGCCAGTATTGATAAATTTTACTTTATCACCTTTTTTAATTTCGCCGTTAACTACCTTGTAATAAGCTATAATCCCTCTAAATGAATTAAAAACTGAGTCGAAAATTAAGGCTTGTAAAGGTGCTTCAGGATCACCGACCGGAGCGGGAACGCGGTCTACTATCGCCTGAATAATATCAGGAATTCCCATTCCGGTTTTACCTGATGCCGGAATAATATCCTCACGTTTACAGCCAATTAAATCAATAATCTGGTCTTTCACTTCCTCAGGCATTGCCCCAGGCAAATCCATTTTATTTAAAATCGGGATAATTTCAAGGTCGTGTTCAAGGGCTAAATATAAGTTCGAAATGGTTTGTGCCTGAATGCCCTGCGAAGCATCCACAATCAGTAATGCACCTTCACAGGCTGCAATCGAACGGGAAACTTCATAAGAAAAATCTACGTGTCCTGGTGTATCAATTAAGTTAAAATTGTACTCAATATCTCCAACTTTGTAGTTCATTTGTATAGCATGACTTTTAATCGTTATGCCTCTCTCACGCTCCAAATCCATGTTGTCAAGCAATTGCGCCTGCGCTTCACGCTGCGAAATCGTCGCTGTATATTCTAATAACCTATCTGCCAAAGTACTCTTACCATGGTCGATATGTGCAATAATGCAAAAATTACGTATATGCTTCATCTTTGCGCAAAGATATAGTTTTTAATGGAAATTTTGATGTGGAAAATAGGGTGCCAAACTGTAGTAATTTTCCCAGATTTGAGAAAACAAATTAAGCGGTCACCACGGAGAGTAGACTCGTTCGTATTCTGATATTTTATGAATATTATCTGTGAATTTCAGTGAATAATCTTCTTCCAATAATTAGGCTAGTGTTTAGCAAAAACAGTTTTAGCATAAACTTATTACAACTGTTCAAAACCTAACATCTTTTGCTTTTCAGCCTCTGGAATATTGGTTGGCCTTTTAGTAGTATAGTCAACTGCTATACAAACTGTTTTCCCTTTGCTGCAAATTACTTCCTCAGCCCCTTTAATTTTTACAATTTGATATTCCAGATCAAAACTTGTGTTTCCAATTCTGGAAGTTTTAACATGGATCGCTATTTTATCATTCATTACAATTGGCAATATGTAATCTATCTCAGCATGAGCGATAACAATTCCGGTTTTTTTCCAATCCCATTTTACAATTTCTTCCCAATATTTTGTTCTGGCAATTTCTAAATAGGTAAAATAAACAGAATTATTTACATGACCCATCATATCAAAATCTACAAACCTTAAATGAATATTCGTTTTATAGTTGAATTTGTCTGAAAAATCTCGAAAATCTGTCAATTTGTCTTTTGGTTTTGATAAATTTTGCCAAAATGTCTTAAAAGTCATAAATTTTTGGTTTGGTATATAAGTTGAATAACGGTTAATATCAATTTAAAAAATAAAAATTAGAGATATGACACTTGTAAATTTTAACAACAGAACACGTAACACAGCTCCATACTTCAACAATGTTTTTGATTCATTGTTTAGTGATGCAGTAACTAAAAACAAAATGGTTGATAAATCACCCAACGTAAATATTTATGAAAATGAAACTTCATATATTATTGAATTGGCTGCGCCTGGTTTAAAGAAAGAAGATTTTCAAATCAACTTAAAAAAAGATACACTTTCTGTTTGGGCAGAGGTTAAAAATGATGAAACGCAGGTTGCTAAAGATTTTACCCGTAAAGAATTTGATTACAGCTCATTTGCAAGATCATTTAATTTACCTGATTCAGCTGATGGCGATCAAATCACTGCAGAATATAAAGATGGTATTTTGAATATCAAGATTAGCAAAAAAGAAGATGCTAAATTACAACACAAAGAAATTGTAGTATCGTAATTAAAAATATTCTCGAAAGAGGGTTTTTCATAATAGTTTAGTTTAGGTTATGAATCTTGCATCAGCAGGGATTGTGTGAGCGAAATGTTGGTAGCTGTTGCAGGTTTCATAATAGTTTAGGTTTTATAAGGTTAGCATTGGATAATGCTAACCTTATTTTTTTTCCGGATGTTAATTGGTCAAGCTTCTATGCTTTAAACAATGAGCCAAATTACGATTGGACTAATGAACGATTTTCGTACTTTTGCGCCATGGAAAGAGAAATTCTGGATACTAAACGTAAAGCACTTAAAATAAATCTTGACCCAAGAATCTATGGCACTTTTGCCGAGATTGGAGCTGGTCAAGAAGTTTCAAGAAACTTTTTTAATGCTGGCGCAGCATCTGGAACAGTAGCAAAAACCATGTCGGCTTACGATATGACATTTAGCGATGCTATTTATGGTGCTGAAGCAAATGGTCGTTATGTAAGTCAGAATCGGCTTTTGCAAATGCTTGATCATGAATTTGGATTACTGAATGAGCGATTATCAGGAGAAAAGTATGAAAGCAGAACTTTTTTTGCATTCGCTGATACCGTTACTACCCTAAACTACAAACGCACTAACGAACCCCATGGTTGGGTTGGACTTCGTTTTCAAAATGAACCAGGAAGTGCTCCAAATGAAATATTTTTCCATGTTCGCTTGCTGGATACGGATGTGAACATGCAACAACGGGTATTGGGGATTATCGGTGTAAATCTGGTTTACGCTGCTTTTTATCTATATGGAGATCCAAAATTAATGGTCGAATCTTTAGCCGATAATTTGACTATTGGCTCAGTGGAGATCGATTTAATATCCGTTAAAGGCCCAGCCTTCCCCGATGTTGATAATATCTTGCTTAATCTGTATATGATTATGAAAGATTTTTCTGCAGCAGCTATTTTTGATGCAGATACCCATCCTCGCCAAGCTAAAGATTTATTGTATAAAAAGGATATCATGATTTTGAGGACTAAATATGGTCAGAAATCATTACCCAACTTTAATCTGTTTAATAAAGCTACCGAGCAGTTTAGAAGAACTAATAAAGTTGAAGAGGGAAATCTTGCCGTTATGATCGAGGTTTTATTAACTAATGTATTAACAGATGATCAGGAAACTCCAGATGATATCGATTTGGAAGCAGTTGCAAAGCGTACGCAGGAAATGTGCGATACGGGAAATATTGTAATCGTGTCGAATTTTACTCGTCATAATCGCCTTGCGAAATACCTGGCCCGTTGCAAGCCAAAAAGTGTGGGTTTAGCAACTAACATTAATAACTTGAAATTTGTATTTAATTCTACAAACTTTAAAGGCGAAAATTATTCTGGACAGCTATTAAGCTATGTAAACGACATGTTTAATACTAACGTGCGGTTGTTTGCCTATCCATTTTTGGATAAAAAGACTAATGAGGTGATTACAACTTCAAATATGCCTGTTACACCAGAGGCTAAACCACTTTTCGATTTCCTTTTGGTAAATGGATATATTACTGATATTGAAGATTATAGCGAGGATGAGGTGAAGACGGTTTAATGTATATGGTGATAAACTACTTCAACATCTTTTGAATTAATAGAATCAAATCAGCTATATACTATGAAGTGTTGTGCCACTTTCACTTACATTTAAAACATGTTTTACTCCACATTTTAATGCAAAATTATTCCGCTGATGGCCAACAGGAAAATCGAAAGCAACGGGGTATTTATATTCCGCAATTTTCTCCATTACAATTTCATAAATATTTTTGCCAAATTCTTCGCCTGCGTCATCAGGTTTTATCTTAAAACCGCCAATTAACAAACCTTTCAGGTTTTTTAGTTTTCCATTGCGTTTTAAATTCCAGAGCATTCTATCAATACTGTAAAGGTATTCTCCAGTATCTTCTATAAAAAGAATCTTGTTTTTTGTATCTAAATCTGAATCACTTCCTGCTAAAGTTTCTATGATGCTTAAATTACCGCCTGTTAAAATTTCTTCAACTTTTCCTATTCGATTATTTGGATTTACAGGCGCAATGTATCCCATTTGCTCGCCAAGCAATGCATTTTTTATTGATAAAATTGTTTCGATTTGAATGGGTTCAGCTTTGGTCCAATCATTAGGAAAACTATTGCACATTTTAGAATGAATGGAGGCTATGCCATAATTTTTCGCTAAATGACAATGTAAAACCGTAATATCACTAAAGCCAATAATCCATTTTGGATTTTTCTTAAATGCAGAAAAATCCAGTCGATCAATAATCCTTACGAAACCATAACCGCCACGGGCGCACATAATTGCTTTGATGTTAGGATCATCCAACATATTTTGAAAATCGGATAATCTTTCCTCATCTGTGCCACCATAAGTAAAATCCCTTTTCCCGATAGTACTTCCGATTTTTATTTTAAAACCCCAATTCTCCATTTGCAAAATCGATGGTTGAACTTGCTCCACAGTGATAAATCCTGCCGGGCTTGTTATTCCAATTACATCGCCTTGCTTTAAATATGGAGGAATTTCAAAAGATGAACGCTCACTTTCCGTAATATTCGCAAAGGTTTTAAAGGCAGGGAGTATACTTGCGGCGGCAATAAATGATGAAAGGAAGTGTTTTCTGTTCATTAAAATAGGAAATAATTTTTCGTTAGGCTAATATATGATTTAAAATTTTTGCATAAAAGAAAAGGGATTTATATCCATAAATCCCTTTTTTAAACCAAACAAATTAATCTGTAAAAGATTAGTATAATGTGAATTATATACATAACCAACAATAAAATAAAATGTTTGAAGATTTACTGATAATTATTTTTTTGGGATATTTTAGGATCGGAAACTGCTATTCGAAATAGTGATTTTTGATTTAAATGAGTTAAAGGAAGGTAAAATAGGATTTCGATTGATGCTTTTATTTTAACTATTTTCGCGAATAAATTTTAATAGAGATGGCTTAGTTTATGGCTGAACATTTCCAATCTGTAATTTAAATGAATAAAGCTATTTTTCTCGATCGTGATGGTGTACTTAACCACGAAATCTACGACTATATTTGTCGTGTTGAAGATTTTAAAATTTTGGATTATCAAATTCCGGTTTTAAAGAAATTATATGATGAAGGTTATTTGCTAATTGTGATCACCAACCAAGGCGGTATAGCTTTGAAAAGATATAGTGAGCAAGAATTGGCCATTATGCACCAGATGTTAAGAAATGCTTTCGTTGCAAAAGGTGCTGATATTGCTGGCTTTTATTATTGTCCTCATCACCCAACTGTTGGCGGCGAATGTAAATGCAGAAAACCTGCATCAGGAATGATTTTAGATGCCATTGACATGTATGACATTGATCCAGCACTTTCTGTAATGATTGGCGATAAACCACGTGATGTTGAAGCTGCAAATGGGGCAGGGGTGAAAGGAATTTTAATTGAACCCGATGAACAGATAAGTTACGAGAAGGTGAAAGAAGTTTTGGCAGAGATGTAAAATGGACTTCCATTCCGATATTTAGTTTATGAATTGCCCATTGCAATAATGCTAAATATGATGGTAGATATTTTCCTTTAAATTATTCATCTTAGTTTTGGATATAACAATAAAACCCTGGGTTTTGACTAATCAAAACCCAGGGCTTTTCATTTTAGATTATTAATTCAAAGTCTATTTACCTGCTGCCTTAGCGTGGTCTGCTAAGAAAGTGGCTAAACCGCTATCTGTTAATGGATGTTTTAACAATCCAACAATTGCCGCCAATGGCGCTGTAATTACATCTGCACCTAATTTAGCGCAGTTTACGATGTGTAATGGTCCGCGGATAGATGCAGCTAAAATTTGCGTCTCGTAACCATAATTATCAAAAATTGTTCTGATATCTTCGATCAACATTAAGCCATCGCTAGAAATATCATCTAAACGGCCTAAAAATGGAGATACATAAGTTGCTCCAGCTTTCGCAGCCAATAAAGCCTGACCAGCAGAGAAAATTAATGTACAATTAGTTTTAATTCCTTTTGATGAAAAATATTTGATTGCTTTAACGCCATCTTTAATCATTGGAACTTTAACAACAATTTTAGGATTTAAAGCAGCAAGTGCTTCACCTTCTTTAATTATTTCATCAAAAGTTGTAGAAATAACTTCAGCACTTACGTTGTCTTCAACAATATCGCAAATTGCTTTATAGTGGTTGATTACATTTTCGTCGCCTGTAATACCTTCCTTAGCCATTAAGCTAGGATTAGTAGTTACACCATCTAAAATGCCAAGATCATGCGCTTCTTTGATTTGATCAAGATTTGCTGTGTCGATAAAAAATTTCATGGTTTATAAATTCTTAAGTATTTGAGTTTCATGTTGAACCCTGAAGAATTTAATTCCCCCTTCAGGGGATTAAGGGAAAAGAAAAAAAAGGGCAAGCACCTTCTATCGCACCGCTACAACCTTCTACCCTTGCTATGTTCCCATCCTGGGGGAGTTCAAAGGGAGCTGGTCGTAAAAGACTTGCCCGCCACAAAGGTAGAAAAAGATGTTGTTTTGCAAAATGCATTTTTCTAATTTTTTAATCATTTAGGCTATGTTGTTGATTAGTAATTTAATAAAATGATATTAAAATATTTTCACTAAAATAAATCATCATATAAATTGATATAATATTATTTATTTATAAATGATCAATTTGTATATGAAAATTTTAATAAATCGATTTATTATCTAATCTTGATAAAAAGACACATTTTTAATGCTTTTTATGTATTACGAAATTTGTAAATTTTTTAGATAATATTTAATGATTATTTAAATTGGGTTTCATTTTTTGCTTTTAAACTAAAATAATCCTAAAAAGTATATCAACTCTGTAATTTAAGAATCGTTTTTTGTATCTTAGTGTTTCCTATACACTAACAACTAACGAGCAAAGAATGGAACCAAACAGTGGATTGTACGATGCGCAATTTGAACACGATGCCTGCGGTATTGGGTTCGTTGCACATGTGAAAGGGCGAAAATCGCATCAAATCATCTCCGATGCACTTACTATTTTAGAAAATCTAGATCATAGAGGGGCAAGTGGAGCAGAACCAAATACCGGCGATGGTGCTGGTATCATGATTCAGATTCCCCATGAATTTTTATACGATGAATGTTTAAAAGCTGGCTTTAGCCTGCCTGAAACCAATAATTACGGTGTCGGTCAGTTATTTATGCCAAAAGATATCCGTTCAAGAGAGGAATGTAGAGAACTGATTTACCGTGCTGCTGAAAAGTTGGGGCTGGAAATATTAGGTTTTAGAAAAGTTGACGTTGATACCACAGATATCGGAAGCATGGCACTTTCTGTTGAACCTGAAATTGAGCAGGTTTTTATCGCTCGTCCTTACGCTGTAAATCCTGGGGCTGATTTCGAACGAAAACTTTATATTTTCAAAAATTATCTGATTAAACTAATCGTTAATACCGTACATGGTGGTAAAGATTTTTACATTGTTTCGCTTTCTGCGCAAACGATTATATATAAAGGTCAGTTAACCTCGTTGCAGGTTCGTACTTATTTTAATGATTTAAGTGATAAACGTGTGGTTTCGGCTTTGGGTTTGGTGCACTCACGTTTTGCAACCAACACATTCCCATCGTGGAGGTTGGCTCAACCATTCCGTTTTATCGCACACAATGGTGAAATTAATACTTTACAAGGAAATTTAAACTGGTTTAGAGCAGGTGTTAAATCATTTGCATCCGCTTATTTTACGCCTGAAGAACTGGATATGTTATTGCCGGTAATCGACGAAACCAATTCGGATTCCGGTTGCTTGGATAATGTTATTGAGTTACTGCTTCATGCGGGCAGAACGTTGCCTCATGTTTTAATGATGCTGGTTCCAGAAGCATGGGATGGTAATGAGGATATGGATCCGATTAAGAAAGCATTTTACGAATTTCATGCTACTTTAATGGAACCTTGGGATGGACCGGCAGCCATCGCTTTTACTGATGGTAAGCTTATTGGAGCTACCTTAGATAGAAATGGTTTACGTCCTTCTCGTTACGCGATTACTTCTGATGATCGTGTGATCATGGCGTCAGAAGCAGGGGCGTTGGCTATCGATCAAAGTACCATAATCGAAAAAGGCCGCTTAACGCCTGGCAAAATGTTCGTTGTGGATATGGAGCAGGGCAGAATTATCAGCGATGAGGAAATTAAAACACAAGTGTGTAGTAAAAGTCCTTATGCTGATTGGATTAATCAATATCAAATCCGTTTAGAAGAGTTGCCAGAGCCACGCGTAATGTTTACTGGTCTTTCAAAGGAATCTATTTTTAAATATCAGCAGGTTTTTGGTTACAGTAGAGAAGATATTGATCTTTTGCTAAAACCAATGGCTGTTGAAGCTAAGGAACCAATTGGCTCGATGGGTACTGATACTCCTTTGGCTATTTTATCTAAGCGTCCTCAACATTTATCAAACTACTTTAAACAATTATTTGCACAGGTAACCAACCCGCCAATTGATCCGATTCGTGAGAAAGTGGTAATGAGTTTGGCAAGTTTTATGGGAAGCAATGGTAATTTGTTAGAGGAAAATCCATTGCAATCACACTGTGTAGCTATCAAACATCCAATATTAACAAATCAGGAACTAGAAAAGCTTAGAAGTATTGATACCGGTGTTTTTCAGGCTAAGACCTTACAAACCTATTTTAGGGCTGATGGAAAACCTGGCGCCATGGCAAAAGCTTTGGATCGCTTATGCCGTTATGCTGTTGATGCTGTGGAGGATGGTTTCCAGGTTATCGTTTTAACTGATAGGGCAATTGATTCTGAACATGCTGCAATGCCATCATTATTGGCAGTATCAGCAGTACATCACCATTTAATTCGTAAAGGATATCGTGGCGCTGTTGGTATCGTAATTGAAGGTGGTGATATTTGGGAAGTACATCATTTTGCAACCTTATTAGGTTTTGGTGTGACTGCAATTAATCCATATTTAGCGCTTGAAACGATTAATGGTTTTCAGGAAGAATCAGGATTATCAGCAGAGGAATTAACCAAGAATTATATCTACGCTGTAAATAGCGGCTTGCTCAAAATATTCTCTAAAATGGGAATCTCAACCTTGCAATCTTACCAGGGCGCTCAGATTTTCGAAATTTTAGGCTTGAACAAGCAAGTTGTAAATACTTATTTTACTGGGGCAGTTTCCCGCATTGGTGGTTTAGGTTTAGATGAAATTGCTAAGGAAACATTAATTAAACATCATCGTAGTTTCGGGCCAGCAACACAAACAGAAAACTTGTTGCCAGCTGGCGGTACTTATAAATTCCGTCGCAGGGGAGAAGCGCATTTATTTAATCCACAAACCATTCATTTGTTGCAAAATGCAACACGTAAAAACGATTACAATATTTTCAAACAATATTCGAAATTGGTAAATGAGCAAACCCAACAAGCTTATACCATTCGTGGATTGTTTGATTTCAATTATACTCGTCCATCAGTTCCATTGAACGAAGTTGAATCCACCGAAGCAATTTTAAAAAGATTTGCAACTGGAGCAATGTCGTTTGGATCCATTTCTCACGAGGCACACTCAACCCTGGCTATTGCGATGAACCGTATTGGAGGAAAAAGCAATACCGGTGAGGGTGGTGAAGACGAGATGCGCTACACCAAAATGGAAAATGGCGACAGTATGCGTTCAGCAATTAAGCAAGTTGCATCTGCTCGTTTTGGTGTAACCAGTTACTATTTAACCAATGCTGATGAGCTGCAAATTAAAATGGCTCAAGGTGCAAAACCAGGAGAGGGCGGACAGTTACCTGGCCACAAGGTAGATGATTGGATTGCAAAAGTTCGTCACTCTACGCCGGGTGTGGGTTTAATTTCTCCGCCTCCACATCATGATATTTATTCCATCGAAGATTTAGCACAGCTGATTTACGATTTGAAAAATGCCAACCGAGCGGCTAGGATCAATGTGAAATTGGTTTCTAAAGCTGGTGTAGGAACCATTGCAGCCGGTGTTGCAAAAGCACATGCTGATGTAATTTTGGTTTCAGGTTTTGATGGAGGAACTGGTGCATCGCCTCTAACTTCTATTCAACATGCTGGTTTACCTTGGGAGCTTGGATTAGCCGAAGCGCATCAAACTTTAGTTAAAAATAAGTTACGTAACCGCATCGTTTTACAAACTGATGGTCAGTTAAAAACAGGTAGAGATATTGCAATTGCTGCTTTACTGGGTGCTGAAGAATGGGGTGTAGCTACGGCAGCTTTAGTAACAGCGGGCTGTATAATGATGCGTAAATGCCATTTAAATACCTGTCCGGTTGGCGTGGCAACACAAGATCCTGAATTAAGAAAGTTGTTTAGTGGAGATGCAGATCACGTAGTTAATCTTTTCCATTTCTTGGCAGAAGAGTTGCGTGAGATTATGGCTGAACTGGGTTTTAGAACTATCCATGAAATGATTGGTCAGGCCGATATTTTAAAAGTTCGCGAATTACCAGAGGAAGACTGGAAATTGAAATACCTTGATCTTTCTGCTATTCTTTTCAAAGCTGAAGATAATGGTTTGCCTTTATTTAATACTGAACAACAGGATCATGGTTTAGAGCATGTTTTAGATCATCAATTGATTGCTGCTGCTCAACCGGCAATAAATAACAATGAACCTGTTTTTGCAAGTTTTAATGTAAAAAACACAGATCGCTCTTTGGGTACAATGTTATCTAATGAAATTTCTAAAGTTCATTTAGGTGCGGGCTTACCACCAGATACCATTAACTTTAAGTTTGTGGGTTCGGCAGGACAAAGTTTTGGCGCATTTAATACCCGTGGCGTAACATTATCTTTAGAAGGTGAAGCAAATGATTACGTTGGTAAAGGTTTATCCGGCGCTCGTTTAGCGATTTATCCCTTCTCAAATTCAACATTTGTTCCGGAACAAAATATTATCATAGGTAACGTAGCACTATATGGCGCAACTTCTGGCGAATTATTCGCTCGAGGTAAAGCAGGTGAGCGTTTCGCTGTTCGTAATTCTGGTGCTACAGCTGTTGTTGAAGGTGTTGGCGACCATGGTTGTGAATATATGACTGGTGGTGAAGTACTGATCTTGGGAGATACAGGTAGCAATTTCGCGGCTGGAATGAGTGGCGGTGTAGCTTGGATTTATGATGCTAAAGGAACTTTTGCCCGTAAGTGCAACAAGGAAATGGTTGATCTTGATCCATTACAAACCGAAGATGAACAAAGGATATTAGCTTTGCTTAAAACACATATACGCTTGACGGATAGTAAAGTGGCGGAGTTTATCTTAAGTGATTGGAAAACACAATCAAATCATTTTGTAAAAGTATTCCCTAAAGAATACAAAGCAGTTTTAGCAAAACGTAATCAACAAGTAAAAACACACTAAGCCATGGGAAAAGTAACAGGATTTCAAGAATACGATAGAGTTGCGCCCACAAGAGAAGAGGCTAAAACTCGTATAAAACATTATGGGGAATTTTTAAACGAATTACCCGATCAAGAATTAAATAATCAAGCTGCCCGCTGTATGGATTGTGGCGTTCCTTTCTGTCAATCGGGTTGCCCTTTGGGTAATGTTATTCCAGAATTCAACGATGCCGTATATCAAGGTAAGTGGGAGCAAGCTGCAAATATTTTATTAAGTACCAATAATTTTCCAGAATTTACGGGTAGAATTTGCCCGGCACCTTGCGAATCCGCATGTGTACTGGGAATCAATCGTCCTCCAGTTTCTATTGAAGAGATTGAAAAGCATATTATCGAAATTGCCTTTGAAAAGGGTTTCATAAAGGCAAAAAAACCATTAATCAGAACTGGTAAAAAAGTTGCAGTAATTGGTTCAGGTCCGGCGGGTTTAGCGGCTGCTGCTCAGTTAAATAAGGTTGGTCACGAAGTTACCGTTTTCGAACGTGATGATGCCCCAGGTGGTTTATTAAGATACGGTATTCCAGATTTCAAACTGCAGAAAAATGTGGTAGATCGTCGTATTGATTTGATGAAAGAAGAAGGTATCATCTTTAGAACAAATGCAAATGTTGGTGTAAATATTGAAATTAGTACGATTTTAAGAGACTATAATGCTGTAGTTTTGGCTGGAGGTTCTACCATTCCCCGAGATTTATCTATTCCTGGTAGAGAAGCTAAAGGTGTGCATTTTGCCATGGATTTTTTAAAGCAACAAAATAAACGTGTTGCAAACAGAGAAATTATCGTTGAGGATATTTTAGCGAACGGTAAAGATGTGATTGTAATTGGTGGTGGTGATACAGGTTCAGATTGTATTGGAACTTCCAATCGTCATGGAGCTAAATCGGTAACTCAATTTGAAATTATGCCAATGCCTCCACAAACACGAACTGATAATATGCCTTGGCCAAATTATCCAATGCTATTGAAAAATACTTCCTCACACGAAGAAGGTGCACAAAGGGCTTGGTCGGTAAACACAAAAAACTTTATTGCTGATGAAAATGGAAATTTAAAAGCGCTAAAAGTAGTAGATGTGGAATGGGAAATTGATGCTGTTGGACGTCCGGTTTCTTTTAAAGAAGTTGCTGGAACGGAAAGAGATTTACCTTGTGAATTGGTTTTCTTAGCCATGGGTTTCTTACATCCTCAAAAAGAAGGATTGCTAGAAAAGTTAGGCGTTGAATTGGATAATCGTGGTAATGTGAAAGCCTCAGAGCATACTTATCAAACCAATATTGCGAAAATTTTTGCAGCTGGTGATGTTCGTCGCGGACAATCGTTAGTAGTTTGGGCAATTTCCGAAGGAAGAGAAGCCGCTCGTAAAGTAGATGAATACTTAATGGGTGTTACCAAACTGGCATCGAGAGATGCAGTTGCTTATGCTTAATGAACAGGTTTTTAATTTTTATATTTTTAGGGTCGTGGTGCAAACCACGACCTTTTTTGTGGGTTGAAAATTCGATCGCTGCAGCTCTCAGATGATTTAAGGTAGTAAAAAGATAGATCTTAGAATCTACTATAAAAGTTTATTTTAATGAACTTGATTCAGTAACTATCAAATAGATTATACAGTAAAATAAATTGAATGGTATGAATAAAAAAAGCCTCCAACTTTTTAAAGTTGAAGGCTTAATTGTACCCCGGAAGGGATTCGAACCCCTGACCCACGGTTTAGAAAACCGTTGCTCTATCCAACTGAGCTACCGAGGCCCGTTTTGTAACGAGTTGCAAATATAGAAGTTCTATCTAATAAGCAAAAATATATTTTAATTATTTCTAATGATTTTTTTACCTCGCTTTTAAAGCTTTCAGCATTAATTAATTAGCTTGATTACAGTCTTTACAAATACCAGAAACAATTAGGTTCATGTCTTCAATTTTGAAACCTTTTTCGATTTTTAATGCAGGAATTTTAATCTCATCAAGGCAATAAACTCTTAAACAGTTGTTGCAATTAAAGTGAACGTGCTCATCATGATGATGATTTTCGCTGCATGAATTAGTGCAGATGGCATAATTTGCAGTTCCTTGTTTATCCAATACACGATGAATAATTCCTTTTTCTTCAAAAGTTTTCAAAATTCTATAAAGCGTAACACGATCGATATCTTTTCCAATTACATTTTCCAAATAGGGCTGTGAAGTTGCAGAATTGCGATGAGATAAAACATCCAAAACCTGTAAACGGGCGCCAGTTTTTTTTAAGCCATTTTTAACCAATAAATCTTCATATGCTTGTGTTTCAATCGTGTTCATAACTTAGATATTTAAATAATCAATTTAGCATTAATAATGGAAACAGGTGGTTGGTAAGTGGCATTGTCATTTGTTAATTTTAAAATTCCTTTAACCCGAATTGGCTTTTCGGTAAATGTAATGGCACTTTCCATTTCTATCATAATCATAATAGGCACACCATTTTGTCCGCAAAAATAACATTGGTTGATTGGTAAAGTAGCCAATAAAAATTTTCGTTGCTTTGGGCTGTTTTTTATCGGTATCAAATATCCTTGCAAATCAAACATCTTATTATTAAACCTGGTAATACTTTCTCCATAAATTGGCAATAATTCATTTTTATCGGTTAATTCGAATTTCACGGTTCCAATTACATCCCAATTTAATGATTTTAGCTGATCATTATTGGTGTGTTTTTTGTTTTGAGCAGATGCCAGATTAAAAATCAAAAGCATCAGAATACTTAATACACTTTTCATTTTACGATTTTGGCGGCCAACAGAAAAAATTCCGATCGATTATCTCCAGAATTATTAATTATAAATTTACCCTGAATTTTAATCGGTTTCTCAGTAAACGGGAGCGGTGAAGCCATTTTAACTTCTACCATGGATGGAATATCACCAGTTCCGCAAAATGGACAAGATTCTATAGGAACAATTGATAAAAGAAATTCGGAGAACTTTGAACCCACCTTAGTTGGATATATGTAACCAGGCAATTCTATGATTTTGTTATTGAGAGCCATCAGTTCTGGAGGGAAAATACTGGCCCATTTCAATGGCTCAACCTGCTTTTCATATCTTAGCCCAATTAAGTTCCAATTTTTTGTACGCATATCTTTATGCACTTTAACCTGAGCTTTTAAATGCTGTGATGCTATCGTTATAAAGATGAAAATCAGTATTCTTTTCATTATTTCTCTTTTGAAAGTGTGCTCGCAATATCAACGCGATAAGTTTGTAGAGCGGGTATTATAGATGCCACTACGCCAATAATTAAGCCAGCTACAATGAGGTAAAATTCTTCGTTTACAAAATAAAAACCTGTTAATCTGGCTTGTGATGATTCTTGATAATCCCCAATAACTTGTAGAGCGAAGTGCCCGATAAATAAACCCAAAATGGCTCCGCTCACCGTGATTAGTAATCCTTCAAGCATCACTAGAGAAAATAATTTAAATTGGGATGCTCCCAGCGAACGCATTACAGCTAAATCATACTTTTTCTCCTTCATGGCATTGTATAGACTGATAAAAACACTCAATGCTGATATCGCCATAATCAATACTGCAAACCATTTTAGCGTTTCAATTCCAACTCCAATTAAAGAAAACAACCTTGCGCTTTCCATTGCCGGTGAGGCCGCCTGCATGTTGGTACTCTGATTTACCATCCTGGGGAAAATTACAACCGACATTGGCGAACGATATTGAATAAGAATAGCAGTAATTTCCTTATTGTTAATTTCAGCATCCTCTGTATGCGTTTCACCTTCATCATGTTCAGGCTCATGCATTTTATAAACACTTCCAATATTGGTTAAAATTAAATTATCCGTAACGTTTCCTTGCGCTTGCAAAATACCTGTAACGGTATAGGCATGATGCTTGTGCTCATCGCTGGCATCACTTAAACCATGTGCACCGAAGAATTTATCGCCTACTTTTAAATGTGCTTCGGCTGCAACGCTACTGCCAATTGTAGCTTCTAAATCTTTTGTCCAAAACTTTCCCTTTGCTAGTTTTAAACCATATAAACCTACAAAACCCGAATCCGTACCCACAATTCTATGCCCTTGAAAGTTATCTCCCAAAGCTAGAGGAACCGCTTTTTTAACCATGGGATTCTGCATCAATTCAGTGGCATCTTTTAAGGGTATATTTCCAGTAGGGAAATCGATATGGTAAATACTGCTTAGAATTAATTGTAACGGACTTCCTTTGGCACCAACAACTAAATCAATGTCTTTAGCATTTTGCTCCAGTTTATTTCCAATTTGTGTAGATGCTAAAAAGAGTATCGATAAAATGGCTACACCAAATGCAACCAATATGATATTGAGAAAAGTAGTGAGCTTGTTCCTTAATAGGTTTTTTGTACTTAGTCTTAGTATGTTCATTACAGTAAATATTCCTTATTAAGTTTATCTTTTACTCTTTTATCATGTGTGGCAATAATCAACGAAGCATGGTTATCTGAAGCCTGTTGTGTAAGAATTTTGATTACTTTTTCTGCATTTTCATCATCAAGACTCGAGGTTGGTTCATCTGCAATAAGTAATGCCGGATTATTTACCAATGCTCTTGCGATAGAAACCCTCTGCAATTGCCCTTGACTTAATTCTTCAGGATAATTTTTTGTTTTATCAGCTAAACCCAAAGAAGATAGCAAATCCATTACTCTCGATTTATTAATTTTAAGGTCTGCCATTGATGACGCCAAGGCCACATTATCGAATACGTTAAGACTTTTTATGAGGTGCGGTTTTTGAAATATAATACCAATGTTCTGTCCTCTAAAACGATCCATTTCTTTAAACGATAAGCTGTAAACATCAGTTTCATTTAATTTAACCTGACCATTTTCCGGTTTAAGTAATCCAGAAATGATATTCAGCAAAGTGCTTTTTCCACTTCCGGAAGCACCTAGCAAAAGCCACTGTTCCTCATCTAATATCTCCCAATCTGGAAATTTTAAAATCGGTCCATTGTTATAATGATGGGATAATGATTGAATACTGATCATAACTTTTTTAAAGCTTTTATTACCTGAATATTTTTAATGGCATAGCGACGATAAAGTTCTTGCGCATTATTAGTGCTGTGCCTGCATGCAGGATTTAATGTGCAAATAAAAGAGAGTGTAGCAATAAAAAGTAGTTTTATTTTTCTTTGCATGGTACAAATATATAATCCTTTTCTAGTTGAAAAATTGTTTCAATGGTATTAATACAATAAATATTTCAAATTTGTTAATGTGAATGTTTACAGGTTTTTACCAATTTGAGATTAAAAAAATGTGCCCCTGCGATAGTAAATCCTCCAAGGGGAATCATAATTGGTTCTAAAATTTCGATACCTGAAAAATGCCCGAAAATTATAGCTGCAAAACCAAGCGCCAACATAATGATAGGATATTGGTTGTGATGGATTTTTCGGTACGATTTACTCAGCGACCAGATGCCAATAAATAATGATAAAACAATCATTGAAATTTCCAATGCAGGAGTAGCTAAAAATTCTAAACCCCACAAAGGCAGTAAGGTAAAAACAAATGGGAGTAGTGCACAGTGAATTGCACATGCTGTTGATGCCGTTATACCAAGCTTATCAAGATTTACTGTTTTAAAATTCTTCATAATGGTGATTATATATTTTCAAATATAAAAGCAATTATGTTGCATTTAAATTTATTTGCAACTATATTGCATTAGCGTGATAAACGCATATCAGTCTCATGCTTCAAAAATATTATTTGATATATTTAAAAATAGATTTAGATTTGTCTAAAAATATATTTAGATAAATATCATTTCCTATGAAAATAATCGTACCCTTAATAATCTTATTTTTCTTCTTTAGGCCGAATGGCTATTCACAAAACAGCGTGATAGTTGGTAAAGTAACCTCAAAGGAAAATTTTATTGAAAATGTTAATGTGAAAATTACTGGTTTCAGCAGATCCACTAAAACAGATAAATCAGGTTATTACCAGATTGATAAAGTTTCGAAGGGTATAGTTGAAGTTCACTTTTCGGGTGTGAACTATCAGTCTAGGCGGATAAAAGTAACAATGCAAAACGATACACTTCGATTGGATACCGAACTGCTTGAATCTGAATCCAATCTGGATGACGTAGTGATAACTGGTGTTAACCGAGCTACTGCACTAAGGAAAAGTCCGGTGCCAATTGCAGTTTTATCTAAAAAAGCAATGGATCAAAATGTAAATACAAACCTAATAGAAGCGATTGTAAAAGGCGTTCCAGGTGTAACAGCTGTAACCACCGGGCCAAATGTGTCAAAGCCATTTATTCGAGGATTGGGCTATAATCGCGTATTGACTTTGTATGATGGATTGCGCCAGGAGGGACAACAATGGGGAGATGAGCATGGAATTGAAGTGGATGAATATGGAATTGTTAGGGCAGAGGTAGTAAAGGGTCCTGCAAGCTTAACCTATGGATCTGATGCTTTGGCCGGTGTAATCAATATGATTCCATATACACCAAATTTTGAGGAGAATAAATTAAAAGGTGATTTTACCACAAATTTCCAAAGCAATAATGGTATGTTAGGTTCGTCGTTAGGTTTAGCTTATATAAAAAATGATTGGAAATATACGCTTAGGGCAACTGGTAAAGTAGCCCATAATTATTACAACAAAGTTGATGGTTATGTATTTGGAACCGCTTTTAGAGAATACAATTTATCGGCTAGTGCCCGTGTAGATAAGGCTTGGGGTTATTCGAAAACTGCTGTCACCTATTACGATAACTTAATGGAAATTCCGGATGGGAGCAGAGATTCGATTACTAGAAGATTTACGAGGCAGGTTTTAGATGATGGCGATGATATCAAAAACAGGCCGATTGTTCCAACGAATGATTTAAGAAGCTACAGCATAAATCCTTTGCATCAGCATATTCAACACTATCGTTTTTACAATAACAGTCAATTCAAGTTTGGATCGAGCGACTTAAATATTCTAGTTGGCGGCCAGCAAAGTGTTCGTAGGGAATACAATCACCCCACTGTGCCAAACCAGGCTGGACTTTACGTAGTTTTAAATACCTTAAATTATGATATTAAATACAATCTTCCTGATTTTGCAGGCATTGAAAGTACTTTTGGCGTAAATGGGATGTATCAAACCAATAGAAGTAAAGATGCCACTGATTTTCCTATTCCTGATTATAATTTATTTGATGTTGGTGCTTTTTATTTCGCGAAAAAAACATTGGGAAAGATTGATATTTCTGGAGGTGTAAGGATGGATCGAAGAAACATCAATTGGAATAATTTTTATGTAGGAACTAATGCCCAAACAGGTTTTGGTAGCCAGTCAAATAGCAATGATCCAGCTGCTGATTTACAGTTTCCATCTTTCAGCAAAAACTATTATGGATTTTCGGGCAGTGTAGGTTTAACTTATAATATCTCTGATAAATTATTGATTAAGGCCAATATTGCCAGAGGTTACCGAGCACCAAATATTACAGAAATTGGTTCAAATGGATTGGATCCAGGCGCTCATATAGTTTATTTGGGTAACAGAAGTTTTAAACCAGAATTTAATCTTCAACAAGACATTGGCATTATAGCTTACTTAAAGGATGTAGATATCAGCATGGAAATATTCAATAATAATATTCAAAACTATATCTATCAATCGCGTTTAACAGATGAAAATGGAAATCCAGTAGTAATTGTTCCAGGAAATTTGACGTATCAATACCAGCAATCCAAAGCTAGACTTTATGGCGCTGAATTGGCCATTAATTTGCATCCTTCCAACTTAAAATGGCTTACTTTTAATAATAGTTTAGCTTATGTAGTTGGATTAAACAAAAATGAAACCTTATTAAATTTGCATGGAAAGGCGGCGAAGTATTTACCATTTATTCCTCCTTTGCAAATCAGATCAGAAATAAAAGCAACTGCACAAAAAAACATAGGATTTCTTGATAAACCCTATTTTAAATTTGATGCTGTGATGTTTGCTGATCAGAATAATTTTTATGCGCTAGACGATACCGAATCTTTTACAAAGGGATATACTTTGCTTAATGCGGGTATTGGCTCGACAATAAAATCTAAATCAGGCAAAAATTTAATGGATATTTTTATTCAGGTGGATAATATATTTAATGTGGCTTATCAATCGCATTTAAATCGTTTAAAATATTTTGAATACTATGAATCATCAACCAATGGCCGGTCTGGAATTTATAACATGGGAAGAAATATGAGTTTTAAGATAGTTGTACCGTTTTAAAAATGTAAGATGTAAGATGGATGATGTGAGATGGAAGATGTGAGATGGATGATGTGAGATGGATGAGATGTGATTTTGAAACGAAAATACCACCTTACATTTATAATTTACTAATTTTATCTATCTTAATCAATACAATTTAAATCAAATGGAGGAATCACTTAGCGAACAACGACTTAATTTTTTAAGGCAATCCATCGGAAAGGTGATCACATCATCACCATCAAACTTTATGAATTGGCTGGCGCCGGTCTTAATTAAAGCTGAAAGCGGGATTCTGGTTTGTAAATACACTATTCGAAAGGAAATGACTAATCCTTATCAAATTTTACATGGTGGCGTTACAGCAGGCATTATTGATGATTTAATTGGTGCAACTGTTTACACTATGGGATTAAACGATCGGTATACAACGGTTAATAATTATATTGATTATTTTGCTCCGGCAGCCGAAGGTGATGAGATCGTTGCAGAAACTGCTATTGTGAAGCGGGGAAAGACAATATTAAATCTTCAGTGTGAGATATACTTACCTTCAAAAAAGCGTTTAATAGCTAAAGGTTATTCGAATATGTTAAATATAGGTTAACACATTCCCAATAGCTTTAAAATAATTTGTTAATTCCTTTAAATTAGCGAAACATTCTCATTTATACATTGTTGTAACTTAACCAAAAATATAATGAGCCATGTTAGAAAATTATTCCACCCTGCAATTCATTGTTAGAGGCAAGATTTTTAAAGGATTTTGCATGCGTATTCAAGATGACTTTCATGAAACTTATGCCGTTGTTTTAGATGGTTACCATTCTTTTTGTATCTGGCTGGATAACAAAAACGAAAAATGGTGTGCATCTAAAAACGTGGCCATTGATCCAGATGCGATCGATGAGATCATCAACAGGATTTCACCTCGTCCGCAAGTCTCTTAACAATTCATCAGAATAATGCTCAAAAAAAAATCCCTGCTATATTTTACCTAAGCAGGGATTTTTTATGATGTTTGGTTTTTATCCAAAGAACAAATAAGCTAAACTTATCGCGGTACAAACGCCAACCAAATCTGCCAGCAACATAGCGCCAACGGCATAACGTGTATTTTTGATGCTTACTGATCCAAAATAAACAGCAATAACATAAAAGGTGGTATCAGAAGCACCTTGGAAAATACCCGACAATTTACTTGGGAAGGAATCTGCTCCATATGCCGTCATGGTATCAACCATCATTCCTCTTGCTGCACCACCACTCAATGGCCTAATTAATGCGGTTGGAAGGGCTTCAACAAATCGAGTATCGGCACCAAGCATTACAAACAGGTTTTTTATACCCATTATCACCACATCAAAAGTTCCGCTTGTGCGTAACATGCTTATGGCAACCAACATCCCTACTAAATATGGAATGATTTTAACAGCGGTTTCAAAACCATTTTTTGCACCATCGATAAATGCATCGAACACGTCAATTTTTTTATATAAACCGCCCAGTACAATTACCAGGAAAACGAATAAAATTAATCCATTACTCAATAATCCCGAAAATGATTTAATACCATCAGCATTTAAGGAGGTTACGTACAAAACCAATAACGCAATCACGACTGAAATACTCAGCACCCATCCAATAATAACCGGTTGCAGCAAATTAATTTTTTGCTTAAACGCGACAATTAGCATGGCTGCCATTGTTCCTACGAAGGTTACGATGAGGCAAGGAATAAAAACATCGGTAGGATCGGAAGCATTTTGCGAAGCACGAATGGCGATTACACTGACTGGAATTAAACTTAAACCAGCTGCATGCAGGCACAAAAACATTATTTGAGCGTTAGATGCGGTATCTTTGCTTGGATTTAATTCTTGTAAACTTTCCATTGCCTTTAATCCAAAGGGTGTTGCAGCGTTATCCAAACCCAATAAATTTGCTGAAAAATTCATTATCATGTGTCCCATTGATGGATGGCCTTTTGGAATCTCGGGAAAAAGTTTGGAAAAAAATGGACCAACAATTCTTGATAATAAACGAATTCCACCAGCACGTTCAGCAATGCTCATAAAACCCATAAATAAAGCAAGAATTCCGATTAGTTTTAAACACAACTCTACTGATGTCCAGCAGGTTTCGATAATGCCATTAACTTTGGTTAGATTAGTGGGGTCATCGGCTTTTCCAATTACCATCCAGCTAAAAATTTCCGATTGCCCGAAAAAGAAACATTTAACGGCTGCAACAATAATTGCAATTACGATAAAGCCAGACCAAATTCTACTTAATGCCATTAGGGTTTTTTAGTTTGAAGAATGTAATGTAATAAGTTTTTAGTAGTAAGTTTTAAGTTATATCAATTTTTAAAATGATTCTTAAACATAAAACTTACCACTTATAACTTGCCACTTTTAAGGTTTATCATCAGTTAATTCGAAACCCCAAGTTTTGCCTTTTTCAGTAGCAGGAATTCCGCTCGTCATCCAGGCAGGAGCTTTTGCACCTTTTAGATAATAGTCAAAAAACTGTTGTTCACGAATTTGGATATCTTTACGGTTTTGGCGTTGTACCAGGTTGTGTGCTTCACCGTTGTAATTTAACATCCAAACGGGTTTACCTAAACGGCGTAGTCCGGTAAACATTTCTATTCCCTGATACCAAGGCACAGCTCCATCAGCATCATTGGCCATCACAACTACTGGAGTATTTACTTTAGGAAACATAAATAAAGGTGAATTTTCGGTATACAATTCAGGTTTTTCCCAAAGTGTGGCACCAATTCTACTTTGTGTTTTTTCATACTGAAACTGGCGGTTCATTCCACTTTCCCAACGGATCCCACCGTAAGCTGAAGTCATGTTAACTACAGGTGCGCCTGCCCATGCAGCAGCATACATGTTGTTTTGAGTAATTAAATAAGCTACCTGATAACCTCCCCAGCTTTGTCCCTGAATACCAATTTTAGTTCCATCAACCCAACTGTTTTTCTTTAAACTTTCTACACCAGAATTTATAAATTCAACTGCAGATTGACCAGGATGACCAGTTTCGTAACTGATATCCGGAGCGAAAACCAAATAGCCATTGCTCACAAAAAACGATATGTTCAAACGAGATGGGGTAGGCGCTGGCGCTTGGTAAGTGTATAATCCATCAGAAAGCTTTTCGTAGAAATAAGCAATCATTGGGTATTTTTTACCTGGATCGAAATTTTCTGGTTTGTATAAAATGCCTTCAGCTTTGTAGCCTTTTGGCGTAGTCCATTTTACCAATTCTGCAGTACCCCAGTTGTAATTTTGTTGCTGTGGATTGGTATTGCTTAATTTAGTTTCTGATTTGAAATCGGTAGTAACATACACATTTGGCGATTCTGTGTAGCTTGCTTTATCATAAATGTAAACATCTGCATCTTTAGCTTTTACTAAATTTGAGTACTTATATTTTGCCATTAACACCAATTCTGGTGCCTTTGCCGAGCTAACATTTGTGCGGTAAAAACCATTCTCTTTGGTTAAATTGTTAAATCCATCTAACCAAACCAACTCATTTGCTTTCACAAATTTATTATCTACCATACGGTTGAAAGGATTATTATCCTGTTCTACACGTTCGTAACGGAAAGTAATCTGATTGGCTCTACCAAAACCTGAAGTGATGTTTTTAGCCGGCGATTTTCCATCCGGAGAAAACGACCAAATATCATATCTATCATTTAATAAAACAGCTTTGTCGCCTTCAGTCCAGGTGGCTACACCATAAGCTGAAGGAAGATCAGGAACGTCGTTATCCTCATCTACAAACTTAACATTTAAGCTTTCAGTTAAGGCTACAACTTTACCACTTGCAGTAGCATAAGTATACCAATTGCCATTTTTTCTATTAAAATATAAAATATAATTGCCTCCTGGTGAAGCCATTGCATAACCATTTAATTCGCTGATGATTTTTTTGCGTTGGCCGGTTTTTGTATCAACTAGGTAATAATCTTTTGATGTTGCGCCACTCCATTGTGATTCAATTCGGCGACCAAAATCTGTAGAAGCTAAAACAAAGTTTGCATCACCTTCGGCAACCATATTGGCATCAGGTAAACTTAAATCAGTTAATGGGATTGCTTTTGGATCGCTGCTGTAAACATCAATTACCGATAAATAGCTTTTTTTGCTGTCGCGATCTGCATTTTTCAATTGCATTGGCTGCAAGTAATCATCTTTATAATTCCAAACATCAACCTTTGCTACCTCAAAATCAACGATGGTAGTGTCTTTTGGTTTTTTGATAGGAGAGATACCGAAAAATAACTTCTTTCCGTCTTTACTAAATGTTACTCTTCCATCACCATTTACCGACCATTTTGCTGGTAAACCAGGCATGTCGAAATCCACTATAGTTTGTGCGGTGTCTAGTGTTAAGGAATTATAATAAACATTGTAATTTTTAATTTCCTGTTTCTCTGGATCTTGCTCACCTACAAATGCCAGGTGCTCACTTTCATCATCAAAAGCAAAATTTTTGAAACTGCCTTTGCCTTTAATTAAGGTTTTAAGCGTTCCTTTTTCTGTATTTAATAAGAAGACACCTTGTGGTGCAGTTTTGTCTTTTTTAGAACCGCTGCAAGCAAACACCAATTGTTTTCCATCTTTACTGAATGAATAATCGGTAACATATTTATATGTTTTATCCGTTCCCGTTAATAAATTTTTAACAATTAGGTCAGTTCCTTCATCAGTTTTTCCTTTACCAGCAGGTTCGTCATCAGCAAAATCGATCTCCGAATCTTTCTTCTCAATAGGTTTAGCAGGTGTTTTTTTCGCAGTATCTGGCTTTTCAGTTAGATAAGCCATAAAACCATTACCTTCCTCAGGAAATTTGAACGATTTTACACGAGCTACTTTGGTAATGGCATTCGTGGTAAGATTTGCTATACCCAATGAATCCTTTGGCATTTCATCAGGTTTCCTTTTTTTAATTTTTGCCTGGCGAAGATCTTTATTTAATGGTCGGATATTGAAAACCGCAAATTTAGAATCGTTACTAAATTGCGAATTCATTCCCCTAGGAATATTTAGTTTAGCATTTGTTTTAAGATTGGTGATATAAAGCTGAGCATCGCCTTCTTGTTGCAGCACGCTATACATCGCCCAAGTGCCATTATTTGATAATTGCTTTGTGCCAATTGCTTCCCATTTATCATAAACACTATGATCTAAAGGTTTTTTTTGTGCATAGACAAAGCCGACAATGAAAAACAGAATAATTGTTAGTCCTTTTTGCATTTTTTAAAATGAATTAATTTGTTGGTTGAGATTTAATCTCCTAAAATTGGAAATTTTTAGATCATTTGAAAACTTGTACGCCAAATATTACATTATAGATATGTTTTTTGTAGCACAGGTTTATGTTTTACATCAATCTGGAATATTGATTTTGTTGCTTGCAAGAAAATAAGATAATTATATCTGTACACAAAAAGAAATTAGCTTATAACTCCTGCGCTAAATTCACCAAAAAACCCTTTAACTTTTCTAACGAATCGATGATTTTTTGATTTTCTTTAACATCACCTTTATTGTTTTTAAGATAATCTTTTGCGCCTTTTAACGTGAAGCCTTTCTCATCAACCAAATTGAAAATTATCTTTAAGTTTTCGATATCTTCTGGCGTGAATAATCGGTTACCTTTCTTGTTTTTTTTAGGTTGAAGAATGTCGAATTCCTTCTCGTAAAAACGGATTTGCGATGCGTTTACATTAAACATTTCAGTCACTTCGCCCATAGTATAATACATTTTATTGATGTCTCTTTCTTTATACGGCATAACTTGTGCTTGATTATTAAGGTTTTACAACGGTTAATTAAAGTATTCAAATGTAGCTCGATTTTTCCTGATTAACGCAATAAAATTTTAATTTTGTTCCTCCAATAATATACTAATGACAGCACAAGAGATTAGACAGGCATTCTTAGAATTTTTTAAAGAGAAACAACATCATATTGTTCCATCAGCACCGATTGTGGTTAAAAACGACCCTACTTTAATGTTTACCAATGCGGGGATGAACCAATTTAAAGATTTGTTTTTAGGAGAAGCACCAATAAAATATCCTCGTGTTGTTGATACGCAACGTTGTTTACGTGTATCGGGAAAACACAATGATTTGGAAGAAGTGGGTATCGATACTTATCACCACACCATGTTCGAAATGTTAGGCAACTGGAGCTTTGGTGACTACTTTAAGAAAGATGCAATTGCCTGGAGCTGGGAATTATTGACCGAAGTTTATAAAATTCCAAAAGATAAATTATACGTAACCTATTTTGAAGGCGATGAGAAAGAGGGTTTAGAAAAGGATCAGGAAGCTTACGATCTTTGGAAACAGTATGTTGATGAAAGCCATATTTTACCAGGAAATAAAAAAGATAATTTTTGGGAAATGGGCGATACGGGTCCTTGCGGTCCTTGCTCTGAAATTCATGTAGATTGCCGTACCGATGAAGAAAAAGCTATGGTTGATGGTGCTACTTTAGTAAATGCCGATCATCCGCAGGTTATCGAAATATGGAATAACGTATTTATGCAGTTTAACCGTTTAAAAGATGGTTCGTTGCAAAGCTTGCCTGCAAAGCATGTTGATACAGGAATGGGTTTTGAGCGTTTAGTACGTGTTCTGCAGGAAAAATCTTCTAACTACGATACTGATGTTTTCCAACCGATGATTCAGTTTATCGCTGAAAAATCTGGAATTAATTACGGTGCTGATGAGAAGACTGATATCGCCATGCGTGTTATGGCCGACCATATTCGTGCCATCTCATTTGTAATTGCCGATGGACAATTGCCATCAAATAACAAGGCTGGTTACGTTATCCGCAGGATTTTGCGTCGTGCTGTGCGTTATGCATATACTTTCTTAAACTTTAAAGAGCCGTTTTTAAATCAATTGTTGCCATTATTGGCTGAACAATTTAAAGGTGTTTTCGATGAATTAATTTCGCAACAGGATTTCGTTCAGAAAGTTGTTTTAGAAGAGGAAGTTTCATTTTTGAGAACTTTGTCTACAGGTATCCAACGCTTTGAAAAATACCAAGCTAACAATAATTTAGTTGAGGGCAATTTTGCTTTCGAACTATCCGATACTTTTGGTTTTCCAATTGATTTAACTGAATTAATGGCTAGAGAAAAGGGTTGGAGTGTTGATTTAGCTGGATATGAACAAGCCCTTAAAAAACAGAAAGACGATAGCCGTGCCGCTACTGCAATTGATACTGGCGATTGGATTATCGTTAACGCTGATGACCAGAGCGAATTTGTTGGTTACGATGATTTAGAAATTGAAACTGAGATTTTAAAATACCGTAAAGTTAAAGCAAAAGGTAAAGAGCAATATCAAATTGTTCTGCGCCAAACTCCTTTTTACGCAGAAAGTGGTGGTCAGGTTGGAGATACCGGACGTTTAGAAGACCACAGCCG
Source organism: Pedobacter sp. Leaf250 (assembly GCF_920984735.1). Classification (GTDB taxonomy): domain Bacteria; phylum Bacteroidota; class Bacteroidia; order Sphingobacteriales; family Sphingobacteriaceae; genus Pedobacter. The sequence continues at coordinate 251,589 of NZ_CAKLBU010000002.1, read as the reverse complement.
CCAGTTTTGGGTTGATATTACGGACACTAAAAAAGAAAATGGCTTAACAGTTCATTTTGCAGATATTCTTCCTGATAACTTAGAGGGGAAATTTTGGGCAGTTGTTGATGAAGATAAACGTGTTTTAATTGAAGATAATCATTCGGCTACGCACTTATTACATGCAGCTTTAAAGCAGGTTTTGGGTAAACATGTAAACCAAAAAGGTTCTTTGGTAAATGCTGATTATTTACGTTTCGATTTTTCTCACTTTGCTAAAGTAACTGATGAAGAATTGGCTCAAATTGAGGTAATTGTAAATCAAAAAATCAGACAGAACATTAAACTTAAAGAGCAAAGGAATGTGCCTTATCAGGATGCGATTGAAAGTGGCGTAACCGCTTTATTCGGAGAAAAATATGGGGATTTTGTTCGTATGATTACTTTTGATGACCATTTTTCGAAAGAGCTTTGTGGCGGAACTCATGTAAAAGCGACAGGACAAATCGGTTCTTTCAAAATTATATCTGAGAGTGCGGTTGCAGCTGGTGTTCGCAGAATTGAGGCAATTACAGCAGATAAAGCCGAGCAATATTTCTTAGATCAAAGAAAAGAATTAGGTCATTTAAAGGCTTTACTAAATGGTTCTAAAGATTTATCGGCCTCGGTTCAGGCTTTACTTGATGAAAATGCGAAGCTGAAGAAAGAGATTGAAAAATCTACCTTAGAGCGTGTTAGTAACTTGAAACATGAAATTGTTCACCACGTTCGTGGAATAAATGGTATTAATTTAATAGCAAAGCATATTGATTTGCAAAGTGCCGATGCCATTAAAAACCTTGCTTTCTCATTGAAAGACATGATTGATAATTTATTCCTTGTTTTCACTACAGAAATTGATGGCAAACCAGGAATCACGGTAATGCTATCGGATGACTTAGTGAAAAATGGCATGAATGCATCAAACATTGTTCGTGAATTAGGTAAAGAAATTCAAGGCGGTGGCGGTGGTCAGCCGTTTTATGCAACTGCGGGTGGTAAAAACTCTGATGGTTTAAAAACCGTTTTAGAAAAGGCTGAAGGTTTTATCGCCAAATAATCTTTTCACCATAAATTTGCAAAGTGGAGAAATCTTAAGAATTTATTTTATAGTTCTAAAAGGTTTCTCTTTTTTTTATTTCATTTAAATAGAAATAATGTAATTTATGGTTTCAGGAAATCGATGTTTCTCTTTAAGCCGGCGAGTTTGGTGCGTTTAACAGCAGAGCCTTTAAAAACCTTTTTAAAAACTTCATCCGTAATTTCAGTCAGGTCTTTTTTTGTCAAATCCAACAATCCATTATCTGGATTAAATGCATCTTCTGTATGAGCTTTCGAAAAGCGGTTCCATGGACATACGTCCTGACAAATATCACAACCAAACATCCAATTATTCATTTTATCTTTAAACTCATTTGGAATTTCATTCTTCAGTTCGATGGTTAAATAAGAGATGCATTTAGTGCCGTCTACAACCTGTGGTGCAATAATGGCATCAGTGGGGCAGGCATCCAAACATCGAGTGCAAGTACCACAATGATCAGTTTGGAAAGGATGATCATAATCCAATTCTAAATCAATTATTAATTCTGCCAAAAAGAAAAATGATCCATCTTTCTTGCTGATAAGATTTGAATTTTTTCCAATCCAGCCAATTCCAGATTTTTTTGCCCAGGCCCGGTCGAGCACTGGTGCTGAATCTACAAATGCTCTTCCAGAAACTTCCCCAATATTTTCTGTTATAAAATTGGTAAGTTCTTTCAGCTTATCTTTTATTACATGATGATAATCTAGTCCGTAGGCATATTTAGATATTTTAGGCGCATTCGGATCTGTCTGTTTTTCTTCTGTGTAATAATTTAAAGATAAGGAAATTACCGATTTAGCATCATCAACAAGTAAGCGTGGATCAAGACGTTTATCGAAATAATTTTCCATATACTTCATTTCGCCGTGGTGATTTTGAGTAAGCCACTTTTCCAGCCTTGGAGCTTCTTCGGCTAAAAATTCTGCCTTCGAAATGCCACAAGATAAGAATCCCAAACGGATGGCTTCATCTTTTATTTGCTGGCTATATTTTGCAGAATTATTAATCACGAATAGCAAAGATAAGGCTTAAGAAGCAAAACCTTTTTAACAATCACTTGTTCTATTTACAGAAAACTAAATTAATTAATTGCAGTTCTTCAAAATTCGTTGAATTGGATTAAAAGAACTTAACTCACAATAGAAATGGAAAACATAGATCCAAAACATACGGAATCAGGAGAAGCTCCTAAGCCGATTGAACAAGATTACGAAAATCATAAAGAAGATCCAGGACCAGCGCAACCAGCTGTTACGGAGAGAGATGAAAATGGTGCAGGTTCAGTACTAAAATGGATTATTCCAATTGCAGTTGTGATTGGTTTAATCGTGTGGTTTGTAATGAAAAAATAATTAGCTTTAGATTATAAATTGAACGCCGGTTGTTGATGCGACCGGCGTTTTTTTTTGCTTATTATTTTAGAAGTTTGGTTTGATATAAATCAGTTCGTCTGTCTTTTAGAATCTTTACAGTACCATAATGATGCAATTCATCCAAAAGATGAAGATCAACATCTGCTAATAAAACCATTTCGGTATTTGGTGTTGCTTCTGCTTTAATCGCATTGGTTGGAAAAGCAAAATCAGAAGGAGTAAACACAGCCGATTGCGCAAATTGAATATCCATATTATTCACTTTTGGTAAGTTACCTACACAGCCCGCAATGGCTACGTAACATTCGTTTTCAATAGCTCTGGCCTGGGCACAATGGCGTACTCTGGTATAACCGTTTTGTGTATCAGTTAAAAAAGGCACGAATAGAATTTGCATTCCCTGATCTGCATAAATTCTGCTCAACTCGGGGAACTCTACATCATAGCAAATTAAAATACCCACCTTGCCACAATCAGTATCAAAAACCTGAACTTTATCTCCGCCTACCATGCCATAATATTTCTGCTCGTTCGGGGTGATGTGGATTTTTCTAAATTCATCAATTTTTCCCGTTCTGTGACACAGATAAGAAGCATTATATAGTTTACCTTCATCCAGCAAAGGCATACTACCAGTAATAATGTTGATATTATAACTCAATGCATATTCATGCATCTTATCAACAATTTCTTTGGTTTTTTCTGCGAGTTTCCGCATTGCTTCAATCTCCGGAAGATGATTATATGGCTGTAGTAGTGGAGTGTTAAACAATTCTGGAAACATCACGAAGTCTGATTTGTATCCACTAACTGCATCAACAAAAAATTCTACTTGTTCGTAAAAGGATTCCATATCGGGGAACAAACGCATTTGCCATTGTACCAATCCTAAACGGATGGTCATTGCAGAACGTGCTGAAGCATCGATGCCTTGATAATAGATGTTATTCCATTCAATTAACGTGGCATATTCTTTAGATTCTTTATCGCCTGGAAGATAATTTTTTAGCACTTTCCTAACGTGAAAATCATTGGAAATTTGAAAGGTTAACGTAGGATCGTAAATTTCTTTTGATTTTACTTTATCAATATATTGTCTTGGTGAAAGTGTTTCAGAATGCTGATGATAGCCTGGAATTCTTCCTCCGGCAATAATACTTTTTAAGTTGAAACTTTCGCAAAGTTCTTTACGAGCTTCATAAAGTCTGCGGCCTAACCTTAAGCCCCTAAAATCTGGATGTACAAATATTTCGATACCATATAAAGTATCTCCGTTAGGATCGTGAGTACTGAAAGAATAATCGCCGGTAATTAATTTATATGTATGTCTATCACCATATTCATCATATTCTACAATAATAGATAGGGAACAAGCTACCACTTTATCATCAACAGCAATACAAAGCTGACCTTCTGGAAAGATATTTAAAAGTTTAGCAATGCTGGATTTAGGCCATATAGACCCACCCATACTATCATAGGCTTGTAGCATTGATTCTTTTAAATCGGCATAATCTTCGAGCGTTAGCTTACGTAATTCGATATTCATAATTTGCTGGTTTTATAGGTATTGAACAGAAAACGGAGGTAAATGTTCAGATATATTTAAGGTTTTTTTCAAAAGAATCTTTTCGCTGTGCAATCATTTAACCTCTTATTGGCAATGTTAGTGTTGATTTTCATCAGAACACGGCATTCCGATTAAAAGAATATATCAAAAAGGAAATTGCCGAAATTATTGCAAAGAGATTTAGAATGATCTGCGATTTATATCTCTATAAATCTGATGAAATTTAACTTAAAATAACTTTCCAGTCTGCCCAGGGAAATTCTTTTTCAAATGCTTATAAGCTGCTTCTGTTACTTCACGTCCGCGAGAGGTACGCATAATGTAACCCTCCTGAATTAAAAATGGTTCATAAACTTCCTCGATAGTACCTTCATCTTCTCCAACGGCAGTTGCAATGGTTTTCAAACCAACAGGACCACCCTTAAATTTATCAATAATGGTAGTCAGAATTTTATTATCCATTTCATCCAAACCATGCTCATCAACGTTTAAGGCATTTAGGGCATAATTCGCAATTTCAGGATCAATATTTCCATTACCTTTAATTTGAGCAAAATCTCTGGTTCTGCGTAAAAGTGCATTTGCAATACGAGGTGTTCCACGACTTCGTCGGGCAATTTCATAAGCACCTTCGTCATCTATTGGAGTGTTCAAAATATCTGATGAACGAAGAACGATTGCGGTTAAAAGTTTAGCATCGTAATATGCCAAACGGCAGTTTATTCCAAAACGAGCCCTTAAAGGTGCGGTTAACAAACCTGAACGCGTTGTTGCGCCAACAAGAGTAAATGGATTAAGCGAAATCTGAACCGAACGGGCGTTTGGGCCAGTTTCGAGCATGATATCAATTTTAAAATCCTCCATGGCAGAATACAGATATTCTTCAACCAAAGGAGAGAGGCGATGAATTTCATCAATAAATAGAATATCTCCGGTATCTAAACCTGTTAATAAACCTGCTAAATCTCCAGGTTTATCCAGCACAGGACCAGAAGTTACCTTAATACCAGCACCCATTTCATTGGCGATAATATAAGATAAGGTGGTTTTTCCCAATCCCGGAGGACCATGAAGCAGTACGTGATCGAGAGCTTCTCCACGTAATTTTGCTGCCTGAACAAAAATCCGAAGGTTCTCCATCACTTTTTCCTGTCCGGTAAAATCTTCGAAAGCTTGCGGCCTCAAAACCCTTTCTATATCTCTATCGGTAGGTGTGAGGTTGTTTGCGTCGGGATCGAGATTTTCATTCATACAACAAATATAAAATTAAATGCTAAAAAAATTAGGATTTTTTGAATTTATCGGCAACAACTAATTCTTTTGATCCAGCGGTATATTTATAAAAACCTTCTCCAGATTTTACTCCCATTTTCCCTGCTGCTACCATATTTACCAATAGCGGACATGGTGCGTATTTAGGATTTCCAAATCCATCATGAAGCACTTTCAAAATTGCCAAACAAACATCTAAACCAATAAAATCAGCGAGTTGTAATGGTCCCATGGGGTGGGCCATACCCAATTTCATCACCGTGTCGATTTCATAAACGCCTGCAACACCCTCATATAAAGTATAAATGGCTTCGTTAATCATTGGCATTAAAATCCTATTGGCAACAAAACCAGGGTAATCATTTACTTCAACCGGTGTTTTTTCAAGCCTTTCAGAAAGTGACATAATTATTCGCGTAGTTTCATCGCTGGTTTGATAACCTCGAATAACTTCAACCAATTTCATCACCGGCACTGGATTCATGAAATGCATACCAATCACTCTATCGCCACGATTTGCTACCGCTGCAATCTGGGTAATGGAAATGGATGATGTGTTACTTGCAAGAATAGCATTTTCAGGTGCGGATTCATCCAAATCCTTAAAAATTTTAAGTTTTAAATCGATGTGTTCAGTAGCGGCCTCAACAATTAAATCAGCTGTTTTAACCCCTTCTTTTATCGAAGTGTAAGTTGAAATATTTTCAAGGGTTTTTGTTTTTTGATCTTCAGTAAGTAATTCTTTAGCAACCTGTCTATCCAGATTTTTTGTAATCGTTTGAATGGCCTTATCTAAAGCATTTTGGTTGATATCTACTAAACTAACAGTGAAATTATATTGTGCAAATACATGTGCAATACCGTTTCCCATAGTTCCCGATCCTATAATTGAAATATTTTGTATCATAAATGAAAATGATTTTTGGTTAGCCGCAAACTGATCTTATTTATTTTAGAAATTCTTCAAATATATTATTAAGTATCGTAAGTATAATATTGTTTTTAGTTTGGTTTTTAAAGGTTGTTACTATCAGTTAAATATATTTAATAACTCAAATTCTATATGTTTTGACTCAAAAAGATATTCCTAATTGATTTGTAAACAATCAGCATTATTTACATTTTAAGATCAGGTAAACTATTATAAATTCCATTTTCAATTATATTTAATTAATTGATTTACAAATTTATACAGTTAATAAATGTTAAATTGAATGTTAAAAATGCTTAAATATTTATTGGTCGATACAATGCGAATATTCATCGATACAAGCTTTTTTTGAGGATCTTTTTGACTGAACTTTGATGTATCAAGAAAACAAAAAAGCTTTTTAATTGCTTGATAAATACAAGAAAATAGTCGTTGGAGTTTTAAAAAACATAGACGTTTATATAAAGGTACTTCCTGATAAAATTTAGGTTAGTTAATGATTAGTTAAAATAGAGATATGGCTGGATGGCGTATCTCTATTTATTTTTAAAGCCATTTAAAATTACAGCAATATTAGTCTACCAATTTTTTTAAATCTGCATAGTGATGCTAAAGGCTGTAAAATTTTGATTATTTACTATATTATTATCGTTTGTATACCTCATGTCTAAGATAAAATAAATTTAAATCTAAATTTTGATCTATTTTGCTATTTATACGGCATAAAAAATTCATTAAAAGATGTAAAAGATAAATTTAATGATTTTATAGAGCTATTTTGTTTATTTTATCTAATCAATACAATTTCACCAACTTAATTGTGTGCTAATTTTACTTATATCTATACAATATTAACAAATCATTAAAAATTCATTAAATTATATTGCAGACTTCTATAATTTTAAATATTATTGCTCTCAGTAATAGTTTTAAAGAATTAATTCACGTCATCCCTGATTAGATTAGATCTTTCTAGCATTCAAAAATAAAATAAGCCAATAACTTGAGGCTTTTTTAACCAACAAACAAACAAACTCGTACATCAATTTTTACCAAATGCATATTTTGGCCGTATTGGTTATGGCCCATATATATTTATTATTAACCACTAACTAAACTTAAATGAAAAGAAAACTACTTAAATGTTTGTTATTCTTTCTTGTGCTATCTGGTTTAAAAACCTATGCTCAAGACAAAACAATTACAGGCTTGGTAACCGCTAAAGATGATGGTTTGCCAATACCTGGCGTAAGCGTAAAGCTAAAAGGTACAAATCGAGGCGTAGTAACCAATGCCAAAGGGTTGTATAGCATTAATGTTCCTTCATCAGAAAAGGATTTCTTGGTTTTCACCTTTGTAGGCTACAATGCAAGGGAAATCAGTACCTTATCTAAAACCATTGATGTTTCATTGGAATCAAATTCAAGTACCCTTGATGAAGTGGTAATTGCAGCTGGTGGTATTAAACGAGCCGCAAGAGAGCAGGGTTACGCAACTACCCGGATTGATGCAGAAACATTGACCGCTGGTAAATCGCCAACAATTGCTGGTGGTTTAACTGGAAAGGTTGCAGGTTTACAAATCAATGCTGTTGGAACTGGAGTAAATCCTTCGTATAGGTTGGTATTAAGAGGTGACCGCTCCATTACGGGAAACAACCAGGCACTCATCGTATTAGATGGTGCTATTGTTCCAAACGAACTATTAGGTAATATTAATCCTGATGATGTTGATGAATTAACAGTTTTAAATGGTGCCAGTGGTGCTGCTTTGTACGGGTCTGATGCTTCTAACGGCGTATTAATTATCAACACTAAAAGGGGCAAAAAAGGCGCTCCAATTATCAAGCTTTCCAATACAACTGTTGTAGAAAAAATTAGTTTCTATCCAGAACTTCAAAATCGATTTGGTTCTGGAACGGATGATTATCCGGTTGTTTATGAGCCAATTGAGAACCAACAATATGGTCCAGCTTTCGATGGAACGATAAAGCCTGTTGGTCGCATCAATCAATTTGGGCAAACGCAAATGGTTCAATATTCTCCAAATAGAGATAAATATGACTTTTGGGATACTGGATTATCTAATCAGACTGATTTTTCCTTATCATCTGGCGATGAAAAATCATCAACTTATATGTCTGCTCAATATTTAACAGGTAGTGGAACTACACCGAAAGATGAATATAATAGAATAGCGTTGAGGTTTAATGGTGATAGAAATATTACTAAAAACTTTTCTGCTAAGTACAACATCAGCTTTACTCAAAATAAGTATGATACCACCCCTAACACATCAGGTATTTACAATAATTTATTAAATACCCCAGCGCAAATTCCATTGTTGAGTTATACAGATTGGCAGGATTTAAGAAGCTGGGCAAATCAAAATAATTACTACAATGATTATTATGCAAATCCATATTTTTCTATAGACAATTCTCGCCAGAAACAAAAGAATGCATATATCACTGGATTGGCAGAATTAAATTACCACCCAACCGAATGGTTAAGTTTTATTTATAGAGCATCATTAAGTAACCGCTACTATGAAAGTAAAACAGGAACAGATGGATTTACCTATACAGATTTTGTATTGGGCTCAGGTTCATATAAATCAAATTCTGCAAGTAGTGTTACAGAGCGAATGTTCCAGAATAGCAATTTCAACACAGATTTTATTGCTAACGTTAAAACAGATGTAAAAGATTTTTCTTTTAACATATTGGCTGGCGCTAACTTAAGGAGCTTTAATTATAAAAATATGACTTCTTCGGGTAGTGGTTTACAAGTTCCTTATCTATATAATTTAGGCAATATTACGGGTACCCCAAATGCATCAGAAAATATTGAAAATACAAGAAGGTATGGTGTTTGGGGTGATGTTACAGTGGGTTATAAAAAATGGTTGTACGTTCATGTTACCGGAAGAAATGACTGGGTTTCAGTTTTAGCACCGGCAAATCGTTCATTCTTTTATCCTGCAGTTGATGTTTCCTTTATTCCGACAGATGCATTTGAATGGCTAAAAGGTAGCAAAGTATTAGACTATTTGAAAATAAGAGGTGGTATATCTAAAGTAGGTAATGTAAACGTAGATACTTATGCATTGCGTTCTACATTTGGATCGCAAACAGGTTATAATTATGGTACCGGATATACTCCAAGTGCTTCTATTGTATCGCCAGATTTAAAGCCGGAGATTACAAATGGTTATGAATTCGGTGCTGATTTTAGACTATTTAACGGAAGAGTGGATGGTACGGTAACCTATTACCATACAAGCTCAACAGGTCAAGCGATTAATGCTCAAATTGCACCAACAACTGGTTACACTGGCTATCTACTAAATGCTGGTGAATTAACAAATGCTGGTTTAGAAAGTGTTTTGCATATCACGGCTTTTAATAAGGGTAATTGGAAACTTGTAGTTGGTGGTAACTATACACACAATGAAAATAAATTGCTATCGTTAACTCCAGGTTTGACCCGTATTGGAGTAGGTGGTAGCGGTACTATTTTTGGTGATGTTAATGTGCAAACCTATCCCATAGTTATAGGTAGTGATTACAATAGAGATCCAGAAGGAAGAGTAATTATTGATCGCAATACTGGAAATCCAGTAGGTACAACCCCAGGGAAAGTTTTAGGTAATACACAACCAAAAGATAGATTAGGACTTGATTTTAATTTATCGTGGAAAGGTTTAACTCTTTCTGGATTATTTGAATACAGAGGTGATTTTGTTCAGTATTCAAGTGCCGGTAGCACTTTCGAATTCTCTGGATCAAGTATTCGTTCGGTTTATTACAATAGAGAGCGATTTATATTTCCAAACTCATCTTATTTTGATGCTGCTTCAGGAAGTTATATTGCGAATAATGATATCAGTGTATCCACCGGTAATTCAGGATTTTGGTCGAGCAGTCAGTTTAGAGGGACTACCAGTAACTACATTTATTCAGGAAATTTCTGGAAACTAAGAGAACTTGCAGTTTCCTACCGTCTTCCATCATCGGTTTTGAAAGACATTAAATTTATTAAAACAGCTACTTTAAGTGCACAAGGAAGGAATTTATTTATCTGGTTACCTAATTCAAATAAACTTGGTGATCCAGAAACCAGTAGCAATGGATCTGATAGCAATGCGGTTGGTATCACCTCTTTATCGCAAACGCCTCCAACCAGATATTTCGGTGGAACTTTAGCATTAACCTTCTAAATTTATTATGATGAAAAATTATTTTAAAATAACAACCATATTATTTGCACTGGTTTTTGGGTTTACTAGTTGTAAGAAAAGTTATTTGGATATCAATGAAAATCCAAACTCAGCCACATCTTCTACACCTCAGCTCGTATTGCCAGCTTTGCTAAATAACATGTCGAGCAATTTCATGACTTACTTTAATTATGGTGGTAGGATAGTAGGATACATGGCCAATGCAGGTGGGGTATCATTTGTTGGTAGCACCACAATAACCTATAATTTTGATAGCGGAAGTAACACTGGTTTATTTACAGCAGCTTATTCTGATTTGAGAAGTATACAATACCTCATTAATACAACAACTGATGCGCCGCAATATGCTCTTTATAACGGAGTTGCAAGGATTCTGAAATCTTATTATTACCAGCGTTTGGTTGATGAATATGGTGATGTTCCATATACAACAGCTTTAACCGGGGCTGATAATTTAACACCTAAATATGATAGTCAAACGGCAATTTATCAATCTATCGTTACAGAACTTGATGCGGCTATTGCTACGCTTAAAGCAAATGCTTCGTCAACAACTGTTACTAAACTAACCGTTAATGGTGCCGATATTGTTTTTGCTGGAAACGTTACGAAATGGATCCAATTTGCAAACAATATTAAATTGAGAATTTTAACCAGAGCACAATCCGGATCTTTAGCAAGCTTTGTAAACACTGCTTTTGGAACTTTCTCATCAGAAGGGTTTTTATTAGAAGATGTATTGATTCAGCCTGGGTATGTGAGTACAAGTGCTCGCCAAAACCCAGTTTGGGATGCATATCAATCTTCATATACAGGAACAATTACTGGTACTTCTTATATTCCAACAACATGGATGTATTCATTTTACAATGGTACAAAATTAACTGATGCTGGTAGAGGGGTGTTAACTTACCGATTGTTTAATGCAGGAACAACGCCGCGTGGACAACTTGGTGCTCCTAACAACCCAAATTCTGGCGGTCCGAACTGGTACGTTGGTACTGGTACAGGTTTAAATTCTACAGAAGCTGCCGGTTTATTGAAAAGTAGGGTAATGGGCTTGTGTATTTTTCCAGCATCAGAAACTTATTTCCTGTTGGCAGAAGCAGCACTTAACGGTCGCACTTTACCAGGTACTGCATTAGCGAATTTCGAAAATGGAATTAGAGCATCATATAATTATTTAGCCAAAACAGGTACCTCTACCGCTTCTCAATCTGCTACAGTATTGGATAATTATTTAACTGCTTATAAAGCCGCAAATACAACGAATGCAAATTTTAATTATTTAGTAAATTACAATCTTGCAACTACAAATGCACAAAGATTAGAGGCTATCATTACTCAAAAATATATAGCACTTAATTTTATTGAAGGTTATGAGGCTTGGCAAGAATACAAACGTACAGGCTATCCAAGAATAACGGGCACAACTGCAAGTACAACATTTGTTTCTACAGAATCTATTGCGCCAACTGCCGATCGTTTACCGGTACGGAATTTATATCCAACTACGGAGTATAATTTAAATCCAAATGTACCTCCGTTATCAAGCATCAATGTGTTTACAACTAAAGTTTTTTGGGATAATAATTAATAAAAAGAAAAAATGAAAATACAATCGAAAATATATACTGCAATAATTGTAATGGGTATCTGCCTTTTTACATCTTGCACTAAGGAAGAAAACATTTTCACCGATGATGGAAATGGTGGTGAAAGTGCACTTGTAGAATTAGGAGACTTGCCTCCAACCCGAATTGCGGGTATTCCAACCGTTACATATACTACTGTAACAAAATCATTTGATGCAGCACCAGAAGTAGATGTACCTATTATTGTTAATTACACTGGCGTAAATGGTGCTCCTTCGGATGTTACTATTCAATTAGGTGTCTTCAATGATGCCGTTACAACAATGAGTACAACAGCAGCTCCATTAACTATACTGCCTACATCTTTATATACAATACCAAACAATACTTTAATTATACCTAAAGGACAAAAGAAAGCTACTATGATTGTTAAAGTTAGGGCATCTGCATTTAATTTTGCTTTAACCTACGCACTTGGAATCAAAATTATGTCTAGTACAGCAGGTGTTATTAGCGGCAATTTTGGTACAGGTGTCTTTATTATGTCGGCTAAAAACCAATGGGATGGGATTTACCAAGTAGTTTCAGGTCAGGTAACACGTTTTACTGCAGTTGGTGTAGTTGAAAATCCTAGTACATTGAATGGATCATTAGCTGGAAATCCAAATATAAATTTGGTAACAACGGGAGCTTCTACTGTTGAAGTTCAAAATATGAAATGGTTTGGCGGATCGTCGAATGTAGCAGGTATTGATAACACACGGGCTACCGTAAATCCAACAACTAATGCGGTAACTATGGCAGCATTGGGTAATGCCACACTTGCCAATAGAACAGGATTGCTAAATGCTTATGATCCGGCTACAAAAACATTCACATTAAATTTCGACTGGAATCAAACTACAGCTCCAAGGCAAATGAATTTAGTATTGAAGTATATTGGTCCAAGACCTTAAATTGCAGATAATTCTTGAAGTAATCAGTTATCTTAGCTGATTACTCATTTGATCTATCCTATTAAAAAGGAATATATTCTGTTAGAAGATATCTTCAATAGTCAAAGATCAAATTAAAGATACTCCCTAAAATTAGGTAGTTAAATGATTAAATTGAAAGAGATCTGGCTGGATAGCAGATCTCTTTCTCATTTGTTAATATTATGGTGCTAACCTTGTTTTAATCCAGCTACCTTTTACCAATTCAAAATTTATTCTGTCGTGCAATCTACTGCGGCGGCCTTGCCAGAATTCAATTCTTGTAGGCTTAACAATATAACCTCCCCAGTGTGCTGGTTTAGCTATACTTTTACCTTCGCTTTTTGATTTTAACTCCTCAAATTTTTCTTCTAAAAACTCTCTGTTAGGTATCACCTGACTTTGCGGCGATGCTACAGCACCAATTTGACTGGCAACCGGACGGGTTACAAAATAATCTTCAGAAGTTTCCTTATCTAATTTTTCTACAATTCCTTCGATCCTTACCTGGCGTTCTAAATCAGGCCAGAAGAAAACCAAAGCTGCATATGGATTGCGTTTCAACTCTTTTCCTTTGGCGCTTAAGTAATTGGTGAAAAACCTAAATCCATCTGTATCAACGCCTTTTAATAGAACAATTCTTGCGTTAGGTCTTCCAGCTTTATCAGCAGTAGCCAATGTCATTGCATTAGGCTCATAAACTTGAGCTTCAACAGCTTGATCGAACCATTTTGTAAATTGGGTAATGGGATTGTTATCTACGTCAGATTCATCTAACGTGGCGCTTTTATAATCTTGGCGCAGGTTTTGTAGAAATTCGTTTGTAACTTGCATTTAACAAAAATAAGCATCTTTTATGGTGCTGCAAACCATTATCGTCATGCTGAACAATATAAAACCAAAAACAGGCCGATTATTAATTTCTGAACCATTTATGGCAGATCCAAACTTCAAACGTTCGGTTGTTTTGTTAACGGAGCATGGAGTGGATGGTACAGTTGGCTATATTTTAAATCAGGTTGGTAACTTACTTTTGAAAGATGTTATTCAGGATTTGTGGGATGCAGACAATCAAATTTATTTCGGAGGACCGGTTGCTGCAGATACCCTTCACTTTATTCACAGAGCCTATGATAAATTACAGAGCGGGGAGGAGATTGGAAACGGAATTTATTGGGGTGGAAATTTCGAAACGCTTAAAATCCTTATTAACACAAATGCAATCGATGAAAGTGAAATAAAGTTTTTTATGGGTTATTCTGGTTGGGATGACGGACAATTAACGAAAGAACTAGAACAGAATGCCTGGATGGTTAGCGATATTTCGCATCCTGATATTATTTTTGGTGATGATGATGAAAAGCTTTGGCGGGATGTTATTGTAAACTTGGGTCCGAAATATGCCCACGTAAGCAACTTCCCGATAGACCCAAGTTTGAACTAAGCTTTATTCAGAGATTTGATGTCTCAGGCAGTGGTGTTTGTAAGAACATCAAATCTTCCGAATTCATACTACATACTTTCTGCGCTTTCCTCAACTTTTCTTCTTAAATCGTCTTTATAAGCCTGCATTTTCACCGTTAACGATTCATCCGCAGTGGATAAAATTTGTACGGCCAATAAACCTGCATTTTTTGCAGCATTAAGTGCTACGGTTGCAACCGGAATGCCATTTGGCATTTGTAAAATGGATAAAATGCTATCCCAGCCATCGATTGAATTTGATGATTTTACAGGGACACCTATAACTGGCAATGTTGTAATTGAGGCAACCATACCAGGCAAGTGTGCGGCACCACCTGCACCTGCGATAATTACTTTTAAGCCTCTTCCTTGAGCTTCTTTAGCATAATTAAACATGCGTTCTGGGGTCCGGTGTGCAGAAACTACCGTGATTTCGTAATCGATTCCAAAATCTTTTAATACATCAGCAGCATCTTGCATAACAGGCAAATCAGATTTGCTGCCCATAATTATTCCTACTAAAAACCCCTCCGCCCCTAAAGGGGAACTTGAATTTCCATCATTCATATTTATTGCTTATTTTTTAGTGCTTGTGTTATTTGTTATGTTATTTCCACCCAGCTATTAGTTCCCCCTTCAGGGGGATAGGGGGCTTATGCGATTACTTTCAATGTTTTTTGAACGTATCTCGCTTTCTCAATAGCCTTTTCTCTATCAATATCAACAATGGTTACGTGGCCCATTTTGCGGAAAGGCTTGGTATATTTTTTACCATATAAGTGTACAAATACACCATCAATAGCTAAAATCTTTTCTAAATTTTCATATTTGGCAACCCCTTCCGAACCTTTTTCGCCAAGTAAATTAATCATGATGGCATTGGTAATGCTGGTTGTATCACCCAATGGAAAATTGTAAATCGAGCGAAGATGTTGTTCAAATTGAGAAACATAATTGCCTTCAATTGTTTGGTGCCCACTGTTATGTGGTCGAGGTGCTACTTCATTAACTAAAATTTCGCCATCTCTCGAAACAAACATTTCTACAGCTAAAATCCCAGTAATATTCATTGAGGAGGCAATATTCTTAGCAATGTTCTCAGCTTTTTGTTGCAAACTTTCAGCATAGGTTGATGGCGAAATCAAGAATTCAACTAAGTTGGCCTCAGGATTAAACTCCATTTCAACCATCGGGAAGGTTTTCATATCGCCGTTTGAATTACGGGCAACAATAACGGCTACTTCCTTTTCAAAATCAACAAGTTTTTCAATGATACATGGTGCTTCAAATGCTTTATCCAAATCAGCAGCACTATTAATTCTCATAACACCTTTACCATCATAACCATCTTTTCTGAGTTTGAGGATGTATGGAAAAGGAATTGAACTGTTCTCCATATCTTCCTTTGTATTTACAATTTGAAAAGGAGAGGTTGGGATATCATTTTCTTTGAAAAACTGCTTTTGAATGCCCTTATCCTGTATTAAACGAATCACTCTCGATTGAGGAAAAACCATTTTCCCCTCTTTTTCAAGTTGTTCCAAGGCTTCAATATTTACTTTTTCGATTTCTATTGTGATGATATCTGCCTTCTTCCCGAAATTGTAAACCGTATCGAAATCTATTATCGAACCGTTTTCAAAATAATTTGCAATGTGTTTGCAAGGCGCATCAGGGTCTGGGTCTAAAACTAAAGATGTTACATTATAATTTATAGCTTGCTGAATAAGCATTCTGCCTAATTGTCCGCCACCTAAAATACCCAATTTTAATTCGCTAATCTGTTTTGCCATGCGCTTGAAAATAATGCTACTTTTGTGCAAAAGTAACCATAAAAAGTTTTATTGATGAATGCAGATGCAATAATTATTGGTGCAGGTGCTTGCGGATTGATGTGTGCAGTACAAGCGGGCTATCTAGGCAAGAAGGTAATCGTGCTTGAAAAGAATGAAAAACCCGGTGCCAAAATTTTAATTTCGGGTGGTGGTCGTTGTAATTATACCAACCAATATGCATCTCCTGAACAGTTTATTTCTGCAAATCCGCATTTTCTCAAATCATCATTTACCCAATGGACGGTAGACGATACCATCAGCTTTTTTGAAACTTACGGTATTCAGGGTAAGGAAAAAACTTTAGGACAATTATTTCCGGATGAAAAAAACGCAAGAGATGTAGTGCAGGTTTTTACTTCGGTTTGCGAAGATTTTGGTCAGGAAATTCGTTGTAACGCCGATGTAAAAGACATTGAAATTCTGCCCGATGGTTTTCGGGTTACCTATGAGAAGAACGGTAAAAAGATTGTTTTAAAATCTGAAAAACTTGTTATGGCTACGGGCGGCTTACCCATTCCGAAGATGGGAGCTACGGATTTTGCTTTACGTTTTGCCCGAAAGCATGATTTAAAAATTGTAGAAACCGCACCGGCATTAGTTCCGCTAACCATTACCGGGAAGGATGAAGAATGGTTTGCACAACTATCTGGCAATTCTGTTTTTTGCGAAGTAAGTAACAATGAAATTGCTTTCGAAGAAAATATTTTATTTACACACTGGGGTTTAAGCGGACCAGCAATTTTACAAATTTCTACGTTCTGGAGAAGAGGAGAGGTAGTTAACATCAATTTATTGCCACATCATGATATCGTTGCTGTTTTAGATGAAGAACGAAAAATTAACGGCAAAACACTTTTATCAACGTTGTTAAATCGGTTTTACACCAAAAAGTTTACCGATGCTTTAGGTAAATTTTTGCCTTTAATTAAGCCAGTCGCTGCATTAACCAATGCAGAGCTTCAATTAATCAAACAAACCATTCATGAGTTTAAAGTTAAACCAGCTGGTGATAAAGGGTACGATAAAGCTGAAGTAATGCGTGGAGGAATTGATACCAATGAAATTTCATCTAAAACTATGGAATGCAAAAAAATACCAGGCTTGTTTTTTGGTGGAGAATGTTTAGATGTAACGGGCTGGTTGGGTGGCTATAATTTTCAATGGGCTTGGGCAAGTGGTTTTGTAATAGCGCAGAATATATAGTTCCAAGAAATTCTTTATTGAAACACGACAGTTTGCGCCTTACAAATAAACATTAGGCATAATTTCCCAGGCCCAAGGTTTTTTAAATGTTTTAAAAGTTCTCAATTGCGAAAAATAAAGCACCTCACTGGTTTTGATATTCGCCACATCCCTTCTGTGCAAATTGCCAATGGTGGTAAATAATTCGCGGGTTTTGAAATCATAAATCCTCTCAGTCATATCGCCAGTGTTTTGATTAAAATATAAGTTTATCGCACTCGTTAAAAACCAATCATTGTTCTCAAACTTAAATGTATAACCCATTTCCCAACGCCATTCTGCACCACCCTGAAAGCGGAGATAAAGTTGTTGGTCTTTAATTCCGATCTGGCTGAGCGGATCGCCGAGTTTGCCGCCCTCTTGAGAACGGAGAATAAAATCATTGTTTTGATTAGATAAGTAATAAACCCCTGACGATTTATCTTTAAAAAACAAAGCCAAAATTCTTGGTTTCTGTGTTTCCTTGATGATTTCGCTATTATTATCGCCGTAAGTTCTGGTTTCGTCTGTGATTTTATCCGATTCGAAAACCACCGCTAAATCATCGGTTCCATCATTATTTAAATCGCCGTTTGCAGTTTCAATCACCGTCCAGTTAATGGGTGTAAGCTGTTCAATTGAAGTGACTTGTGACTTTATTTTAGGGAAAACAAATGTTTTTTGAGCAAAGGCGATTTGCGCCAGGAGCATTAGAAAAAGAAAATTAAAAACTTTCATCCAGGTTGAAAACGGTGTTGATGTATTTGTAAAACGCTTGGATTAAGGATTTAGTTTAATTTACTCGAAGGTTAACTTATATCTGTACAAATACGGTTTGGTCATTTGGTATAAAAACACTGGAAGTTAAATCATAAAAAAAATATCTTCTGCCTTTATTATGGCAATTTTTACAATAGGAATTGTAACCTTTGCAGCCATAAGCATAACTTGGGTTTTGGCAACAAATTTTTAGAATATGTACTGCAAAGCTCAGGTTTGCATGGCTAGCCTGCTTGCAGGATAAAATAAAAACTAATAAAATGAAACGAGTAGTTGTAACTGGATTAGGCGCAATAACGCCCCTTGGGAACACTGTAGAAAGCTTTTGGGAAAATATTCTGGATGGTAAAAGCAGCGTTGGCCCGATTACCAAATTTGATACCACTAAGTTTAAAACACATTTTGCGGCAGAAGTGAAAGATTTTAATCCCGAATCTTTTCTTGATAAAAAAGAAGCCAGAAAATTTGATACGTTTACGCAATATGCCATTGCATCTAGCGACCAAGCAATTACTGATGCGGGCTTGGATTTTACCGCAATGAGTGATGAACAATTAGCTGAAGTCGGCGTAATATGGGCTACAGGTAATGGCGGTATAACTACCTTTGAACAGCAATTGGCAGAATTTCATCAAGGAGATGGAACACCAAGATTTAGTCCGTTTTTTATACCAAAAATGATTGTAGACATTGCTGCTGGCGCAATATCAATCCGCCACAAACTCCGCGGACCGAATTATTGTACGGTTTCGGCTTGTGCATCGTCAAACACAGCTATTATAAATGCGTTTGATACTATTCGTTTAGGGAAAGCAAATGTGATGATTGCAGGTGGTTCTGAAGCTGCAATAACAGAAGCTTCGGTTGGTGGTTTTAGTGCCGCACAAGCTTTATCTAAAAGAAATGATAGTCCTGAAACAGCTTCCCGACCATTTGATGAAACCCGTGATGGCTTTGTGATGGGCGAGGGTGCTGGTGCTTTAATTTTAGAAGAATTGGAACATGCACTTAAACGAGGTGCACATATCTATGCCGAAATTGTAGGTGGCGGAATGGCTGCTGACGCATATCATTTAACGGGAACTCCGCCCGATGGAATTGGCGCAACTCTGGGCATGAAAAAAGCATTAAGTGATGCCAATATTTCTCCAGATAAAATAGATTACATTAACGCTCATGCCACATCAACCGGTTTGGGTGATTTGAGCGAATTAAACGCGATCAAAAATGTATTTGATGGCTTGCCTGTGGTAATCGGTGCATCCAAATCCATGACTGGCCACTTGTTAGGTGCTGCAGGTGCTGTGGAAAGTTTAATCAGTATTCTCGCAATTAGAGATGGTGTAATTCCGCCAACTATAAATACTACAAAGCTCGATGAAAAAATTCCACAAGGATTAAACATTGTACTCGGTCAATCGATTAAAAAGGAAATTAACTACGTTTTAAATAACACTTTTGGTTTCGGCGGACATGTAGCCAGTACAATTTTCAAGAAATACGAAGCTTAATTATTTATCCATTAAAAGATTGATAAGTTCTTTAAGCTCCTCGATTTCTTGCTCCAGTTTAGCAACACGATTTTCCAGCTCTTCACTGGGCTGGGAAATTGTTGTATGCGCAGCCTGTGGCTCTCGTTCCTGAATATCAGTTTGCTCGCCCAGCAAATGAACAAATCTAGCTTCTTTTTGTCCGGCTCTTTTAGGAAGTAATTTTACATAAGGTGTTTCCGATTCTGACAGTTTCTGCAGTTGTTCCAAAATTTCTTCAATGCTTTCGAATTCATAAAGTCTTCCTGAATTACTATTGATTTCACCCGGCGTTAACGGTCCTCTTAAAAGCAATAAACAAAGAATAGAAAGATCTGATGGAACCAGAGGATAAACAATTCCCAAATTATGTTTATATTTAATTACTCTACTCGAACCACCTGTTGCAGTGGATATTAAACCTTTAATTTTCAAAGCATTTAGAGTCAGTGTTACCATTTCCTCATCATAATTTACAACGGGATTTCTTGAGCTCTTCTGGTTACAAGCTGCCGTTAAACTGTTTAAAGTCATCGGATAATAATCTGGCGTAGTTCTGCTTTTTTCAATTAGTGAACCTAATACACGTTGTTCCTCAGTTGATAAATCGGGTAGTGGTTTAATGTCTTCCATTTGCTAAAAATAGAAATTGAGATCACATTTTCGAAATTATTTTGTCAGAAAGAGTAGGCATCTTTTCGACCGAAGCGTAGCGTAGTGGAGATATCTTTGGTTCATGTGTAAATTACAAAGATTTCTCCACAATGGTCGAAATGACGATTTGAATTAAACCTTGCTTGGAACATTAACAAATTCTCTTATTAGAATTATTCTAAATTTCTAAATTAAGCTAATTTAAGCCTAATATTAACGAACTTAGAGAACATCTCAAAACATATATATGCAATCATCTGATAAGGAATCAAATCAGGGCGACAGCAGAAGAGACTTTTTAAAGAAAAGCTCACTTATCACTGCCATCGCTTTAACACCATCTGTTGCGGTTAAAGCTGCAGAGAATCAAGCTGATGAGCGTTTCGCCGAGCTTTTCGAAAAAATTCCGCTAAACCTTACCGTAAATAACAAGGCTTATAAA
Organism: Pedobacter sp. Leaf250; assembly: GCF_920984735.1. GTDB lineage: Bacteria > Bacteroidota > Bacteroidia > Sphingobacteriales > Sphingobacteriaceae > Pedobacter. Next base: position 230,602 of record NZ_CAKLBU010000002.1, on the reverse strand, counting down.
ACCTCAGTCGAACCTCGGGTTACGCTTTTGGATTATTTGCGTGAAGAGCTTCACCTAACAGGAACTAAAAAAGGCTGCGATCATGGTCAGTGTGGCGCTTGTACCGTACATGTAGATGGAGAAAGGGTAAATTCGTGCTTGAGTTTGGCCGTAATGAATGAAGGAAAAAAAATCACTACAATTGAGGGGCTGGCTAATGGAGAAGAATTGCATCCAATGCAGGCCGCATTTATTAAACACGATGGTTTTCAATGTGGTTATTGTACACCTGGACAAATTATGTCGGCGGTTGCTTGTGTAAATGAGGGGCATACAAATTCAAGAGCAGAAATTAGTGAATACATGAGCGGAAATATTTGTAGATGTGGTGCTTATCCTAACATAGTTGATGCAATTGTTGAAGTTTCGAAAGGAGGAACTAAAGCATGATAAACTTTCAATACTTAAGAACAACCTCTGCAAAATCGGCCCTGGCTTTGTTGGTAAAGGATAAAAACTCAAAATTTATTGCCGGTGGAACAAACCTCATCGATTTAATGAAAAGAGGCGTAACAGCTCCTGAAAAATTAATTGATATCAATCATGTTCCGTTAAAGCAAATCGAACTGGTTGGCGATAAAATCATTATTGGTGCCCTAGCATCAAATACCGCGGTTGCAGAAAGTTCATTGATTAAGGAAAAACTTCCGCTTTTGGCAATGGCTCTAAATGCAGGTGCATCTGCACAATTAAGAAATGTGGCTACTGTTGGTGGCAACATGATGCAGCGTACTCGTTGCGGTTATTTTTATGATACAGAGATGCCATGTAATAAACGTCAGCCAGGTTCTGGATGTGGCGCTATTGGTGGCTTTAATAGAATGCATGCTATTTTCGGAACATCAGATAAATGCATTGCCGTTCATCCGAGTGATATGTGTATTGCACTAACCGCTTTTGATGCAAGTGTTGTGCTGGCAAATAATAAAACTGAACGCAAAATTTTATTTAAAGATTTTCATCGTCTTGCGGGAGATACACCGCAGTTAGACAATAACTTAAAAACAGATGAAATGATTATTCGATTGGAAATCCCAACAAATAATCTTGGTAAAAATTCCCATTATCTCAAAGTGAGAGATAGAGCATCTTATGCTTTCGCATTGATTTCTGTAGGAGCCGCATTAGAAATTTCGAACAATAGAATTACTGATGTTCGCCTGGCAATGGGTGGCGTTGCACATAAACCATGGCGTTTAACAGCATCAGAAAACTTTTTAAAGGGAAAGGAAGCAACAGTTGAAAACTTTGAGAAAGCGGCAAAACTTGCAATGGTGGATGCAAAAGGATTTGGAGAAAATGATTTTAAACTTCAAATGGCACCAAATTCAATAATCGAGGCATTAACAGTAGCAAAATCTAAAGCTTAATCATGGAAAAACAACTTTTAAGAGATGAAAATGACCGTGTAGATGGCGTTTACAAGGTTACAGGAAAAGCTAAATACTTTGCTGAATATGAGCTACCTGGATTAACTTATGGTGTTTTGGTTACCAGCACCATTACGAAAGGTAAAATTACTTCGCTTGATACAAAAGCTGCTGAAAAAGCACCTGGCGTAATTTCGGTAGTATCGCACTTAAATAAACCATCGGCTCCCGCTTATGAGCAGGAAGGTGGTTCGCCATTTAAAATTTTCTATACCGATAAGATATTTTTTAATGGACAGCCAATAGCCATTGTGGTTGCAAATACTTTCGAAAGGGCTACTTATGCAGCATCGCTGATTAAAGCAACTTACGCAAAAGAAGATTTTAATACTGATTTCGAAAAGGCAGTGGGAGATACCAAAGCCAAGAAACTTCAAGGTCAGCCTGATTATAAACGTGGGATTGAAAATGCGTACAAAACTGCTGAAGTTATTGTAGAACAGAAATACCATCTTCCAATTGAAACGCATAATCCGATGGAATTACATGGGATTATTGCCGATTGGCGCCCTAATAATCAGGTTACGGTTTATGCAAAAACACAAGGTGTAAAAGCTACACAAGGTACAATAGCTAATGTTTTTAAAATTCCTATTGAAAATATCCAGGTAAATTCTGAATTTGTTGGCGGTGGTTTTGGCATGGCCTTAAGAACCTGGCCTTTGGAAATCGCTACCGTTATGGCATCAAAGCATATCGGTAAACCTGTAAAGTTGGTTATTACCCGAATGCAAATGTTTACTATGGTTGGCAATCGCCCGGCCGCTGTACAAACCATTGGTTTAGGTGCAAATAGAGATGGAAAATTAACTGGCATTACACACCGTGCTTTCGGCGAAACTTCGGTTTACGAAAATTTCACTGAGGGCGTGGTTAACATGGCAAAATTCATGTATCAATGTGATAATGTGAATACTCAATACACAGTTGTTCCTGTTGATTTAGGTGTGCCAATTTGGATGCGTGGACCAGGTGAGGCCACAGGTGCTTTTGCATTGGAAAGTGCAATTGATGAAATGGCACATGCTTTAAACATGGACCCACTTGAATTTAGAATTAAAAATGATCCTGAAAAAGACCAGCAACGAAACAAACCTTTTTCAGATAAAAATATTAAAGAAGCTTATCGTATTGGATCACAAAAAATCGGTTGGAAAGAACGCAAAAACAAACCTGGTAGCCTGGTTGATGGTCAATGGAAAATGGGTTATGGCGTAAGTATCGGTGTATTCAATGCAAACAGGGGCAGAGCCAGCGTAAAAGGTATTTTGAAAGCCGATGGTACATTGGTTTTGCAAAGTGCAACCAGCGATATTGGTCCGGGTACAGGAACCGGAATGACTTTAATTGCCAGTAAATTATTAAAGATACCTGGTGATAAAATTAAGTTTGAACTGGGAGATTCTTCTCTTCCACCTGCACCTAGCCAAGGTGGCTCTGCTACACTTTCAACGGTTGGTTCGGCTGTAAATGATGTTTGTGTGAGCTTAAAATCGACTATTGCAGAACTTGCCGCAAATTCGAATATGGACGCCACTTCTAATTTTATCGATGTATTAAAGAAAAATAATCTTCCATCAATTGAAGTAACTAAACAAAGTCAGGCAGGAAAAGAGCGTGATGATTATTCCATGTATTCGTTTTCTATCCACTTTGTGAAAGTAAAAGTGCATAGCCTAACTGGAGTAGTAAAAGTTGATAAAATTGTTTCTGTAGGTGATTCCGGAACAATTGTGAGTCCAAAAACTGCTCGCAGCCAAATGGTTGGAGGTGCAGTTGGAGGTGTTGGAATGGCGCTTACAGAAGAATCCATAATCGATCATCGCTACGGAAGATACATCAACAATAATTTTGCCGATTACCATGTTCCGGTTAATGCAGATATCCCTGAAATTGAAGTTCATTTCATTAACAAGCCAGATCCTTACATTAATCCAATGGGGGCAAAGGGAATGGGTGAAATTGCTTTAATTGGTTTCTCTGCGGCAGTTGCGAATGCGGTTTTTAATGCCACTGGAAAAAGAATCAGAACCTTGCCGATTACGCCAGATAAGATTTTGGCCACTGCTTAAATTATATCACAAAAAAAAGGGCGAACCAAAATGGTTCGCCTTTTCTATGTAAAAATTTTTAGTGATTACTTTGCAGCTGTTTTACCACCATAAGTAGCGGCTAGTTTCAAAGCTTCATAAGCATTAACAATACCACCACTAATGCATAAATCAGAGAAAGACACAGAAACTGATTCTTCGCTACCTTCTTCTCCTTTTTTGTAAGAAACATTGTGATTAACTTTTGTAACCGATTTAACAATGATTTCTTTCACTTGTGCAGCAGATAATTTTGGGTAATAAGAACGAATTAATCCAGCTAAGCCGGCAACAACAGGTGAAGCCATACTTGTTCCATTCAGATTTTTGTATTTAGAGCCAGTAACAGTCGAATAAATTTGAACGCCCGGAGCAAAAACATCCACTTGGGTTTTACCAAAGTTTGAGAAACTTGCTTTCAAAGTTTCATCATCCTTCGGTCCTGATGCACCAACTGTAATCCATGATGCAATTGTTTTTTCATCTAAATCTTTATGGTTAGGGAAATTATTCTCTGTATCGATATCTTTATTTTCATTTCCGGCGGCTTGAACTATTAGAACATCTTTCGAAGCTGCATATTTCATCGCCTCGTTTACAACAGCTTTATCCCAGCTATAAGCTTTACCAAAACTCATGTTAATTACTTTTGCGCCATTATCTACCGCATAACGAATACCATTCGCAACATCCTTATCGCGTTCATCACCATTTGGAGTTACACGAACGCCCATAATAGCAACATTATCAGCTACGCCCATAATTCCAAGTTTGTTGGTTCTATCAGCAGCAATAATTCCTGCAACGTGAGATCCATGCATTGCGTCAGGGCCAGTTACATCGTTATTTCCATAAAATTTTTCCTTTACATCGTTTGGATTATCGCCTACAATGGCACGTGGATCATAGTCAACATTTAAATTGTATTCTGCCTGGCGTGTGTAGTACTCAAAGCCTTCCTTAATCTGATCTTCGTAAAAATCTTTAAAACTGGTATTCCCAAGTTGTTGTACCAAAATACCTTGAATCCGACCATCCATTTCTGATGTTGGCTTGTAGCTTTTAATTTCTTCTAAAGTTGGATTTTCTTTACCCATCTTTTTTATAAACGCATCCAAGGCGTTTTTAAAACCAGAAATGTTAGCTAAACCTGCTTTAGCTTCACCAAGTTGTTTCTCTAAATCAGCTCTTCTGGCTTTAAAAGCATCAAAATCAGCTTTGTCTTTCGCTGCAACATCTGCATCGGTAGTATTTTCAAACCGAGCTTGATCACGACGAACCAAACGCGTTAATTCCAAAGTTTCGAAATTGACAGATTCTTTTGGTCCGCCAATGAAATTCCAACCGTTGATATCGTCAGCGTAACCATTTTTATCATCGTCTTTACCGTTGCCAGCAATTTCCTTGGCATTTACCCACATGATTCTTTTTAAGTCTTCATGCGTAGCTTCCACGCCGCCATCATTAACGGCAACAATTACCTTCGTCGATTTTTTACCTTTCAGAAGTTCTTTATATGCTTTTTCGGTACTGATTCCAAAGGTAGAGTCAGTTTTAAGATCAAGATTTTGCCAATTTGCTTTTTGTGCATTAGCTATAAATGGTACTGCACTAACCACAGCAGCGCTCAATAACGCTCTAAAAATTCTACTCTTATTCATTTATTTATTTTTGTATTAAACGGCGAAAGTTAATTTTAATTTTTCAAATTAATTAAAATGTATTAAAAATGATGATTTGTACACATTTCTAAAATGCAAAAATCCCGATCAGTAAAACCAATCGGGATTGAATATGTAATTTATAACTTATTTTAATCCAGAAGCAATTTCCTTTGCAGTAACATCATGTCCTTCAATTACTTTGAGGGTTTTTGTTGCCCAGCTTTTAAGACCGGCATCACGATTTTCAGCTCCATCTTTAAATAGCGCTATGGTTTTTTCATGATCTGTTACCATCATCGTCATATAATGCTTGTCAAATGCTGCACCAGTCATTTTTTTCATTTCATTAAGATGGATCTGGTCATCAGCTGGCAAAGCATCGGGCGTAATAACTTTCTTTTCTACGGCAAAGGCTTTAAGTTCTGCATTGGCTTTTGTATGATCGGTTAACATTTGCGAAGCAAAATCTTTTACCTTTTGGCTTGAAGCATTTTTAATCGCAATTTTAGCAGCTTCCACTTCCATAATGCCTCCAACTGCAGCTTTTCTTAAAAAAGTTGCCCCAGCCTCATCCAAACCAGATTGTGTACTTTCAGCTCCGGTAACGTGATTCCCATTTACCATATTGGTATCATTTGCTACACTATCTTTGGTGGTAGCCGATTTTTTATCTGCAATTTGACAAGCTTGAAAACTAATTGTAAATGCAATTGCTGTTGATAGCAAGAATATCTTTTTCATGTGATTTCGATGTTTTGATGTGTATGGAAAACAAGGAAGCTTGAAAAAGGTTTTTCGAATTAATCTTCAGTTGATGATGAATAAGCATCGGGAATCACGATTGCCATTTGTCGTTCTGGATTTTGAACAGGTGAAAAACCAAACTGTTCGTATAAACCATGCGCATCTAATGTGGCCAATTGATAGCGACGTAAATTTTGCAAATCGGGATGAAAAATCATAAACGACATTAGTTTTTTTGATAAGCCTTTACCTCTATGAGCTGATTCTACATAGACATCGCAAAGCCAGGCAAATGTGGCTTTGTCAGTTATCCAACGGGCAAAACCAATTTGTTTGTTATCATTATAAATGCCAAAACAAAGTGAATTTTCAATAGAGCGTTTTACTGTATCCAAAGGAATATTTTTCGCCCAATAAGATTCTCCACTTAAATAATGGTGAATGGAATCGATTTGGAGCAATTCCTTATTATCAGAAAATATAAATCCGTTTTCGGTTATTTCCATTTTTTTTAATGTAATGATCCACTGATTTAATTGTTAGATGGGAATAAAAGCCGATTAAGCAATTTAACAGTTACCAATTAATTACGCATATTAATAAACTGCAATGGCTGATCAAAATCTTCGCCCCGGCATAGAGAAATCACTGCTTGCAGATCATCAATTTTTTTGGCCGTAACACGTACCTGATCATCCATGATGGAAGGCTGTACTTTTAAACCGCTAGCCTTAATTTTAGCCACCACTTTTTTAGCTGCTTCTTTGTCTAATCCTTCCTTAATCGTAATTTCCTTGCGGATCATATTACCAGAAGCAATCGTCTCTTTGCCAAAATCCAAACTTTTAGGATCTAAATTTTGTTTCATCATCCTAGAAATAATAGACCCTTCAATTGCTTTTAAACGCATATCATCTTCTGTAACAATGGTAACTACGTTTGTTTTTTTATCTAAATCAACGGTACTTTTCGAACCATTAAAATCAAATCTATTGAGGATTTCTTTTTTGGCATTGTTAATCGCATTATCAAGAGTTTGCGCATCAACTTTACTTACAATATCAAAAGAAGGCATGTTTTTAGCTTTAAATTAAAAAATTAAGTAGATTTAGTTGAAAATAAATCTAGCGCACAAAAAAACGAAAAATAATATGAAAACCACTAAAGCGAAGTCTCAAAAAAAAGCTACAAAAAAAGAAGCAGCCAAACAATTGGAGCAATCTATTGCCTCACAGTTTTTAGATGTAATTAAAAGCTTAGGTCATGATGCATCGGAAATTAGTGCTGAAGTTGCAAAAGCAAGCAAACGTGTGGCTAAAAAATTAACCAAAAAATTTACTGTCATCAAATCTGATGTCGGCCATAAAATAGATGATTTATTAAAATCGTCAAAATCTAAAGCTAAAGATGCTAAAAAGCCGATCACAAAAGCCGTTAGCAAGGCGGAAAAATCGGCTGCCAAGGTTGTTAAAAAAGCAGTTTCAAAAGCTAAGCCAATTGTTCAGAGTGTTAAAGTAGCAACAATAGCTTCGCAAGAGAAAGCTGAAAAAGCATTATCCAAACCAGTTGAAGCTGTTAAGAAAGTAGTAAATAAATCTGCGGCAGCAGCAAAACCAAAATTGGCTACTGCAAAAAAAGAAGTTAATAAAGTAGCAGCTACGCTAAAACCAAAAGCAGCTGCAATTAAAGAGACAGTTACAGATGAAATAAAGGAAGTAACTAAAACTCCTGCGCCGGTAAAAAAAGCTACAACTGCGGTAAAACAAAAAGTTACGGCCGTTAAGAGAGAAACCAATCCTGTTAAAAAAGTTGTAAATAGTGCGGTTAAACCAATTGCAAAAGATGCGGCAAAAGTTGATGGAGACAAACCAAAAGTTAAAACTACTCCAAAAAAATTACTTTAGTTTTTATATTATGTGTTAATGAGTATACAATTTGTTAACGTTAACACTTTGATTTATTAACATCAATTTAACAAATTATTTTGCAGCTTTGAGCATCCCTGTACCTACAGGGATTTTTTATTTTTTTAGATGAGCAAGAAAAAAATACCATTTTTAAACCGAGAGATTAGTTGGTTATATTTCAATGATCGCGTGTTACAAGAAGCGGCTGATGAAACGGTTCCACTCATCGAACGGATCAAATTTTTGTCCATCTTTTCATCAAACTTGGAAGAGTTTTATAGGGTTCGTGTAGCTACAATGTCGCGGTTAACCAACCTCAACGATAAAGCAAAAGCATTATTAGGCTTTAACCCAAAGAAAATCCTCAATGAGATTAAAAATATTGTAGTGAAACAGGAGCGAAAATTCGATCAGTTGTTTCAGGCTACACTTATTAATGAATTGGCTCAAAATCGGATTTTCATATTAAATGATACGCAACTCAACGTTAACCGTGGTGAATTTGTAAAAAACCATTTCCGCGATAAAATTTTATCCAATTTAGTTCCCATCATGTTGGATATGGATAAGCCATTTCCCGAACTAAAAGATAGGTTTTTGTACTTCTTCGTCAAGTTATCTAAAAAAGATACAAAGGTTAGAGAAAAATATGCGTTGATAGAAATACCGCCTAGTTTACCTCGCTTCCTTGTCTTGCCAGAAACAAATGATTTGAAATTTATCATCTTGGCTGAAGATATTATCCGTTATTGTTTGGATGATATTTTTTATGTTTTTACCTACGATCATTTAGAAGCATATTCTATCCAGCTAACCAGAGATGCTGAATTGGATATTGATAAAAACATTGATGATAAGTTTATCGAAGATTTAAAAAGCAGTTTAGAGAAACGTAAAAAAGGAAAACCCATGCGTTTACTTTACGATTCGGCAATGCCATTAAACATGCTAACTGTTTTGGTAAATAAACTAAAATTGGATGCCGATAGCCTAATTCCGGGAAATAGTTATCATAAATTTGGCGATTTTATTTCCTTCCCAAATGTGGGTAAAAAAGAATTGGAATATGCTCCAAATATTCCTTTAAAAGTACATGATTTACCTCGAACACAAAGTGTGTTTAGTAGAATTGCCCGTCGCGATTATTTGGTAAATCTTCCATATCAATCGTACGATTATATTATTTTGTTTCTTCGCGAAGCAGCCATTGATCCAAAAGTTACCGAGATACAGATCACACTTTATCGCCTCGCTGAAAACTCAAAGGTGATTAACGCATTGATCAATGCAGCAAAAAATGGCAAATCGGTTTCTGTGGTCTTGGAATTAAAAGCCCGTTTTGATGAGCAGGCCAATATCTTCTGGACTTCGCGTTTGATGGAAGAAGGTGTGAAGGTAAATTATGGTTTAACCGATTACAAAGTTCACTCAAAAATTTGCTTAGTAAAACGTATAGAAAAAGATAAACCCGTTTATTATGCAAACTTAGCTACAGGTAATTTCAACGAAAAAACCGCAGGCTTGTATTGCGATCACAGCATTTTTACAGCTAAAAAAGAAATTACCAATGATTTAGTAAAGCTTTTTGATGCGCTAAATAAACGTACAGTTACCAAAGGTTTCAAACATTTAATCGTTTCACCTTTAGAAAGTCGTTCGAAGCTGATCAATTTCATCAATAGAGAAATAAGAAATGCTAAAGCGGGTAAGCTGGCTTATATTATGCTTAAGGTTAACAGTTTAGCTGATGAAGGTATTATTTCTAAATTATATGATGCCAGCAACGCCGGAGTAAAAATTCAATTGATTATTAGAGGGATTTGCTGTTTAGTGCCAGGTGTAAAAGGCTTTAGTGAAAATATAACGGCCATTAGTATTATCGATAAATTTTTGGAGCATGCAAGGATTTATATTTTTAGTAATAACGGCAAAAATGATATGTATTTATCTTCTGCAGATTTAATGAGCAGAAACTTCGAACATAGGGTAGAGGTTGGCTTTCCGGTTCTCGACACAGAGGTAAAACAAGAAATTCAGGATATAATTGATCTTCAATTGCAAGACAATACAAAATCGAGACAAATTAACGCATCCAATAACAATAGATATCATAAAAATAGATTGAGCAAAAAAATCAGGGCTCAGGTAGATATTTATAACTATTTAAAAACCAAACACCAATAATGTTAAGATACGCAGCTATAGATGTTGGCTCAAACGCAGTTAGATTACTTATCGCAGACATTAGCAAGAGCGATGGAAAATACAAATACAAAAAGAACACTTTAATTCGAGTGCCGTTACGATTAGGCGATGATGCTTTCTTAGATCAGCATATTTCTGAAAGGAAAGCTGGTGATTTAGTGAAAACGATGTCGGCCTTTAAAAGTTTAATGGATGTTTATCATGTTTCAGAGTATTTGGCTTGTGCTACATCAGCCATGCGTGAGGCCAGTAACGGACAGGAAATTGTTAAATTGATTAAAGCGCAAACCGATTTAAACCTGGAGATTATTGAAGGACAAAGAGAAGCCAATATTATTTATGCCAACCATATCGAAGCAGATTTAGATGAAAGCAAAACTTATTTATACATTGATGTGGGGGGAGGAAGTACAGAACTTTCGGTATTTGTGAAAGGAGTTCCAGAGGCTTCGAGATCATTTAACATTGGAACGATAAGGATGCTCGATAACCAGGACAAAGAAGAAACCTGGGATGAGATGAAAGAATGGGTAAAGGAACATACTAAAAATCAAAAACAGCTGGCTGCAATTGGAACGGGTGGTAACATTAATAAATTATTCAGAATGAGTGATGAAAAAGATGGAGCTCCACTTTCAATTCAAAAATTGAATGGCCTTTATAATAAATTAACAAGTTACTCATTGAAGGAACGTATTCATGAGTTAGGTTTAAACCCCGATCGTGCTGATGTAATTATTCCAGCAAGTGAAATTTATTTAACTTTAATGAAGTGGACGGGTATTAAACAGATTTTTGTACCGAAAGTTGGAATGGCCGATGGAATTATAAAATTGCTGATCGAAGAAAACCTGGACTAGATAAATAATACTGCATAAAAAAACGGAATAAACTTAAGGTGTATTCCGTTTTTCTATTTAAAATAAGTTAATTATTTAGCAGTTATTCTTCCAATAATTTAGTCGCTGCCTCGTCGGTAAAGAACGTTAGCTTACCATCAATAGGATCGATTAGTTGTGATGGATATTGGTCGAAATCTTTCTGTTCATCGCCAATAACATGCTTAATGGCTTCAGCTTTATTCTCTCCAAAAACAAGAAATGCTACATTTTCTGCTTTATTGATTAGCGGAGCAGTAAAACTAATGCGATATGTATTTAGCTTCTCTACAAATACAGATGCTACATCAACCTCTTGATCCTTAATTAATGTTGTGTGTGGGAAAATAGAAGCCGTATGTGCATCATCGCCCATTCCGAGCAAGATGAGGTCGAATACTAGATCTTCACCATTAAAGTGCTTATCGATTGATTTTTTATATTCAATGGCTGCCTTTTCCGGGGCCAATGAGGTGTTCACATAGAAAATATGGTCCTCTTTAATGTTCAATGGATCAAGCAAAGTTTTCTTTGCCATTAAGCCATTATAATTTTCATCATCAGCAGAAACATTACGTTCATCGCCAAAGAAAAAGAACACTTTTTCCCAATCTATCCTATGTTCGCATTCTTTTGCAAGATATTGATATAACGCTTTAGGCGAACTACCACCAGTTAAAACGAAATTGAAACGATCATTTTCTTCAATGGAAAATTCGGCGATCTTAATAATAAAATCAGCTAAATCTTCGGTAAGTTCTTCAAGCGTTTTATAAATTAATAAATTCATATATCTAAAATGTTAAACGTCATTGCGAGGCACGAAGCAATCTTATCAATCAATTCCCGGGAAATAGATTGCTTCGTACCTCGCAATGACGAGTAGTTTATTATTCTTTATTCTTAAGAGGCAAATTAAACCAGTGGAAACCATCTCTGGCAATAAGGGCTTCAGCTTCTTCAGGACCCCAACTATCAGCAGGATAATTAGGGAAATTGATAGATTTTTTGCTTTCCCAAGTATTTATAATCGGCATAACCAATTCCCAGGCAGCCTCTACCTGATCGCCACGCATGAAGAGTGTTTGATCGCCCATCATGGTATCTAACAATAAAGTCTCATAAGCTTCAGGTGTATCGCCTTCATAAGTTCCTTTGTAATCAAAAACCATGTCAACAGGATTTAGCACCATATCCAATCCAGGTCTTTTTGCCTGCACTTGCATGCGAATACTCATTTCTGGTTGGATGCTGATCACTAAACGATTTTGTTGCCAGCTTTCCGTTACATCTGAAGAAAAGATTTGATGAGGAACATCTCTAAACTGAATGGTAATTAATGATGAAGTTTGATTTAAACGTTTTCCAGTTCTTAAATAGAACGGAATTCCCTGCCATCTCCAATTATCAATATGGAATTTAACTGCTGCAAAAGTTTCTGTATTCGAATGTGCATCAACACCTTTTTCCTGGCGGTAACCCGGAACTTCTTTTCCTTCTACCCACCCTTTGCTATATTGGCCACGAACGGTATGGAAACGAATGTCTTCAGCTGAAAACGGACGCATGGCTCTTAAAACTTCAACCTTACGATTTCTAATTTCATCGGCATTGAAGTTAATTGGTGCTTCCATTCCAATTAAACATAACAACTGCAGCAAATGGTTTTGAATCATATCGCGTAAAGCTCCGGCACCTTCATAATAGCCACCACGATCTTCAACACCTAATTGTTCGGTAACCGATATTTGTACATGATCGATGTACGATCTATTCCATAGCGGTTCGAAAAGTGCATTAGCGAAACGGAATGCCATCATATTCTGAACGGTTTCCTTGCCTAAATAGTGATCGATGCGATAAATTTGTTTTTCCGTAAATATGGTACTCAACAATGCATTCAATTCTTTTGCTGAGTCTAAATCATGGCCAAAAGGCTTTTCAATCACAATGCGACTATTGTCATCCGTTTCGGTGATTTTGTACTTTTGCAAACATTCTGCAATAACCGGGAAGAAATTTGGTGCTACGGCTAGGTAAAATATCACCTGTGTATCCCCTCCAAATTGTTCCTTATACTTATCGACTGATTTTTTTAAATTTTCAAAGGTTTTAGGTTGAGCAAAATCCGTTGGACAGTAATGAATAGTGTTTCCAAAATCATCCCACAATTCCTTTTTTACTTTACCACTACGTGAAAACTGGTTAACAGCTTTTTCTAAAGCACTTTTATAGCTATTATCTGTAAATTCAGTTCTACCTGTTCCAATGATGGCAAATTGATCAGGCATGTAACCCTCAATGTATAAATTGTATAATGCTGGAGCTAATTTTCTTTTGTTTAAATCACCTGTACCACCAAATATTACAAATATTGTAGGGTTTAATGCGGTTTTGGTTTTCATTATATTTTAAAGTTCTTAATCAAATTTATTAGGATAATTTGTTCCAATCAGCGTGGAATACACCGTCTTTATCTATGCGCTCGAAAGTATGCGCTCCAAAGAAATCTCGTTGCGCCTGAATTAAGTTTGAAGGCATTCTTGCGGTAGTAATGGTATCAAAATAAGTTAGGGTAGAGGCGAATGCCGGAATGCCAATACCTGTATTGATACAAGCAGAAATTGTTTTTCTGGTGCCCGAAAGAGTAGTTTTTATGATTTCCTGAATACCGCCATCTCCAAATAAATGCTCTAATGCATTATTTTTATCATAAGCCTGATAAATATCTTCTAAAAACTTTGCTCTGATGATACATCCACCACGCCAAATTTTCGCAATTTCCTGTAACTGAAGATCATATTGATATTCTTTTGATGCTTGCACCAATAAATGCATACCTTGCGCATAAGCACTAATCATAGAAAAATAGAAAGCATTCTCTAATTCATCAACAGTAACATCAATCTTGTTATCTTTTTTTCCAAAAGCCTCTTCCAATGAAACTCTTAATGCTTTAAATTTTGATAAATCGCGATTTGAAACAGCTTCGTTTATGGTTGGTACAGGCAATTGAAGTTCCATAGATACTTCTGAGGTCCACTTTCCTGTTCCCTTTGAACGTGCTTCATCTTTGATTTGATCTAACAGATCGTTCTGTGTTTCAGTATCTTTAAACAAAAATATTTCAGCTGTAATTTCTAAAAGGAACGATTGGAGTCTGCCCTCATTCCATTTTTTGAATACCTTATAAATTTCTGCATTTGAATAACCTAAACCGTTTTTAAGTACTCCGTAAACTTCGGCAATCAATTCCATAATGGCATACTCAATACCATTGTGTACCATTTTTACAAAGTGACCAGAAGCACCAGGGCCAATGTAGGTTACGCAAGGATCACTACCCACTTTTGCCGCTACGGCATCAAAAACATCCTTTACCACATTGTAGGCCTGCTTATCGCCACCTGGCATCATACTCGGACCAAATCTAGCGCCTTCTTCGCCACCAGAGATACCCATACCGAAGAAATGCAAACCTTCTTTTTCCAATTCATCAACACGGCGATTGGTGTCGGTGAAATGAGAGTTTCCGCTGTCAATAATGATATCTCCCTTACTCAATAAAGGTTTCAATTCGTTAATAACGCTATCTACAATTGGTCCGGCTGGAACTAATAAAATTAAAGTTCGGGGTGTTTGTAAACTATCGATGAATGAGTGAATATCATCATAACCTTTTAGATGATGTTCCTTTCCCTCTTCTTCCAGTTTGGCGATCATTTTATGATCTTTGTCGTAACCTGTTACAGAGAAACCTTTATCTGCCATGTTTAACAATAGATTGCGGCCCATAGTGCCCAAACCTATCATTCCCAATTTGTAATTTTTAGACTCGTTATTTGACATTTTTTGATTTTTTGCTTGTTACCCAAAATTAGGGTTTACATTTTAATATAAGAGATGATGATGTTAAATGATTGTAATAAAAATATCCAATTAGTGTACAATTTACACTTTGGGTTCAACCGTAAATATATTGTATTTATCGGCTAATTTCCAAAGCTTGGCGCCACCTTTTATTCCATCTCTATTGGTTACGAGTTTAATATTATCATCCAATTTAAAATCTATTTGTTTAGAGTTACCGCCGCCAATGTAAAGAAAGTCGTAATTGAACACTGTTTTATAGGTTTCAATTACTTTTTTAAGGCGCTTGTTCCAACGTTCACCGCCAATTTTTTCGAAAGCTTTATTCCCAATATAATCATCATAATCTTCCTCTTTATTTAGTGGGAAATGGGCAAGCTCCAAGTGGGGCAATAGTTCGCCGTCAAATAGGAGGGCAGTTCCAAATCCGGTACCTACTGTAAAAACAATTTCGAAACCTTTACCATCAACCACTCCTAAACCTTGCTGATCGGCATCATTTACTAATCGTACAGGTTTGCCAAGCGCATTGGCAACACGTTGAGCCAAATCTACATCAGCCCATTTATTCTTCGCTAAATTAGGAGCAGTTTTAACAATCCCGTTTTTTACATAACCTGGAAAACCGATTGAAACCCTATTATATGTTGTAGGTATGGGTTTTATCAATTCTTCAATACCCGTAACAATATCCTTTGGCGTAGCACCTTCAGGCGTTTTGCTTTTCATATATTCTGAAAGCATGTTTCCATCCTCATCAAGCAATACTGTTTTAATACTGGTTCCGCCAATGTCTATCGATAGAATGTTTTTTTGATCGGTACTGTTTTTTGCTGCCATATCTATTTTATTATACTTTAACTGATTTTTACAAATTAATAGAATCAAAAAACATAAAACGAATAGAAAAGGATTTAATTGAAAATAGTAAACTACTAAATCTATGTAATTAGTAGAATATTATTAAGTTTGTAGCGTTAATTACGAAACAGATCCTACATATATGGGCTTAAACTATCTTGCATTTGCCATTCCAGCTTTCTTCCTTTTTGTATTTATAGAATATAAGATTGCCCAAAATCAAAAAAAAGCAAACGTTTTTAAATATGAAAGTACGGTAGCTAATTTTAGCATTGGTATAGCAGAGCGATTGTTAAATTTATTTATAGCCGCAAGCTTTTATCAGGTATACGATTTGGTATATCGCAACTATGCATTATTTGATATTTCATCTGCCTGGTACGTATGGGTTTTAATCTTGCTTGCAACTGATTTTGTGTGGTATTGGTACCATAGATTGGGGCACGAAATTAATTTCCTGTGGGCTGCACATATTGTTCATCACCAAAGTGAAGAATTCAATTTATCTGCAGCAGCAAGAATTACTACTTTTCAAGCCGTTTTCAGAAATGTTTTTTGGTGTGTACTGCCCTTTATAGGTTTTCATCCTACCATGATTATTACTATATTATTGGTGCATGGTGCTTATTCATTTTTTACCCATACGCAAATGGTGGGTAAATTGGGCTGGCTGGAAAATATTTTTATTACGCCATCACTTCATGGGGTACATCATGCAAGCGATGAAAAATATTTAGATAAGAATTATGGTGATGTATTTGTTTTTTGGGACAAGCTTTTCGGTACTTTCCAAAAGGAAGAAGAAGCACCGAAATATGGCTTAACGCATCCATTAAAAAGCTATAGTTTTTTATGGCAGCATTTTCATTATTATTTAGAAATAGGAGAGGCCTACAAAAGGGCAACAGGATTTAAAGCGAAATGGAATGCAATTTTCGGCAGCCCAGCTATGATGGACCAAAACATCAGGCCTATTTTAGAACGCAAGTTTCATCAAAACAAGGTAAAACAGAAATCGAATAAACATTTTAGGATTTATTTAAATATTCAGCTCATCACAGTAGTAGCCATGCTAACAGGTCTTACGCTATATTTTAATCAAATCGATACTTTAGGCCATACCGCTATTTTATTATTCATTTTAATCACCTTAATTAATATCGGCGCACTTTTGGAACAAAGAAAATGGATATACTATTTAGAGTGCTTTCGTTTAATATTAATTCTTGCTTATGTTTTCTACGTTTTAAATATTTTTAGCTTTGTTATTTTACCAATAGCCGTATTGATTACACTTGAGCGAACAATTTCTTTAAGTAAAATTTATATTAAATACGTATTCGCTTATCAAAATAGCAAAGTTTAATGTTTCTTTATCTTTCACTTATCGTGATACATGAATGTTACAATTGTGGTTTCATTTTATTTAAATTACTTTAATGAATATTTAATTGTATTTAAATAATTTAAATGTAACCACATTATTACATCTACCTAAACGTTTAAAATCATTAATTGGATTTCTTATTTTAAGGTTTTACGACCCTTTACAACAGCTAATTTAAGTTATTCAGCCTGCCTGAGTAATAAATTATTCTCCTCTTCATTTCCTTTCCATTATATTCGGTTGCCATTTAAAAAGACAATTTATTTCAGAATTTTACAAATTGTTTTTAGTTTCGATTTGTTTTGCTAAATTTATTTATCGAAACCATTAATAATGGCAAAACGAACAATTCGTAATTTTATGAGCGTTTCTTTTGTTTTCTTAATCGTTGCTTAACATATCCTTAATCTCCAAGGGCTTATTTTGCAACTATTCCGAAAGCGTAACTAAACGAAAATTACAAATTAAACAAGCTAATAACCGGATATAATATGAACAAACTTTTTACTAAAACTAGTTCCATGTTTTGGCATGGATCAAAAACTGTCGATGAAATCCCTAAGCATCTTCAGCATGATGAACAGAAGTCTTTTCTAGCAGTAGTGAGTCATTCCTTTTCATTTTACATCAAAATTTTTCTCTTGGGTATTTTCCTTTCTTCTAATTTAGGTGTATTTGCCCAGCAGCCTGCGCAGCGCTTTGTAATTAAAGGAAAAGTACTTGATGATGGAGATGGGCAACCACTAGTGGGTACAACAATTAGCGATGGTGCTAGAAAAGTTTTGGGCGTAACAAATGATAATGGAGATTTTTCGGTTACGCTTCAAGGTGCTGGTACAATTTCATTTAATATGGTTGGTTACACCGTTGTAAGCAGAAGCATTTCTGGAAACTTAAACGGACTTACCATTAGATTGAAATCATCAAATAGCCAACTAAATGAAGTTGTGGTTACCGCATTGGGTATCAAAAGAAATGAAAAAGCTTTAGGTTATGCTACCACTACTATTGATAGTACGCAATTAACAGAATCGGTGGCAACTAACTGGACTGATGCGCTTTCAGGTAAAGTAGCGGGTTTAAATTTAGTAAGATCAAATAGTGGCCCAGGTGGTTCAAACAAAATTATTTTACGTGGTGAAAACAACTTAACAGGTGATAACGAAGCTTTAGTTGTACTTGATGGAGTAGTAGTAAGTAGTAGTGGAGGTCGCCGTACTGCCGCTACATCTGGAGGGGTATACGGAACTGGAAGTGATAACATGCCAGCCGATTACGGAAGCACCATTAATGATATCAACCCGGAAGATATTGAAAGTGTAACGGTTTTAAAAGGCCCTGGTGCATCGGCATTATACGGTCAACGTGGTGCAAATGGAGCAATCATTATCACAACTAAATCGGGTAATTCTAAACGTAAATCAATAGGGATAAAGTTTACTTCAAATGGTTCATTTGAAGAGGTAAATCGTTGGCCTGATTTACAATATGAATATGGTCAGGGTTTGGATGGTGCTGCATATTATTCTTATGGTGCAAGTGCTGATGGCGCAAGTACAAGTGGAACAAGTTCTGCTTATGGACCAAGGTTCGACCCAAGTTTAAGCTTTTTTCAATATGATGGCAGCAGGCAAAATGTAGGCTTAACGCGTACGCCATGGGTGCCATATACCAATCAAATTAGAGAGTTTTTTAGTAAAGGCGAAAACTTAACCAACACTTTGAGTATTGACGGAAAATTAGGGAAAACAACAAATTTCCGTACATCGATATCTAATCAGAGCAATACTTGGATTATTCCACTTTCTGGCATAGAGCGTACCAATGCTTCATTGGCAATCAATTCTGATATTACAAAGAAGTTGAAGTTAGCGGCCAAAGTTAATTATGGTAACAGATATAGCGATAACTTACCTGGTAATGGTTACGGAAATCAATCCATTATGTATTGGTTCATCTTTTGGCAGCCAAATGCCGATTTGGAATCGATTAAAAACTACTGGGTTAACGGACAGGAAAACAGACAAATCAAATATCCTTATAGTTCTTTTCCCGAAAATCCTTACGCTGTAGTTAACGAATTTAAGAACAAGCAGCGCCGTAATAACATAACAGGAAGTCTTCAATTAAGCTACCAGTTTACAAAAGAATTGAGTTTATTGGTAAGATCGAGCATCGATTATGCTAAGCAGAAACAAATGCAGGAGCGTCCGTATGATGCTGGGAGTAAGTTGATTTTTGGTTCATATCGTGAGCAAAATAGCCATTCATCAGAAACAAACAGCGATTTCTTGATCAGATATGATAAAAAAGTAAGTAACGATTATAGCTTCAATCTATCAGCAGGTGGTAGTCAGTTAAGAAATAGATACGACAGATCAGACATTCGTGCTGATGGATTAAAAATTCCAAACATTTACGAACTTTCTAATAATTTATATCCGCTTTTATCAATTCCAGATACTTCTCGATTAAACATTAACAGTTTTTATGGGATCTTATCCAACAGTTATAAAGACTTCTTATTCTTGGATATCACTGCTCGTAAAGATTGGAATAGTGCATTGGCATCTGCAACAAGAACAGATAATGTAGGTTTCTTCTATCCATCAGCAAGTGCGAGTTTTGTATTATCTGAAATTGTAAAAATGCCAAAGTTTGTAAATATGGCTAAGTTCAGGTTCTCTGCTTCGCAGGTAGGTAGCGGAAGTTTAATTCCATACAGAACTGCATATACTTACGGACTTGCCTTTAGCGGATCTTATCCGGATAGTGCCCTGGCCAATCCAGGTTTATTAGCCAATAGTAATCTGAAACCTTTGAGAACCACCACTTATGAATTAGGTGCGGACATTAGGTTATTTAAAAACAGGTTAAATTTTGATTTTGCTGTTTATGCCGGTAAAACTAACGATCAGCATTTAACAAGGATTGTAGATAGGGCAACTGGTTACAACCAAATGTTAATCAACGCTGGTCAGGTGAATAATAGAGGTTTAGAAATTTCAGTAAATGGTAAACCTATTCAAAGTAGAAACGGTTTCAATTGGTCTGCATTTATGACCTTCTCAACCAACCAAAATAAAATTATCGACATGAATGGTGATAGTTCTGTAGTATTAAGAACCGGACCTGTAGCTGGCGGGCAAATTGTTGCCAAAGTTGGCGGTAGCATGGGCGATTTGTATGGTAGAGGATATGTTCGCGATCCGCAAGGAAATGTAGTGTTCGACGCTGTATCTGGTTTAGCAAAAATAACCAATGATGTGGTTTATTTAGGCAATACCATTCCTCGCTTTAAAGGTAGTATCGGAAATACATTCAGCTACAAAAATTTCAGCTTAAATGTATTGTTCGATGCTCAGATTGGTGCAGTAGCGCACTCATTATTAAATTATAAATTGGTAGAGCAAGGTAAACTGACTTCTACATTACCTGGTAGATATAGTGGAATTATAGGTAACGGTGTGGTTCAAAATCCAGATGGAACTTTCCGTAAAAATGATGTAATTGCAACTGATATTGATGAATATTATCGTTCAAATATGGGAGCTGATAACGCTGAAGGTAGTACTTTCAGTACCGATTTTATCAAATTTAGAGAGGCTGCCATTACTTACAAATTCGCTCCAAAATTCCTGAAGAAAATTGGTTTAAACACAGCTTCATTCGGGCTTTATGGACGTAACTTATTTATTTGGTCTCCATGGCCAATGTTCGATCCTGAATTTGGTACCATTAGCGGTTCGGATATCGTTCAGGGATTTGAAATTGGACAATTCCCATCAACCAGAAGTTATGGCTTTAATCTATCAATTGGAATATAACTCGAAAACAATCATGAAAAATAATATAAAAAAGCTTGTTATACTTTTAGTTGGCTCCAGCTTAACATTTAGCTCTTGTCAGAAAGATTTTATAGCAATTAATACAGACCCGATTAACATTATCGATACTACACCTGATAAATTGATGGCGCCAGCATTGGTTAATTCATTATCATTAGGCATGTTTCGCAATAGAAACTTCAGTAATGAATTGATGCAGGTTACTGTAAATCAAGATGATGGTGATGCAACGGTTTTCAGGTATCAGTACAGGCGTACATTTGCAGATTATCTTTACAATGGTTGGTATATCCAATTAACCAATTTTAAGGATATGTATACTAAAGCTTCAGAACCTTCAAAGCTAAATAAATCATATCAAGGTATTTCATTGGTGATGCAATCGTGGCTATATGCGAATTTAACTGATACTTATGGCGATATTCCTTTTACGGAATCGAATAAAGGTTCAGAAATTACAGAGCCTAAATTTAATACACAGAAGGATGTTTATCTGGGTATTTTCAAAATGCTGGAAGAAGCCAATACTTTGTTAAGTACAGGAACACCAATTGTTGCGATAAGCGATCCATTATTTAAAGGAGATGTAGCAAAATGGCGTAAATTTTCAAATTCATTATATTTAAGGTTACTGTTGAGGGTATCTAGAAAATCTGATGTTTCTGCACAGGTTATTGCTAAAATGAAAGAAATAGCAAATACCAATACCACTCAGTATCCAATTATATCGAACAATGGCGAGTCTGCAAGACTTCTGTGGAATGGCGGCATCAACGTATCCGATCCTTACACTTCACCATTGGTTAATGGTATTCGTGAACAGGATTACAGAGCACCTGCCATTGCAAGTTTCTTTATCGATAGATTAGTAGGATGGAAAGATCCACGAATTGATATTTCTGCCGCTAAAGGTTATGCAAATGCTGGAATCAACAGATGGGGGATTTCTCAAGGGCCCTCAGGTTTTGCAGGTGTACCAAGTGGATATATAGTTGGTGGAGGTGCGCCGAAACAATCATATTTTTATTCATTTGCACAAACGGTATCAAGTGTAGCATTAAATGCAAGATCATTACAAGCCAATCCGTTAACTGGTATTTTTATGAATTATGCAGAGGTGCAGCTCATATTAGCAGAAGCAGCTTTAAAAGGATATATCACCGGTTCGGCTGAAGCTTACTATAATACAGGCATAGCAAATTCAATTAATTATTGGGTGCCAAGTTTTACCACATCTACCACAGCAGCAGAATTTTTAGATTATATAAATGAGGCTGATATCGAGTGGGGAACTTATAATACTGGTCAGTTTGAAGATAAAATGGAACAAATACACATGCAAAAATACTATGCTTTGTTTATGGTAGATATGCAACAGTGGTACGAATATCGCCGAACAGGTCACCCTTATTTACCTAAAGGTCCTGGGCTTTCTAATGGTGGCGTTATGCCAGCTCGTATGACTTATCCTGTTTATATCCAGTCGACTAACCCAACAAATTATAAGTTGGCACTAGCCTCTATGGGTGGCGACGAAATTAGCACACAAGTATGGTGGCAAAAACCATAAGCGTTAAACAGTATTAAAAATTATCGACATGAAAAAAATTCTAATAAATAGCTTCATCTTATTTTCAATGGCCATTATTGGTTTTGGATGTAAAAAGCAAAATTATCCGGGCGGAGAGGTAAGCCCTTTTTTACCTATTTTTGATTTACGAGGCTTATATAAAGGAGCAGATATTACCCTTAATCCTGATAATATGTATGGCTCAAGTAGCATTTCTGCTGTTGTAGTTTCTGACCATTCTGGCAAAAACTTACCATCGGGTTTATTAATTGTACAAGATAAAAAACGTTTATCTCAACTAAGGGGTATTGCCATTCCACTAGGCGCAGATGCAGCTAAATATGTGCCTGGTGATTCTGTTGTCATTAATGTATCAGGCGGTATTCTTAGTCGCGTAGATGGAATACTTCAAATTAAAGGCATTGCTCCAACTGCTGTAAATCGTGTAGCGCAAAACAAACCAATTGCTAAAAATCGCGTTCCAAGTAGTTTTATTTTAGCTGATCCAAATAAATACGAAAGTACTTTGTTAGCCATCGTAAAAGGTGGTTTTGATCCGCTACCAACCCCAACAGATGTATTATCAGGAGACAAAACTTTAAATGATGGTTTTGCAAACATTACCTTACATACTGAAGCAACTGCCACTTTTGCCAATAATCCATTGCAATTTTCAGCAAATTACTATGGGATTTTGTTCAATAAAGTAAATTCATCAGGCAACCTGGTTCCCGAGCATCGCATGAGAACAGCTAGTGATGTGATCACGCTAAGTTCAACTCCAGAAATTCCTGATTTTATTATTTCAGGATGGATTCCTGATCCAAGGGGTACAAACGCCAATAATAATTATATTCAATTTATTGCTACCAGAGATATCAACTTCGCGGTAACCCCATTTTCTGTGGTAACTACTAACAATGCTGGTGCTTCAACACCTGCAGGTTTTCCAACCAATGGTTGGGCAACCGGAGGCTTGCGTACATATAAATTTAATTTAACAACTGGTACTGTTAGAAAGGGTGGTTATTTTTATGTAGGTGGAACAGGAAGAACGATAAACAGTACGGGTTCAACACCAATACCAACTGCACAATATATAAGAGGTATAAATTATTCTACAACTGCTGGAGACGGATTTGGTGCTATAACCAGTACATTATTAGCTAATAGTGGAAATGCCTATGGAATTGCTGCTTTTAGAGGTACAACTGTAACTGCTACTACAAGGCCAATTGATGTTGTATTTATCCACAACGGTGGTAGCTTATTTACTCCAGGACCGCCAGCTGTTGGTTATCTCATTGCAAATAATGATTTTTACGATGTATATGATCCATTAGAAGTTGACCCAGCAGATCCTAATAAAGGTTTTCAACCTTTTTATTTACAGGGTACAAATACCATAAGATTCAGTTATCACAACAATACAGTAGCCGATCTTGGTTGGTATTATAAAGCTGGAGGTATTTACAGTGTAACTTTAGGTAAATGGGTTAAAGCGAGAGATATGAAATACATTATTTTGCCGAAAGACAATTCGCCATCAAATATGTCGATAATTGAAGATGACAATATTGTTGTTAATACAAATGCGGCAGGTGTAGAAATTGGTAGAGATACCATTCCACCAACAAGAATTAGATAATATAAATCATAAATTATAGATGCCCAGGATTTAAAAATATTTTGGGCATCTTTTTAACCGCTCAATTAGCAAGTAAAGCACATGATGTTGATTGAGGTATTTATTTTCATCATCCCTAAATAAAATGAACAGAAGATCATTTATCCAAAAAACTGGATTACTTACTACAACGTTATTCGTTAGCTTAAAATCATATTCAGCATTTTCCTTTCTAGATTTAGACAATAAAGTCAGCGGGCGAGTAACCAGCAAAGGCAAAGGAATCGCAAATGTTGTAGTTTCGGATGGTTTTAATGTAATTCAAACCGATAAAAACGGGAAATATTCAATTGAGGTGAACCCTTTAGCTAAATTTATTTGGATTAGTACACCATCGGGATTTGAATTTACCACAGATAGTCACTTAGCTAAATATTACGAACAACTCAATGCAAAAACTGAATTAAATTTCGAGTTGAAAGCAATGAAGCAAAATGATAACCGCCACAATTTTATTATTTGGGCCGACCCACAGGTGAAAAATAAGAAGGATGTAGAGAAAATGATGACTACATCAGTTCCTGACACTAAAAAAGTAATCCAATCAATGGGAAATGTTCCGGTACATGGCATAACCGTTGGCGA
Organism: Pedobacter sp. Leaf250; assembly: GCF_920984735.1. Classification (GTDB taxonomy): domain Bacteria; phylum Bacteroidota; class Bacteroidia; order Sphingobacteriales; family Sphingobacteriaceae; genus Pedobacter. The sequence goes on along the minus strand of NZ_CAKLBU010000002.1, from coordinate 205,837 downwards.
TATTGTATGGGATAATCATGAGTTATTTGCCGATTACAATATTGCGGTTAAAGAAATGGGTATTCCATTTTTTCAGTGTTTGGGCAATCATGATATGGATTACAGAATGGGTGGTGATGAAACGTCGGATAAAACTTTTCAGGAACATTATGGGCCAACCTATTATTCTTTCAATCGTGGCAAAGCGCATTATGTGGTTATGGATGATGTTCGCTATTTAGGCGAAGAGCGAAAATACGATGGCTTTATTTCTCAACAGCAATTAGATTGGTTGGCAAAAGATTTAAAATTTATTGCAAAAGATGCGCTCGTGATCATCAACCTTCATATTCCGGTTCATAATTCAGTAAAAAATAATACCGATCTATATGCTGTTTTAAATGGTTTTACCAATGTTCACATCATGTCTGGCCATACGCATTACACTCGAAATGTAATAACAGGTAATGTTTTTGAGCACAACCATGGTGCAGTATGTGGCGCCTGGTGGACAGGCCCTGTTTGCGAAGATGGAACGCCAAGAGGTTATGGCGTTTATGAAGTTGATGGTACCAATTTGAAATGGTATTACCAACCAACAGGCTTAAGCAGAAAAGAACAAGTTCATATTTATGTTGATGAATTGACCAATCAAAAAAGATTAATCGCCAATGTTTGGAACTGGGATCCGCAATGGAAAGTGGAATATTTTCTCGATGGAAAAGCAATGGGCGTAATGGAAAACCAAAAAGGTTACGATCCGCAAACTGTTACTTTGTATAAAGGTCCAACTTTGCCTGCCGGAAGAACTTTTCCCGAACCACATTCAACTGAACATTTATTTGTTGCACATTTTGCACCAACAGTAAAAACAGTTAAGGTTGTAGCTACAGACCGCTTTGGTGAAAAGTTCGAAGCTGAATTTAAAGGATAATAACATTTAATCGAGATAAATATTTTATTTAAATTAATCTATATGTATTTTAAAGCAGCAGTTACAGTTTTTTGCGTTGCACGTTTATCAGCGTCAGTTGGCTTTACGCAACAAGTCAAATTTCCAGCTTTTAGTGCTGAAGCACACCGGGGCGGGAGAGGTTTATATCCTGAAAATACCATTATGGCCATGTTGAAAACCATGAAAATTGATGGAATAACCACCTTGGAAATGGATACACACATTACAAAAGATGGAAATGTAGTAGTAACACATGATGATTATTTGAGTCCGGCATTTATGTTAACGCCAGATGGAAAAGAAATCCCCAAAGGTGATGCTAAGAAATATGTGATTTTTGGAATGAACTATGATGAATTGCGAAAATTTGATCTTGGTACAAAACCACATGAATTATTTCCTCAACAACAAAAATCAAAGGAATATATTCCACTGCTAGCCGATTTAATTGACTCTGTACAGTTGGATATTAAGAAAAACAAACGCAAACAATTTTTTTATAATATTGAAACAAAGTGCAATCCGAATGAAGATGGCATTACAAATCCAGTTCCTGAAACCTTTGTTAAATTATTAATGGATGTTATTGAAAAGAAAAAAATAACGCCTTATGTAGTTATTCAGTCTTTTGATAAAAGAACGATCCAGATTATTAATAAAAAATATCCTGAAGTAAAAACCTCCTTTTTGGTTGCCAATAAAAAAAGTTACGAAGAAAACATTGCAGATTTAGGCTATAAACCATTCATTTTAAGTCCGGTTTGGCAAATGGTTACCGAAGAAATGGTAACGAAGGCGCATAATGATGGTGTAAAAATTATTCCTTGGACCGCGAATACCGCTGAAGATATAAAAAAATTAAAAGCCTTAAAAGTTGATGGAATAATATCAGATTATCCGGATGTTTTAGTTCAAACTAACTTATAGTCTAACTTCTTCAAAGATCATTCTTTATGAAAAAAACCTTAATCGCATTATTTATTTTATCGTTTGCATGCTACAGCGATGTTTTTGCACAAACTGTAAAATGGGATAGCACTTACCGTCCGGGGAAATATGTTGAAATTGTAAACAAATTTCAAGCCGATACCAAATCAAAAAAAGATATTGTTTTTTTAGGGAATAGTATTACAGCTGGAACTGATTGGGCAAAATTGCTGGATCTACCACAAGCAAAAAATAGAGGTATATCTGGTGATATTACTTTTGGTGTACTTGATCGTTTGCAGGATATTATTGACGGCAAACCTGCTAAAATCTTTATTCTAATTGGAATCAATGATATTTCAAGGAATATTCCCGATAGTGTAATTTTAAGGAATTATAAATCAATGATTTCGAGAATTAGAAAAGGATCAAAAAGAACCCAGATTTATTTTAATACACTTTTGCCTGTAAATAGTTCTTTTGCAAAGTTTAAAAATCACTATGGTAAAGATGAGCACATTCTTTGGTTAAATGAAGAAATCAAAAGGTTTGCCGCGAAGAATGTAACAGTTATTGATTTATACTCAAACTTTACTGACCAGGATAAACATTTGAGAGCCGAATTAACCAAAGATGGATTGCATCTAATTCCTGAAGGATATAAAGTTTGGGCAGATTTCTTGAAAAAAACAGGCTACTTAAATTAATGTAATTTGTTTCAGATGTATAAAAAGAAAGCGACCAAATGATGAGTTTGGTCGCTTTTTAAATATCGAATATTTTTTTTATCCTTGAGTAGGTGGGTTAGAAACCACTGGTGGTTTTTCTCTTTTACCTTTGCCCATACCTTTTCTCATTCTATCACCTTTCTCTCTGGCTTCAGATCTTATCGCCTCCATCTTTGTTTTTTGTTCAGCTGTTAAAATGCCATCAATTTTAGCTTTTTGCGCTTGCATCGATTCTTTACGATCTTTCATTTTACCTTTCATATCGCCTTGATCAGCCGATCTCCATGTATCAATCTTTTTCGCATTTTCCAATTCTACTGCATAAATCTTAGTTTTTTGATCTGCTGTTAAACTAAGTTCTTTCTCTAATCTTGCCGTTGCTTTCTCTGCTCTTTGTTCAGCAGTCATTTTAGGCATTTGTTTTCTAACTCTTTTGGTCGTGTCTTGAGCAAATGCAGCAGTTAAACCCATCACTGCAATTGCTATTGTTAAAATTGCTTTTTTCATGTCTATTATTTTATGTGTTTGTTTTTTAATAGATATGAAATAGGGTCAACGGTTTAATCGCAATAAGTTAAAAAGTGTTAATTTTTATTTAGCTGAGAAATTGATTTCTGCATTTGCGACATCATTTGTGTTAACGTTTCCATCGTTGGATCAGGAGCAGGCTCTGGTAGAGATGTAGATATATATGCCTTGGCTTTCCAAATTTCCAAAATATCATCGGCTGCGATAGTGTATGGATCGTAAACTTTATTATCTGATATCAACTTTAGATCTTTATTTTCTTTGAAGCGATTGCCGGCTCTTTTGTAAACAACACCTTCATTTTTGCTAATCACGATATAAGTTTCGCCAGTTTTTACTTCATTCCAATTATCCAAGTACTCTCCAATAATTACGCTGCCTGGCTGAACTGGTAACATACTGTCGCCCATAATCTCAAAAGCTCTAAAAGTACCTTGCCTTAAAGCTGGAAGTGGAAGCTGGAATTTTGGCAGATCGCTAATATATTGAGGATCAGAGAAACCATTTAAATAACCAGCACTTGCTTTAACAGGAACCAATTCTATATTTTCTCTATCATTTTGATCAACAGAAATACTAAGTACTCTTAAGTTTGATCCAGAGCTTTTTGGTTTCGGTTTCCAGCTATCGCTAATCTTTTCATTGATAAATTCATCAATAGTCAGATCAAAATATTCAGCTATTTTTTTTAGTAAATCATATTTGGGTTCTGCCCGGTCTTCTTCATAAGCTCCAATTAATGATCGCTTAATTTCCATGATATCAGCAAAATTCTGCTGCGTATGGCCTTTTTTCTTCCTGAGGTACTTTAAATTATTTGAAATATTCGACATAAAAATAAATTTTAAAATAAATTTGGAATTACTAAAATAGTTAGTAATTTTATGCTCATAAAGTTAGTAATATTATTTTGATTTGCAAGAGGGTATACTAAATAGTTTAGTTTTAATTTATAATCCGTTATTATGAAAAAGTTTGTTTACATCGTTACCGACAGAAACCGCACCAGCATGCATGTAGGCATGAGTTCAGATTTAATTAAAACTTTGGATTTTTATAAGCAGATGCCAAATTTATTCTTCGATAATGGAAAGCAATTAACGCGTTTGGTTTACTTTGAAGAGTTTAAAACCGAGCCACAAGCATTGGCTAGGTTTAAAGTAATTAGTCGATTTACCCGCATGCAAAAAGAAAGATTGGTAAGATCTTGTAATCCTGACTGGATCGATTTAACTATAGGTTTGGATTTCGAAAATATATTATTGCATAGAAATATGACTAACCAGGTTAAACTTGCATTTACAAGTTTATCATAAAAATTATTGAAATTTTAAAATAGCACTTAAAAACTTAACCATTCGGTGCAGGCCTATTATTTAATCTTTTGAAGGAAAGCATTTTCTAAATTACTAAGACTTTTAAAGTAAGCTTCTTTATCCGAAAATAATTTTGGGTTATAAGGAGCTCCAGGTTTGCGTTTTTCGTGTAAGTTAAATTGACTAGCATGAGAGGCAACCCATAAATCGAAATTGATATTTTTCATCGCTTTAAACGTGTTGGCATAGTCGTTTTGAATGCTTGGATAATCTTTCACTTCAGAAAATTTTCTGTCGATAATGATCGATGGAAGATTTGCGATTAAAACTTTATAGGTTTGCTTGCTATCTTTTGTGTCAAAGATAAAACTGCAAGAACCTTTGGTATGCCCGGGATGATGAAGCATGGTAAGTGTAACGTTGCCTAAACTTATTTTCTCGTTATTTTTTAATAGATGATCGGGTTTAATAGGCTTAAAAGTTACCCCATATTTTCCCATTTCATAATCAGATTTTCCTCCAGAAATAATTGCGTCAGCATCTTTTTCATCAACATAAAGTTTTGCACCTGTTTCGCCTTTAATATCGGCCATAGCACCCAAATGATCAAAATGGGCTTGGGTAAGCAATAAAATTTTTATTGCTTTATAATTAAATCCTAGCGTTTTAATGTTCTCTTTAATAATAGGAAGAGAATTCGCTAAACCTGTATTGATTAATATGTTACCCTTGTGGGTCACAATTAAATAAGCGGCAAGATCATAAGTGCCCACATAATAAAGGTTTCCTGCAATTCTGAATGGTTCTGTTTTTTCCGACCACTCTTTAGGATTATTTTTTGGTTCGTTTACCTGTGCAAACAATCCTAAGCTACATAATGTGAGTAGTAAGAATACAATATTTTTCATTTTGTATATTCAATCAAATAACAATTTATCATTCACCGATTACCAGCCTGGAGCGAAAGTTAAACCAAAAACACCTGCTTTAACATCCTTACGCTGGAAAGGAATTGCATAATAAGGCTCTAAAACAAAATAGCCAAATACATTTACCCTTAACGATATACCCACACTCATGGCTGGTACGCGTTCATTTGTAGCTTTATAGGTAACCTGATTACCTTTACTATCTACAACAGGAACCCCATTAGCATCTCTAACTACTTCAGTTGTATAAGTTGGCTCACTTTTAAATTTAACCTTGGTATCATTTGTCCATGCTAAACCTGCATCAAAAAACAAATTTAAATCGCTAAATAACAATCCAGATGGAATAGCAGCCAATTTCTTCGGACCAGTAAAAGGTAATCGCAACTCAAAATTAAAAACCGCTATTTTACTTCCCGTTAGTTGGTTAATATCAAACGATTCTGAAGATTGAGCAGAAGTTGTTTTATAGATTGAATTAGATTCGTAACCTCTAATTAAATATGGATAACCAACATACATTGGATATAAACGATCGGCATCTTTTCCAATTCTGAAAGTATTATAAGACCTTGCTGCGATAGTTACTGGTTTTAACCGCCAATATTTCCTTAAATCCGCAGTAGCACCAGCAAAATTATATGTTCCGAAATATTTCTCTCCACTAACACGATATCTAAAACCATCCAATGGTCCTGTTAAACCAAATATGGAGTTATCGCCCACGAAGCCTGCATTTAGTTGGTAAAGTGTAAATGAATTAAAGGGCACACCATAATCTAAAGTAGCCTGCTCATTATCAAGTCTTTTTCTATCTGATCCAATATAGTTACCTGCAGTATTATAATAATTGCTGTAACGATCAATTCTATAACTATATCTCGAAAATGCACCACCAAGTTCAAATCGATGGATCTTACTGAAAGGGTAGGCCCCGAAAAGTTGAACTTGATCTTCGAAAGTTCTGATGATATCGGTTCTCTCGTTCAGTGCATCAATTGTAGTATTATTATCGGCAGGCAGCTTTTCATATCCATAAGAACTGAAACCAGAAACATATGGTATGTGTGAAATCGCTGCACCCCAATTAATTCTGCTTTTCTGGTTAATGTAACCAACTAAACCTCCTGCATCGTAAATTTCTCCGTTTACAGATATGTTGGCAATAATTTGATTGGTTCCTAAAATATCGCTAAACATACCAACAATTCCTCCAGAAACGCCGGCTCCAAATCGACTGGTAGATACACCGACGCCACTATTTGCTAAATAATCGAGTTTGAATTTCGGCCGGTAAGCAACCGTTTTTATTGAATCGGCTACGATTTTCTCAAACCTATCAAAATTATTTAGGTTAGAATTGATGATGTTTACGCCATAATTTTCCATTGGAGGTAAAATGGCTGCATCGAAATTCTCTTCCTGGTTGCCAATTCTTTTCTCTTTAAAACTGCTTAATTTTGCATTGTAAAGTGTGTAGCGTTGATAGCGATAATAACTGTAAACGATATCATCAGTATTTGAAACTGAAATCGCGGGCGAAAATTCTGTAATACCGCTAATCCCGGTAAAATAATCGGTTAATTGATCTACTGAATTATCTGCAAAATTATATTTATACAAATTTCTAAATCCATCTCTATTTGATAAAAAATATATTTTCTGACTATCAGACGAGAATTGTGCATTTAAATTATTTGCTCCTGGAAAAACATCGAGGTTATTTACAGTTTTAGATATAATGTCGTAAATAGCCAAATTGATTGGCAAAACTGCATTGATATTTTTATTCTGTATGGCAGCTCTATCAGATGAGAAAACTATTTTTTTACCATCAGGAGAGAAGCTTGGTGCGTAATCTGAATAAACATCTTTGGTAATTTGTGTAATTACCTTTGTGTCTAAATTGTACGAGAAAATGTCACTCTGGCCTTCAACCATACCTGAAAATGCAATGTCTTTTCCATTTGGCGACCAAGTTAGGTTTCCAAACTGCTGTACCTGATCCATTGCCGTTTGTGAAACTGTACTTCCGTTTGCCACATTTATAATCATCATTTGGTTTTTACCATGACTAAATATGCTAAAGGCAAACTGTTTGCTATCTGGCGACCATGCACCTGCAGATTCTATAAAGTTAAAATCATCGATATGTCCGTTGGAAATTTGGCTGGTGAGCTTTCGAATAATACGACCTGTTTTGGCATCGGCAAGAAATAAATCGATGCCGAACAAATCCTTTTCAGACATGAAAGCAACATATTTTCCATCGGGGCTGATGGCAGGAGCCACGTTCATGTTTCCTGCATTTTTATTATCGATGATTTTTGTTCCTGTGATCTTTATTTGCGAACTATCAGCTTTAAGCATTGGTTTGTAATGCGCATCGATGGAGTTTTTCCATAAACCAGATAAGGTTTTGTCATCATAGCCAAATGTATACCTGATTGCATTTTCATACCCATATTTAGCTGTGTTTTTAAACAATGGAACAATGGTCGTATCACCATATTGTGAACCAATATAAGTCCAGAATGCTTGTCCATAGCGATAAGGAAAGTATTTATTTGAATTTGTAAGATCCTTTAATGATGGAATATCCCGGTTCAGCATCGCATCACGCATCCACATGGAAGTAAAGGCATCTTTTTTACCGATAGATAGATATTCTGCCATCCCTTCAACCATCCAAAGTGGCGTTTGGCCAACATTTTCTAAACTGATAGAATCTTTCTCCAATAGAATATGGTACTGAAATGCGTGAACCAACTCATGACCTAAAACGTGGCGAGTTTGGCTATTCAACTCCATAACAGGCATAATTACCCGATTTTTTAAAGCTTCGGTAACGCCACCAGTCCCAATTCCAATTTCTCCTTGCAGTGCAGTAGTTTGCTGAAAATCAGGGTGATTATTGTATAAGATGATTGGATTTTTAGTTAAAAATGTATCCCTGAAAACTTCCTGGTGCATTTTATACCAGGTTTCTGCATCCTGAGAAAAACGCTTTAGCATATTTTCGTTTTTCAGATAATAATAAATCTCAAAATGTGGTGTTTGCAGAACCTTAAAATCAAGCTTTTTATATCTTACTTTATTTTGCCCGAAGTACTGAGCCTTTGCGGAAAAAGAAAACATAAGCAAAAGCAATACTGGAATATACTGCTTCATATAAGTAGTGCTTATTTTCATAAATGTGTGTTTTTTGGTTATTCAATAATTACTCGATGAAGAGCTATTTTGGAAATAAAAATAGTAATACTTTAAATTACAATCAGGAATTTAACAGTTTTTAAAGGTGTTAAAACAACTTAGATAATTAATAGCGATATTGATTAATTCCCACCATTCTCATTTTTCTTCTTTTCACGTTCTTCTTGTCGTTGCTTCCTCCGCAATTCTCGCTCTTCTTTTTTAGTAAGTGGGGCCGTTGTAGCAGGTTGGTTTTGCACAGGATCTGGTTTCTTCTCATCCTTTTTAACTTCTTGTTCGGTAGGTGTAACTGGTTGCGCAACCTCCGGAGTTTCAGTCGGACTAAAATCAGTAGAATCTACTTCCACGCTATCTGTTGAAGTGGTATCACGAACATATTGCGGACTAGGGCAGTTATAAGTTCTGGTAATTTCAACTGTTGCTTTTGGAAAAGGACCATAAGTGTAACCACTTGAGGGATCCATGTAAACCTTGTCCATAAATTTAGCAAAAATCGGTAAGGCAGTTCTCGAACCTTCGCCTTGTTCGCCATTTTTGAAGTGAGCAGTTCTTTCATCACAGCCAACCCAAACACCTGTTACCAAATCTTTAGTTAAGCCCATATACCAGGCATCAACGTAGTCTGACGAAGTTCCGGTTTTACCGCCAATCTGGTTATTTTTCTTAAATAAATTTGGCCATTCCCATAACGCTTGCGAGGTGCCTCTCGGCTCTTCCATACCACCACGGAACATGTAAGTCATTAACCAGGCAATTTCTTCAGATAAAACTCTTTTCGTTTTGGGTTTAAATTCCTCTATGATGTTATTATCCAGATCGGTAATTTTTTCCACCAAAATCGGATCGGTTTTAATTCCTTTGTTCATGAAAGTGGAATATGCTTTAACCATTTCATAAACACTAACATCATTTGAACCTAAACTAACTGATGGTACAGATTCCAGATGACTATCAATACCGCATTCATGAGCATACTTCACTACATTATCCCATCCCACTTTTTCGGTTACTTGTGCCGTAATGGTGTTTACTGATCTGGCCATTGCCCAACGCAAACTCATTTCCTGGTAGGTTACACTATAATCGGCATTTTTTGGCTCCCAATATTTGGTCTCACCTTTATCTTGGTAGGCAATTTTAACAGGCTTATCTGTAAATTTATCGCATGGACTCATTCCTTGCTCTAATGCAGTTAAATAGGCAAATGGTTTAAATGTAGATCCAGCCTGGCGTTTAGCCTGATTAACATGGTCATATTTAAAGAACTTGTGGTCGATACCACCCACCCAAACTTTAATTTTTCCACTGGCAGGTTCCATCGTCATCATACCCGTATTTAATATTTTTCCGTAATAACGGATGGAATCTAAAGTTGAAAATAAAGTATCTCGATCGCCTTTATAAGTAAAGATTTGCATCCTTTTCTTCTTATTGAAATAAGCCGCAACCGAATCTGGTTGATTTGGAAATTTCTTTTGAAGCATTGCATAAATCGGAAGGTTCTTCATTGCCCGATCTGGATAATCAACCTTCTTTTTTTCAGAATCATACCAAGGGTCTTCATTTCCCCAAACACTATAAAATCTGCGTTGTAAAGTTTTCATTTGTTCGGCAACCGCTTCCTCGGCATATTTTTGCAATTTAGAATCGATGGTGGTGTAAATCTTTAAACCGTCTTCATTTAAATCATAGCCATTTTCAGTACACCATTTTTCTAAGTATTTCGAAACAGCAGCACGTAAATAAGAATCGCCATCGCTGCCATCTTCCATTTTACCTTCTTTAAGTTTGATGGGTTCTTTGGAAAGTATGGCCAAACTATCTTTGCTTAACTTGTTGTTCTTATTCATTTGGCTCAATACCACATTTCTGCGGATCAAAGCCTTCTCTGGATTTTTGGTAGGGTTGTACAGACTGGTACCTTTTAACATTCCAACCAGCATGGCAGCATCGGTTGTTGCTAAATCTTTAGTTTCCTTATCAAAATAAATACGTGCTGCTGTTTTAATTCCGTAAGTATTATTTCCGAAAGAAACCGTGTTTAGATACATCGTAATGATATCATTCTTTGAATAGTTCGATTCCAGTTTTACAGCAGTTAACCACTCTTTAAGCTTTACGATTAAAGTTCTCACCAAAGGGATTTTGACTAAGAAACCTTGCGATTTATTGTATCTGGTTCGGTATAAATTTTTTGCCAATTGTTGCGTAATGGTACTGGCACCACCATCTTTACCTAATCCAACTACAGCACGCCCAACGGCTTGTGCATCAATACCCCAATGTTTATAAAAACGGACATCCTCTGTAGCTACCAAAGCATTGATTACACTTGGGGCAATATCTCCAAAACTAACTGGAGTACGGTTTTCTTTAAAATATCGGCCAATTAGTTTTCCATCGGAAGTATATAATTCAGAACCAACACGTAAAGTAGGTGTTTTAATGTCACGATAACTTGGTGAGTAACCAAATAACCATAAAAAATTCAGTTGGAGAGCCGAAAAGAAAATAATTATAAAGAATATAAAGATTGTAAAATAACGTAAGTACTTGTTTTTTATCTCTTTGAACATATTGAATGGGCTGATAATTTGGTAAATGCCGTGGCGATAAATATAAAAAACTCTCTATGCAAATTAACGTTTTTAATTTACTAAATTTTTAGTACTATATTTAAATCATTGATGCTGCAATATTCTAAAACTTAATAAAAAATGAAAAACGAATTTAAGGAGCTTATTATACAAGGAGATAAAAAATTTACAATTAAAGGGGCAAAAACTGATTTTACCGGGGGATATAATAAAGAAAAAGCCAAAGATGCGTTGGTAAAATCTAAAATTGAAGTGAATCATTTACAGGAAAAATTATACGCATCAGCAACGCATTCACTGTTAATTATTTTTCAGGCAATGGATGCTGCCGGAAAAGATAGTGCCATTGAACATGTTATGAGTGGATTAAATCCACAAGGATGCCAGGTTTTTAGTTTTAAAGTTCCAACATCAGAAGAATATAAACATGATTTTTTATGGCGACATGTAAAAGCCTTGCCCGAACGTGGACGAATCGGAATCCATAATCGTTCGCATTATGAAAATGTATTGGTATGTAAGGTTCATCCTGAATACATTTTAAGTGAAAGCATACCCGGATTTGATGAAGTAAAAAAAATCAATAAAAACTTCTGGAAGCAGCGCTATGAAAGTATTAGAAATTTTGAAGAACATTTGTGTGCAAACGGAACCGTGGTGCTCAAGTTTTTTTTAAATGTAAGCAAAGACGAACAAAAGCAACGTTTTTTAGATAGGATAGAAGATCCTACTAAAAACTGGAAATTCTCTTCGGGTGATATAAAAGAAAGAGCGCTCTGGGATGATTATATGAAAGCTTACGAAGATGCCATTAATGAAACCAGTACGAAAGAATCTCCCTGGCATATTATCCCGGCAGATAAAAAGTGGTTTGCCAGATTGGCCATTAGCGAAATCATAGCTGACAAACTAAAAAGCTTGAATATTAAATTTCCTGTTTTGGATGAAATTGAGCAAGGAAAGTTAGCAGAAACTAAAACAGCATTACTAAGCGAATAACGTTACCCACTCCAAATGTTAATCCGAATACATTCTTCTATGGTTCATTTGGAGTGTCCCACTTTAATCTTTAGCTAAACACATTTCATCATTACCTGTAATCATTTTAAATTTAGATAGATCGGGTTTTTGCTTTTTGCGATTTAATTCAAGTTCATAGATCATCCTACCCAAATTTTTCATAAACGGAAAACACACCGTTTCGTATTCATATTTATTATCATTAAAAATGCCATCTTCATTACTTTGAATTACAGCAGTTAGCAGGTATTCGACTCCATTTTTAAAATCAACAAAATAGGAGTTATCAATGATATAACCATAACTGTCTCCGTATTTATTAAAAATCCTGATGTTTGGATCTAATGTTACGTTTTTCTCTCGTCCATAATAAAGCATTTTTGCATAGGTTGGCCAAAATTCTTTCAGATCATATTTTGGAAAATTACTCTCCGTTGGATATTTACTCATGTACGTGTAAATCAACTGATAATCCAATGGTGTCAAATCAAATCTTTCTTTTGCTGGAAAGGCTTCGGGAAACATCAGTTTCTGCATAAGATGATGCTGATCATTAATGGCAAAAGCATTTTTGTTGGCTAAACTAAAAGGTTTGTTCACTAATCGATCTGCACTATCTAAATAACCTTTTCCCATAACCAGATTCGTTAACTGCAATTCATATTCTTTTGGATCATATTGGGCTTTTTGATCATAAACTAATTGCTTATTGTTGTAAAAATGAATAGGATTGGTATGCTTGGCGCTTTCTCCTGCGTCACCAATTGCCAACCTGTTTAAGATACGACTGTCGATAAAGCCATATTTTTTTAGCTTCTGATTTATTTCAGCTCGCCCGATAAACTCAAATAAGCGGTTAAAAGCATCGTTATCGCTGGTAAGTAAAATCTTTTTAATATAATGCTCAATAGATGGGAGACCATTTTCTGCACTGGTATCTTTTAAAACTTTGGTTTGACCACGAAAGGTACTATCGGTAATCATAGCGCTTTTAGTCGTAAGCCCTGTACTTTTTAATTGGTTCACTTTTTCCAAAGCAAAAATAACTGCAGCCAATTTAACCGTACTGGCCGGATAAAAATAATGGTGCGGGTTTAAATTAAAACTATAACTTTTAAACTTCGGTTTGTTTTTGGCATCACGGGTAATCTGTGTATATAAAATTTGAACTTGATTTTTATCTGGATGATTAAGAACTGTACTGAAAAATTCAGGCTTCGATTCCATTAGCTTTTTTAAAAAAGTTGTGTCGGTTTTTTGCGCCATTGTAGCAATTGTGTTCATTAAAAAAATGATCAAAAGGAGGGTTCTCATTGGTTTAGATTTGATATTTAAAGTTAAACTTTTCAATCAAAAGAGCGGTTTTCCATCATCCATTTTACAACTTGTTTAATTTTGCTAGCTTTGCCCCGCTTTTGGTTTCTGTGCTGCCACAGAATTAAAAGGGAATTTGGTGTAAATCCAAAACTGTCCCGCAGCTGTAAACTCTGTAATGATTTTTATTTCGATGCCACTTTTTCAATATTGAAATGGGAAGGCTAAAAATCAGGAGTGAGTCAGAAGACCTGCCTTCAGCATATAATTTCATAGCTTTCGGGGATTGAAGCTTGGATTGAGGTACTTATCGATTTTGTATTTTCATTTCCTTTTCTATCTGCTGGCTGTGGGCAAAACTCACAATCAAATGAACAAAACTAAAATTTTAATTGCTGCAGGTTTAGGCCTTGGGCAGATCGTAATTGGCCAATCGGCAAATGCACAAGACACTTTGAAACTGAAAGATGTTGTAATTTCAGCTACCAAGAACGATCAAAAACAATCACAAACTGGTAAAGTAGTAAGCATTATCAGCCGTGAGACATTGGAGCGCAGTCATGGTAAATCGTTGCCAGAACTTATCAGTGAACAAGCCGGTATTATCGTAGCCGGATCGGGAAGTAATCCAGGCGCCAATAAATCTGTGTTTTTCCGTGGTGCAGGAAGTGCCTACGCCGTTGTGCTGATTGACGGTATCGTCCAAAATGATCCTTCAGGAAATGGTGGCGCATTTGATCTTCGTTTATTTGCAATTGATCAAATCGATCACATTGAAATTTTAAGGGGAGGCCAATCGACCATTTACGGTTCTGATGCGATTGCTGGTGTAATCAATATCATTACGAAAAAAGGTGGTCCGAAAGGCAATACGATCTATGGCGTAGCAAGTGCGGGCAGTTATGAAACTTATAAGGGTACAATTGGCCTAAATGGTAGTGTTGATGCATTTACTTATAATATCAACTATACCCATCATAAAACCGATGGAATATCTGAAGCGGCAAATCCAGTTGGAAACAATACTGAATTTGATAAAGATGGTTTTAAAACAGACGGTGTAAATGCCAATTTTGGAGTAAAACTAGATCAGCACTTTTCCATAAATCCTTTTATTAGGTATTTTGAAGGCGATTACAAAATAGATGAAGGTGCATTTACTGATGGCATCGCTGCAAACCATTCAGTGCTCAAAAATTTTAGCACTGGTATAAATTCAAAATATGAATTTGGTACAGGTAAAATCAATTTAAATTATAGTTATCAAAGCAACTCGAATAATACTTTAAGCAGTTTCGATGGTTTTCCTTACGAAAGTAAAGGTGCTGGAAGAATTAGTTTGCTCGATTTATTTTATAATCAAAAGCTAGGAAACAATCTTGATTTATTGGTAGGAATAGACAACAGGGTGATGAAACTTTCGGCTGGCGCAAATAAACCTGAGAGTAATATTTTTGCAGCTTACGGATCATTGTTTCTGCATGATTTAAGTGTTTTCAATTTAGAGGTTGGAGGACGTTATAATAAACATGAACAATATGGAGAAAACTACACTTACACCATTACACCCAGTATCAATGTAATTAAAGAATTAAAATTATTCGGTACAGTTTCAACAGCATTCAAAATCCCAACGTTGAACATGTTGTTTGGTCAATACGGTGCCAATTTAAATCTCAAGCCAGAGAAATCGCAAAATTATGAAGCCGGTTTTAGTTTGAGTTTATTGGAAGATAAGTTCTCATTACGTGGTGCAGCATTTAAACGCGATTTAAAAGACGCCATTATTTACGACTTTGCTGTTGGTTACATCAACCAGGAAAGTCAAAAAGTGAAAGGTTTTGAAATTGAGCCTGCATTCAAAGTTTGGAAACTAACTTTTAACGGTTATTATGCATACACAGAAGGAAATGAATATAATAGTGTAAATAACAAAGTTGAAGATTTCCTTTTCAGAAGACCGAAACATGTTTTTGGAATTACTACAGGAATCCAGGCTACAGATAATTTATTTGTTAATGCTAATTTCAGGAATTTTGGTTCACGTACTGACGGTAATTTTACCGATTATGTTGTTGAAACATTGCCTGGCTATAAACTGCTAAATGCCTATGCAGAATATGCTGTTGCGAAGAAACGTGTTAAAATTTTCTTTGATGCTAAAAATATCCTAAATGAAAAGTACAATGAAATCATTGGATATAATACTATGGGTTTCAATTTTAATACAGGTGTTAGTTTTAATATCCGCTAATAAAAATTTACCTTTGCATAAAGGTTAGTGGTGTTTTTATAAATGAACTATCTTACTACTAAGCACTATACAATTTATACTAACTACTATATACTTATAATATATGTCTAACTTAAAATTTAATCCGCGTAACCTCATTCTTCTATTAATGATATTGGTTATAACATTATTTCGATTATTAGTTACTTTTAATTCAGATGAGTTGCAATTTGCTAATTTTTCAAGTATTGGGGCAGTGGCACTCTTCGGTGGCGCTTACTTTAAAGATCATATCAAGGCCTTTGCTTTTCCGTTGGTAAGTTTATTTTTAAGCGATTTTATTTTAGCCAGTACAATTTTTAGTAAGTATAGCAATGGAATTTTATACGATGGCTGGTATTGGACTTACCTTGCCTTTGCTTTGATGGTTCTGGTTGGAAGAGTTTTACTAAGAAAAATTAATGTAGTAAGCTTGCTGGCATCAACTTTAACTATCGTTTTTATCCATTGGATTGTAACCGATTTTGGAGTATGGTTTCAAAACCCTTCATATACGCAAGATATTGCTGGCTTTTGGTTATGCTTAGAAAGAGCAATTCCATTTGAGATAAGATTTTTAGAAGGAACTTTAATTTATGGTACAATTCTTTTCGGAGCATTCGAAATATTAAAGTCTAAGTATCCAGTATTGAAACTCCAAACTCAAAATGCTTAAGATTTTTAAATAATACATTCAATCCTCTTTTGACCTGCTTCAAAAGAGGATTTTTTTTAACTTTATGTTTTTCAGACTGGAATTACTCCATATGAAAAATATCGTCCATTTTCTACTATAACATCTTACCTCCAATGAAAGTTGTTTCCTTTTTACCTGCCGCAACCAAAATGATTTACGATATGGGCTTGCAGGAATATTTACACGGTGTAACATTCGAGTGTCCGAAAGAGGCGGCAGATCAACCAAAAGTGGTAAGATGCATTTTAGAAGGTAAAAATTATTCCAGCATCGAAATCGATCGAATTTTTTCTGCCTCAAAAGCGCAGGGAAAAAGTTTGTATTGGGTTGATGATGAACTTTTAGAAAGCATTGCTCCGGATATTGTTTTCACACAAGATATATGTGAAGTTTGTAATATCGACACGGTTTGCACAGAAACAGCTGTAATGAAGCTTTCTAAAACACCAAAGTTGGTTCCGTTATCGCCTAATAATCTTCAAGATGTTTCTGAATGTGCAATAACCATAGCAAAAGCATTGGGTAAAGAGGAAGTTGCGTTAAAGTACCTGGCTAGTCTTCAAAACAAAACAGAATACATTTTAGATCAATTAAGAGCAAATAAAGCGCCTTTAAAACGAGTAATGCTAATGGAATGGATTGAGCCAATATACAATTGCGGACATTGGATTCCTTTTCAAATTGCAGCGGCAGGTGGGATTGATATGTTGTCAAATCCTGCTGGAGATTCAATTGTTACCCAATGGGAGAAAGTAGTTAAATATAATCCTGAGGTTTTAGTTATTGCACCATGTGGTTTTGATAAAACCAGAACGCTTGAAGAAATGAGTCTCCTTGTAACCAAAAATAATTGGGATCTATTGGAAGCGGTTAAAAATAATCAGGTTTATATTGCAGATTTTGACATGTTCACACAGCCTAGCATAGGCACTTTGGTTGATGGTATACAAGCTTTAGCATGCATGTTTCATCCCAACATATTTAAAGCCGATAAAAGAATTAGTGAAAAATTCATCAATTTTTCTGATGCCAAAGTACTTCAGTTTTAATACATCTAGTTACTAATCAAATTATGTTGATTGTGCATCAATCAGTTCGATAATTTAGTTTTATAAGCTACATATGAAAATAGTTGTTTTAACTGGAGCAGGTATCAGTGCCGAAAGTGGATTAAAAACATTCAGGGATTCTGATGGTTTGTGGGAAGGTTATAATGTATATGATGTAGCTACCCCAGAGGCTTGGGAACGTAACCCTAATTTGGTACAGGAATTTTATAATGAGAGAAGACGCCAAATAATTGCTGCCGAACCCAACCAAGCTCACCAGATTTTAGCTCAGTTAGAAGAAACATTTGATGTCGAAATTATTACACAAAATATAGATGACTTGCATGAACGAGCTGGTTCAAAAAAAGTTACCCACCTGCACGGAGTGATAACAAAATCGCAATCTGACCTCAATCCAAATCTTACCTATACCGTAAATGGAGCAGAAATTAAAATGGGCGAACTTTGTGAATTGGGTTCACAGCTACGTCCGCATGTGGTTTGGTTTGGCGAGGCTGTACCCATGATTGAAGTTGCCGCTCGAATTTGCACCCAGGCTGAGGTTTGTGTATTGATTGGAACTTCATTAGCAGTTTATCCTGCAGCTGGTTTGGTAGATTTTGTGCCTTCTGAAGCGACTAAATATATCATAGATCCAAAAACCCCCAATGTTAAAAGATACAAGAACATTGTCAAAATTGAAGAAAATGCTGTTCAGGGTATGAAAGAATTAAGAAATATGCTTCTTAATGGAAAATAAAAAGCTTTGCATTTTCAATTGGAGCGGTGGAAAAGACAGTGCCCTAGCGCTTCATGATGTACTTCAAGATCCATCTATAGAAATAAAATACCTTGTTACCACAGTCACCGATCAATATAACCGGGTTTCGATGCATGGTGTAAGGGAATCTCTATTAATTGCTCAGGCTGAAAGTATTGGAATACCACTTTATCAAATCCGTTTAGGAGAAATGCCAGATATGGAAAGTTATGATCGGGTAATGCATTCGCACTTATCAAAATTTAAAGATGAAGGCATTACACATTCTATTTTTGGCGATATTTTTTTGGAGGATCTTCGTAATTACCGCGAAACAAAACTTGCAGAAGTAGGAATGAAAGCCATTTTTCCACTTTGGAAAAGTGATACTAATCAACTCATTAAAAAGTTTTTAGATCTGCACTATAAAACCATCATTGTTTGTGCACAACAAAATTTGGAATTATTTTGTGGAGAAATATTAACCATTGATTTAATATCTAAACTTCCATCGGATATTGATCCTTGCGGTGAAAACGGAGAGTTCCATACCTTTGCTTTTGAAGGCCCTATTTTTAAAAAGAATATTCCATTTAAGTTAGGGGAGAAAGTTTTTAAAACTTATAATCAACCAAAAAAAGACAATAATATTAAAGATGATATTGATTCAAAAAATGATAAAATTGGATTTTGGTATCAAGATTTAGAAAATTAATTACACTCATTAAAACTTTTTGGCATCATTTTTTCTTTAGTGTATGTAATTAACTAAAATACACATCCTAATGAAACCTGTTTGTGAGGTTAGGTAGCAAACAAGATTCATATAAACAAAAAGTTATGAAAAAGATATTTGTAGTAATCGCATTGAGTTCAGTAATGTTTGCTTGTAACAATAAAGCAAAAGAAGAAGCTGCATTGAAACAACAAGAAGCAGAAAAACAACTTGCTATTAAAGCAGTTAAAGATAGTTTAAGGTTAGATAGTTTTAAAAGGGCAGAAACTGCCAAAGTTGAGGCTGAAAAAGAAGCTCAGCACCAGGCAGAATTAGCTGCAGCGAGAAGAGCTGGTGCAGCTTCATCAAAATCATCTAGATCATACGCCAGTTCAGGCGGTAGCAGCTCAAGTTCTTACGGAGGTACACAACCAACAGCTAAGAAAAAAGGCTGGAGCGATGGTGCTAAAGGTGCAGTAATTGGTGGTGCAGCAGGTGCAGTTGGTGGCGCACTAATTGATAAGAAAAAAGGTAGAGGTGCAATTATCGGTGGTTTAGTAGGTGCTGGTGGTGGTTACTTAATCGGTAGAGGTGAAGATAAAAAATCCGGAAGAGTACAGTAATCAATAAAATAATAATTATTTCAAGAGCGGCTATTTAATAGCCGCTTTTTTTGTTTAAATAAATCATATCCAAAAGATATTATCATGATAGGAAATATAAACCTTAATCAGGGAAAAATTCAACACTTCGTTTTATTTTGGTTAAAACCTCAACTCACAAAAACTGAAATTCAAGATTTTGCCAACTTTTTTGAAAGTTTAAAACCTATAAAACTGATTAAAAGTCTCCATTATGGTCTAGCGGCAAATACACCAGCAAGACCTGTAATTGATAATTCATTTACCTACTCGCTTTCAATTATTTTCGATTCAATAGAAGATCATAATGCTTACCAGGAGGATAAGATTCATTTAGATGCAGTAGAAAAATTTTCTAAAAATTGGTATAGGGTAGTGGTGCATGATACCGTTCTCGCTTGATGTTTATTTTATTTATTTGGTAAATATTGATACAAAATATTATTTTGTATCGATTATTATTTCCTTTTATATCAGCAAGTTAAGTTAATTTAGCTAAATAAAGAATTTAATTATTATAAGATTATTTGGAAAAGATTGATCCATTTCGCGAAATAAAATTCTGATCACAACTATAATGCATTGAAAGAGAATGCTTTATCGTACTAGAATTGATGCCTTTTATATGCTGCAGTAAAATCACCACGCATAAGCTTAAATCGATCAATTACTGTCGAAATAAATTCTTCATCCAAAATTTCAAAAACATCATTAACACCACCTCCACTCAAATCCAATTCGGCAAGTTTATAACTTTGCTCAAATGTTCCTTGCTCAAATTTTACGATGTATTTATGATTCATTGAAAAAATGCTAATCTTACATTCTGGATGTGGTAATTCTGCAATAATTCTCATTTACTTTTGTTCTTTACTGATGTGTATTTATTTGATTGAAAAAGATTTTCCGTTAAGTGTGCCCCAGCTTTTAATAATTTCAAAACGGGCAAAAAGTTCTTCAGAATACCATTTGCGTTCTCTTGTTAGTTTGATTACGTCAGCATGATTATGTGATTTGTAGGCGTAATTTTTCATGCTTTGCGCATTTTCCCATATTGAAAATGTAGCCTGATCTAAAAGCGGATTTTCTCCAACGCCGGCAGATAGGATGTATCCTTCTGCATTTCGCATTTCAGTCGCAGCCCTTTTAATATTGGTTCTGAATTCTTTTACCTTTCTAAATCTGATAGCAGCTCTGGTAATTACTGCTATATTACCACAGGAAGGTGTGTAATTTTTATCATATATAAATGGTTGTTTTCCAGACCATAATCCATGAGAAGATAAAGGATTTAATAATATTGTGAATTCCTCGTTACCAAATAATCTAAACCACTTTATCGGAAAAGATTTTCTATAAAACTGATCACAATCTAATTGATTATTCCATGTTGTTAAAATTGCCCAGTGCTTAAAATCTGGAGGAAGATCTACTTGTGCATCTCTACCGCTACCCATTAACTTCCAAAAATTACAATTTCTATTTAACCATAACGGAACCCGCAAAATGGCCATTCCTAAAAAAGCAAATGGGATAGCAACTCGATTGAATTTGGTAATGGTTAAGGCAACAATCATTTTTAAGGATTAAATTGTTTCAAAACTAATGAAATTAATATGGCGTATCATTCAATTTTTTGTCATTATCAATCAATAGCTCAAAATTCAGGAAAATCCTATTTAACTTTGGATAATGGCAGAAGATTTAGCAATTAACAGAACCGCAACAAAAACTGAACAATATCAATCTATAATTCCGCAGATTAAGGCTTTGATTACTGGAGAAACAGACTTCGTGGCAAATATGGCGAATGTTGCCGCCGCTTTAAAGGAGCAATTCAATTGGTTTTGGGTTGGTTTTTACCTTGTAAAAAATAACGAATTGGTACTCGGGCCATTTCAAGGACCAGTTGCATGTACAAGAATAAAAAAAGGAAAAGGGGTATGTGGAGCGTCTTGGGAACAAAATAAAACTTTAATTGTGCCCGATGTGGAAGAATTTCCAGGGCATATCGCTTGTGCCTCAGCATCCAAATCGGAAATTGTACTGCCACTAATAAGTGAAGGGGTAGTAATTGGTGTATTAGATGTAGACAGTGAATTTTTAAACCATTTTGATGAAACTGATCAGGTTTATTTAGAGCAGGTTATATTAATTTTATTAAATCATTCATTTAAATAAATTGAAACTCTCTCCCCATTATTATTTGAATGAAGATGTTGTAAATCTAGCAAAGGATTTGTTGGGCAAAGTGTTATATACCAATATCGATGGACAAATTTCTGCAGGTATTATTGTGGAAACTGAAGCCTACTTTGGGATTAATGATAAAGCTTCTCATGCTTATGGTGGAAGAAGAACCAATAGAACGGAAACCATGTACGCCGAAGGTGGTGTAGCCTATGTTTACCTCTGTTACGGAATGCATAACCTTTTTAATGTGGTAACCTCAGCTATCAATGATCCTCATGCGGTTTTGATTAGAGCAATTGAGCCTTTGCTAGGTAAGGAATTTATGGAGGAGCGAAGGAATATGCCATCTACTAAGTCTGCTATTTCTTCTGGACCTGGTTCTGCTGCTAAAGCTCTAGGTATAGATCGTACATTTAATGCAAAGGATTTAACTGGCAATGAAATTTGGATTGAAGACCACAAAATTAATTACGATGATAATGAAATTGCAGCGCTCCCGCGTGTTGGAATTGCCTACGCACAAGAACATGCATTACTTCCTTGGCGTTTCTTTGTTAAAGGCAACAAATATGTAAGCAAACCCAATAAGGTTTAGTTTTAATCAAACATTTCAATCTTCCTGCTGTTTTTCATTCAAATATCTATGATCATGAAAAACGAAAAAAATATAGCAATATTAAAAGAAATGGCCGAAAGTGTTCGCACCTGTATGTTTACCACTTTTTCGGCAAGTGATGAATTTGGTAGCAGACCAATGGGCACCGCTAAAATTGAAGATGATGGAAGCATTTGGTTCTTCACAAATGAATACTCTTTAAAATCAAAAGAAATTTCTAAAGAAAATAATGTATTGCTGGCCTACAGCGATCCCTCTAAAAATACTTATTTAACGGTTAAAGGTAAAGCTGAATTGGTGGATGATCAGGTTAGAAAGGAATCTTATTTTTCGCCTTTTGTTAAAGCCTGGTTCCCTGATGGAGTGGAAGACCCGAGGCTGATTTTAATTAAAGTTACGCCCGAAGAAGCCGAATATTGGGATGCATCATCATCAAAAATTGTGGTGCTTTTTAGTATGCTGAAAGCTGTTGTAACTGGAGATACGCCCGATTTAGGAAAACATGATACTATAAAATTTTAGTGATTTAATTACACTTGAAAAAAGGCAGGATTGGAAACAATGCCTGCTTTTTTTGTATTATTGAGGCGATGAAACCAGAAAATACCTTAGCCTTTGCCAATGAGCTTGATGAAAGAGATGAACTTAAAGATTTTAGGTCACAATTTCTTTTTCCTAAACACAAAAATAAATCATTTATATATCTGTGTGGTAATTCGTTAGGGCTTCAACCTAAAGTTGCAAAGGATGTTTTAAATAGGCAACTAGATAATTGGGCAAATCTTGCAGTGGAGGGTTGGTTTGATGGAGAAGAACCTTGGATGTTTTATCATAAAGAGCTTAAGAAATTAATGGCTCCAATAGTAGGTGCTTTGCCGAGTGAAGTTTGTCCAATGAATACGCTCACAGTAAATTTACATTTGCTAATGGTGAGTTTTTACCAACCGAAAGGTAAAAGATTCAAAATAATTATGGAAGGTGGTGCATTTCCGTCTGATCAATATGCTATTGAAAGCCAGGTTCGGTTTCATGGATTTGATCCCAATGAAGCAATTATCGAGGTGTTCCCACGCGAAGGTGAAGAGATACTTCGAACCGAAGATATCATTGCTAAAATTGAAGAGAACGGTAATGAAATTGCATTGGTTCTTTTTGGCGGAATCAATTACTATACTGGTCAGTGGTACGACATGGAAACCATTACAAAAGCTGGCCATAAGATTGGTGCAATCGTTGGATGGGATTTAGCACACGCAGCTGGAAATGTACCTGTTAAACTTCATGATTGGGACATTGATTTTGCCTGTTGGTGCTCATACAAATACCAAAATTCTGGGCCAGGTGGAATTAGTGGAATATTTGTTCATCAAAAACATTTCGGCAATACAGATTTAAACCGCTTTGCCGGGTGGTGGGGTTATCAGGAAAATAAGCGCTTCAAGATGGAAAAAGGATTTATTCCCGAAGCCGGGGCCGATGGTTGGCAGGTGAGTTGTACCCAGGTAATGCCAATGGCTTTATATCACGCCTCACTTCAAATTTTTGAAATGGCAGGTTATCTAAACACTTTGCGGAAGAAAAGTATAGATTTAACTAACTATCTAGAATTTATTATAAATGAGGTGAATAAAGAAATTGGTTTATTGCAATACAAAATCATTACACCAAAAGATCCAAAGGATAGAGGTGCTCAACTATCCATCATTGCCGCTCAAAAAGGCAAAGAAATTTTTGATGGATTGGTAGATTACGGAATTCTGGGCGACTGGCGTGAACCAAACGTAATACGATTAAGTCCTATTCCATTATATAATTCATTTGAAGATATCTATCTAACTGGCCAGGCACTTATTGAAGTATCTAAAAAGCTCTTAAAATCAAATTAACCCATGATTAATTATAACCCTAAAGATTGGTTTACGTTTATTTTTCATTTCCATAAAGGCGATACTTTCCGTAAACTATGGCCATTAATGATCAGCATGTCGATTTTTTCGGCTTTTGTTGCTTTTCTCGAACTCAATGTATTTAAACTTTCTAAAAGCGATTATGTAAGCAATATTGGAATGATGCATAGCCTTTTAGGATTTGTGATTTCGATGCTCTTGGTATTTCGAACCAACACCTCTTATGATAGATGGTGGGAAGGCAGAAGACTACTTGGTCAATTAACCAACGTAAGCCGCAACTTTGCAATGAAAATAAAGGCTTTAAATTTACCATATGAAGAAATAAGATTTTTTGAATATGGCATTCCTAAATATGCTTTTGCTTTAAAAGAACATCTTCGTGAGAAGAAATATTTTGGCAAAAACAGTTTTTTAATTGAAGTACAAGAAAGCAAACACATACCAAATCAAATCGCCAGCAGCATGATTTCCCGTTTGTATGACTTAACCAGACTAGGTTTGGTTTCTCAAGAGCAGCTGATTGTATTAACAAACGACGTCAATCAATTTACTGATATTTGCGGCGGTTGTGAGCGTATTAAAAATACGCCTATCCCATTTTCATATAGTGTGTTTATCAAGAAATTTATCTTCATTTATGTTCTAACCATCCCAATTGGTTGGGTGTTTAGCTTAGGCTACTATTTGGTACTTATTGTTCCTTTTATCCTCTATGTATTAGCGAGTTTGGAGCTGATAGCTGAAGAAATAGAAGATCCATTTGGATATGATCCCAACGACTTACCAGTTGATCAAATTTCGAATAACATTGAGAAACACATTGAGGAAATTTTAGGGTAATGATCAAAATTGCCTGGCATCCTTTATATGCACACCCTCTACCCGAAGGGCATCGTTTTCCGATGTTAAAATATGAATTGATTCCAGAACAATTACTTTACGAGGGGACAATAGATCAGGGTAATTTATTCACTCCGGAATTAGTTGATGAGGAGATTATTCTCTTAACTCATCAAAATAAATATTGGGAGCAACTCCGCGATTTAACATTGCCGGCTAAAGAGCAAAGGAGAATAGGCTTTCCCTTAAATGCCCAACTGTTGGAACGGGAGTTGCGCATAACCCAAGGCACGATTGATGGAACTGGATTTGCGATTGAAAGCGGAATTGCTTTTAATGTGGCGGGAGGCACGCACCATGCAGGTAGTAATTGGGGCGAAGGATTTTGCTTATTAAATGATCAGGCAATCGCAGCTAACTATTTACTAAATAAAAAGATAGCCAATCGGATATTAATTATAGATTTAGATGTTCACCAGGGAAATGGTACTGCCGAAATATTCCAAAATGAGTCGCGAGTATTTACATTTTCAATGCATGGCGATAAGAATTTTCCTTTTAGAAAAGAAGTTTCAAATTTAGATGTGCCATTAGATGATAATCTGGAAGATGATGCTTACCTATCTCTACTTGAAACGAATTTGAAGATTGCTTTTGAAAAATCTGATCCAGAATTTGTATTCTATTTATCTGGGGTTGATGTACTCTCAACTGATAAGCTGGGAAAGCTATCATTGAGCAAGTCTGCTTGCAAAGAACGAGATAGGATGGTGCTAGAAACCTGTAAAAATAAAGGCCGTCCGTTACAGGTGAGTATGGGTGGTGGCTATTCTACCGATATTAAAGATATTGTAGATGCGCATTGTAATACTTATCGTTTAGCTTTTGATCTGTATAGTTAATTCAATATCCTTATCTTCGCCGCATGTTGGAGATCATTTATCAGGATGAATATTTAATAGCCATTAACAAACCGCATGGACTTTTAGTGCATCAATCGTCGATTGCAAGAGATGCCACTGAATTTGCCTTGCAAATGTTGCGAGATCAGGTAGGGAAACATGTAAGCCCTGTCCACCGATTGGATCGAAAAACGAGTGGCATATTACTGTTTGCTTTTGATAAAGAATCTGAAATTGCCATGCATCAGCAGTTCATGAATGCAGAAACCAACAAAAAATACCTGGCCATTTTAAGAGGCTTTACACCAGAGCAAATGGATATTGATTATCCTTTAGCCAAAGAAAATGGAACCATGCAAGATGCCTTTACTTCGTTTAAAACATTACAACAAGCAGAAGTTGATGTGGCATTTGGAAAACATCAAACTTCAAGATATTCGCTGGTGGAAGCAAGTCCTAAAACTGGTCGTATGCATCAGTTAAGACGGCATTTTAGTCATATCCTACATCCTATAATCGGTGATAGGACACATGGTTGCAACAAGCAAAATAAATTTTTCCTCGAACAATGGAACATGACAACTATGCTTTTACATGCTTCGGAATTAAGTTTCGCTCATCCCAAAACATCTGAACAAATACATTTAAAAGCAAATTTGCATGATGAATTTAGAAGAGTGATGGATTTTATGAAAATGAAACTTTAACACAATTTTTATCGCGAAAAACTGTTTATAAAACATCTATGAATAAATACTTACGTTTAGCCTTTCCAATATTAGCGCTTTTTGCCAGCAGTTGTTCTTCAGTTTATATGCCCAATGTTCCAAACACTCCAATGCTAAGTAAACAAGGCGAATTTAGTGGTGGTGGTCACATCTCACTTAAAGGAAACGCCAGTATTAATGGTGCTTATGCTGTTTCTAACCATATCGGTGTGTTATTTAGCGGCTCTTCTATGAGTAATGAAAGAAGAAGTAAGGATTTTGGACATAAATTAATTGAAATTGGTGGCGGATACTTCGACACATTCGGTCCTGATAACAATAGAATTATCGAAATATATGGAGGAGTAGGAAAGGGTTGGAGTGACATTACTTTTAGAGATTACAAAAACGATGTTTTAGTAAGTAGCGAACTTCAGGAAGTGGATTATCGAAAATCGTTTTTACAGGTTAATTATAGTTCAAAAAAGAAAAACAATTTGAAGTTATTTGGTAAAGCGTTTCCGTTGAATTATGGTACGGCGCTAAGAATTAGCCATGTGAAAATGGATCGTTTTTTCTTAAATGGAGTTGTTCAGCCTAAAGAAGATAATATATTCTTTGAACCCATATTTTTCACCAGAATGGGTTTGAGTAAAACTATTCAGCTTCAATACACTACGAGTAGCAATATTGGATTGAAAAATCGAGATTATATGTCTGCAGGGAATTCCATATTCACTATTGGCGTTGTGGTTAATGTTGGCGGAAAATAAATTTATCTCACCATTTAATTTTATATTTTAGCGTTCTATTTTCAAAAAAATGCTTTCTATAAAATCACTATCAATCTCTATAATTGTTTGGTTATTTCTTTGCTTTAATCCTTCTTTTGCACAGAAAAAATCAGATTATGTAATATTAAAATCTGGCGACACAATTTTCACCGACATTGTTCGAAAATCCAACGATTTTTTCTTTAAAGTAAAACAAACCGATACACTCGAAAAAATTACAGCCGATAACATTAAAGCGTTTTTCATTGTCAAAAATAAAATTCCTTTAGCTTTAAAATATGTTGAAGGGAAAGATAAGCCTGTGTATCTGACCATTTTAGAAAGTGGAAAAATTAATCTATTTGAATCTTCATCGTCAAATTCTGTAGCTGGTGTACACATTAGCGGCATGGCCGGAAGTGGCACATTTGGTGGAGGAAGATCATCAGATATTACTTATTATGCACAAAACAATGGTGCAGATAGCCTTCTTTTTCTTAAGACGAATGGTATAAGTAAATCAAATGCCAAAGGTAGGCTATGCTTCGAAAACTTAATTTCTGATGATAAAGAATTGTTCGATTTCTATAAATCAAAGGAAGAATATAGTTTTGATGTAATTAGGGCGATGATAAAAGCATACAATCGGAGACACACAAAAGTTAAATAGCTATTTTCTTGGTTTTATTTTGAAATCGTAAAAACAATAAGATCGAAGCTGTTAACAAGCCGAAAGTTAGTCCATACCAAATACCATTTACACCTAAGCCGAAGGTAAAACCCAATAGGTAACCAACAGGAATACCTACAACCCAATAAGCTAAAAATGTGATAAATGTTGGCATATTTACATCGCCAATACCGCGAAGCACTCCTAAACCAACAACTTGGGTTCCATCAAATAATTGAAAAAATCCTGCAATAATTAATAACTGACCAGCAATGCCTACTACTTTTAAATCATCGGTATAAATAAAAGGCATAATATGATGAGCAATTATGAAAATAATTGCGGTAAAACTCATAAATAACAATATTACATGGTAACTGGCTATTGCTGATTTACGCAAATCATCAAAATTTTTCTTGCCAAAATTGTTACCGGTTTTAATGGTTGCCGCCGATGCGATACCACTGGCAATCATATAAGTCATTGCGGCTAAACTAATGGCGATTTGATGTGCAGCTTGTTCAGTTGCTCCAATTGTACCAATTAGAATTGCTGCACCACTAAATGCACTAATTTCGAAAGAGTATTGCATGGCAACCGGCGCACCAATCTTAATAATTTTCAGGGCGTATAGTTTATCAATAAAGGTAGCCCTAAAACCAATGAGGTATTTTTTGAAATGTTTTGATCGTAGAACGTAAATAGCCATCACAATTGCCATTAATGATCGATCGATTAATGTACTTAAACCAACGCCGCTTACGCCCATGGGTTTAATGCCAAACATCCCTTTTACAAAAATAATACCTAGGGTAATATTTAAAATGTTTCCCCAAATGGAAACGTACATTGCCTGTTTGGTAAAACCTAAACCTTCTGCAAACTGTTTGAATGTTTGAAAAACCAATAAGGGAATAATAGATATCGATAATAAGCCAAGGTATGGTTTTGCATAAAATACTACTGCAGGTGTTTGATTCAAATGATCTATTACCAACAGTACGCCGAAATGCACCAAAATATAAAGAAATATGCCCACCAAAATATTGATGATCAAACTGCTTGACAAAAGCTTTCCGCACTCTTGATCATTCTGCCTGCCATTTTCTTGTGCTATTAATGGCGTTAAACCATAAGATATGCCCAAACCAATAACCATGATTAAAATAAAAATGCTATTTACTAAAGAAACTGCCGCTAATTGAGTTGTATCGGTAAAATGCCCAATAATTACACTATCGGCCATGTGTACCAATGTGTGGCCAACTTGCGAACCCACAATTGGGAGTGCCAAATGAAGATTTTCTTTGTAGTAAGGCTTGTATTTGGCGTAAATTTTAGAAAACATAAGTCTGCAAAGGTCGGTTTTTTTAACATTAAAAATAAAACCTGTGAAAAGTTAATTTCAGTATTACAAATTCTGCTGATTATACTTATAATAAAAATGTGATTTGTAGGCTCGCAGGATATACTGATTATCTATACGGCAACAAAATACTCTTCTTTTTCTGAAGTGTAAGCTCTAATAACATTCGTTAGAATAAGGCTAACCAGAATTTTTTGCGCCTTGCGATAGGAGCAACGAAGCAATTTGCTCAGTTGCTTTAATGTAATGCGTTCGTTAGCATTCAAATACTCCAAAAGCTTCTTCTCATTATCTGAATAGGAGATGAGTACGCCTGTATCTTGGTGATCATTTTTTAATACTTCAACAATAATCTTACTTGCTAAAACACTTTTATCATCAATCCGAATATAAGCCCACCATTTTTGATGATCATCTAAAGCATAATGTGGTTTAGTGTCGCTCTGCGGAATATTTACAACCAAAACGAGCTTATCATCTACATATATTTCTTCGAAATTAGGCTCTATAGCAGGTTTACAAAATTGATGCGCAGCAGTCAAGATCATGTATTTTTCTTCTTCTTCTGATTTAACGCCTTTAATTGTACCATCATCGGCCACGCCAATTAACAATTTACCACCTTTGTTATTTGCAAAAGCCACCAAACTCTTAGCAATTTTTTCAGTATTGGTTATTGTCTTTTTGAAATCGAGCATAACGCCCTCACCCTGTAGAATCAAACTTTTAATACTCGGCATATCAGCAATTAGTAAGCAACCGTTGGCGTTTCGCCTTGGTGCAGGTTTCGGATGTAAACTTCATTCATTACGGTAGCGCAAAGCTCTCCGTTTTTATTGGTAATTTCCATTGGGTAAGCTTTTACAAACTTTCCAATAGTTTTTAATGCTTCTTCGGCCTCTGCAATCATCTCATCAGAAACATTAATGGTGAAATACAAATTCTCACGCCCAGGTTTTAAATATTGGATGGATGCACTTTTTAACCAAACCCTCACTTTAAAACCCCTGCGCTGCATTAACTGATCAAATAAAAGCGCATAAAATGGATCGGTTGCTGCATAAATTGTTCCGCCAAAAATAGATCCATTATAATTTTTGTTTAAAAAGCTTTTGCTTAGCTTAACTGTACAGCTTCTAAAATCATTTTCAAATTTCTGAACCCAAATGCGCTGAAAAAATAGAGGTGGATAAAAGCGCATTACCCATTTCAAGGTATTTTGAGAAATAATCATATTGTCTAATATCAGAAAGATTTGCCACCTTTTAAAGTTTTACTAATGTTGATTGAGTAATATTTTGGTAAATAACGTGGAAGTGTGTTTGTACAGAATAATTCGAAATAACCTGTATTATTGTCATATCTATAAATTGCAGTTTATTCTATGGTTATGTCGTCTAAATCAAATCGTAAACAGCCTATTAATCAGTGTAGTAAAATAAAAATAATGATGTTCGGAAGAAAAAAGTAAAACCAAATGATTTAAAGGTTGTTAAGTTTACAGATAACAATAAAAAACTATGAAAAAAATAATTTTAAGTCTTGCTTTTGCTGGCTCATTAATGATAGCCACATCTGCATGCAATTCGTCTAAGAATATGGCTGGAACATCAGATACTACTATGACGGATTCTACAACAACGGCTCCAATGGATACGACGAAAACAACAACACCGCCAGATACATCTAAAACGATGCCACCTGATACGACTAAAACACCTCCAATGTAGGATACTAAAAGCCGCTCTTTACCGAGAGCGGCTTTTATTTTTGCAATCTATTTTATTTATTTGCGCTTATTTGTACTTTCATCAAATAAACCAAATATCACAAATGGACCCCCAATCAAAAGCCAACAACCGCAATGTAATTTTCCTGGTAATTGTAGCCGCACTTGGCTATTTTGTAGATATCTACGATCTTGTTTTATTTTCTGTTGTACGTGTACAAAGCTTAACTGAAATTGGTGTTTCTGCAGAGAATATGCAATCTGATGGATTTCTAATCATTAATTCGCAAATGTTTGGTTTGCTATTAGGCGGAATTTTATGGGGTGTGCTAGGCGATAAATTGGGACGCATTAAAGTGCTTTTTGGTTCTATATTATTATACTCATTAGCCAATATTGCCAATGGTTTTGTAACATCCGTTAATAGTTATGCCATTATAAGATTTATTGCTGGAATAGGTCTTGCTGGCGAACTTGGAGCTGGAATAACGCTAGTTGCCGAAACCATGGATAAAGAAAAACGTGGCTATGGAACTATGATTGTTGGGGCAATTGGCTTATTAGGTGCAGCAGTAGCCGCAACTGTTGCTTCTAAATATACCTGGCAAACTTCATATTTTGTTGGTGGAGGAATGGGTTTGGTTTTACTTCTTTTACGTGTTGGCACCTTCGAATCGGGCATGTTTAAGCATGCTGCTAATACAGATGTATCGAAAGGAAACATCTTTATGTTGTTCAATAACAGAAAAAGATTCTTAAAATATTTGTACTGTATATTAATTGGGATTCCGTTATGGTTTGTAGTTGGAATATTAGTTACGCTAGCCCCGGAATTTGGAAAAGCTTTAGGCGCTACCGAACCATTAAAAGCTGGAACTGGGATTATGTTTACCTATTTCGGAATTGCTATTGGCGATGTAGTTACAGGATTACTTTCACAAGTGCTAAAATCTAGAAAAAAGACTGTGTTTATTTTCCATTTGTTATCTGTACTTAGTGTGGTGGTTTATTTAACCAGTTATGGATTAACAAGTAGTTCCTTCATTTGGATTTGCTTGTTTATGGGATTTTCGGTTGGTTATTGGGCAACTTTTGTAACCATCGCATCTGAACAGTTCGGCACCAATATTCGAGCAACAGTAACCACTACAGCTCCGAATTTTGTAAGAGGGGCACTTATACCAATTACATTTCTTTTCGAATTTTTAGCCAAAAAATACAACCTTATCACAGCAGGTTATTTGGTTATGTCCATATTAACCGTTATAGCTGTTTTTGGTTTAAGTCAGTTAAAGGAAAGTTTTAACAAGGATTTAGACTATCTAGAAGAATAAAGCTTAGCGCATTTCTTAATAATGTCAATCAAATGTACTATCTAAACATAAATCAATATTGCTGTTTTAATAGCTTTAAATTTGCGTGTACTTAATCGCACCGCCATGTTTAAAGAAGAAGTTGCAGAACGTTATAAGCAGATACAGGATGAAATTTGCAGAGGATTGGAAATTGCTGATGGAAAGGGCAAATTTCAAGAAGAGCTTTGGGAGAGAAATGGTGGGGGAGGTGGCCGCACCCGGATTATGCAAAATGGTTCGATCATTGAAAAAGGTGGTGTAAATTTTTCTGCTGTTTATGGAAAACTTCCTGAAGCAGTTAAAAAAGCTTTTAATGTTACTGAAGAAGATTTTTTTGCTACTGGCGTATCAATTGTAATACATCCAAACCATCCATTAGTGCCGATTATACACATGAATATTCGGTATTTTGAATTAAATGAGGAAACCCGTTGGTTTGGTGGTGGAATTGATTTAACACCGCATTATGTTTTTGAAAATGATGCCCGTTTTTTCCATCACAAATTAAAACAAGCATGTGATGACTTTAGCACAGATTTTTATCCAAAATTTAAAAATCATGCTGATGATTATTTTTTCATTAAACATCGTGAAGAAACCCGTGGCATTGGTGGTATTTTTTACGATCGCTTAAAGCCAGAGAATACAAACTTATCATGGGAAGAAATTCTTGATTTTTCATTAAATGTTGGTGAAACTTTTTTACCAATTTATACAGAATTGATCGATCGCAATCGGGATAAGGATTTTACCGAAATACAAAAGGAATGGCAATATCAACGCCGTAGTCGTTATGTTGAATTTAACCTGGTATATGATTCCGGAACTAAATTTGGTTTGGAAACCAATGGCAGAATCGAATCTATACTAATGAGTTTACCACCTCAGGCCAATTGGGGTTACAATGTTCAACCAGAAATTAATTCTGAGGAACATAAAACAATGCAATTCCTCAAAAAAGGAATTAATTGGGTTTAAAATAAAGTTAAAAGCTGGTTTACAGTGTGATAACCAGCCAATAATTTTCCCAATCTAAATTGATTAACAATTTCGTGAGCCATTCTGGTTGGTTCTGGTATTCTATAATTTCCAATACATCTTTTCATTATAGCTAAACTTTGTTCCTGCGTTATCAGATGACCAGCAGAAATATAAACTGCTTCACAATTTAATTTAGTTTTTAAGGCAAAGCCAATTGTTGTGCCATCAATATTTCTTATTTCTGCGGTACTATATTTGGCGTTTTCTGGTTGATGATTTGATCCGTGCAGCAAGCTTTTCGCACAGCCAATTGTGGATTGATTGGCTAAAATCCCGAAATGAGATGCAACACCCATACTTCGTGGATGCAGAATTCCATTTCCGTCCAGGACAACAACATCAGGTTTATTGTTGATTAGTTTCCAAACTTTCAACAGAGCCGGCACTTCTTTAAATCCTAAAAATTCTGGCTTGTATGGGAATGTTGTTTCGAAAGTTTCGACTGCAAATGATTGCAAAATCATTTCTGGACATTTGAAAATAACAATTCCTGCAAACATTGTTGAGCTATCTTTATTAAAAGAAATATCAGCGCCAGCAATGGTTGTGATTTGGCTTACAGCTTGAAATTTTAATTGCAGTGCCAATTCATTTTGCAGTTTTGCTGCTTCTTCAAAAGACAAATGATCATACATAAATTATTCAACAACCATAAACTAATATTAGTTCTACAGACAAATAAAAATTGTATTAAAATAAGTCTTATAATTAATATTATGTTAAGTTGATGTTTTCAGCATCCTATCGCCCTTCTATAATTATCATCAACAATTAAAGTTCTTGGAGTTTACGATTCAATTCTTGAACCTTATCAGTGGCATTTTTTTTGGTGTAGATATCAACAAGTAACTGAACTGTTTTTTTATCATTCGGATTTATTTCGTTGGCACGTTGCAATGCAAATTGCGCTCGGTTTATTAAGTTATTATATTTGGCCGATTTATCTGCTTCATTTTTTGCAAGCGTTTCATTCGCACTATTTATATAAGCCAAACTTATTTGGTACAATGCATCAAAATAATTTTGATCTGTGCTGAGTGCTTTATCGTATGCTAAAATTGCTGTAGAATTATTACCACCTGCTTGTTGCAAATATCCATAAAGGAAATATAAAAGTTTATTCCCTTTTTCCACTTTTAAATTACCTTCGATAAGTGCGGCAGCCCTGGTGTAATTTTCTGTATCCAATAAAAGATTAATATAATCATTGGTTAAATTTCTTTGAAATGGATTTTTGATCAAACCATCTTCTAAAGTTTTGATCGCAGTTTCGTTATCATATTTACCTACATAAAGTTGGGCAAGCTTTTGAAACATTCCTGCATTTCGAATTCCATTATCTTGAGCTCTTTTAAAATAATTTATTGCTTCATCATAATTTTGAATGTTTAAAGCACAAATTGCAGTGTTTAATGCCAGAGTTGTATCCGCTGGGAAATTATCGCTTACTTCTTTTAAATCGGTATACGCTTCGGTAAAATCATTATTAAAGAATGATGAATTTGCCTTTTCTTGTTTTTTGATTAATATGTTATGATGTGAAGCTTTGATTAAGCCAGAGTTATCTTCGTATTTATCCAAGCTCCTCGCCTGTTTGATTGCTGCATTGGCAGCATCATAAAATTTATCCGCATTTGCTTTATCGGTATCAATTAATGATGCGTAAGAAGTTAAATACGATTTTATTGCCCAGGTTTCTGCCCAGTTTTTTGTTTTGTTATCTTTTTCAGCAGATTCTATTGATTTAAGACCTTCAGTAATTATAGCCAGTTGTTTTTTTTCATCTTCCTTGTTACCAATTGAGGCCTGTAATTTTCCGACCGAATTTCTAGCGATTAAAATTTGACTTTTTTGAGCTAAAGCATTAAGTGATGTGAAAATTAAGAGCACTAATAATAACTTTGAACCGCTTTGCATAAAATAATTGTTGTGTAATAAATGATAAAAATAAATGCTAATGCTGTAAAAATAAGCAAAAAAAAAGAGTCCCGATTTAATTCGGGACTCTTTTTTAGTTTTACGATACTTTATTGTTTCGGAAGCGCATCTAAACGTTTCTTAATATCCTCATAATTTTTGGTATCATTTCTAAACCCATAAATGGTTTTTAAAGTTTCTAATGCACCAACATTTTTAGCATCAATTTCTAATGCTTTTTTGTAAAAAGGTAATGATTTATCTAACAAACCATTCATTTTAGCAGTTACATCATTAAACTCTTTTACTTTTTTAGCATCAATTTTATTTCTATCATTTTGAAGCTTCAATGCTTGAGAAAAATAAATGTTACCTAATAATACCTGATAACTAGCATTGTTTGGTTCTTTCGTTGCCAAAGAATTTAACATTTGCTCCGATTTTGCTGCATCTCCCCTGTCAATATAAATTTGAGTTTCTGTTTTAATTAACTCAACATTTTCAGGATATTTTGCAGCTGCTTCTTTAATTAAAGCCAATGCAGCAGTTGTATCTTTTTGCTTACGTAAAGTAATGTCAACCAACTCATTATATAAATCTGATGATTGTGGAGAATTTAAAGAAATCACCTTTTTAAATTGCTGAATTGTTGCAGGATAATCTTCAATATTTCTTGCTGCAATACCAGCATTTAAATACATTGAGGTATCTTGTGGATTAATAACTGTAGCCTGAACAAACTTTGCATAAGCAGTTTTATAATCCTTTTTATTATAAGCATTAACACCTGCATTTCTAATCGCATTAGCAATATTGGTTTCAGCTAAAGCAAAATTATCCTTTTCAGCGCCTTTGGTATCTATTTTTTTGCCTTCAGCAACAGCATCTTGAGCAATTTTTAAATTCGCCTCAGCATTAGCTACATCAACTGTATCCATAATTGCTGCAGATGAAGCAAATAAGGCACGGTATGACCAAGCTTCTGGCATTACTTTAGATTTCTCATCAGCAATAGCTTTATCAGTGTTTGCTAAGCCAGCTTTTATAGCATCCATTTTCTTCGCCAAAGGCGTGCTAGCGCCCTGAGAAGTTAATTGGAAAATACCCCATTTCTTTTTTGCTTCGTTAACCTCATTTTTCTGAGCAAATGCAGTGCTTACTGCACCTGCTAAAATTATACCTAGAAATACTCTTTTCATAATTTTTATTCTAATCCTTATTTAGTTAATTTTCTTCTTCCGTTTCATCATCAGCATCTGCTTCATCATCAGTATCTTCAGCTTCTGCAGTATCTGGCTCTAATTCCTCACCATCTGTAACTACAACATCAGTTAAATCTACTGCTTCTTCTTCATCCTCTTCATGATCGATTTTAGTTACCGAAGCAATTTCATCATCACCTTTAAGCGATATCAAACGAACTCCCTGAGTGGCTCGGCCCATTACTCTTAAGGCAGAAACTGGTATTCTAATTACAATTCCAGATCTATTGATGATCATCAAATCTTCGCTATCCGTAACGTCTTTAATTGAGACTAATTGTCCTGTTTTTTCGGTAACGTTAATTGTTTTTACACCTTTACCACCACGATTTGTCACACGATAATCTTCAATGTCTGTACGCTTTCCGTATCCTTTTTCTGATACTACTAACACCGTAACCTCCGGATTGTTTACAGCAATCATGCCAACAACTTCATCTTTGTCATGTGCCAATCTAACTCCGCGTACGCCAGTTGCTGTTCTACCCATCGGACGAACCGTACTTTCGTTGAAACGAATCGCTCTTCCTGAACGTAAAGCCATTACCACTTCACTCTGTCCATTGGTTAAACAAGCTTCTAATAATACATCGCCATCATTAATGTTAATAGCATTTATACCGTTAACACGAGGACGTGAATAAGCTTCGAGAGAAGTTTTCTTAATGGTACCTTTTTTAGTACACATAATGATGAAATTGTTCTCTAGATATTCCTGATCCTTAAGGTTTTTGACTTTGATATAAGCCTTAATTTTCTCGTCTTTTGGAATGTTGATGATATTTTGAATCGCCCTTCCTTTACTAGTTCTCGAACCTTCCGGAATTTCATAAACCCTTAACCAGAAACATCTTCCTGCTTCGGTGAAGAACAACATGTAGTTATGGTTGGTGGCCACCAGCATATGTTCAATAAAATCTTCATTTCTTGATGTACTGCCTTTTGATCCTTTTCCACCTCTACCCTGCGCCCTAAATTCTGTTGCTGGTGTACGTTTAACGTAACCTTCGTGAGAAATTGTGATAACCACTTCTTCATCATCGATGAAATCTTCCATGCTCATATCTTCAGCAGAATGAACAATAGTCGTTTTACGTTCATCACCGAATTTTTGCTTAACTTCTTCTAGTTCATCTTTAATGATTTGCATACGCAAACCTTCGTCGTCTAAAATAGATTTTAAATATTCGATGGTTTTCATTAATTCAGCATACTCTTCTTTAATCTTATCACGTTCTAGTCCGGTTAAACGACGTAAAGTCATATCCAGGATTGCACGAGCTTGAAGATCGCTCAAGCCAAATTTTTCCATTAAGCCAACACGGGCTTCTTCTGGAGTTTCTGATGCACGAATTAACTTAATTACTTCATCTAAGTGATCTAAGGCAATTAAATATCCCTCTAAAATATGAGCACGTTTTTCAGCTTCAGCTAATTCATACTTGGTGCGGCGTACAACAACATCATGGCGGTGATCTACAAAATGAACAATTAAATCTTTGAGATTTAACATTTGAGGGCGCCCTTTTACCAATGCGATATTATTTACACTGAAAGAAGTTTGTAGAGCCGTATATTTATAAAGATTATTTAAAACGATTGATGCATTGGCATCACGCTTAATTTCGTAAACGATACGAATACCATCTTTATTTGATTCATCTTTAATATTAGAAATTCCTTCTAGTTTTTTCTCGCCAACCAATTCAGCAGTACGCTCAATCATTTGTGCTTTATTCACCTGGTAAGGAATTTCGGTAACGATAATTACCTCGCGGTCTTTAATGCTTTCAATTTCTGCTTTGGCACGCATCACAATACGTCCGCGACCCGTTTCGAAAGCTTCTTTTACACCTGTATAACCGTAAATGATACCACCTGTTGGGAAATCTGGAGCTTTTACAAACTTCATTAATTCCTCTATAGTGATGTCTCTATTATCGATATAATTTACAATACCTTCAATACACTCCGTTAAATTGTGGGGCGCCATATTGGTAGCCATACCCACCGCAATACCACTCGATCCGTTGACTAAAAGGTTGGGGATTTTTGCTGGTAAAACGGTTGGTTCTTGTAAGGTATCATCAAAGTTTAACTGAAAATCTACAGTATCCTTATTGATATCAGCAAGCATTTCTTCAGCAATTTTAGAGAAACGTGCTTCAGTATAACGCATTGCAGCAGGTGAATCGCCATCTATGTGACCAAAGTTTCCCTGTCCATCTACCATTGGATAGCGTAAGCTCCAATCCTGAGCCATACGAACCATTGTAAAATATACAGATGCATCACCATGCGGGTGATACTTACCTAAAACCTCACCCACGATACGGGCAGATTTTTTATGGGGCTTATTACTGGTTACACCAAGATCGAGCATGCCATATAAAACGCGGCGGTGAACTGGTTTTAATCCATCGCGTACATCAGGCAAAGCCCGGGATACGATTACCGACATTGAATAGTCAATGTAGGCCGATTTCATCTGCTCCTCTATATTAATTTGGATGATTTTGTCGTTTTGTTGATTTTCTAAATCTTCTGCCATAAATTATTATTCTCGTTATCAAAAACGATATTTCAAAAAAGGTATTATTATAACCTTGCGAATTTAGCAAAATTATGCCGAAATAAGGCATTGTGGAAAAGTTTTGAGCTTTGATAAGGGTTTTCTGGTTCGATCTTTTTTTTAGTTTCTTAAAGAGGTGTTTAAATGATTTTTAATTTCGGTAAATCCTCAATAATTAAACGATTAGCTTTTGAATCTGAAATTAATTGCGCTAAATTTCTATTTTTGTGTAAAATCCCCAACTTAATGGCTAAGCAGAAAAAATCAGCGATGATTTTTATAATGATCACTCTTTTGATTGACTTTACTGGTTTCGGAATCATTATTCCAGTATTGCCGAAATTGATACAGGAATTTACTGGTGGCAGCGTTAGTGTGGCCGCAGATTATGGTGGTTATTTAATGGTTGCCTTTGCTTTGGCACAATTCATCTTCTCTCCAATTATGGGAGGTTTAAGTGATAAATTTGGAAGAAGACCGATATTGTTATTTTCGCTTTTCGGTTTAGGCATCGATTATATTTTTCTTTCATTTGCACCATCCATATTTTGGCTTTTTATAGGTAGAATTATTGCTGGAATTACCGGCGCAAGTTTTACAACGGCTATGGCTTACATCGCAGATATATCCGAACCAGAAAAAAAAGCGCAAAATTTTGGTTTAGTTGGTGCTGCTTTTGGTGTAGGCTTTATATTAGGCCCCGTAATTGGTGGGTTGTTCAGTACCTTCGGTTTAAGGGTGCCATTTATGATTTCAGCTGGGTTGGCATTAATCAATTGGTTGTATGGATATTTCATTTTACCCGAATCTTTAAGCAAAGAAAAGCGCAGAGATTTTTCGTGGAAAAGGGCTAATCCTGTAGGCTCTTTTTTAAATGCATCTAAATATCCAGCTATTTTAGGTCTGCTAGCCACACTCCTACTTTTATATATAGCAAGTCATTCGGTTCAATCAAACTGGTCGTATTATGTGATTGAAAAATTTCAATGGAACTCTACCATGATTGGTTATTCTTTAGGTGTGGTGGGTTTAATGGTTGCAATTGTACAAGGTGGTTTAATCAGGTTTATCATTCCAAAAATTGGAAACCGAAAGGCTATTTATTTTGGATTAATACTTTATGTGATTGGCTTTGTGTGCTTTGCTTTTGCAAACAGCGGCTTAATGATGATGATCTTTATTATCCCCTATTGTTTAGCCGGAATTGGCGGACCTGCCATGCAGAGTATCATTTCCAATCAGGTTCCGGAAAATGCACAAGGTGAAATCCAAGGGATTACTACAAGTTTACAAAGTTTAGCAGCCATAATTGGCCCATGGTTAGCCAGCCACATTTTTGTATATTTTATTCAGGATGGAACACCTTTATATTTTCCTGGTGCACCCTTTATATTAAGTGCCTTTTTAACATTGATAGGTTTATTTATCCCCATCAGAGCCATGCGGAAGTATCATTAAAAAGCAGCTTTTAGAATTTTATATTCATTGGAAGCCATTACTACATTATAAACGATTAGTATTATGGCTTCAGTCTTGATAATTTTAGGCGTATCAATTTTTGTTATTTCGCCAAAAATAAAAATCATCACAATTAACCCGATAGAGATAAAAAAGGATAATTTAAAAGAACGGTATAGCATTGATAATCTAAATAAAGTTTTTTTCTTAAAGAGTACAGGATCTTTGATTAACTGAATGATATTACCCAGCACAAAAAATAAAATCAAAATTATTGTAATGCCTGATGCGGTGCCCTGATTTAAATTTGGGATAACCAATAGTCCATCATAAATAAAATAGGCTACAATTAAAATGCATACCACTAATTTTAAGAGTTGCCAATTTCTCCCTTTCAATATCCACCTCATAGATTCAAATTCCGTTCTATTGGTTAGTGTTTCTAATTTTATTCTGGCTTCATCCGAAAATGATACAAATGGATTGATTATACTGACGATAACAATGAGTAAAGTACTCACGAATTGAAAAATACCGTCAGAAACAAGTATGTGGATTCTATCTTCGGTTAAGATTTTTGGGCTAAAAAACGAAGCGACTATCAATATAATAATTACTACATGAAAAACGAGTGGGAAATAGTTTTCAATATTTCCGTTCTGAGCATTGGGATTATCAGCGAGATTAAATTTATCGTTATCAAGATATTTGTTCATTAACCGAATAATGACCAATAAAATAAAGACTGAGAACATGTTAAAAGAGTTATGGATTTATATCATACACACAAGTATACAACTTATAGCAATACATTAGCAAGATTAGCCAATTCGCTCCGCTCTCCTTTTTGTAAGGTGATATGTGCATACAGCGGATGATTTTTTGCATTTTCAATTAAATACGATAATCCGTTACTTTCTGAATCTAAATATGGCGTATCAATTTGATAAATATCGCCTGTGAACACAATTTTAGTATGTTCACCTGCCCTGGAAATAATAGTTTTTACTTCGTGAGGAGTTAGGTTTTGTGCTTCATCGATAATGAAGAAAATTTTAGTCAATGTTCTACCTCTAATGAAAGCCAATGGTGCTATGGCAATTTTTTCTGTCGTAATCAATTCATCAATTTTGGCCGACATTTTATCATCACCAATAAACTGATCTTTAATAAAGCGAAGATTATCCCAAATGGGCGCCATAAAAGGATCTGTTTTTGATTTTGCATCGCCAGGCAAAAAACCAATATCTTTATTGCTTAATGAAACAATTGGACGGGTAATGTAAATTTGCCTGAAATTTCTACGCTGTTCTAAAGCGCTTGCTAGCGCCAAAAGTGTTTTGCCTGTTCCGGCATTTCCCTGGATGCTTACGAGTTTGATATTATCATCTAATAAAGCATGAATGGCAAATGCCTGCTCAATATTTTTAGGTTTTATTTTAAAAATTGCATCAGTAGAAACCGATGAAATGGTTTGATTATTATGGTTATAAAAAACGTTGGCAGTTTTTCGTTTATTTTTTAAAATAAAAAAATGATTTCCCTCTTTAATTGGAAGTCCTATATTTTCAGAATCTAAAATTTTAACTTTTTTAATAT
Organism: Pedobacter sp. Leaf250; assembly: GCF_920984735.1. GTDB lineage: Bacteria > Bacteroidota > Bacteroidia > Sphingobacteriales > Sphingobacteriaceae > Pedobacter. The sequence continues at coordinate 163,287 of NZ_CAKLBU010000002.1, read as the reverse complement.
CATCAATTATTAATTCGTTAAAATTAACAAGCTCAGTTTTACCGGCATAAAGTTCATCCACATTTTTAATTTTACCGGTTTCATAATCTTCTGCATGTAAATCAAGCGCTTTAGCTTTTAAACGCAAACAAATATCTTTAGAAACAAGAACAACTTTTTTATCTGGATATTCTTCTCTTAAACTTAAGGCTGCATTTAATATTTTATGATCGGTTTTGCCCTTTCCAAAAACCTCTTCAGCATTTATTTTTAATGGTTGCTCGTTTAGTATTACCTTAAACTTACCTGAATTTTGCGCATTAAGCGCAACCCAATCGCTTATTAATTTTTGCTTTGATGTTTGATCTATCAATCGAATAAAACTGCGGGCTTCAAAATTTCGGGTATCGTTACCACTTTTAAAATTATCAAGTTCTTCTAAAACCTGGATTGGAATGGCTACATCATGCTCGTGAAAATTATTAATCGCATCATGATCATATAAAATAACTGATGTATCTAAAACGAAAATCTTTCTTGTGGGGATTAAAGCTGATTTACCTTTTGTGGCCATTTGGTAAATTTAATGTTTTAGCAATAATTAGCCACAAAATAGATCATTCTTTTTTCAAGGATTAAAAAAAGAGCAAAAACAAAAACGGGGTTCTTCTTCTTTCGATTCAGTTCCCCGTTTTAACCTTAAAATCAACCGTAGTTGTGTTTTAAAGCATCTAATTCTTGTTACTTTGATTTTTCCGTTTTCGCTAGGTTTTGCAACTTTTACGATTCGTGAAAATTTATTTCCAACTATTCTGTCCGTAAACTTCCTAGTTTTCCATAAGCTCTGTTTGGGCCTATTCGATTTTCTTATATAACCAATCTTTCGATTTGGAATATGTATATTCTTAATCGGTTTAACCCTTTTAGAAATCAATCGTTTTCCCTGTAAACTTATCCGAAATAAATCCCTTTTCAGTTCTTTATATCTTTTGGATTGTTTTGTCAGAATTCAAAGTACTTCGTATTTGATATGATCTAATTTAGGTGGAAATCATACATCTGTCAAGAGAAAAATTAAATAAATTATAAACAAAGTTATCCACTTAAATACCCTGCTTATCAACATCTTAAATACGATCATTCTTTATTTTACAGGTGATAATTGATAATACCTAAAAGTTTATTAACATTTCTTTAATGATGAGTTATGAACATTGACTAACTTTTTGATAATCAGATCAATATTGAATTCCTACCTAAAAGGGTAATTTTTTTTAAAAACTTAATTTTACAGATAACAAAAACATCTGTATTATGTTATTTTTGTACATGCAGATTAGGCAACCCATCAGAAATATTCAGGACTTTTTATTGAGTACCTATTTTGCTGATGGTTTGCGCATTACCATTGGTGTACTTCTCCCCTCACTCATTCTGGCACAATTTAGTATGCTAACCTATGGCATGACGCTATCTCTTGGCGCCTTATGTGTTAGCGTGGTTGATAGTCCTGGACCTATGGTACACAGGCGAAATGCCATGTTGGTTACAACAGTACTCATATTTGTATTCTCGATTATTACGGGCCTAACCAATAAAAGTCATTACTTTATAGGTTTTTTATTAGCCATTTCGAGTTTTATATTTTCGATGTTTTACATCTATGGCGTTCGGGCAGCATCTGTAGGAACAGCAGTGTTACTAATTATGGTGTTGAGTATCGATGATGTTCGCCCGTGGCAAGATGTAATTATACACGCTTTAATGGTTTTGGCTGGTAGTTTATGGTACACCGGGTTAAGTTATTTTGTTTACCGCCTCCGCCCCTTTCGTTTAGTTCAACAATCTTTGAGCGATTCTATCCTGGAGGTAGCTGAATTTTTAAGAGAGAAGGCAAAATTTTATCACCAAAATAATAATTACGATAAAACATACGCAGATTTATTGCAATTGCAGGTTTCTGTTCATGAAAAGCAAGATGCTGTACGCGAACTTTTATTTAGAACCAGAGAGATTGTAAGAGATTCCAGCCCGGAAGGACGTTTTTTGCTATTGGTATTTGTAGATATGGTTGATCTTTTTGAGCAAGTGATGTCAACATATTACAATTACCAGCAATTGCATGATCAATTTGATAAGGCTGGTATTTTGTCGGATTATGAAATGGCCATTAAGCGAATATCTTATGCTTTGGATGATATTGCATTTGCCCTAAAAAGCGGCGGTAAACCCGTAATTTCTAAACGGTTATTAATTGAAATTGAGCGTTTAAGAATCAAAATCAATAATCTGGAGAAAAATAATACCAATCAGGAATATAGCACAATAGGAATTATTGCCTTAAAAAATATTGAAGTTAATATCGAAAATATTTTATCGAGGGTAAAAACCATATTCAGCTATTTTAAAGTTCGAACCAATAAAGATATTCGGCAGGCAGAAGTTGATACCGAAAAATTTATTAAGCGGCAGAAATTCGATTTTGATCTTTTTAAGGAAAATTTAACCTATAGCTCATCAACTTTTAGGCATTCGTTACGGGTAACAGTTGTAATGTCGCTCGGTTTTATCGTTTCTCAAATCCTTGATTTCTCGCACAGTTATTGGATCCTGCTAACCATTTTGGTTATTTCTAAACCTGGTTTTAGCTTAACGAAAGAGCGTAATTATCAGCGTTTAATTGGTACAACGGTTGGTGCATTTATAGGCATGGCGGTAGTGAGTTATATTCACGATAAAAATGCATTATTCATGATTTTGCTGATTTGCATGATTGGCAGCTATAGTTTTCAGCGTAAAAATTATGTAGTGAGTGTTTTATTTATGACGCCATACATATTAATACTCTTCGATTTTTTAGGGATGGGTTCTATCGCACTGGCTCGTGAGCGTATTTATGATACTTTTATCGGTTCAGGCATTGCTTTACTTGCGAGTTATTCGCTTTTTCCAACCTGGGAACATGAAAAGCTAAAGGAAGCAATGACTGACATCATCAAAGCTAACAAAGCTTATTATGAGCAGGTGGTGCGATTGTATTTTGAGAAAGTGTATAACAGAACAGATTATAAACTGGCTAGAAAAGAGGTTTATGTGGCAACAGCTAATTTGGCTTCGCTGTTTCAAAGAATGTTTTCAGAGCCAAAAAGTAAACAACTGTATATCAAAGAAGTGCATCAATTTACAGCACTGAGCCATTTATTATCATCATACGTAGCCACACTTTCGCTCTATAATAAAGAGCATGAGTTTACTTTTGAAAATTTTGATTCACTTAAACCAATGGCTCAAAATACCGATTACTTATTGGATACATCAATAAATAATCTCATTGAAGGTAAAAATACAATTGAAAATGTTCCGCTAATTAGATTGGCTGATACTGGAATGAAAATAAATGAAGGTAAAGATTTAGTGCCCGAACAATTTGATTTGATTCAAAAGGTTGCCTACGATATTTACAAATTAACAGTGAAAATAAAAATTTAATTTTTGGCGATATACTTTATCGCATTGCAAGTATTAAATGGCAAGATGTAACTTAATCCAGTATTGAGCTTAAATACAATTTCTGCTTCACAGGGAATTTTTCTATCTATTAAATCTTTTGCATCAAATATTATTGGATAAAACTTCTGCTCAGGATTATCAGATTTAACAACTTCTTCTCTTACTTTAAATTTCAGTTTTAATTCTGTTTCTCCAGATTTTAAATACACTTTATCTATTTTTTTAAAATTAACGTTAGCCGTAAAATTTATCATCAATTGATTATTAACAGCTTTATTATCAATGGTGAATAATTCAAAGGCATAATAATTGGTGTTATCTCTGAAATACTGGTAATCGATACTCTGCTTATTTTGCTGACTATATGCCAATTGTCCGATTAGAATTATAGTAAATAGTAAAATTGTGTTTTTCATAATTTAAAACTTAGGACAAGGAACTTTAAAACCTTTAAAATTGTTATGCCTGTATATAAGCGATAATTCATAAGTACGCGGAGTTGCACTCATCAATTTGTCACCATAAACGGTATAGTTTAAACCTGCACTTACATTTCCCATAGTTACACCTAAGTATGGATAAAAAGATGCTTCATTAAATTTAAACCACATACCAAAATTTAACTTCAAACGAGTTTCATCATTGGGTTTTAAACCTACTACAGAGCCAATTATGGTGTCTTTATTGTTGCGTTGAACGTTATAAACTCCAGTTAAGTTTAAATCGACATAGTTATTTAGTAAATAAAGCATGCCAAAGTTAACAGTCTGCCGTGTGGGTACATATTCATTTACATTGTTTAATAATGTTTCTTGCGGTTTAGTTAAATGATAATGTGCATAGCCTAAAACAAAACTCACATGGTCAAAAGTTGCAGAGAAATTTCCCCCAATATTTACATCAAAGTATGATGTTTTATCATTTTTCAAATCCAGGTAATTGGGTAGTGAATTATCAAAGCCTCCATCGGTATATTGAGATGCAAATGTTAATCTATTATAATCCAGGTATCTTGAAACATAAGAAACTTGTGGCGCTAAACCGAATTTGAATCGATGATCTACATCTAAATATTGGTAGTAAGACATGCTTGCACTTATGTACTGCGATTTTAAAGCCTTATTAAATGATTCATCAAATAGTCCACTTAATCCTAAACTGAAAACACTGTTTGTAAAATTTTCATCTTCTACCAATTTTACATCGCCAGAAACGCTGTAGGTATTATAAGGATCGCCTAAATTTCCCCATTGCTGGCGTGTGTTAAGGGCCAGACGATATTCTCCATCAAAAAAACCGGTAAAAGCGGGATTTAAAGTTAATGGCGATGCAAAATATTGTGAGAATTTTGGATCCTGTGCCGAACAACATATTGTAATTAAGCACAAAAATGAAAGGAGAATCGATTTGTACATTATAGTATTAATATGGTTTTGCCTGTAGTTTGAAATTTTCCACCAAATGCATCAATGCCCTCTGCAAACCATGAAAATGTTTCCAAAGGTTGCATTTTACTTTTAAATTGTCCATCCCAACCATTTGACGCTAAATCAGTTTGGAAAACAAGAATCCCCCATTTATTAAAAACTTTAAAGCTTGTTAATTTTTGGATACTTACTAAGAATGGATACAATCTGTTATTGGTTTCTTTGTGCGGCGTAAATGCTGTTGGTACAACAATTTTAGGTTGTGGTAAAATATTAAGTTCAATCGAAGCTGAAACAGAACATCCCTTATCATTTTGAAGTGAGATGTAGTACACGCCAGCTTTATTAATCTTTGAAGGATCACTGATCGGTCTGTTTAACGATGCATCATAAAAATATCCGGTTTTTGAATAATCTTTACTGCCTTTAATAATTTCTGCTGATGTAAGATCAATAAAATCATAGTCAAAAATAGGTTTGGGCTTATTTATAACAATGGTTGGTAAAGTATTGATCACCACATTTATTTTATCAAAAGCATAACAACCCGAAGAATTGGTAGCTTTAACATAATAATTACCAGATTTGCCAACAGCTTTTGGATTGATTAGTTTATCTGTTAAAGCCTCGTTGGTGTAAAATGAATAATTTAGTTTTTCAGAGCTTCCTTCAAATAAGTTCGTATTGGTAATATCTACTTTCTCTGGATAACATACTTCCGAAGGATTTTTGACCACTAAAACAGGTAGATCATTAACGACTACATCAATTTTATTATTTGCATAACAACCTTGTGCATTGGTAGCAGTAACATAATAAGTTCCTGTTTTACTGATTTTCGGATCGGTTATGGGAATGCTCAGTGCGGCATCTTCAAAGAATTTATATTGAAAAGTCGCCTCATTGCCTGTAAAGATGTTCGCAGCAGAAATATCAACTTTATTTGGAAAACATACAGCATTTGGATTATTGATATTTAATATCGGTTTCGGATTAATTGTAACTACGACAGGCACAATTTTATTACAACCAAAATTATTTTTTAAATTGATAAAGTAGGTTCCAGATACTTTTATAGCATTTGGGTTCGCAAGCGCTTTCGTTGCTTTATCATCAATAAAATAACTTCTGGATATTCCATTCAAATTGGAATAAAGTTGTTCATTTGTGATATCGACAGTTTCATTATAACAAACAGCTAAAGGATTTTTGATGGTTAAATTTGCGATATCAAAAACGGAAACATCGATGGTTGCAAAACTTTCGCAGCCTTTGTAATTGGTAGCTTTAATATAATATTTACTATTTCCTGTAATTTTGGCTAAACCTGTAATTTGCTGGGTTAAATCTTTATCCTGATAGATTAAATAGGTAAAACCGTCATTTTTGTTTAAAATATAGTCTGCACTGGTTAGATCAATTTCAGCATTTTCACATACTGTATTTTTTTCTCGTACCAAAACTTGATAATCTACACTATGCACCACAGTTTCTACCGAACTTGGGCATCCAAAGCCATCATAAGGAATTAAATCCAAAATTATTTTTGAACCTTCTGCAGGTGTTGGCTTTAGGGAAATGGATTGCCCAAAACCATATTTAATAGTTTTATCTGCATTAAACCAGTTGTAGGTTTTAAAACCACTTGGTCCTGATATTTTTAACTCATCGGCACTTTTGCAATAGGTGTTTCCAACGATTAAATCGCCACACAGATTATTCACATCTACATAAGCATAGCCAAAATGACCTCCCAAAGCACAATCGGCGCTTATAAATTCTATTAATAATTTTTTACCCTGATAACCTGATAAATTGATGGTTACTGGTGTCCAATCTTTATAAATGACTGTATTTGCAACCTTTGATTTCGTAAAGCCAGGCAAAGATGAGGTTGCCACATACTCGAATGAGGCGCAAGAGATATAGGTGTTCTGTTCTACATCTTTAACTCTTGCGATAAACCTGGGCTGTTCTTGTAAAGGATGATTTGGGTCTTCCAAAACCACAGCATATTGATAGGTTAAAGTAAATTCTGGCCGATCAGCAGGAACATTTAATAAATAGGAAATACCATCTACTTGTGCTCCTGTTCCATTGTTGCCCAATTTTACAGTAAAATTGCCGCCATTTTTTGGAATTAAAGGAAAACCACCATAATAATCTTTTTCTAATTTATTAGAGATGATGGTATGCCTCCCAAAAGCTGGAGTGTTGATCTCATTGGTGTAGATAACATTCTTATTTTTATCAATAGTTGCAAGACCGGTAAAAAGCTTCCAATTCGAAAAATTTCCATTTTCGAACCCTATATTCTCCGGACAAGTTTGTGCACACAATTTTGATGGCATAGCAAGTACTGCTACGAGCAATATCAACAACAATTTATTAATCAACGGGACGATAATTAAAATGTGATATCGTAAAAATATTGTTTTAGTATATGCTTAACATTCGTAGCATCGCTTAAAATCATTTTTTTACACGAAGTCTTATTGTTGTTGTTTAGAACAGTTTTCTTTATCTATATTTGTATAAGAAAAATAAAATTATAAAATACTGTTAATCAACTATTTAAAATTTATTAACTTGATTTATTTTTGCCAAAAAATTATTGTTATAAAATATTACGCTTAATATTCTTTTGAATGAATCCCTCATTTTTTACACAAAATATTAAATCTTTTTACCATAATTTCAACAAAACAGGTGTCATTTTATCCATTTGGTTAATTATAACCCTTGTATTTTCACTTCAGGGCCTACTCTCATTTCGCTACAATAACTATCTCATTTTTGAAAATGCCTGGAGAAATTTAACTCTTCATCAGAATTTTTACTTGCCTTACCCAAACTTTCATGAAGATGCTAATCACTACGGACCAATTTTTAGTGTTTTTATTGCACCATTTGCCTGGCTAAATAACGGTATTGGACTTTTTGCATGGAATATTTTCAACTGTTTGTTTTTATTTAAAGCCATTCAAACACTAAAAATTACTGAACAATCAAAAATAAATATCAGTTATATCGTGGTTCCTTGCCTTATTGTATCCATGCTTAGTGAACAATTTAACCCTACAGCAGGAGCCTTGATTATCTTAAGTTACACACAACTCAATAAAAACCGTGGGTTTTGGGCGGCTGCGTGTATTGTGCTCGGTACCTTTATAAAACTGTACGGCATTATGGGTTTGGCATTTTTCTTTTTTGTAAAAGATAAACCCCAATTCATTTTATATGTTATTCTTTGGTCGGTGATACTATTTATTTTACCAATGTTGTTTTCTTCGAAAGATTTCATTTTACAATCTTATCAGGATTGGTATCATTCTTTAGTACATAAAAATCAATCGAATGTTGCAGATAGTTCTTCAGACTTATCAATATTAGGATTTATAAGAAACGCTTTAAATTCACCTGACATGTCGAACTTGCCAGCGTTAATTTGTGGTTGTATATTGTTTCTAGTACCATTTTTGAATATCAAAAATTACAGTACAAAAGAGTTTCAATTGTATATTCTGGCTTCTGCATTATTATTTCCCGTTTTATTTAGTTCGGGTGCAGAAGATTGTACATATGTAATCAGCATTGCTGGCGTTGGTATTTGGTTTATTTTAGGAAAGCCAGGTTTAGTGAAAAATATTCTCTTAGCAATTCTATTGATTTTTGCGTGTAACCTTCCTTTGGCCATTTTTCCAAAATTTGGAAAAGAATATCCAATTTTTATGAGCATTTTGAGCGTTCCATTTTTTATCGTTTGGTTGATTGTTATTTACAATGCTACCTTCTTAAAAAAATCTTCAAATCAGATGCTTGTAGATTACAATCCAAACAATGGTTAAAACTGTTTGTTACTCCATGTAAATAAAGAAAATATTATGGAAAAGCTATATACAGCTGAAGTTACAGCTACTGGAGGAAGAGACGGACACATTAAATCGAGCGATGGAATTTTAGATTTCGAACTGAGAAAGCCAAAAGAACTTGGCGGACAAGGCGGGGCTACAAACCCTGAAGAATTATTTGCTGCAGCCTGGGGACCATGTTATTTAGGTGCTTTAGGTTCAGTTGCAGAACGTGAAGGCGTTGATGTGAGTGAAGCAAATGTTAAGGTTTTGATATCGTTTAATAAGGATGGAAATGCTTTTGTTTTGTCTGCAGATTTAGATGTGCATATTCCTGGAATATCGCATGAAGAAGCACAGGCTATTGCTGAAAAAGCACATAGGGCTTGCCCATATTCGAAAGCGGTTAAAGGAAATATCGAAGTAAGAGTAACTGCAGTTTAAGTAATCTGCAATTATTATGATAAGTCGGAGGATTAAATTCTTCCGACTTTTTTGTTTATAGCAATAATTTACTTGCTAAACCTAAAATTAAAAGGAAGCCAAAAACATCAGTAAAGGTTGTTATAATGATAGATGATGCGATAGCCGGATCGATCCCAACACGTTTCAAAATTAATGGAATTCCTGCTCCTGTTACTCCAGCAATTAAGAGATTCCCTGTCATGGCTAAAAATATTACCAAACCCAACATTGGGTTTCCATCAAAAAAGAAGGCAAAAATAAATACGATCAGTCCATTTACAGCCCCATTGATTAGTCCAACCGTAAACTCTTTCAAAACCGTTCTATATGCTTGTTTATCAGTTAAATCGTAAAGTGAAATACGCCTTACCGTAACCGCCAAAGCTTGTGTGGCTGCGTTACCGCCCATCCCTGCAATTATAGTCATGTAAGCCGCCAAAGATGGAATTAACTTTATTGTAGGATCGAAATAACGCACTACAGATGACGCTAAAAATGCCGTACCAAGATTGATAATTAACCATGGAAGACGTGATTTTACTGCCTCAACCCAATTACCACTCAATTCCTCATCTTCTGATACCCCAGATATTTTTAAGATATCTTCAGTACTCTCAGCCTCCATAACATCGATTACGTCATCAAATGTTACACGGCCCAACAATCTTTGGTCGTCATCAATTACCGGAATACTCGTTAAATTATATTGGGAAATTAGATTTGCAACTTCTTCCTGATCGGTATTTGGATGTACATAAACAGCATCCATTTTAACCAACTCAGTAATTTGAGCGTTATGCTTTGCTTTGATAATGTCTTTTAATGAAACTATTCCTTTGAAAATTTTTTCGTCATCAACCACGTAAATGGTATAGAATTCTTCCATTTCCTCACTTTGACGAATAATTTCTTCAATGGCATCCTTTTTAGTCAGGTTGATATTAACACAGATTAATTCTGTGTTCATTAAACCCCCTGCAGTTTTTTCGTCGTAGGTTAAAAGGTTTCTAATTTCTGATGCATGCTCATCTTGCAGATCTTCTAAAATTTCTGCCTGTTCATGATCTTCAAGTTGAGAGATGATATCTGTTGCATCATCATAATCAAGTTCCTCAACAATTTCAGTTCGTTTATCAGGATGAAGTTCGAAAAGTAAATCCTCGGGATGAGATTCTTCATCCATTTCGGAAATAATTTCTGATGCAATTTCTGCAGGAAGCAGATTAATAATGTGCCTTTGCTCCGATTTATCTAATCGTTCGAATAAAATAGCAATTTCCGAAGCATGGTATTCATCCAAAACTTCTTTTAAAGTTTCATCTCCAGCTAAAATGGCATTTTTTACCTTTAGTACATCGCTTTTATCTATCTCGAATGACTGCATTGCTCCTGTAACCTAACCAAAATGTGTTAAATGCCACTAAGGTATAAAAAGCAAATAGAATTTTCTTACTTAAACCAGCCCTTACGCCAAAAATAAATCACTTGTACCACAGCAATAACACCCATTACAATCCAAGTCCATGTGTAACCATGTGGACTGTAAAGTTCTGGCATATTATCTGGCATTACTTTGCCTGTTACAGGATCTTCTCTGCTGAAATTCATGCCGTAAATACCGGCAATAAATGTTAAAGGAATAAATATGGAAGAGATAATCGTTAATACTTTCATAATCTCATTCATCCGATTACTAATGATGGAGAGATTCATATCAATATTTGCAGAGGCAATTTCTTTTAACGATTCTATAAAATCAATGATTTGAATACAATGATCGTATGCATCTTTCATGTATGTTTTAGTGAGATCAGAAATGAGTGGACTATCTGTTCTAATAATATCATTCAATTTATCTCGCTCTGGCCAGGCAATTTTTCTTATGGTAATTAATGATCGTTTTATAGCCTGAGTATCGTACATTATCCTCTTATCCGGGCGATCATAAAGTCTATCCTCAATGGCATCAAGTTCCTCTCCCCAAAAATTTAGCAGAGAAAAATAATTATCAACAATCACATCCATTATGGCGTACATTAAATAACTGCTTCCCCCAATTCGGATATTTCCTTTACCAATTTCCAGGCGTTTTCTAACCGGCTCGAAACAATCAGAATAAGTTTCCTGAAAGGTAATTAGTGTTCTTTCAGAAAGGATAAATGAAATTTGATCATTGCATAATACATCCTCTTCACCCAAATAAAGGTGTCTGCTAACTGCAAATAGATATTTATCGTTATCATATTCATCGAGTTTTGGCCGTTGATAAGAACTTGTAATATCCTCTAAAACCAATCTGCTGATGTCGAATTTCGAAGAAAGCGTTTCAAAAATATTGGGATCTGCTAAACCCTTAATGTCGAACCAATAATTGAAACTTTTATCCTGAATTAATTTTTCGATGTTGCTTATGTTTTTTAATTCTTCTTTTTTATAAGATTTGTCGTTATAGGTATGAAGAACAATTATGGGTTTCAAAGCCTCATCATCAATGGCGTATAAACCAGGACTAGTTCCCGGAGCAGGAACATTATAATGCTTGTGGCGACTACGAGGTTTGTTTTTTCCCATTTCTATAAATACAACTTGGCCTGCGGACCTTGGTTAAACAACAAATCTACTATACTTAAGTTGTTTAAAAATTGATGTCTGTCTTCAAAAACCTGATAATATGGTTTATTGTTTACAATTTCGCCATTTTTTTTAGGATTCATCATTCCCCTGTAATCTAGTTCCGGAGCAATTGCATCTTCATAAGAAGAGGTTGTGTTTAGCGCAAGCTTTAATTTCAATTTTTTAGTAAGCCATTCTATCAATTCCAAATTGTAGTCAAATAAAAATTCAAACTTATCTTGATAAAATCTTGATAGTTCATCCTCGTAGTATTCAAAATATGCGGAGCTGCGGTAACAGGTTTCCAAACTAAGCCAATGTAAACGTTGCCAATTAAAATCGTAACTGATGCGAACATCTTTCATTTTTTTATGTGTTTTAGAACCCTTTACCAATGGAACGGTTAAATCTAATTTTCCATTTGGAGAATAAATGCTTGCCCTGTTGCGGTAAGTTTGTTTTGCTAAATGCTCGTGTTTTTCAATTAAAAAATCATCACCCAACTGTTGTAATAAACTGAAATAACCTACAGGTGGTAGATAAAATAATGGTAGTATAGCTGTATTTTGCATTTGAAAATTTATGTTTGTAGCTGGAAACCAATAAAAATAATGATTAAAAGAGTGATAGCGCACCTAGGCGTATTTTTTTTATACCTCGTGTCGTTGCTTCCACTGCCAATATTATTTTTTTTTGCAAGATTACTATATTATCTCCTTTATTATGTAATCGGCTATCGAAAAAAAGTTGTTCGTCAGAATTTAATTAATTCTTTCCCCGAGAAGACTACTGCTGAAATAATTTCCATTGAAAAAAAATTCTTTCTTTTTTTATCAGAATTGATCTTTGAAATCGTAAAAATGACGACTATTTCTAAAAAAGAAACTTTGAAAAGAGTGAAGTTTTCGGGCTTAGAACACTTAGAAAAGCATTTTGAAGCTGGTGAGAGTGTATTGGCTTGTACAGGCCATTATGGTAATTGGGAATTAGGAACGTTAGCTCTTGGTTTAAATATATCGGCTAAAACAATGGTGATTTATAAGCCTTTAACCAACAAGATTTTCGAAAATTGGTTTAACAGGTTTAGGACAAAATATGGTAACATTTTTATCGCCATGCGACAAACATTAAGGGGAATGGCTGCTTATAAAAATGAGCCGACTTTACTATGTTTTGCCAGCGACCAAGCACCTACACGAGAAGAAACAAAGTATTTTGTCGATTTCTTACATCAACCTACTGCTGCATTGTTGGGAGTAGAAAAAATTGCCAAATCAACCAACAGGCCAATCTATTATTTTAAAGTTACGGTGGTTAAAAAAGGTTATTATCATGTTGCCGTTTTGCCAATGTGTTTAAATCCATCAATAATGGATGAGTTCGAAATTACTAACTTGCACTTCAAATTTTTAGAAGATATTATTAAAGAGCAGCCTCAATATTGGTTATGGAGCCATAAACGCTGGAAATTTAAACCCGAATCGAAAGAATGAATCCATCAGTAGCCGTCGTAATATTAAACTGGAACGGAAAAGCCTTTCTACAAAAATTTCTACCGGGAATATTGCTTTCCCAATATGATAATTTACAAGTCATTGTTGGAGATAATGCTTCTACAGATGATTCTGTGGCATTTTTAACCGAACACTTTCCGACCGTTAAAATTATTCAGAACGATTTAAATTATGGCTTTGCAGGAGGTTATAATAAAGTTCTTGATCGTGTTGATGCCGATTACTTTGTGCTTTTAAATTCGGATGTGGAGGTAACGCCCAATTGGATTAAACCCGTTATCGATTTAATGGAAAGCGATTCTTCTATTGCGGCCGCACAACCAAAAATCAAATCGCAGTTAAAAAAAAATGATTTTGAATATGCAGGTGCAGCTGGTGGTTTTTTAGATATTTATGCTTATCCCTTTTGTCGCGGCAGGTTGTTTAATGTATACGAATCAGATCATGGCCAATACAATGATCAAAAAGAAATTTTTTGGGCAAGTGGTGCCGCATTTTTTATCAAAAGCAAATGTTGGATAGAAACTGGTGGTTTAGACGCCGATTTATTCGCCCACATGGAAGAGATAGATCTTTGTTGGAGATTGAAAAATTTAAACTACAAAATTATGTACTGCCCAAATGCCGAAGTTTTTCATGTTGGCGGCGGCACTTTGCAAACTGAAAATCCATTTAAAACCTATTTAAATTTCAGGAATAACCTAATCATCATGCAGAAAAATTTACCCGCTGATGATGCTATTTTTAGAATAACCATTAGAATGTGGATAGATTTTGTGGCTTGGTGGCATTTTCTGCTATCTGGAAAGCCAAAATTTACAATGGCTGTAAGCAAAGGGCATTGGCATTTTATTAAATCAGTTTTTAAAACAAACAGAAAACGTAGCTCAGTACAAAAACCTTATGCTAAACATGCAGGCGTATATAACAATAGCGTAGTTTGGGCATTTTTTATTAAGAAGATAAAATACTTCAGCAAGCTTAGTTAGCTTTTAATGATTCATCAATTGATTTTTCGATCCATGATATGGTGTTTGGAGCTAAACCAACTGTTCCAAATTTAACTTTACTATTCCTATCTATTACGGCATGCGTTGGATAAGCAGCAACTCCAAATTTATTGGCTAAATATCTTCCGCCATCAACAATATTATAGTGGTATGGATTTATTTTTAAGAAATTTTTAATATCATATTTTTCATCAAGCGCTATAGCGAGAAAAACAACATTTGGATTATCTTTATATGCTGCAACTAATTCATTTAATTGCGGGATTTCATCAACACAAGGCGGACATTTTATAAACCAGAAATTCAATACCAGCACTTTATCTTTCGCCGTACGGAAATCAAACTTATTTCCATTCATATCCGTTACCTTAAAACCCTTGAAGTCATCTCCCTCTTTAAATGCATCACTTGGTCTTGGCTTTGGTAGTTTATCGAAATAAGCTGCTCGTTGATCTGCTGTTAATTCGTATAACAAATATTCTGGATTTCCTCTATCTGTGGAAGTATTTCTTCCCTTTATAGCATATTTACCAGTTGATATAAGTTTCTTCCATGAAGAATATGGATAAACTAAGCCATCTTCACCCCTCACAACAGATTGCTCATTTAAAATATTTCTTTTTGAAGTGTTTTCCTGAGCTATGCTGTGAAGCGAAAACGATATTAAAATGATGGAGAGCATTTTTTTAAGCATGATATTATTTTTTATTTAATTAAACTTTCAATTGCTAAACGATAGCCTTTCATTCCAAAACCAGTTAAAACCCCCTGGCAATTTTTACCAGTTAATGAAACATGCCTGTATTCTTCGCGAGCATAAATATTTGATATATGCACTTCGACCACAGGCGTTTTAATTGCCGCAATTGCATCGGCAATTGCTACAGAAGTATGAGTATAGCCTCCAGCATTTAATACGATGCCGTCATAAATAAAACCAACTTCATGTAATTTATTAATAATTTCGCCTTCTAAATTGCTTTGAAAATACAGTATTTCTATAGTTGGATATAGTGATTTTAGTTCCTTAATATAATCTTCAATACTGGTGTTTCCATAAATAGAAGGTTCGCGAACGCCAAGCAAATTTAAATTTGGACCGTTAATTATTTGAATTTTCATGATTGATTAATGGTTTAATATTGTAACGTTGCAATGTTATAAAAAATCTTAAATAAAAGCATGCTTTGGCAATCATATATTAAAGGGTTTAAGGCTTATTTAAAACTCGAGAGGTCACTTTCTCATAATTCAGTTGATGCATACCTAAATGATATCGATAAACTAAATCAATATTTTGCATCCATAAATGAAGAACCTAAATTAGTGGATATTAAGGCTGCGGATGTGAAATTATTTATTACCTGGCTAAATAATTTAGGTATGTTGGCCAGTACCCAGGCTAGGATAATTTCAGGTCTGAAAGCATTTTTTACCTACTTGATGTTGGAGGACGTCATTCAAAACGACCCCATGGCATTAATTGAGGCACCAAAATTAAGCAGAAAATTGCCTGATATGCTGAATATCCATGAGATTAATGATCTCATCGCAGCAATTGATGCTTCAAAGCCTGAAGGTATGCGTAACAAAGCCATTATCGAAGTGCTTTATGGATGTGGATTGAGGGTGTCTGAATTAACAGATTTAAGAATCTCAAATTTATATCCCCAAATTGAATTTATTAAAGTTATAGGTAAAGGTAATAAAGAGCGTTTGGTACCAATTGGCGGGGTGGCATTAAAGTTATTAGATATTTATCTACATGAAGTTCGCAATCATATGTCAATCAAAAAAGGAAATGAAGATTATATTTTTCTAAATCGCTTTGGTGCAAAACTTTCACGTATCTCCATATTTAATTTAGTAAAAAGTCTTGCGGTTGCTATTGGACTTAAGAAAACCATTAGTCCGCATACCTTACGCCATTCGTTTGCTACACACTTAATTGAAGGCGGGGCAGATTTACGAGCTGTGCAAGAGATGCTGGGCCATTCGAGCATTACCACTACAGAAATTTACACACATATAGATCGTGATTACTTGCGTGAAGTGATTACACAATTCCATCCCAGATCCTAGTATAAATTTTCCTGCTAGCCTTTATCATGCGGTCTTTACTTTGCATATCTTTTTTCAATTCAATTTCGGCAAAGCCCTTACTATTGAGCATTTCAATGGTTTCATCTGATAGGTATTCATTAATTTCAAAATAAAGGTTACCTCCGGGTTTTAAATTGGTTATAGCAAAGTCTGCAATAGCATTGTAGAAAATCAGTGGATTATCGTTTTCAACGAATAATGCTAAATGTGGTTCATGATTTAGCACATTATGATGCATCTGTTCTTTCTCTAAATCCCTGATATAAGGTGGATTACTCACTATTACATCAAATTTTTCTTCAGTTGAATAAGTTAATATATCTGCATGGATAAAGTTTATTGATATATTAAGGTTAGTCGCGTTTTGTTGAGCTACCTCAATTGCAGCAGATGAAACATCTAATGTGGAAATCTCAGCTTTTGGCAAGTGTTTTTTTAAGGTGATTGGAATACATCCAGAACCGGTTCCAATATCTAAGATTTTGATGTCAGTGAAGTTTTCCGTTTTGAAATCAGCAATAATCCAATCAACCAATTCCTCTGTTTCTGGTCGTGGGATCAGCACATGTTCGTTGACTATAAAAACTGACCCGTAAAAATGGGCTTCACCCAATATGTGCTGAATGGGTTTACCAATGATTAGATCATTCAGGATACTTAACATTTTTTGAAGATGAATGAAATCCATGGCGCTATCACCCATCATCCGCAATTTACTGGGCGAAAATTTTAAAACGTGTTCAGCTGCCAAACTAAATAGTGCCTTAGTCTCATCGCCATCATACTGCTGATTTAATTCTTCTACAAAATGCTCTTCTAGCTCACCTAATTTCATTGCTGTAAAATTACTTATTTTGAAACCATATCAAATTGTTTTTGTAGCACTCATGACTCATTTTTTAGTATTTTTGCGCAAATGACCGATGAATTTTACATGAAACGCTGCTTGGAATTAGCGGCGTTAGCAATTGGAAACGTAAGTCCAAACCCGATGGTTGGCTGCGTAATTGTTCATAACGGAAAAATTATCGGCGAAGGTTATCATCAAGAATATGGTAAAGCTCATGCTGAACCTAATGCTATACAATCAGTTTTCAATCGCTTTGGCGATGAAGCAGGCCATTTATTAATACAAGCTACTGCTTATGTTAATTTAGAACCTTGCGCCCATTTTGGCAAAACGCCTCCTTGTGCAGATTTATTTGTGAAACATCAATTAAAAAAAGTGGTGATTGGTAATCGCGATCCTTTTTCTGGTGTGGATGGGAAAGGAATAGAAAAGCTAAAAAATGCCGGAATCGAAGTTACCAGTGGCATTCTAGATGAAGAGTGCAGATACTTCAATCGAAGGTTCTTTACAAGAATCCAAAAACAACGCCCTTACATTATCCTTAAATGGGCAGAAACTGCAAATGGGTATTTTGCTACTAAGGATGGTCATCAAAAATGGATTAGCGGGGCTTTGGCGAAAAGATTGGCTCATCAATGGCGTACAGAAGAAGACGCAATTCTTATTGGGAAGCAAACAGCGATAATTGATAACCCTCAACTTACAGCAAGAGAATGGCCAGGTAAAAACCCTGTTCGATTGGTTATTGATAAAAACCTACAAGTTCCGCAAAACAATCATATTTACAATGATGAAGCAAAAACCATTATCTTCAATGAAGTTAAAACAGATGTGATTGGAAACATTCATTACATTCAAATGGAGGATATGCAATTCTACCTTGCCCAAAAAATAGCTTTCCAGCTTTATTTAATGGATATTCAATCGGTAATTATCGAAGGTGGAGCAAACATTTTAAACAAATTTTTAGATTCTAATCTTTGGGATGAAGCCCGCATTTTTACTTCGTCGGGCAGTTGGAATGATGGGATTGCCTCGCCAGTAATCAACGGCTATTTACAAGAGCAGATCAACATTCAATCTGATAAATTATCAATCTATATAAATCCACTCAATTAAATGATATACATCCTATTAAGTATTATTTGTAGCGTTACTGTTGCCGTTTTACTAAAATTGGCAAAACGTTATCAAATTAATATCATTCAGGCGGTTACTGTAAACTATTTTGCTGCTTTAACATTTTGCTATATTTTTTTTAAGCCAGATATTGCTCTTTTAGATTCTCATGCCCCTTGGTCAATTTATTTAAGCTTGGCTATTTTATTGCCTTCTGTATTCTTATTTCTTGCTGCATCGATAAAGAATTTGGGGATTGTGAAAACAGATATTGCACAGCGTTTATCTCTTTTTATTCCCATTTTGGCAGCGTATTTTATTTTTCAGGAAGATTTCAACCAATTAAAAATTATTGGCTTATTAATTGGTTTTCCAGCTATATTTCTAACCTTTCTACGCAAGCAGGATATTAAAGAACAACAAGGCAACTGGATTTACCCAGTAATGGTTTTTGTTGGCTTTGGGGTAATAGATGTACTTTTCAAGCAAATCGCTTTATACAAGTTGCTTCCTTACACCACCTCACTTTTTATTGTTTTTTGCTTGGCTTTTATAGTTTCGCTTGTCATTGTTATCGTGATGGTAATTAGGAGAAAAATGAAAATTCAGCTGGTTAATTTAGCATGCGGCTTGGTTTTAGGCCTGTTCAACTTCGGTAATATTTTGTTTTATATGAAAGCCCACAAGGCACTTGCCGAAAACCCATCAACTGTTTTTGCTGCAATGAATATGGGTGTAATTGTGGTCGGCAGTTTAATTGGCATCATCGTATTTAAAGAGAAGTTAACCAAAATCAATTATCTAGGAATAATTTTAGCTCTTGCGGCTGTAATTTTTATCACCCTCTCGCAAAATGCTGTTCGATGATTCTTATAAAACAATCGAAAATCCTTCAGAAGGAATATTTCGAGATAAAGGTAGTAAGTTCATCGCATATGCCTATCCCATTCGCAATGAAGATGAGGTTAAACCAATCATTGCTAATTTACGCTCCGAGCATTCGAAAGCAAGGCATTGGTGTTATGCCTATCGTTTAACACCCGATCGTTCTGTTTTCAGAATCAATGATGATGGCGAACCATCGGGAACAGCCGGACGACCAATTTTGAATTGCTTGCTTTCTGCGGATATTACCAACGTCATAATTGTAGTTGTCCGCTATTTTGGTGGGACTTTACTGGGCGTTCCGGGTTTGATAAATGCGTATAAAAATGCCAGTTTGGATGCTATTGCTACAGCATCAATTGTTACTAAAACGGTAAATGATTTATATGAGGTTTATTTTGAATACCTGCAAATGAACGACGTAATGAAATTGGTTAAAGAAGAAAACCTAATCATTTTAAATCAGCAATTTGATTCCAATTGTATTTTAAAATTTGAAGTAAGGAAAGCACAACTAAACCAAGTTTTAAGTAAGTTTGATAAAATTGACCATGTAAAGCTAAAATACTTACAAACAATTTAAGGGCTTAAAAAACAAGTGTTTAAATATTAAATCTAACCAAACATGAAAATTGCCGAAAGCGACTTAATTATTAATCCTGATGGAAGTATATATCATTTAAATTTATTGCCTGAAGATATTGCAGAAACCGTAATCACGGTTGGCGATCCCGATCGTGTGGGAGAAGTAAGCAAGTTTTTCGATCACATAGAATTAAAAAAGGGTAAAAGAGAATTCATTACGCATACGGGTTATGTTGGTAAAAAACGGGTTACAGTTTTATCTACCGGCATCGGCACTGATAATATCGATATCGTTTTTAATGAACTAGATGCTTTGGTTAACATCGATTTCAAATCCAGAGAGATCAAAAAAAGCCTTACCTCTCTAGATATCATTCGGGTAGGTACTTCCGGTGCTGTGCAGGCAGATATACCCATGGGTACCATTCTGGCATCGAGCTATGGTTTAGGTATGGACGCCTTGATGAATTATTATGTGCATGAAATTGCTGGCGATGAACGAACTTTAATGGACGATATTAAAAGCCATTTTGGACATTTAAAAAACATTAATCCATATTTAACTGCAGCGAACGATACATTATTAAGTACAATTGGTAAAGATTTGCCTAAAGGAATTACCATTACTGCCCCCGGTTTTTATGCCCCGCAAGGAAGAATAGTTCGGGCAAAAAATGCTATACCCAATTTTATCAGCCTAATAAACAGTTTCCAAAGCAATCAACATCGCATTACTAATTTAGAAATGGAAACTGCTGGCATTTATGCCTTGGCCAAAGTTTTAGGACATAAAGCATTATCAATCAATGCAATACTAGCAAGTAGAGTAAACTTCGAATTTAGCAAAGAACCCAATAAAATTGTAGAACAGGCGATTAAGTTGGTATTGGAGCGGATATAATTTGTAGAGATATGTGAAAATGAATGCAGGTAGTTCTTCGGTTAAAGCAGCCCCGCTAACGTTTCAAATCCTATACCGTTAAGGTTAGCAGGTAAATTTTGTGTCAGCAATACGGTATATGGGTTTTCCACTTATATGGGTTTATAAACAGCAGAACTATTCCATGTAGCCGAGGCCTGCTCCCACCAAAATATAAATCCGACAGCAATGGAAATATTTTTTTGTTGCACCTTTGAATATATTGTCATGCTAAACAACAGGAATTTTTTCCTGTACCAATTCATTTCCTTCACTATCTAAATAAGTACAGGTCATATGGCCTAAATCGATCACCCACTTTTCTACACCAGCATCTGCTGCCTGTTTACAAAAAGTAAAATAATCTGTTTCTCCATTCTGATGGATTTTTAATGCATGCGTTAATTTATCTGCAGATGATTCATCGTTTACAACAAGTTCTGGATAATCTGCCGGACTTGCTTGCTGTACATTATCTTCATCATCAAAATAAATGGATAATCCGTTGGAAACGTACACATCATTTCTAACCACACCCATTTCTTTAATTTCTTTAATGAACTGTGGGAAATCTGCACCTGTTTTAATTTTTGCTTCTGCAGCTTTAATATCCTGAAGGCTAAACATATATTATTTGGTTAGTGATATTTTATAAATTGTGGTTTGTGTGTATAAATCGTCGGGTTGTAATACGGTGCTTGGAAATTCTGGAATATTAATTCCATTTGGATGATGTTGGGTTTCAATACAAAATGCACTATAAGCTCCATAATCCTTACCACCTTTTCCATTTTTAACATCTACGTATTTAGCAGTATATAAATGGGCAACCGGTTCTGTTGTGTATACACTTAAGTTCAAACCGCTTTTAGGTTCACTTGTTTTACTAGCCAAAGATAAATCACCATAAATCTTATCGAGCACTATGGTTTGATCATAACCTTCTTCCGGGTTCCAATCTTTACCAATTTCTTTTGGTTGTGTAAAATCAAGCGGTGTACCATTTACAGGAACTAGTTTCCCGGTTACCGAGTAATTATCATCTTGCTCTAAATAATTAGAACCAAAAACCTGAAGCTGATGATTCTGAATATTTTCACCATCTGGAGATAGATTGAAATATCCATGATGCGTTAAATTGATTGCTGTAGCTTTATCAGTTTCTGCTTCGTAACTTAAAATAAGTTCATCGTTTTCAGTCAGTTCAAAAGTTAATGCAATAACCAAATTTCCAGGGAAATTTTCCTCCCCATCTTCACTTTCATATTCTAAAGTAACAGATGATTGTGCTTCATTAATATCAACAATATCCCAAACCTTCCTATCAAAACCTACCGTACCACCGTGTAGTGTTGCAGCACCAGAATTTTGAACTAATTGATAACTGTCATCACCAATAGTAAAGTGACCGTCTTTGATGCGATTGGCATAACGACCTATCACTGCTCCGAAATAGGGATAATTTTTTAAATATGCAGGATCAAGATATTGTTCAAAATCATCAAAGCCCAATACAATATCCTGCATTTCTCTTTTAGCATTTTGAACTATAAATTTGTTAATGATGGCTCCGTAATTGAATATTTTAACGTAAGTACCTTTATTATTGGTTAGTTCGATTGCGAAAACCTCTTCGCCATCAATAAATTTTCCCGTTGATGTTTGCTGAACGCTCATAAATTGTAACTTAGGATTTTTGTTTCCTTAACAAACATAGCATTATTAATGCTATGATAAATATTTTTAACCAAATGAAAATTGAACTTGAGCAAAATTTTTTAGCACAATATCATCGAAATCATGAAGCTGTTTACTTCACTCCAGGACGTATAAACTTGATTGGCGAACATATAGATTACAATGGTGGTTTAGTTATGCCCTGCGCCATTACCCTTGGTACCTGGGTTGCAATTGCCGCGAACACAGATGGAAAATTTAGATTTAAGAGTTTAAATTTTGAAGCACAAACTGAAGTTGAAAGCAATACCATACATGAGAAAAATGGTAGTTTGTGGGCAAATTATCCAATCGGTATTATAAATGAATTCTTGAAAGATGGAAAAGAAATAAATGGATTTGATTTTCTGTTCTTTGGTAATATTCCAATCGGTTCTGGCCTATCTTCTTCAGCTTCCATTGAAATTGCTACAGCATTTGCATTAAACGATTATCTTGATTTAGGCTACGATAAATTGGAGCTCATTAAAATTGCCAAGCGGGTAGAAAATGATTTTATCGGATTAAATTCTGGAATTATGGATCAGTTTGCTGTGGCAATGGGTGAAAAAAATAAAGCCATTGTGTTAGATTGTGAAACATTGAAATACAAAATGGTTGATGTAGATTTGGGAAAATACGTTCTGGCAATCATAAATACCAACAAACCAAGAGAACTTGCTGAATCGAAATATAATGAGCGTGTTGAAGAATGCCAAAAAGCTTTAAAATTGTTGAAAGAGGAAATTACACTTCATCATTTATGCGAACTAAATGCCGAAAAGTTTGCTTTGCATAGCCATTTGATTCAGGATGAAACTATTCTAAACCGTGCAACACATGTTGTTAAAGAAAATGATCGGGTACATCTGGCTGCTAAAGCACTTAATAATGGAAATTTAGAGGAATTTGGCCGCCTAATGTATACTTCACACAAATCGTTGAGAGAACTTTACGAAGTTAGTGGAAAAGAATTAGATGCTGTTGTTGATTTTTGTACAACTTACCACCATGTTATTGGTGCACGAATGACAGGTGCTGGCTTTGGTGGATGTGCCATTGCTTTGCTTGAAAAAGGATTCGAGGAAGATTTCGCCAGGCATTTAACTAATTATTATGTAGAAAAAATTGGTTATCCTGCAACTATTTACATCAGCGAAATCGGTAATGGGCCAATTAAACTTTAAATTAATTATCAAAAGCAATAGCAATAATATTAGAGATAAACTGCAATTTTGCGGTTAATAAAATGAGGAAACTGAAATTAGACGAGCTTAATCGTCCGGATATTGAGAAATTTAAAACACAGGAAAAACTGCCTGTTGTGGTGGTGTTAGATAACGTTCGTAGCATGCATAATGTAGGCTCAATTTTTCGTACCGCTGATGGATTTGCTTTAGAAAAAGTTGTTTTATGTGGAATTACTGCCCAACCTCCACATCGCGAAATTGAGAAAACCGCTTTAGGAGCTACACAATCTGTTGAATGGATTCATTATCCAGATACTTTATCGGCTTTAGATTCATTGAGAACAGCGGGTTATGAAATTGTTGCTATAGAACAGGCTGAGAAAAGTACTATGCTAAATACTTTCAAACCAGATATAAATAAGAAATACGCCTTGATTTTTGGAAACGAAGTTGATGGCGTAAGTGATGAAGTTATGGCAACCATAGATGAATGTATCGAAATTCCACA
This sequence comes from Pedobacter sp. Leaf250, assembly GCF_920984735.1. Classification (GTDB taxonomy): domain Bacteria; phylum Bacteroidota; class Bacteroidia; order Sphingobacteriales; family Sphingobacteriaceae; genus Pedobacter. Next base: position 139,043 of record NZ_CAKLBU010000002.1, on the reverse strand, counting down.
ATTTGGAACCAAACACTCTTTTAACATAGTAATTTCTGCGGGTATCGTATTTTGGGATTTCTTTGCAAAATTAAGACTCTAGTTTATTGTAATGGAGAATTTGTTTCTTAAAAAACTGAAGGTAAAGCCTGGCAACAAAGTTAATATTACTGGCGCCCCGGCAAATGCCACATCTATTTTTGGACAAATTCCTGATACTGTAAATTTATCTTTTGATAATTTATCAAGTAGTGATGTATTAATATTTTTTGTGTTAAGTAAGGAACAATTAGATAATCAAATTGAGTCTTATTTGAATTACATAAATGCTAAAACTATTTTTTGGGTTTTTTATCCAAAGAAATCCTCTAAAATCAAATCTGATTTAGACTTGATGAAATCTTGGCAAGAGCTGTCTAAATACCGCTTAGCACCATGTTCATCAATATGTGTAGATGAAACCTGGACAGGCTTACGTTTGAAGTTTGAAATGGAAATTAAACCTTCAGGAATGCGTAACGATCATATAAAAACCAATTTGTATGGTGAATATATCGATCCAGACACTAAAACAGTAAAACTTCCTTCTGATCTGGAAGTGGAATTGAGTCAACATCCCACAGCTTTAAACTATTTCGATACACTTGCATACAGCCACAAAAAGGAGTATGTTTTATGGGTAATATCTGCTAAGCAAGATGCAACCCGGAGTGCAAGAATCGTTAAAATGATCAATCTTCTTTTAAAGAACAAGAAAAATCCTTCCGATAAAAACTGACTTGTTTTTAATCAGAATCTAATGTCTGTATACAATTGCATACAGTTTTCGACTTTAGTATGAGGTATAAGTAACATTTTTGTGTATTATTTTTAATCATCTAATCTTCTGATTTTATGGTGTTTGAGGCGGTTTTTTATATTATGGCAAGGTTTTTTCTTATGGCAAGCAAAACAGAATTATAAAAAAACTGTTAAGAGACTATTATTTATAAATTGAAAAAAATGAATTCGAAAATTACAAAATCAACAATGTTGGTTGCCTTATTAGGATTATCATCACAATTATTTGCACAAGAGACTCCAACTACAACAAGTAGATTTGGTAAACAATCACTAAGAACTTGGAGTGTTGGTGCTCATGGAGGTATTTTAAGTCAAAACACTTTTTTAGGTGGACAAAGCGTTAAAGCTAGAGAATTTAAAAGTATTGGTTATGGTGCTTTTGTTAAAAAGCAAATCCTTCCAGCTTTAGGTCTTCAAGCTGATTTCTTACGTGGAGAAGTTAAAACATTAAATACTACAAGCACTATTGAGCAAGTAAACAGCATTAACTGGTCTGGATCATTAACAGCAGTATTAAACATTGCAAACTTCAGCTTGAATACTGAAAATGCAGTTTTAATTCCTTACGTTAAAGCGGGTGCTGGTTATATGTCATCTGACTCTCAGGTTGGAACTGTTCAATCATTTACTGATAGAGAAGGATGGTTTATCCCTACAGGTGTTGGATTTAAGTTAGGTGTGTCTAAAGGAATCAACTTAGATTTCGGTTATGACATTAACTTCATCAAATCTTCTCCAACTGTTAAGAGTGTTTATAATGAAAGCAGATTTTCTTACGCTCACGCAGGTTTAGAGTTTGCATTGGGTAACAAAGAAAACTCTCAATTACAAAATTATAGCGCTATTGCAGACTTACGTAAACAAAGTGCAGAAGAAAGTGCTGAATTAAGAAGAGCATTATCTACAGCTGAACAAAATGCTGCCAGAGATAGAGAGCAATATGCTAAAGATTTAGCTGATGATGATAATGATGGTGTAGCAAACAAATTTGACAAATGTCCAGGAACACCTTCAGGAACAGTAGTTGATGGTTCTGGTTGTCCATTAGCAGCTCCAAAAACGATTATTAAAGAAACTACTGTAATTACAGAAGCAGATCGTAAAGTTGTTAAAGATGCGATTTCTAACTTAGAATTCGATTTAGGTAAATCTACTATCCGTTCTAAATCTTATGCTTCTTTAAATAGAGTTGCTGGTTTATTAGTAGAGAAAAACTTTAGCTTGAAATTAGCTGGTCACACAGATAACACTGGTGGTAGAGAATTAAACTTACGTTTATCTAAAGAAAGAGCAGAATCAGTTAAAGCTTATTTGGTATCTCAAGGTGCTAATGCTTCAAGAATCGAAGCTACTGGTTACGGACCTGATCAACCAATTTCAACTAACAAAACTGCAGCTGGTCGTCAAGAAAACCGTCGTGTAGAATTTACATTATACTAGTAAATAGTTAAATGAAATAGAAAAAGCCCCGATGCAAATCGGGGCTTTTTACGTTATTAGTATTTTCGTCATTGCGAGGCACGAAGCAATCTAATTAATCTAAATAGATTGCTTCGTGCCTCGCAATGACGGATTTTTTATGATAAACCTTTTTTATTTTTATAAGTCATTTTTGCTTTAGTACCAGCGCTGTAATTATAATTTTTTAAATTACTAGCCTTCTTTTCGTGGAAAGCTGCACCACGTTCAGACTCATCTTCTTCCTCTTCTTTTTTCTTTTTCTTAGTTTTAGCAGCAACATCAACTACTTTTAAATCATCAGGCAAATCCATTACATCCATACGCTTACCTATGGCCTGTTCAATTTTCTTTACCTCAATTAATTCAATATCTGTAGAAAAAGTGATGGCTACAACATCCTCATCATTATGTTTTACAATACGTTGAATGAGCGTTTCTTTTTGCTCTGGTAATTCCAAATGTAGAATAAATGGAATGCCCTCAATGTTTAAATCATCTAAATTTTCGTTGGCAACGATTAGAATCCGAGCGTCTGGATTTTCTTTAAAATCTTCAATATCATCGTAACCTTTGTCATCAAAAAATAAAGACCGATAGATACTAACTTCACCAACTTTTGGATTGTTAAAGTTTTTATAAACGGTTTGGGCAGTTAATCTGGTATTTACAAATACAACAACTTTATCGAAAAACTCGGCGTCGTTCAATAGTAAAGTTAAAAGATTAAGCTTAGTTCTAAAATTTGGGACTTGATATAACATCTGCGGATAAACCTCTGCTTCTTTCTCGCCAATTTCATCTACTTCTATAGTCGTTGCAGAATCCTTCATAAAAGGAGAAATCATGTGGTTTAATTTTTCATGCATAACCTCTGTGAATACTACATGTTGAGATTTATATGCACTGTTAGCCAACTCAACAACAGGCAACTGCAAACCTTTTTTCACAATCAGTTCGGCATTATCAACGATAAACAACTGAATTTTGTTAGTATTTAAAGCCAGCTTTAAGTATAAAGCTCGTGCTCTATCAGGCACTGCAACAATAATATCACAGCCATCCGTTATTTCATTCATTTGTGTATCAACAGCTCCTCGACTGTCGATTCCTAAAATTCTGAAACTATTATTGCGGTTCAATAATTTAAATTGTTCTAAAACATGATCAACATGCTCCGCATCCGGAACTAGGATTAAAGCTCTAGGTGCCTCCTCAAAGGCATATTTTAATTTCATTAGCGTGGCTAAAACATAAGTCGTTGTTTTTCCTGCTCCCTCTGGTCCTACCGCTATAACATCCTGGCCACCTAAAATTCGAGACATAGTTTTAGTCTGGATCTCCTTCGGAGTTAAAAATCCAGCCTCAGTCATGGCTGCTACAAGTGGTTTGCTAAGTTTTAATTTTTCTAATGACACTCTTATCGTTTTAATGTATGAAAGTGCAAATATCCTTAAAATAATTAGCTTTTCAGAAATTGAATTTATGGGCTTGGAAATGAGTGCCGCTAATTCTTAGATACTTCAGCCCTGCTATCCATTACTTCCGATGAAACCTGTGCAACAAGCAAGCATACCATTAAAAAGAAATACTCATGCTTAAATCGGAATCATTTCTATCAGGTTTAGATAACAAAATTCGATTGTATATAAACGCTCTACCTCATTTAAAAAATTAATATACTGATTATAAATAAGTTAAACATTCAATCAAATTAAATACTACTAATTCTATAGATATTATATACTTATTTATATATTTGTCTCAACGTAATTATTTAACAAAAAAATCATGTCGATCTATTTTCAATATCCAGCAATAGATGAATATCCAAACTTGAATAATCAGGTTAAGATTGAAGTTTTAAATAAACAAATTTCAAAGGATAAAGATAATCTAAATCAGGAGCAGATGGTAGAATTAAAAGATTTTTTAGCATTAAAACCAATTTAATATATACGGCCAGTTGACCGATTGGGAGGTGAAAGTTTCATAAACTTTTAAATAATGGTTCGAATCCATTACTAGGCCGCTAAGTGTATCTCATAGCACTTAAACCTGATTCCTGCTCAGATCAGGCAAGATTTGGTTATCTTATATTTGTTTTGTTGTTAGCAAAGGCTACCTGCGATGGGTAGCCTTACTTATGTTATGATGTCTAGCGGTAATGCTCATCATTAGTTTTCAATCTGATTAAATATGCGCCTTTAGGTAAGATAATTTAACAAATGAATGCCCGATTTGTCCTGGCATTGGTGGATTTAATTTTTTCATACTCACATTTACAGTATCTACAAAAGGATAAAGCTCTATAACTTTAGAGATGATATTGTTCAAAACCGTTTCTAAAAGTTTTTGAGTATTTTTCATTTCCTCACGGATAATCGTATTCAAATCTTCATAATTTACCGTTTGGGCAAGTTCATCATCGAAACCCTGAGGTGTAAATTCAGCGTCTAAATCGATAATAAAATGATTTCCGATGATTTGTTCTTCAGGGTAATAACCATGCAAGGCAAAGCATTTTACATCTTTTAAAGCTACAGTTTGTTTAAATCGACTCATGTATGTTTTGTATGCTGTAAAATTAAATTTTTATTCACGAATATAATGCCCCTTGCGGTAAATTGTTACCTTTGAAATGAACGCGATTTCTTAACCAGATAAGACGATATTACATGAGCAATTTAGTGAAAAAAGACCTGTACGAGGCACCAGATTACTATTTATTGGATGAATTATTAACCGATGAGCATAAATTAATTCGTGCTACGGCAAGAGAATGGGTAAAAAAAGAAGTAAGTCCGATTATTGAAGATTACGCTCAAAAAGCTGAATTTCCGAAGCATTTAATAAAAGGATTGGCTGATATTGGTGCTTTTGGGCCAACAATTCCTGTAGAATATGGTGGTGCTGGTTTAGATTATACAGCCTATGGAATTTTGATGCAGGAAATTGAACGCGGTGATTCGGGAATTCGTTCAACTGCATCTGTTCAGGGCTCATTGGTAATGTATCCTATTTATGCTTACGGTAGTGAAGATCAACGAAAAAAATACCTTCCAAAGTTGGCAAGCGGAGAAATGATGGGCTGCTTTGGTTTAACCGAACCTGATCATGGCTCTAATCCTGGCGGAATGGTAACCAATATAAAAGATGCTGGCTCCCATTACATTTTGAATGGTGCTAAAATGTGGATTAGCAATGCACCTTTTGCAGATATTGCGGTTGTTTGGGCAAAAGATGAGGCTGGAAAAATACGAGGAATGGTTGTTGAACGTGGAATGGAGGGGTTTTCGACACCTGAAACACACAACAAATGGAGTTTAAGAGCTTCGGCAACAGGCGAATTGGTTTTTGATCATGTTCAAATTCCCAAAGAAAATGTTTTCCCGGAAATTAGTGGATTAAAAGGTCCGTTAGGTTGTTTAAATCAAGCACGTTATGGAATTGCCTGGGGTGCTCTGGGCGCCGCAATGGATTGTTACGATACTGCATTGCGATACTCTAAAGAAAGAATTCAGTTTGGAAAACCAATTGGAGGATTTCAATTACAACAGAAAAAACTGGCCGAAATGGTTACGGAAATTACCAAAGGTCAGCTTTTGGTTTGGCGTTTAGGTATGCTGAAAAGTGAAAACCGAGCCACTGCTGAACAGATATCAATGGCTAAAAGAAATAGCGTAGAAATTGCTTTGGATATTGCCAGAAATGCCCGTCAAATGCTTGGTGGAATGGGAATTACGGGCGAATATTCTATTATGCGCCACATGATGAACTTGGAATCAGTAGTTACTTATGAAGGAACCCACGATATACATTTACTGATTACAGGAATGGACGTGACGGGGTTGAACGCGTTTAAGTAGAGAATAGAATTTTATGTGATTTTAGGATTTACAGGATAAGGCGCATATTAACAGGTTCAAAACAATAAAATTATAATTCATTTAATAAATCTTTTAAGTATGGATTTTTCTAACTAAATCCTTAATTCCAATTCCCCTATTGTTATAATTTCTAATCCACAAATTTTAATAAAATGGATATTGAAGATTTGACTTATCGGATAAACGGATGTGCAATGAAAGTACATAAGGTTTTGGGAAATGGATTTCAGGAAGTAATTTATCAGAGATGCTTAGCAATCGAATTAAACAAAGCTGGAATAAAATATAAGAGAGAAGTTGAACAAGATATTTTCTATGATGGTTCAATTGTAGGAAAGCGTCGTGCTGATTTTGTAGTTGAAGATTTAATTACTGTTGAACTCAAAGCATGTGTGAATTTGGAAAATCACCATTTAGCTCAAGCAAAAAATTATGTTGTTGCTTATAATTTCAATATCGGATTATTGATTAATTTTGGTGCATCAAGCTTACAATTTAAAAAGATTTACAACCCTTTAATAAATAAGTATAGGGCAGGTTTAAAATGATTTAAGAATTTGAATCATAATGCGTAATAAATAACAAAAGAAAATAAATTTCCATAAAAATAAAACCTCAGATGGGATGTTGAATTGATAGAATCCATAATCTTGAAAATCCTTATATCCTACAAATCTTGATACAGAATGAAAGATTATAAAAAATACACCTACATACCAGGTTCTCCTGAAGAAGTTTATTTAGCACTTACAAAAGATATTAGCATTAAACTCTGGACCGGTGCCGAAGTAGTATTCGAAGAAAAACCCGATACTGAATTTTCCCTTTGGGATGGTGATATTGTTGGAAAAAATCTTGAATTTGAAACCAACAAAAAAATTGTACAGCAGTGGTATTTTGGAGAAGATGCTGAACCATCAATCGTTACCATAAAACTTCATGAAGATAAAAAGGGTACATCACTTGAATTTAAACAAACCAACATTCCCGATGAAGATTATAAGGATTTCACAGATGGAATTGAGGAATATTTCCTAGGTGGATTAGTCGATTTCTTTGATGAATAACTTAAATCTATAAATTAACGTATTAAATTAATCATGCTCTACTCTAAAAATTCGTTAACAATAATTGCCTCATTTGCAATTCTCTTACTTTCATCCTGCAGTGGCTATGTCAGTAATCTTCCTGTCTTTTATACTCCCGCTGTAACTTCAAATCATATGTCGTATATGCCAAAACCTATGATGGAAGATAGTTTGAAAGTTAAAAATTATGTAAGTGCCAGTTTTGCAAATAATAGCTTACCTTATGAAACTGGTGACATGGCCATGGGTTATTTGAACTATAATCGATCTCATGTGGTAAAAAATGTAAACTTTGCATATGGAGGCTTCGCATATTTTGGAGGTACATCTCGTGGATACGAAAATTCAAGGCGAAAAATAAATGAGGAATATCATGATAAAGGTTTTTATGGTTTAGGCTTGAGAACATCTATTGGCCTAGCTGAAAAATCTGGCAATACCGAGTTCAGGATCTTAAACTGGGAAAGTGCGTTAAGTTACGAAGCAGGAAGTTACGCGTCATTTAGAAAAAAATTACGATCCACAAATGATCCATTATCGATAGCATCTGATAAAACGACACTATTTACCACGGGAGGATCAACGGAAATTATTTGGTCTGGACGAAAAAATACAGACAGACAATATGGCTTCCGTTTATTTATAGGAAGTACCATTGGCTTACAGAAAAACATGAATTATAGCGAAGAAAAAATCACAGGTCTGGCTTCAGATTTTTCTTTTTTTATAAAAATTAAAAATGCCTACGGAATTCTTAGCAATGGAAATAATTTAATGAATAATTCTGGCAAAATTACCTTAGGATATTCATTCTAGCACAAACTTATAATGCTATATGATGTTTAATACCATAAACAAAATATCATGAATAAGACCTTAGGATTAATACTAATCATCGTTGGAATTTCCATGCTGGTTTGGACTGGCTTTACATACACCAAAAAAGAAAAAATTGTAGATGCTGGTCCGATTCAAATATCGGCTGATAAAGAAAAATCTGTGAATTGGCCGCCTTATGCTGGTGGAATAATTTTAGTAGCAGGCGTTTTTATATTTGTGGCATCGAAAAGGAAATAATTAAAACGTCATTGCGAGGTACGAAGCAATCTTATTAGCAAGATAGATTGCTTCGTGCCTCGCAATGACGACTTTGGAAACTATATTTCGTTACTATAAACAGATCTTATGACATCTCTCAAATTATATTTTGATGCCATTACTTCTCCATAAGCGCCTGCGCTACGAATGGCGAAAACATCTCCTCTAAAAGATTCTGGTTGTTCTACTTCTTTCCCAAAGCAATCGGTACTTTCGCAAATTGGTCCAACAATATCATACTTTATGATTTCAGATTTATGATTTACGACTTTAGATTGTGTTAAATTTTCAATTTTGTGATATGCCTGATACAAAGCAGGACGCATTAATTCCGTCATACCCGCATCTAATACCACAAAGTTTTTCTTCTTACCTTTTTTGATATACAGGGCTCTTGTAATTAGTGAGGCAGATTGACCAACCAATGCTCTTCCTAATTCAAAATGAACTTCTTGATTTGGTTTTACTTCTAAAAAATCATTAAATATTTTGAAGTAAGATTGGAAGTCAGGTATTTGATTATCAGGATTGTAATAATCGATACCTAAACCACCACCTACGTTAAGAACTTCGACAACAAAGCCTTTATCTTCAAACCAAGCACAGAATTCATTTACACGAACGCAAAGGTTTTTATACACATCAAGATTGGTAATTTGAGAACCGATGTGGAAGTGAATTCCAATAAATTTTAGGTTTTTTGCAGATTTTAATGTTTCTGCACATTCTGGTAAATCCCATGAGTTGATTCCAAACTTATTTTCATCCAAACCAGTAGTAATGTTATGATGCGTGTGTGCATCAACATTTGGGTTAATGCGAATGGCTACTTGTGCAACTTTTCCCTTTGCGGCTGCAAGTTCATTTAAAACTTCCAATTCCTGAATAGATTCTACATTGAAGCAGAATATATCCAAATCCAAAGCCTCATTTATTTCTTTATCAGATTTACCTACCCCTGCGAAAACTATTTTTTTATTTTCGAATCCTACCTCAACAGCTCTTCTCACCTCTCCAGCGCTTACGCAATCAGCTCCGAAACCAATTTGCTTAATTTGCTCAAGCAAAACAGAATTGAAGTTGGCTTTTAATGCATAATGGATGTGAAACTGATATGGTTTTGCAGCATCGGCACAAGCGCTTAAAGTTTTCTGCAATAAATCCGTATCATAATAGTAAAATGGCGTTTCTATATTGCTAAACTTTGATATATCTTTATCGGCGAACATGTTTAAATTCCTTATTATAATTTTAATTTTATTCTTTGGGCTAATTTATTTGGGTAATTACCTCGATTTAAAACATGGAAGAATTACCCGAAAACAATACAATGGAAAAATCCGATTTTTTATCGTTTTGCTCTTAATAGTATTGTTCCTTTTATTTATTAAAAAATGAAAATAATAGCTGCCATATTTATCGTTTTAATCATCTCATTAGGATTGTTTAATTCTTACAAGAAGCATAAAAACGGATTATTACCATCAAACTTTCTGGCTTTTCATTTCCTCATTGGCTTGCTGGTAATTTTTGGTGCATTCTATTTGCTATTCGAATAATCTATTGTGCAAACTTCGCAAAGCCTCTGTTTTATATTCGCTTAAAATCAAAAGAGAAACATTATAATTACTTCCTCCATAAGAAATCATTCGGATTGGAATATGTTTTAATCCCTCTAAAACCCTGCTTGCAAAACCATGTTTCTCTGAACCGAAATCGCCAACAACACACACAATGCTGTGGTTGGTATCTACTTCAACTGTTCCGAAGCTTTCTAATTCCTCGATAATCTTTGGCAGATTGCCTATTTCATCAATTGTTAATGAAACAGCCACTTCAGATGTGGTAATCATATCAATTGGCGTTTTATAACGCTCAAAAACTTCAAAAACACGACGCAGAAATCCGTAAGCCAATAACATTCTGCTCGATTGAATACGAATTGCTGTGATACCATCTTTAGCAGCTATAGATTTAATTTTACCTTTTTCGCTGTCATGAGTAATCAAAGTTCCCGATGCACTTGGCTCCATCGTATTCAACAAACGAACTGGAATTTTATATTTCTGTGCCGGAAACACAGATTGAGGATGCAAAATTTTAGCTCCAAAATAAGCTAATTCAGCTGCTTCATCAAAAGATAATTGAGCAATCGGTTTTGTTCCTTTAACAATCCTGGGATCATTATTATGCATTCCGTCAATATCAGTCCAAATTTGAACTTCTTCGGCCATTATAGCAGCCCCTAATAAAGATGCGGTATAATCACTCCCTCCTCTGCGTAAATTATCTACTTCGCCGAAACTATTGCGGCAAATAAATCCTTGCGTAATAAATAACTTATTTCCTTTATTCGCCTCTAATAATGGTGTTAAATGCTTTGTTGTAAATGGAATATCTGGTTCGTTATCTTCATCAGTTTTCATAAAATCTAGCGCAGGAAGCAAAACTGATTCTACACCTATAGATTTTAAATAAATATGATACAATGTTGTGGATAATAATTCACCTTGAGCTAAAACAACTTTCTCCTCAATTGAAGTAAAAATATCATTGGTTAAAACGGCTAAAAAGCTGAAATGATAATCTATCACTTCGTTACCCATCTCCTGAAAATCGGCAGATGGTAAAAGTTCAATAACAAAATCCTTATATTTTTGATACAAATTTTCTACGCATTCGCTGCCCTTCTTCTTATCTCCTGCTAAAAAATAATTAGAAATCTCCACTAAACTGTTTGTCGTACCAGACACAGCTGATAAAACAACAATTTGTTCTTCGTTTGGATTAATGATATCCAACAACTTCGTCATGCGCTCGGGACTACCTACAGAAGTACCCCCAAATTTTAGTATTTTCATTTACTTTATTATTGTTTTTAACGGTAATGAAGCTATCATAATTTATTTAATTACTTTTGGCTATAAAAAATTATGATGTTTTCATTTTTGTAATGGAATATGTAATTTACTTTATTATTGTATCGGGGCGTGAAAATAAGCAAAAGCAGTTTAAAAGCAACATCCTCAACAAAATAAAATTTGGAAGAATCGAAATATTTTCTTTCAAACCAAACTTCATTGAATCAAATTTGTTCAAAACCAGATATTAAATTAAAAATAAAGCTCAATGCAATCAATTGATCAATCAACTCAAGCCACAATTAATCAGTGGTTAAGCGGAAATTACGACGAAAAAACGAAGTCAGAAATTCAAACTCTAGTAGATAATAACTCCACTACCGAACTTACAGATGCTTTTTACAAAAGCTTAGAATTTGGTACCGGTGGTTTACGTGGCATTATGGGTGCTGGTTCTAACCGTATCAATAAATACACTATTGGAACTGCAACTCAGGGTTTGGCAAACTATTTAAACAATAAATATCCAGACGAAAAAATCAGCGTTGCCATTGCGCATGATAGCAGAAATAATTCTGATTATTTTGCAGGAATTACGGCAGATGTATTTTCTGCAAATGGTATTCACGTTTACTTTTTCGAAGCATTAAGACCGACACCAGAATTATCTTTTGCGGTTCGTCATTTTGGTTGTAAAAGTGGTGTAATGTTAACAGCGTCGCACAATCCAAAAGAATATAATGGCTATAAAGCTTACGGTGCAGATGGCGGTCAGTTTACTTCTCCTGATGATAAATTGGTTATTGATGAGGTAAACAAAATCAAAAGCATTGATGAAGTGAAGTTTGAAAGAGTTGATGCAAACGTTGAATTAATTGGTGAGGCCATTGATAAACTTTATTTAGATGGTATCACTGCACTATCAATTTCTCCTGATGCGATTAAAAGACAACATGATTTAAAAATCGTGTACTCTCCTATTCATGGAACAGGGATTACTTTAGTACCGAAAGCTTTGGCACAATTTGGCTTTACCAACGTTACACTGGTTGAAGAACAGAGCACACCTGATGGTAATTTCCCTACAGTAGTTTATCCTAATCCAGAAGAAAAAGATGCGTTAACGTTAGCGATGAATAAAGCTAAAGAAATTGATGCTGATTTGGTTTTGGCAACTGACCCCGATGCTGATCGTGTTGGTATTGCTGTGAAAGATAATAATGGCGAATGGGTTTTGCTAAATGGTAACCAAACAGGAAGTTTACTGATTAACTACCTTTTAACTGCCTGGCAGGAAAGCGGTAAACTAGATGGCAATCAATTCATTGTGAAAACGATTGTAACTTCAAACCTAATTGAAGAAATTGCTAAGAAAAAGGATGTAACTTATTACAACACCTTAACTGGTTTTAAATATATCGGTCAGTTGATGACAGAATTAGAAGGTAAAAAATATTTTATCGGTGGTGGCGAAGAAAGTTATGGTTATTTAATTGGCGATTTGGTTCGCGATAAAGATGCTGTAGTTTCTGCTGCTTTTATTTCTGAAATGACTGCTTACTATAAAGATAAGGGCGCAAGTTTGTACAATGCTTTGTTAGATATGTATGTTGAATACGGTCTGTACAAAGAAGATTTGGTTTCGCTTACTAAAAAAGGCAAAACTGGTGCTGAAGAAATTAAAGCGATGATGGAAAAATTCAGGAATAACCCACCTGCAAGTTTGGGCGGTTCTAAAGTTTCTGTATTGAAAGATTACGAACTAAGCCAGGAAACAGATTTAGCTACAGGAAAAGTTACGAAACTGAATTATCCAACTTCAGATGTTTTACAATTTATTACTGAAGATGGAAGTATTGTTTCTGCTCGTCCGAGTGGTACCGAACCTAAAATTAAATTCTATTGCAGCGTAAATGCACCATTAGCTGATAAAGCAGATTTCGCTAAAGTAAATGATGAATTAGGTGATAAAATTAAAGCTGTTATGGCTGATTTGCAGGCTTAGGTTTAGCCACATATTTGCAGATTAAATATTAAAACCAGATGTACTAATGCATCTGGTTTTTTTTGTTACAAAATATTGCGTCAGGGGAAACTGATGGCTATAAATGAAATAGCAATTTGCTGACCTTTCTCGATTTTTCCTTTTTCAATCCTGTTCAGTATTTATGCCAGTTGATTTCAATCAATAGTTTAAAAAATGCTTTTTCTTTGCTGCAACCAATTTCTTTAATACTTTTGCAGCAGATAAAATGTTCAAAAAAATCCTGATATACCTTTTAGTGATTTGCTCGGTTTCAAATGGGGCGATGCAGTTAGTGGTTTATTCTGGTTACAAAATGAACAAAGAATACATTACCAGTGTGTTTTGTATCAACAAAGAACACCCCGAATTGCATTGTGACGGACAATGTTTTTTAGCTAAAAAATTGAAAGATTTAGATAGCAAAAATAAACAGGTTCAGGAAAATTTAAAACGAATTGTAGAAGCTGAACCGAAATTTCAGATTACTGCAATCAATCACCAAATCCCATATTTCATTATTAAATCAGAAAACGGTTATATCGAAAAGCCGGTTAAAGATCTTTCTGTTTCTATTTTTCATCCACCGAAAACGGTTTAAGTTAAATTTTTTTTTTACTGTTCGTCATCCTCAAATACCGATATAAAATCATTAGGTAACTTGGTTGGCATTTTACATGGACGGTCGTCACTCTGAACTTGATTCATAGCCTTTGTAGCAAGACGGCTTAGCATGAAAGATGCTGAAATAAATTCAGCATGACGACTGTATTAGAACACACTCAATTTTATTACTTATCCAAATTTTCAAAAATGAAAATATCACAATATTTACTGGCATTGTTATGCCCAATTATACTTTTATCATCATGCAAAAAAAGCGATGATGATATCACAGCAAATACGAAATCAAGCTTTACCATCGAATTTGAGCACCAGGTTAATGGTGCAGCTTTGGCTTTAAATACGAATACTTACAAAAATGCAAAAGGCGAAGATTTTAAAATTAACGTATTCAAATATTACGTAAGCAACATTAAATTAAGCAAGGCTGATGGATCAACTTATTTGATTCCTGAAAGTTATTTTTTAATTGATGAATCAAAAAGTGCTTCAAAATTGATTACTATAAATGATGTTCCAACAGGAGATTATACTAAAATTGAATACACCATTGGCGTAGATTATGCCCGCAATTTTGCAGGTGCGCAAACAGGTGCATTAGACCCAATTAATGGAATGTTCTGGACCTGGAACAGCGGTTACATTTTTGTGAAATTGGAAGGTAGCTCACCGAAATCCACAGCAACAAGCAATATGTTAACTTTTCATATTGGTGGAGTTGTCGACCCGAACAATACCATTAGAACCTTTTCTACCGAAATCAATGCTGCGAATCCTTTACGAATTAGGACCGACGCCAAACCCAATATGCACTTTATTGTAAATGCTGCTGCATTATTTACAGGTACAACCGATATCAGCTTTGCTTCCTTAAATTTTACAATGGGTGGCGCTAATTCGGTTTTGGTAGCTAACAATTATGCGAAAGGTTTATTTCGTTTAGACCATATTCATAATTAATATGTGGCGGAAATCAATCGTCTTTGCAATGCTTGTTCTGAGCATTGCATTGATGTATGCTTGCAGTAAAAATGAAGATGTAATTAATCCTGAAGAAACGAAAATAACTTTTTCGGTTCCATCAAATTTCCCATCGCCAGCATATCAATTCGAAGATAATCAACTAACAAATGCAGGTTTCGCATTGGGCAAAAAGTTGTTTTATGATGCTCGTTTATCGGCTGATAAAAGTGTTTCTTGTGGCAGCTGCCATCAGCAATTTGCAGCATTTGCAAACCTCGACCATAAGGTTAGCCACGGGGTTGATAATTGCCAAGGGAAAAGGAATGCCCCACCCCTTTTCAACTTGGCTTGGCAAAAGGCTTTCTTTTGGGATGGCGGTGTAAAAAACCTCGAAACATCCCCATTGAACGCCGTTACCGATGCTTGTGAAATGAGAACAGATATTGAAACCATTATTGCTTTTTTAAAAAGTACAGCTCCTTATCCTGAGTTATTTAAGCAGGCTTTTGGTTCTACTGATATCAATTCACAAAGGATTTTGAAATCGATGACGCAATTTACAGCTGTACTGGTTTCAGGAAATTCCAAATATGATAAGGTAATGCGTAAAGAGAGCGGTTATTCATTTTCATCAACAGAATTAGCAGGATATAACTTATTCAAAGAAAAATGTACATCATGTCATGCAGAGCCATTCTTTACTGATTTTTCATACAAAAGTAATGGCCTGGATTTGGTCAGTGCTGATGAGGGTCGATCGCACATTACAGGCCTGAGTACAGATTTTGGAATATTCCGAGTACCCACACTGCGCAACATCGAATATACTGGACCTTACATGCACGATGGCCGTTTTTACAATTTGGATGAAGTTTTAGAGCATTACAATTCAGGCGTTAAAGCAGCGACAAATTTAGATGCCAGATTGAAAAATGGCATCTCGCTCAACGAATCAGAAAAAGAACATATTAAGGCATTTTTAAAAACATTAACAGACAATGAATTTATCAAAAACACATTGTATAGCGAATCGTAAATTACTCATCGTGCTATTCGTTTTGGTGAACAGCAATGTTTTTGCATGTGATATTTGCGGCTGTTTTATGGGCATTACACCATATTATAATCGCAATAGCATCAGCTTATTATATCGCTATCGCTCATTTAATGGTTACGATGGTCAGCCACATTCGCTGTTTCCTAAAGGAGGAAAATTTTTTATCCCCGCCCGAAGTCAGAATTCACCGATAACTAGCCATGCAGGTAATCCTGATGATTATGAATTGTATCGTTCTATGGAGATCAGAGGAAAATACTTTATCAACAGCAGATTGGAAATCAATGCCATTCTTCCTTATGTATCAAATAGCGAGCGATATAATGGCTATACTTCATCCATTTCGGGGATTGGTGATGTTAATTTTTATGTAGGATATCATGTTGTCCAAAAATTGGAAGATAATTTTAAGCAACAACTCATTGCCGGCGTAGGATTAAAACTTCCGACAGGAAAAAACGACTTCAAAAATATTGAGGGAATTCGTTATTCATCGCTAATGCAAGGCGGAACAGGAAGCACTGATGGTTTTATTTACCTAAACTATATGGTTGGTTTAGGCAAATTTGGTGCAAATATAAACACCTCTTATAAAATTAATGGAACAAATAGCCGTGATGAGGGAATTGCAAACAGCACCACCAGTTTCCTTAATATTTTCTACACCCAAAGAATTGGTAAAGATGTACAAGTGATGCCATCAGCCCAGTTTTTCTATGAATATTCTGGAGGAGAAAAATACAAAGGCATAAAAACAGGCGAACACGTAATGAATAACTTGATGGGTGGTGTTGGTGCAGATATTTTCTATAAAAACATTGCGCTTAATGCTGGCATTCAGAAAAACATTTGGGAAGCAAAAACCGACCATCCCATGAGTGCAGGTAAAGTTTATGTTGGTTTAACCTATAATTTTTAAAAAATGAAAAATAAAATAACAGTAATTGCATCAGCGCTAATCTTGTTTTTTGGTGCCTGTAATACAGATCCTAAAGCGAACGATATTAAAAAAGAAGTTTTAAATATCCACGATAAATTAATGATGGATGGCGAAAAAGTGATTAAAAATAAAATGAAATTAGAATCTATTCTAAAATCTGATAAAATTAAATCTGCTAAAGATTCTCTAAGTTTAGCTGAATTAATCTTCAGATTAAACAAAGCCGATGAAAATATGATGGATTGGATGCATTTCTTTAAAGATGATTTTAAAGGTAAAACTGAACAAGAGGATTTAGATTACTACAAATCAGAAATGGTAAAAATCAGAGCAGTTGAAGATGGGTATATCAAGGTTACCGGAGAATCAGATTCTGTTTTAAAAGTTTATAATATTTTGCCAGCTGAAAAGATAGACACAATGCACCATAAACATTAGGTAATATATTTTCCTGCGGATTACGCAGATTAACATTAAAAATTAACAAAATCTATTTAATCCGTAGGAATCAAATTTAAACAAAACAATAAAATCTCTATAAATTGCCATCTGCAAAACAGAGGTTGTATATTTACACTTTAAGAAATCACCATGAATAAAATTATTTCTTCAATAGCATTTTGTTTGCTATTTATTACAATACTTTCATCTTGTCAGCAAGAAAAGAAACTGCCATTTTACGGCGAGCGCCATGCAGAAACTGTTAAAGATGCAGCTGGCGTTGAGAAGATTGATACCGTTTATCAAACCATCCCCAATTGGTCTTTTTTAAATCAGGATAGCATTGTTACCACTAATAAAGCAACCGACGGAAAAGTGTATGTGGCCGATTTTTTCTTTACATCTTGCACCACAATTTGCCCAACTATGCACCGCAATTTGATGACGGTTTACAATGAATTTAAAACCAATCCCGATGTAATGTTTGTATCTCATACCATCGATTTCAAGTACGACAGGCCATATGTTTTAAAAAAATATGCTCAAAAATTAGGTGTTGATGGGGCTAAATGGCAATTTCTTTATGGCAGTAAGGATAGCGTTTACACTTTAGCAGAGAAAAACTATTTAGTAGCAGTTGGCGAAGACAGCACAGCAAAAGATGGCTATATTCACCAAGGTTATTTGGTTTTAGTTGATAAGGATAGGCGGATCCGTGGTGCTTATGATGGAACCAAAGAAGACCAGGTAGAACAATTGAAAAAGGATATTCCTGTTTTATTAGCAGAATATAAAAAGTAAAATATTTAGCCACGGAAACACAGATTTACACGGAATAAATTTCTAATTTTCTGTGCTTTTAGTGTTTCCGTGGCAAATAAAATAAACCATCTATGCGCAAATACATCATCAATTCTATTTTTCTGCTTTCAATTGTTGCTATCATCGTTTCTTGTCAAAACCAGGAAACCATCGATTTACAGAATTATATGTCTAACGGTAAAGATATCTACAAAGCTAAATGTCAAAATTGTCATGGCGAAAATGGTGAAGGTTTGGGTCAGCTTGCACCTCCGTTAACCGATTCAGTTTTCCTTAAAACCAACAAAAACCGTTTAGCTTGCATTATTAAAAATGGAGCTAACGAAACTTTTACTATTCATGGCAAAGAATACAAAGAAAAAATGCCAGCATTTCCCGAATTAGCAGATATTGATGTGGCGCAAGTGATGGTTTTCGTTACCAATTCATTCGGGAACAAACAAGGATTTGTACCGTACACTCAAGTCTCTACTCAACTGCAAAATTGTAAATAACTGCAAAAATCTTAGTTTTCTTGATGTCTTTGTGGTCAAAAACAAGCATCTTTGCGCAAAATGCAGGTTGTTCTATCGCTGTCCCGATTTATTGGGAGAGAGGAAAGTCCGGGCAACGCAGGGCATCTCGCTTTCTAACGGAAAGGAATTCAAGAATGAAAACTTGAATTACGGATGAGTGCAACAGAAAATATACCACCCAACGCAAGTTGGGAAAGGGTGAAAACGTGTGGTAAGAGCGCACGAGCATTGCAGGCGACTGCAGTGGTTTGTAAACCCCGGGAGTTGAAAGACCAAATAGGCTAACGCATGTAGGGCTGCCCGTCCGATGTTAGTGGGTAGGTCGTTAGAGGTAAATGGCAACGTTTACAGTGGATTAATGATAGAAACCTTGAGCAATCGAGAAACAGAACCCGGCTTACAGACCTGCATTTTTTTATTTTTTTGAAAAGCGAAAACAGTAACTCTTCAGCTAATTCAGCCCTGCTTTCCATTACAATCTTTTTGCGTTTTTTTTATGCGTTATGGTCGTTGTTGCTAGTGGGAAGGAATTGGAAAACTATTAACTTTGTACAACAAAAAGTATTTTTATTTCAATCAGGTTTAAAAAACAAAACCTGTAGCATTGAACTTAAAAACCTACCCAAAGCCCTAATTAACTCGAACTTCCTTTTAATGTTTTGCCACGGAAACACAGAAAGCACGGAAAAGGGTTTGATTTTTCATAGTTATGCTATTATTTAAAATATTGAAATTGTTTCGTCTTCGTTATTTCGATTGGAGCGCAGCGAAATAGAGAAATCTTTTGAATCTAACAATATATGCCAAAGATCTCTCGGCTTCGCTCGAAATGACGATTTAATTTTATTAACAGTTTCCAGATGATGTTAGATGCAGAAAATTATGTAAAATAAACCTGATGGAAATGGCAGCCCCCGATTTAAACCGCTGTTTATTTTTTATCAGGTAAGTTTTGCTTTTGCACAGGTATATATCGGGGCTACAATGTACAGCAGGACTATTTCATCCGATGAAATTCTATCTAATTGTTTCTAAATAATTATAAACGCTCTCTCAAAAAAGAATAAACTAAAGGATGGATTTTCTATCCTATATTTTTGAGATAAAATTTAAAACCTTTTTATCGATTTCTCGTTTATAGCCTAAATCATTGTATAAAAAACTATACATTAATTTAAAAATAATATATTCGCATATCAATTAGAATAAACACATATTAAATGGCCAAACTACTAATTATTGATGATGAGCGGGCGATAAGAAGCACCCTTCGAGAAATCTTAGAATACGAAAACTACGATGTTGAAGATATCGATAATGGTATCGATGGCCTTGAAATGATTAAGAAAACCAATTTCGACTTGGTTCTTTGCGACATTAAGATGAATAAGATGGATGGTATGGAAGTGCTAGAACAGGCACAAATCATCAAACCAGATTTACCTTTCATCATGATTTCTGGTCACGGAACGGTTGAAACGGCCATTGAAGCCAGCAAAAAAGGTGCGTTCGATTTTATTTCAAAACCACCAGATTTAAACCGTTTATTAATTACTGTTCGTAATGGTTTAGACCGTGGAACTTTAGTTACTGAAACTAAAGTATTAAAGCGTAAGGCAAGTAAAACCCGCGAAATACTTGGCGAATCCGAAAGCATTTCCAAAATTAAAGAAACTATTGAGCGTGTAGCACCTACTGAGGCCCGTGTTTTAATTACAGGCGCAAATGGAAGCGGTAAAGAATTGGTAGCGCGTTGGTTACACGAAAAATCAAATCGTGCTGACAGCCCTTTAATTGAAGTAAATTGCGCTGCAATTCCATCAGAATTAATTGAAAGTGAATTGTTTGGCCATGAAAAGGGCTCATTTACTTCAGCTGTAAAACAACGCATTGGTAAATTCGAATTGGCTAACGGCGGAACTCTATTTTTAGATGAAATTGGCGACATGAGCCTTTCTGCACAAGCAAAAGTACTTCGTGCTTTACAAGAGCATAAAATTTCTAGAGTAGGTGGTGAAAAGGAAATCGAAGTTAATGTTCGTGTTTTGGCAGCGACCAATAAAGATCTGTTAAAAGAGATTGAGGATGGTAATTTCCGTATGGATTTGTACCACCGATTAAATGTAATAAATATTCACGTTCCGCATTTAACGGAACGAACTGATGATATTCCGGTAATTGCACAAAATTTTTTAGAGAGTATTTGCAATGATTACGGCATGCCGGTTAAAAAAATTAACGACAGTGGGATGGCAGCTTTACAAGCTTTGCCATGGACAGGTAATGTTCGTGAGTTACACAACATGATCGAACGATTAATTATTTTAAGTGATAAAGTAATTACTGAAAATGATGTTCGTGCTTTCGCTAATCCAGGTGGTGGAACAAACATTGGTGCTGCATCAAGCACACAAATAGCAGGCAATTCAGGAGGTTCGGGTATGTCATCTTCTTTCGATAGTTTTAATAATTTTCAGGATTATAAAGACCACGCAGAAAAAGAATTTATCAAATTTAAACTCGAGAAAAACAACTGGAATGTTTCCAAAACTGCTGATGAGATTGACATTCAAAGAAGTCATTTATACAGCAAGATTGAGAAGTTTGGGTTGAAGAGAGCAGAATAACATCAGTTGAAAAGTTAAAGATTATAAGGTTGAAATGTTCAGGGCTACCAAAACGTTTCAACCTTAAAACTTATCAATATTCCAACATTTTTAATTTTAACCCATATAATCGTTCTGCCTCATTAGCAAAGCCCTATATTTATTGAAGATGGCTGTTTTCGAAACAAAGCCCTTATAATGATTATCACTATCAATTACAGGTAAAATCCATGCATTTTCTTCTTCCATTTTTTCTAGAATCTGTTTTAGATCGTCGTTCTGATTAACGGTATTTGGCGCCTGCTGAAGCAAATAGGATGCAGTTAAAGAATCTTTATTATCGTTTTTCATTATCTCATTAAAAACTTCTTCCACATATATAATCCCTTTAAAATCACCCGATTCGTCGGTAACTGCGCAAATATTTTTATGAGATTGTACGATTTCGTTCATCTTCAATGAAATTAAATCATTCATATTTAGCGTTGGATAGTTTTTCTCAATCAAATACTTCAATTTCATTTGATTTAAAACCGTTGTATCCTTATCCTCATGAGATAGGAGTTCGCCTTTATCAGCCAATGCTTTTGTATAAATAGAATGCTTTTGCGAACTGCGGTTAACAGCATAGGATATGGCCGTTGTTATCATTAAAGGAACCATTAAAATATAGCCACCTGTAATTTCTGCAATTAAGAAAATGCCCGTTAAAGGTGCATGCATAATTGCGCCTAACGCGGCTGCCATACCTGCGACAATAAAATTTGACACATTTAAATGCGCAATTCCCGAAAGATTAACAACGTAAGCGAAAACAAAACCAATCAATCCGCCCATAATTAAACTTGGGGCAAAAGTTCCTCCATTTCCGCCAGCACCCAATGTAACCAATGTGGCTATTGATTTCATAAAAATAGTAACCACAGTAAAGAGAATAATTAACGCAGGAATGGTATTATAGTCAGAGAAAATGCTATTATTAATAACAGCCAAATAATCACCCCTTAGCAAACTTTTAATCGTGATGTATCCTTCGCCATACAGCGTTGGAAAGAGGAAAACCAAGGCTCCAAGCATTAAACCACCAATAATTACCTTCGTATATGGATGTTTGATTTTATAGAAAAAACCTTTTACCGCATAGTTGGCTTTTGTGAAATAAATCGAAAACAAACCAATTAGTATGGCCAAAATTACATAGTAAAATAAAGCGTTTATTTCCCAGCCCTCAGTAACTAGGAAGAACAATTGTTGCGTATAAAATAGCCTCGCTACCACTGCTGCAGTAGCAGCTGAAAGTAGCAAAGGAATAAATGCAGGAATGGTAAATTCAGGGAGTAATATTTCAATGGCGAATACTATTCCGGCAACAGGGCTATTAAATGCACCAGCGATTCCTGCAGCTGCGCCACAAGCCACTAACATGGTTATTTCCCGGTAGGATAAGCCCAAAATCCGGCCTAAGTTTGAGCCTATAGCCGAACCACTCGTTACAATTGGTGCTTCTAATCCTGTTGAACCACCAAAACCAACAGTAACAGCGGCAGTAATAATTTGTGAATAAATATTGTGGGCTTCTACCCTGCTAGATTTTTTAGAAATCGCATACAGCAAAGGCGTTAAACCTGTTTCGAATTTGCTTTTGCGGATAAAGTATTTGATGTATAAAACTGTAAGAAATATACCAATCATCGGGAATAGCAAATAGAGATAGTATTTGTATTTCCACTGCCAATCTGATTGAAGAAATTCTTCGATATGATGCGTTAAGCTTTTTAAAGCTGCTGCTGCCAAGCCTGCCAAAATACCAACAACAACTGCAAGTATTACTAAGAAATTACGGTTTGATATTTTTGATTTTCTGTATCGGTTAATCTTATCAAGGTAATTTACAAAGCGGATATACATGTTATTTTATTTCTGGTTATTCAAGTTTAAGCATCGAATTTGTCAAGCAGCTTAATTAAGGTTGCAAAATCTTTTGGATATGGCGCATCAATGATAATGTCTTGATCATCCATTCCTTTGAATACCAAATGACGGGCATGAAGTGCAAAACGTTTCATAATGGGTTGCTCTTCTTCGCCTTTGGTTAATTTATAGCCGCGTTTAATTGATGATAGAAAAACTGGTTTCCCTCTATACATTTCATCGCCCACAATCGCTGCACGTTGGGTAGCCAAGTGAATGCGAATTTGGTGCATACGGCCTGTAATTGGCTTACATTCTACCAAAGTGTAATGCTTATAATATTTTAAGGAATCAAAAATGGTTTCAGCTCTTTTTCCCTCTGCCCTATCAATGGTTACGTTTTTATTCCCGTCGTTTAGAATGGGTAAATCAACTAAAAGTTCATCGAAAATAACATGTCCATCAACCAGAGCATGATAAGTTTTATTTACTTTTCTACGTTCGAATTGCATAGATGCATGCCGATAAGCCTCTGGATTTTTTGCAATAATTAAAGCCCCAGAAGTTTCCTTATCCAAACGGTGGCAAACCTGTGCATCATCGCTATACTGCTTAGCTAAACGCAAAACATTGGTTTCGCCAGAACCACCTCTTTCATCAAGTGAGGCAAGAAATGGTGGTTTATTGATAACGATGAAATCGTTGTCTTCGAAAAGAATAAGATCTTTAAAATTTGGGTACTTCAAACTGTAGTGCTATTAATGAGCCGCAATAATACGGATTTATTTTAATTGCGATAAGAATTAGCTACATATAAAGCATATGATCATTGATAGTAGGTTTTAAAACGACTATTGTTGTAATGAGAGATGAAATTTTTTCGAAGAAAAAGAATAATTTTTTAGTTATATCCTCTAAACAATTACAAGCTATGGAGTGGTTACGGTTAAGCCCTCATGCGTTAATTCAAGCGTTTCAAATGCAATTTCACTATCATTTGAAATCAAAATTGGACCATTATATTTAACAGGAAAAGCATTTTTTACCATCCATATAAAAATGGGTTCGTGCTCTTCATTAAGTAATTTAATGGTGATATTCCTTCGTTCTATATTTCCAATACTTTTTGTGTTAATCCAGTTAAAAAAATCATTGTCGTTTTTAGCAATACCTCTTTTTAAAATAATATTTGAAAACTTTCTAAGACCAGGAATCTTTCTACCACTATCAACAGGATTTGAGCTATCTCTCGTGACAACAGCCTCTATTTCAATATCCAATCCTGATATTTCAGTAAAACCAATTCTACTTCCTCCCCAATCTGCTGTAAAATGGTATCGATTAATCGCGTTTTCGGACATAACACTCTATTTAATTACTTGAAATACAATATAATAACAAAATTCAAACAAACAAAAAAGCCAAAGATTAATAAATCTTTGGCCTAATATTTTAAATTTTAATTTATCAAGAAAGCTCAAACTTATAACCAACACCTTTTACAGTTGATACATAAGTTTCGCCTAACTTTTCGCGTAGTTTCCGAATGTGAACATCAATGGTTCTATTGGTAACTACAACAGAATCTTCCCATATATTTTTAAGGATTGATTCCCGGGTGTAAACTTTACCAGGTTTCGATGCCAAAAGATATAACAATTCAAATTCTTTTTTAGCCAAAACAACCTTGTTTCCGCCTTGAAAAACCAAATAAGCTTCACGGTCGATCACTAAATCACCGATTTCTAATTTATTTTCTGATACCTCTTCTGTACCAGAATTTCTTCTTAAAATAGCATTGATGCGACTAACCAAAGCACGTGGTTTAATCGGCTTTGCGATATAATCATCAGCACCTACATTAAAGCCAGCTATTTCAGAATATTCTTCGCTCCTTGCGGTTAAAAAGACCATGAACGTATTTTTGAATTCAGGAATGGCTCTCATTAAGCGACAAGCTTCAATTCCATCCATTTTCGGCATCATGATGTCGAGAATAATTAAATCGGGATGAACCTTCTTGGCAACTGTAATTCCCTCTTGTCCGTTAGATGCCGTAAAAACCTGATAACCCTCTTTTTTTAAGTTGTACTCAATCAACTCCAGAATATCTGGTTCATCATCAACAATTAATATTTTCTGACCTGCGTTATTCATAGTTAAATATTTGTTACGAAAGTACTGTCTCTGATGTAATTTTCAGTTAAGCCTAAGTTAAGAAATTGTTAACCACTTAAATTAGTTTAACATTGAGTTTCTTTTAACGTAACGTTTTTGCTAAAAATGCATCCAGTTCATCGCCTCTAAGGTTTTTAGCCGCAATTTTTCCAGTAGTATCTATAATGTATGAGGTTGGAATAGCCTGAACCTGATATTTTTTAACCGTTTCTCCATTGAAATCTTTCAATTCTGAAACATGGGTCCACATTAAACCATCTGCTTTGATTGCGCCTAACCAGGCTGCTTTGTCTGTATCTAAAGAAATACCTAAAATGTCGAAATTTTTAGCTTTGTATTTATTGTAAACCTTAACAACATTTGGATTTTCCTGGCGGCAAGGTTGGCACCATGATGCCCAAAAATCAACCAATACATATTTTCCTTTGTAATCTGCTAAGCTTACAGGTTTTCCATCAGCTGTATTTAAAGTAAATGCCGGTGCAACCTGACCAACCTGAACGGTTTTTAATAAAGTCATTTGCTTAACAAAAGTATCAACAGTTGCGTTCCCTTTAATCTCGTCTTTCACCTCATCAGCAAATTTTACCATTTCAGCTTCAAACTCTTGCGGACTCAAAGTATTCATCGCGTAAAAACTAGCTAAAGTTCCTTTGTTATCTGCAGCAAATTTTAAGATTTGAGTATTCAATTGTTTGATATAAGATTCATATCGAGGCTTCATTTCCTCTAAAATGGTTGCTCTATTTTGTGGTTGCGTAGCCACTTTAGCCTCAAAATCAGCTTGTAACTTCTCAGCTTGTTTAGCAAAATTATTTCTAATGGTATTCAGTTCTGATAATTTTTCTACTTCATTGGCGCCAGAGATTTTGTAAGCCATTGTTTTATTAGTTAAATCGGCTTCTAACTTAATTTCATCGCCATTTTTGGCAATTAACATAAACTCATGGTTGCCAATAGAAACACGGAAAAAATCAACTGACGGCGTTTTGCGGATAAATTTAAATTCACCCTTTTCTGATAGATTAGTAGAATCGATGGCCACCATTTGGCTGCTTTGCATTCCATATAAGTAAACTTTCTTTTCCGTTCCGGGATTTTGGAAAGTTCCATCAATTGTAAAACTATCTTTTGGTTTACAAGCTGTAAAAGCAATCGCAATTAATACGATAAGGCTTAAGGTTTTTAATCTCATTATTTTAATTTTTCAAGTATCAATTCATTTAATTTTTTAGCATCTGCTTTGCCTTTGGCCAACTTCATTACATCGCCAACAAACAAACCTAAAACGCCCTTTTTACCTTTTTTATACGCATCAACCTGCTGTGGATATTTATTCAGTACTTCATCGATAAAACCACTTAATTCATCGCTATTTTCAGAAATCAGTAAGTTTAATGATTCTGCTAAAGCTGCAACATCAACATTTTCATTTTCTTCGATAGCTGGTAATAACTGTTGAATGGCAATTTGTTGTGTAAGTTTCTTATCATCAACCATATTTATTGCAGCGCCCAGCTGTTCTGGTTTAACATTATAATCACTAATTGCTATTCCCTTTTCGCTTAAAATAGCCCTAATCGGACCGATTAACCAATTGATTAATGTTTTTTTAGTGTTTACAATTGGCAATGCTTGATTGAAATAAGTAAGTAGATCTATATCTTCGGCAAATAAAGTTGCGTCTGCTTTGCTGATACCGAATTCAATAACCATTTGTTTCGAAATTTCATTTGGTAAAGCAGACATTGCCGATTTAATTTCGGCCAACCAATCATCAGAAATAAAAATGGGCTGTAAATCTGGATCAGAGAAATAACGGTAATCGTTCGCCTCTTCTTTAGTTCGCATTGGCGATGTTGTGCCTTTATCAGCATCAAAATTCAAAGTACTTTGGATAATTATTCCACCATTTGAAATCACCTCCACTTGTCTGCCAAATTCAAAATCCATCGCTCTACGTACGTTACGCATCGAGTTTAGGTTTTTGACTTCGCAACGAGTGCCAAATTCTGCTGAACCATTTTCACGGATGGAAATATTTGCATCGCAACGCAAACTCCCCTCTTCCATATTGCCATCGCTTACGTTTAAGTGGCGAACGAGCTTTCTTATTTCACTTAATAGCGCTGATGCTTCTTCAGCACTGCGAATATCAGGTTCGGTAACAATTTCAATCAAAGGTACACCAGCACGATTTAAATCAACCAATGAGTAATTATCATCCTGATCGTGAATACTCTTGCCGGCATCTTCTTCCAAGTGAATTCTATTAATTCCTATTTTCTTGATGGAACCATCAGCTAATTCCACATCCAAAAAACCATTCACACAAATCGGTTGATTATCTTGTGTAATTTGATATCCCTTTGGTAAATCGGCATAGAAATAATTTTTTCTATCGAAATGGTTGATTTGATTGATGGTACAGTTTAAAGCAAGGCCAATTCTTATTGCTTTGGCTACCACTTCTTTGTTCAATTTCGGCAAAGCTCCGGGCAACGCAAGAGAAACTGTAGATATATTTTGATTAGGTAAAGCCCCGAAAGATGCACTATCAGCAGAGAATATTTTGGTATTTGTATTTAACTGAACATGTATTTCCAGTCCTGAAACGAGTTCGTAATTGTTTTCGGTTGTCCCTAAACTCATATTAGAATGATGCCTTTAAATGTATTGTGCAGGCAAATATAGTTAAAGAATGTTAAAACGGATTGCATCATTTAAACTACTCTGTAATGCTTCTGTCTATTTCAATAATTAACACACACAAGAAACCTATAATTTAAAAACGTTATGAAAAAATTAGTATTATTTGCTGCAATTCTGACGGTTTCATTATTCAGCATTAACAGTGCAAATGCACAAGTTAGTTTGAACATTAACATTGGTCAACAGCCAGTTTGGGGACTAACAGGTTACGATCACGTAGACTATTATTATTTTCCAGATATCGACGCTTATTATAACGTTCCATCTGGTCAGTATATTTATTCTAATGGCGGTCGTTGGGTTTGGGTAAACAACTTACCAAGTCAATACAGAAACTTCAATTTATACAATGCCTATAAGGTTGTTGTAAATGAACCTAAACCATATTTACGAAACAACGTTTATGTAGCCAAGTATAGTAAATTTAAAAACTACAATGGCCGCCAGGCGCTAATCAAAGATAGTCGCGATAGTAAATATTATGTGGTTAAAGGACACCCGAACTACAATGTGAAAAATAATAATAGCAGAGTAATACAGGTTGTTCGTCCTCAAAACAGCAATCGCCCAGCTCGCCAACAAGGAAATGTTAACAGGCCAAATCAACAAGCAAAACCTGGCCAAAGCAATAATCGTGGAAATAATATGAAGGCTGGAAATAATCGCCCTGATAGAAATAACGGCAAAAGCCGCGGATAGTAAATATTTAGCTGTGATTAGAGGGAGTTTCGAAAGGAATTCCCTTTTCTTATATCTCTGTTACAATAGAAATTTTGGCATAGCGTTTGAATTATTTTTACCACACAAAAAAATGAACCGATTATGAAAAAGTTACTCATCATCTCCGCGATTGTAGGTATCGTGGCTTTAACATCTAATCAATCTAATGCTCAAGTAAGCCTTAATGTAAACATTGGGGCGCAGCCGGCTTGGGTTCCTGTTGGTTACCAAAACGTTAATTACTATTATTTACCTGAAGTTCAATCTTATTATTATGTTCCGCAAAGGCAGTTTGTTTATTTAAACGGAAACCGTTGGACAAGGTCTCGCCATTTGCCAGTAAGATATAGAGGTTATAATTTGAGCCATGGTAGAAAGGTTGTGGTTTATGGAAACAATCCTTATCGCAGTTACAATACGCATAGGGTGAGATATTCTAACCATAAAAATGTCTATCGCTCATCTTACGGAGGCGGGTACAATACTGTTAGATATGGAACTCCAAAAAAATATTATAAATCAAAAAATATCAATTACAAACATCATGATAAACGTGGGCCTTCAAGATCATTTTCTAGAGGACACAATTTAAAACATGGAAGACATTAAATAAAAAAAGAGGCTTTAGTCCTCTTTTTTTTTGATCAATTTGCAGAAAATGTATTATCGCTTTTCACTTTATCTGGTACATGGCTACTTCCCATTACCACTTTATTTAGCTTTTTAGCAGTCTGAATTTTAACCTCAACTTGCTTGCTTCCACTCTCCCAGATACCAATGCTATTGTGATTTGTTTCTTTTGAACCATCGCTATAACTCAATGTTAAATCAATTGGCAAGGCTTTGTTGCCTTTATTTTCGATTATTATGGTATATCCGCTATTTGTCTTGTCGACAGATTTAATGGCCATATCTAAAACCCCACCTTCAAAAAACCATGGCTTCCAAAACCAATTTAGATTTTTGCCGCTTCCTTCGTTCATGCTATTAAAAAAATCGTAAGGCATGGGGTGCTTTCCATTCCAGTTTTTGATGTAGGTATGCAGTGCTTTTGTAAATAATTCTTCGCCTAAATAATCCTTTAGATACAAATACGCTAATCCGGGTTTTGGATAAGAATTGGTAAAACTTCCTGATCCTTTTAAATCCGGAGTTAAGGTCATAATTGGAGAATCATCTCTACTTCCTGATGATGAAGCAGTTGGCTGAATGCCATATTCATCTACAATATTTGAATCTATCATTGGAGAAATTAGCCACTCGCCTATTGTAGCCCAGCCTTCGTCCATCCAACCGTATTTAGTTTCATTTATACCCATATAAAATGGGAACATCGTATGAAAAATTTCATGATCAGTTAAGGTAATGGCGTCTTCCCTATTATCGACTGGATTATCATTAACCATCATTGGATATTCCATTTGATCTAAACCATCAAAAATTGTTTCATGGCTGTAAGGAAATGGCCATTTTGGAAATTTATAACTCATTGATTCTACTGTTTTACGGGCAAAATCAATCACTTCATAATAATCTTTATGCTTAGGATTAAAAACAGCATCAACTCGCGTTCTTCTTTTTGTTTTTGGATCAACAACTAAACTGGTCGATTTCCAAAGATAGTGATCACTTAATGCAAACACAAAATCAGTAACATTCTTGGCCTCAAATTTAAACGTATTGAAAGTATTTTGTTTCACTACTTTCTTGCTTGCTAAATCCTGATCTGTAATTACATCTACAACCGCATCATTTTTTTCTGCCCGAACGATACGCTCTACAATTTCCCTTTGGAAAACATCGCTTGTATTTTTTAAATCGCCAGTTGCCCAAACGCTAAGACCGCCCGGAACTGTAATTTCTGCATCAAATTGATCAAAGTCATTGTAAAACTCTTCTGCGCCTGTGTACGGAAATTTATTCCAACCATCAACATCGTCATACACTGCAATTCGAGGAAAAAAATAGGCTACAAAGTGTGAGCCTTCATCAACCTGACCGGTACGCACATGAGAACCCTTGTTTAAAACATAGTGATAATCGATCGAAAAATTGATTGTTTTGCCAGGTAATACTGCAGGAACGGCAACTGTCATATTTGTTCCATCGATTTTAAAGTCATTTAAAGCTTTACCGCTCGCAACCAGTTTTTCAATTTTAACTCCCTCGCCCAAATCAGACTCTGAAATTTTTGATTTTCTTACAGAACCTTTTTTATACAAATTTGGGTAAAGTTTAAACCAAATTTCTTTTAGTGTATCAGGACTATTATTGGTATAAACCACATTAACTTTACCTTTTAGTAAACGTGAAACTGGATTAAAATCTACCTTCAAATCGTACTTAGATGAATTTTGCCAATAATTTTTACCAGGTTTACCAGATACACTTCTGGTTCCCTTTTGATAAGTGTTTTGATAAACAGGTTCAATGGGGAGTTGAACTTGTGCATCTACGCAAACTGCAGAAAACAACAGAACGCAAAATATTTTGAATACTTTCATATTTGTATTTGAGCGTTTTGTATTATTTACCAAACTTCATCTTTAACTGTTCAAGCATATCATTATTAATTGGTTGAGCAGGTTTATCTGGCTTTTGTTGAGGCTTCTGCTGATATTGAGGCTTTGGTGCTGCTGCATTTGGTTGTGGTTTTGCTACACGATTCTCGTTTTTCTTCGCATTAAACTTTGCCCACTCTTCGTCCAATTTCTTTTTAGTATAAAGTGGAAAATCTCCTTGTTTCATCCATGCATAATAACTTGGTTCAACAGAAAATACTTGTTCAGTTGTTTTTCCCTTATGCTTTCCGAAGTTAAAACAAACCTCATTTTTATCATTGTAAACCATTCTGCCAGCAAAATCAACAGGTTTATGAATATTGGTAAATATATGCAAAGCATCAACATCATTAACAACAGGTATACTTTTGTTGCCTTGTTTGTCTTCAAATTCTTTTTCCTTATACATTTCCAGCTGACCAAGCAAAACTTTATACGTTGCAATAACATCAGCCTCTGCTGCGTGTGCATTTACTAAATCTTCCTGGCAATAGAATTTGTAGGCCGCTTTTAATGTACGCTGTTCCATTTGGTGGAAAATATTTTGTACATCAACAAACTTGCGCCCGTTCATATCAAAATCCACATTGGCTCTTAAAAACTCTTCTAAAAGCATTGGAATATCAAATTTATTGGAGTTATAACCTGCCAAATCACTATCGCCTAAAAACTCGGCAATTTCATTTGCCAGCGCTTTAAAGGTTGGTTCGTTTGCAATATCTTCATCGTAAATACCATGAATTAATGAAGTTTGCAAAGGAATTGGCATTTCAGGATTTACACGCCAGGTTTTAACTTCTTCTGTACCATCTGGATGAGCTTTTAAAATGGCTATTTCAACTATTCTATCAGCACCTACATTTATACCAGTAGCTTCTAAATCGAAAAATGCTAACGGACGTTTTAAATTTAATTTCATGTTATTGGATATGAGAAAATAATACAGGATTACACTGTATAAAAAATTTATGTTTACTCAAAAGTGCTAAAAAGGATTGATTTGTTCGTAAAACCCCGTATTAAATTCAAAATTTAATTTTCAAATTATTTCTAAATGTTAAATGCTAGGTTTAAATTGCTGCAATATTTACCAACGCACTCCATGAAAAAAATATTTTTCTTTCTTCTGCTGTCTTCTACCTATCTCACTGTTTTTGCACAGAATTTTGACTTTGGCTCTATTACTTATGATGATTATGAGTTTGATAGAAAAAAGCTTGATAGCAATGCCAATGCAGTTGTACTTAAAGAGTTTGGAACGGCAAGGGTTGAAATTGATGATGCTACCGGAAGACTTGAATTACTTTTTGATTATCATGTAAAAATTAAGATCTACAATAAAGAAGGTTTTGAGAACGCAAATGTTATTGTACCATTATATAAAGATGATTCAAGGGAAGAAACCATTAACGATTTAAAGGCATCGACTTTCAACTATGTTAACGGAAGATTTGTGGAAACCCCAATGGATAAAAAGGCTACTTTTTTCGAAAACCGATCGAAATATACCAAACTTTTAAAATTTACGCTGCCTAATTTGAAAGAAGGTTCTATAATTGAATATAGCTACAGATTAAAATCGCCCAATTTATTCAATTTTAAAACATGGGAATTTCAGTGGAAGATTCCAAAAGTGATTAGTGAGTATTTAGTTTACATTCCTGGTATTTATAATTACAATGTATCGCTGCGTGGTTATCAAAAACTAACTGATCAAAAGGTAGAATTGGCTCGAGAATGCCTAAGACTCAATGGTGCAAATATCGACTGCTCGAAAATTACTTACTTAATGAAAGATATTCCGGCATTTATTGAGGAAGATAATATGACCGCTCCAAGTAATTTTAAATCAGCCATATATTTTGAACTTTCTGATGTAACCAACCCTTCAGGTGCTAAAACATCATATACTAAAACATGGAAAGATGTAGATTATGAGCTTACCAGCGATAAATCTTTTGGATCTCAAATGAAACGAAAAGATTTTTATAAAGAAATTGTTCCGGCGATTGTAAAGGATGCTCCGGACGACTTAACGAAAGCGAAAGTCATTTTCCAGTATATCAAAAAGCAAATTAAGTGGGATAATTATTATGGAATTTATTGTGCAGATAACATTAAAAAATCATTCGATAACCGATCAGGAAACGTGGCTAATCTTAACTTGAATTTAATTGCTGCACTATCGGCTGCCAATCTCGATGCTGAAGCTGTGATATTATCAACAAGGGAAAATGGAATCATTAACAAACTATATCCGGTAATTTCTGATTTCAATTATGTTGTGGCAAAATTAAATATTGGCGACAAGAGTTACATGCTCGATGCCACAGAACCACTTTTACCATTTGGATTGTTGCCTCTACGCTGCATGAATGATCAAGGTAGAGTGATAAATCTTAAAAAACCATCTTATTGGATAGATTTAAAAGCAAGCCAAAAAACGGTTACCAATTATATTTTAAATGGAAAATTAACCAATGATGGCAAAATAGTTGGAACGTTAACCACTATATCTCAAGGCTATGCAGCTTATGCTAAGAGAAAAGAAATTAAAAAATACAGCTCGCCTGATGAGTATGTAGAAAAATTAGATGATCGATTGGTTAAAATTAAAATTTCGGAGCATGAAATTAATAATTTAGATAGCGTAGATAATCCCCTTACCGAAAAATATGAAATCGAATTTACAGTAAATGATGGTTCCAATAAAAAAGAGTTTTACTTAAGTCCGTTTTTCATTAATGCAATTTCTAAAAATCCATTTAACTTAAATGTGAGAACATATCCTGTCGATTTAGGCGCAGCATCTGATGAACGGATTATCATCAACATTGATTTGAAAGATAAATACAGTTTATTAGAAAAGCCTAAGAATTTAGCTATTGCCTTACCAAACAGTGGTGGTAAATATTTGCTACAAACACAATTAGATGAAAATATTCTTTCATTAAGTCAGATATTACAGTTTAATAATGCTGTTTATCAACCAGAAGAATATCCTTTTTTGAAGGAGTTTTACAGTAAAATCATCCAGAATCAAAAGGTAGAATACCTATTAAAAAGAGCAGACTAATATGAAATACACATTAGTTCTTATTAGCCTCTTGGCAATTTTTAATGGAGCATTTGCTCAAGATAATTATGATGTAGATTTAATACCTGGTGCGTTAAGAAATAGAGCAAACTCTTGCATTAGAAACGAAGAAACAGTTGTTGATATGCGTGCGCCAGAAAACGTGATGGTAACCGTTAAAAGAGCCATTACTGTTTTTAATGAGAATGGTGAAGACGAAGCCCGGTTGGTATTGTACTACGATAAAAATACTTCTATCAAAGCAATTAAAGGGGAAGTTTACAACGCGGTAGGCAAACCCATTAGTAAATTTTCGCAAAGTGATTTTAGCGATATGAGTGTTGCCGATGGATTCTCGTTGTTTGTTGATAGCCGTGTAAAGCATTATTTGCCGAACATAAATCAATATCCATATACCATCGTTTATAATTATGAGATCAGGAACAAGCAAAACTTAATTATTCCAAGATGGATTCCAAAGCCTGGTGATGATGTTTCGGTTGAGCGGAGTTCGTATACCTTTATTTCGAAGCCAACTGATGATGTTCGTATAAAAACCCTCAATTTTACTGGCGAACCAGAAGTAACAATTGACGATAAACAGAAGAAGATGATTTGGAAAACCAGCAACATTCTGGCTGTTAAAACCGAACCATTTAGTCCTGACCCAGAAACATACAGAACAAGTGTTCAAATTGCCCCAAAACAGTTTACTTATTATAATCACAAGGGAAGTTATCAAAATTGGGAAGAACTGGGTAAATGGGTTTATAACGATCTGATTAAACAACGTAATACGCTGGCTCCTACAACAATCTCAATGGTAAAGGATTTAGTTAAAAATGAAAAATCCGATAAAGATAAAGCCAGAAAAATTTATCAATATTTACAGGAAAAAACACGATATATCAGCGTTCAGATAGGTATTGGTGGTATGCAGCCAATTGCAGCAAGTGAAGTAGATCGTTTGGGTTATGGCGATTGCAAAGCACTGGTAAATTACATGCAAAGCTTATTAAAAGCAGTAGATATTGATTCTTATTATTGTATTGTTGAAGCGGGTAATGAAAAAGTTAGTGTCGATCCTCAATTTGCAGATTTGGCTCAAGGCAACCACATTATTCTATGTTTGCCATTAAAAGGTGATACGATATGGTTGGAATGCACCAATCAGAAAATTCCTTTTGGTTATTTAGGCGATTTTACGGATGATCGTTTGGTTTTTGCCTGTACACCTGAAGGCGGTAAATTGCTCCGAACACCTAAATTAACTGCCCAAAATAATCTTCAGGTGAGGAAAGTTAGTTTGAACATTAAAGATGATGGTACGGCTAATGGCAATATGAATACAGTTTTTTCAGGATCACAATATGATAATTCAGAATCAATAATAGGGAAATCGCTAATTGAGCAACAAAAATTTCTTAAAAATTCTTATAATATTGATAACATTGATTTTGAGAACATTACTTATTTACAACAGAAAACCGAAAATCCAAAAGTTATTGAAGATATTAAAGTAAATCTGCGTCATTATGCAAACATTAATAACGGTAAAATGTACCTGCAATTGAATGCTTTTAATGTTACACGATCCATCCCAGAGATTAAGGCAAGAAGACTTCCTGTTTACATTAATAGAGGTTATACAGATGAAGACACCATAATTTACTCTCTTCCAGATAACATATCTACTGATTTTATTTTACCACTGAAAAAGAGTTTCGAGAGCGATTTTGGAACTTATGAATCGAATGTTAGTCTTGATGGAAAAAAATTAATCTATCACAGAAAAATCAAGATTATTGATGGAACTTTTCCTGCTGAAAAATATGCTTTATTTTCTAAATTCATGAGCGATGTCAATATGGCTGATCATCTAAAACTGATGCTTAGCTTAAAAAAATAATTCCAAGAGTAATACCAATGATCATGATTAGGTACATTAATATTTCTGTACTG
Source organism: Pedobacter sp. Leaf250 (assembly GCF_920984735.1). GTDB lineage: Bacteria > Bacteroidota > Bacteroidia > Sphingobacteriales > Sphingobacteriaceae > Pedobacter. The sequence continues at coordinate 102,715 of NZ_CAKLBU010000002.1, read as the reverse complement.
GCAAAGCGCTTGTATTTTGTCCAGAAGGAGTAATCGTTATCTTGATTTGGCATTTTCGAAACTTGAAATGCAAAAATAACAAAATTGCTTTATGTTTTGGGCTGATAAGTGGTAATCTCTCTGGCCATCCCTTTAAATAATACAATATGAAAAGGCCACATGGCATACCAATACATGCGGCCCCACAAACCTCTTGGTCTAAAAGTAGCAACCTGCGATAAAAACGCCTGACCATGAAATTCGATTAGTTTCAATTCCAGCCAAGCTTCCCCCGGAACTTTCATTTCAGCATAGAGCAATAACCTTTTATTCTTACGATCAGCTAAAAGTACCCGCCAAAAGTCGAGTACATCACCAGCCTGAAGATCTACATTACTTGTTCTGCCTCTTCGAGTGCCCACGCCACCGAAAATCTTATCTAAAAAACCCCTAAGCTGCCACAACCAATCCATAAAATACCAACCTCTACTCCCACCAATACTCCAAATATTTTCAAAAACTTCTTCTGCTTTGCGATCAAATGGCATTTTCACTTTGTATTCGAGGGTACCGTTTTGCGGCACTTTTATTTGATCCATGAAATCAGTTTGAAGATATCCCCTATTTAAAGCATCTTTCCAACTTGAAACAATAGAATTCTGGTCTATTTTTTCAAAAGCCAAATGCAGAGCTTCCGAATAGGTTAAACACTGTCTGGGTACAACATTTTTTATCCTATCATCTTTACAAACTACCTCATTCTTCATACTATCTACCAAACTTCTTGCTAATGAATATGGAACCGGAGTAATAAGGTTTAGCCAAAGTGATGATAATTTAGGTGTAAGAACAGGAACGGTAATAATCCATCTTTTGAGACCACGTTCATTGGCATATCCCAGCAACATATCTCTGTAAGTTAATATATCTGGTCCACCAATATCAAATGTTTCATTAAAGGCTTTTTCATTATGTAAAACACCCATCAAATAGCCAAGCACATCGCGAATTCCTATTGGCTGACATTTAGTTTTCACCCATTTGGGTGCCACCATTACCGGGATTTTTTCTGTTAAATCTCTTATAATTTCAAAAGACGCACTGCCTGATCCAATAATTATAGCCGCTCTTAAAATTGTACAAGCGATACCTGATGATTTTAATTCTTCTTCTACAGCCAGGCGTGAGCCTAAATGCTTGGATAAATGCTCATCATTGGCAATGCCAGTTAGATAAATAATTTGCTTACAGTTCGTTTTTTTTATAGCATTTGAAAAATTTTCTGATGATTTCTTTTCCAAATCAGAAAACCCTTCTTCACTGGATGACATCGAGTGAACCAGATAATATGCTGCATCAATATCATTAGGAATTTCAGTTAACGTATCAACATTTAATAAATCGCCACTAATGATTTGAACTTGATCAGTTAAATCAGACTGTGCTGCAAATCTGCGTTTATCCCTAACCATACAAACTACCTGATGCCTTTCATCCAATAACAATGGCAGCAACCTTGTACCTATATAACCATTAGCACCAGTAAGTAGTATTTTCATTAGGTAATAATTTATATAACAACACATTAAGTTGCCTTTTGTTACCAAATTCAGATGTTCAATTCCTAAATCAGCATTCTTGATAGCTCTATTATCATCTACAAAGTCATTTCTGAGTAAAACAAGACGTATTATTAAATCTACACTAAATTTCAGGCAACATTTTTTTTGTTTGATCGTATATAGTAGTATAAACCAAACATTTTTGTATGAATAAATACATTTTGGGCATTGCTGCTATTGTTCTAGCATTAATAAGCATTGTCGGAACCAGTTGGAAAGCGGTGGAGAAACCACAAACACAACAACAAGCGCTACTTAATATAGCTGCAGATAGTATTTACAATCAATACATTTTAAATTTATATCAAGCTGCTCATTTAGATTCAGCAGGCTTAAGTGAGCAAGTTTTTGAGAAAGCATTAACGGGTTATTACAACATGAAATATTCTGGTTTATTGCAGGATAAATCTATTTTAACCATTGCAGATTTCGATCAGGAAAGTTCCAAAAAACGTTTATATATTATTGATCTGGAGAAAAAGGAATTAATTTTAAATACCTGGGTGGCTCATGGTCAGAATAGTGGCGGTGATAAACCCTCCTATTTTTCTAATACTCACAATTCAAATCAAAGTAGTTTAGGTTTTTATCTTACTGGTGAAGTTTATTTTGGGAAACACGGCAGATCGTTAAAGTTAGATGGAATGGACCAGGGATTTAACAGCAATGCAAGGGATAGAGCTATAGTAGTTCATGGTGCCAATTATGTTTGTCAGGAAACCATTAATCAGCTTGGTAGATTGGGAAGAAGTCAGGGCTGCCCTGCTGTACCAACGAAATTGGCAAACAAGGTAATTGATGCCATTTCCGATCGTACTCTTTTGTTTATAAATAATTCCGATCAACAATACCGTTCATCATTTTTAAATGAAGCCTTGGCATCAAGCGTAGCTTTGAATTACAATAAAATATTTACAGCACAAATGGATTAATAAATTTTAAGATTAGTATTATTCAGGTTTCGAGGTAAAATTTTGATAAAAAACCATTCTAAACCTGATAAAAAATCCCAGACCCAACGGTTGCTATCTTTGTCTTGCTCACCGCAATCTACAACTTCAGCTCGTTCTAAAAGCTTATTTACAAAATTGTTTAATGGTTTAAGCTTGATGAATTTATTAAATTTAAGTCCAAGATAATCACAATAAACGTGGACCAATATTTCGACAATTAAGGAATTATCTGAAATCTGCAGGTTTTTCTGGAACTGATCTTTATAATCAGCCTTAATAGTTTGCACAAGCAATCTAAATCTTTCATTCGCCTTGCCATCTAAAAAACGCCATAATTCAGCATTGCTAAAAACCCTAATAATGCCATCATTAAGTTCAACTTTTATTTTACAATGCTCTAGCTCATAAATTCTCTCCATCAAAATTAAGATTCTGGTATCATTATTTTGTTACTAATATTGCATTTCAAACAGCTTAAGGTCGAAAATGTTTAATCATCAAGCAATTAGCATGTGAGTAAAATTTTAGTTTTTAAACGATTATTTTAGTCATCTTTGAGGTTGAAAAATAAGCCCAATTCATGAAGATTGTTATTGCAGAAAAGCCCTCTGTTGGTCGGGAACTTGCTAAAGTTTTCGGTGCAACTACTAGGAAAGATGGATATATCGAAGGCAAAGGATATTCATTTACCTGGGCTTTTGGACATTTACTTCAGTTGGCACCGCCACAAGATTATGGTTTTATTGGATGGAGGAAACAACATTTACCCATGTTGCCAGCCAAGTTTAAGTTAGCCGTAAGAAAAATAAAAACAAAGGATGGATTTGTGGAAGATCCGGCGGTTCGTAAACAGTTGGATACCATTAAACGCCTTTTCGATGAAGCAACCGAAATTATTGTGGCAACAGATGCCGGGCGTGAAGGAGAATTAATTTTCAGATACATTTACTATTATTTAAAATGTAAAAAGCCATTTAAACGCCTTTGGATATCATCACAAACAGATGAAGCCATTAAAGATGGTTTTAGAAACCTGAAACCGGGTACAGATTACGATACGTTATTTAATTCAGCACATTGTCGCTCAGAATCAGATTGGTTGGTTGGCATGAATGCTACACAGGCCCTGAGTATTTCTGCCGGAAATAGAACCGTACTGTCATTGGGAAGAGTTCAAACCCCAACACTTGCAATGATTTGTGCCCGCTTTTTGGAAATCAAGAATTTTGTTCCACAAACCTATTATCAAATCAGCATTCAACTGATAAAAGATGAGCAAACTTTCAAAGCCGTTTCAACATCGAATTACAAAGATAAAGAGGAAGCTGAAAAACTTTTTGCATTAGTTGAAGATGTCGCCTCAGGTTTTTCAACAGGTGGAAATATTACCGTTGTTGAGGCAAAACCGAGGAAAGAACCACCGCCCCTTTTACATGATTTAAGTAGTTTGCAACAGGAAGCCAACAAAAAGAAAGGCTACACCGCTGATCAAACCTTGAATATTCTACAAAATTTATACGAGAGTAAATTGGTTTCTTACCCACGTACTGGATCGAGATATATTGGCGATGATGTTTTTGCAGGAGTGCCAGAATTGATAACCAAATTTAGTAATCATCCTGATTTTGGCAAACAGGCACAATACCTTCAAACGATAAGTTTAAATAAACGAAGTGTTAATGCAAAGAAAGTAACTGATCACCATGCGGTTTTACCTACCGGTGTGGAAGCATATGGTTTAAGTAGCGATAAGCAAGCGGTTTACGATATGGTTGTTGGACGAATGATTGAAGCATTTCATCAGGAGTGTTTAAAGGAAATAACTAAAATTACTGTTCAATCTGGTCTTACTTTCATTGCCAATGGAACAGTAATTCGTTCTGCTGGCTGGCGTTCTGTTTTTAATGAAACAGAAGACGATAAGAAGGATGAAGATAATGCCGCATTACCGAAAGTTGCTGTGGGTGAGCAACTTCCGATTGTAGAAAAATCATTGCTGGAAAAACAGACCAAGCCAAAATCAATGTATAATGAAGCATCACTTTTAAAAGCGCTTGAAACCTGTGGCAAGGAGATTGAGGATGAAGAGTTGCGTTATGCCATGAAGGATAGCGGTTTAGGAACACCAGCAACCCGTGCATCAATTATAGAAACTTTAATAACAAGAGAATATATTACACGTGAAAAGCGTAATCTTCTTCCAACTACTAAGGGTTTGGCCGTTTACGAAGTAGTTAAGGATAAGCAAATTGCACAGGCAGAATTAACCGGACAGTGGGAGAAACGATTGGAAGAAATCCGGTCAGGATCGTCAGTTAAAGATTTTAAATTTGAAATAACTGAATATACCAAAATGATTACCAATGAATTATTGATTGCTGGTGCAAGTATTTCCGGAAAGTTGGAAGATAAAAAGTTAGAAAAGGTTTAGCCAAATACTTCTTTTAAAATCTGTTCAATTGCAATGCCCATGTTTTCCCCTTTTTGGATGAAACCAATAGCTCCGGCTTCAAGATACTGTTGTTGCAATGTAGCTTTGTCATTGCCGGTGAACATGCAAACCTTAATTTCTGGCTGTATTGTATGAACTTTTTTAACTGTTTCGGGGTTACTATCTCCCCTTGGCATATTAATATCTAATAGCAATAAATCGAATTCAGTTTGGTTTAGCAACTCAAAAGTATCTGGAAAATTTGTTGTTTCCGAAATATTTGGCGATTCAAGCAGTTTTTTAAAAAACCCTTTCATCACCATTCTCATCAATTCACTATCATCTGCAATTAAAACTCTAATTCCTGCTTTCATTTGAATATTGTTATTGTCAAATCATCATTAATTATAATGATATATATAACACAGTTTTTTGCCTAGATAGTTTAGCAAATTTACAGCGATAAAATAAATCTGGGATGACTTAACCAAATGTAACGATTTCTTCGATAATTTAACTTATTAGCCATTCATAAATTCCCAAGCACTATGGTAAGCATTTAATTTTTCTGCATATTCGATAAAATCTGCATAGAATTTAGATTTCGAAAGTGTGGCGCTGTCACCGATTATCACTAATTTTTTCCTTGCTCTGGTCATGGCTACATTCATCCTTCTCGTATCTGATAAAAATCCGATTGAGTTTTGAGCATTACTACGCGTTAAGCTGATGTAAACAATATCTCGTTCCTGACCTTGAAAACTATCAATAGTATTTACAGCAATTTTATCTTGATGAGTAATTAACATTTCGTTTTCTTCAACCAATGTTTTTAAGAACTGAATCTGTTGTTTGTAAGGGGAAATAATTGCTATTGATGGAAAGTTGATAATATTTTTTGATTCTATTTCTTTTACCAAAGCAGTTAAATGAGTTACTAAAAAAGCCGCTTCATCAGGATTTGTAGTACTTGTGCCATCCAGTTTCTCATCAAAACTACAACCAGCAGTATCAATAAAAGTTAGTGGTTTGTCATTTGCAAAAAGTAAATGATTGGCTACAACACGATGTGCTTTTAGCTGGTTATTATAAAAGACTTTAGACGAGTAATTCATAATATGCTGATGCATCCGATACTGCTCGTTTAAAAGCACAACAGCTTCAGGATGAATGCCAACTAATTTTTCTAGTAAAGTTTTACTTAATCCACTGTTTCCGGCTTCATGTGATTTTATCGTAGGCGATAATTGAAAATGATCCCCTGCTAAAATTACTTTTTGTGCCTTTAGAATAGGTATCCAGCAAGCTGGTTCCAAGGCTTGTCCGGCCTCATCAATAACTACTGTATTATATTTTAAATTTCGAACGGTGTAATGATTAGCTCCAACTAAGGTGGCGGTTATAATTTGGGCTTTACTAAACAGATTATCGATAATGTATTGTTCATTTTTTTCTACTTCTCTGCCAATTTTATGTGCTTCATCAAACAAAGCTTTACGCTGATCCCGCTCCGCCTTTCCAAAACTTCGCTTATATTTATGAGCCATATTCTTGTATTCATTGGCTTGTTTTTTAAGCGATTTAATGGTCTTCATGTCTGGGTGATCAGCCATTTTATGATCTAACGTTGATGCCAGCAAACGTTCTGATACTCTAGCCGGATTACCTACACGAATCACGTTTAAGCCCTCATGAGCTAGTTTTTCTGTCAATAAATCAACAGCAGTATTACTTGGTGCAACAACTAAAATCTTTTGATTGTTATGTTTGATCAATGATTTGATGGCTTGTACCAGCGTTGTGGTTTTTCCGGTACCCGGAGGACCATGAACAATTGCTAAATGATCAGCAGTGATAATTTTATTCACGGCCAGTTGCTGCGATTCATTTAACTGATCTGAAATAATAAACTTTTCTTCATTTTGGAACGATGGCTTTGCTCCTGTAGTCAATATTTTTACGAGTCGATTTTCTTTATTTTCTCCGATATTTATAGCTTGTTTCAGTGCATTTTGCATTTCATCATAACTATTATTATCGAAAAGTAAGTCAACACCAAGCTTTCCATCTTTCGTCCAATCAGGTAATTCATCAACCCTGAAACTGATTTTCATTTTACTACCAGTTTGGTGGGTAATTGTTCCTTCCAGTTTATCTACTTTAGGATCGTGATTGGAAAATAGAACTACAGCAGATCCAAACCTGAATTGATGCGAAAAATCTTGATGAGTGGTACGTTCTAATTCAACCGTTAAATAATCGCCTCTGCCTATCTCATTATTTCGGATAGCAATCGGATACCAAGTTAATCCCAAATTACGGCGATCAGCTGCAGATGTATTCTCGGTAATTTTTAAATAAGATTGTAAATCTGCTTCACGCTCAATATTTAACAGCGCTTGAAGTTTATTAAAATATTCTTTTGGCAAGGATGGATTGTATTAATTGTTTAATTGACGAATTGTTGAGGAAATTTACAACTACAAAACCAATTCTTGATGCAGCCTCACCATTGTTTCATAAGGATCGGGGCTAAAACCTGGATGTACTTTTGAGCATTGAACTACAGTGCTTCGGGTGGCGGTAAGCCACCTAAAACGCGAAGCTTGATCATACTGGCCAATCGGTCCAGAATTTTTAGCACCTATGCTAATTCTCTCAAACGCAGAAAGATTTGCACGAACTTCATCGACATCGGTTTTACCGGAAAATGCTTTTATTTTATTTTCATCCACAATAAAAACGCTTTGTAAAAATTTCTTTTTTGCACAAAAAAGAATAATGCCAACATTTATAAATTCCTCTCGTTCTACCCTAGGCATTACGCGAATCACAGCATACTCAAATAAGAATCTCTCTTGCATGCTGTGCTTCTTTTAAAAATGAATCAGAGTTTGCTAAACGCGTCTCTAAAAAAAAGTTATACGCTTGTCGGTGTGCTTCTTTACTTTCAAAATTTGTCTCCCCTTCAAGCCAATTATCAGGTATTAAATTGATAACTGCCTGAATTTTTTCTGCATTTAGGATGGAACGAAATTCTTGATCTACTTCCACTAATTCGGATGCCCAAGGTAATAAAACATGATCCTTAACCAGGAAAAAAGGTCTGGTAGCCTGTTCTTCCCAATTTTGCCATGAATGATGAAAATATAATGATGCACCATGATCTATAAGCCAAAGTTCTTTATGCCAAATAAGCATATTGGTATTTCGGCAGGTGCGATCCATGTTGGTTAAGAAACAATCTAACCAAACAATCTGCGATGCTAATTTAGCATCAACAGTAGTTACAGTTGGATCAAACGTAATGGCTCCCGATAAATAATGAAGTGCTAAATTTAATCCAACACTCGCTTTTAACAAATCTTGAATTTCCTCATCGGGTTCTGTTCTACCAAATGCTTCATCCAAATTGGCAAATACCAATTCTGGCACTTTTAAACCTAGTAGTCTGGCAATCTCTCCTCCAATTAACTCTGCTATTAGCGCTCTTGTACCCTGGCCTGCTCCACGAAATTTTAATACATATAAAAAATTATCATCAGCTTCGGCAATGGCAGGCATAGAACCGCCCTCACGCAAGGGCGTAACATATCGGGTAACGTTAACTGTTCTAAGTTGAATATTGTTCATAAGGCAGGAAAGAAAATCATCTTTAGGATGAATTTCTAACTCAGCCACAAATTTAGAAGAATAATATTAATAATTGCAGCGAAGATATCGACTGCAATGTTAACTTTAATCGTGGCCCAAATATGCATTTCCAGCAGGCGTCATCACAGCTGCCCACTGAACCGATTCGCGATTTATTTTTACCAAACCCATACTTTCCAACTCTTCGTAATCTTCTTCCATCCCACCTAAAATTGGAGAATTTACTTGCTGATTGATGATCTCGAGTAGAGATACAATTTCTGATCTTTCCATAATAATGGTTTTTGATTTACTTAACAGATATGGTAGTAAAATGTTTCTCTCATTATTTAAACTTTTTAAGCACTAAATAGTTGTATTAAAATAATTCGTTTTCTATGGAACTACACATCTATTACATTTTTGTATTGGCGCTTCCTGTTGCTTGTATTGCATGGACGGTTACCAAAGAGGAAATTTTTAGGGAAGCGAGAGAATTTTGTGTCGATAGATCTAAGAACTGCAATAAATTAATAAAACGAAAATTCTTTTACGTTTTTACCTGTGAGTATTGCTTTAGCCATTACGTTACCATATTAATTCTACTGATAACGAACTACACGCTTATTTATCCAGATTGGCGAGGAACAATTATTGCATTCTTTGCAATTGTTTGGATCGCAAATGTTTACATGAGTTTATATAATATCATCAGAATTGATTTAAAGAAAGAGAAAATAAGAGTAGCAAAAGAAGAATCTGAACTTAAGGATAATTAGGTGATTTAATTTTTTATTAATTAACATTATGCTTTCATCGGTTATCCATCATTATAGCTACAATCCTGACACTAAATCACTCAAAATAGCCTTTGTTTCAGGTTTGGTTTATCAATATAAAAATGTTCCTAAAAGGATATTTAAAGGGTTAACAGAAGCTACATCTAAGGGCCAATATTTTAATACGTTTATTAAAGATCATTATTCATTTAGCAAAGTTGAAGATGCCTGAAGGACCATCAATTATTATTCTGAAAGATTTAATAGCAGATCTTCATTTAGGAAAACCAAAAGTTTTAGAAGTTGCCGGTAACGTAACAACTATTGATAAGGAACGACTTCTACATCAAAAAATTAATAGCTTTAAAAGCTGGGGTAAACATTTCCTTATTTGTTTTGATGATTTTACCATTCGTATCCACTTCATGCTTTTTGGCACATATTTAATAAACGAAACGAAAAAAACTCCAGTTAAACTTGGCCTTACTTTTAAGCAAGATCAGATAAATTTTTACACCTGCAAAGTCGATTTGTTAGAGGGCGATATTAATGATCACTATGATTGGAGATCGGATATTATGTCTGAACATTGGGATAATAAACTCGCAGTCAAAAAATTAAAAGAAATACCATCATCATATATTTGTGATGCATTGTTAGATCAGGATATTTTCGGAGGCGTTGGTAACATTATTAAAAATGAAGTACTCTATCGAACTAAAGTTCATCCGCTTAGCAAAATTGAAGATATTCCAATTGCTAAACTAAAGGCCATTATTAAAGAAGCTCAGCATTATAGTTTTGATTTTTTAAAGTGGAAAAAGGAAAATACGCTAAGCAAACATTGGGAGGTTTATCAACAAAAAAAATGTACTAAAGATCATCAGGTTACAAAAAAAGAATTAGGCAAAACTAAGCGACAATGTTATGTATGCACTATTTGCCAAAAAAAATACACGCCAAAATAAATTTATTCGGATAAATGATTTGATAATTAAGCAATTAACTATCAGATAATTTTTACTCTATAATTTTAAAGTAAAAGAATTGTTAAACTATTAGGAAATTTATAAACTACTCATATATTTGTCCTCGAGAGCGTTAATTTAGATACGGGTATATGGCTTAGGCTGTATGCCCGTTTTTATTTAATATTCATATCAATATGAGCAATTACTTTATCTAAACAGATTTTAAGCCAGATTGTATAATTATTGGGATTAGCTTCTATATCTTTTTTCAGCAGGTTCAGACTGATGTATCTAAAATCCATCACCTCATCAGCATTAATTACAGGTTGCTCATTTGATTTTCCAAAAAATACGTGATCAAGTTCATGCTCAATTAACCCATCTTCAAATTCAACTTTATAAAGAAAGTTAAACGCATAAGATAATTCGCAAGCCATTCCCATTTCTTCATGTAATCTTCTTTCTGCAGCATTTAAATTGCTTTCTCCCTCACGTGGGTGACTGCAACAACTGTTTGTCCATAAACCTCCGGAATGGTATTTGTTTTGTGCCCGTTGCTGAAGTAAAAGTTCCTGATTATCATTAAAAATAAAAATGGAAAAAGCCCTATGAAGTTCACCCTTTTGATGCGCTTCTAACTTTTCCATTCTGCCTTGCGGCATATCGTGTTTATCTACCAGTATTACGTGTTCTTCCATAAAATTTTAAATCACGTTTAATTTATGTCGAATCATAGAATCGAACATTAAACCAATTTTATGGTGATTAGGAATTCTTATCCTTTCAGTCATAATTTTTTCTGCACTTAAACCCTTAATTTTGTTAAATAACTTTTTGTAATAGATATAAGATAAATAAACACCGTTTCTTGAGCTAACAGGCAACATTTTTATGCCGATTAAAGCATCTTTAAACTCAGCTTCAATTTCTTGTTCGATGATACGCTTTTCATTATCGCAGAAAGCTGCCAAATTTACATTTGGAAAATAATTTCTGTTTAATGCCTGGTGATCTGCCTTTACATCTCTTAAGAAGTTTACCTTTTGGAAAGCAGATCCTAACTTCATTGCGAAAGGTTTAAGTCGGTTATATTCAACTTCATCGCCGTTGGTGAAAACCTTCAGGCACATCAGGCCAACAACTTCTGCCGAACCTAAAATGTATTCATTGTATAAATCTTGAGTATATAGCTTATCATCAAGATCCATTTCCATGCTTTTAAGAAATAAACGGATCAATTCATGATCTACTTGATATTCATTAACAACCTTCTGGAACGAATTGATTACAGGATTTAAACTAATGCCCAAATCAATCGCTTCGAATGTATCCTGTTTAAATTTTTCCAGTAAATATTTTTTATCGAAATTGTGAAAACTATCCACAATCTCATCCGCCAAGCGTACAAAGCCATATATTGCATAAATGGGTAAGCGTAATTCCTTTCCTAAGAAATATATGCCGAAAGAAAAACTAGTACTGTAGCTGGTTGTAGTGAGCTTACTGCAAGTCGCAGAAAGTTTATCGAAAATTTCTTTCATATTAGGTAGGGATTTGGATTGATTTTTCAAAATCATCAAGCGATTTAAACCAATTAATGTGATTAATATTTTTAAGTTTCTCAATCATATTGGTATTTCCTGCCAGATGAATTTTAACAGCATTACAGGTTTCTGATAATTGAATGATATAGTTATTTGCTGTTTCCTCTAATCGCGATTTGATCATAAAAAGTAAAGCATGATCTATATGCACAGTTGATAACACTGCAGATAAAGAATTTAATGGAACTTTACTGCCAAGATAAATAACATTTTGATGATTTAATTTAAGCATATAATACGCGAAGATTAAGCCAATATCGTGATCTTCATCTTCTGGTAAAAAAAGTAGCCATGTATCTGATTTATCATTTGTTGATGGAAGTTTATTTATTTCCGAAAAAAGTTTTTGCTTTATGATGTTACTCATGAAATGTTCGTGGGCAGGACAAATATCATCTTTTCGCCACATCAATCCTAAACGAACCAGTAAAGGGTATGTTACTCTACGGTAAGTTTTGTCAACTCCAAGAATTTCTATACAATCATTTAATAAATTATTAAATGCTAAATCGTTAAACTCTAAACCAAATTTAATCAGCCTTGAAACATAAAATTCAGCCAATTCATCATTAGTTTGATGATCAAATTTTTGATCAAGAAGATCTTCAATAGCTTTATTTGATAAACTGCAGATTTTTGAAATTTTTAAACCAGACTGATTTAAACTCACAATGTTTAATAGTTTAACCAACTGACTATCATCATATAACCTTGTGTTGCCTTGGGAGCGCATGGGTTTTAATGCGTTATACCTTTGCTCCCATATCCTTATGGTATGAGAATGAATGCCCGAGAGCTGTTCAAGATCAGAAATGGTATAAGTCATTTTTTGTTTAAATATATTGAATAAAATCTAAACAAAAAGAATGTGCAATAGTTTTACATCCAGAAACTAAAATGCAAGTTTAAAAATAGATAAACAAGACGCAAAATTTGTTGGTGAGGCTGTAATTACAGCCTCATCGTTATTTAATTATAGGTTTTTCGGTAAGTAGAACTCCCCTTTCACCATTTCCGGTAACAATGGTATGAACATGTTTATAAGTTGAACTGAAAAAGTCATATCCATGCTCCATTCGCTCTATAGAAACAGATTTTATAGGATACTTTATATTAGTTTGCAAACACAGTAAACTGTCGTTGGCAAGTATAAGGAAATCACAATCGTAGCCTTTTTCTTGCAATTCAATCACTTTTCTAGTAATAGATACATTTAACCTGTTGGTTATACGGGTTCTGTTTTTCATAAGGTATTGTTTTAGGTAAGTGATAAATTATTTTCTTATAAATAATTTATCATCTATTTATTACGGTTTAAAATGCAATATATTGCTAAACAGCTGATTAATTGTAAATCACTTCATTCATTTTAGTTGGAAAGACAGATCCATTATTATTTAATGCATATTAAACATCTAACAAAATGTATTATACTTGTATTTTAGTAATTCAAGACAATAAAATTATCACTACATAATTAATTCGGCTCATTGAAAACCTTTTATAAATTATTTTTCGATATTATCGCTCTAAATCGTAATTTGCAGCATCTAAACCTCCTAAAATGTCTATAAGTTGCATCGCTATTGATGATGATCCCCATTCTTTAGAAAATCTAATTGCTTACATGGAAAAAGTGCCAGAGCTTAATCTTGTGCAAACTTTTACCGAACCCTTGCAAGCATTAGCTGAAATATCTATGGCCAATCCTGTCGATATTATTTTTATGGATGTGGAGATGCCAACAATATCAGGCATCGAACTGGCAGGTTTGTTGAGACAAAAAGCCAAATACCTTATTTTTACAACTGCTTATCCGAGATATGCGCTCGATGCTTTTAAAGTAGAGGCCGATGCCTACCTTTTGAAACCATATTCAATTCTTCATTTTACAAAAACCATAAACAACCTTTTTCCTACCGGTAATACTGATCAGCAACCATTATCTATCTTCACCGATCATTATTTTTATATTCCTTTACATAATGAAAATGATGAATTGGTAAGGGTGAATTTTGATGACTTGATTGCAGTAGAAGATCATAAGCAGGATATAAATTTTATTACTACCAATATTTCCATCTTAAGCGCAAAAATTAATTTCGCCAAGATGATTAATATGTTACGATCACACCCTGGTTTCATTCAGGTTAGTGCTGACGTAATTATCTCAAAAAAGCATATAAAAAGCGTTCTGGGAAATCAGGTATTACTTGCCAGTGAAGTTTCTTTCAATATTGAAAATAGTCATCGATCACTTTTTACCGACTTTATAAATAGTAATGCTTTAAAGGGAAGCTCTTAATTAATTCGTAGTGATATTTTCCTTGTAAATTTTTATTACAGTTAAAACATTCCCGTTATTTCTTTGTATTAGGGATAGTCTATTTTTTATTAATTGAAGATCCATTTTGAAAAGAATATTAGTTGTTGATGATGATCCCGATATTTTAGAGGTTTTTCAGATGGCACTAGAAACTGAACATTACAGCGTTTACCCATTACTATCTCCAAGATTTATATTTAAAACGATAAAAGAATTTAATCCTGATTTAATTATTCTGGATATTATGTTGAATGGAATGGATGGGAGAGCTGTTTTTAAGGAATTGAGATTAAATCCTGATACCGAAAACATTCCAGTAATAATGGCTTCTGCCCGCTATGATGAAAATTATATTATATCGCAAAAACTAGATCCTGATGATTATTTAGTTAAACCATTTAACATTACCGATTTACTTCAGAAAGTAAATAAACTAACAGCAAATTAAAAAACCATATATGAAATTAAAATTACTAACCCCGATCATATTGCTTTGCGCTGCAATATCTATGAAAGCTAGCGCACAAAGTAGCCGTCCTGATAAACTTTATTCCATGAGTGGAATTGGGTTTGCGTTTCCTATGGGAGAAACATCAGATTATTTTAAGCCTAAATTCTCCACATCACTTGGTGTGAATTTAGCTGTTGGTAATGGAGGCTTATTTGTTTATCCGAAGGTAAGCTTACATGCGTTTACTTTTAATCAGCAAATTGCTGATGCAGGTTATACTTACACCATTCAAAAAGGCCGATCAACAACATATTTATTAAATATTGCTTTGGGATATCGTAAAATAGTTGATAAATGGGCGTTTTATGGTTTTGCTGGTGCAGGTGGCGGTTTTATTTTAACTCCTCAAGCAGGCGTTAATGCCAGTACATTGCAAGTTAATATGGACAATAAAACCAATAGCATGGGCATTGCAGAAGGTGGTGGCGGTATTGAATACAATATTGGTGGCGCAAATTTATTTGTTGAAGCGAGTTATATGTACGGCTTTGGCAAAATTCAGAATCGTGTTTTTAACACTGTTCCAATTAGTATCGGTATTAAACCAAATTTGAGTAAATTGTTGAGTAAATTATAATAGAAATTAAATAATAGATGAACAGCGGCTACGTTATTACGTGGTCGCTGTTTTTGTTTTTAGGTAGTTTGTTATTCATAATTAGGAACTAAAAAAACAATCATAAAATAGCAGAAATATATTTTTATTACTAACTATTTTAGCATAGATTTGTAGTTATAAATTTTTGAATGTTATACGCAGTTGTAGATATAGAAACCACTGGTGGCCATGCTTCGGCAAATGGAATTACCGAAGTTGCCATAAACATACATGATGAAAATCAAGTGGTCGAATCTTTTACTACATTAATAAATCCAAGACAATTTATTCCATCTTACATTACGGCCCTTACCGGAATTGATAATGAAATGGTGGAAGATGCACCATATTTTGAAGATGTTGCTCTGCAGATTTATCAACTTTTGAACGATAAAATTTTTGTAGCCCATAATGTAAATTTTGATTATTCTTTTCTAAAACATCATTTATCTGCTGCGGGTTACGATTTAAACTGCCGTAAGCTGTGTACTGTTAGATTAAGCAGAAAATTGGTTCCCGGAAAGGTTTCTTATAGTTTAGGGAAATTATGCAGCGCATTAAAAATCCCCATTCAGAATAGGCACCGTGCCGCTGGAGATGCCGATGCAACTAGCATATTGTTCAATATGCTTTTGGAGACTGATCATGAAGGCATAATTGCTGAAATGTTAAAGAAGACCTCAAAAGAACAGGTATTACCACCGCATTTAGATCGTGCTTCAATTTTAAGATTACCCAACCAACCTGGCGTATATTACTTTAAAGATAATAAAGGAAAGATTGTTTATGTTGGTAAGGCTAAAAACTTGAAAAAGCGAGTAATCAGCCATTTTACGGGTAATAAGCCTAATAAACAACGACAAGACTTCTTAAGAACCATTTATAATGTTGACTATGTAATCTGCGGTACGGAATTAATGGCTTTGATTTTAGAAGCTAACGAGATTAAAAGACTTTGGCCAGAAAATAATAGGGCCATGAAACGTTATGAGCATAAGTACGATCTGTATATTTTTGAAGATCAAAATGGTTACATGCGTTTAGCGATAGACAAGCATAAAAAGAACAATAAATCGCTGCAAAGCTTTAACAGCCTACTAGAAGGTTATAATTTCTTAAACCAATTAATCGATAAATATCAGCTTTGTGCTAAACTGTGTTATCTTCAAAAAACAGCAACAAAGTGTTCTGCTCACGAAAATGGGCAGTGTTTTGGCGCTTGCAGCGGTATCGAAACGGTAGCTGTTTATAATAAAAGATTAAATAATGCTTTATCAGAAATTCAGAATTTACAACCAAGCTTTGCTTTAGTTGATGATGGCCGCGAAGAAGAAGAATTAAGCTGCCTGGTTGTGGAAAATGGAAAATTTTATGGAATGGGATATTTTAAAGACAAGACTTATCTAGCAGATGGCCTCGCTCCCATTAAAAATGATTTATCTGTTTATCAATCGAATAGTTATATTATAAATTTAATTCTAAATCATGCGGCTGAATTCCCACAGAAATTATATAAATTGTAATTCACTTTAGCAAAACTATCACACTCTTATTTATCTAAATGATATTTTTTTATACTTTTTAATAGACATAATGAATGTTAAAAACTGAAAATTCGTGTAGATTTGTCAATCAATTTTGAGAGTAACCCTATTTTAGATTATATTAAAAACATATTATGATATCTCCAGATTCTTTTAAAGAACTTGCCTTGTCTTTTGAAAACGTAGTTGAAACACCGAACGCCAATAAAAATTCATTTAAAGTTGACGATAAAATCTTTATCACCATTGATAATTCTAACTTAAAAGCCGTTTTTAGATTATCACCAAAAGACCAAAACAAATTTTCAGATTTAGATCCATCTGCAATTTATCCTGCACAAGCTGGCTGGGGCAAACAAGGCTGGACAATTTTTGAATTAAGCTTCATTGAAGAAGATGTACTAAACGATGCGATAAGACTTTCATATTGTACTGTAGCTCCAGAAGATTTAGCGAAGAAATACAAAAAGAAAGCAGTAAAGAAATAATTAATTGCATTAATTACCCTTAAATTTTCCCATTTACTTTCTTTCACTTTCTAGAAAATCTTATTAATCTTAAATAAATAATTATAGCTATGATAAAATCGTTATGGATTAATCTCCCAGTAAAAGATGTACAGAAATCAAAGGAGTTTTTTACTAAATTAGGTTTCCAGTTGAATTTGCAATATGGTGTCCGCAATGATAGTGCAAGCTTTTTGGTTGGAGATGCAGGTTTGGTTTTAATGCTTTTTGAAAAATCCTTATACGAAGGTTTTGCTGGAACAACGCTTTCAGAAAGACCATCTGGCAGCGAAGTCTTATTTTCTTTTGATGCTGAAAGTCCAGAAGAAGTTGATGATTTAGCTAAAAAAGTAATTGATGCTGGAGGATCTATATATGGTGAACCTGGCTATAAAGACGGCTGGATGTACGGCTGCGGATTTATAGATTTAGATGGCCAAAGATGGAGTATTTTATATATGGATTTTGGTAAAATGCCTTTAGGATAACCTTTAAGTGTATTTTGAAGCTCAATATCAAAATGCCATATTAACGAATGTGATCCTGATCTTGTTTCATCAGAATCTTAATAAGGTAAATACTAACTGCAAAATATTCTGATCCCCGTTTTCGGGACAGTAAATATGTACTAAACTTTGAGTTTCTTTCTAAAGGTTGTCACTCTAAATTGGCGAATGGACTGTTGCTTTCAATAATGTGACTACTGTTTTATCTGTTTTAAAGGTGATCTCATTAATATCCAAATCTTTAACTGCCACCCAACGAAACGCCTGAAGCACTTCTCCTTTTGAATCAAAATCAAAAATTTTAGTTTTAAACGCCAACTGTAATGGTGCTTTTTCTTTTACCAAATAATAAACGCTTATTACCTGACTGTCGTTAAAAGATGATTTCTCAAAAAAATCTGTGGTGTAAAAATGAGATACTACATCTATTTCAGCATTACACTCTTCCATAAATTCTCGTTTTAAGCCATCAATTAATCCCTCACCAAATTCCAATCCACCACCTGGAAATTTACTAAAACGAAAACCGTACTCCTCTTCATCGCTAACTAAAACCTCCTCCTTTTTATTAATAAGCAGTCCGTAAACCCTTACATTAAAGTAGCTCATTTTCGTAATGTTTTTTGTTTTTAATTACAATTTCTGGTGTCCAAATTATTTCCTTTTTAAAAGCTTCTGCCCTAACCTTACATTCACTCATGTGGCAATAATGGCAACATGCTGGTAAACAAGGATCGGCATGAATAAATAATTCGGCTTTACGAAATCCACTTTTATTAATAAGTTCATCGATCTGAGAAATTTCTCTATGTACCTGGTTTAAATCGAAATAATAAGGAAGTGTAACATGGCAATCTATGTGAAATTCAGGTCCATATTGTTGTGTACGAAGATTATGAACATCAATCCATGGGTTGTGCCTGCTCTTTTGCAATATATCAACTACTTCCTCCACTAAAGTAAAATCGCTTTCATCCATCAACCCACCAACCGATCCCCTTGTAAGCTTATAACCTGAAAAAACGATGTAAAAACCTACAAGAACAGATAATAAACTATCCAGCCAAATTATATTTGTTAGCTGAATCAAGATCAAGCCTACAACAATCGCAATACTGGTATAAGTATCTGTTAATAAGTGCTTTCCATCTGCCTGTAAAGTTACCGAATGTTGCTCTTTTCCAACCCTTATTAAGTATAAACCTACGATCATATTTATCAATCCCGTAGCTCCGATAATGATTGTTCCTTCTAGAAGTTTCCCGACAGCATGGGGATAAATTAAATTGTAGGACGATTTAAATATGATGATTATACCTGCCAAAAGAATTAAAATTCCTTCAACAAAAACAGAAAAAAATTCAACCTTTCCATGTCCATAAGGATGATTTTCATCACGAGGTTGTGTGCTTAAATAAATACTATAGAAGGCAAAACTGCCTGCAATAACATTAACGATGCTTTCAGCAGCATCAGTCAAAATTGCATTTGATCCAGTAATAAAATAGGCTACAAACTTCGCCAGCATCAAAACTATGCTAACTACTAATGAAATTACAATTGCCTTTTTTTTAACTGTCACGGGATTTTTTTTTACAAAAATACGTTTATCACTTAATTAAATGATAAAAACTATCGCTTTTTTAGTGCAGAATAATATTTGGTTTATATATTTGCGTTCAAAGTAATTATCCATGAGCACCTTATCGAAAAGAATCAACAGTCTATCAGAATCTGCAACCCTTAAAATGACCAAACTTGGCCGTGAATTGGCCTCGAAAGGAATAAATATTATTAGTTTAAGTGTTGGTGAACCCGATTTTAATACACCAGATCATGTAAAAAATGCTGCTAAAAAGGCGTTAGACGACAACTACACCCGTTATTCTCCTGTTCCAGGTTACCCTGACCTACGCCAGGCAATTGTGAACAAATTAAAGACAGAAAACAATTTGGATTACGATATTTCACAAATTGTTGTTTCTACCGGTGCTAAACAATCATTATCGAATGTTATTTTAACTTTAATCGATCCTGATGATGAAGTTATAATTCCAACACCTTACTGGGTTTCTTATTCAGAAATGGTGGTTTTGGCTGAAGGTAAATCTGTTTTTATTGATACTGATATCGAAAGCAATTTCAAAATTACACCTGAACAATTAGAAGCAGCGATTACGCCAAAATCTAAATTGTTTATGTTTTCTTCGCCATGCAATCCAACCGGATCTGTTTACAGCAAAGAAGAATTAGCAGCTTTGGTTAAAGTTTTCGAAAAACACCCAAATATTTATATTTTATCTGATGAGATTTATGAGCACATCAATTTTGTTGATCAACATGAATCTATTGCTCAATTTGATAGCATCAAAGACCGTGTAATTATCGTAAATGGTTTTTCAAAAGCATTTGCCATGACGGGTTGGAGGTTAGGATACATCGCCGCAAATAAGGAAATAGCTGCTGCCAATGATAAATTACAAGGCCAAACTACCTCAGGAACTTGTTCAATTGCACAGAGAGCAGGTATTGTAGCCTACGAACAAGGTTTGGATAGTATATTAAAAATGAAAGAAGCTTTTCTGCGTCGCAGAGAGTTGGTTTATAATTTATTAAACGAAATCCCTGGCGTAAAAACAAACCTACCAGATGGCGCATTCTATTTCTTTCCTGAAATCAGTTCTTTTTTCGGTAAGAAAGATGCAGATGGAAACGTTATTAAAGATTCTTCTGACTTAGCCTTATATCTACTCAATGTTGGCCATGTAGCTACTGTGGGTGGCGATTCATTTGGCAATAACAACTACATCCGTTTATCTTATGCTGCCTCTGATGAAAGTTTGGTGGAAGCTTTAAGAAGAATTAAAGATGCTTTAGGAAAATTGGCATAGTTAGTCTAGTTGCCATATAATATAAAACCCGTCGCTAGAGATAATCTTAACGACGGGTTTTTATTTATTAAAGATTTTTTTTGTATTGACTAAAGAAGATTAACTTCTAATTGCTTCAACTGGATCTAATCTAGATGCCGAATATGCCGGCCAAAATCCTGAAATTGTTCCTATAATTACGGAAATCCATATTCCAAGTAAGATATTATTGATCCCCAAAATAATATAAAATCCCGTAGCAGCACCCAATAATAAGGCTATGAGATAAACTAATAAGAGCCCTAACAATCCTCCCAAAATACACAACGATATGGATTCAAAGATAAACTGCAAAAGAATAAAGTAATTTTTGGCTCCAAGCGATTTTTGAATACCGATAATATTTGTTCTTTCCTTTACCGAAACAAACATGATGTTGGCAATACTAAAACCGCCTACCAGGATAGAGAAACCACCGATAATCCATCCTGCCCAGTTCACCATAGTAAACATCGAATCCAATTGATTAGAAAGAATGGTTGTTTTATTTAAGGCAAAATCCTCTTCTTGTCCAGGTCTTATTCGATGAATTGATCGCATCAAACCCTTTAGTTCGCTTTCCACCTCTTCTAGCGACACATTATCATTACCACGAACCGTAATTTGCGGTCCGTAACGTTCATTTTGAATATCTAATATACTTTTGGCAAAATTTATTGGGATGTTAACATTCTTATCCAAAGAAGTTCCCAGCATATCTTCACCTTCTTTTTTAAATACACCAATAACCGTTAATCTTCTTCCTAATATTTGTACCTGCTTTCCTATCGGATCATCGCCATCAAATAAACCATCAGCCACATCAGCACCCATCAATAATACAGGTGAGCCATTGTTACTCTCCGTTTCAGTAAAGTAACGACCAGCCTGAAGTTCAAAATTCCAAGTTTTATCAAAATCATGAGAAGCAGCAGAAACGTTTATTCCTTCAACAGAATTACTTCTGTACTTAATTGTTCTGTCACTTGTAGATATTTCAAATGTAATTCCCTGGGCATTACCCATTCTCTCTCTCAAAGCAGCAAAATCACGTAGAGAAGGCTGTGGTCTGTTCATATACTTCCACCAGGGATAATTATCGCCAAAACTCCAAGGCCACTTTTGAACATAGATGGTATTCGATCCTAATTTATCTACACTTGATTGAAGTTTGCCACGAAAAGTATCTACAGCTGAAAAAACTGCAATAATGGTAAAAATTCCAATTGTTATTGCAAGCAGCGATAACATGGTACGCATTTTATTTTGGCGTAATGCATCAAAAGCAAAACGAAAACTCTCACCTATTAGCCTAAAGATTATCATAATTAATGGTTAGATGCAAAGCATGTAAAAAGGTTACAACTGATTTCCAAAACTAATTAATTTTACCATCGCTCGTAATCATTAACCTGCTAATTTTATTAAATATTCAATTAAAACATTGTATCATGTAATTACGTTTGATAAAATAAGGAAAAGAAAAATTAAATTCGTATTTTTGCACCTCAAAAAATTCATCAAGAATGAAATTATCACAATTCAAATTCAACTTACCAGAGTCATTAATTGCTAACAATCCAGCCGAACAACGCGATGAAGCACGTTTGATGGTTTTACACAAAGACAGTGGTAAAATTGAACATAAAATTTTCAAAGACGTACTGGGTTATTTCGATGACAAAGACGTAATGATATTAAATAATACTAAGGTTTTTCCAGCTCGTTTATACGGTAACAAAGAAAAAACTGGTGCTACTATCGAGGTGTTTTTGCTTCGCGAATTAAATAAGGAGTTACGTTTATGGGATGTTTTAGTAGATCCAGCTCGTAAAATACGTGTAGGAAACAAATTATATTTTGGCGACGATGATTTATTAGTGGCCGAAGTCGTAGATAACACAACCTCTCGTGGGCGTACCATTCGTTTCTTATTTGAGGGAACAGACGAAGAATTCAGAAAAAATGTTGAAATTTTAGGAGAAACTCCACTTCCAAAATACATTAAGCGTAAAGCAACTCTTGAAGACAAAGAGCGTTATCAAACTATTTTCGCTAAACACGAAGGTGCTGTTGCAGCTCCAACCGCAGGTTTACACTTTAGTCGTGAGTTGATGAAACGCCTTGAACTTAAAGGAGTTGAATTTGCAGAAGTTACACTACATGTTGGTTTAGGTACATTTAGAACCGTAGAGGTTGAAGATTTAACCAAACACAAAATGGACTCAGAGCAATTTATCATCGAACAAAAAGATGCCAATATTGTAAATAAAGCCATTGAAGAAAAAAGAAGAATCTGTGCTGTTGGAACTACTTCTATGCGATCAATTGAATCTGCTGTATCAGCGAACAGAACTTTAAAAGCGGCAAACGACTGGACAAGTAAGTTTATATTCCCACCTTACGAATTTAATATTGCCAATTCAATGATTACTAATTTCCATACTCCAGAATCTACATTATTGATGATGGTGAGTGCTTTTGGTGGTTACGAAAATGTGATGAATGCTTACGAGGTTGCTGTTAAAGAAAAATATAAATTTTATAGCTACGGCGATGCTATGCTAATTATCTAGAATAGATTCAAGTATTAAGTATCAAGTATCGAGACAAAACTCTATAACTTGCTACTTGATACTAAATACTTGATACTTTTGAAGATGAAATACTACGCTATAATTGTAGCAGGCGGTTCTGGAAATCGGATGCAGACAGAAATCCCAAAACAATTCTTACTGCTCAAAAACCTCCCGGTTTTAATGCATACTATAAAAGCTTTTGCGCAAAGTGATGCCCAACCTAAAATTTTACTGGTTTTAAACAAGGATCAACAAGGATATTGGAAAAGACTTTGTGAGGAATTTAATTTTCGTGTGCCCCACGAAGTAATTGATGGTGGCACAGAGCGCTTCTATTCTGTTAAGAATGCTTTAAATTTCATAAACGAAGAATGCATTGTGGCCATACATGATGCTGTTCGTCCATTAGTTTCTAAAGCATTAATTGATAATTGTTTTAAAGAAGCAGTATTACAAGGTAATGTAATCGCTGCTGTTCAATCGAGTGATAGTGTTAGAATGCTTCAAGAAAATAAAACTTCTGCGCTTAAGCGAGACGAAATTTATTTAGTACAAACACCGCAGACTTTTAATGATAGAGTTTTAAAAGAAGCCTATCAACAAGATTATTCACCCTATTTTACTGATGACGCAAATGTTGTAGAAGCAATTGGCGAAGATATACACATTATAAATGGTGAAAGAAATAATATTAAAATTACTTTTCCAATTGATTTAGAACTGGCAGAATTACTACTAAGAAGTTAAAAAGAAAAGGTGTTTCATAAAAATGAAACACCTTTTCTAATTCATCTATTTTATAAGATATCCTTTTAAAAACTGATGAATATTCGCTTAATAAATTTTATGTTGCTCTTCCGATAACTTTAAGCAAAATTGCAATAATTGCGATTACTAATAAAACGTGGATGATATTACCCACATCGCCAAAGCCGTGGAATACGAAGCCGATCACCCATAGTATAACCAATACTACTGCTACTAAATACAATAAATTTCCCATAGTGTTAATTTTTTAAGTAAATGTTGATGTATTAACATACCTGGAATACTTTTGTTTAAAAAATGTAAAATATATTTATAAAAAACTGATAATCAAATACTTTTAAGTTGTAAACAGATCAAAAAAAAAACCTTCTAATAAATATTGGAAGGTTCTTATTTTTAAATTTTAGTATTCATCCTCGTTAAAGAAGAAATCCTCTTTTGTAGGATAGTCTGGCCAAATTTCCTCAATGGTTTCATAAGGCTCTCCATCATCTTCTAGTGCTTGTAAGTTTTCAATAACTTCTACAGGTGCTCCAGAACGGATACCGTAATCAATTAATTCATCTTTAGTTGCAGGCCAAGGTGCGTCTTCCAAGTGCGATGCTAATTCTAATGTCCAATACATATCTTCAATTCAATTAAATTCTTGTTCTTAACAATGCGCAAAGTATATTAAAATTTTTGAGCAAAGCAAACTTATTTTTCCACTATTAAACACGCGGTATCCAGATATTTTCTTCTGCGCTAAAATCCATATTCAGTTTTCGTGCCAAAACAAATAAGTAATCGCTTAAACGATTCAAATAAATGCCTACACGCTCATCCACAAAGCTATTTTCTGCAAGCTCAACAGTTAATCGCTCTGCCCGTCTGCAAACGCATCGGGCAATGTGGCAATAAGAAACAACAGTATTTCCGCCTGGCAAAACGAAATGCTTTAAAGGTGGTAAAATTTCATTCATTAAATCCATTTCCTTTTCAAGCAAAACAATATCGCTATCGTGTAAATCAGGAATTTTCATTTTCGATTTTTCTGGGTCTGCAGCTAATGATGCACCCACTGTAAATAATCGATCTTGAATTTCTTTTAATAAATTTTTATAATGTGAATCAATATCCTGGCACATGATTAAACCTATGTACGAATTTAACTCATCTACAGTTCCATAAGTTTCAATACGTAAATGATATTTAGGCACACGCGTACCGCCTATTAATGATGTTTGTCCTTTATCTCCTGTTTTTGTGTAGATTTTCATGTTGAAAAGTATTAAGTTGTAAGTTATACGTTTTAAGTATATCCAAACCGTATAACTTATAACCTACAACTTAAAACTTCATTAATTTATCTTTTCCCAATCGCTGCCGCTATCATTTAAAGCCTGCAAACGCGGAGAAACATTTTTGATATCAGTATTTACATAATCGTTCTCGATTAAACCATCACGCATACGCACAATTCTATGCGCATGTTGGGCAATGTCTTCCTCGTGTGTTACTAAAATAATGGTATTGCCTTTGCTGTGAATTTCTTCGAGCAAGCCCATAATTTCTATTGAGGTTTTGGTATCCAAGTTACCCGTAGGCTCATCAGCTAAAATGATTGATGGATTATTGATCAATGCTCTGGCTACAGCAACACGCTGACGCTGACCACCAGATAATTCGTTGGGTTTGTGATCCATACGATTACCCAGGTTCACGTTTTCTAGTGCTTTTGCAGCTCTTGCCTCACGATCTTTTTTACTGCTTCCTGCATAAATTAATGGTAACGCCACATTATCTAAAGCAGTTGAACGTGGCAAAAGATTAAAGGTTTGAAAAACGAAGCCAATTTCCTTATTACGTACTTCAGCTAAGGCATCATCGCTCATCTGACTTACATTGGTTCCATTTAAGATGTATGTACCACTTGATGGCGTATCTAAACAACCCAATATATTCATTAATGTTGATTTTCCGGATCCTGAAGGACCCATTAAAGCAACAAATTCACCTTTATTAATATCTAAAGAAACTGATTTTAAAGCATGGATAACTTCTGATCCGATAACATATTTACGGCCAATTTCTTTTATGGTAATAAGTGGTTTCTCCATGTTTTTTCTTTTTTAGACAAGCGCAAAGGGTAAGATGTTACAAGGCTATCGAAATTACTTTTCAATAATTTTGGGTACCATGAAAAATTGATCAGTGTGTTTTGCAGCATTCTTTAATCCATCCGCTGTCGATATTTCTTGTTTAACAACATCTTCTCGCCAAACATTTGTGGTTTCATTCATGTAAACCAATGGCTTAACATTTGAAGTATCAAGCTCATTTAGCTTCTCCATAAATGAAAGTATTTTATTCATTTCAGGAATTAAGGTATCAACTTCTTTTTCATCGATATGAATTCTGGCCAAATCGGCGATTTTGTAAATGGTTTGTGCGTCTAAATTCATTTGTATACTAACTTACTTTCAATGAGTTGAAATACTTTTTCCTTTAATACATCAGAATCAACATCGGCCAACTCTGCTGTATTTATAGGTTTGTGGACGTAAATATCGCAAATTCCGGGCTTACTTCCATATTTAGCACCATCATCCCAATTTATTTTCCAAACATTTGTAATGCTTACCGGCACTAAAGAAATATTTTTATCAATGGCCAAACGAAATGGGCCATTTTTAAATTCACCGAGTTTAGGTGGGTAGTGATCATCAATTTTTCCTTCTGGGAAGATGATTAAGCTCATCCCCTTTTCTAAATTTTCGCCAGCCTTTTTAAAGGCCCGAAAAGCAGAAATTTTACTATCGCGGTTTACCGATATATCAATGGTTTTAAAAAAAATTCCTAAAACAGGATTATTTAGTAACTCATCTTTACCCATAAAATGAAACTTTCCGTGGCACATGATGCAGAAAACCATAATATCTAAATTAGAAGTGTGGTTTGCACAATAGATATAGGTTTGGTTATCATTCAGTTTTTGATCGTAATGATAACTATACCAAACACCAGATAGCAGGCTGCAACAAAAACTGTTTGCCTTTCTACAAAAATTTAAGATTCCGTAATATTTTGGATCACGAGAAGTAAGGTAATACAATGGATAAAATAATATGAAGAAAAAAAGTATCCAAAATAAAAACCATACCCGGTGTACCTGCCTTAGAAAGTGAATCATAGATAATCAAAAATATAAAATACTTTCATATTTCAAATACTAGCATACCAACCCAAACTTTTATTAAGCTATACTAATGAATTAACATGAAGTATTTTAAAATTTGGATGGTATTTAACTTAGTTTATTGCAGTGATAGATAATTCGAACTGATATCATCGAAATACCAATTTCTTCAATCAAGCAATAGTCTTAGCAGATAATGAATGCGAAGAATTCATACTATTGCTTCCCAAAAAATCTCTTGATATAAAATTGAATATAACTTATACTTTGCTTGTTTTTTATTTTTAATTTCGTGCCATTATGAAAGAAACAGTGGTGAGTGGCATTAGGCCAACAGGAAAGCTACATTTAGGAAATTATTTTGGTGCAGTAACCAACTTTGTAAAGATGCAGTACGATTATAACTGCTATTTTTTTATTGCTGACTTACATTCTTTAACCACCCACCCTACACCTGGCGATTTACATGGTTACGTTCGCCACGTATTAGTAGAATATTTAGCCTGCGGAATAAATCCAGAAGAAACCACAATATATGTACAATCTGATGTTCCAGAGGTTTCGGAGCTATATCTGTATTTAAATATGAATGCCTATCTAGGCGAGTTAGAACGAAGCGCATCATTCAAGGAAAAAATCAGAGCAAACCCAGATAATGTGAATGCAGGTTTATTAACCTATCCAACTTTAATGGCTGCCGATATTTTGATACACAGAGCAACCAAAGTGCCAGTTGGAAAAGATCAGGAACAGCACCTGGAAATGACAAGGAATTTTGGCAATCGTTTCAATAGAATGTATAATGCCGATTTCTTTCCAGAATCTTTCGCCTTTAATTATGCTGATAATTTAGTTAAAGTACCAGGTTTAGAAGGCAAAGGAAAAATGAGCAAATCTGATGGTGATGGAAATTGCATTTACCTATCTGATAGTCCGGAAATTATTAGAAAGAAAGTTGCAAGGGCAGTGAGTGATAGTGGGCCGACAGAAGAAAATCAAGCAAAGCCAGAAGCCATTCAAAACCTTTTCGATTTGATGAAAATTGTTTCTACGCCTGATACAATTGAACATTTTGATGGATTATACAATAAAATGCAAATCCGTTACGGCGATATGAAGAAACAATTGGCCGAAGATATGATTGTTTTCAATTCACCAATTAGAGAGCGGATTGAAGAACTTTCGAAAGATGATTTATATTTAAGACAAGTTGCAAAACATGGTGCCCTAAAAGCCCGCGAAAGTGCGCAAAAAACCATTAGAGAGGTTCGTAATTTAATCGGGTTTAAAAGTTTTTAATTTAACTTGCGTTAAGTGACAAGCGTATAGCGGGTAGACCGCTTAATGCAAAGCGCCCATCCGCAGAACATAAAATATATGCACATAGCAATAGTAGGAAATATCGGCGCTGGAAAAACTACTTTAACAGGTTTGTTAGCCAAAAATTATGGATGGGAAGCTTTATACGAAGCTGTAGATAACAATCCATATTTGGAAGACTTTTACAGTGACATGAAACGCTGGAGTTTCAATCTTCAGATTTATTTTTTAAATAGTCGTTTTCAGCAGATTACTGATATTGAGGTGAATAAACGTAATGTGATCCAAGACAGAACTATTTATGAAGATGCCCATATTTTTGCAGAAAACTTGCACGATATGGCGCTGATGACTACCCGCGATCATGATAATTACAGGGCAATTTTTGATAACATTACCTCTTTTATCAAGCCACCAGATTTGTTGGTTTACCTGCGTGCATCGGTACCAACCTTGGTCAATAACATTCAACGCCGTGGGCGTGAATACGAAGCAGGCATTCGCATTGATTATCTTTCAAAATTGAACGAAAAGTACGAAGCCTGGATTAAAGGTTATAACTTAGGCAAGCTTTTAATTTTGGATAAGGATAAGTTGGATTTTACAAATAACCCCGAAGATTTAGGTACTGTAATTCAAGCAATTGAAGCTGAAATAAACGGGTTATTTTAGAAATATAATATCTGGTTCATTCGTTAAAATTTATTTTTTCGTAATTTGTTAATGATGAAAAAAGATTTTGATCATGATAATCCTCAAAATTGGAAATGGGGAAGTATTTATTTTAATAAAAAAGATTCAAGATTAATCATCCGTAAGCGTACAGAATGGATGGGCTGGACATTAAACTTTGCTCATCCAGCATCTTATTTTTTTATGGCATTCATCCTTGCATATGTTTTATACAAAATTTATTGGTTTAAGTAATTGCAAATAAACATCATTCACGCTTTGGAAAATCAAAAAATCATCGGAATTATTCCTGCTCGTTATGCATCAACTCGTTTTCCTGGAAAACCATTGGTTGATATTGCAGGCAAAACCATGATCCAGCGTGTTTACGAACAAGCATCAAAAGCGCAAAGTTTATCTAAAGTAGTTATTGCTACCGATGATGAGCGCATTGCAGATGAAGTAAAAAGGTTCGGTGGCGAATACGTTTTCACTTCATCAAACCACCAAAGTGGAACGGATCGCTGTGCAGAAGTGATTGAGCAACTTTCGGATTTCGATATTGTAATTAATATTCAAGGAGATGAACCTTTCATCGAACCTGCTCAAATTGACTTATTAACCAGTTGCTTTAATGAAGAAAAGGTACAATTGGCTACGCTGATTAAGCCTATTCAAAGTCAGGAAAGTATCTATAATCCAAATAGTCCGAAAGTGGTGATTGATATCAATGGTAGAGCAATGTATTTTAGTCGTAGTCCAATACCTTTTATTAGAAATGGAGAGCCAGGTGTTTGGGCAGAAAAACACCAGTTTTATAAACATATTGGTATTTATGGTTACCGGACCGAATCATTAAAAGCTATTACAAAATTACCACCATCATCTTTAGAATTGGCAGAAAGTTTGGAGCAATTACGTTGGATTGAAAACGGATTTTATATCCAAACAAAAGTTACTGATTTAGAAACAGTTGCCATTGATACTCCCGAAGATTTATTAAAATTAAATAAGTTGTTAGAGGCATTAAAGTTAGAATAAAATATTGTAGATTACGTTACGTAACATCTCCAAACTTTGAGCCAATTGAAATACGTTCTAACCATTTTTATTGCTTTAATAACTATTAAAACGGCAAGTTCACAAGAACCTGCCGGAATTTCTGTAAAAACCAATTTATTAAATTTGGTTGCCAAGCGCCCCTCCTTTTCCATTGAAAAAACATTTGCACAAAAATATGGCTTAGAGGTATCTTATTCCTCAGGTGAATTGAATTGGGGAAGAGAATATAAATACGATGGTTTTTTGTTAAGAGGAAAAATGTATGCCAATAAAATCGAAAGTAAAGAGGTTACACCCTTCTTTGGAATATATGCTGGAAACCTGAACAAAACAATCATATCAAATAATGCCTATGTTCATCCTACTGGATTTTTATCCTTCGGAAATAATAGAAATTTCAAAGCAAACTCCATCCGTTCAGGTATTAATTTAGGTTTTTTATATCTTCCATCTAAAAGGTTTTTGCTAGAAACTACCACTGGAATAGGTTATGGCAAGTATTTCAATATGAAAACATTCGAGGGAAGGGATGCTCCAAAGGGATATTTGGATTTTCAGCTTTGGCTATCTGTGGGTTATCGTTTTTAATTTTTGATTTAAATATTTGATAGAAAGTTTAAATTTGTATTTTCGAAAATGCGAAAATTATTGCTCCTCTTAACTATCATCACATTATTTCTATCTTGTCAAACAGATAAAAAAGAAAAAGACAATTCTATTGAATTTAAAAATGTAAATCAAAGTATTGCGAAGTCGTTTTCTGATCTTAATAAACTAGATACTTTTAAAATTGAGTTGGTTGGTAGAAAGCCCGAAGAAATGGTCTTAACTTTTACAATTAAAAATTTTGCAGGCAAAGAAATCTATAACGCCAAGCTCAAAGGCACTGATCTGTTAGGTAGTACCGATCCAAACTTAGATTTATCAAAAGAAAAGGCACAGATTGTATTTTTGAAAACCATAGCTGATGATTTTTTTGCTGATGATAATTTTCTTGAACCAGCGGTGATGCCTGAAGATAAAGCAGATAATTATGTTCCGGATAAGGCACTTTATGAAGAGCTTAAAAAATCGGGTTTAAATGGCTTTAAATATCGTTTGGGCAAAGAAAACAATCTTTACATCGCCTGGAGCGAAAAAGAGCAAAAGGTAAAAATTTATTATAACTGCTGCTAAATCCCTATTTATTTCAGACATCCCTTTTACTAAAGATTAATTTATCTGTTATGAAAAGAGTGATTTTATTATTTTTTTGTGCTTCAATTTCAATAGTTTCTTATTCCCAAAGCATTTTCATAAAGGCAAAGCCGTCAGGCGAAAAGGCAGCAGTTGGCTTTACTGAATCTTCTCCTAGCGTCGTGTTTTTTGGAATCGATGACGAAAGCCAAGGTTTTAAAAATCACATGCAAAAAAGCAAGGAAGTTAATACTTACTTCGGCTCGGTATACACCAGTTTTCCGATATTCAATATTGGGAAAGAGAATATTGTAGAATACACCAATGTAAACGGTAAATATATTTTCTATCGGCCAAATGTTAAAAAAACGTTCGGGATGATTCTTTCAAATGGTAAAGAACAACCGGTTTTAGTGAGTAATCCTGATCAGTATTTAAAAACGATCAAAACTTATTTGAACATAGGCAATGCCGATTACCTGGTTCCTAAAACACTAGATGAGCGTAATCAAAAAAATGCACAGTTAGACATGCAAGCTGTACTTAAGATAAAATTCGCACCAAATGAATTCTATGCTCAAAAATTAATAAAAAATTCTAATTCAGTTCATTACAGCAAAGCTAACAATGATGGCAGTCCGAAAATGACGTGTACAAAAAGAGTTTTTGAAATGTTTAGCGATAGTTTAATGACTACAAAATCGCCATATGGCGGAAACTATCTTTACAGTGATAAAAACGAAATGCTTTCATTGGAAAATACGTTAAATGGCAAAGCCAATGGCTATTCAAAATATGTTCGAGATCATAATAGCTTAATCAAAAAAATTATCAGTGGCGACGAAAATTCAACTGATTCTACTGTTTTTATTTACGAAAAAGACAAATACCATACGGTTAGCTTTAGTGGTACAAGGCCGTACTCACTTGAAACTTTTTTCCTGAATGACCAAATGCAATGTGTTCGTAGGTTTTCTAAAAGATCAGATCAATCCATCATTTCAGATATTACTTACATATACGATAAATTTGGCCGTATAATTCGCGAAGGACAAGTAGAAAGTGAAATGATTTACAGTTATAAAACTGACTCCGATTTAATCTTTTCCGGCTTCAAATCTTATAAACTAAATCCTCGAAAACTGGAACTTCAAAATGAAATAATTAGAGAAAAAAACAAGCAAACTTTTATAGGGAAAGATGGAACCGGAGCACTAAATTTTAAATCCGTCACATTCGTTGCTAAAGATGGTTCGACTAAAACATATTCTTACGACAAGACTAATAAACTAACAAGTTTTGGTGTAATGCGTTGCTTATAATAATTGATAACTTGTGATAAAACAAATTACTTTCAGTTTATCTATTACTTTTCTCTCCTGGATTATTGGGATGATTATTAATGCCTTCCTGATAAAAACACCTTTCTACAAAGAAAAATTAACAAATCTTAATTTTGTGAAGACCAAAAAGCTTAACAAATTAATGGGTATTGGAGTAATTAAATGGATTATAAAAAATACGTTCTTTAAGTTTTTTAATCCAAAACTTAGAATGAAAAGTAAAATTGATCAAAATGAGTTGAGGGTTTTACGCTACGAGATGACCCTTGCTGAAGTAAATCATCTGATTGCATTTGCTGCAGTGGTTATTTTTGCATTGGTTATGGTTTTTAAAGAGAAATATATTTTGGCTTTAGTTATGATGATTGTGAATATGCTGATGAATTTATATCCATCATTATTGCAGCAAGAAAATAAAAGACGGCTTAATAAATTGGAAAGGATAATGAATTCAAAACATTTTAGTGATGTGACAACGGAAGATGAGCGCACAGAAATTGTTAATTAAACCTGGTTGCAGCGGTATCCTTTTTTGTTGCGCTACCATTAATTACCACTGCAGAAAGCAAAAAAGATATAGCGAAAAACAGGACTGACATTAATTATAAACACAGGTTTGGCTTTCCAAAATCTCAATAATTTCAGTTCTTTTCTGGTTAATTTTCTGATAAACATTACATTATCATATTTAAAATATCTAAATTTTAAATCAGCAGAAACGAGGAATTTTCTTACCTTTGTATCCCGTACAAAAAGCGGCAATATTTACCATTTGCCGCAAAAAATCACAAACATGACTAAGTATATTTTTGTTACGGGCGGTGTTACTTCCTCATTGGGTAAGGGCATCATTTCCGCATCTTTAGCTAAACTTTTACAGGCACGTGGCTACCGTGTAACCATTCAAAAATTCGATCCGTACATTAATATCGATCCAGGAACACTGAATCCTTATGAGCATGGCGAATGTTTTGTTACTGAAGATGGTGCCGAAACCGATTTGGATCTTGGTCACTATGAGCGTTTCTTAAACGTTCCAACTTCGCAAGCAAATAACATTACTACAGGTCGTATTTACCAGAACGTAATTAATAAAGAACGTAAAGGCGAATATTTAGGTAAAACCGTACAGGTTGTTCCGCACATTACTGACGAGATTAAACGCAACATGCGCATTTTAGGCGAAAGTGGCGAGTATGATATCGTAATTACAGAATTGGGCGGAACCGTTGGAGATATTGAATCTTTACCTTTTATTGAAGCCGTTCGCCAGTTTAAATGGGAAGAAGGCAGTTCGAATGCAATTGTGATCCACTTAACTTTAGTACCTTATTTGGCGGCTGCAGGTGAATTAAAAACAAAACCAACTCAACACTCTGTTAAGGCATTATTGGAATATGGTATTCAGCCAGATATTTTAGTTTGCCGTACTGAACATCATATTTCTGCTGAGATTAGAAAAAAAATTGCACTTTTTTGTAACGTTAACATCAACGCCGTAGTCGAATCGATGGATGCATCTACCATTTATGATGTGCCTTTGTTGATGATGAAAGAGCAGTTGGATAAAACAGTGTTAGCGAAATTGAAATTACCAACTAAAAACGAACCAGATATGGAAAGCTGGAAAGAGTTTTTAGGACATTTAAAAAACCCTACTGCTGATGTAACTATTGGCTTGGTTGGTAAATATGTAGAATTACCTGATGCTTATAAATCGATTATTGAATCATTTGTGCATGCAGGTTCAAAAAATGAATGTAAAGTTCGTGTTGAATATATCCATTCGGAAGGTATTTTCCCTGACAATGTAAAAGAAAAATTGGGTCATTTGCATGGGGTTTTAGTGGCTCCAGGTTTTGGTAGTCGTGGTATTGAAGGAAAAATTGATACGATTAAATATGTTCGCGAAAATAATATTCCTTTCTTCGGAATCTGTTTAGGTATGCAATGTGCGGTTATCGAATTCGGACGTAATGTTTTAGGCTTGAAAGATGCACACACAACTGAAATTGAAGCTGATTCTAAAAATCCTGTGATCAACATGATGGAAGAACAGAAAAATATTGTAAACATGGGTGGCACGATGAGATTGGGCTCATATCCTTGCGATATTAAAAAAGGAACAAAGGCATTTTCTATTTACGGTAAAGCGCACATCAATGAGCGTCATCGTCACCGTTACGAATTCAATAACGATTATTTAAAACAATATGAAGCGGCTGGAATGATTGCTTCTGGAATTAATCCGCAAACTAATTTAGTCGAAATTGTTGAGCTTAAAAACCATCCTTTTTTCGTGGGCGGACAATTTCACCCAGAATTAAAATCAACAGTTGCAAATCCTCACCCACTTTTTGTTAAATTTGTCGCCGCTGCGATGGAGTTTGCGAAAAAGAAAACGAATTAAAAGCAGTACAAACAAATATAATGGATAGAAATACCTTTACAGGATTATTCCTGATTATGATCATCTTGGCAGGATCATTCTACTTTTTTGGGCCAAAAGACGCTGAAATAAAAAAAGAAAATGCCAGAATCGACTCCATAAAAAGAGCCGACTCCTTACAGAAAGCTGGAATTAAACCAGTTCAAAAAGACACTGCTGCTGTAGTTGCTACTCCACAGGTAGATTCACTTGCACTAAAAGGTCCGTTCGGATCTGCAATTAATGGAACTGAATCAAGTACCGTTTTAGAAAACGAAAACTTATTAATTAAGTTGAGTAATAAAGGTGGTAGAATTTCTTCTGTTGAGGTTAAGGGTCAGAAAACTTATGCTGGTAAACCATTAATTTTATTTGATGGTAATGCTAACAAATTTGGTTTAACATTAAATGCAGCAGGTAAAGTAGTTAATACCAACGATTTATACTTCACGCCTACTAAAACTGGAAATACAGTTACCATGCGTGCAAACTATGGCGCAAATGCTTACGTAGAATATGTTTATGATTTAAAGGCAGCAAGCAATAAAGTTGGTTTTAACATCAATTTAGTTGGTTTGCAACAAGTAATTGCTGGTAACAACATTGCTTTAAACTGGCAGACCATTTTATTACAACAAGAGAAATCTTTAGAAAGTGAGCATCGCTATTCTGCACCGTATTACAAATATGTGGATGGTGATGTAGATCATTTAAGTGTATCCAAAGATGAAAAAGAAGAATTAGGTAAAGGCAAAATACAGTGGTTTTCTTTTAAGCAACACTTTTTCTCGGCAACTTTAATTGCGAAGGAAGGATTTGAAAAAGGAAGTTTAGAAGTTAAAATTCCTACAGCTCCTGGTCAGGTAAAGTTTTATGATGCCAATATGCAATTGCCTTATGCGCATCTTGCAAACCAGGGATATAGCATGGAATTTTACTTCGGCACAAACAAATTCTCTGCTTTAAAAGATCAAGGTTACGATTTAGAGAAGCAAGTAGATTTAGGGTACTGGCCATTAAAATACATTAACCGTTTCATCGTATTACCTGTATTTAATTTCTTAAACAATTTCGGCTGGAACTTCGGTTTAATCATTCTTGTTTTAACGATTTTATTAAAAGTTGCGCTTTCTCCGTTAACATATAAGTCATATTTATCTATGGCTAAAATGAGGGTTTTAAAGCCTGAGATGGATGAAATCAAAGCAAAGGTTGGCGAAGACAACCCAACCTTGGTGCAACAGGAATATTTGAAACTTTATAAAAAAGCTGGTGTAAATCCTCTTGGTGGATGTTTACCAATGGTTTTACAATTACCACTGGTGATGGCTTTCTTCTTCTTCTTCCCTAACCTTTTCGAATTGCGTGGAGAAAGTTTCTTATGGATGAAAGATTTATCAACTTATGATGAGTTTATTAAATTTGGATTTAAAGTTCCATTTATTGGCGATCACTTAAGTTTAATGTGTGTTTTGATGACGGTTTCTACCTTAATCATGACTTACTTTAACAATCAGGTTTCTGGAGCAACTGGCCAAATGAAATACATCGGTTATATCATGCCAATTATTTTCTTAGGTGTTTTGAACAGTTATCCGGCTGGTTTGAATTATTACTATTTCTTAGCCAACTTAATGACTTTCGGACAGCAGTTCTTAATCCGTAAAATGGTGGATGATGATAAGATTCATGCTTTGATTCAACAAAATAAAGCTAGACCAGCTGATGAAAAAAAGAAAAAATCTAAATTCCAACAGCGTTTAGATGATTACATGCGTCAGCAACAACAAGCTAAAAAATAATTTTAGTTTTAATTAATAAAGAAACCTCGATTGTTTATAACATCGAGGTTTTTTAATTTATGAGATGCCATACATCTTCAGAATTAAAAATAAATTGTGGAATAATAATAATTATCGATTCTGATTTAATTTCACTAAATTAGGATAACCAAACACAATACTCCCTATTATTTATTTACTGGTTTAACGCCCTCAAATGAAGATATGGAATGTATTGTTAATCTCCCTTACTCCTTTTTATTTATTTGCTCAAAACAGTTTGGGCCCGAGGCTTACTGCTATGGGCAACAATGGTGCGGCCATTACCGATGTATGGTCTCTACAGGCAAATCCATCAGGCATTAGCTCGCTTGAGAAACCAACTGTTTCCTTAAATTATATCAAACACCTTTTTAGCAATGCGATTAGTACCCAAGCCTTAGTTGCTGTTGTTCCATTTAAAAATAATTTTGTTGGTGCCAGTTTTCAGCGATATGGCCTTGCAGAATACAACGAAAGCAAAATTGGTTTTGCCTATGCCAAGAAGTTTGGCAATAAATTATCCATCGCTCTAAATGGAAATTACCACCAACTCAAAATTACTAACTATGGTTCATCAGCAGGTTTTTCTATAGATGTTGGTGCACTTTATCAACTCGATAAAGAATTTACTTTTGGTGCATTTGTAAGTAATCCATCGAAACAAGAGTTTTCCAATAAAGATGTATTAATGGAAATTCCGACTTCATTTAATATTGGGGCCAGTTATTTAGCATCCGATAAAGTTTTAATAGCCACATCAATTAGTAAAACACTTAATCAATCTATCGATGTGAGCCTGGGCATTGATTATAAAATTATCGATTTACTGAGTTTACGCGGCGGCTTAAGTGCTAAGCCGTTTAAACAATATGCTGGTTTTGGCTTAAATTATAAAAAATTCTTATTGGATATGGCAACTACTTACGATGCCAATCTAGGTTATGCGCCTCAAATTGCAATCGGTTATGCGTTTTAGGTAAATAACATTCGCATTTGTAGTGATGGGTTTCATTGCAAACGCTCAAGTCGCCGAACAGGAAATTGATGTACGTGATATTTTGGAAAGTGTAGCCGAAAATCTTCCTGACGATTACGATATGACAGAGTTGATTGATGTATTGACTAGATATAGAAAACATCCAATAAACCTGTATAAAACATCACCAGAAGAATTGAAAACCCTGGTATTTTTATCGCCGCTGCAAATCAGTAATT
Organism: Pedobacter sp. Leaf250; assembly: GCF_920984735.1. GTDB lineage: Bacteria > Bacteroidota > Bacteroidia > Sphingobacteriales > Sphingobacteriaceae > Pedobacter. The sequence continues at coordinate 64,279 of NZ_CAKLBU010000002.1, read as the reverse complement.
TCTTTTCATACATTAAAGAAAATGGAAATTTTGCTGATGTTTTGGAACTTCAAAGCATTGATGGTTTTGATGTAAATACCGTACAAAGCCTATTGCCTTTTGTTACTTTAAAAGCAACAACTGAATACGAAAAGCTCACATTCAGAAATATGATTAATTTGGGCGAAAACGATCTAGTAATGCGTTTTGCTCAAACTTTGCAAAAGCAAAAAGGCTTTACCGATTTGCCTGGAAATAGGTATTTAGGATCTCCAGAAAGATTTCAAACCCGTTACCGCTATCATTACGGAACAATTGTTTCAGCGGCTATTACACTAGATAAAGATGCTGGAGAAAAATTTATTGGCAAACCATTTGATTTTTATTCAGGAAATATTGCGCTTTTTAAATTAGGTCGTATTAAAAAGCTAGTAGTTGGCGATTATACTTTGCAGTTTGGACAAGGCTTAACCATGTGGTCAGGTTTTGCTTTTGGCAAAGGACCAGATGTAACCAGTGTTGCAAAGAAAGATTTGGGTTTGAGACCTTACACTTCTGCAAATGAATATTCATTTTTAAGAGGCGCATCAGCAACAATTAATCTTTATAAAAATATAGACATCACTCCTTTCGTTTCTTTTAGAAATCTTGATGCCAGTCAGGATGTAGATTTCGATGGCAATCTGGTTCAGGCCACCATTAAACAAAGCGGTTACCACAGAACACCAACTGAAATTGAAAATAAAAATTCCTTAAGCTAGCAAATTTACGGAGCTGTTCTTCAATATACCAAAAACGAATTGGGTCTTGGTGCCATTGCCTATCAAAGTAAATATGGAAACAGTTTCATTACTCAAACTGCCGTTTACGATAGGTTCAGTTTTACAGGAAATTCATTGACAAATCTTGGTGCTTATTATAATTACACCTATAAAAATATTTATTTCTTTGGTGAGGTAGGGAAAAGTTTAAATAGTGGCCTTAGTTATGTTAACGGTGCCTTAATCAGTTTATCTCCAACGGTTTCAGCAGCTATAACTCACCGCAACTACGCAAAAGATTATCACAACTTTTTTAATCAGGCTTTGGCCGAGGCAAGCGAAGCGATTAATGAAAAAGGATTATATGCCGGTTTAAACATCACGCCTAATAAACGATGGGCATTTTCCATCTATGGCGATTACTTCCAGTTCCCATGGTTAAAATACCGAGTTGATGCCCCATCAAAAGGACATGAAATTTTAAGCCAGGCAGTTTACAGTCCGAGCAAGACGTTTAGAGTTTTAGCCCGTTTCAAAACCGAAAACAAACAGCAAAATACAGATTTAGATGTTCCAATTAACTTTTTAGATAATGTTAAGAAAGAGGGTTATCGAATTGAAGTAAGTTGGCAACTTAATAAAAAATGGAGCTTTCAAAATCGCGGAGAAATTTCTCAATATAAAAAAGGCGGTGCAAATCGAGAATTCGGTTACTTGATTTATCAGGATATAGATTACTCTCCAATGTTTTCCAAAATCACTGGAAATCTGCGAATTGCTTATTTCGATACACCTAGTTACAATAGCAGAATTTACGCCTATGAAGATGATGTACTGTACAGTTTTGCATTCGGAATGTATAGTGGCAAGGGTTTCAGAACTTATTTAAACTTGAAATACAACCTGGCAAAAAAACTTAATGTTTGGGCCAGATATGCCATGTTCATTTACAAAGATGTAGAAACTGTTGGAACCTATCTCGATGAAATACAGGGTAATAAAAAATCAGAAGTAAAAATACAGTTGAGGTATCAATTTTAAGATATGTTTAAAGCAGAATATATTTTCGCCAGGATTTTACTTCCCCTCTTAATTGGAATTGGAGTATTCTATTACTTTCCTACAGAAAATAATATATTGATTTTGTTAACGGCATCAGCACTAATTTTTCTTTCCATTTTAATTATCAATATCACATATAAAAAATTTAAAGCTTACCAATTTAAAGGTATAACAGGCGGTTTGATATTCACATTTTTTTTCGTTTTCGGCGGGTTACTTTGCCTTTTAAATAACGAAAAACTCAAATCTGATTATTTCGCAAAAAAGAATTACACTTATTTAAAAATCTGGGTTAATGATGAACCTGAACAAACCAACGATATTTTAAGGTTTAATGCAAGAGTGGTTTCAGGTTATGAAAACTCAAAACAAATTAATTTAAGCGGACAATTATTGCTGGCTTTGAAAGTAGATAGCATCCATCCTATGATTTTAAGCACTGGTTGGCCAGCAAAAATGTTTATGAGCAAACGTTTATTAACCAAAATCATTTGCTTAAAACCAATCGAAATATTGGAAATCTGATTATTAAATTCGCTTTAGATTTAAGAGAAAAACAGGTTGCGAAATATCGAAAGCACATTAAAAACGATGAAGCTTTTGCTGTAGCTTCTACACTCATTTTAGGTTACCGTGCCGATTTAAGTAAAGAAACTTTGGCTGCCTATTCCAAAACAGGAACCATACATGCGCTATCCGTTTCTGGTAGCCATGTGGCGATAATTTTCTTTGTATTAGATGTTTGCCTTACTTTTCTAGATCGAAAACGATTCCTTAAAATATTTAAATTTATTTTAATCTGTAGCCTAATATGGAGCTATTCATTAATTACAGGTCTATCGCCATCTGTCGTTCGGGCAGCGATTATGATTAGCATTTTCATTACGGCCAAAACTTTTGCCCGAAATAAAAACAGCTACAATACTTTAGCTTTCGCTGCATTTTGCCAACTAATTTACAACCCATTTTTAATTTGGGATGTTGGTTTTCAACTTTCATACATCTCTGTTTTTGGATTAATTTATCTCCAACCAAAGATTTACAAATGGATTTACGTTAAAAACAAATGGCTAAACAAAGTTTGGGAATTGGTTGCGATTTCTTTATCGGCTCAATTAGTTACGGTTCTCCTTTGTATTTATTATTTCCATCAATTTCCTGTGTATTTTTTATTAGGAAATTTGTTCATCTCTATTCCACTTTTATTGATTATGATTTTAGGAATCGCGGTGTTAGCGCCATTTCTGGATATTATGTTTCCAATTTTCGAATGGATAATTGTTACTACAAATTTGGTTTTAAAATGGATTGCTGATTTACCATATTCAACATTTTCTTCAGTTTGGATTAATTTAACTGAAATCATTCTATTGAGTTTGGCCCTGGGTTTCTTTGTTTACGCATTGGCAAAACTCAACAAGAAATTCCTCTTTGCTTCGCTTTTAACATATATTGGATATACCTCTATTATAACTTATGATGATTGGAACGCTGTACATCAAAAGAAAATTATTTTTTTCACTTTAAGAAAAAATTATGCAGCAGCTTTTATTACCGGACATGAGGCGATATTGTTAACCGATTTATCGAAAGATGATAGAAATTATCAGTTTTTTATAGAACCTGCTTTGGAGCAATCTCAAATTGGTAACATCAATTTTATAAGTTTAAAACAGGATACTGTTTTGCACCATTTTGTTAAAAAAGCTATTCAAATCGCGTTCAATAATTATAATATCCTGTTAATTGATTAAAATATGAACTATAAAAATTTAGCTGTATCAGGAACGTTTGCTAGCATTTGGTTAACAGGAAACAGTAAGTTCAAAATTGAAAGTCTTCCAAAAGAATTAAAATGTAGAAATGTAATTATTGATGCAACTAACAAAGATTATAAAATTGCAGCGTTTAAAACTTTTGCAGAGAATAATAAAATTGAACCACATGTTTTAAAGAAAAATCGTGCATATTTGGTTTACCTAACCCAATAATATGGAAAACTTGGTTTTGTATAGTGTGGAAGAAAGAGTTGCCACAATAACCATCAATAGACCTGAAAAACGTAATGCATTAAATCCACAGTTAATTGCAGAATTAACAGAAACTTTTATTCGAGCATCAGAAGATGACAGGGCTAAAGTTATTTTACTTAAAGCCAACGGTGGTTCATTTAGTGCGGGTGCTGATTTGGAGTATCTTCAACAATTACAAAATAATACCTTTGAAGAAAATGTTGCCGATTCTAATAATCTTAAAAAACTTTTCACTACAATTTACTACTTACCAAAAATTGTTATTGCCCAGGTTGAAGGTCATGCTATTGCCGGGGGCTGTGGTTTAGCTACAATTTGCGATATTGTTTTTGCCACTCCCGAAAGTAATTTTGGTTATACTGAAGTTAAAATTGGCTTCGTTCCTGCTATTGTATCCTGTTTTTTAAAGCAAAAAGTAAACGAAACCATTGCCAAAGAGATTTTATTAACAGGTAAAACTTTCTCAGCAGAAAAAGCGCTTGAATATAAGTTGATAAATTTTGTAACAAATTCATCAGAAATTCATCAAACAGTTAAAGAATTTGCTTTAAGTTTGTGTAATGAAAGTTCAGGAAATTCGTTAATGATTACGAAACAACTGATTAACCAAACTACAAATCCGCTTCTTGAAAAAAGCCTTGAGTTTGCAGTACAAATAAATGCTAGGGTTAGAGAAAGCGAAGATTTTAAAAAAGGTATTTCAGCATTTTTAAACAAGGAAAAAATTAACTGGTAAACAACTAAACTTAAATAAAAACATGTTAAAATCAATCAAAACTAGCGTTGTCGCTTTAATCTTAGTTAGCGGTGCAATAATCGCTCATGCGCAAAAGAAAATTGCTGAAGGTACGCTTACTTACGGCTTAGAATATAAATTAACCGACGAACAGAAATCTGCAATGGGCGGTCAGGAGCCACCTGCAGAATTGAAAGTTAAATTCAATAATGGGTTAACAAAAATCGAAATGGAGCAAGGTCCTGCTTTAATTGGTATCGTATCTGATAACAATGAAAAAACTGGTTTATTATTAATTGATGTGCCTATTGCACAGAAACAATTTGCCGTAAAACAATCAAAAGAAGATGTTGAAAAAGCAATGGGAGCCATCGCTAAATTTTCTGATTTCAAGGCCACTGGCGAAAAACAAACCGTAGCTGGCTACAATGCTGAAAAATATACATTTAAAGATGATAAAGGTGGTGCTCACGTATTATGGGCAACTAAAGATATCGAACTTCCAAATGTAGGTGCTCAAAATTATTTTCCAGGTTTAGGCGCATTTCCAGTAAAATATACAATGGTTCAACGTGGTATTGAAACTACAACAACTTTAAAATCAATAGCTGAAGGTAAAGTTGGTGCAATTTCTAAAGAAGTTCCTGCAGGTTACGAAGTTGTAACGATGGATGAATTGATGAAGATGCAAGGTGGTGGCGAATAGCTAACTTATAACTTACAATCAAAGGCTTTTTAACTGCCGGCTTTTATTTAAATTAGCCCAAAAGTTAAAAAGCTTTTTTTATGACTAATTTTCTATGATAAAAAATTTATTGATCAAATTATCAATTGCCTGCATAGCCATCTGCTCGCTTGTTGATGCAAAGGCTCAAGGCATAAACTGGGCAAAGGATGGTAACTCCTATTATCAGATTACCAGTGGGGAAATCGTTTCGGTTACGCTTCCTAAAAATGATAAAAAAACAATTATAACCAGAGCACTCCTAACTCCTTCGGGCAAAGATGCACCCATTGCAGTTCGTAGTTTTCAATTATCTGCCGATGGAACTAAAGCACTAATTTATACCAACAGCAAAAAAGTTTGGCGTTACGATACACGTGGCGATTACTGGGTGGTTGATTTAACTGCTAACAAAATCAATCAAATTGGAAAAGACAAACCTGCATCGTCATTAATGTTTGCTAAATTATCTCCCGATGGAACAAAGGTTGCTTATGTAAGTAAACACAATTTATACGTTGAAAATATCGACGGTACTGGCTCCAAAGCTTTAACTACAAACGGAACCGATCGAATGATTAACGGAACTTTTGATTGGGTGTATGAGGAAGAGTTCGATTGTAGAGATGGTTTTAGATGGAGTCCTGATGGAAAATCAATTGCTTACTGGCAAATTGATGCAACCAAAATCAAGAATTTCCTGATGATAAATAATACCGATTCCATTTATCCTTATACCATTCCTGTCGAATATCCAAAAGTTGGCGAAAATCCATCGGCCTGCAAAGTTGGTGTGGTTGATGTCGCAACTGCGAAAACCAATTGGTTAAATGTTCCTGGCGATAATATCCAACATTACATCCCTCGTATGCAATGGGTACCAAATAGCAACGAAGTTATTTTACAGCAATTAAATCGTGAACAAAATGAAAGTATTGTTTTCATTTGTGATGCTGCCAGTGGAACTGCAAAAGCAATTTATACCGAAAAAGCTAAAGCCTGGATTGATGCCCAAGACGAATGGAAATGGTTAAATGATAATAAAGAATTTACCATCACATCTGATAAAGATGGTTGGAATCATTTGTATAGAATCAGTCGCGATGGCAAAAAGGAAACTTTGGTAACCAAGGGAAATTATGATGTGGTTGATGTAAAATTAATCGATGATAAAAGTAATTACTTATATTTTATTGCATCGCCAACTAATGCAACACAACGTTATTTATACAAAACCAAATTAGATGGAAAAGGCAAATTGGAGCAAGTTACGCCATCCATCCTGCTTCCGGGTACGCATAGTTACGATATTTCACCGAATGCAGCATTTGCCCGCCACTCTTATAACAGTTCAACCGTAAGACCAGTTACCGAATGGATGAACTTTACTACGGGTAATCCTTTCACAATGGATGGCAGCATTACCACACAACTATCAAAGCAAGAAGCGCCCAAAAACAAAGTTGAGTTTTTTAAAGTAACTACTGAAGATGGTGTGGAATTAGATGGTTGGATGAAAAAACCAGATAATTTTAATCCAGATAAAAAATATCCTGTTGTATTTTATGTATATGGCGAGCCGGCCTCTCCAACAGCTTCTGATACTTATGGAGCCGGCAGAAACTTTTTATACGCAGGCGATATGGCTAAAGATGGATACATCTATATTTCGATGGATAATCGTGGTGCTCCTGTTCCAAAAGGTGCTGCCTGGCGTAAAGGTATTTACAAAAACATTGGTGTAATTAATATCCGCGACCAGGCAATGGCGGCGAAAAAATTATTGGCAACAAACTCATTTATGGATAAAGATCGTGTTGCTGTTTGGGGCTGGAGTGGCGGTGGTTCATCAACTTTAAACTTGATGTTTCAATACCCGGAGATTTATAAAACAGGAATTTCAATTGCTGCAGTAGGCAATCAACTAACTTACGATAACATCTATCAGGAACGTTATATGGGCACTCCTTTTCCAAGTAAAGAAGCTTACGTTAAGGGTTCGCCAATTACTTATGTCAAAAACCTGAAAGGAAATTTACTTTACATTCATGGTACCGGAGATGATAATGTTCATTATCAAAATGCCGAAATGTTAATTAACGAATTGATTAAAAACAAAAAGGTTTTCCAGCTGATGAGCTATCCAAATCGCACCCACAGTATTTCTGAAGGTGAGGGAACCAGCGAGCATTTATCACTTACTTACACTAAATTCTTGAAAGATAATTGTCCTCCGGGAGCGAGATAAATTTTTAAAATATTTGAAAAGCAATTACAGCGGGGAATCGGTTTCGATAGCCCCGCTTTTCATTTTAATATTTTTATGTAAAGTTACTAACGCTCCACAAGCCTTTGCTAATTAGAGTTAGTAACTTTCAAAACATAAAAAGTATTATCATTTCAATCGGGTTTAAAATGCAGTTGCTGCGCTCCTATTAAAGTTTGCTTAGCATAAAGCCACAGATAAATTTACTTAACCAAACCTAAAATCATTAACGAAATTACAATCGCAATTCCGAAACTTAACAAAGTGCCAATCAATACATACTCTGTTAATTTCAAGTCGTGCGCCTCTTTTAAATCGCCAAAACGAAAAATTGATTTGGCTGCCAACAAAAACCCAACAGCTTCAAAATGATTGGTGAGTATAAAAACAAAAATTAATACACGTTCTAAAATTCCAATGTATTTTCCTGCATTTTGCAACGATTTCGGACTTTCATCATCACTTTCAGGCAACCACTTTGCAATAATTACTTTCATAATAATGGAGGTTGGCATTGTTAAAAACAAAGCACCTGATATTAAAATCCATGTTTTCGTTTCGTTTATAAAACTAATATCTAAATAACCTTTGTAGAAAATATGCCAAACCAATATAATCGAGCTGAAGTGAAAAGCTTGGTCTACAAAAAACAAAATTCTGGCATTTTTCTTAGTTTGAAATATCGATTTCAACGCATCGATTATTAAGTGCAATACACCAATTGATAAGGCTACTTTCCAAACATCAAAACTTAAGAAAATCACAAATATCAAAACCACATGAACCAAAACATGAAGGTATAATTTGCCTGATTTTAACTTCTTTCTTTCCTTATCCTTAACCCACGAAGTAGGTTGAAGAAAAAAATCTCCTATTAAATGAGCTATGATGATTTTGATTAAAAAGATTTCCATTATTTAGAAAGTATTTGGTTCAGTTTTTTACGGTATAGCTTATCCATTTCCATCAATTCAGAATAATGAGCCCGTTTTAAAGCTTCACTTACAGATGATTGCGTTCTACCGGAAATGGCCGCTAGTTCACTTTGCAATATATTTTCATTTTCTAATGCCAGTTTAACCATTTCTGCAGCCACTATTCCCCAGCTATCCATTGCAATTAAAGATAACTTTATTAAAACATTAATTTCTTCATCAAAATCAGGAAAATCAGTTTTGAGCGCTAAATTCACTTTAGCTTGTTTCAGGCTATCAAAAGCGGCTCCAGAGTTAATAAAGGCATCTCCACTCGATTCTGAAAGCTTTTTACGCTTACTTTTTACATCTCCGATTCCAATCCCCATCCGTACATCGGCAGGTTTATTTATTCTGATACAGGCTTTTAAGTAAGCAGCAGTTTTAATTGCATCTTCGGATTCTACCTCTACCTGAAAACTATCGCCGCGATAAATCTCCCATTTGCTGTTTTGCCCTGAAACTACTTTTAAAGCATTTTTTAAGCTTAGCAACCAACTATCTTTTATCTTTCTTGAGCCTACAATATCGCCTGTTATAATGCAAATCATAATACAATATCGTACTAATAAATTACATTTCAAAAATTATCGGGTAATTAGCCGATATTTCAATTTATCGGGTAATTAGCCGATATTTCAATTTATCGGGTAATTAGCCGATATTACTTTAAAACTTATGCCAAGATTTATTGTTTAGTAGTCATGGCATTAATCGAATTTACCAAAAGAGGCATCTATTGCAAGCAGGGCGATTTTTATGTAGACCCATGGTGGCCTGTAGATTATGCCGTAACCACCCATGGCCATAGCGACCATGTGCGTTTTGGCAACAAGCATTACCTCTGCCATACGCTCACAAAACCGATAATAAAAAGAAGGATAAGCGAAGATTTAGATGTAGAAACGCTTAATTATGGCGAAAGTATTGTTCGTAACGGCGTTAATATTTCCTTTTATCCAGCAGGCCATATCATTGGTTCGGCACAGGTTAGGTTAGAATATAAAGGAGAAATTTGCGTAATATCAGGCGATTATAAAACTGAAGATGATGGCATCAGCGATGTTTTTGAACCTGTAAAATGCCATTCATTTGTTTCGGAAAGCACTTTTGGTTTACCTGTTTACAAATGGCAAAAGCAAGATATCGTTTTTGATAAAATTAAAAATTGGGTAAATGATAATATTCCACAACAGAAAACAAGTGTATTGATTGCTTATAGTTTGGGTAAGGCACAACGCTTAATTAAAAATCTTGCAGGCAACGTTCCGATTTACGTTCACAATAGTATTGCAAACTTAAATGAAGTGATTATTAATGCAGGTGTCAACTTGCCTGAAACCATCCGAATTACACCCGAAACTACCAAAGATGAATTGCAAAAAGGAATTGTAATTGTGCCACCAGCCATGCGTGATAGCCGATGGATTAAAAATTTATCTCACCCTGTTACTGGGATTTGTTCTGGTTGGATGCAGGTTCGTGCACACCGCCGCTGGCAAAGTGCCGATGCTGGTTTTGCCTTGAGCGACCATGCCGATTGGACTGGTTTAATGGATGCCATTACCACAACTGGCGCAGAAAAAGTTTACGTTACACATGGCTTTACAGCAGCTTTTAGTCGGTTTTTAAATGATGAAGGCATTGAATCAGAAGAAGTAATGACCAAGTTCGGCCAAGAAGATGATGAGGAAAATAAAGTTGATTTGGCTGATGCTGAAAATACCAATACTGAAACCGAAAATCAAAAATCAGTATGAAACGATTTGCCAAGCTAATTCAACAGCTCGAATTGAGCAATAAAACCAACGATAAAATCGCGGCATTGGTTGATTATTTTAACTATGCCGATGACAAAGATAAAATTTGGGTAATCGCTTTATTTACAGGCAAAAAACCAAGGCGACCAATTAAATCGGCATTATTAAAATATTGGGCGATAGAAATTACACAAACGCCAGAATGGTTGTTTTCTGAAAGTTACTCGAATGTTGGCGATTTAAGCGAAACCATAGCCTTACTCCTGCCGCCTGCCGAACAAACATCTGACTTTCAATTACATAAATGGATTGAAAACTTGCACGATTTAGAGGGAAAAGATGACGAAACAAAAAAGAATTTCATTTTAAATGCCTGGAATACACTTGAAACACAAGAACGTTTTATTTTCAATAAACTCATTTCTGGGAATTTTAGAATTGGGGTTTCAAATAAAATGTTGGTAAATGCCTTGGCCAAGCAAAGCAGTTTGGATAGCGCTCAAATTATGCACAGCATTATGGGTAAATGGAATCCTTATGAAATTACATTTACAGAACTGATTAATGGCCTCCATGTAAATACTGATAATTCTTGGCCATATCCTTTTTGCCTGGCTTATGCTTTAGAACAAGAAACTGAAAAACTGGGCGATATTTCTGAATGGCAGGCAGAATGGAAATGGGATGGCATTCGCGGACAAATTGTAAAGCGAAACGGCGAATTGTTTATTTGGAGCCGAGGCGAAGAATTGGTAACAGAACAGTTTCCCGAACTTCATTTTTTAATTGATATTTTGCCTGACGGTGTGGTTATAGATGGCGAAATACTAGCAGTGCAAGATAAACAGGTTTTGTCTTTCAGTACTTTGCAACAACGCTTAAACCGTAAAACCATCAGTAAAAAACAGCTGGAAGATGCGCCTATTGGTTTCTTTGTTTACGATATTTTAGAATTTGAGGAGAACGATTTCCGTGAGCAACCCCTAAACGAAAGAAGAAAAGTATTAGAACGATTAATTGGCGGCTTGGATGAAAGTGCAGTCATTCTTTCGCCAGTAATACATTGCAATACCTGGGAAGAACTGGCAGAGTTAAGGCAAACTTCACGCTCTATCAATAGTGAGGGCATTATGCTCAAAAAATTAAGTTCTCATTACCATAGTGGCCGTAAACGTGGCGATTGGTGGAAATGGAAAATCAATCCTTACACAGTAGATGCGGTTATGATTTATGCTCAAAAAGGTAGCGGCCGAAGGGCAAATTTTTTTACCGATTATACTTTTGCTGTTCGCGACGGCGAAAACCTGGTTACAATTGCAAAAGCATATTCTGGCTTAACCGACAAAGAAATTAAAGAGGTAAATTCTTTTGTAACTAAAAATGCCATCGAAAAATTCGGACCTGTAAGAACGGTTAAACCAGAACTTGTTTTCGAAATTGCGTTTGAAGGTATAGCAGAAAGCAAACGACATAAAGCAGGTTTAGCGCTCCGTTTTCCACGAATTTTACGTTGGAGAAAAGATAAAAAAGCAGCAGAAATTAATACATTGGAAGATTTGCGGCAGTTGCTTGCATCGACAATGTAAGGCACTAATTTGAAAAGTTTATTTTACTTAGGTTTACCTTACTATTTTAAACCCGACAGACGCGGAAATACTTTTTTGGTGCAATATTAGTCATCCGATTAATATCTATAATGGCGTGAGTATTCACCTGATGACCTAAATACTGCTTAAAAAGATTGCAGCAAATGGCGGGACTGATGCAGCCGAAGAATTACTGAAATTGCTTTTCAAATTTAAAATATAGAAATTACAATTATACATGGACCAAACAAAAACCAAAGGCTACAAAAAAATTAAGCAATGGCTTAAAGCCAATGGTCGCAAGCCGTTTAAATTTCAGGAAGACGCCTGGCAAAATTACCTGAATGGATACAGTGGTTTGGTAAATGCACCAACTGGTTTCGGAAAAACGTTCTCTTTATTTTTGGCTGTTGCTATCGAAGCCTTAAACGCATCAGAGGCAAGCAACAAAAAAGCCAAAGACCGTTTGCAGTTAATTTGGATTACTCCACTCCGCTCATTGGCGAAAGATATTGCCCGAGCCATGCGGGAAACCTTACTGGAACTCGAATTGGATTGGCATGTTGGCGTAAGAAATGGTGATACTTCGCAAGCAGAGAAAGTACAGCAGAAAAAATCAATGCCAGAAATCTTGCTGATCACACCCGAAAGTTTGCATTTATTATTGGCACAAAAAGGGTCATCAACATTATTTAAAAACCTGAAATGTATTGTTGCAGATGAGTGGCACGAGCTTTTAGGAAGTAAACGGGGCGTACTGGTTGAACTTGCTGTTTCTCGGATAAAAGGGTTGCAGAAACTGGAGAAAAATCAGTTTTTAAGAGTTTGGGGTATTTCGGCAACCATTGGAAATATAGAAGAGGCTTTAGATGTTCTGGAACCCAATGAGGAGGCCAAAAGAATCATTATCAAAGCTGATTTAGAGAAGAAAATAATTATAAAATCCATCATTCCTGATGATATTGAAACCTTGCCTTGGGCAGGGCATTTGGGATTGAAACTGGCTTACAAATTACTTCCAATTATAGAGAAGAGTAAAACCACTTTGATTTTTATTAATACCCGAGGACAATCGGAAATGTGGTATCAGCATTTATTAAATATCGAACCTGAGTTGGCAGGAAGAATTGCGATACACCATGGTTCGATAGATTTCGAACTTAGAAATTGGATTGAAGATGCATTGCACACTGGTCAGTTAAAAGCCGTTATTGCCACTTCTTCGTTAGATTTAGGCGTTGATTTTAAACCTGTAGATACCGTTGTACAGGTTGGTTCGCCAAAGGGAGTGGCCAGATTTTTACAGCGTGCGGGTCGCTCGGGACATTCACCTCGCGAGGTTTCGAAAATATACTTTTTGCCAACACATGCCTTGGAATTAGTTGAAGCTGCTGCCATTAAAGAAGCCGCTAAAACCAATAATATAGAAAGCAGAGAACCTTTCATTATGGTTTTCGACACATTGGTTCAGTATCTGGTTACGCTTGCCATTGGCGATGGTTTTGATGATAAAGTTATTTATGAGGAGATCAAAAATACACATGCTTTTAAAATGATTTTACCCGAAGAATGGACTTGGGTAATGCAATTTATCACATCTGGTGGAGATAGTTTGGGCGCCTACAATGAATTTAAAAAGGTTACCAAAGATGAAGATGGATTGTGGAAAGTTAAAAGCCGGCAACTGGCTATGCGGCATCGCTTACACATTGGTACCATTGTGAGTGATGCCATGCTAAAAGTAAAATTCCTTTCTGGCGGTTATATCGGAATGGTTGAAGAATATTTCGTTACCCGCTTAAAAGCCGGTGATAATTTTAGGCTGGCTGGCAGGGTACTTGAATTTGTGCATGTTAAAGATATGACCGTAATTGTTCGGGTGAGCAAACAGAAAAATGCAATCTCGCCAAGTTGGAATGGTGGTCGGTTGCCATTATCTTCAAACTTGGGTTCCGTTCTGCGTAAAAAATACAATGAGGCACTAAATAAAACCCATCAGGATGAAGAACTGGATTCTGTTTATCCTCTATTTTTATTACAACAACACCGTTCTCACGTGCCAAGAAACGATGAATTATTAATTGAACTTATTAATAATAAAGAAGGTTTTCATCTTTTCGCTTATCCATTTGAAGGACGTTTGGTTCACGAAGTTTTGGCGGCTTTGGTAGCATACCGATTAAGTAAGCTTTTACCAATAAGTTTTTCGATAGCAATGAACGATTATGGTTTTGAACTATTGAGTGAAACTGAAATTCCAATGGATGAATCTATCGCTTACGAAGTTTTTTCTCCAAAAAACCTTACTGAAGATATTACGCTGAGTATTAATTCTACTGAAATGGCAAGAAGAAAATTCCGTGATATTGCCTGTATAGCAGGTTTGGTTTTTCAGGGTTATCCAGGGAAATATGTTGCCAATAAACATCTCCAGTCATCTGCAGGTTTATTTTTTAATGTTTTTAGTGATTACGATAAACATAATTTACTTTTGCGCCAAGCTTACGATGAAGTATTTTATCAGCAGCTCGAAGAACCAAGATTGGCCGCTGCATTGGAGCGTATTCAAAATAGTACCGTAATCATTACCAATCCGAAAAGTTTTACACCCTTATCGTTTCCGATAAAGGTTGATAGTTTGAGGGAAAATATGAGTTCGGAAGAGTTGGAACAGAGAATTGCAAGAATGAAAGCGGAATCGGAGAAGTTTAAATAGTAACTTTTTACTTTTTCGTCATTGCGAGGCACGAAGCAATCTCTTAATAAGATTGCTTCGTGCCTCGCAATGACGGACTATATTAGATAATAATTAATGACGATTACGAGCCACGGAGAAGAACTGATTTTAGATAAAGAGAGGGCTTTATATTTACCACAACACCAACTTTTAGCCATCAGCGATTTGCATTTAGGTAAATCTGCACACTTTCGTTCGGCAGGTGTTCAGGTGCCATCAAGCATTGCACAAAATGATTTGCAAAGATTGGGAGCATTAATTGAAAAATACAATCCTAAAACATTATTAATTAATGGCGATATGTTTCATCATGGTTTGAACACCGATATTGATGAATTTGCAGCATGGAAAAAGCAATTTAGTGCATTAACATTTTTGCTGGTAAAAGGAAATCATGATAGATTGGCAAATGCAGATTATTCATCCATGCAGATTGAAATACATGAGCCTAGTTTTTGTTTAGGTCCTTTTTGCTTTATTCATGATGCACCAAAATGTACGGAGGAAGAGTTGTATCCAATCAGTGGTCATATCCATCCAGGTATAACCATTAAAGGTAAAGCGAAACAACGGTTAAAATTTCCCTGCTTTTATTTTGGAAAAGAATATGCAGTTTTACCTGCCTTCAGTACATTTACGGGATTATACAATATCTACCCAAAAACCAATGAACAAATATTTGCGGTTACGCCAAATAAAGTAGTAGAAGTTTAATTAAGAATGAGAATCGATTATCTGCTTTAACTGTGAAGCCTGCAACACACCACTTTGACGCCAAACTTGTTTACCTTGTTTAAACAGCATCAATGTTGGAACACTTTGCACAGAATATGCTGACGCAGCTGCTTGATTCTTATCGATATCCACTTTTATGATTGAAACTGAATCTCCAACCTGTGATTTCAACTGTTCCAAAATCGGCTTCATCATTTTACAAGGACCGCACCATTCAGCAAAAAAATCTACCAATACAGGTTTATCGCCATTTATTAATTCTGAAAACTTTGCCATAATTTTAGTCGTTAGTCGTTAGTCGTTAGTCGTTAGTCGTTAGTCGTTAGTCGTTAGTCAAAAAACAGAATTGATGTGATTTGGTTTTAAATGAAAGAAGCCAAGTTTTAAAACTCGACTTCCTTATATTATTTAAATTTCTCTGTTAAAATCCCAGTTTTCGAGATAATCAGCCACTCTCCGAACAAACATCCCTCCTAACGAACCATCTACAACTCTGTGATCGTAAGATAAAGATAGGAACATCATGTGGCGAATAGCAATTACATCACCGTGTTCGGTCTCTAAAACTGCAGGCTTCTTTTTAATGGCTCCAACTGCTAAAATAGCAACTTGTGGTTGATTTATAATTGGTGTTCCCATCACGTTTCCAAACGAACCCACATTTGTTAAAGTGAAAGTTCCGCCTTGTGTTTCATCTGGCTTAAGTTTAGAAATCCTTGCTCTTGCTGCTAAATCATTAACTGCTTTCGTTAATCCCACTAAATTTAGCTGATCTGCATTTTTAATAACAGGAACAATGAGGTTTCCGCTTGGTAAAGCAGCGGCCATGCCAATATTTATATCGCGTTTTTTGATGATTTGAGTTCCATTAACTGAAACATTAATCAATGGGAAATCTTTAATAGCTTTTGCTACAGCTTCAACAAAAATCGGTGTAAAAGTGATTTTTTCATTTTCACGCTTTTCGAAGCTGTTTTTTACCTTATTGCGCCATAAAACCAAATTCGTTACATCGGCCTCAACAAAAGAAGTTACATGCGGAGAAGTCGTTTTACTCATCACCATGTGGTCGGCAATTAGTTTACGCATTCTATCCATTTCAATAATCTCATCACCACCAGAAACTGATGTTGTAGAGGTTTTATTTGCTGTTGGAGTTTGCGCAGGAACTGGCGCTGATTTAACGTCCGCTACAATTTCTGCTTTTTCTTGCGGCGTATTAATTGTTTGTCCGCTGTTTTTACTCGAAATGTAATTCAATAAATCATCTTTATTTAAGCGACCATCAGCACCTGAACCTTTAATAGCATCAAGTTCTTCAATTGAAATATTTTCCTGTGAAGCGATACTTTTTACCAATGGCGAATAAAAACGCTCTGACGTAGCAAAATCTGATTGAGCAGCAGTTGTTTTGTCTTCAGAAAGTTGTTCTATACCTGGAATGGTTTCTGGTTTTTCGTTAACAACTGGAGCAGATTGAACCACTTCTTCAGTTTTAACATCATTTCCACCTTCAGTTTCGATAATTGCAATTACATCACCAACCTGGGCAACTTCATCTGCGGCAAATAATTGCTTTACCAATTTACCGGCAACAGGAGATGGAACTTCAGAATCAACCTTATCAGTTGCGATTTCCAAAATTGTATCATCCAGATCGATAGAGTCGCCAATTTGCTTTACCCATTTAATTACGGTTGCTTCCGCAACACTCTCACCCATTTTTGGTAACAATAGTTCGTATTGAGCCATATTAAATTACAGTATTATATATTGGTATTGCGACAAAAATACAGTTTTTATTCGTTGTGTAGGTCTTCTCTAAGTAGATTTAATAACATCATTAAAGCTGATGCAGCCGAACGTTCGATGTTTTGAATACGTTTGTTACTGAAATTAAACACTTTAGCTACAGTTTTATTTTTCGATGAAATTGCAATCCAAACTGTTCCAACAGGTTTATCTTCTGTGCCCCCATCTGGTCCTGCAATTCCGCTAACGGCAATAGAATAATCTGTTTTAAATTGTTTTATCGCACCTTCGGCCATTTCAGTAACAGTTTCTTCACTTACTGCACCATACTTTTTTAACGTAGTTTCCTTTACTCCTAAGATAGATTCTTTTAACTCGTAAGCATAAGCAACTGCACCTCCATAATATACAGATGAACAGCCAGGGTGTTGGGTAATCAGGTGTGCAATATAGCCACCCGTGCAACTTTCTGCCGTAGATAAAGTTAAACCCTTTCCTTTCATGAGATTGAGAATAGCCTGTTCTAATGGAATATCTTCATCAATTACAACAAACTTTTTAACTTTCAAGATAATCCGTTGAGCATAAACTTCCACTTCTTCTCTTAATAAACTCTCATTTTCGCCTTTGGCGGATAAGCGCAACCGCACCTGACCTAATTTTGGTAAATACGCCAATTTAACATTTGAAGGCAAACTATCTTCGATCTCTTCAATCTCCTTGGCTAGAAATGATTCTCCGATGTTTGCAGTAAGAATGGTTTTATGAACGATTGATGGAAGTTTAAATCTCGATTTAATCCTTGGTAGAATTTCATCATCCATTAAATACATCATTTCGTAAGGAACTCCTGGCATTGATACAAAAATCTTATCATGCTGTTCAAACCACATGCAGGGAGCAGTTCCATTTCTATTTACAATAACTTCACAACCATCAGGAACATCGGCCTGCTGTATATTTACATCCAATAAAGGGCGTTTAAATTTTTCGAATATCTGACGAACCATTTCCAATGCACCTGCATCATTTCGAAAACCCATATTAAAGTATTTCGCTAATGTTTTTTTGGTAATATCATCTTTTGTCGGACCTAAACCTCCTGTAATCAAAATAATATCAGCACGGGTTTCGGCATCCGCTAAGGCCGATAAAATATGTTGTTCATCATCAGAAACCGAAGTAATTTGTTTCACTGAAATGCCAATTAAATTTAATTGTTTAGCCATCCAGGCGGAATTTGTATCAACAATTTGACCTATTAGAATTTCATCGCCAATGGTTATAATTTCAGCTAGCATAATTTACTGGTATGTATTGTAGAAACCTTGTCTTTTGCTCAATTTTAAATCCTGAAGAATTGATGCCTTAACTTTTAGTGTTACCGAATAACTTTTATACGCTCCATAAGGCACCCAATTTACACTCATATCCCAACAATGTAAATCTCGGTAGATACCGATATTCATAGGCGTTAATCCGTTATTTTGAAAATCGTAACCTGAATTAAATGTGAATTTCCATTTTGGGGTCAGGTTAAAATCTCCGTTAAAATTTAAGGTATTGCTTGTTGTACTTACGCCAAAATCATTGCTGTATTGAAAACTATAAGAGAATGAAAAATTCCATGGAATATTGAAATCGACAAATGCATTGGGATCTCTACTGATGGCTGCCAATTGCTCTGATTGCAGTGGAGATAAACCTTTTTCTTTAGCAGTTTCACTTAACTTATCATTAGCCTCATTTTTCTTTTTTAACGCCTCAGGATTTAAGCTATAATCAAATGAGAAACCAATATTTGTTAACCTTGCCAACCGCCCGCCTCTACGGAGCGTAAAATTGTTGCTTCTTGTAAATGTTTTTTGCCCTGTAACAGGATCGGTAGCTTCATCCAAATCATAAGGATCGAACGTACCATTGTAGTTTATTCCTAATTTATCGGTGAATTGAGATCGACCATTAAAACTCAAGGTTGATAGTTTATTTCTTGGAGCAAGAAAATTATAAGAACCTGAAATACTTAAGCCCTGAATAATCGGAATTTTTCTTTCGCCAGTTCCAGTAGTGTCTTTACTGGATTTCACTTTTAATTCGACTGTGTTATCTACACCAAAACCTATTGCAGCAGACTTTCCTGGAAATGATCCTTGGTAAGCCATCCCCTGAAAAATAGAATACGTTAATGGATTCCCAAACTGATCAATAATAGGTTTCTTAATTGTTCGTTGCGCATCAACAAACTCATTTTCAGATACTGCAGCCAAAAACGGCCCACTGCCTGCTTTAGTAAAATCTGGTGAATAGTTAAATGAAACGTTTGGCGTTATTACATGGCGCATGGCCATGATGTTCCCTAAATTTTTAAACTTCTTTTGTCCGTAAATTTTAGTCGACATACTGGTAGAAAGGCTATAACTCCCAGCCCTTTTAAAGCCGCTTAAAGTATCAATTCTTTCAGTGTAAGTTCCGTCATCGAAAGTGGTAAACTTTTTTTGTATGTGTTGAAAATTCCAAACTTCATTATAACTACCTCCTAATGAGAAGTTTAAATATTTCAATGCCGTAAACGACATGTTAATTGGAATGGTATGGCTAAATCCAGATCTTAACCTTTTTAAGCCATCATTTTGGAACAGTAAACTATCCTTGGTATCGATAGCGTTTGTACCTTGTAAAGCATATCCAACAGTAATTTTCTGATACCATTTTTGTTCGCCCAAACGTGTTTTAGAATCAAAAGGACTAAAAGTAGGCACATTAAAAGTTGCATCTGGCAATCTGATGGATACATCTCGTGTACGTAATGTTTGATTACTCGTCATTGATAACGAATAATTCATGTTGTTGGAAAAAGTTTTGGAATAACTAATACTACTGTTGGTGGTATTGTTTGCAATCGCATTCAAATCATAGTTAAGATTTGCAGGGCTATTGGTGTAATAACTGCTCGAGGTAATATTAACGCTGGCACTAAAAGTAGTTCCAGGATTGGCATTAGCGTTTTGAGAGTGCGACCACCTGATGCTAAAATCTTTATTCGGGTTTTCGAAAGCTTCAGTTCCTTCCAAACCATTTTTAACGCTATTATAGCTTATACCAATGTTACCACTAAATTTATATCGTTTAATATAATTACTGGTTACATTGGTTTCGTAAGAACCATTTGTATAAATACTTCCCAGTAATTTAGCATCCCAGTAATCATTTAATCCTAAGTAATAACCACCATTTTGTAGAAAGAAACCACGTGTGGCATCTTCGCCTGGGCTTGGTAAAATAATCCCCGAAGTTCGTTTATTTGGTTTAGGGAAAAATGCAAAAGGTAAACCGATTGGCGTGGGTACACCTTCAAAAACCATATACATTGGACCACTGATAATCTGCTTTTCTGTAGCAATACCTTTGGTTATTAAAATGCCAAAATGTGGGTGAGGCAAATTACAAGTACTGTACATCACATTTTTAATGTGTAGCTCGTCGTCAATTTGTTTTTTACTTTGTCCGCCAGAAAAATAACCACCCTCTTGTTCGGAGAACACACCGTATACTTTTGCTTTGGTCGTTTCAGAATTATAATAAAGTGAATCGGCTATTGCAGAACCGTCTGTACCCGACTTAAAAATAGGTTTCCCAATATATCTGTTTGTTTTAGGATCTGTTCGTCCGCTGGCAAAAATGAGCTTGTTTTGCGAATCGTAACGGATATAATCAGCATCAAGTTCAAAATCGCCGTAATTTACCCTGGCGTTTCCGAACATGTAAACAATACTTTTGTTTTTACTGAAGCGAACCGAATCTGCCCGGTACTCTACTTTTTGATCTAATCCACCATTATTTGGAGTCACTTTCCTTGTTGTATCTCTTTTTGAAGTGTCTTGCTGAATGATTTGTTGCAATGAAAAAGAAGAAAATGCGTTAGCTTTACCAACACCATGTGTTAATAAAATGACAGAAATTAGTAAAATAGAGCTAGTAAGAAGTTTCAAATTCGTATTTGAATGTTATTTTTGCACAAATGTTTAATCAAAAACGTTCAAAATTAGTGAAAAATATACCATTGATGTATCTTAAAACCATTTTAACATTTATTATTTGTTTTGTCTTAACCAATACAATTGATAATCAAGCCTTTGCGCAAGAATATAAAATTAAAACAATCGTAATTGATGCCGGTCACGGAGGAAAGGATGGCGCTACTCATGGCGTTTATTCAAAAGAAAAAGATGTAGCGTTAAAAACAGCGCTAAACTTAGGTAAAGCACTTCAAGATAGCATAAAAGATATCAAAGTTATTTACACCAGGCAAACAGATGTTTTTATTCCTTTATACGAGAGAATAAATATCGCAAACAATGCAAAAGCAGATCTTTTTATCTCCATTCACTTAAACGATATGCCGGTAAGGGTATCGAAAGTTGTAGATTATTATAAAAAGGTTAAAGGCAGAAAAGTTCCCATTTACCGTTCTGTTGTTTCTAAAAGTACTTCTACTCGTGGTACTGAAACTTTCGTATCCGGTACCGGACGTTTAGGGGAGCAAGATGAAGTTATTAAAAGGGAAAATGCTTCGATGTTTTTGGAAGATAACTATCAGAAAAACTACGAAGGTTTTATTGCTAATACTCCAGAGAATGATATCATGCTTTCTTTGATGAAACAAACCAATAGAGAAAGAAGTTTAAAATTTGCTTCCTTACTACAGCAAGAGTATATCAGTGCAGGCAGAATTAACCGTGGCGTACAGGAAAAAAGCTTAGCAGTTTTGGCAAGAGCTTCCATGCCTGCAGTTTTAACTGAAATTGGTTTTGTGAGTAATCCTGATGAGGAAGATTATATGAACTCAGTAGAAGGGCAAACAGAAATTGTTAATGGAATAATTAAAGCTATAAAAAACTATAAACGCATCGCAGAAACATCCTTCTAATTCAATCCATCCCAAAAATAATGAAGATTAAACTTCTTGCATTTCTTCTTTTAACAACTCTCTTTATCTCCAGCCAATCTTTTGCCCAGGGATATAAAATTAAAACTATTGTAATCGATCCCGGACATGGTGGTAAAAAACCGGGTGCTTCCGGAAGTTTTTCTACAGAAAAAGCCATCGCATTAAAAGTTGCCTTAAAATTGGGAGCAAGGATAAAAGCCGAGTTGCCAGATGTTAAAGTAATTTATACCCGCACAAAAGATGTTGATGTTGATTTGTATAAGAGGGCTGAAATCGCAAATGATGCCAACGCAGATCTTTTTATATCTATCCACTGTAATTCCATGCCTCCTGGAAACAAACATATTAAAGGGGCTGAAACACTTGTTGCCGGATCACATAGATTAAAAGAACAAGACGCTGCAATCAGGGAAAATGCCGATATTAAACTGGAGAAAAATTATAAAAGTAAATATGATGGTTACGATCCAAACGATCCAGGCACATTTATTCTTTTATCATTATTAAAAAACACGTTTCGGGATAAAAGCATTAAATTCGCAAAATTAATACAGACCAGTTACATCAGCAGAGATAAAAGAGCAAGCCGGGGAGTGAAAGAGCAAGGCGTTTTGGTACTTCAGCGGTGCGGAATGCCAGCTGTATTAACAGAAGTGGGTTTTATATCTAATAAGGAAGAGGAAAAATATATCAATTCTGAAACTGGTCAGATTGAGATTGCCGACTCGATATTAGCTGCTATTAAAAGTTATAAAAAATCGGTTGAAGTTAAATAATCTAGCATTTTAAATATTTATTCATCAAACAAAAACCACTGTGTAAGCATTATGTAATAACAAACATAATTTGCACTATAAATTAAAGAATTACGCCTCGGACAAGTAATAATTACTACTTTTGCCACTTGTATCCGTCAAAGAAAAAACACTCATGAAGATTAAAAACGAAACCAAAGTAGGGATTTTAGCAGCATTTGCCATCGCTTTACTCATTATAGGATACAATTTTTTAAAAGGTAATTCCATCTTTTCTAGCGAAACAACCTTATTTGCAAGATACACCAGAGTTGATGGATTAACGGTTTCGAAACCTGTTCTTATAAATGGTTACCAAATCGGCCGCGTGGCTAAACTTCAGTTAGAGCCAGGTGGAACTATCTTAGCCACACTAAGCATCAATAGCAAATATGATATTCCAGAGAATAGTGTAGCTAAATTAGAAGGTACCGATCTATTGGGTAGCAAAGCGATTGTAATGTCGTTAGGGAACTCTAAAAAAATGGCTGAAGATGGTTTCACACTTAATGCCAATGTGGAAAAAGGTTTAATGGAACAAGTTCAGCCGGTTCAAAAGAAAGCAGAGTTAATCATTGGCAAAATGGATTCTATTTTGAGCAGTGTAAATTCTATTCTTAATCCAAACTTCCAAAAAAATGTTGATAAAAGTTTTAATAGCATCGCTGGAACATTGGCTTCGTTAGAAACTACATCGAAAAAAGTAGATGGTTTAGTAGGTTCGGAAAGTGCTCGTATTGAGGCCATATTTAAAAATGTGGAAGGCATTACGGCTAACCTGAATAATAACAATCAAAAAATTAGCGATATTTTAACAAACATTAATACAGTAACCGATAAGTTTGCCGCTGCTAATTTTAAGCAGACCTTAGATAACGCCAATAATGCTATCGCCGATTTGCAAAGTGTAATTACAGGTATTAAAGATGGCAAAGGAAGTTTGGGTTTATTGTTAAATGATGATAAGATGTACCAAAACCTAAATAATGCATCAAAAAATCTTGATGAGTTGATGATAGATTTAAAAGCAAATCCTAAGCGTTACGTTCACTTCTCTGTATTTGGTGGTGGCAACAAAAAAGATAAGTAAAAAATTAATCATACAAATGGAAGCCTTGCGGTTTATAATTGCAAGGCTTTTTCCATTCTAAATATTTGGAAAAGCAATTGCAGTACGAATATTAAAATCTGTTCCTTCTTTACACTAAATCTTTTAACAGAAAAAGTTAAAAGGATATCGCTGCAAAAAGGTTTATAAGATTCGTTCGGTTTACAATTGAAAAGTTCTTCCTTCTACTGCTAGTTCTGTATTTTCAAAAACAGATTGAGTTTCCTCTAATAGCATTTGAAGGGTTTTATAACGGGATGAAAAGTGACCGATCAATAACTTTTCAACAGCGTTGATTTTAGCTACCTCTCCTGCTTGTAAAGCTGTTGTGTGATGTGTTTCATTCGCTCTATCTACAAGCTCATGCATAAAAGTAGCTTCGTGGTAAAGTGTATTGCAACCATTTATAATTGGAAAATATCGCTCATCATACATCGTATCAGAACAATAGGCATAGCTTCTGGGCAAATCAGCTGGTGAAGTATAATCTTCACTCTTTAAAACTTCTCCATCGGGCAATTCAACATCTAAACCTTTTTTCAATGCTGTGTAATAAGCCATAGGAATTTCATCCGTCTTTTCTTTAATCAGCTTACGTTGTCTTTGCTTCTGCTCAAATATGAATCCTGTTGTCGGAATGCGATGATTTAATATGATCGTTTTGACAGTTAAATCCTGATTTTCAAAAATCTGTCTCGATTCATCAGCTTCTGTAGGAAAGAATTCAATTGGATAACGAAGAACCGTATCAGAATATTTAAACTGAATTTCTAAAATCTCCAGTAATGGTTTTGGCCCGAAAATTTGCATTGGTTTAACACGCCCGTTAAGATGCAAACTGGAAAGTAAGCCAATTAAGCCAAAGTAGTGGTCGCCGTGTAAATGGCTGATAAAAATATAGTCAATTCTGGCAGCCTTTAGATTGTATTTAGTGAGCTGTTGCTGCGTTCCTTCTCCACAATCAATTAAGTAAAATTTTTCGTTACAATTTAAAAGCTGCGCCGATGGATTCCTGTTGTACACAGGTGTCGCCGAACTACTTCCTAAAATTGTAACTTCAAACTTCATGGTATATGATATATAAAAGCCTCGTAGATTTTATAAACTACGAGGCCTAAATTTTATTTAAATGAATTTATTTTGCGCCTCTGAATTCTTTCTCTAATTCATCCATAAATATGAAATCAGTAGCTTCCTCTAATGTATTTACAAACGTTACAGATTGAAATATGTTTGATAATTCTATGATTGGGGCAATTTCATCGTTAATTCCTGTTACAATAAATAACCCGCCTGCTGATTTACAAAGTCTATCTCCTACGAGTAAGCAACTTAAATCTTGTGCATCTGTACATTCTTTCACATGACTTAAATCAACTATTATATTCTTAAATCCTTCAGCGTTAAGTAAATATAATTCAGATTTTAAACCAGGGGAATTATCATTTGTAAACTTAGGTTCTTTTAACTTTAAGGTTACATATTTCTCATGTTTATCTACTGAAAATTTCATCTCTTCTAATCTTTATTTTACTAATGTATAAAAATTTAAAGGGTTTCCAAAGCCTTTACAACATTGCTTTCAATACGATTTGCAATGGCATCAGCATCGGCTTTAACAAATTTTTCGCCAACAATTTTTTCGTAAAGTTCTATGTAGCGTTCAGAAATAGAATTTACAATTTCTGGTGTCATCTCTGGAATTACCTGACCATCTTTACCCTGAAAACCATTTTCAATCAGCCATTTTCTAACAAATTCTTTCGAAAGTTGCTTTTGAGGCTCATCGGCATTTTGGCGTTCCTGGTATCCTTTAGCATAAAAATAACGTGAAGAATCTGGTGTGTGAATTTCATCAATTAAGTAAATTACGCCATCCGCTTTACCAAATTCGTATTTGGTATCAACTAAAATTAAATCACTTTTTGCAGCAATTTCAGTCCCACGCTGATATAAAGCGTATGTATATTTTTCTAATTGTTCGTAATCAGAAATGGAAACAATGCCCTTTGCTAAAATATCCTCTTTCGAAATATCTTCATCATGCCCAACAGATGCTTTTGTAGTTGGAGTGATAATTGGTTGAGGCAGTTTATCGTTTTCTTTTAAACCATCTGGCAAAGAAACGCCGCAAACAGAACGTTTACCTGCGCTATACTCACGCCAGGCATGACCAGCTAAGTAACCTCTGATAACCATTTCGACTTTAAATGGCTCGCAAATACGACCAATGGTGACCATCGGGTCTGGAACAGCCAATACCCAGTTAGGAACGATATCCTGAGTGGCGGCTAAAAACTTGGCAGCAATTTGGTTCAACACCTGGCCTTTAAAAGGAATAGCCTCTGGCAAAACTACATCGAATGCAGAAATACGGTCTGACACCACCATTACCATTACTTTATCAGCTATGGTGTACACATCGCGTACTTTACCTTTGTAAAAATTGCTTTGATTTGGAAAATTGAAATTGGTTTCTTTTTGTGCTTTCATGAGGGCATAAAAATAAATAAAAAAGTCGGTAAGTGCGAGTTTGGAAGACGAAGTTGGTAGATAAAATGTGTAAATAAAAAACCTCGCAGTTTGTATCTACGAGGTTTAAATTATTTTAATTTGCTTAAAGCTTCTTTAAATGCTTCATTGGAAATTGCTCCGATAAGTTCATCTTTAACTTGAATATTTATTTTACCATCACTTTTTAATAATTGAAGTCTGCCTTTAAAAAGATGTTCCTGATCAACTTCAGCAAAAGAATACAGGTTTTTAAGTTTTTCTTTCCGACAAATCCATTCTTCATTATTCTTTGAAACGATTAACCTGATGGTACGAGGTAATTTTTCAAAAGACAGTTTGAAATCGCTTTGAAGATTAATGGTTCCCATAAAATTAAATCTAATTGAAGTTTTATTAGAAAATAATAAATAACGTTTGGCCTTTCCACATCGTCATGCTGAATTTATTTCAGCATCTTTCCTGCTATCAAGACCTTGAAATGAATTCAGGGTGACGGCTGTCCTAGCCTATTCTCTAATCTCCAACTTATTGAATATCTCCGTAAGCTTTCAAAATATCTTTAACCAATTTATGGCGAACAACATCCTCACCGCTCAAATAAATAATATCAATGCCTTTAATATCTTCTAAAATTCTCAATCCGTTAAACAAGCCCGACATTTGTTTCTTTGGTAAATCGATTTGAGTAACATCACCTGTAACTATAAATTTTGCTGTCGGACCCATCCGCGTTAAAAACATTTTCAACTGCATGTCTGTGGCATTTTGCGCTTCATCTAAAATCACAAAACAATTATCTAGTGTACGGCCACGCATAAAAGCCAATGGTGCAATTTCAATGGTTCTGTTTTCGATGTAGAATTTTAGCTTTTCTGCAGGAATCATATCATCCAAAGCATCGTAAAGCGGGCGCAAATAGGGGTCGATTTTTTCTTTTAAATCACCTGGTAAGAAACCAAGATTCTCACCCGCTTCAACGGCAGGACGAGTTAAAATGATCCTCTTAATTTCTTTGTTCTTTAATGCTCTTACTGCTAAAGCCACCGCAGTATAGGTTTTTCCAGTTCCTGCCGGGCCGATGGCAAATAAAATATCATTTTTAGCAATGCTGCTTACCATTCTACGCTGGTTGGCTGTTCTTGCCTTAACTAATAATCCATTGGTACCAAAAACAATTACCTCGCCTCCTCCACCAGTTGGCTGTTCAACATCTTTTTTAGCAACGCCAGCGGCCTTTGCACCTAAAATAGATTCAACATCATTGTTAGTTAATGAGCTGTATTTTTCGAGGTGTGCAACAAGCTGGTTAAACCTGTCTTCGAATGCCTTAAGTTCCTGTTCATCACCGAGAACCTTAACATCACTACCTCTCGCTACCAGTTTCAACTTCGCAAAAGCACCTTTAATCATTTCGTAATTCTCGTTGTTAGCCCCCCAAAAGTGAGCAGGATTTACGGTATCCAGAGTTAATTTTAATTCGTTCAAACTGTAGTATTTTAAAAAGTTATCGGGGTATATTAATTAAAATTTGAATATTTGCAGACGCTTATGCCTCTACACAAGAATAAGCAATAATAATGAATTTTTAATGGGGATAATTACTTTAACAACAGATTTAGGTTCGAAAGATTTTTACCAGAGTGCCCTTAAAGGTAGCCTGCTAAGTCTTATGCCTAATGTTAATTTAGTAGACATTACCCACGAAGTTCCATCTTTCAATATTTCGTATGCTGCATTTGTTTTAAAGAACGCATATCCTTATTTCCCGAAAAATACAGTACACCTTATTGGTATCGATTCTGTGTACAGCGAAAACACTAAATACATCGCCATTAAACACCGAGATCATTATTTCGTAGGTGCAGATAATGGGATTTTCTCTTTGCTTTTTGATGATATTCCTGAGGATGTTGTAGAGCTGAATATTATGCAAGATTTAAAATATCTTCACTTCCCACTGGTTGATATTTTTGTAAAAGCAGCCACTCATTTAGCTAAAGGCGGCAGACTAAAAGACATTGGTTTACCTGTAGCAGAGATTGAGCAAAAGATGCTTTTACATCCTGTTATCGAGCGGGATATCATTCGAGGGAGTGTAGTTTATATCGACACTTTCTGCAACGTCATCACCAATATCACCAAAGACCTATTTACGCGAATCCAAAAAAATCGCGACTTCACTTTATATTTTAGAAAAAGTGAAACCATTACACAATTAAGCTGGCATTATAACGAAGTTCAAGAGGGTGAAAAACTTTGCCTGTTTGGAATTAGTAATCACCTGGAAATTGCAATTAACAAAGGTAAAGCAAGTGGTTTATTAGGTCTGCATCTCGGCGATATTGTTAGGGTTGAGTTTCATCCTTAATTTAGTTCAATAGTTCATTAGTTCAATTGTTCATTGGGTTGGGATTTGTAAAGTAATGGCTGTAATAATAAGGCACTATAAACTTTGCAAACTAATGAACAAATGAACCATTAAACCAAATTGACTTTGCAAACCAATGATCTAATGAACAAATAAACCACTGAACTATGTTGACTTTGCAAACCAATGATCTAATGAACAAATGAACCACTGAACAAATTCGACTTTGCAAACCAATGAACTAATGACAAGTGAATCACTGAACCAAGTCGACAAATGAACCATTAGACCAAGTTCCAAACAACTTCTACCCTTTTCACGTTTATATCGCATGAAGAAATATTTCTACTTGCTCTCCATACTATTTTTGAGTATTTGTGCATCGGCACAACAAGATACTACCACTTACGCGGCTCAACGGGTTAAGGTCAATTTATTACTTGCAGAACGAAGTTCAAAGTTTGGTCAATATGATGAAAGCTTAAATCAACGTACAGGAATATTTGGCTGGCAAACTAAAAAAGACATCAAAAACTCAAATGAAATTCTTCGTCAAGTTGTACTAACGGATAACAATATTTTTAAGGAATTAAAAGTATTGATGGACTATAAGGATCTGGAAAACCAAAAGAAAGTTGCTGTTGCAGATAATTCGCAAGAACGAATTGAAAATTACATGCAAACCATCAAGAAATTGCAAGATCAAAATGAACAACTCAAGAAAGAGTTAACAAAAGCTTCACAAGGTTTATCAATCTATATCATTATAGCATTGATTTTAATGATGATAGGAGGTTTTTATTTCTTCAATAAAAAACTGAAAAAATATGAAAAAGGCACTGTTTAAGGTTTTGGTTAAAGTTAACAATGTAATTTTACCTAGCTTGATTAAAAAAGACCCGAATAAACTCACAAACTTTCAAAAGGCAATATTGGGTTATCGCTATTGGGTGTTAACAAATGCTTTGGATTGATAGAGATGTCATGTTGAGCTTGTCGAAACACAATTGTTTTTCGACAGGCTCAGAATGACAATCACTATTACTTCTTAAAATGCTCAATAATTAAAGTCGCCAGTTCTGTACCGATACGTTCTTGCGCTTCGTTGGTTGATGCACCAATATGAGGTGTTAAAGAAATTTTTGGATGTGTTAAAATTTCAGCTAACGGTGTAGGTTCATTATTAAAAACATCTAAACCAGCAAAGGCAACCTTGCCCGAATTCAGTGCTTCAAGTAATGCTGGCTCGTCAATTGTACCACCACGAGAGCAGTTTACAATACCCACGCCATTTTTCATTTTGGCAAACTCCTCAGCTCCTAAAATAGGTTTATCGGCAAATGGAGTGTGCAAACTGAAGAAATCGCTTCCAGCAATAACTTCATCTAAAGAAACAGTTTTAATTGGAATACTTACCGATTGTCCACCTTGAAATTCTAGAGTGATTTCAGACTCCGAAGGATATAAATCGTAGGCTAAAACTTTCATACCTAAACCTAAAGCGACTTTCGCAGTTGCACGGCCAATACGACCGAAACCTATTATGCCAATGGTTTTACCGCTTAATTCTGTACCTTTTGCATAAGCTTTTTTAAGATTATTAAATTGGGTAGAGCCAT
This sequence comes from Pedobacter sp. Leaf250, assembly GCF_920984735.1. Taxonomy (GTDB): domain Bacteria; phylum Bacteroidota; class Bacteroidia; order Sphingobacteriales; family Sphingobacteriaceae; genus Pedobacter. The sequence continues at coordinate 33,823 of NZ_CAKLBU010000002.1, read as the reverse complement.
CTACAGGCATTTTACGGTTAGCATCCTGTAAAAATCTAATACCTGTAAACATGTGAGAAAAAACCAATTCTGCTACAGATAATGATGATGCCGCTGGCGTGTTTACAACAGCAACACCTTGACTGCGAGCATATTCAACATCAATATTATCCATTCCAACTCCACCTCTACCAATTAATTTAATATTTGGTACAGCATCAATTAATTCTTTTCTAACCTTTGTTGCACTGCGAACGGTAATGGCATCGTAGTTTTTTAATGCCTCAGCCAATTGTTCTTGAGGAATAGTATCTGTATCAACCTGGAATCCTGCCTTTTCCAATAATTCTTTACCAATAGGGTCTATCCCATCGTTTGCTAATATTTTAATCATAATATGATTTCACTGATTAAATTGATTACACAGATATAAATGAGAATCAATTATCTTTTATAATTTGAATTAGTTTGCTTTTGCCTGTTTTTCTTCGAATGATTGCATGGCATCAATCAGCGCATGTACGCTTGTAATTGGCAATGCATTGTACATTGATGCTCGGAAACCACCAACACTTCTGTGCCCCTTAATACCAATGATACCTTGATCTTCTGCAAATTTTAAGAATGGTTTTTCCAATTCAGGATTTTCCATCACAAAACAAATATTCATTTTGGAACGGTCTTCAACAGCGCAAGTGCCTTTAAATAATGGATTACGATCAATTTCTCTGTAAAGTGCTTCGGCTTTTTGTTTATTTTCCTTTTCTATTTCTGCCACACCGCCTTTCGATTTTAACCAGCGAAGATTCAACAATGAAACGTAAACAGAAAAAACCGGCGGCGTATTGTACATAGAGCCATTATCTATGTGCGATTGATAGTTTAACATCGATGGAATTTTACGGTCAATTTTTCCTAAAATTTCATCTTTTATTATCACAATAGTTAATCCTGCAGGACCCACATTTTTTTGAGCACCAGCATAAATCAAATCAAATTTAGATACATCAATTACACGGCTCATAATATCTGACGACATATCGCATACAATAGGAACGCTCGTTTCTGGAACTTCAAAAAGTTCTGTACCGTAAATGGTATTGTTCGAAGTATAATGGAAATAAGCACTATCAGCCGGGATATCGAAATCTTTCGGGATAAAAGTATAGTTCGAGTCTTTCGATGAGGCAACAACATTAACGTTGCCTACAAATTTAGCTTCCTTTAAAGCTTTGGTTGCCCAAACGCCCGAATCTAAATAACTTGCGGTTTGTCCATCGCCCAATAAATTCATTGGAACCATTGCAAACTGCAAGCTCGCACCGCCCTGTAAAAATAAAACGGAATAACCCGATGGCACATTTAATAACTCTTTCACCAACTTATCAGCTTCAGCAACAACTGCCTCAAATTCGGTTGTTCTATGCGAAATTTCTAAAATTGATAATCCATCGTTAAAATCTAAAACTGCCTGTGCAGCTTGTTTAAACACTTCTTGAGGTAAAATACAAGGGCCTGCGCCAAAATTATGCTTCATCTTATTGTATAAATGATTATGGCGGTAAATGTAAAATTTTTAAAGCAGTTCTGCCTACAAAATCGTATCATAAAAAATTAAATTTTGTTAAAAATTTGGCTAAAATCTTCACTTTTGTTGCCGTTTTCATAATCAACAAACAATATAAAATTTATCATCGATCGAAGAGTGTAACTGATATTTCTTTAACATATTTTAGATTTTCTTGTGATACTGTTCTCTGCGGTTCTGACGTCTCCATAATCTGAAACAATAGCACACTTTAATGTTTTTTTGCTATTTTCGCTTATAACATGTTGAATATACAATCAAAACTTCCTGGTGTAAGTACTACCATTTTCTCGGTAATGTCTAAACTTGCAGCAGAGCATAATGCCATTAACTTATCGCAAGGTTTTCCAGATTATGCTTGCGATCCAGCACTTACCGAATTAGTGAGTAAAGCCATGAAAGATGGCTTTAACCAATATGCGCCAATGCCTGGCAATAACTTATTAAAGGAAACTATTGCTAAAAAAGTTGAAAATCTATATCATATAAAGTATAATCCTGACACCGAAATTACTGTTACTGCCGGTGGAACTCAAGCTATTTTTACAGCTTTAGCAGCAATAATTAATCCTGGCGATGAGGTAATTATTTTTGAACCTGCTTATGATAGCTATGCCCCTACAATTAAACTTTTAGGAGGTTTGGTAAAAACTTATGAGCTTGCACCTCCTGATTATGGAATTGATTGGGATATGGTAAAAAAGCTCTTCACATCGAGCACCAGAATGATTATCCTGAATTCTCCTCAAAACCCAACGGGCAGTATATTATCTGAGGATGATATGAGATCATTAATCAAATTAATAAACGGAACAGATATTTTAATTCTAAGCGATGAAGTTTATGAACATTTAATTTATGATGGACAGAAACATCAAAGTGTGATGCTTTTTCCTGAATTAAGGGAAAGAAGTTTCGTTGTAGCCTCATTTGGTAAGCTATTGCATGCTACAGGCTGGAAATTAGGATATTGTTTGGCTCCAGAATTACTGACGAAAGAATTTAGAAAAGTACACCAATTCAATGTTTTTAGCGTTAATAGCCCTATGCAGGAAGCTATTGCTAATTACCTTAAAGAATCAAAACATTATACCGGAATTACCCAATTTTTTCAAGATAAAAGAGATTATTTTAGAAGACTTATCGCTGATACTAGATTAGAATTGCTACCATGCAATGGTTCTTATTTTCAGTGCGTTAGCTATAGTAATATTAGTGATGAAAAGGATACAGATTTTAGCATGAGGCTAATTAAAGATTTTGGAGTTGCCACCATCCCTGTTTCGGCATTCTACCAAAAATCAACCGATCATAAAATAATAAGATTTTGTTTCGCTAAAGAAAATACAACCCTTGCTTTGGCTGCAGAAAAGCTAAAAAATGTTTAATCATCCCGTAAAACTAAACATATGGAAACACCTGTTTACACTCAAATAGAAAACCTGAAAGTCACCATTTTTCAGGCTTACTTATTTTGGGAGAACATAGAAAAAAATTTACAAAACCTTGCCCTTCGTTTATCTATGGGTGTTCGGGAGAAAACTGATCTAATTATTTTACCCGAAATGTTTAACAGCGGGTTTAGCATGAATTCGGAAACTCTAGCCGAAGAAATGGGTGGTTTTACCATGCAATGGATGCAGAAAATGGCCTATCAATATAATGCCGTGGTAACAGGTAGTTTAATTATAAAAGAAGATGGACATTATTATAACCGTTTAATTTGGATGGAGCAAAATGGCGATTATAAATTTTATGATAAGCGTCATTTATTTGGTTTAGGTGAGGAGGATAAAAATTTTACAGCCGGAAAAGATAAACTCATTGTTGAGCTCAAAGGATGGAAAATCAGGTTGGCTGTTTGTTATGATTTACGCTTTCCAGTGTGGTTGCGTAACGTGAATGAGGAATATGATATATTGCTGATTGTAGCCAGTTGGCCCGATAAACGGTCGGCACATTGGAGAGCATTAATTCCAGCCAGAGCAATTGAAAACCAAAGTTATGTTATCGGTGTAAATCGTGTTGGGCATGATGGTAACCAAATTTATCATGGTGGTCATTCTATGGTTATAGATCCTTATGGAAGTACGGTATATTACAAACCGGAAGATGAAGATATGTATACCGTAACCATCAATTATGAAGAGTTGGCAAAAATTAGAAGACAATTTCCGTTTTTAAAAGACGCCGATCAATTTTCTATCAGTTAAATTGTCATTACATTTAATTTAAATAAGCAGATAACATCTATTAAAAAATTTTACAGCTAACCCAAACATGTTCAACCGTCGTAAATTTATAAAAGCCTCTGCCCTTTCTGCAGGTTTATTAGCCATTGATAAAACAAGTATGGCTGATGCTATTCCAAACCATTCAAATAATAAAGCAAACTTTCCAATCGTAATTTCCACCTGGGACTTTGGTATCGCTGCAAATGCCGATGCATGGAAAGTTTTATCAAAAGGTGGAAGAGCTTTGGATGCTGTTGAACAAGGTGTATGGGTTCCGGAAGCGGATGAAAAAAATCAAACTGTAGGCTATGGTGGTTTGCCAGATAGAGATGGTAAAGTAACGCTTGATGCCTGCATAATGGATGAAAATGGTAACTGTGGAGCTGTTTTAGCATTAGAACACATTAAGCATCCAATTTCTGTAGCTCGCAAAATAATGGAAAAGACGCCCCATGTTATGCTAGCGGGTGATGGTGCATTACAATTTGCACTGGAGCAAGGTTTCAAAAAAGAAAATCTGCTTACTCCCTCGAGTGAAAAAGCCTGGAAAGAATGGCTTAAAACAGCGAAATATGAGCCAGTAATGAATGTTGAGAACAAGCTATACGAAAAAGCTGCTCCACAAAAATTGCCTGGCAACCAATACAATCACGATACAATTGGCATGTTAGCAATTGATAGTAAAGGTGATATATCTGGAGCATGCACAACTAGCGGTATGGCCTATAAGTTACATGGAAGAATTGGCGATAGTCCGATTATTGGTGCTGGTTTATTTATTGATAATGAAGTTGGTGGTGCAACATCAACAGGTGTTGGTGAAGAAGTAGTTCGTAATGTGGGTTCTTTTTTAGTTGTGGAATTGATGAGACAAGGCTATACACCAGAAGCAGCCTGCAAAGAAGCGGTAATGCGTATCATTAAAAAGAAACCAGAAACTGCAAAAAATATCCAGGTTGGCTTTTTAGCCATTAACAAGAAAGGTGAATATGGTGCATATGCCATTCAAAAAGGCTTTAGTTTTGCCGTTTGCAATGCCGAAAAACAAGATTTGTTAATCAAAGGAAATAGCTATTATTAATTTTAAAGATCATCCCAAATAAAATCGTTTAACATATAAATTACGCAATGGGATTATTATCAAAAATTTTTGGCAAAAAAAATGTTGAGGAGCGCAAAGGTGAACCAGATATGGTTTATGTTTCCAATGAAGACGAACGAATGAATTGGGCAATTGAAAAGGCCAATTTAACACTATGGTATTTTGAAGATAGTTTAGAAAATCCACAACCATATCAGGTGTATTTTTCAATTAAAGTAAAAATTATTGATGGTGAAAATGGAGAACATATTTGGTTAACAGAACCTCATTTTGATGATGAAGGACATTTATATGGTACTGTTGGTAATGAGCCTGTTGATGTAACAACCGTAAAATTAAATCAAAAAATTGGTATCGATCGCCAATTAATTTCCGACTGGATGATTATTGAAGATGGGAAATTAATTGGTGGTTACACGATCCGTGCTATCAGAGATGGCATCCCTGACAAAGAGAAGCCTGCTTTCGATCAAAATATTGGACTTTACATTGATGAGGGAGTAGACCATTTCAAAACCAATCTTGAAACACCAGAGGGCGCCATTCTTTCATTAGAAAAGGCCTACAATCATAAAGATATCCATGCAGCTATGGATTGTAAGGATTTTCATGAAGAAGCAAAATCTATGCTTGCAGAAATGAAAGTGGCGCTAGATAATGAATTAATTAACGAAACCGCAGATGTATTAAAATTATCTTTTATCAATAATATTGAGGAACATGGCTTTCCTGATTTCTCAAAGATTACAAATGCTTTTCCTGAAAGAAATAAAATTAATGATACCCACTGGATCATTACTGAGGTTTGCTGGTTTCCTGATAGTGGAAAATCTATCCAACAATTAAATGTATATAAATCGCCAGAAGGTTGGAAAGTTTTAGGTCTAGTGAATGATTCACCTGATAAATAAATTTAACAAAACTACTTAAGATACAGTAATATATGAGCAGTGAAGATTCAAAACCTATTCAGAAAACTATGAGTTTAGAAGTTTGTGCAAATGGCTATGAATCTGCTTTAAATGCCCAGATTGGAGGTGCAGTTAGGGTAGAATTATGTGATAACTTGGCAGAGGGAGGAACTACGCCCAGTTATGCACAAATTGCATTAGCCAAGAAAAATTTATCCATTCAAGTTTGGCCGATTATCCGCCCTCGTGGTGGCGACTTTTTATACACTGATCTAGAGTTTCAGTTAATGATCGAGGATGTAAAAATTTGTAAATCATTAAATTGTGATGGAATTGTGATTGGAATACTTAACGCAGATGGAAGCATTGACAAGGCAAGATGTGCTGAATTAATTGAAAATGCCAAACCGCTTCCTGTCGCTTTCCACCGGGCTTTTGACATGAGTAATGATATGGAAAGGGCTTTGGAAGATTTAATTGAATTGGGTATTATTCGTGTTCTTTCCTCGGGAGGCGCAAATTTTGCTATCGAAGGTGCGCCTAGATTGTCAAGTCTCATTCAACAAGCAAATGGTAGAATCGAAATTATGCCGGGAGCAGGAATCAATCACAGTAATATTCGAGCACTCATTAATACTACTGGTGCCAATCAATTTCATGCCTCTTGTAAAAGTTTTATTCCTAGTAGAATGGAATTTCGTAACGCAGAAACGAAAATGGGAAGTATTGAAGATGAATATCAATATGAACTAACATCAGTTAATAATGTTAAAGCTTTGGTTAATGAGATTACCCTTAAATAAATGGCAATCATTTTTAAACCATACAATGTTTTAGCATTTGCAGCAATTTCATATTTAATATCCACTGTTTTTGTAAATCACACCATAGATATTAATATAGCGGATACTTATTTCTTTGTTAACTATGCTTTCATTGTGGCATTCATTTGTGGATTTCTTATAACGTTTGCCGCATTATATAAGTTTCTAAACAAATACTTTTCAATTAAGCTACTAACATGGTTACATATCAGTTTGCTAATTATATTACCTTCTATTGCAGTATGGATTAGTGATGCATTCCACAAATCGTTAGCATTAATCGAAACGACTGATGCAGAAACAATGGATTATATTTTGAGCCATCATAAAAAGCTCAATATAATTTTCATAATATTCATTTTCATTCAAATCTTGCCCGTTATTAATTTTCTGATTAGCTCAATCAAAAAGAAATATCCTTCTGCTAAAGTGTAAAGTTGTTCATAAAATTCAATTTCAAGTATTTAGTTTACAGATATTTAGTATATTTAAGCATACTAAACTAAATTAATTTGTTATGAAAAAAATCTCATTTCTATTGCTAATGGCATTATGTTTTGGTGCTTGCCAAAACAAGGATACAAAAACTACCGATGCTGAAACAGCAGACACCACAAAGTATCCTTATACATTTAAAAAAGTACAAGGCTGGAAAATAAACAACGATCATAAAAACGGACTAACTGCCCTCAGTATCATCAAGTCTTTTGAAAATATGGACACAGCTACAATGGGAAAGTTACTTGCTGATAGTGTTTGGTTCAACTTAGATGGTTATAAATTTAAAGGCACCAGAATACAATTCTTAAATCAAATTCAGGGTGAATTTGCTAAAATGAGCAGTTTTAAAATTGATATGGAAGATATGGCATCGGTAATAAATAAGGATAAAAGTGAAGAATGGGTTAGTTTGTGGTACAAACAGGTTACCTCTACAAAAGATGGAAAAATTGATACCATCCAATTGTACAATGATTTTAAAATAAAGGATGGAAAAGTGCAGGGACTTTCAGAATATATACAGCACCCTATGAAATAATTGAAGAAAAGCCCCAACTAAATTGGGGCTTTTCTTTATTTATTTCCACTTCCTGGTACGTAATGCAAACCTGGAGTTAAGTAATGAAGTAGTATTACTCTAGAATATCTATAATTAATTGGAGAGCACAAAAATACGCCTAATAAAATTACTCCAACATAATACCATAGGTTTTCATAAACCAATGCAAGTCCTAAAACATAAGCTGCCACTCCAATTGTAATGATCTCGGCGACATTCATGGCATAACTTACAAACATTGCTACATAAAAGAAACCTGGCTCTCGTTCAAATTTAAGATTACAAACCGGACAATTAATATTGGTTTTCTGCAATTTAAAAGAATATGCACTTCCTGTAAAAATGTCGCCCTGACGGCAACGTGGACATTTACAATTTATAAAAGCTTGAAATTTTGATAACTCTGCCATATTGGAATTCATTATACCACAAATGTAAACCTAAATAAATCGTTAAATTATGATCTATATCATATTTATAAATTAATCCATGAAATATTAAAAATGTCGAATTATCTTTCCTTTTTCTGTGTGAATTAATCCCTTATCAGATAATATTTTAACTTCTCTAATCACCGTTTCTACCCGCAAACCAGTCATATCAGCTAGTTCCTGTCGGCTTACTTTTAAGCTTTCACCGGTTTCGATATCGTTTAGCAGATAATTAATAATCGTTAACAATCGATGTTCTGCTTTTTCATTGGCCAGTTCTTCTAACATCATCGATTTATAGAACAGTCTATTGCATAACGTTTGAATAAGGTTGATGCTGAACCCTGGCGTATTTTCAACTAAATTGAAGAATTGATTTTTTGCTACTGGAATTATTTCAGAATCTTTGCTGGCAATGGTATAAGCCAGGTATTTTCTATTTACAATTAGCGCAGGTTCTCCAAAATACTGGCCTGTTTTGAAAACCCCTTGAATAAATTCTTTCCCATCTTTGCTTACAGTAACCATCCTTACCTCTCCCGATTTAATAAAGTAAACATATCGTGGCGACATTCCAGGTTCGTATATAATCGCATCCTTTGGATATTTTTTTATCGCAAAGCCATCGCTAATTAGCTGTTGAATATCCATTAAAGTTACCCCAAGGTTTCTTTCATTAAATTGGTATAAAATTGCTTTAATGAGATGCCCATTGCAGCAACTTGTTGTGGAATAAAACTGGTAGCCGTTTGCCCCGGAATGGTATTAATTTCAATAAAATAAAATTTACCTGTTTCGTGCTCAAGGAAATAATCAACGCGTACTACACCCCTACAATTAAGTTTTTTATAAACGCTTTTGATAATTTGATGAACCCTTGAATATTCCTCCTCATTCATGTTACCTGGCGTTATTTCTTGTGTTGCGCCCGGAGTATATTTTGCTTCAAAATCAAAGAATTCATTCGCAGGAATCACTTCGGTGGTTGGTAAAACAATAATTTCGCTTTTAGCGCTGTATACGCCTATAGAAAATTCTCTTCCGCTTACAAATTCTTCAATAAGCACTTGAGTATCCTCATTAAAAGCTTTTTCCACAGCACTTTCCAAATCATCAGCATGTTTAACTTTGCTCATCCCGATACTGCTTCCACCACTGTTTGGTTTTACAAAATAAGGTAATTTTAAGTCTTGCTTAATTTGATTCAAGTTGTAATCACCATCCTTAAAAATCTGAATAGATTTTGCCGTAAATAAATTGTCAATACCTTCTACAATAGCTTTAGTGTAACCTTTATTCATCGTTATGGATGATGTTAGTGCATCGCAAGTAGTGTAAGGAATACCAAGCATGTCGAAATATCCTTGCAGTTTTCCGTCTTCTCCTGGCGAGCCATGAATGGCAATAAATACTCCATCAAATTTAATCTTACGACCTTCAAGCGTTAATGAAAAATCATTTTTATCAATATCTATTTTAACGGAATCGGCAGGTTCATAAAACCATCCCTTATCATTAAGCATAATTTTATAAACATCGTAAAATTCAGTGTCGATATTTTGAGCAATAGTTGCCGCACTTTTTACCGAAACAACCCATTCGCCTGTGGTACCGCCTGTTAACAATGCAATCGTTTTTTTCATCTTTAAAAACCCTTATTTGTAAATAGAATTTGATCGTAATTATATCATCAAAAATATAAATATCTTTGTGCTTTGTTTAATTTTGAGGGAGAGAATTAATAATTGATGGTATTATATTTGCTCAAAGCAATAAATTCGATTATTCAAAAAATGCTATCGATATTAAATTAACTACATTTGAATTTGTACGCCTAACACCAGAATTAAAGATTCATGTCTAAATTTATAGATTATTTAAAAACCAAAAGCTTTAGGAACAATATTTTAGCTGCCGTTATCACTGTTGTATTGCTTCTGCTTATCGCATTTTTTAGTTTAAGATATTATACCAAACATGGTCAAGGGTTAAATGTACCAATGGTTAAAGGCTTGGCATTTGAACAAGCAGTTAAAAAATTAGAAGATGCTGGTTTAAAATATGAAGTAGATTCTGTTTTTATTATGGATCAGCCTGCAGGAATTGTTATTGATCAAGATCCTGATCCCAACACCTTTGTTAAGGATAACCGAACCATTTATTTAACTATTAATGCGGGCAAAACCCCTAATACTAAATTCCCTGATATTGCTTTTAAAACCTTAAGAGAAGCCCAAGCAATTATTGAAAGTTCGAGATTAAAACTTGGCGACACTACTTATAAACCAGATGTGAGCCGAGATGTAGTTTTAGAAGCATCGTTCGGAGGCTCTGCAATTGCAGCTGGCGATATTATTCCAGTAGGATCGAGAATTAATTTAGTTTTAGGCGATGGCAGAGGCAGCCAGGAAGTTGATGTACCACAATTGGTTGGTTTAACTGTTGATGAAGCTAAGTTTAGCCTAAAAGGATCGAATTTAAGCTTAGGGAATATTATTTATGAAGGCAGCATTACAGACAGTGCAAATGCCGTTATTACTAAACAAGATCCAATGCCAGCCGATTCGGTTACTAAAGTAGCCATTGGAACAAGAATTAACATTACACTTTCGAATAAAGAACAATAATATAAAATGACCGAAGTAGAAAAAAAGAATATGAGTACTGGTAAAAAAGCAGTAATTGCTATTGCTGTAATTATTATTTTGATTGCTGGCTATTTTGCCCTAAACTTTTACAGGCTTTACTTTTCGCCTAACGTTACCGAAAATCAAAAATATTTATATATCAAAACTAACCAAAGTTATGATGAGTTGATATTTGAACTTGAGAAAAGGGATATGTTAAACAGTACATCCTCGTTTGCTAAAGCTGCAGGTAAGATGAATTTACCAACCAGTTTCAAGCCTGGTCGTTACCGTTTAAAAAAAGGCATGACCAACAGAACGTTGATCAATTTAATTAAAGCGGGAAATCAAGAGCCAGTAAAATTAAAATTCCAAAATATCCGTAAAAAAGAAAACTTTGCTGCTTACTTAGCGAGTAATTTAGAAGCAGATTCTTTAAGCTTTATTAATGCGCTAGATTCATCTGCCTTAATTTCTAAGTATGGCTTTAATGAGGATAACATCTATACCATGTTTATTCCAAATACATACGAAATGTATTGGAATACTTCGCCTGCAGACTTTTTGGAACGGATGCATAAAGAGTATGATAGATTTTGGACTACAGAACGTAAGCAAAAGGCTGCAAGTTTAAATCTTAAACCTGCTCAAGTTTACACTTTAGCATCAATTGTAGATGCTGAAGCCCTCTACGATAAAGAGATGCCGATTATTGCTGGTTTGTATTTAAATAGATTAAACAAAGGAATTTTGTTGCAAGCAGACCCTACCGTTATTTTTGCAAATAACGATTTTACGGTTAAACGCGTTACTGGTAAACTATTGCAGGTTCAATCTCCTTACAATACCTACAAATATGCTGGACTGCCTCCTGGGCCAATTATGATGCCTAGTATTAATGCAATAGATGCAGTTTTAAACCGTAACGAAAACAATTACATCTACATGTGTGCAAAAGAAGATTTTTCGGGCTATCACAACTTTGCCGAAACGAAGGCAGAACATGAAATTAATGCAAAAAAATACCGTGATGCCTTAAACAAGAAAAATATTTTCAGGTAATGTTTGTACACGAAACGAAGGTTAAAGTGCGGTATGCAGAAACCGATCAAATGGGAGTTGTTCACCACGCGAACTACGCACTATATTATGAAATAGCAAGAACAGAATGTTTTGAAGCTTGTTCGGGCATAACCTACGAATCGATGGAGGCTGAAGGTGTAATGCTTCCATTGTTAGAGCTTCAATCCAAGTTTTTAAAACCAGCATTATACAATCAGATACTTACTGTTAAATGCATTGTAAAAGATTTACCTACAGTTCGTTTAAATGTGGAATACGAAATTTACAATGAAAAGGAAGAACTAATTAATATTGGAAAAACCGTTCTTGTTTTTGTAGATAAAGCAACCAGAAGACCTTGCCACCCACCCCAAAATTTTATGGAAGGTGTAAAACAATATTTCTAATTAAAAAAAATGGAATGGTTACACAAGCAATTATTACATCTTAGAATCTATTCGAAATTTATCGAATGGACTAAGGGATGTGTATTGCCTGGATTTAGCCCCTTACCCCTTTACACAGTTGCAACCTTCTTTTTTAGGGAAATTGGTAAAGATACACTAGTAAACAAATCATCATCATTGGCTTATAGCTTTATGCTGGCCATATTCCCAGGAATAATTTTCCTCTTTACCTTGATACCTTTTATTCCAATTAAAGGTTTCCAGGATCAATTATTAAATTTAATTGAATTGGTTTTGCCGCACAATGCTTATGATGCCTTTGAATCTACATTAAAAGATATTGTTAAAAATCAGAATACAGGTTTATTATCTTTTGGTTTTCTATCTGCAATATTCTTCGCCACAAATGGTGTTAAAAATTTGATGAAGGCTTTTAACAAATCATCTTTAATTATAGAAACCCGAGGCTGGTTAAAGCAAAGATTAATAGCATTTGTACTAACTTCAGTGATTTGTCTTTCCATAATTGTTTGCATAAGCGCAATGGCAATTGGGGAGGTTGCATTAAACTACATTAAAGGAGAATTACACATTAAAGATAGTTTGGCTGTTTACGCCATCAACATTACCAGATGGGCGTTATTGGCTATCCTGTATTTCATTACCATCTCTATACTTTACCGTTATGGCCCGTCGCATACCAAGAAATGGAAGCTATTTAGCGCAGGCTCTTGGTTGGCCACCATTTTGGCTTTTTTAACCATCTGGGGATTCTCATATTACATCAACCATTTCGCTTCGTATAATAAGGTTTACGGATCTATCGGAACATTAATCGTAGTAATGATCTGGCTATACCTGAACTCCTTGATTTTACTTATTGGTTTTGAACTTAATGCGAGTGTTGATGTAAGTAAACGCAGCGTCAAAATTATCAGGCCAACATTCAACTTGTTCAAAAAATCTGATCCGATTGAGGGAAACATCCAGAAAAAATAATTTTTTCTACCTCTGTGTTAAGCAATTATCAATTTAATATAAAAAAAACGCATCTATAGTTTGCAGATTTGACCGGAGTTTGTACTTTTGCCTCCGGAAAGCTGGCAGAGTGGTCGAATGCGGCAGTCTTGAAAACTGTTGACTGTAACAGGTCCGGGGGTTCGAATCCCTCGCTTTCCGCTGAAAAAGCTACCTCAATAGGGTAGCTTTTTTGCGTTTATCATCGCTTTGAATTTCTTTTGATAACCGTAACGTTATGATTTACTCATTTTATATTACCAACGTACGTCATTAAGTCTTTAGTTAATAAGCAGATTAATATTCCAAAAAAAAAGAGGAGCAAATGCTCCTCTTTTTTTTTGGATATAACTTAAAAGCTATGCTCTAGTTGCGCTCTTTTCAGCGCTTATTTTTAATTGCTTATTAATACGCTCCAGTACGTCATCAATATCAAATGGTTTACTGATGTAATCATTAGCAAATGCAGCGATAGCTTTTTGTTCGCTATTGTTCTGTGCTGACATTACAATAATAGGGATGTGTTTAGTAAAAATATCTGTTTTCAAATCTTCGCAAATTTCGGCTCCATTACCATCAGGTAACATTACATCAAGTAAGAAAAGATCAGGCATTGCATCCTGAATATTTTTTTTCAATTCTGCAAAAGTAGAAGACAGTTGCAATTCGAAACCTTCTTCTTTTAGTAGGATTTCAATTACATTCCTGATTTCTTGGTCGTCCTCTAGAATGTGTATTCGTTTAGTATTCATATTCAAATTATATCGTTTTGGTTTAAGGGTGAGCGATGTAAACTACACAATAGTAACAGTAACACCTAAACTTTCTAAATGTTTTACAATTTGTTCAGAAATTCCTTTATCTGTAATAATATGATCAATCTCTTCCAAACCGCAAATTTTTCCAAAACCTCGTTTTCCAAATTTTGTAGAATCGGCCAGCACAATTGTTTTTTGCGAGGCACCGATCATTTTTCTATTCAGGTGCGCCTCCATCGCATTTGTAGTGGTTAAACCATAATCAAGATCAATACCATCCACACCTAAAAATAATTTATTAAAGAAAAAATCACCTAACACTTGTTCGGCATATGAACCCATAACTGATGAAGAACTTTTTCTTAACAATCCACCGAGTTGAATCACTTCGATACTTGGTTCACGCATTAATTCCAATGCAACATTTAACGCGGAAGTTACAACAGTTAAAGTTGTGCCCGATGGAATATTTTTTGCAAAATAAAATACTGTAGTTCCTGAAGCAATTACAATTGAATCATTTTCATTTAATAATGAAACAGCCGCTAAACCTATTTTATTTTTTTCGGTTGACTGTATTTTTTCCTTTTCGTTTACGGGTCTATCAACTGTATATGGATTATTAATGGTTGCACCACCGTGTGTTCGAAACAGTAAAGTTTTCTCTTCAAGAAGTTTTAAATCCTTTCTTATTGTTACAGATGAAACTTTCAACTCCTTACACAAATCTATCACATTAATATATTGATCTCTTTGCAGGCGATTTAGTATAAACTGATGCCTTTCAGCTAAATTCATCATAAAGTTCTCTTGATTATTATGCTGCAAATTAGGAAATAATATCCTCAAAATTGAGACGCCTTAATATTTAATATTTTTTTAACATATACATTATATTATTTCGATAATGATTACTTATAATTGCGTATTGTTTCGTTTTATTATTTTTGTAGATAAATGGAAAGACTACATCATCCTCAATTAATTAACAATAGTTATTGGGATATCATTATTATAGGTGGTGGCGCAACCGGTTTGGGCACAGCGCTCGACGCAACTACCCGAGGTTTGAAAACGCTGCTTGTAGAACAATCAGATTTTGCTAAAGGCACATCCAGCCGTAGTACCAAACTTGTTCACGGCGGTGTGAGATATTTGGCCCAAGGTGATATTGGCTTAGTAAAACATGCCTTAAGAGAACGCGGGTTACTTCAAAAAAATGCACAACATTTAGTGAATAGAGAAGAATTTATAATTCCTTGCTACGATTGGTTTTCAGTTGCCAAATACTTAACCGGACTTACACTATACGATTGGTTGGCTGGAAAATTTAGTTTTGGCAAATCAAAATACTTTAGTAAAAGCCAGACTTTAGCAATCATGCCTGGCATCAAAGAGAAAGGTTTAAAAGGAAGCATCAGATATTATGATGGCAAATTTGATGATGCCAGATTAGCTATAAATATCGCTCAAACTGCCATTGAAAATGGAGCAACATTATGTAACTATACGAAAGTAATCGGATTATTAAAGAATTCGGGCAACGATGTGATTGGAGTTGAAATTGAGGATACAATTACAGGCGAAATATCGAAACACAACGCGAAAGTGGTTATCAATGCAACTGGAGTGTTTGTTGATGACATCCTACAAATGAATAATCCACAATCTAAAAAACTTGTTCGTCCTAGCCAAGGCGTACATGTGGTGTTGGATAAAAGCTTTTTGAATAGCGAGTCTGCATTAATGATTCCAAAAACTTCTGACGGACGAGTGCTATTTGCTGTCCCTTGGCACGAGCATTTATTAGTGGGCACTACCGATACACCCTTGAAAGAACATAGTTTAGAACCAAGGGCACTAAAAGAAGAAGTAGATTTTATTATGGCTACGGCAGCATCATATTTTAATAGAAAACCTCTAGAGAAAGATATTTTAAGTGTTTTTTCGGGCTTGAGGCCTCTGGCAGCACCAACCAATGGCGATGGAAATAGCACGAAAGAAATTAGCCGCGATCACAAATTAATGATATCAGCTAAAGGTCTTATCACCATAACAGGAGGAAAATGGACTACTTATCGCCGAATGGCAGAAGAAACAATCGATCTAGCAATATCTCATGCTGGTTTAAATGCAAAACCATGTGTCACCAAAGAACTAAAAATTCATGGTTGCACTGAATTCCAAGGCAATCATCATCTTGATATTTATGGAACTGATAGAAAACTTATAGAAAAATTGGCGCAGAATGAACCAGAACTCAATCAAAAGATTCATCCAAATTTTCCATACTTAATGGCAGAAGTAGTTTGGTCGGCAAGAAATGAAATGGCAGAAACTGTTGAAGATATTTTGAGCAGAAGACTGCGAATACTTTTTATTGATGCGCATGCGGCAAAAGAAATGGCGCCAAAAGTAGCCTCACTCCTAGCCAAAGAACTTAAGCAACAAATTGGTTGGGAAAACGATCAAATTGATATTTTTAATAAATTAGCCAACGGCTATATCTATCAAGCTGCATCTATCGATTCAGTTGAGGAAATTGTGAAATAAACTAACCAAAATAAATTATGAGCAAGTATATCATGTCTCTCGATCAGGGAACCACAAGTTCGAGAGCGATCATTTTTAATCATAATGGCGAAATCGTTGCCATAGCCCAAAGAGAATTTACACAGATTTATCCTCAAGCCGGCTGGGTAGAACACGATCCATTAGAAATCTGGTCAACACAATTATCTGTTGCCGCAGAAGTAATCGTAAAAGCTGGACTATCGGCTACCGATATCGACTCTATTGGCATCACCAATCAACGGGAAACTACTGTAGTTTGGGATCGTGAAACAGGTTTACCCATTTACAATGCCATTGTATGGCAAGACAGGAGAACATCCACATACTGCGATGAAATAAAAGCGCAGGGCTTATCAAGTAAAATACAGGAAAAAACAGGATTAATTATCGATTCCTATTTTTCAGCAACCAAGGCAAAATGGATTCTAGAAAATGTAAAAGGTGCTAGAGAAAAAGCAGATGCTGGTCAATTAGCTTTTGGAACGATAGATTCGTGGTTAATCTGGAAGTTAACAGGTGGAGAAAAACATGTAACTGATGTTACGAATGCATCAAGAACAATGATTTATAACATCCACACCTTGGCTTGGGATGATGAATTACTTAATCTATTTGGCATACCAAAAAGCATGTTGCCTGAAGTAAAATCATCAAGTGAAGTATATGGAGAAACTGCTGGAAGAATTTTAGCTGCAAAAATTCCCATTGCGGGTATTGCTGGCGATCAACAATCAGCATTATTTGGCCAAATGTGTACTGATGTTGGAATGGTAAAAAACACCTATGGCACAGGTTGTTTTATGTTAATGAACATCGGCACCGAAGCAAAAATTTCATCAAATAATCTACTCACCACAATTGCCTGGAAAATTAAAGATCAGGTTCATTATGCTTTAGAGGGAAGTATTTTTATTGGCGGCGCCGTTGTACAATGGTTAAGAGATGAAATGGGATTAATTTCAAAATCTGCAGATGTAGAAACCCTGGCGCAAAAAGTAAAAGAAACCGATGGTGTTTATGTTGTACCTGCATTCGCTGGTTTAGGTGCACCACATTGGAACCAACATGCCAGAGGAACAATAACGGGTTTAACAAGAGGAACAAATAAATCGCACATTGCAAGGGCTGCTTTAGAAAGTATAGCTTTCCAGACAATGGATGTTTTAAAAGCCATGGAGGCAGATGCAGGCGTAAATATTGCAGAACTTCGTGTTGATGGTGGCGCAACTGCCAATAATTTGTTGATGCAGTTTCAAGCTGATTTATTAAATTGTAAAGTTATTCGTCCGGAAATAACAGAAGTTACAGCCCTGGGAGCTGCATATCTAGCTGGTTTGGCAACTGGATTTTGGGATAGTGTAGATCAAATAAGATCGCAATGGAAGGTAGATAAAACTTTTATAGCCGAAACTGGAATTGATAATTCAGCACGAATTAAAGGCTGGAATAAGGCCATAAAGGCTGCAAAGGCAAGTGCTGAAGATTAGTTTATGTTTACAAATTTTAACCAAATATTATCATGACAGAATTCGTTGCTGAATTTATCGGCACAGCACTTCTAATTTTACTTGGAAATGGTGTTGTTGCCAACGTTGTACTTACAGGCACAAAAGGAAATAATAGTGGCTGGATAGTAATCACAACTGCTTGGGCACTCGCTGTATTCGTTGGTGTAGTTGTTGCTGCACCTTTTAGCGGTGCGCATTTAAATCCCGCGGTAACCATTGCATTAGCCATAGCACAGAAATTTAATTGGATTAAAGTGCCTTATTATATTTTAGCTCAACTTTGCGGCGCCATGGTTGGATCATTTTTAGTGTGGGTAATGTATAAAGACCATTTTGATGCAACAGAAGATAAAGGACTGAAAGCTGCGCCATTTGCAACAGCGCCAGCAATCAGAAATTTAAAATCAAATTTATTCTCCGAAATTATCGGAACATTTGTACTTATTTTCGTGATCTTTTACTTTACAAATGCCGAAATGGGTAGCGATAAAACACCTATTGGTTTAGGTTCATTAGGCGCCATTCCAGTAGCATTTTTAGTTTGGGTAATTGGTTTAGCGCTAGGTGGAACCACTGGTTACGCCATTAATCCGGTTAGAGATCTTGGACCTAGAATCATTCATTCCATTATTCCAATGAAAGGTAAAGGCTCCAGCGATTGGGGATATTCTTGGGTGCCAATAGTTGGGCCAATTATCGGAGCTACACTTGCCGCCTTGTTTTATCTCACTTTAAATTTATAATTTAAAAAAATCTCCATTGACTAAAATCTTTGGAGATTTTTTTTTTGGAAAGCAATTTTAGTGTTCCAATTATCGGTACACCCGTTTTCCATTTCGCCATTGAAAAAATGGCTTCCATTTCAACCGGGTTTATTTAACTCAAAATTCCGCAAGAAATAGCCGCATCTATCCTATTCAAACAATAAGTGCTTTAAATTATTATATTTGAGTATTAAGGATCATTTCTACACTAATACTTTTAGCTTTTGCAAGATTACCTTTTATTTCTAGATACAGAAACTTCTGGTTTGCCAAAAAACTGGAAAGCACCTTATTTACAAAAAAATAATTGGCCTTATATTATTCAAATCGCCTGGATTATATTTGATAAAACAGGTAATGAAATTATTAGAAAGAATTTTTACATTAGGTATGATGCTATTACCATAGATAAGTCATCACAAAAAATCCATCAAATTACTGCAGAATTTCTTCAAGAAAATGGAAAATCGAGTGAAGTGGTAATGATGGAATTCTATCAGGATATCCAAAAATTTAAGCCCCTGATAATTGGGCACTTTATAGAATTTGACTACCACATGGTAAACGTAACATTTCAGCGCTTAGGCATAGAGAATGTGTTATCAAACTTAAATTTCTATTGTACTATGAAAGCCAGCAAACCTTATGTAAGGAACCCAAGCGTAGAGTTGCTTAGGCTAAATCAATTTTATGAAATATTGTTTAATGAAAAACCCAAAGACTTTCATAACGCTTTATCAGATGCATCGAATACCGCTAAAATATTTTATCATCTGCTTAATTCCGGAAAGATAAACATAGATGCAATAGAAGCACAGAACAATAATTTTGCGCCAGAGATACAAAAACAAAATAATGCTTACGGTAAATCTTTCAAACGACTATTTTCATTGTGATTTATGGAAGATAAATTAAAGTTTTTAAAAGCCACTGCACCTTACAGTATTTTACCTGATGAAATTCAATCAAGTCTTGCGGATGCTTTAGAGGAACAAATTTATCAGGAATATACTCAAGTCTTTGTTCAAGGCACTCAAAAAGTAAAAGGAATTCAAATCATTGTTGAGGGCAACTTCGAAACCTTTTTCGTTGATAAAAATAATACTCGCCACCTGTATGAAATTTATGATGTTGGTTCTACCTGTGGTGGAATTTCGATTCTGTTTAATAAAAGAAAATCGTTAAAAACTGTTTTCGCTAAAGCTGAAACCAAAGTTTATTTTCTCCCAAGAAAAACCTTTAAAAGTATTTGCGGAGATTATGAGGACTTTTTCGATTATTTCGCCAATGATTTCGGGAAGCGTATGCTTAACGATGAATATGCTCACTTCTACAAAAATAATAGTTCAATTGAAGACAACTATTTAGTTGTAGACCAACTTTATTCATCTAAACTAAAAAGTGTTGGTTATCGAAATATTGTAGACTGCTACGACCACGCTCCTATTTTCGAGGCAGCAAAGAAAATGGCAGAACATAAAACCAGCTGTTTATTTATTAAAAATTCTGTTGATCAGTATATAGGCTTTGTAACAGACATTACATTACGAGATCGAGTAGTTGCTGCACAGATTAATCCACTAATTCCGATAAGTGAAGTAATAGATGAAAACATCATCAGTATCTCCGCAGACGCATATGTGTATGAAGCAATTTTATTAATGTTTAGCAGTAAATCCAGATATTTATTGGTAGAAGATGATGGCAAATTTGTGGGTTTTTTAAGTCGCAATAGATTATTGAGCGAGCAAACCAAATCCCCATTAGTTTTTATCCAATCAGTAAAATCGGCAACCAGTTCTGAAGAGTTAAAAGCCAAATGGCAAAAAGTTCCGGCTATTGTTTCGCAGCTTTTAGAACGCGGTGTACATGCAGAAATTGTGAATGAAGTAATTACAACGATTGCGGATACCATATCGAATAAAATTATTGAAGATGTAATCCGAAAACTTGGTCAGCCACCTGCCAAATTTGTTTTTATGGTATTGGGTAGCGAAGGTAGAAAAGAATTATCATTAAAAACCGATCAGGATAACGCAATTATTTATGAAGATACCTCAGAAGATAAGAGAGCCATGGTTAGAAGTTATTTCCTTGATTTTGCCACACAGGTTTCGGATAAATTGAATTATGTTGGTTTTGTATATTGTGATGGTGATTATATGGCAACCAACCCAAACTGGACACATTCTCTATCGCATTGGAAATACAATTATAAAAACTGGATCGAAGAAGCTTTACCAGAAGCTGCTGTGAAGTTTGCAGCCTTCTTTGATTGTAGGGCCATATACGGCGATCAGGAAATTATGCAGAATTTAAGGGAGTTTGTTGATGAAGAGCTTAAAAAGCCAATAGAAAAATTTTATGTTTATTTGGCTAAAAATGCGCTTTTGTATGAACCGCCATTAACCTATTTTAAAAATATAAAAACACAAAAAATAGAAAGCAAAGAGGTTTTTGATATCAAAACAGCCATGACACCAATTGTTGATTTAGTTCGGGTTTATGCGTTACAAAATAGAATCTTTCAAAAGGAAAATACAGGAGAACGCTTAAGGGCATTGAAAGATTTAAATGCATTTACACAAAATCAATTTAACGAATTAACACAATCTTACTATTATTTAATGGGCTTAAGATTACGAAACCAAGCGAATCAAATCATTAAGGAGCATGTTTCACCAAATAACTTAATTGAAATTAATAACCTAACTAAAATAGAAAAGGTAACATTAATTGAAATCTTTAAAACCATTTTGAATTTTCAAAGTGGGATCAAAATGAAGTTTACCAATAGCCTGATTTAACAAAAAAGGGAACCAAAATTGGTTCCCTTTTTAAATATCATTAACGCCGAAGCGAGAATTTCTATTTTACTGCATCAATTACAGCTTTGAAAGCTTCTGGGTGATTCATTGCTAAATCAGCCAATACTTTACGGTTTAAACCGATTTCTTTTGAAGCAAGTTTGCCAATTAATTGAGAGTAAGAAATACCGTGCTGACGAGCACCTGCATTAATACGTTGGATCCATAATCCGCGGAATTCTCTTTTCTTAACTTTACGGTCACGGTATGCATATTGCAAACCTTTTTCAACTGTGTTTTTAGCAACCGTAAAAACTTTACTTCTTGCGCCCCAATAGCCTTTGGCCATATTAAGGACTTTTTTCCGTCTTCTTCTCGAAGCTACTGCGTTTACCGAACGTGGCATGTTGTTGTTGTTTTTTGGTAAGCGGCGTTCATTTAAGAATCTTTAATGCCTGATACCTGGTGAATTAATAAATTACTTTCCGATACAAAGCATACGTTTAACGTTACCTGAATCTGCAGCTGTTACAATTCCTGCGTTTCCAAGAGCACGTTTACGTTTAGTACTCATCTTAGTTAAGATGTGACTTTTGTATGCTTTGTTTCTTTTGATTTTACCTGTTCCAGTAAGCGAAAAACGCTTTTTAGCACTGGAATTGGTTTTCATTTTTGGCATAACCTGTTTTTTAATTTATAAACCTATTTTTATTTTTTTACTACTTTAGGCGCAACTGTTAAGAACATACGTTTACCTTCTAACTTTGGTAACAACTCTACTTTTCCTACATCTTCCAAAGCCTGTGCAAATTTTAACAATAAAATTTCGCCTTGCTCTTTGTAAACAATTGCTCTACCTTTAAAATGCACATAAGCCCTAACCTTTTCACCGTTCTCTAAAAAGCTTACTGCATGTTTCAGTTTAAACTGGAAATCGTGATCGTTCGTGTTAGGACCAAAACGAATCTCCTTAATTACAGTTTGTTTAGCATTGGCTTTAATTTCCTTTTGCTTTTTCTTTTGCTCGTAAACAAACTTACTGTAATCAATAATTCTACAAACTGGCGGTACTGCATTTGGAGAAATTTCTACCAAATCCAACTCCAGTTCATCAGCAAGTGCCAAAGCTTTTGCCAAAGGATAAATCCCCGGTTCAACATTATCGCCAGCCAAACGCACTTCAGGCGATTTAATGTACTGATTAATGTTATGTTCTGCTTCTTTTTTCTTAAAAGGCGGACGTGGTCCCCTGTTAAATCCTGGTCTTCCTAATGCCAAATTTGTATTATTTAATTTAAACTGTTATTTCTTTTCTTAATAAATTGTTGAATTCCTCCAACGTCATTTCGCCTAAATCTCCCTCACCATGTTTTCTAACCGAAACTTTTCCTTCGGCCATCTCTTTATCACCGATAATGAGCATATAAGGGATCTTTTTAACTTCGGCATCACGGATTTTACGTCCGATTTTCTCATCTCGAAAGTCAATCAGCCCGCGAATATCGGAATTATTTAGTTCATCTAAAACTTTTTTTGCATATTCTTCATATTTTTCTGAAATAGGAAGAATTGTAAACTGCTCCGGACTTAACCATAATGGGAAATTACCGGCGCAATGTTCTATCAAAACTGCAATAAATCTTTCTAATGATCCAAAAGGCGCACGGTGAATCATTACTGGTCTGTGCTTTTGGTTATCACTCCCTGTGTATTCCAATTCAAAGCGTTCTGGCAGGTTATAATCAACTTGAATGGTCCCTAACTGCCATTTTCTACCTAAAGCATCTTTAACCATAAAATCTAGCTTAGGGCCATAAAATGCAGCCTCGCCATATTCTACAACAGTATTTAAACCCTTTTCTGCAGCAGCTTCTATAATTGCAGTTTCAGATAATCTCCAGTTTTCATCAGATCCGATATATTTTGCCTTATTCTCTGGATCTCTTAACGAAACTTGCGCAGTATAGTTTTCGAAACCCAATGATTTAAAAACATAAAGTACTAAGTCGATTACTTTTTTAAACTCGTCTTTCACTTGCTCTGGCATACAGAATAAGTGTGCATCATCTTGAGTAAAGCCACGTACACGAGTTAAGCCATGTAATTCACCACTTTGCTCGTAACGATAAACGGTACCAAACTCAGCAAAACGAACCGGAAGATCTTTGTAAGAACGTGGCTTGGTTTTGTAAATTTCACAATGGTGAGGGCAGTTCATCGGTTTTAGGAAAAACTCCTCTCCTTCTTGCGGGGTTTTTATTGGCTGAAATGAATCTTTACCATATTTCTCCCAGTGACCAGAAGTTACATATAAATTCTTATGACCAATATGCGGCGTAACCACTTGCTCGTAACCTGCTTTAGCTTGTGCTTTAGTTAAAAAGTTAACCAAACGTTCACGCAAGGCAGTTCCTTTAGGTAACCATAAAGGTAAACCCATACCCACTTTTTCAGAAAATGCGAATAATTCAAGCTCTTTTCCCAATTTACGGTGATCGCGTTTTTTCGCTTCTTCGATCATTGCTAAATATTCAGTAAGCTCACTCGCCTTTGGAAAAGTTACACCATATATACGGGTTAACTGTTTTTTAGTTTCATCGCCACGCCAGTAAGCACCAGCAACATTCATCAGTTTTACTGCTTTAACAAAACCGGTATTTGGAATGTGTGGTCCACGACACAAATCGGTAAATTGACCTTGAGTGTAGAAAGTGATCTTTCCATCTTCCAAACCATCAATTAAATCCAATTTATATTCGTCGCCTTTTTCGGTGAAGTATTTAATTGCATCAGCTTTGCTTACACTTTCGCGAACAAAAGTTTCTTTTTGCTTAGCCAATTCAATCATTTTGGTTTCGATGGCTTTGAAATCATCAGAAGAAAATTCTTTATCGCCAAAATCTACATCATAATAAAAACCTGTTTCAATTGCCGGCCCGATACCAAATTTAGTACCTGGATAAAGTGCTTCTAGCGCTTCGGCCATTAAGTGGGCTGATGAATGCCAGAAAGTTGATTTTCCAGCGGTATCATTCCAGGTTAAAAGTTTAACAGAAGAATCTGCTTCGATTGGGCGTGTTGAATCCCAAACTTCGCCATTTACTTCGGCTGCTAAAACATTACGGGCTAAACCCTCAGAAATTGATAATGCAATTTGATGGGCTGAAGTGCCCTTTTCATACTGACGAACTGACCCGTCAGGTAAAGTAATATTAATCATCTACAACTATGATTTGTTCCTAATCTTATTGTGATTAAAATTTCGGAACGGTTTAAAAAAATGTTAGTTCTAAATCACATACAAAGTGATTTTTAATTGTTGCGAAGATAAGGAAATTAACTATAGCATGAAAATGTGGTAAGCTTAAATTTGAATAAGTATTTGCCCTCTCTTAATTTAAATTCAAACAATAAGTTATGCATCATTACCTTTTCATTTTTTAGGCTTTAGTAATTAAAACTTCCAAAAGAGAGATGAAAAATGTGATATAGCCCTGATGGACGTGAAAAGCCCACAGCGCAGCGAGGACTTGAAACAACAGCAGGACTGATTTCTGCAAAGAACTACTTGCTTGGTGCTTCAAATAAAAAAGCCTGTTTAAATGAATAAACAGGCTTACATGATAATATTTTGCTTTAAATTATTGACCGATTACAACAGTTCTTGCTCCACCAAAATTACCTCCACCAGGGCGGTTGTTTCTGAAACGTTTACTAAAGTTTTCCATTTTCACTTTGTATTCTTCTTCGGTAATTAGTTTAGCTTTTTTAGGTGCAGTAACATCTTTAGAACTAACTCCTCTGTATTCTATACTTTTAGCAATTGTGCTGTTACCCCTACCTTCGATAGCTAAAACAGTTCCTTCTGTCCACATTTTAGGATTTGGAGAAAAATTAAAACCTAAATCATTAGTGTACCAAATATGGGTTTCCTCGGTTACATCTCTATCTGCGTCTAAAATTTTTACCGTTCTGGTAGACTTTACAATCACTTCCTTGCAATCGAAACCAATGATTTTCTTTGTTGCATCAGTTTTAACAATTTCGATTTTGGGTGGCACAACTGGTTTTGGTTTAGCGGTATCAGCTGGATTTCCTCCACCCATTCTAAATGAACCGATTGGGCCAGAAGTTGATAAGGTAAGTTTGCTAGGCATATAATAAGTGGTATCGTTTAGATCGAAAACTTCGTTTAATTTTTGATCAGCAAAAGAATAATAGTATTCTCTGTTACCTCCGGCACCACCAAAACGCATCATCATACGGCCCATTCCACCACCGCCGCCACCACCATTGCTATCTTCGGTTTCTTCAACCGGCATATAACTTGCGTTAGTGGCATTGAATAGTAACTCAAAATTTGTTTTACTTGTAGAAGGCATGCGGGCAGCCGCTTGCTCTGGTAATTTAACCCCACTTGCCGCCATCATGGCTGCAGGATCTATTGTGGTTTCAAATTGTATTGCTCCTGAAATTTTCTTTTGTGCATTTGCTGCTGATGCAATGGATAAAACTCCTAATAAAGCGAAAATTATTTTTTTCATCTTGTTTATATGTTTTGTTATTTAGATATGAAAGGTTAAAAAAGGTTTAACAAAGGTATTAGAGATAAAACGCTAAACGTGTTAAAAAGTGTTAAAGAGTTGTAAATCAGCAGTAATAATCTTGTTAGTATTCGGTACTTTCTAACCAGCCATTGCATAAAACATCGGCAATATGCATGGTTTTTATTGGAAGACTATTTTTATCGATATAACCCTGAAGATGTAAAAGGCAAGATAGATCCGTTGAGATAATATAATCTGCCTGTTGAGCCAGGGCATGATTCACCTTTTGTTCGGCCATGGCCGATGAAATGGCATCGAATTTAACGGCAAATGTACCGCCGAAACCACAACACATATCAGTATCTTCCATTTCGAGCATTTCTAAACCATGAACCTTTGATAATAACTGGCGAGGTTCATCTTTGATTTTGCATTCGCGAAGTGCACTACAAGAATCATGGTAAACAGCTTTACCCTCAAGTTCTGCTCCGAAATAATCTTTTTTAGCTACATTAATCAGAAAATCGGATAATTCCCAGATGTTTGATTGTAAACTGCGGCATTTATTATGGACGATAGTATTCGTGAATAGATCGTTAAAACCACCTTTAACCATACCCACACAAGAAGCAGATGGTGCAACCACATAAGTATTTTCAGTAAAATCGTTTAAGAATTTGGTGCCAACTTCTTTGGCTTCATCCCAATAACCAGCATTATAAGCTGGCTGACCGCAACAAGTTTGTTTTGAGTTGTATTCTACTTTGCATCCTGATTTTTCTAATAATCTTAAAGTATTAAAAGCGGTTTCTGGATATAATTGGTCTACAAAACAAGGAACAAACAATTCTACTTTCATCAACAAATATTCTTTAGCCTACAAACTTACAATTTTACTGTTTCTTTGCGCTCGATTTTTTTCAGGATAGCTAAAAACACCAATCCAACAATAAAAAATGATGCCAAGGCGATAATTGAAAAGCGAATATTCCCCGTTAAATCTTCGATATACGCGAAGGTGAATAAACCGATTACGATGGCAAGTTTTTCCGTAACATCATAAAAACTAAAGAATGATGTGCTATCTGGTGTATTTTCAGGTAAATATTTTGAATAAGTAGAACGAGATAAAGATTGGATTCCGCCCATGATTAATCCTACGATTGCTGCCAATGAGTAAAATTGATATTCGTTTGTGATATTATAACCGTAAATACAACAGCCAATCCATATTAAAACTACCATCATCAATACATTAACGTTTCCCCATTTTTTTGCTAAAAACGACATCAGCAATGCTCCCGGAATGGCAACCAATTGAATAATGAGGATAACGGCAATGAGTTTAGCCGTTCCTAATTTTAATGTTTTTTCAGCAAAACCTGCAGCGGCCAACATAATTGTTTGAACGCCCATCGAATAAAAAAAGAATGATAATAGAAACCCTTTCAGTTTTTTAATTTGCTTTAACTGATTCCAAACTTTTGAAAGTTCGCCAAAGCCATCTTTAATGATATTGGTTTTAACCTTAGCAACCTGCGGTTTGCCGTTCGGCAGAACAGCGAATGGAATTTGCGAAAAAGCTATCCACCATATTCCGACTAAAAGAAACGATAATCTCGGTGGAAATGATGCATCAATGATACCAAACCATTCGGGTTTTAGTACGAATAAAAAGCAAATCAACTGAAGCACAACTGATCCGATGTATCCATAAGAAAATCCTTGTGCACTAACCCTATCCTGATGTTCTTCGGTCGCAATTTCCGGTAAATAGGAATTACTAAAAAGTACGCCTCCAATGTATCCCATTGCAGCAAGAACAAAGAACACGATACTGATTTGTAAGGTATCTAACTTAAAAAAATATAAAGCCATACAAGCCAAACCACCCATATATGTAAAAAATTTCATGAATGATTTCTTGTTTCCTCTCCTATCTGCAATTGACGATAAAATCGGTAAAGCCAGGGCCATGATTAAATATGCAAATGATAGTGCATAATTGGATAACGATGTATTAACAAAGGTTCTTCCAAGAAAAGTTACTTTATCGCCATGCTCTTTTGTGGTAGTAATTATGGTGTAATAAGCTGGAAATATGGTTGAGGTAATAACTAAATTATAGGCTGAATTTGCCCAATCGAAGAAAGCCCATGAGCGGATGGTTTTCTTATTATTTTTTTCTATCATGGATAGGTTTTGAAAGTTGGAATTTTTAGTATTGATATTCTAAAATCGTAATTCGTAAATCTAAAATCAAAGATAATATTTCTTCCCGTCAGTTTTTATTTTGCCAGCATCTAATAATTCTCGAATACCATCTATTCTTTCATTTTCAGCACCGTTTTTTATATTGGAAACCAAATCATCTAAACTTAAGGGTTGTTGCTGAAGTAAAGAAATGATTTCAAACTCAATTTCATCGCTCATTTGCACTTCATTTTCAGCTCTTTTCTCAGCCAGGCAAACATCGCAAACCCCACATTTTGTAGCGGTATCTTCATCGAAATAGTTTAGCAACTGAATGCTGCGACATTTATGTGAAGTGGTATAGCCAACAACGGCATTAACTTGCTTTAACAAAATTTCTTTTCTGAATTCAAGATATTTAACGTCCAAATCAAAATGATCCATATCAACCCTCGAACGAACATATTGCAATTGCGGCTGGTCGGTTTGTTGAATATAAGTTAACATTTCTATTGATTGAAGTTTGTCTAGTATTGCGATGACATCTTTGAAAGAAACGCCAAGCTTCTTTGCTAAATCTGCCTCGTTTATTTTCACAAAGCCATCAAATGCACCTCCGTGAGAACGAAGAATGGTCTTAATTACACCATCGTAAGCCTTGTTTTCAATTTGAAAACGATAAACATCTTCATGACCAACAATAAACATTAACCTCGATGGCAGAAAAACACTTTCAGATAATGTGATGTAGCCATCATGCTCTAAAAATTTTAAAGCAGAAATAGTTTTTAAGACACTAATATTAAATCGCTTACAGAAATCAGCTATATCAAAGGTAAAATTCAAACCCTCTCCTGCTCCAAAAGCCAATTGGAAATAATTTCCTAAATAATGATATACTTTTCTGATTTCATCGGAAGATGGAAAACTATTGATATAACGGGATTCCAGACTCAAAACATCAGATTGATTTGCAAGCAAAACAGCATAACTGCGTTTTTCATCGCGACCAGCTCTGCCAGCTTCCTGATAATATGCTTCTAAACTTTCTGGCAAATCTAAATGCACCACAAAACGAACATCAGCTTTATCGATACCCATTCCAAAGGCATTTGTAGCCACCATGATTCTGGTTTTGTTTAGTTTCCAGTCTTCTTGTTTTTGAAAACGAACCTCTCGTTCTAAACCTGCGTGGTAAAAATCAGCTTTAATGTGATTGCGATTTATAAAGTTTGAAACCTCTGCGGTTTCCCTGCGATTGCGAACATAAACCAGGCCCGTTCCTTTTACATTTCTGCAAATCTCAATCAGTTTTTTATATTTATCTTCCTGTCCGAAAACAACATAACTTAAATTATCTCGAGCAAAACTTTTAACGAAAACCTGCGGATTTTTCATTTCCAGTTTCTCTACAATATCCTTTCTGACAAACTCAGTTGCTGTAGCAGTTAATGCTAAAACAGGCACATCTGGAAGGATTTCTCTAAGTTTAGAAATCTGTTGGTAAGGAGGGCGAAAATCATATCCCCATTGGGAAATACAATGTGCTTCATCCACGGCAATCAAATTTACATTCATGTAAGAGATTCTAACACGAACCAAATCCGATAATAACCGTTCTGGAGAAAGATAAAGGAATTTTATTTTGCCATAAATGCAATTATCCAATAAAAAATCAATTTCGCGTTTACCCATCCCTGCGTAAATGGCAATTGCCTCAATGCCTTTCGATTTAAGGTTTTCAACCTGGTCTTTCATTAAGGCAATTAGTGGCGAAACCACAATGCAGATTCCCTCTTTAACCAAAGCCGGCACCTGAAAACAAATCGATTTTCCTCCGCCTGTTGGCAATAGCGCTAAACTATCCTTCCCCTCTAAAACTGAAGTAATGATATCTTGCTGTAACGGTCTGAAAGCTTGGTGTCCCCAATATTTTTGTAAAATCTCTATTGCTGTCATAAATCGGCGGTATCAAAACTATAAAAAAGCTGTTGATATTGCTAAATTGCGGCTCAATTAATCAAAATTTAGATGAAACAACTCTATTTTCTATCAGCGCTTTCTTTTTTATTTTTCACCTCAAATGCCCAGGAAAAAAAGTGGGATGTCGAAAAATTTCAGGGTACGACTAAAAACTTTACTTTAAATACCGATGAAGGCACATGGATGAACCTTGACGTGAGTGCTGATGGCCAGGAAATAGTTTTCGATTTATTGGGTGATATTTACACTATGCCGATTTCGGGTGGCCAGGCAAAGCTAATTAGTGGCGGCATTGCTTATGATGTACAGCCAAGATTTAGCCCAAACGGAAGATATATTTCTTACACCAGTGATAAAAGCGGTGGAGATAACATTTGGATTATGGGCCGAGACGGTTCTAATAAAAAGCAAATAACTAAAGAGACGTTCAGATTGTTGAATAATGCGACTTGGATGCCAAACAGCGAATATATAGTGGCTCGAAAACACTTTACCGCAGGACGCTCTTTGGGTGCTGGCGAAATGTGGATGTACAGCATAAATGGCGGTGATGGTGTTCAGCTCACTAAACGTAAGAATGACCAGCAAGATGCAGGAGAACCTAACGTTTCGCCTGATGGAAAATATGTATATTTCAGTGAAGATGTTACTCCCGGACCGAATTTCGAATATAGCAAAGACCCAAACGGAACAATTTATGCCATTCGCCAGCTGGATTTAACCACTGGAAAACTAAACACATTAATTAATGAGCAAGGTGGTGCTTGTCGCCCGCAGGTTTCGCCTGATGGAAATTTAATTGCTTTTGTAAAACGTGTTCGTTTAAAATCAACACTCTATGTCCAAAATATTAAAACTGGCGAAGAATGGCCGGTTAATGAAGATTTATCTCACGACCAACAAGAAACCTGGGCAATTTTCGGCGTTTATCCAAACTTCGCATGGATGCCCGACAGCAAAAGCTTAGTGTTTTATGCTAAAGGAAAAATTCGGAAAACTGAAATCGGAAATTTAATTACAACAACTATTCCATTTCAGGCCAACACAGTCCAAACCGTTCAACAGGCATTACATTTTGAAAATCAGGTTTTTAGTAATGATTTTTCAGCAAAAATGTTAAGGCAATTAACAACATCACCTGATGAGAAGACAATTATTTTCAATGCAGCAGGTTTTCTTTACAAGCAGGAACTGCCAAATGGTAAGCCTGAAAGATTAACCAATGGTTTGGATTTTGAATTTGAGCCAAATTTTAGTCCGGATGGAAAATTTGTGATTTATACTACCTGGAGCGATGAACTCCGCGGAGCGATAAAAAGAACTGATTTAAAATCGGGCAAAACGATTACGCTAAGCGATGAAAAAGGATTTTACTATTCTCCACAATACTCTACTAAAGGTGAAAAAATTGTATTTAGAAAAGGTAGCGGAAATGATGTTTTAGGTTATAATTATGGTCGCGGAACAGGAATTTTTATTATGCCCGCTGCCGGTGGTTCGAAAATTATGGTATCAGATAATGGAATAAAACCATCATTTAATAATACGGATACCCGAATTTATTTCCAAAGTTATGCTGATGGTAAAAAAGCCTTAAAAAGTATTGATTTAAATGGTGCAAATGAAAGAACCCATTTTACTTCACAGTACGCAAACCAATTTGTAGTTAGTCCTGACAATAAATGGTTAGCTTTCAATGAGCTTTTTAATGTTTACATTACACCAATGATTAATGTTGGAACTGCCCAGGATGCATCGGCTGGAAATAAGGCAATTCCTGTTGCAAAAATTACAACAGACGGCGGAACGTACATGCAATGGAGCGCCGATAGCAAAAACTTACATTGGACATTGGGTCCGAAATATTTTACAATTGATGTAAAGAATGCTTTCAACTTTGATGGCGCTACACCTAAAACTCAAGCAAGTTCAATCGATATAAATCTCAATTTAAAAAGTGATGCGCCAACTGGAATTGTGGCTTTAAAAGGTGCAAGAATTATCTCGATGAAAGGTGATGAAGTAATTGAGAACGGTACAATTTTAACCGATGGAAACAAAATTACGGCAATTGGCAAAGCAGATGCGATAACTATTCCTGCAAATGCAAAAGTAATTGATGTGAATGGCAAAACAATTATGCCTGGTATAATTGATGTTCATGCGCATTTACGCACCAGTCCTGATGGGATTACGCCGCAAAACGATTGGAGCTATATGGCCAATTTGGCTTTCGGCGTTACCACATCTCATGATCCTTCGAGCAACACAGAAATGGTTTTTAGTCAAAGTGAAATGCTTAAGTCAGGCCGAATGGTTGGACCACGAGTTTATTCTACAGGCTCTATTTTGTATGGTGCTGACGGAGATTTTAAAGTGGTTATCAATAGTTTAGATGATGCACTTGCAAACCTGAAAAGATTGAAAGCAGTTGGTGCATTTTCTGTAAAATCGTACAATCAGCCACGCAGAGAGCAGCGCCAGCAAATTTTAGAAGCTGCCCGTCAATTAAAAATGGAAGTTGTACCCGAAGGTGGTTCAACGTTTTTCCATAACATGAATATGGTGGTTGATGGCCATACCGGAATTGAACACAGCATCCCGGTTTTACCTGTTTATAAAGATGTAACTACGCTTTGGAACAATACTTCAGTTGGTTATACACCTACCTTAATTGTTGCTTACGGTGGCCAATGGGGCGAAAATTATTGGTACGACAGGACAAATGTTTGGGAGAATGAAAAGTTAATGACTTACACGCCACGTTCAATTATAGATTCAAGAGCAAGACGAAGAACAACATCTGAATATAGTGACTACAACCACATTGATATTGCAAAAGCAACCAAACAAATTGCAGATGGCGGTACAAAAGTAAATCTTGGTGCTCATGGACAAATTCAGGGTTTGGGTGCGCATTGGGAACTTTGGATGTTTGTTCAAGGCGGTTTTTCTCCGTTACAAGCCATTAGAAATGCAACTTTAAATGGCGCATCCTACTTAGGAATGAATAAAGAAATCGGTTCGCTGGAGGTTGGGAAATTGGCTGATTTAATAATTATGGATGCCAATCCATTAGATGATATTCGTAATTCAGAAAAAATTAAATATGTTATGATTAATGGCCGTTTGTACGATAGCGCAACCATGAATGAAGTTGGAACAAGAGAAAAACTTCGTGGTAAATTATGGTTTGAAACAGCTAAAGGAAACGGCTTTATCATTCCAAACAGCGAATCAGAAACATGGACATTTACAGTTCCACATTGCGATTAAATTAGTTGTTTTACCATATAAGATTCTGTGTTGATTTCCAAATGAAATATTAATTTTCATACTTTTGTTATTCTAAGGCAGTCCAGAACTAGCCTGTATAGCGTACTTATGCAATTTGTGTCTGTACGCTATTCTCTTTTAGTAAATACTGGTTGTCATAGGCTGTTTTGT
>NZ_CAKLBU010000001.1 GCF_920984735.1 Pedobacter sp. Leaf250 | reverse complement strand
AAATTAATTAAGCAGAGCTTTGCAATTGCGAAAACAGGAAGGCAATATCAGTTACAACCTTCCTGAAGCGAAATATTATTTGGAAAAAATTTAATTATTATTTGGATTTAAACACAGTTCATCCTGAAATACTTTTCCGCCTTGGAATAATCTTTGAAACTGTCATAGTATGTGTATGCTGTATTAAATAACATCAAGGCATTGTCTCGTTTCTTATCATCCTGAAAGTAAGCAGCAACTAAATCCATTCCTTCAATATCCTTTCGTTCAGCAGCAACATTAATGTATTTGAACTGAAATCGTGAATTGACTGGTAACTCAAGACCATAAATGGACATTAATTGCTTTTTCTGCATTTTAAATCCATTAGACAAGGAACCAGGTTTTTTCTCTTCGAAATCGTAAAAACTAAATAGGTACTTTATAGCGGGCAAAAGTCCGTGTGAAACGATTGAATTGTGGTCTGCCTCTTTAAAAAGTTTATATTTGAAATGAAAGGTATTAGAATCAAGCCTCGTTAATTTTTTTTCTATATCCTTCGCATATTCTATCCTTCTCGGTATATCATTCCCTGCCGGCGCAATATAATACAAGGTCGGGTGTGAATTATAATATTTTCTTAATTGCTCAGTCATCTCAAAAGGAGGCTGGTTTTCTTCTAATTTCTCAGGTGTAAATAATACATAACCATTGAAAAGTCCTGGCTCATGCTGAAATAGATAATTGGCGTAACTAGCACTGTAAGATTGGCCAATGAAGGCTCGAAATTTTGTGATGTGGTAGTCCCGCTCTATCTGAGGTATGATCTCCGTTTTGAGTGAGTTTATAAATTTTTTACCAATGATATCCACCATACCGGTCTCATAGCTATACCCCATATTTGGCATATCTCCAGAAAGGATTTCAATCACAATGGCCTTTGGTAAATTATTCATAAAATTATTAATATATGCAGCAGCTAGCATCCCATTAGAACTTAGAGCGCCATAGCTATTGATGAAAATGGACGGATATTTTTCTAAGGAATTATAATCCTTAGGTAGCCAGACGTTATATTTGATTGTATCTCCCACTATTGGAGAAGAGTATCCATGCTTCACAAGCTGTTGAGCAAAACTTACAAATGGGACTATGAAAAACAGTACTGATGTAATGCATTTAGTAATTTTTAATATTGAAGGCTTCATGATCCTGCTAAAATGAATTATTTGGTCTTACTGTAGATATTAGATTTGACTGTTTCAAGCGACAATATAAGTATGAAATTATTATCGAGCAAACCAGTCAAACTAGAATGAGTAAATTATAAAAAGATTAGATTTATTTTCATATGTAAGCAGATCTTTACCTATCAGATCTTTTACCAAAAAAAGGTGAGTTTTTTGATAGGACTAAAGATTTCATAAAAAGTTTTTAGTCTCACAAAACGAAGAAAAAGTTTAATTCTTTCAACGGAAGATTTTGGTACTATCGTAGACCAATTTTATCACTTGATGAACACATCTGGGAAGTTACCACTTGACTTAATTTAAATGCACAAATAATAATATACTGAAGAAGTGTTCAAAAAAATCTTCCCAACTTGAGTTTGTAAGATTTTCAAAACATCATAAATTTTACTTTTTTCTTAGATTTTAGACTTTCCCTAGCTTATCCAGAATTTCCTTCATCTAGTTAACATTGCTGAAATTTTTCTCTGCTTTCCTATGATAAATGATAGTTACAATCCAAAGAATCATGAATGGAATTAACAAAATAAAGAATCCAGCTTCTATAAATAAATAGCCCAACAGATAAACTAAAGGGAAATAAAAAAGCATTTTCTTAAAGTTGCTATTATTTGCCAGAAAGGGAAGAGATATAATGCCAATATGCGATACTATGATAATTCCCCAAATTAAAAAATCTTTAATCCCTGTTTTGCGAAGTTGTAAAAAATCTATGAATTCAAATTGATAGATAAAACCCCAGTTTCCGTTGATTGATATACCTGAAAACAGACTTAGTAGTACCATAAGAATTAAAAGAATTATGGTTTTTGTAGGTTTCATAGCTATTTAATTACATGACCCTTCGCAGCGATGCCAGAAGTTGGATTTATGTATGCTTTTGGCATGCTTCTCAAAACTTCTTATAAAGCTCCAGAAGTACTCTTAAAGGATTAATAAATTTAAAATATTTAATCAAATATAATGATTGTTTGAGTTTTAAATAAGTCTATATATTTCGAGACGTATTTATAAATTGTGTAGATAACTTATACATACTTCTATCACAATTTTATATAGCAACAAACAATAGTTTCAGAAATATAAGTGTAAAAGGTATTAAGGTAAAAACTATAGCCCTCGGTGCCGGTCTGCATTTTTTCAAACAAGGTGTCTATCGCATACTGTTGATAGGGATATAATTTTTTTGCTGACCCATGCGCAGCCGTGGAAGATAAAATCTGCATGGTGTTACAACCACAGAAACTGGCTGAAAGTTTTAAGGCAATGGTTCTCTTTACCAATACCAAATTCCGTAACAGAAATGCTTACGGCTACAAGATTTGCAGACTTTAGACAATTAATCTGAAAATGGTGATTCTTAAAACGAATATTTTACAGCATTACTTATTTGATGGCCAGTTATCTGTTCAAATTCTTTTATAACCGGCAATTACCTCAACTTCATGCTATGGAATGTTTATAATATTCTTTCTTTGAGTATTTTATGTGAGCGTTTTGTCGATGACACAGTTTATAGTCACAAATAGATCATATCTGGACCCGCCAATCTGGATTTGGTAATTCTCCATTCAAAATATGTCAGAATACCGATTGTTACCACCTCAATCAGCAATATAAAATACCACAAAATTAATCCATCATGATAATCGCATTCAATCAAGCGTTGTAACGAGCAGGATGAAATCAAGGACAACAGCATTAAGTTAAAATCCTATCGTGACAGCACCAATCATTTTTTTTTACGCTAGAAATACCCCGCTTTATACGCATTCTCCAGTACTTTACTTCACATAGTTGTTATTATAAAATATCCAATCATTTGGCTCGTTTTTGATGTGATGACAAATACCGGAGTAAGATATAGCTGCATCATTATTGACGATGAATTCAGTTCTATTGACATATTAAAAGAATATATTTCTCAGATACCCAGACTGGAACTTATTAAAATTTATCTTAACCCAATTTCGGGATTGAAGGCCCTACAAAGCGGGATTAAGGTTGACATATTATTTCTAGATATCAATATGGCAGTTTCAGGATTGGACATTGCGAGAATGGTACGTAATCAAGTCAAATCAATTATTTTTACCACCGGTCACGCTGAAAATGCACTTGCAGCATTCGGCGTGAATGCAGATGCATTCTTAGTGAAGCCTTTTGACTTTAAGCGATTTCTCCAAACCATAAATAACCAGATCGTTAAAAATTTCTCTGATCCAATTCAAAAATAATGAACCGTTTTGTAGCAATATAATTCTCTACCCGAAGTTATTCTCTCAAACAAAAAAGGGAATTATCATGCATTTAATTTTTCCTACACCATGAAAGTTATTTTGACCGATCCGGGAAAGAAAAACGTTTCCAAATAAAGTGTTATTTTGTGAGAAAATAAGATATTTTTAATTCAAACACATGGGACTGGCTGATGGTTGGTTAAAAATTTCCTTGGCTGTCCAATTGACATTATGATTGTTTAGGTTTTATATGAGCGGAGACGTTCAAGTTCAAGCGAGATGAATTGTAAAGAGAGGAATGGATCAGCAAATAGATAATTGTCAAAAAATAATGTGTCTTAAAGCAATATGGATAGAAAAGATAAAAAGGCAGTTGTTTAAACGATGCTTTGAAACTCTATACAAATCATTCCATCCCGGACAATAAGATCAGATACCTCAAGTCCCCCTCGTGACACTTTTTTGATAGAGAATGCAGTGCACAAAAAAAACTTAGCCTTTTGTTATTTTTTTGTTTCAAAAAATCCTTTTACCCGAAAATACATACATACGAAAAATACTACACCTTAGCTAGCTATGTACCCATAAAGCATAATTTGGATTATTGCTGTACATTTATAGCTTTCTATTATACAGCATATTTTAATACCTTCCATTCCTGACCTTCTAGTACTCAACACTCAATAAAGTAAGACCTTTTAAAAAATCATCGAATTACCCTTATGCTCTCTAAGTAAAACGCTTATCATTGAGGCATGTATTTGTTTTTTTATTGATAAAATAATACCATAATGCACCTAGACTTTTCCGACTGCCACTGGAAAATTGAATATAAATCTCAGGGAACTTTTTGATTTTAATACTGTTACAATGTAAATACTTATTAAGATATGAAAAAAGAACCTATTAGCCTAACCAAAAATTTTACAGCTACAAAAGCTGAACTCTATAAGGCATGGACAGAAGAAACTGCCTTGAAATCGTGGTGGAAACCTGCCGGCCGTAACCTAACCAGTATAGAAAACGAAATTAAAGAAGGTGGTAAAATCCTTTATAAATTTGACGACCCTTCGCAGGAAGGACAACTTACCATCGAGGGAGAATATAAAAGTGTGTTACCTGAACAAAAACTGGTCTATAGCTGGAATTGGATTATGGATGATCAGCCGCTTGAAAATGGAAACTATCTCTTGAATGTCGAATTTAAAGACGAAGAGGAAGGATCTCAGATCGCCATCACTCAAGAAAATGAGAGTGAACAAGAAGGAATACACCCACATCAGGAAGGCTGGGAAATTGCACTTACTGCGCTTAAGTATTACCTTAAAGGCTAATCTGACAGTCCCAAAAAATCACATAATTTTTGCATAGGCGGCCTAAAAACCGCTGATTGCATTAAAAAAATATCGATCACAAAGCTTTTAATTAAGTTATCACTGTAGCGAAATGTGTGATGGCCAGTTTTCGCGAAGCTGGTACAAGAAGATGATTGGAAAAACCAATCTAATTGATCCTCTTTATCAAAATAATAAATAAAGACATGCGGTAATTTATATTGAATATTTTTTTCAGTAGGATGTGGTCAATCTATTTTATTTGATTCAGCCAGCCCTGCCAGCAATTATCATGATCTAACCACTGTTTTGCGATGAAGGCCTGATAAGCCTGTAATTGCCGGTACTTCAAAGGCAGCTCCCCAGCTACCAACCGACCATTTTACCAGCTTAATATTCTATAAAAGCAATAGAAATCCCGCAAGTAGACTATCTTTATCTTATCATTCCTTTTATTATGAGATGTTATATAGTAGATGATGAAAAACAAAACATCATGATGATAACGCATTTTATCCACCAAACCTACGGGCTTGAACTCGTTGTCAAGCAAACCAATCCGCTAATTGCATTGGAGGAAATCAATTCACTTAAACCTGACGTGGTTTTTACCGACATCGATATGCCCGAAATGGACGGAATTACCCTCTCTGGCTTAATCCAAAACATGAGCAGGATTGTATTTGTCAGTGGAAATCTGCAAGCTTCCTTTCTGGATGTCGATTGGAAAAACCATCTTTATCTTCGCAAACCCATAAGTTATTCCAATTTCCTAAATACCATTGAAGAATTAATAAAGTGACTATTTTTTGGATCCAAAAAATATATAAAGGAAAGAAGACCAGTTTGTTTAGCATATAACATTTAAAAATGAGCAACAGCTGGCAGATCTGACAATATCTGAATACATAAAAGGTAAAATATACAACGGTATATGCACACTATTCCTCATTGGCCATTTGACCCATCAGATGAAACTGGCGAATATTATCCCTAAAAGCAATCTGAATTAATGCATCTCAAAAGAATAATAAATACCTTGGCAGAATTTTGTATCTCCAGCAAATATTGTTGGAATTAGATTATTTATCTAACTTTTTTATCGCCTGTTGCCTGTATAATTTACCTAATGGTATCTTCTGACCACTGATCTCGATCTCCTCAGTTGTAAAGGAATCTATCTTATTGACCGAGATCAGGAAAGATCGATGAACCCTCAAAAAATCGTTGGCAGGAAGCATTGCTTCGAGGGCAGCCATCGCGTATTTTGTTATGATCATGCCCTTAATGGTATAAACCTTAACGTAATCCTTTAGACTCTCTATATATAAAATATCGTTCAAAAAAACTTTGACCATTTTTCTGTCTGCACGAAAATAAAGAAATGCAGGTTCAGCTTTTTCTGATTGGTAAGAAACAGGCTCGGTTGACGGTGAAGATTCTAAACCAGGTATTGCTTTCATTACAGCTTTTAAAAACCTGTCAAAGCGGATGGGCTTGAGCAGATAATCCGTAACGTTCAGCTCAAAGGCATGGATAGCATACTGCTCAAAAGCTGTCGTCAATATAATCTTTGGGGAATGTGATAAAGCAGCGATCAGATTAATTCCTGAAAGTTGCGGCATTTGGATATCGAGAAACAAGATGTCGACCTGCTGTTGTTTTAGCGCCGTGAGCGCCTGTACCGCATTAGCGCATTCTCCCACCAGATTGAGCATGGGCACCTGCGCAACATAACGGCGCAGCACCTCCCTGGCCGGCGGTTCATCGTCAACAATCAGGCAGTTATATTTCTTCATGGGCTCCATCATACACTGGTTTAGTTAGTCCGGGATTCATATTAAATAGCTCCAGGCTTAAATTCACTATATACATCTCCTCCGCATCATGGATGCTTAACATATGCCGATCTGGATAAAGTATTTTCAGCCGTTTACGTACATTAACTATGCCTATTCCTTCGCTATTGTTTACCTTTCCGATGGATTTGCCATTGATCAGTTTCATTTCGAGCTTATCATTCATAATGGTTATAGCCAGGCTTATCCATGGTGCTTCAGCCATTTGACTGGCACCATGCTTAAATGCATTCTCGATAAAGGGCAATAACAATAACGGCGCTATCATGTGGTTTGTTACCATTGGGAGCTGTACTGAAATATCAAGCCCGTCATCATATCTTATGGTTTCCAAAGCCAGATAATCATTGATCATTTTCAGTTCTTTATCCAGTGGCACCAACGGCTTATTACATTCATACAGGATATAACGAAGCAGTTGAGATAACTCCATGATCATAGCCGATGCTTTCACTGAGACATTCTGCGTAAAAGAATAAATATTATTAAGGGTATTAAACAAAAAATGTGGATGAAGCTGTGCCTTTAACATCTGAAGCTCCGCATTCGCCTTCTCTTTTTCAAGTACGAGGGCTGCCTGCTGCCTTTCGTAAAAACATTTCATTAACTTGATGGCAGCGGCCACACCTCCTACAGTGATACTCCCACGCAAACCGGCCAATATGGCCACCCCTATCTGAATATAAAAAGCGGGATGAGGCTCACTGGCGACCAGTGTCGATAATTTATCTGCATTACGGTGACGAAGAAAATCGACAATAGTCATGGATAAAGCTGCTGAAAGTGCCGCAGTTAAAAATACAATTACAATAGCGCTGAGTATGGCAAAAACATACCTTCCTGGTAAAACCAGTTTAGGTATCACCAAATACATGAGTGTATAAGCCAGAAAAAGACTGGGTAGCATGTAGATCAAAGTTTCCGGAGAAGTAATGATCACCCGATGCAAAAACGGTTGCTGCTGCAATGCCGGAGATGGTGAAAAAGAATACAGCAACAATTGAAACAGAAACCATAGCAGCCAGAAGACCAAATGCCGCGACAGCCGCGATTTCAGCTTATTCGAATACATAAAAGGTAAATGCTCCATGAAAAAGTCAACTTAATACTAAGGTACGGATAGGAGTCTGAAATCAGTCATTCATAACCGGTTATTCGACCAAGGCCGAAAAACTATCTATCAGCGCATTTCGTCGACGACAAAATGATCCGATAGACAAAAAAATGTTGTCTGCTTGCAGCAGGGTAAGGTTGGGCTACTTTATCAAAATCATATCATCACTTCCGATAGTTTTGAGCAAAACCAAGATCATGAAAAGTTTATTTACATTGGCACTGTTACTTATTTTTACCAGCAGCCTGTATGCCC
Source organism: Pedobacter sp. Leaf250 (assembly GCF_920984735.1). Classification (GTDB taxonomy): domain Bacteria; phylum Bacteroidota; class Bacteroidia; order Sphingobacteriales; family Sphingobacteriaceae; genus Pedobacter. The sequence goes on along the minus strand of NZ_CAKLBU010000001.1, from coordinate 393,555 downwards.
AGGTCGATACTACAAGCTATTCCAAAGAGCGTCAGGAAATCCGTAAACTATTGCGTAGCCAGCGGCCCGGAACAATCATAGATTGTAACGATATGATATCAGTTGGTCCCAAAGGTGACATCTCCTTTACGCATCAGCAATGGACAGAAGCCCAGAAAAAAGAAAAGCTGATTTTCAAGTCAGTCAGTCCGGTCCCCGGCAATGAATTCATCCGCATTTATGATGGAACTACTGCAGTAGTGAATCTACTGATCAAAGTCAATATCATCGTTGATGGCCATGACCTGAATATAAAGGTGCGGCGCCTGGAAGTATACCACAAGACTTCAGGTAACTGGTGCCGGGTAGCAGGGCAGGGCACGCAGGTTGATGAAACATTATTTCCTGTCAAATAATTCAAACATCACAATGCGACCATGAAAAAAATAATTAAATTATCAGTACCCTTCATAATATAGACCACTACAATATTTATTTCCGCTTGTAAAAAGAAAAGAAAGATATTAATAGATCCTCTAATACTTCCTACAGTTTTTCCAATACAAGAACCGGCATTGTTAGACCAGGTAGTCATTATTGCGCAGGCCCCTTTCACTTCACTTCGGGACTGGCAACAGTATTACTGTGTGATCGCATTTAATGCTAATCAAATGGCGTCATGGTGATGTATATGGAAGAATAACAAAGGTGCAGAAAGCCGCCCAGTGTCAAATACAAGTAAAAATATTAAGTCATTCTTTCCATTTAAGAATAAATAAATAGGAGTTGAATAGCCAAAAAATTCAGCAAATTACTTAAGACTAAAACCAATCAAAGTCCAATGGAGTTTAAAAAGTCATACTGTTAAATTGTAAGTTCCAAAAAAAAGGAAGGTATCATTTACTATTCAATTTTTATAATTGGTTATTTTAAAACCAAAGACATCCTATTGATGGTTAAAAAAATCCAACATTATATTTAATGCATTTTCCGAATGCATTTTCTCACCATTTTCAAGTGATCTCTTTGCTGCATTTGCTGCTCTTTGCCTCATTTTTATTTCATAAACAGAAATAGCTTCAGATGAAGATCTATACTCAGCAGATGTCAGACATTCACTTAATTCCAGAGCGTCAAGCATTGCCATATTTGCACCTTCTCCTGCAAATGGAGGCATTACGTGAGCGGCATCGCCAATGATGGTCAGATTTGATAAAGTTTTCCAGATTTGATTAAAAGGCGCACAATAAATCGGACGGGGAATGAATGGAGTGGCTGCCTTTTCAAATAGTTCATCCCAGATATCACTCCAGTCGGAATATTCTTTTTTAAACCAATTGAGAACCTCTACGCGATCCGAGAAGTTAATTTTGCTTTCTTTTGGCCAGTTTTCACTGGCTTTAAAACTTGCATAAAACCCGAGATCTCCACCTCCTTTCTGTCCCAATAGCATATTTTTTTTGTTTCCAAAAGCCATGATTTTTCCACCGTTGATAAGTGAATGCATTTGAGGTACAGCTTTTATGGAATCATAGACAGTACCTTCCATCATGGTAATTCCAGAATAAAAGGGCTTAATGTCTGTAATATAAGGCCGGATCTTAGAATTTGCACCATCAGAACCGATGACCAAATCTGCATAGACCGACAAACCATCATTAAATAAAAGCATCCAGCCATTTTTATGAGGTTCCATAGCAATAAAATGACTGTTCAAGACAATAGTTTTTGGCTCCAAAGAGGTTAATAATATCTTTCTTAAAACACCACGGTCAATTTCAGGCCGAAAATGTTTGTTACCAAAATCTTCTTCGATATTCTTTTCATGGTCACTGAAAAAAACTTGTGCGTGTCCGTTTAATATCAACGTTTTGTCTGCACCTGGCATGAAATTATTTTTAAACTCGGTAAACAGATCAGCTTTGATCAAAGCTGCCATCCCCGATGCTTCATGCATATCGAGCGGTGCGCCCTGCACACGTGCATCTTGGTTGATATCCCTTTCGTAAACTTGCACATCGGCTCCTTTAAGCTGTAACAGCCTGGCTAAAGTCAATCCGCCCGGACCGCCGCCAACAATTGCAATTTTTTTATTATTGATTTGCATATTCTCTATTGTTTGGAATGATGCAAAACTATGCTGTACTCAAGGAAGATAATAGTATAAATCGGTCATTTTTATTTTTAAAAAGTTCTTTTGGAACTACTCCGGAAAACTTTTTTATTTCTTTGATAAAATGGTTTTGATCTGTAAAATCAAGCTCCGGATAAAGTTTTCCCCGTGCAATATGTTCCAGCGATGCCCTGAAGCGGAGCAAATTGCAAAACAACTTCAATGAAATACCGAATTGCTGATTAAAATACCGGTTCATCTGCCTGCTGCTCCATTTAACTTTTTCAGAAAGTTCCTTTACGGTAATAGAACCATGCATTTCATGGATATGATCAAATAAACTCTTCTTGCGAATGTCGATCTCTTTTGTGATACGGGATTTTATTTTTTGTGACAAGCTTTCGCAAAAGCTTTCAAAATTATGGATGTCTTGAAGATTGATATCCCAAAAATCATGGGCTAATAATTTTCCCTTATCAACAATATCTGAAATGCTTTCATGAAAGACATATTCTACGGCCAGCAGCTTAAAACTTACTGCAAATCTTAGACTTTTAGCTGGTATTAAACCTTTATCATGATATTGCGTACCTAAACCAAGTAGTACAATTTTGAATGGCTGGCCCTCTGATTGTATGAAAAACAAATCTATTCGTCCATCCGGTAATCCGACTGTTACCTTATCATTTTCTGAATCATTGTGTAGCACCCAAAAGCTTTCCACAAAATCTGAAAGTGAATAATCTGGTTTGATTTGTTTATAATAGATGCCATTGTTCATTTTTTGTCTTTTGCCGTAACATTTAGAATTGTAAAGTATCTGTTATTTTTGCATACAAATCAAATCTAACATATTCACTCCTACGGAAAAAATATACCTGCGGGAATTGCAAACTTTCCACTAAAACCGAATGTTTTCCACAATTCGCCGTTTACTAACATTTTTAGCTTTATGTTTGTTTAATAATTAAATTACTAAACATAATAGTATAAATATTAGCCAACTTATGGATACCAAAAAAGACATACTTTATAAATTAAAGCAGGATATCCTATTATGGCAGGGCTTTAAGCATCAGTCCAGCGGACAGGCAGACTGCATCGGCCTTGGTGAGATGGAAAATCTATTTCCGGGCGGCGTTTTCCCCAAAAGAGCCATACATGAATTTATCAACATTCAGCCGGAGCATTTAGCAGCCAGCTACGGCTTTATCGCAGGCCTGCTTTCCCTCCTGATGGAAAATGGTGCAGCCTGCGTATGGGTAAGCACATCAAGGCATCTTTTTCCCGCCTCACTAAGCCTTTTCAACGTAGAAGCTGAACGCATTATTTTTATGGACGTTCAGCGCGAAAAGGACGTACTATGGATTACAGAGGAAGCGCTAAAATGCGAAGGACTAGTGGCGGTTGTGTCAGAACTGAATGATGTAAGTCTTGTAGAATCCCGCAGGTTGCAGCTGGCGGTAGAAACCAGTGGCGTAACAGGATTTATCCTGCGCAAGGACGGAAACAAAAAAGCGAGCACTGTGGCAACAGCAAGATGGAAAGTCAGCCCGCTTCCCTCTGTTAACGAGGAAGGCTTACCCGGAGTAGGATTCCCGCGCTGGCAGGTTGAGCTGCTTAAAATCCGTAACGGAAACCCGGGAAGCTTTATACTGGAATGGGCTGGAGAAAAATTTAAGGAAGCCAAAAAAATCAATAATCACGAGATTTGGTCTGATCTGGGGGGCAGGCAGATTGGATAGCCATCATGCAAAAGCGTTTTATTTCCATATGGTTTCAGCATCTGCTGGCTGACTGGCAGCTTATCCGCCGCCCTGAACTGGCAGAGATACCCTTCGTTTATGCAACGCCGAGCCATGGGCAGATATTGATAACTGCGGCAAATCGACTGGCCATAAGCTTTGGCATTGAGATCGGTATGCGTGCGGCAGATGCGAAGGCCATCTGTCCCGGGCTTGAAGTTCTGGATGATAAACCAGGCCGCCCGAAAAACCTTTTAAAAGGATTGGGTGAATGGTGCGTGCGATACTCTCCCACTGTATCGATCGATGAATTTGGGTTGGACGGCCTGTTACTTGATGTTTCAGGCTGTGCGCATCTCTGGGGAGGGGAACGGGAATACCTCAAAGAAATAGTCCGCAGGTTTAAAAGTAAGGGATATAACGTACGTTTAGCAATTGCCGATACACCCGGCGCTGCCTGGGCAGTGTCCCGGTTTGGTAAAGTTACCCCACTGATTCCTTCGGGCGAACATGTAGATGCACTGCTCAGTCTATCGCCCGAGGCATTAAGACTGGAAGAAACAGTTCTTGCCAAACTTCGCAAACTGGGATTCTACCAGATAAAAAGCTTTATAGGTATGCCCAGATCCGTGCTCAGAAGGCGGTTTGGAGAGAATTTTTTATTGCGTCTGGCCCAGGCAATCGGAACGGAAACCGAAGTACTTGTTCCTTTGAAAATACCAGTGGTATTCAGCGAGCGGCTCGCCTGTCTTGAACCTATAAAGACCAAAACCGGAATAGAGATAGCTATTCAAAAAATGCTTGAAAACTTATGCAAACGGATGCAATTAGAAGGTATGGGATTGCGGACGGGAATTTTGACAGGGCACCGGATCGACGGTAAAACCATACAGGTTTCGATCGGCACCAGTAGCGCTTCTCACAGCATAACCCATCTTTTCAAACTTTTTCAGCTAAAGATTGATCAGATCCGGCCAACACTAGGAATTGAACTGTTTGTCCTTGATGCGCCCAACGTAGAAGATGTTAGAATACCACAGGGGGAAATGTGGTGCCCCAGGCCAGGCCTGAATGATAACACAGTAATCAGGTTTCTGGACCGTGTTGCCGGAAAGGTCGGTGCACAGGCCATTCATCGCTTTATTCCAGCAAGCAGATACTGGCCCGAGTGTAGCTTAGAAAAAACAGCTTCCTTAACAGAAAAAGCCTCAGCCCCCTGGCGAACAGATAAGCCCCGGCCTACGGAATTGCTTAAGTTTCCCGCCCCTATTGAGGTCATGGCGTTGATTCCGGATCATCCCCCAAAGTTTTTTATCTATAAAGGTGTCCGCCACCTGGTTTCCAAAGCTGATGGTCCTGAGCGGATTGAACGCGAGTGGTGGCTGGATCATGGAGAGCATAGGGATTATTACCAGGTGGAGGACGAAGATGGCAGCCGTTATTGGCTTTTCCGGTCCGGACACTATGGAGGGGAACAAAGACACAAGTGGTTTATGCATGGATTTTTTGCTTAGAGGGGATGGCTTATGGCGTACAGTGAATTACAGGTAACTTCAAACTTCAGTTTCCTGCGTGGTGCATCACATGCACATGAACTGGTTGAACAGGCAGAAATCTTTGGTTATAAAAAAATAGCCATAACGGACAGGAATACGCTTGCTGGAATTGTACGTGCACATGCGGCCTGCCGTGAAAAAAACATAGAACTGATTCCAGCCTGTAGACTGGACCTTTTGGATGGACCAAGCCTGCTTGCCTATCCGACGGACAGGGAAGCTTATGGCCGTTTATCAGCCTTATTAACCCTGGGTAATATGCGGGCTGATAAAGGCTCGTGCCATATTTCGAAAGCTGATGTCTATTCTTACAGTAAAGGGATCTTCTTTGCGGTAGTAATGCCGGGCAGTCTGAACCGCCGTTTTGAATATGAACCAAGCTTTATCTCCTCTGTTGCCGAATATCGCGAAGCTTTCGGGGCTCAGCTTTACCTTACTGCAACAAGGTCTTATCTTGGAAACGACGATAAGCTGATCTTTAGGACTTCACAGCTCTCTGAGTTCTACGGAATACCAGTTGTCGCTACCGGAGATATCCACTATCATGATCCTTCACGAAGGGAGCTACAGGATGTACTCACCTGCGTGAGGGAGAAATGCACGATACAGGAGGCCGGCTTCCGGCTATATCAGAATGCAGAGCGGTATATGAAGGAAATGGAAGAGATGGACAGACTTTTCAGAAAGTATCCAAGCGCAATTCGCAATACAATGGTCATTTCCGAAGCCTGCAATTTTTCTCTTGACGAACTAAAATATGTATATCCTGAGGAAATCAATCCAAGCGGGCGCAGTCCAATGCAAGAGCTCGAATTTTTAACATGGAATGGGGCACATGAATTTTATGGAAAGGTGATACCGGAAAAGGTCATCAACATGATCCACCGTGAAATGGCCTTTATAAAGCAGATGGATTATGCCAATTACTTTCTGTTCGTTGAAGATATCGTGCGTGAGGCAAGGTCCCGTGGCATCCTCTGCCAGGGAAGGGGTTCTGCTGCAAATTCTGCAATCTGCTTTGTATTGGGAATCACATCTGTCAATCCGATGAAATTTGATCTGCTGTTTGAGCGTTTTATCTCACCTGCAAGAAACGAACCGCCGGATATCGATGTTGACTTCGAACATGAACGCAGGGAAGAAATTATTCAGTACATCTATACCAAATATGGCCGTGACCGTGCGGCGATAGTCGCCACGGTCACCCAGCAGCATCAAAAAGGAGCAATCCGGGATGTAGGCAAGGCTATGGGACTCTCTGTCGATACCATCAACCGCTTATCAAAGTCGATCTGGGAATTTACCAATGAATGGTTCGAACCGGAACGGGTGAGTGAGCAGGGACTCAACCCTGATGACCCGCATTTAAAAAAAACACTTGAGCTTACCGCTCAGATGATAGGCTTTCCCCGCCAGCTTGGTCAGCATACCGGGGGATTTGTGGTCACCCAGGGCAAACTCACAGATCTTTGCCCTATCCTTAATGCGAGGATGGCGGACCGGACAAATATCGAATGGAACAAGGATGATATTGACGCACTTGGTTTTTTAAAAGTTGATGTACTTGCGCTGGGAATGTTAACCTGTATCAGAAAGGCTTTCGACCTATGCAGAGATCATTACGGCATACAATATACCCTGGCCAATATTCCCCAGGATGATCCGGATGTGTATGATATGATCTGCCTGGCCGATACCCTGGGTGTATTCCAGATCGAAAGCCGGGCACAGATGTCTATGCTCCCAAGGCTAAAGCCAAGGGAATTCTATGACCTGGTGATTGAGGTAGCCATCGTACGACCGGGACCAATCCAGGGAGATATGGTTCACCCTTATCTGCGCAGGCGCAGTGGCGAGGAACCTGTCATTTACCCATCCCCCGAACTCGAAAAGATCCTGGGCCGAACGCTTGGCGTTCCACTGTTCCAGGAACAGGCCATGAAGATTGCCATTGTGGCGGCGGGCTTCACCCCTGCAGAAGCAGACGGCCTAAGGCGTAGCATGGCAACCTTTAAATTTAAGGGAATGGTCAACCAGTATGAGCAAAAATTAATCGACGGAATGCTGGCCAGAGGATATACCCTGGAATTCGCCAAAAGGATTTTTAGGCAGCTCGAAGGATTTGGGAGTTATGGATTCCCCGAAAGCCATGCTGCCAGTTTTGCACTACTGGTTTATGTTTCCTGCTGGTTAAAACATTATTACCCTGATGTATTCGCTGCTGCACTGCTCAATAGCATGCCAATGGGATTTTACCAACCGGCACAGATTGTTATTGATGCACAGAAGCATACCGTTGCAGTCCGCGAAGTTGATGTTAATCATTCCTTTTGGGACAATAAACTTGAAGATAAATCAGGGAAATATTTTGGGCTTCGCTTAGGGTTCAGGCAAATCAATGGTATCAGAGCAGATGATATGGATGTACTGGTCAATGCCCGTGGGAATGGTTACAAGAGTATTACTGCAATCCGGGATTGCGGATTATCGATTGCCACCCTGGAGCGGTTGGCCGATGCAGATGCATTTCGTTCAATGGGAATAGATAGACGAAAAGCGCTTTGGGAAATTTCCGCCTTAAAAGACATGCCAGAGGAACTGTTCAAGGGACAACCATCTGAAAGCGTATTGGAAACGCAGGTAGAATTACCATTAATGGGAGATGGGGAACATGTGGTACAGGATTATGCAACCACGGGACTTTCCTTAAAGGCACATCCGGTAAGTTTTGTGCGGCCGCAACTCGATATGTTCAACATCAGAACCTGCCACCATATCAACAGTGATTCATTAGATGGGCAAATAGTAAAAGTAGCCGGGCTGATATTGGTGCGCCAGCGTCCAGGAACAGCAGGTGGGGTTTGTTTTATTACTATCGAAGATGAAACCGGATATTCAAACCTGGTAATATTCGAAAAATTGTTTGAAACCTACCGCAAGGAAATTCTGCATTCCAGATTGCTCATGGTAGAAGGAAGGTTACAAAGAGAAGGCCAAATTGTCCATGTAATCGTTAGTAAGTGTTTTGATTTTACAAAGATGCTTGGTAAACTGGTACAAAGAGAAGTTGATGATCTGCCTGTCTTGAGATCGAACCAAAGCGATGAAAAAGCCGCATCTTATACATCAGAAGACAAGCAGGCACAGGTTCGGAAAAAGGCACCAAAAGAAGCGTTTCATGGAGGCAGGAATTTTAAATAGCAGGATGAATTTAAATGATTAATAATTTTAACAGGTTAAACATCTCTCAACACGGGAATGATAGTCAATCATAAAATATCCCAAGCGTTTTCAGGGGAAGAAGACAGAGCTGTATATACTGTGATATTTTCTTCGATCTAATTACTGCTTGAGCGCTATTAATAATGTAAAATTTATACCTTATAGACAGATTCTCCTATTACTATCAAGGGAAAAACCACCTTTCCACACTGAAATACACCATAAAGATTGACCATCTTTCGCCGTTGATATTTAAAAAGGCATTCCACCTTCGGCAACACTTGCCTGTAATTTTTATTAATTTAAGAAGATTTTAATTCTGCATGAAATGACAAATCCTGGCAAATATCAAATCATGAATCGAACTTCCATCAATCCTATGATATTCCCCATCACGCTTTTGAATATATCCTTTAAAGCATTGGTTTATTACTACACGGTATAAAGTATCGTCACCTTTTACACCATTGATCACAATTACTTCACTGCCCACTTTGATTTCTTTTTTCGCTTTTGCTGCCTTGATGTCCATAGCACAAAGCTTACTAATATATTTAGCAATAGCAAGAAAAGTTTTCACAAAAAAAGCCTTACAATCCTGTAAGGCTCCCTATCTAATAAATCGTCCCGATTCTAAATGAGTGTTATAAAAGTAAACAACTGAACCTAAAACCCACTGTACGATTTTATCGATGTAGTTAGCCTGGCAATTACCTAGACTGCCCATTAAAGCACATGTAAAGAAATATTCATATTTATTTTAACAGATCATCTGCCAAAAAGCAAAATCATTGATTATAAACACTAAGACCTGTGGGAAGCAAAAGTACTGTGGCATTTCGTTACTTCCTATGCAATCTCAATCTGTGCCAAAATCAATTAATCCAGAGGAACTTAAATTTCAGATGGATAACTGACATGCCCTTTTAAAAAAATAGTGAGTATGGATAAATCTGTGGAAATTTACTTTCATGCATTCACATTTTCGTTTAATAGATTTATAAGCCGGATCTTAAAATTCGCTCATTATCAAAAAAGTCGATTCAGTATCAAATATAAATTGATGAATGATCTTTAACTTTCGTGATAGCAGGATCATCCCGTTAGCCTGATGGATTTTTATCCAAAGGTTTTATTGCTTATTATTTTATTCTTATTTCGCATACTTCTAAAATTCTTTCGGTCATTAGTATTTGACCTATTAAATAACATGGCCAAATCTCATCAAAAAACCATACATTTTTTTAAGGCTTTGAAAGGATTTCCCCATCTCTAATTAAGCTACCTTTTTGTGCTCGTTTTCATAATTTCCAACCATATCAGTCAACTCATCCCGGAACGTCAAAAAAACCTTTTTTGTTCCCACTACTGATTTAACATTCTGGTCGCAATACAGATGGTTTTTTCCTCTTAAAATAGTAATGAACGCTGCTATGGCATAATATAATCTTCTCATATTGCATCTTGCTTCTTGAAAAATAACTACTCAAAATTAACTCCTTAATGTAGCATACCCAAATTTCTTATTTAATTTTACACAACTGATCAGATCCTGCAGGTAATCTGCTTTTGTTGTTTTATCCTCAAACATTAATATCTAACAAAGCTTCACGTAATCTCAAAAAATTTATTTCTCAAGAAACTAAAACTTAGATCTATTGGATTCATTACTTATCAAAACCAGGATTGCGAAAGTCAGTATGGAAGATATTTTAGGAATATAACCCAAATAATCCTTTCTCATGAAAACTCTATATCTATTCGGCTAGCTGACAATTTGAGATGCCTTTGCTTCTTGAATTCCAGCGTTATACTGCTTCTCAAGGCCATTGTAAACAGCTAGCGTATCCTCATAGACATCAATACTCGTTGCTTTACCCCACTTTAGAGTAATGAAGTGTACACCTTTATTTAGATAGGGGTCTCCATTTTCCAATATAGCTGTCGCCGTCCAATGTACAACGGCAAAAGTACTTCCAGGCCAGTTATGGACTATAATCTGATCCACTTCAATAAACAATTTGGGCATGACCCTTGCTAACCTTTCTAACCAAGCTCGAAAAGCTGCCCGATCATTTCTAGTCCCACCTAAAGAATGATCACCTGCAAAGGAATGCCTCACATTTGGAACAGCGCTTTTGAGTAACTCCTCAAAACGACGTTCATTTACCAATCCGAAAGATTTCCTGATAAGTTTTTTAACAAGATAATTGTACATATTTTCTTCTCATTTTAACAACCAAAATTACAGTTAAAGACTGTTTTCAATTGCTATCAATAAAAATATTTAAATCATAAGAATTGCAATAGTAAATCATTCCAGAATAACTTGAAAAACCTATCATAAAATTTAAACTTGATTTGCCGTATTCATATAATAGATCACTTTACGAATTAGACAATGATATAACCTGCTTCTTGAAGGAAATAATTCACTCAATATAGTGAAGAATGATGATAATGAAAATGTAGAAGACATTAGTTTTTAAATTCCTTTTTAAATTCAATTCGGTAAGCTTCACCATTCGAGTGACTTTGATTGGTAATCGAAGTTGGGGCTTCCGGGCCGATTAATTGACCTAAATTTATTGGCATTTCCTTAATTATTACACTATCTGTTTTAACTAGCTTTCCATTAACCTTTTTATAATTGTTTATCTGGCAAGGAACAATAGGTTTAGCAATCCACATTATACTGTTCCATTTATGCGTATGGATTGGTTCAGATTTCTTGCTATCAAGTGCTACCATCAAAACACGAACATTGCTATCTTCATAAACCAGCCTATGATTTTTTGGCGCTGCTACCATGGCATCCAAGCTATCTGGCCACTTCCACTTTGCTTGAGCTGAAAGGGTGTCCGCTGAACTTTCGCGTATTGTGACCGGAGATTTCTTAGCATTTGTACTGTATTTCAACATAAAAAAAACCAATATTCCACCAGATAATACACCCAAAAAAAACTGACCAAATTTCATAACTTAAATATTTAAAGATTGGGTTGTCAAATATTTAATCATTACAACCAAGATCTAAATATAGTTAATCATGCTTGCAATATCTACAATGATCAATTTCTAAAATAAAGTGGAGATGTCTACTCATCTCCACTTACAAATTCGTTCACGATTTAAATTTTATTATAAAAGTTTACGATCTTCTTCTCGTATATTGACATCATTTATACTTGCAAATCGTTTGCTCATCAAACCGTACTCATTAAATTCCCAATTTTCATTACCATATGCCCTCACCCAATGTCCTTCATTGGTCTGATACTCATACTCAAAGCGAACAGCAATCCTGTTTTCATGATGCGCCCAGTATTGCTTTTTCAATTTATAATTTAGTTCATTCTTCCATTTGTTGGTTAAAAATTCCACAATAGCTGTTCTACCATTTAAAAAAATATCTCTATTTCTCCACTCACTGTCAATTGTATAAGCCTCGGAGACTTTCTCTGGATCCTTACTGTTCCAGGCGTTTTCAGCCATTTGGATTTTTTCATTTGCCGTTTCAAATGTGAATGGTGGTAGCGGATATTTCTGTTCCATTTCTTTTAATCTAGTCTGTCTAAATGTGTTATCTGCAATACTGTAAATTTGATATAAGCGAGTTATTTATAGTCAATCATACCGCCATAAACCAGTATGTGGCGATGACGGCAATACTTGTCCTTATCAAATTTTTATTCTGGTAGGGTATTCAAAAAAATCAAAATTTCCCTACCAATCTCGGTTGAGTGAGTTTCCAAAGCAAAGTGACCGGTTTCGTAAAACTTTATGGTGGCTTCCGGAATATCTTTTTTATATGCTTCTGCACCTGCAGGTAAGAAGAATGGATCTTTACTGCCCCAAACTGCTAAAAATTTTGGTTTAAAAGTTCTAAAGTACTCCTGAAATTTTGGATACAGGGCTACATTTGATTGGTAATCTCTTAACAGATCCAGTTGGTTTTCCTTTGAACCTGGACGATCGAGGAAAAACTGGTCCAAGGTATACGATTCAGGAGCAATAAGTGTAGGGTCGGCTACACCCTCGTAGTATTGGAATTTTGTTCCTTCAAAGCTTACAAAAGTTGATCTTAGAGCATCCCTGTTTTCTTTGGTATCATGTTCCCAATATTTTTTAATAGGGTTCCATCCTGAGCTAAGTCCTTCCAGATAAGCGTTTCCATTTTGGGAAATGATTCCGGTTATTTTTTCCGGATTAGCCAAGGCCAACCTGTAGCCCGTTGGCGCACCATAATCGAACACATAGATTGCAAAACGCTTTAAGCCTAAAGCATCGATAAACCCCTGCATGACTTTTCCCATATTATCAAAAGTGTATTCAAACTTATTCCTATCTGGGGCATCGCTGTATCCAAAACCGGGAAGATCGGGTGCAATGACATGATATTTAGCGCTTAACATTGGAATTAGATTCCTGAACATATGGGAAGAGGTGGGATATCCATGCAAAAGCAAAATAGCTGGAGAATCTTTGAGCCCTGCTTCGCGGTAGAAAATATTTTGACCAAGAACTTCTATTTTACGGTTGTGGGTAACTGGAGAGGATTCTGTGGTTTCAGTTTTTGGTGTTGATTGTGATTTTGCCATCATTGAATTAGTTAACATTAAGACCACCATAGCGGCCAGGATTTTAATACTTTTCATTTTTTTTTGACAAAACTAAGCCATACATTTGTTCTTTAAAAACGATTTAAACTGATTTTGTAAATCATAAATAATGATTGATGAATTTGAACGATTTAAAAATTTTTGAGGCTGTTGCCAATTACGGAAGTTTCACTAAGGCCGCAGAAGCTATGTATACTGTGCAATCTAATGTGACAGCCCGTATCAAAAGTCTGGAGGAAGAATTTGATGCTGCTCTTTTTTCACGTTCATCCAGAAAAGTAGAGCTGACACAGGCGGGTGAGACGCTGATGCTTTATAGTAAAAAACTAAATCACTTAATTGAGGAAGCAAAACAGTCTATCGGTAAAGATGATGTAGTTAAGGGACAGATTAAAATCGGTGCCCTTGAAACTATGATAGCTTTAAAGGGCCCCGAACTGGTTAACTCACTTGCAAACCGATTTCCTCATGTACATATGGATTTCAAATCAGACACCAAGGAGAACCTTTTAAACGAAGTCTTGAACTACAGACTTGATGCAGCTTTTATCCCCGCCCCTCTTGATCTTCCACAACTTGAGCAATTTAAAATCAAAACTGAAGAAATCATTGCTGTTGTTCCATTCACCTGCAAATCCTTGCAAGATTTATTGAAACAGATCCCCTTGAAAGCCATTGTTTTTGATCAGGGTTGTGTGTTCAGGTCGAGGTTGGATTCCTGGCTTGTAAGCAAGGGTATTTCAAGATATCATAAAACGGAAATGAATTCGATTGAGGGTGTAATTAATTTTATCGAATCCGGTATTGGATTCAGTTTTTTGCCAAAGGAAATTATTTCTACATTCTACAGTAGCCGAAATATAAGAACATTTACTCTTCCCAAAGAGCTAAGCATAATGACTACCATCTTGGCATATAGAAAGGATATACCCATTTCTCCTGCACTGAATGCTTTTTTGAGTGTGTGTGATCTTCATGCAAAATCAGATTGATCTAAAAAGGGAAAATAAAATCTTCCGGATTTGGTCATCTATTCCATATTGGGTATTGAAAGATTTAGAAGTACCTGCCTTCGTATGTTTTTAATATTTTCTTTCAAAAGAATGACCATTGAATTTATACACACCACTTGGATTTGCGCCTCCAAACCATAACTCTCCAAGCCCGCTTGTATAAATGGTCCATATGTGATTACTTTCAAGTCCATTCTCTTTTGTGAAATTTTTCATAGAATGACCATCATATTTCCATACACCGGACCCTACAGTACCAAACCAGATGTTTCCTAAAGAGTCTTCACAAATCGAAAAAACCTTTTCAAGAGAATTACCTTTCGTATGTTCCTTTTTTAGTTTCTGTTGTTCGGTAAAATTTACGATCTTTTTTCCATCATACTTCAAAACGCCTATACCATTATTACCTATCCAAAGATTTCCTTTTTTGTCTTGAAATATGCTTCTGACATGTAAAGGGCTGGTTTTTGAGTTCAGACCAAAATATTTATTGTCCATTAGCTTAAAATCTGAGCCCTTATATCCCAATACAGCTCCGTAAGTTCCCAACCAAACAATTCCATCTTTACCCTCGACAAAGGATGTTGAAATGTAATATTTAAAACCATCTGAAGGTGTGGTTGTAACAGGAAATAAGTGGTAATTAAGCTTTTGTCCATCATATTGATATACTCCAGGATACTTTTCAAGTCGGCTGTAACCCTCAGTTTGGTCTCCTTTAAACCAAAGGCTGCTTTCAATTCGTTCTTGAATATTCTTTGTACCGTAATTCCGTTCTTTATAAACGGTTATATTTTCACCATTATAAGTACTCAATCCTCTACCACATTCAAACCAAATTAGGCCATTTTTATCTTCATAAATATTCCTAACCTGATTGTCACTTAAACCATTTTCTATAGTGAAATAATGGAATTTCCCATTTTGGAGCAAGCAAACTCCTTCACCGTAACTACCAAACCATATATTCCCCTTACTGTCTTCTAAAATTGAACGAACTCCGGTTTTGTAGTTTAACCTTCCAGCGTCTGTTTCTGTAAGAAATTTTGGGTTATTTTTCTTGTTAAAAAAATCCCTTCTCTGATTTGATTGACTTTGATTATTAAAGGATAATGTTAAAACTAAGAGGGAAAAATAAAAGATAAACTTATTCCGGTTATATGAATCTGTTTTCATTCTTCAAGCTTTTTTAATACAATGTATAAATTGTTAATTCGTTTTAGCTATTACTTATGTCTTCCAAAAAATTGATTCTTATATTAACTCAAGTCTACAAATATTCATTCAAATTAACGGGGAAAAGTTATTCTACATTTACTTCAAACGATTTACAATGAATTAAATAAATAATTCATCGTAGCGTTCCAACTACCGAACACGGTGCATTTTAACTGAGCAAAGCATTCGATGTTTACAGCCTGTCTCACAAAACAAGGGTATGCAATATTTTTCAAATGTATAGGCTCAAAAACAGAAACCCAGGAAAAATTAAAATATAATGATATAAACACAAAGAGCTTAAGGAAATCGGTTGGGTAACAATTCATTTAAAAGAAGTATGACCTGTAATGTTAAAGGTTATTACGTTATCTAAATGCTTATATTCGGATACACACACATTATAAAAAAATTATGAAACTTATTTTAGACCCAAAGTCCTTAGTGATTGGACTTGCCACAGCGGGTTGTGCCTTTTTTCTAATTGGTAGCAAATCCCAACAGGAATCAGATAATGGAAAATTTCAAACAGAAATTCGGCCTAATGGTATAGTTATTTTGAATACTCAAAATGGCGATTACCTTTTCGCTGCAGATATGATTGACATTCGGCGCAACCAATGGATAAAAGGAGAATTTTACAAGACCTTTAATAAACTGGAGGACAACAAGAAATAAAAGTGGCTAGTGACATTTTGTTAGGTTCATAGGTTAATGAAATCCAACTTAAGTTTTTGAGAGAGATATTTATAATGGATATCGTCATGAGAACTATGAAAATTAAATTTTAATAACCTATGCAATCGAGCAATAGATTACATATGATCGCCTAATTTTATCTGCTGCAACCCTGGCTTTAATTTGATTTCCTTATCCTTCCAAATCAATCTTCCATAAATATTGATAGGTAGGCTAACTGTACCTTCTATTCCATCCTTATTTTTTTTAAATGAAACCTCAATCATTCCAGAAGGATGAGGCATTTGACCGGTGACTTCGTTGAGCTCACCGAGCGCTGGTTGGATCAGTACTTTTCTAAAACCAGCATCATCAGGCACGATGCCACAGATGGTTGCCAGAAAATCATAATTGGGACTTGCGCTCCAGGCGTGGCAATCTGAGCGGGTTGGATCTGGATTTTCCGCAAATGTAGTTAGGCCATTTCGCAACATCTCTCTCCATGGTTTCAACTGACTATAATATAGATCAGCCATTCCGGCTTTTTTCAAGGCCTGATTTAGGTAAAACCTATAATAAAAAGTAGACTGGCTTAATGTTGTATCGGTTAAAACCTGTTTTAATAAAACCTTTTCTCCCGATTTGGGAACTGCGCCAGATAGTACAGCCATAATACTGGCATGCTGACTGAAGTTATTTTTTAATGGCGTATTGGCAACCACTCCTTTTTTTGCATCATAACATAACCTGAATGAAGCAGCGCATAAACGGTCTGCAAGTTCAAGATAGTGTTTGGCCTGCTCATCTTTTCCGTAATACTTAAATACCTTTGATGCCTGTCGCAAGGTATAAGCATATTGAAAGGTAATAATAGAAGAATTTCCATCATTAGCACCATCGGGAACCCCAAAGTCAAATGCGGTATTCCAATCGGTAAAATTCCACCACTTCATGGGTCCAAGCATTTGCTTCTGCTGATCAATGTTATTTTCATACCATTTTAATACCTCTTCAATAGGCAACAGAAACTGTTTTAAAAATGCTTCATCACTTCGGTGCAGCCAATAATCATGAACCATTGATACCCAATAGAGCGAAAACGGCGGTATTACCTGCAGCCTATTGCTTGGATACCTCCCCTGCGTCAATCCTTCTGGAATTCTCGAATGATAAAAATCCAACAATGCCTTGCGCATCAGCCGGTCATCACCTGTAACATATAATGATATTAGCGCCTGAATGCGGGTATCACCCTCATATTGTAACTGCTCGTAATACGGACAATCATAATAGGTTTCTCCGGCGCATAATTCAGCGGTTCGCCACCCGACCTTCCATATATCCTGAAGTGATTGATCATTACTGGTAAAACTTGCCATAGCTTTAAAGGGGTAACCGCTCTGCATACCATAAAAGTCATCGATTATCAGTGGCTGTGCCTTGGTAACAATATCAAGCTGAATAAAGCGATAGGTTCGAAGCCACAACGGCCTGAATAGTCTTTTATCCGCTCCATCTGGATGGAAGATGTCGAAATTCCCTAAAATTTCCTTATCAGCAATATCGTTTCGATTGCCCTTAATGCCATTTTTAAAAAGTGCCTCTGCGTAGGTAAGCTTAACTGATGCACCTTTACCCCGGCTTAAAATCAATTCAGGGTAGGCAACAGTATTAAAATTCTGATCGACCAAAATACTAACATTGCTATTCGGCGGAATCGTTAAACTCGTTGTCCCATTTAAAAAATTACCTGCTGTTTTTATTCCCGAAACCCTGGCGATCTTTCCCATTCGTTGCATTTTTTCGGTAATTAGCGGAATGTTTCTCGGCGCCAGTGTCCATTGATTATCGGTTCCATGACCGATTGTAACAGGACTTGCAATCTGTTGCGGTGTTAACCATTTGGTTGTATTATACTCAGGCTTTTCCCATCCCCAAGGATAACGGATTGCTGATACATCATCACCAGGACCGATCACCATATATGTTTTTAATCGTACGCCGTTATCAATAGAACAGGGCTGATAGGCCTTATTTTCCGTTACTTTCCAGGTTGAATTGGTGTTAACGACGGATTCTCTCTCAGTATCCCCTTGTAATACAAACGCAGTTTGATTGGAGATTTGAGCCACTGGTGCCAGGGTACCCATGTTCCAGACCTGGGCCGCAATTACGTTTTTACCAGATTTTAAATAGGGTGCAATGTCAATACTCTCAAAATACCAGTTGTACAGATCACCCCTTGCTGGACCATTACAAATATCCTTTCCATTTACGAACAAGCGATATCTGTTATCAGCAGAAAGATGAACAATAAATTTTTTGGCAGGTTTACTCAAAATAAAATCCTTTCGAAAATGGTAAATACCATAATCTCTTTGCGATACATTTGGGCAAGTGATCCAAAAAGCCGCCCATGGCTTTGTTAATAATTCAGGATTAACCGGTACATCTTGTGCTTTGCCCAGAATGCCAAAACAAATAAAGGAAAGTACAACAGTTAGTTTTTTGAATGACGCCATATCACTATTATTTATTACACTGGTATAATTGCAAATTAATTTTAGGCAATTTCCTAATATCAGCACCAACTTTATTGCGCTTTTCTACATTTGATGTTATTCTGAGCTTAAATGATTTCCAGTTTTCAAAATATTCATTTAAGCTATGCACAGATGCTTTAATATTGCCTGACTCTGAAATTACACCATTCAGTTCACTTATACCTGTTGTAAAATTTTCATTAACTATATTTCCAACACCTGCACCCAATTTTTTATGGTTATAGATCCCGATCCATGGGGTAAACGGTTTACTGGCATAGGGATTACTGGCCACGGTGTTGTTAATTATTTTAACATTCCTGGCGCCATAAAACGAGATGCCATGCCACATATTGGTTAAAACAACATTGTTTTCAATAACCCAGTTCTCGAAAAAACCATCAAAGCAACCAATGCCCTGCATACCTAATTTCTGGGGAAAGGGTTGCTCTGGATCAAGCTGACTGATAAAAACATTATTTCTTAAAATCACATTTGATACTTTTCCCATTCCAACTTTTCCCTGTTCATCGCTGCTCCAGCTTTGAAAGCCATCGTCATGATTGTCATCAATTCCATAAGAACCTGCAACCAGGTTAAACTCAAATACTGAATCATCAGATAAGCCCCGTATTCCGTCATGAAGAAATCCGTAAATGTTGTTTCCAATTACTTTAGTCCTTGTAGCCGTTTTTGCAACTACAATACCAAAACTCACCTGCTTAAGGTTATTATTTATAAGCGAACAATCTGAACCTTCCACCCTAATTCCCAAACCTGCCCTTGCAAGTATTTTTGCCTCAGACCAGTTATTTACACAGCTATCTGTTGAGCTGATAACAAAATTTTCGATCAAAATAAAACTGGAATTAGCTTTAATAATAACAAAATCCCGTCTTTCAAACCAGCCAGTTTCATCAGGACAAACTTTTAAGCCCAAGATTTTCCAATATCTCCCATTAGCCACCTGCAAACTATTCACTCTGGGAAACTGCCCTTTTCCGGGCAGGATAGTAATCGGTTGATCACCGTTTAGGTTTCCTGAAACGACCGGGTTACCATGATTGCCAGACATCAAAACGATGCTATCTCCCGGCATTAATTTTCTGCTGGTAAGAAATACAGAATCCAAACTGCTCCATGGGGAATCAAGGGTACCCTTATTACTCATTTTTCCATTCAATGGGTTGCAATAACGTTTCGTGGCAAAACATGGATTTAGAAAGAAAAAACCAACACACAACCAGATAATTTTTTTCATAAACACTTTTATTTCAATTCATTGTAACTCATTATTTTGAGGCCCAGTTTATTGATTACCTGATGTGCCCATTCCAATTTCTTACGGTCTTCTGCCCGTTCTTTATTCAGTGATGAAACCACATCTTCATCATACATACCAAGATGGAATACCATTTCGAGCGTCTCGTCCGATTTGATCACATTTAACCGTTCCTCAATATTATTCAAACTCTCAGAAGAGGCGATGAACATGTCATCTGGTGCTTTCAGCTGAATCGTTGTTTCTTTATATTTTCTAAATGCCACATGCTTTTCTACACAAAATTCAGCTATATCATCATAATGATTTCTAAATAAATGATCTTTATGAATATCAATATAATCTGGTTCAAGCCCAAGGATATTTACAAATTCATGCCACTGATTGAGGCACAATTGCTTAATATCTATTTCATTGCTCTCAATTTCCAGATGCAGTCCTAGACTGATATTTTTTTCCTTAGCAAGTAGCTTTAACGAAAGTACCTGTTTCTGTTGACGTGACAGTTGGCCATTAACCATAATGGATACCGATGTTAGCAGATCAGACTGTAGCGCCAGTAATATTTCTCTATTGTATATTTTGCTTAACCCAAAATCGTCTGAAGTGAGAATAATGTTGCCCATGTATCGGTAAGTGGATTTTTATTAGATTAATTTTTCTTTGAAATGATTTGATTTTGGTGCAACCAGCCAATTAGCCTTAGAAACCAATCGTCTTTATTTGTTTTGTTATTCAAGCCAAAGCCATGACCACCTCCCTGATAGAGGTGCATTTCTACGGGAACATTTTTATCGATCAAAGCCTTATAAAATAAAATGCTATGCTCAACCTTTACTACAGGATCATCAGAAGCATGGAGCAGAAAGGTTTTAGGTGTATTGGCATTTACCTGTTTATCCACAGAGAAAAAAGCCATTTTATCAGCCTTGAATTCTGTTCCTAAAAGGTTTTTGGCAGAACTTGACTCTACACCAACTTCAAATGAAATCCTTGGATAAAGCAGCACCAGGAAGTCAGGCCTTATATTTACCTTTAATGGGTTGGGTACATATGATTGATCAAAATGAGTGCCCAGGGTTGCCGCTAAATGTCCTCCGGCAGATGCGCCTACCACCCCTATCCTGTTCTCATCCAATTTCCACATAGCAGCCTGCCCTCTTATCAAAATCATTGCCTGTTGCGCATCCTGCAGAGGACCCATACTTTTATCGGTCATGATGGCATCATTTGGTAAGCGATATTTTAATACGAAAGCGGTAATGCCAAATTCATTGAACCTTTTGGCTAACTCTTCTCCTTCATGTTCAACAGCCAATACCTGATACCCGCCGCCTGGTAGAATGATTACTGCTGCACCATTCGCGGTTCCTTTTTTGGGCACAAAAACAGTTAAGCTTGGTTGGCTAACCAAAGAAATGTAACGTTTTCCATCTTCACCGATGTGTTGCCTCTCTACATATTTTCCATCTGTTTTTGAACCGGGGATTATACCGTTATATAGTGGAATAATTTCTTGAGCCGAGCCCATAAATACGGTTACGATACATAACAAGAAAACTATTGCAAATCTTTTTTTCATAAATTCTGATTTATAGTTGTGCCATCAGCAGGAAGATCAAGCGTCAGTTTTTTTCCATTGATCTGGATTTCAAGTTTTCCACCAGTTTTTAACGGATCACTGATATATATTTTATCTGAGTCAATTAAAACCAGACAGGCTCTGTCAACTTCTATCATACTTTTTGCGAATTTCAAATTTCCATTTTGATGGAATGATGCCATTATGACCCCATCATTAAAACTAATGGCCTGACAAATTTTGGTATTCTTTAAAATCTGCCAATCAGGCCGGTCAATTTCTTCCTGAACCCGATCAGGCTGCGTTGCACCATCAACCAAATAGGCTGCAGATGTATTGTTCTGATGATGGAGCACTACTTTAAAAACCTTTTCTTCTCTTACATCTTTTGATCCTGATTTCGATAGGTCTGACCAACTTCCCTTTACCCCCCCAATGCTCAGATCCATTAACCCTTGAGTTAATGGAATGTAAGTTAGACCATGGTGATGTATCCACTTTACCGGTGTCCTTACTATATTAGTTGAAGGGATGTTGTTAACCGCATTTAAAAACAATGGTGGCTGTATTCGGCTTTGCTCTAACGTGGTGAAAATGCTATGCGGCAAACCTTTCAATGTGATGTCTGCAATTAGACAGAACACCCTGCCCTTATGCACTGACCAAAATTTGCTTGCAGAAAGCTTCGAATCTGCTCCTAAAGTTTCAACATCCATCACCACAACGCCACTGCCATTGGCCTGCACTCCTCCGGCAAAATCTGATCGGGAAATGCTTGTAGCCGATTCAAAATTTGTTACACCCGGTAATTTATTCCAGTCCCAGAACGGCATCAGATCAGTATATTCCTTTCCATTTTTAATAAAATAGGTATTCCCTGAATTCAGGAAAGTACCCTTTTGGTTTTCTCCGTTGATTCGTTCGGATACTTCCGTTTTAGTGGATATGGTTTTTAAGAAAAAACTAAAACCGGATTGCTGATAGGCGGCAAAATCTGAAAAAGGAAAATATTTAAAGCCTTTTAAATTTTGCTTACCGCCTTTTTGGAATTGAAGCATTGCATCCAAATCCAGGCTTCTGTATTCCTTATCAAGTTGAGATAAATAAGGGATCAACCTGGAAATATCCTGCTTTAAAAAACCTTTACGGCTTACTGCCCTATCAATACTGCCTGGAGTAAGAAAAATGCCACGTTCCATCCATTGCCACCCTTCTAATAAAAAATCCTTCAGAACGACTATTTTTTCAACTGGGAATGCCCAGGGAGTTCCATCAAGTTCATAGGCCAGCCTGATGTTTTCTTTTATAAAAGCAGCACCATAATGATGGGTCTGCAACCTGTTACCATGTTGGTGATAACTGTAATCGAGCATTATGCCCTCTCCATTGCCGACCTTAATTTCCTTTGCCAGCAGTTTGCTGGCCTGGCTTACCAGGGAGTCATTCTGGGTAAATAAACCGTAATGCAGGCAAAGATCAGCGCTCCACGTTAAATTGGCACCGGTAAAATTGGGCCTGATCCTAAATTGCCCTAAAATATTCAATGCTTGGCTACGCTGGCGGGCTTTCAGAAATTCCCCATCCAATGTGATAATATCCCTCCAAAACTGCGGTACACCAATCTCGTTATACCACCAGTTTGAATTTCTATAAACTTTAGTCAACCAATGATCCAGTGCCTTGGAAATGACCCTTTTTGCTGAATCATTTTGATAATAGACATTTCCTATTTTTTGATAGGCTATGGATATTTTTATAATCCGATCGAGATGTTCGGTTGTTTTCCATGAGGAAGAATTTTGATCTGCGTAATCCACATCCGGCCATTTTCTGCTTTGATCTAAAGTGGCTAACCAGTTTTTAACGTTTTGAGTAGAAGTTGTATCTAAATCAATTAGAAAAGTTTTGTATCTATTGATTACCTGATAATAAGGCAGCTGACTTTGAGCCATTTGAAAACCCAAAGTCATTACTACCAAAAACCAACCAAGTTTTAATTTATTCATTACTTAAGTTTCAAGAGCTCGCTACCCGCCATCAGAAATGCTCCGGAACCATATTCCTGGTTATCATCACTCTTTACTGCTTCGGGTTTTGATCCAATTTTCTGTACCCAGGTAAGTTTTCCCTCAGCTGTTACCTGATCGTTCAATCCCCTCCATCCCTTTAAAACAATCGGCAAGTATTTGCCTTTACTCAAATACCCATGGTTAATTCCCCAGGCGAGGGCAAAAACGTAAAATGCAGAACCGCTGGTTTCTTTATTGGTGTATTCGGCCGGATCTGCCAGGTTTGGTCGCCAAAGTCCATCTTCCTGTTGAAGCGTCGCTATTTTTTCTACTATCTTCAAATACAAATCCTCGAATCTTTTATAATTGGGGTCTACTTTTGGTAAACGCTCCAATACCTGAACCAATCCCCCCAATACCCATCCATTGCCTCTAGACCAGAATATTTTTTTTCCATTAGGTGATCGGCGCTGAAAAAAGCTTTTATCCCTGTAGAACAGATTTTCATCCTTATCAAATAGGAAGTCAGTGGTATCCCACCACATTTTGCTCATAAATATATTATATTTTTGGTTGCCAGTGGCTTCGGCCAACCGTACCAATACAGGAGGCGACATAAAAAGGGCATCGCACCACCACCATTCTTCTCTACCTGGCCTTGGGTTATTGACCAAAGAATCATAAACACTTTTGGTATCCGCAATCGCCTTAGAATCTTTAGTGACGGCATAAATTCCCAGGTAGGTTTGCCCACGGGTATGATCATCGGCATGGCGATACCGTTCTGCTAACTTATAATTCAAACTTTCAGACCAGCGAACAGCTTCGTCGAGATATTTTTTATCTTTTGTGGTTTCGTATGCACGGATAATTCCGGCGTAAAACACACCTCTTGCCCAATCGTCGTGATTCTTTGCATTGCCTACTACGGGATTTTCAACCTGCCAATTGAAAACTTTCTGCATGGCAGTTTTGATCGATTTCGGGCTTGGAATACTGATATTCCGTTTCTGTACAGCACAAGCTGAAATTAACGATATTGCAATCAATAATGTTAGGATACTGATTTTTTTTAACATGTTTCTTAATTAGGGTTCAACGGTCAACTTAACCTGTTTAATGACTTGGCTATTCTCATCCCGACTTGCATTTGTTGCAATAAAGGTAACGGTATAAGTGCCGGGAAAAGTGTAAACGTATGTATAATTGGCTAAATAGGTGGTCGCTGTTTTCAAACCTAGACCCGTATCCGTGGAAACAGCGGATAAATTAAAAGGCCTGCTGATTATCCAATCTTCATTGTCTTCATTTACTGCATCTGTTCCAGTGCCATTAATGGTAGCCTGCCCGGTGGTGGGTACACCCCATATTACTGTTGGATTCTTAACGTCCACACCAACCCATCCTACCTGGCCAATAGCTGAGATAACAGACGTTCTTCCCTCCGGCAAAACATTGTTGACATTAAAAGTACGTAAGAACCAGGATGGTTGTTTAAGTGTAGGGTGAAAATATCCCTGATATTTAAACGCAAGATACAGTGGTTTACCTGCTGCCTTGAAATCAGAAAGATCAATCGTTCCGGAGGCCGTGTTATCCGTTCCTATAGATAAGGTGGCTCTCGAGGTAATATCCGTCCAAGATGCAGCTGCAATTCCCGCGACATCATATTTACCTGTAAAATTTGTGGACGCCATTAATCTAAGGGTGTTCGTTTCCCCTGTGTTTTGTACAAGCGTAGTAAAATTCAGTTGAGGCAATCCTTCGGCAGTGATTCTGTTTCTAAAATCGTAATTTTCTCCAGCAATGCCTCTATATACAGAAATTAGATCAGGGTTTCCTGAAAATCTAAAGTTCACTTCTTCACCGACTTTGTAGGTCGTTTTGTCTACAGACACATCAAATTCAGGCGCATCAACCGATAACTTTTTACAGCCGGCGAGGGCAATCAGTGCGATAAGAACAATATAAATTCTATGTTTCATTTTCTTTATTTAAAGTTATGCTTTGTTTATAACCAACCCGGGTTTTGGGTTAGCAATCTGTTTAATGAAATTTCTGACAATGGAATTGGCAAAAGATTGTGCTTTTCAGATATGTTGTCACCAGGACGAGAAGCATATTTAAAGGCTGCAATATATCTCAATGTAGCAACTGATGCAGAATTTTTCATACGTTCTACGAATATGCCCCATCTGATCAAGTCGCCCCGGCGAAGGCCTTCATAGCACAGCTCACGCGATCTTTCATCAATAATAGTCGACCTGAATGCCGTTTGATTTGCTGTTTCAGCAGGGATTAAATCCGCATCCGTAGCAGTTGATAAGTTTACAGTTGCGGTCGCTCCGGCACCGGTAGTACCTGATATGGTGACGGTTGGCACTGAAGTGTAAAAGGCTCCGGGTGTAACAACGGTTATGGCGCTTACCCTTCCATTAGCTATGATTGCAGTAGCTGTTGCCTGAGTGGTAAAACCGCCGCCATTAATCGTAACGTTTGGAACTGTAGTGTAACCTGAACCACCGTTGATTACGTTTACAGTAAAGACATTGGTACCATTTAAAACTTTCCCAGCACCACGTTGCCTCACCAAATTCACGTAATTTATACTCTCTGCATTGGGTCCTGAAATCTCATTCTGTGCCTCCGCATACATCAGCAACACGTCAGAATAACGCAACAAAGGGAAATTGGCACCATTGTAATTTCTGTTTTTCGGTGTCAATAACTCATATTCTCTACGCCATTTTCCAACGCTTTTTGCTTCTGCAACCGTTTGAAAAACTTTGGTTTTAGTAGCTCCACTGTAATAGTACGATCCAATATTCCAATCGCGACGTAAATCTTGTGGTTTATAAATATCGAACAGTACACGGGTTCCGTTCCATTGACCATAACTGTTTCCAATTTCATCATTCGTTCCGGCTAATCCGCCCAAAACACCCAATCTGCCAGTTTCATTTACACCAGATTGTAATAAGTTACCTGTAAATTCTACTTCCCAGATGCCCTCCTTTATATCGTACTTATCTTGCATGTGATTAATGAAGATTTGCTCATATGAAGGATTTAAGCTATGAAGTCCCGAGTTGATTACCATTTTAGCCCATTTTGCGGCATCGGCATATTTGGTTTTATCATTCAACGGGTTTCCTGCCATTTTTAAACAAACCCGGGCAAGTATGCCCTGAACAGCACTTTTGCTAACTCTACCAGCAAAATTATAGGCTGTGATCGGTTTTACCAGTCCTTCAGCGGTTGTCATATCAGATAGTATTTGGGCATAAACGTCTTTGAGAGGTGTACGTGCTATCTCAGGATTATTAACAGATTTTGTGGGTTCCAAGATCAGAGGCACATCGCCAAAGTTGGAAGTCAGCAGATAATAATAATATGCCCTTAAGAAAAGTGCTTCCCCTCTTACTACACTTCTGTTCGCTTCTGGCATTGATGGTTTATCTATATTTGCCAATAGGATATTTGCCCGTTCAATACCGGCATAAAGTGCTTTCCAGATTCCTGCAACCGAGCTATTGTTGGAATCGTAGTTGTAAACCTGTACACCTAAGGTTGTGGTCGATTGTCTGTAGAAACTCTCATCGGTCGCCACTTCAAATTGTGACCATAAAATCTCACCATACAAGGCTGCACTGCCCATAATATCATAAACCCCAACTAATGCGGTGTTGAGTTCTGTTTCGTTGTTGAAGTAATTTTCAGGAGATACAAAATCCTTGGGAAGCACCTCTAAATATTTTTTGCAAGAACTTATACTGAAAACGAATACAAGTAAAAGCAGTGATAATTTTGTTTTCATCTTTCTGACTTTATATTTAAACTAAAAAGTTGCATTGATACCAAAAGTTAGTGTTCTAGCCCTAGGATACGCGGAATAATCAAAGCCAGGTGTAAGCGTTGAGTTTTTAACCGACACCTCTGGATCAGGACCGCTGTAGCCCGTGATGGTGAAAATGTTCTGTGCCGATAAATAGGCCCTTAATGATTTAACTTTAATATTCTTCAACACAGCTGATCCTAAACTGTATCCGAGTGATACCGTTTTTAATCTTAAGTAAGAACCATCTTCAATCACTCTTGATGAATAATAAGCAGGCCCTTGTCCGCCCACTCGATTGAGTGTGTTGCTTGGATTGTTTGGTGTCCAACGGTCGGCGTAGCTTGCATATTGATTAAGCCCAACTGCCCCAGTGGCATTCCCTTCAAAAACTAATCTGTTTGCGTTAACAATATCATTACCATAAGACCACTGCAAAAACACATTCAAATCGAAATTTTTATAGTTAAAGTTATTTGAAAAACCGCCCACATGAATGGGATAAGCCCTACCAATCTGAGTTTGATCCAGTGTATTAACCACACCATCACCGTTCAGGTCCTTGTATTTTATATCTCCAGGTTGAACTGCCGTCCGGGCGCTTCCATTGTTGACTACATCTGCTCTTAATGAATACCTACCGTCCGGCAACTGGTCAAAATCACTGAACTGGTAAATCCCATCAAATACAAATCCGTACATAGCGGCAATGGGA
Organism: Pedobacter sp. Leaf250; assembly: GCF_920984735.1. Taxonomy (GTDB): domain Bacteria; phylum Bacteroidota; class Bacteroidia; order Sphingobacteriales; family Sphingobacteriaceae; genus Pedobacter. The sequence goes on along the minus strand of NZ_CAKLBU010000001.1, from coordinate 365,443 downwards.
TTGTTCAACTTGGCCACATAAAGTGGAACCCCCGTATATCTCCGTTCCCAGACTATTGGCGTTTGTAAAGATTCCTGGTTATCTGCCAATCCAAGCAACTTATTATCATTAAAACTGATGTTAAAATTTGATGACCAGGTAAAATCCTTTGTTTTAATGTTTACGGTGTTCAATGTAAACTCTAAACCCTGGTTCCGCACTTTGCCAATATTTTTAAAAGCATTTGCGTAACCTGTTGTGGTTGGTAAACTTGCATTTAACAACAGATCAAAAGTTGTTTTCCGATAGGCATCAAAAGTAAACTGAATCCTATCCTTAAATAGGGATAGATCGTAACCAATATTTGTAGTAGCGGTAGTTTCCCACTTTAAACCCGGGTTGCCAATGGCCATTGGGATAATTCCTTTTACGATGCTGTTGTTAAATGCATATGCTGCCATTGGCTCTATGATAAAGGTTGAGTAAGTAGAAAAATCACCTATCCTATTGTTACCTGTTTCACCATAACTGATTCTTAATTTTGCATCGTTAATAAATTTAATATTTTTCATAAATGGTTCATCGCTCATCCTCCAGGCAAATGCACCCGAAGTAAATACACTCCATTTATTGTCATCCCTGAATTTTGACGACCCATCTGCCCTAACTGTAGCGGTGAACAGGTACCTTGATTTGTAATTGTAGTTTACCCGGGCCAGGCCCGAAGCCAATGTTGAACCAGTAGCGGTTGAAGTAATTGTCCTAGGCGTTCCCTCATCCAATCCGTTGATTCCTAAACTTTCATTTGGCACTGCAACAGCGGTATAGCCATAACCCGTTGCATTTATACCCTGTAAGGTTGCACCCAAAAGCACATTTAAACTATGGTTTTTATTGAAGTTATTATTATAGGTCAACGTATTTTCATTTACCCAGTTATTCACCTGCCGATAAGCAATTCCACCATTTACGCCCGATGCACCTAAGGGGCCAAAGGGACTTCCCGAACGGGTAAGGGTATTATTGAAGCTTTCGCTTCTGTTCTGGTTGTTGTTCAAACCCCCGGTCACCCTCAATTTCAACTTAGATGTAATCGCGTAATCAACGTAGGCATTGGCAATAATGCTGTTGTTCACATTTTTACGATATTCGTTATTTACCGATGATATTGGATTGAAACGATAGTTTACAGTTTCATCGATCTCCGGATCGAACAGTTCATTTAAAAGATCGGCATTGCTTCCACTGACTGGTCTGTATCCCCAAACACTGTACATTAGATTGGTACTAGCATTAATCTGTGAGGTAGCAGATGATGGTGTGGTACCGGTTATATTGATACTGCTGTAATTGGCATTGATTCCAATTTTAACCTTGGAATTTAGTTCCTGATCCAAAGTTACTCTGCCTTGATAACGGGAAAAGCCGGAATTTATAATTACCCCACCCTGTCCAAGTGCCGAAGCGGATACACTGTATCGCGTCTTAGCTGTTCCACCGCTGATTGAAAGATTATTGCTGTGCATCAATGCATCCCTATAAAGCTCATTTTGAAAATCAATACCCTCAACGTTGCGGTAGGATTCCAGATTTCTGCCATTGTTGAAATAAACCGCAGCTGTAGTAATTGGGTCAAGGTCGTTTTGTAAGCGAACAAATTCGTAAGGTCCCATCATTGTCTCCCTTTCGGAAACCCTTTGGACAGCCACATATCCGTTGTATTTTACCACGGGCTCACCGATAGCACCTCTTTTTGTGGTAATTACAATTACGCCATTAGCACCTCTTGATCCGTAGATAGCAGTAGATGAAGCATCTTTCAATACCGTAATGGTTTCAATTTCCTCAGGATTGATCACATTATTATTGGGATTATCAATCGGAAATCCATCAATAACATACAAAGGTGTATTATCCTGCGTAACGGAGTTGTTTCCCCTAATCACAATATTATTGGATATACCCGGCTGTCCTTCATTAGAAGAGACTTCCACACCTGCCACCCGGCCAGCAAGTGCATCATCGAATGATTTAACAGGTGCTTTTTGCATATCCGTAATATTCACCTGAGCCACCGATCCGGTTAGGTCTTGTTTTTTGACCACCCCGTATCCGACCACAACCACATCTTCCAACCCTTGGGACAAGGAAACCAGGCGAACGTTAATCTCAGTTCTCGTTCCAATTTGAATCGTTTGTGGTATATAACCTACATAAGAAATAGCCAAAGTGCTATTTGATGCAGGAACCACCAAAAGATAGTTGCCATTTTGATCACTGACCGTCCGGATATTGTCACCAGCTCTCACATTTACACCGGGCAGCGATTCCCCAGTTTTCTCATCCGTTATTTTCCCCTTCAGTTGCCTCGTCTGCGCATCGGCAACTTGAGCGAACAGAAAGGATACTATTAACATCAATAGAAGTTTTCTCATATAGATATCGAATTATAATTTGGTTATATGCATTTAACACCTCTTTTTTAGCAGGGTGTTATCAATATTAATGATAGGAGTTACATCAAAATATGGGAAGAATCCTGGCAATAATAAAGATTTATATTGGTTATAATTTTATAATATAAAATTTCATTTTATATTATAACATAAATTTAGAGATTATATTTACAAATCCAAACTTTTTATTTTTTATTTGCAAATTCAAGTGAAATCTAATTGACAAAAAAAAACCCATCACGATGGATGGGTAGCGCAGATCAGAATTTTATTAAATGGTATTTAGTTTTTCATTAATCGCTTTGCCACTTTTGATGATCGACTGCAAAATCCGGTCATGTCCAAGCGCATCATATCTATAGTTTGGCATGTACATCCCTAAGCAGGCTATGATTTTTTCATCTTTAAATAGTGGTACAGCCAAACCGACAATTTGGTTTATACTAATTTGAATCGAATATCCAGCCGTTCTAATCTTTGAGATTTCAACAAAAAAAGATGCGAGGGATTTTATCTCTGGCCATTCCCCAGTTTCTGGTAGTCCATACTTTTGAACAAAAGCTTCCAAATCTGAATCACTTAGATAAGCAAGCATGATTCTTCCTGCTGCTGTATCATAAGCACGTTTTTCTGAAGCCGTACGGGCTTGTACATCATGATCGCTTTTTACCCTTAATAAAACCATCCGCAAATCTTGCTGTAATACTGATAATTCTGAATTCTCGTTTAATTCTGAGGTGAGGAGTTCCATATCGGGTCTGGAAATATCAATCAGCTCCTTTCGATAGCCTTCATTACCCGTTAAATTATAGGCAGCAGAACCTAAAATATATCCTTTTTTAAATTCAGCCTTCTCAATATACTTTCTGTTCATCATCGTTTTGATGATGTTGGAGCAAGTACCAGCATTAAGATCCAGTGCTTGTGCTATTTCACCGAGAACCTTTGGTTTATCCGGTTCACGGGCAATAAATTCCAATATGTCAAAGGCTCTATTAATTACTTGTATCATGATGTCTTTAAAATCCGAATCAAATATATTGAGTTTACATTATAAAATCTTTTTTTATAATAAAGATTTATCATTCTGCAATAAAATAAAAAGTTAAGGAGTTATAGCCAAAGCATATAGTGAAAAAGGCCGCAAAAAAAAGTAAAAACAAGGCTTGGAAAGCAGCTGTAAAAAAAAAATCGACAATCAGAGAATCCATTTCATAATGATAAATCGCGATTATTCATAAAAAGATTTGAAGGCGCGTTGGAAGGTTGCATTTTGAACCTGGACAACTTTCTTTTGCTAAAACCAAAGGTTTACACCTAACTTAAAAAACCAGGGTATCAAAACTATGCTGTTTATGCATGACCCCGTTCGATCATGAAAATAAAACGCAATTCATTATTCGTCAAAAATAGAAATATAAATCCCAGACAAGTTGTAAATGAGTTACAACGGCTCAGCAACGACTCAATCAACCATTATATGCATCACGATGACGCCCATTGAATCAGCATCAGAAGAATAGTTTGGAAACATCGGATCAGCGATGGCAATCGCTTTTACCCATGTCATTTTAAGATGACTAAATGAACACTTTTCAGTCGCAATACCTTTTAAATAAAACAACTGAAATCTATTAGTGGAGTGATTCAGAATATTGTGTATTTCAGTGCTTCTCAAAGCTACAAAGCTCAATATCAAAATAACATCACCTAAACTCCACTTTTGGAATTTATGCACTTGACCTGAGTTGCTACAGCATAAATACAGCTGGAAACTTTAAGCAAAATCCGAAAGGTAATCCACATCAGAAGAATATCAAATCGGCTTCTACATACTGGTCCGTCCTATTTTCTTGAATAAAGAATTAAATAATTAAGCCTTGAGTAAAGCATTCAACCATTTATCCGACGGCTTATGAGCTAATACCGAACAGCTGCTGTAACATCCCTGCCACCTTCCCATCGGGATTGAGTGGATGAACCCTAGACATCTTCACCTTTCGATAGGTAATTGATACCCTTCTTTCCCGTTGATGGATAACACCATTTGTCACGTCTTTCTTCCTTGGAGGTATCCCATGACTCCACGTTTTCCGGGCATCGTCCTGCATCACATATATAGAACGCCTTGGGATCTCGACATCTATTGCCTCCAAATTCGCACCTTTTATAAATCTCATTACACAACCGCTCCCCAGATTCACCCCGCATATCTGATTTTCGTAATAGTTGCGGTCTTTATGTGGCATGATTCCTTCACCCGGCATATATTCATTAATGATAACCTGGTCAGATAAATGATCCAAAATACCCTCTCTGGTAATATTTTCTGACAACAGGAGGATTTGACCCGGAAGTGGCACCGGGAACGGTACCAGATCATAAGGACTTTCCAACTCATTTCTGTATCCATAGTATTGTAGCCTACGGGCGTAATCCACCATCTATACTCTGCTGTCTATCTCATCAAGAAGATCTTGTTCTTTTCTTTCATCTATAAAATCCGGAAATAGAAATAATCCTGGCACCGCTGTTTTCATAGCATGATAATGTGTAAAATGCAGAAACTGTTTTACCTGTTGAGATTTATATCAAATGATTTTCACGAATAACAATGAATGACTATTGAATATAAATATGAAGGCATTAAAAGTTTTGAAAAATTAAATCCCAACATCACTATCAATTTATATCCCCTTTAGGTATCCCTGTTAACATTACGCTGGTTTCACGCTTAGCGGAATCTATAAACACCAATTCCAAGTCCGAATATAATTGTATGCCTGCGGCCGTTAATGACTGATAACCGAAGTCTTCCATAGCCCTTTTATCCTTAAAGGAAATCTCGTATGGCAGATGGATGGCAATAATATTTGGAAGACTTACTTTAAGAAGGATATTGAAATTTCTAAATAGCGCTTCCAATTTTCGAGCTGCCAGTGCAAGCTCAGCGGGCGTCATGCAAGCCATAATTGATCACCTTTAAATATATTTCTTATATAAACAAATTAGTCATTGTCCATTTTCCTCACGCACCATGTAGTCATGCTTCGCAAATTCTGCACGTTAGTAGTTTTTATAGGCTCATGCAACATCCCGCCAAGCTTTTTGGTTAGACGGATAAGCATTTCCTGATTGACCAGGAAGCGTTCGGACTCGTCAGGCATGATGTATCTTCCGTTTCCGATAAAACGCACGGAGGACTCGATCCCAATATCCGAGGCCAATCTGCAAAACAGATAACCACCGGGTTTGAGTACACGCCACATCTCGCCTAACATCTCCTCGAAATGCCCGAGACTTAGCGCAAAGTGTAAAACGGCACTGCTGATCACCAGGTCAAATTTTTCATTTTCAAAGGGCATATTCTCTACCGGAGCGATATGAAAATTTTCAGAAGCCCTTGATTTTAAAGTGTTTTTAACAAAGCGTTTTATTTCATTAATGGATTCAGCATAATGATCAACCCCATGTACATCATATCCATTTTTTAGAAAGTAAATCAGATTTCGGCCTGTTCCGCAACCCGCATCCAGGACGGTATGACAATTTTGATAAGTGCCCTTAAGCAATTGATCAAAAAGATAAATATCTATGTTTCCAAAAGCTTCCTGTATATCCTGTGTTCCGTTCATGTGTACAGGCAAATATAAAAAATGATATTAATCGAATACCATTACTTTGCAAAGAGGTGAAACAAAAAAAGGCTATCTCCCGACCGCCTTTAAATTATTAATTCTGAAGTTAACTATTTACTCATAAGTAAAATGTAGGAAAACAACAACGTGCCATTCCATTTGTTTTGAAAAGTCACATTTGTTATCCACCGATTTTAATTGAATAAGGTTAGATCGGGGCCTGAGGGCTTATTGTTGTCCTCGTCCTTATTTCTGGAATTGTTTATTTTTTTATCGACCTGCCAGCCTTTCAGCAATTCATTATCCACAGAGTGCAAAACCTTCAACCGTTCTGTGACCGGAAGTTCCCTGTCGAGCCAGATGGCGCTTTCAGCCTGAGAGAGCATGCAGGGCATTCGATCGTGGATCCTGGACATAAATTCATTGGCGGGCTGCATGATCATGGTACAAGACGGAATGACGATGCCGGTCCTTGGATCTTTCCAACTGTCCCAATAACCAGCAATGAGCATCAGCGCTTTATCCTGGCGTTGAAAAAAGTAAGGTTGTTTCTCGGCATTACTCCTGTCCCATTCATAAAAACCTTCGACAACAAAGACGCAGTGACGCCTACCGACCAGGTGTTTATAAGTGGGCAAAGACTGCATGGTTTCGATGCGGCAATAGGTGGTATTAAACTTCGGACCCTCGCTGGAATAAGATGGGATCAGACCCCATTTGATATAATGGAGTTTACCCGGACGGGCATCCAGAATGACAGGCATATCGGTGCCCGGGGGACGATTGGTATCTTTTGGTTTTGCTTCCCCGCCTAAGATGAGGCCTGCTTTTGCCGCCATCGCTTTACTCTCGCCGATCAGTGTTCTTCCGCACATCGCTATGTCTCCTTTACTTTTGTTTTATTCCTAGATTTTTGGCTATTGAGGCCGTTTATTATTGATTTGGACGTTTAATTTAAATCACTTTTATAATATCACTCCAGCGTGTGGTGTAACCCTTTGAAAGGTATTCATGTTTGAGTCTCCATTTTTTTTCAAATCCTTCAGTTGCCATTCTAAGCGTTCCCCTGCCATAGGCAAGATTAAGCTTATCCAGGACTGCAGAGACCGTATCTTTCTTGCCACCATCGTGGTCTGAAAACATGTTAAGCTGAAGTTCACTTTCCGGGATAAGCCCCGTGGCGATCACCCCGGCCTTTCGATACTTGATGCCATACCTAAAAAGTTTCTGCGCTACCTTTACCGCAATGCTCACCAGGTCAGTGGTACTGTTACTGGCGATGAGCAATTTGTGCGTATGGCTGGGAAAATGCTGTGGATGATCTTCGCGGTTTTTATTGGTATATAAAAACACCTGTAGGTACATACAACGAAGCTCCTGCGCCATCAGCTTCTCAGCCAGTCTGCTGGCATAAAGCGTCAATGCTTCTGAGAGGACCTCAGGGCTTTCGATGTAGTTCCTAAACGAACGGCTGACCGTAATCCCTTTGGTTGCCTCACGGATTTCATCCAGCGGGATGGCTGGCCTGCCCCATAACTCATTGTACATGCGCTGGCCCATGATAGTCATATTTTGCTTAAACCACATTTCAGGCATTTCCCTTAACTGTGCGACAGTTTCTTTCTTCAGTTCCTCAAATTTTTTATAGTATTGTCTGCCCACTCCCCACAAATCATGCACAGGAAAGTCTTTTATGGCGGAGGCAATTTTTTGATCAGTATCCAATACCAAAACACCGTTGTGTTTTTTAGCGAGCTTATTCGCAAGTTTAGCGAGGGTTTTGGTCGGTGCCACACCAATGGATACGGGGATACCGGTATTCTGCATTACTGATGTCCTGATTCTCGGGGCATAGGAATTTAAGTTATTGATACCGCCAAGCCAGCCGAAGGCTTCGTCGATGCTATAAACATCAAGTCGGGGGAACCACCGGCCAAGCTGGTGCATCACGCGTTCACTCATATCACCATAAAGCACATAGTTACTGGAAAAGACATTGATCTGAAATTTTTTAATCAGGTCTCTAACCAAAAATTCAGGATCCCCCATCCTGATACCGCAGGCTTTTGCTTCTTCACTTCTGGCAATGACACAGCCATCATTGTTGCTTAATACCACAATGGGCTTGCCTTGTAACTCTGGGCGAAACAGACGCTCGGCGGAGGCGTAGAAGTTATTACAGTCACAGAGCGCAAACATGGCGGTACTTCCCGTTTTTAAGTGATTTGGGTAATACGTTCCTGCAGATTGAGGTTACTACACCCCAGACCTGCAAGGTATTTATTTCTGTCTGGAAGACAACATCATTATCGTTTCTAAGTGCCGGAACATTACCAGCGACCTGATAAATCCGGCAAGTAAAGTTTCCATTCACAAAGGCGACGACAACAGCGCCATGTTTAGGGTTTAAACTGCGGTCAATGATCAGAATATCCCCGTCATGAATGCCGATCGAAGCCAAGGCATCCCCTTTCATTTGAAAATAGAATGTGGAATGAGGATCCACGACCAACGTAGAGGCGATGTCAAGCCGCCCCTCCAAATAATCCGCAGCCGGAGACTGAAAACCCGAAATCTTTTGCTCTGCTCTATTTTCAAACGTCCTGATCATAAATACCCTGCCTTAATGCAGTACAAACTTATACTAATATTTTTAGTATTACAAATTTTTTATGATTGATTTTTTAGTAACGCAAGATTTCTGAAATGGAAGTTTTAATATACTAGGCTATTCCCCTTCAAAAGTTGATAATTAGCATTCAGAAATCCAGGCTCTCAAGTCTGGGCTGAGCCCTTAAAAATTTGTATGGCATTGAAATAGATCTATCCAGGGGTGACAACAGGCCTTGTTTTATTTTGGGATCAAAAAATTACGAGTGCCCATCAAGGTTCAATCAGATGACAAGACAATTAATTATATGCTTATTATCACCTGAATTAATAAAACACTTATTGTGGCTTACGCGTGCTCAAAAAGAAGTGTAGTCAAAACGCTGAATCGCAAAAGCTGCAGATTGCACTTGCGATTTTCATTGACCAGTCTCGTCAACAGATTAAGCTAAAGATCATCAATCACATCATTCCTTCGTCCATAAAACTATAGAATCCATAAGCTGAAATGATAATGTGATCAAGCACCTCAATCCCCAACAGCTTTCCGCCTTCTGACAATCTCCTGGTTAATTTTATATCCGCATCACTCGGCTTAAGTTCCGAACTTGGATGATTGTGGCTGAGGATAATCCCGCTCGCAAAAGCCCTTAATGTCGCCGAATAGATGACCTTCGGATCGACCATCACTTCGGATAAACCACCCTGAGCAACATTCAGTACGCCCAGTACCCTGTTTTGCCGATTCAGGAGCATCACCTTGAACTCTTCCAGTAATTCCATCCTATTGCGATCCCAACTCTGATCAAATATCGAGTAAGCGATACGAGATGAAGTCACTTTAGGTTTTTCCGAAAGTTTAAATGCCGGGCGGTAACTGATTTCAATTTCTGAAACTTTAAAAACTTGCTTTTCCATAATATTTAAGATTTAATTATGGTGCACTACAAGGTTCAGTTCCAGCGCCAAAGCAAAAGGAGGAACGGAATAAATGGACTTTAGCTGAAAAGGCCAAGGCGGGTTTATGCCGGAAATTCCTTTGCGTGCCGCAACTGGACCTTAAATTTGTGGCGGAATTGGATCGTTAGACTAAAAAATAATCGTATCAGGTATTCAATATTGTCATGCTAATAGCTTATCATTCTCCATCATTTTACAAGTTATTTTACGCTCTTTCCTGGTTTTAAGAAACCAGATCATCTAATCAAACTGGATGATAGATAGAATGTAGAGCTGCTAAGACCGTTTAGATTAGTGTTTTGTTGGATTCTTATCATGAATATATCTCAAAATAATGCTTCAATATTCAAGGCATTCTGCTCATCAGACTTTTTTTCAATGGATGACTGAATAATCTTCAAAGGAAAATCAAAGAATCTTATTCCAGAAAGTTTTTGGATTTAAAAACCAACATTTGCTTTTGTATGTTTGGAACCGAAACCAAACCAACATAGCAGTGAGTAAACCAAATCATTTTTTAGGCATCATCATCTTAGGGCTTATAGTATTAACCCTAACGTCTTCTGCCCAGTCCTTTGTAGATTCAACGTGTTATAAATATTTTGAAATCACTGCGAAACTTAAAAATGGCGATACCTTAGACCGGTCGACCTGGGGAACATTTCTTTCTGACAAAGCCATTAAGGATTATATGGCTGATCAGGGTGTAGATGACCAGTATTTTGAGTCCTATCGTAAGAATATGCAAATCGTGTATATGCCACAAAATGCCGATCGGTTGAAGAAACGACTTGCTGATCCAGCTTCCTATTGGCTTACCTATATGATTAATCAGTATAAAATCAACGAGGAGGATATGAAAGCATATCTTAAAAAAATTGATGCAAATCCTAAGTCTTACTTCGAAACCTCTTATCAATATGCCTATTCGGCGCTTCCAAAAACTTCCCATAAAACGCTGCCAGATCTGAAAGTAGCTATTATTCCTATTCATAATGATGCACATGCGCAGGAAGATCTGATCATTTACACGCTGCTCTGTGCTTTCAAAAATGATCAGAATAAAATGGGTGCATTGGGCGGACATGAACTTCACCATATGCTTCGCCCTCAACCAAAATTTAATATAGAGCCACGAGATGAAAGTGCTGTAATGGCGATGTACAGGATACTCAATGAGGGGGCAGCGGATATGGTAGATAAAAAATATATGACTGATACCGCAACTAAGTTATTGCCTAGCCAAAGATACTTCCAGGAATTTTTTGACCAGGGCAAGAAAATACTTCCACGAATGGATTCTCTGTTTCAGCAGGGTGCAGCTAGTTGGAAAAATTTGCGCACCAGAGATTACTTTAAGGGAACACCGTTTTCAAGTGGTCATGTTCCCGGGACATACCTATCACATTATATTGAAAAAAATGGCCTCAAAAGTAAACTTTTAAAATCACTCGATGATCCTTTCTCATTTTTTTTAATTTATGACCAAGCGTCCAGACGAGACAAAGATAAGCCTTACCGTTTCTCAGCAGCAGCAATAAAAAACATCAAAAATCTGAGGGCTAAGTACATTAAAAGTATCTAGCTTTTTTCAGCGAGGGATTACGAAGAACAAAATTTGATCAGGTGATATGAACAGCGAGATATCTCCTATGGAATGTACTTTCTGATGGTCAATATAAGCATCAGCGCTATCGTTATTTTCGTAGTGATCGTGATGATGAGTACTGGAAATAATAGCATTATTTTTTTGGATGATATTATATTGCCCTATCTGCAGCCACGATATATCAATTGTATAGATGCTGCGATTTTACAAAATAAGTCTTGCGTCCAACGATCCTGTCACTTAAGACTTCTTCACCCTTTGCAGTTTCTTTTATCCCGGCCCCGTGTATACGCATGAAATCACGGAGCTCCCCCTTAAGTTCATCGCCGTTCTCCATTTCTATATCCCTGATCGCTTTCTTCAGCACGTGATGCAGGCTCTTGTAGAGCTTTTTCACTTCATTTCTAGGAATGGCCTTTGCTATCGAAAAAGGTGAGATTCCAGCGTGGTATAAAATCTCATCAGCATAGGAGTTACCAATCCCACGCATTTCCCCCTGATCCATCATCAGGGTTTTCACGTTTCTCCTCTTTCTGGAGAACAGATTGAGAAAATACGCTTCATCCATTTCCAGTGCATCAGGAACCGTTGTAGGCTGGGGATTGAGGGTTGGAGTGGCCTGTTTTTGAAGGTCCACGACCGCAAAACCTTCTCCTCCTTTAAAATGAAATCCCAGTATCTGATATTTCGGGGTCTCATCTACCTCTAGCGAAACCAGTTTACCGCGAAGCATCAGGTGGATACCCAACACCTGGTTGGCAGAGAAATGCAGTTGAAGCGTTTTTCCCTCGCGGGATACGTTTTCAAGCCGCTGTCCTTCGAGACAATGCGTAAATTCTTTCACACTGACATTTAGCTTTTTAGCAACGGTCACTTCCATTTTCTCCAAAGTCTTGCCCTGAAAACGCCGGTAGAGTATCTTTGCAAAGACAGAAAGATCTGGTAATTCAGCCATTGTTAAACGCTTAAATATTTCTTTACGTCTGCTATTTTATTGCCGTGGAGTACAATGGCCGCTTTCAAATCTGGTACGCTTATCTGGAATTCTATCGCCCAATGATCGAGGTCATTTGGATCATCAGCATTTATTATTCCGGTAGTGGCACCAAAACTTTCCGCTTCGAGGGTATCTTCATCACTTTCCAGTGTGTTGCGGTCCATTTCCTCCTGCATATGACCAACCATTTTACCCGATCTGCCCTTTAGATTTTCAGAATTATCTTCAGTAATTGGAATTTCCATGATTGTTTTTTATAAGTCAATTGATAGTTATTCTTACAACACACCGATCATGCAATTGGTTTTTGGTACCACGGGCCCCAGACAGTAAGCGTGATCAAAAAAATTCTGATTTCTGCCCTTGAAAAATTGTTATCAGACATAAACTTGCGAAATCGTGCATAAATGCATTGGAGCTGCCGAAATAACTTTAGCACCACTAATGATGCAATTTGTTTTTTTAAAAAAAACAACAGCCGTGTATGGATTAAAAGACTAAAACTTTTGAATATGACGCAACTATTATCGTTACTAAAGTTGTAAGGCATTAATTTAGTAGTTGGATTTACTTTTTGCAATAAACCTACAACTAATCACTTTTCAGCAGTTTACACCAATCACTACCTCAGAATATTTCAATGAAAGCAATAGGATTTAGAAAATCGTTACCAATTAGCGAAGAAGAAAGCTTTATCTCCTTCGAAACAGAAAAACCCGAAGCCAGAGGCAGAAATTTGCTGGTTAAAATCATCGCGATAAGCGTCAATCCGGTAGATTATAAAGTTCGGCAGAGCAGCGCGAAAGATAAGGTTCTTGAGCAAACCAAAGTAATTGGCTGGGATGCGGTGGGTATTGTTGAAGACACCGGAAGCGAGGTCACTCTATTCGAAAAGGGAGACCACGTGTATTATGCAGGTGATATCACCAAAAGCGGCAGTAATGCAGAATATCAACTGGTGGATGAGCGTATTGTGGGTAGAAAACCCAAGAACCTTTCCTGGGCAGAGGCCGCCGCCATGCCCCTAACCCTTCTTACGGTCTGGGAACTTTTTTTCGACCGGATCCGGATCAATCAAAGTGACAGCGGCAAGTCATTGCTTATCATCGGTGGCGCAGGCGGCGTAGGATCTATTGCCATTCAAATCGCAAAGCGGATAGCCGGATTAACCGTCATCGCTACCGCCTCCCGGGCCGAAAGTCAAGAATGGTGTAAGCAACAGGGCGCAGATTTTGTAGTGAATCACCAGAACCTCGTTGAGGAAGTTCAACAGGCCGGTTTTCAACAGGTAGACTTTATAGTTGACTTTGTGGACGTTAATATGTATTGGGATGCCATGGTTACGCTCATCAAGCCACAAGGTCAGATCGGATCGATCAGCGACCCGGTAGAAAGTGTAAATTTAAAGGCGTTAAAAGGAAAAAGTGTCAGCTTTCACTGGGAGCTGATGTTTACCAGATCAATGTTTCAGACAGAAGACATGAGCCGTCAGCACCACATTCTGAACCAGGCTGCGACACTTTTTGAAAATGGAACAATTACCTCCACAATCAATCAGTGCTTTTTTGGATTTAGCACCGAGAATCTGAAACGGGCCCACGGGTTGCTGGAAAGTGGTAAGTCCATCGGTAAGATAGTCATAGAATATTAATGCATGATGCAGGATACATTTAGAATTACAACCTGAGTCATCTGGGCCGCTATCCTGTTTGGAATCCAGATTAGCTTTTATTAGCAATCGAGCTGATTTGGATTCCAATTTCTACCAATAGGGCGCTGGATATGAATCGCGTACTGGACTATTCATGCACCAAAACAATTTTCCCGATATGTCCGCCGGACTCCATCAGTTCATGCGCCTGGATGACATCCTCAAAACTAAAAGTTTTGTAAATAAGCGGTTTCAATTGACCAGTGTTCAATAATGGCCATACCTGCTCCTTAATTTCTTCTGCAAGCTGTTTTTTGAATGTATATTCCCTTCCCCTGAGCGTACTTCCGGTAATGGTCAACCGCTTTTTCATCACTTCGGCAATACTGATTTGCGGGGAATTTCCCTCCATCGCATTGATATAAACCAGGCGGCCCTCCGGACGCATTATGGCAATGTTACGCTGTAAATAACTTCCTCCTATCATATCAAGAACCACATTGACACCTTCCGGAGCGAGTAGCTTCTGAAAGTCCTGAGTTTTATAATTAATAGCAATGTCTGCACCGAGTGCAATACAGGCTTTTGCTTTCTCATCGGAACCTACTGTTACAAAGACCTTTGCCCCGAATGCCTTGGCCAGCTGTATAGCCGTAATGCCGATGCCGCTGCTGCCACCGTGAACTAAAAAATGTTCATCTTTTTTCAATGCGCCTCTTTGAAAAACATTTGACCAAACCGTAAAGATGGCCTCAGGCAGGCTGGCCGCCTCGGCAAAGGACAAGTGCTCTGGTATAGATAAACATTGTCCTTCCTCTACTACCACCTGTTCTGCATATCCCCCTCCGGCAAGCAATGCACATACTTTATCACCTAACTTCCACTGGCTTACATTTTTGCCACATTCAACTACTACACCAGCGACCTCAAGTCCGGGAATTTCTTCCGGAACGCCTGCTGGCGGCGGATATTTCCCTTGGCGCTGTGCCATATCTGCCCGGTTCAGGCCGGCGGCTTTGACTGCTATTCTCACCTGTAGATCTGAGGGAGAAGGATCAGCATAATCTACCAACTTTAAGACACCTGGCCTGCCTGGGCGAGTGATTTGAACTGCTTTCATAATATGGTTTTTTGAAGGTTAAATTGTTTTTTATGATACGGACAATTCGCATACCAATAAAACCAAAATAATAAATGCACTAAACATAAATCTTTTTGCGGCAGGTAATGTTCTTCCATTACATCTTAAATTGAAAATATGGAAAACAGAAAAAAATTTGCGCTCATTACCGGTGCCACCAGCGGAATCGGACTGGAACTGGCTAAACTGTTTGCCCGGGATCAATCCAATCTGATCCTTGTCGCACGCGACGAACAAAAACTCAATGCTACTGCTGGAATGCTGAAAGCCGAAGGCGTAGAAGTAGTAACCATTAGCACCGATTTGTTCATAGCCGGAAATGCCCAGGAGGTATACCAGCAGGTCAGTGCATTAGGCCTTCAAGTAGAAGTATTGGTAAATGATGCTGGCCAGGGCGTGTATGGTAAATTCACAGACAACGAGCTGGAACGGGAACTTGACATCATCCAGCTGAACATCTCTTCACTGGTTACCTTAACCAAGCTCTTTCTCAAAGATATGGTGAGCCGGGGATCAGGTAAGATACTCAATGTTGCCTCTGTAGCAGGAAAAGCCCCGGGGCCATATCAAGCCGTATATCACGGCACAAAGGCATTTGTGCATTCTTTCAACGAGGCCATCCGCAACGAGCTGAAAGACACAGGGGTAAGCGTTACTTCACTTTTGCCAGGAGCTACAGACACGGACTTCTTCAACAAAGCAGATATGCTAGAATCAAAAATCGTTCAACAGGGAGAACTGGCAGATCCGGCAGTTGTTGCAAAAGACGGTTATGAAGCTTTACTGGCAGGAAAGGATATGGTGGTTTCAGGCTTTAAAAATAAAGTACAGGTGGCTTTGGGAAATCTTACACCTGATAGCATGCAGGCTGCCCAAATGGAAAAAGTGCAGGAGCCCGCAGATACCAATAAGAAATCATCATGAGAATATAATAGTCCTTGTAACCGCTATGGCAGAAAGAAGCAGTAAAAAAATGATTATCGTTCGCGGCGCAAGAGAGCACAACTTAAAAAACCTAAGCCTGGAAATCCCAAGGGATAAACTGGTGGTTTTTACCGGAGTTTCCGGATCAGGAAAGTCATCGCTGGCTTTCGGAACGTTATATGCCGAAGCGCAGCGACGTTATCTTGAATCCGTTTCGCCCTATGCCCGGCGACTTTTTAACCAGATGAGTGTTCCCGAAGTAGATTCTATCGAAGGACTGCCGCCGGCAGTAGCGCTTCAGCAGCAGCGGGGCGGTGCCAGCACTCGATCCTCAGTAGGAAGTGTCACTACCCTTTCCAACTTGTTGCGCATGCTCTATTCCCGGGCAGGAGACTACCCTGACAACCAATCCATTATATACGCGGAAGGATTTTCACCCAATACACCCCAGGGCGCATGCACAGTATGCCACGGATTGGGCAGTGTTTTTGAAATCAATGAGCAAACCATGGTTCCTGATCCGCGATTGAGCATTCGTGAAGGTGCCATTGCCTCCTGGCCCAAAGCATGGCAAGGACAAAACCAGCGGGATATTCTGGTTTCCATGGGCTATAACGTAGATGTCCCATGGAAAGAGTTACCAAAACATGATCGTGAGTGGATACTTTTCACTGAAGATACGCCAACCGTTCCGGTGTATCCTGGCTTTACGCCCAGGGAAACCGCAAAAGCGATCCGGGATAAAAAAACACCCGACTATATGGGCACCTTCATCGGCGCCAAACCCTATCTTCTCAAAACGTTTTCTTCCAGCCAGTCCGAACTGATGAAAAATAGGGTCAGACAATACATGATCAGTGCTGTCTGCCCATTATGTGAGGGGAAACGCCTCAACAAAGCATCCCTTTCAGTTAAATTCGAGGGAAAAGATATCTCGGAACTGTCCCGTCTTCCGCTTTCAGCCCTGACAGGGATTTTTAACCATTATGCCAGGGAAGCAGCGAAAAACGAAAAACAAATTGTTACTCAACGTATTTCCGCCGACATCAGCTCAAGGTTATCAGTGATGCTTGAACTGGGTTTAGGCTATCTTGACCTGGAACGCAGCACCCCGACACTTTCGCCCGGGGAACTGCAGCGGCTGAGGCTCGCGACACAGGTACATTCCAATCTTTTTGGCGTAGTATATGTTCTTGATGAGCCCTCAGCCGGACTGCATCCAGCCGACACACGGGCATTGCTTAATATACTGGATAAACTCAAAAGAGCCGGCAACAGCATCTTTGTCGTTGAGCACGAAATCGAGGTGATCCGTCATGCAGACTGGATCATCGATGTCGGACCGGGAGCCGGCGCTGACGGTGGCCAGATTATCTATAATGGCGTACCGGAAGGATTAAAAAATACAAGTAATTCCCTAACCGCTGATTTTCTCTTCGATAAAACACCACGTGTTCTGGTTGAAGCAAGGAAACCTGTATCGAAACTTTGCGTGAGCGGGGCAACCCGCCATAACATCAAAAGTCTGGATATTGATTTTCCGCTGGGTGTGATGACCTGCGTCACTGGGATTTCCGGTTCCGGAAAAAGCAGCTTGGTCAGTCAGGTACTGGTAGAGCTTGTGGCCAATGGCCTTGGACAGCAGGTCGAGATTGATAATGAGCTTACAAAAGATTTCCCTCTAGTCGAAATACCCCTCCCCGTACAGGGAAAAATCACCTACGGAATTGAAAAAATTTCCCGCCTGATTGTTGTTGACCAGAAACCCATTGGAAGGACGCCCAGATCTAATCTGGCAACCTACACCGGACTATTTGATCTGGTCCGAAAACGTTTCGCCAGTACTCCGCTTGCCAGAAAAAGAAAGTATGATGCCGGACGGTTTTCCTTCAATGTAGCCAAAGGCCGTTGTCCGCACTGTCAGGGCGAAGGCTATATTGTGGTTGAACTGCTCTTCCTGCCAAGCGTCTATACCCCCTGCCCAACCTGTGAGGGCACCAGATATAATCCTGAAACCCTGGAAGTGACCTTTAGAGAAAAGACCATTGCCGAGGTATTGGAGATGACTGTAGACGAAGCCTGCACTTTTTTTGATGATGACCCTGGCATTTACCGTTCCCTTAGATTGCTTGGGGATGTAGGTTTAGGCTATATCAAACTCGGACAATCTGCTACAGATTTATCGGGGGGCGAGGCACAGCGCATCAAACTGGCTACCGAACTTCAAAAAAGCCAGAAGGGCTCCGCACTTTATGTTCTCGATGAGCCGACAACTGGCCTGCACCCCTCCGATGTCGAAAAGTTGCTCATCCAGCTAAACCATCTTGTTGATTCCGGAAACACAGTGATTGTAGTGGAGCACGATATGCAAGTGATTGCGCAAAGCGACTGGATAATAGATATTGGTCCGGGAGCAGGTGATCAGGGCGGGAATATCGTATATTCCGGAGTCGCCCAAGGCCTTACCATGATCAAGGACAGCAAAACCGCCCCCTTTCTCAAACACTATCTAGCATCGATGCAAAGTGCAAAAAGTTAGTTTGGTTATCTCCTCAAACCAATGCCGTTTCAAATGGTTAAAAGAATATGGAAAAAATGAAAAGAAATGTAGTGATCACCGGTGCTTCGAGTGGTGCCGGCAGAGCCACCGCTCTGACATTCGCAAAAAATGGTGATGATTTAGTCATCGCCGCCCGACACTCAAAGGCGCTGGAAGAACTGGCTGAAGAATGCAGGGCTTTTGGGGTGCTTGTAAAAGCCATATCAACCGACGTTTCCAATTACCACGAAGTAATCAATCTGGCCGGAATTGCTGCTGAAGAGAACCGGAATATTGACGTATGGATTAATAACGCGGGTGTGCTTTCCATCGGAGCATTTGACCTTACTCCAATGGAAATAAGCGAACAAGTAATTAAAACCAATCTGATCGGATATATGAATGGTGCACATGCGGTTCTTCCATACTTTAAATCACAAGGCCATGGCATTCTGATCAATAACATCTCCATTGGCGGCTTTCTACCCGTTCCTTATGGAGCAGGCTACTCCGCTGCAAAGTTCGGCCTCCGGGGATTCTCAGCGGCACTGAAATCAGAAATGAAATCTTACTCCCGTATACATATCTGCGATGCATTTCCAGGATTTCTTGACACTCCGGGTATGCAGCATGCCGCTAATTACACGGGGAAAGCATTGAAACCCGGACCTATCGTGTATGATCCGTTCCGACTCGCCAATGCGGTCTATGAGTTATCACTTCATCCCCGGTCAGAAAAAATGGTGGGAAGCTTTTCTATCCTGATGCGTCTGTCCTATGGTCTGCTTCCTTCGCTAACCAGGGGAATTGCATCGGTAGTAATTAATACCTACCTGAAGCAGGCCAAAAGCATCACGCCTACCAGCGGAAATGTTTTTAACAGCGTAGATTACGGGCATTCCACCCATGGTGGATGGGGAATCCCGGGCAAGCCCAAATCACATCATAAATATATAGCGATGGGCACAATCGCCCTACTTGCATTGCTGTTCACCAAAAGAAAAATATAGACATGATACCGCGCGCTATTGAAGAGGATAAACGATCTTTCTTTATATGCAAGGAAGTTACGCGTCGTTCAATGATGGTTTAAGCAATTTTAGGGTACCCGAAAAACAGGCTATGCCTTCAGTTATTTTTACCCGCAAGAAGCTTGTCAGCAGATAAAACCAAAATGAATAAGAGCATGTTGTCTTATTAACTACAATCAATCGAATCCGAGAAGGTCGGTCATGCCGACTCAATCTGAATACTCAGGTAGTGTAAGAAGCGTGAATAACTAATATTTTCAGTACTTACCGCATAAATGATTTAAAGCCAATAAATGATGAATATTCCAGAAAAATTAATCGTCCAGGTCGTGCTTGAAGGAACAGCTGCTAAATTCAATCCCATCATATTTAAAAATGAAGATAATTTCTGTGCACTGTATGGGAATAATCCGCAGAGCGGAATATATGGTTGCGGAAAATCTATTGAAGAAGCATTGTTAAACTGGGAGTATAATCTCCAATTAATGCTATCAAACAATATGGACCTTAAAAAAATGCTTTCAGAACACGAGCCGCCTGAAAGCGTGAAGCAATTTTTGAACGAATATCGGGAACGGGCAAAACATGATTCAACTGGGTATGATCTTAATAAATCTTTTTAAGCTGTACTGATGCGTTGGTCGTACCAGGAAAAGATCATCCAATATTCATTGATTAATTTGACATCCGCAGCGATTAAAGAGCTCAGAAATTAGTCATTAAAGAAATTTACAAAACTTCTGTATTTGATTACGGTTGTTAAGTAAGATCGATACAGACAAGATGAAAGAAATTCTCCGTTGTCTAAACTATTCCTTCTGCGGTATTAAAGAAGTACTAAAGCACTACCAAATTATCCGAGAAATATTTTCCGGTACCATTTTCACCTTAAAACAAATCATATGCTAGCAATGAATTACAGAGGGCCATTTCGCGTACGCGTCGAACAGCGCCCGATGCCGGAAATCCTTCATCCTGAAGATGCAATTGTCCGTGTTACCAGAACTTGTATCTGTGGTTCAGATTTACACCTGTATCATGGTATGGTTCCGGATACCCGCGTGGGTTCAACTTTCGGACATGAGTTCATCGGAATTATTGAGGAAATTGGTCCACTTGTGACTAACATAAAGATTGGTGATCAAGTTTTGGTTCCATTCAATATTGCCTGTGGTAAGTGTAACTTTTGCAAACAAGGCTTATACGGCAATTGTCATGAATCCAATTCGATGGCTACGGCTGTAGGGGCAATATTTGGTTATTCCCATACCGCAGGAGGTTACAACGGTGGACAAGCAGAGTATGTGAGGGTTCCATATGCAAACTTTGGCCCTACCGTCATTCCTGCCGATATGGATCCTGATGATGCCGTTTTACTGACCGATGTGGTTCCAACCGGATACCAGGCCGCCGAAATGGGTGGCATCAAAGAAGGTGACACTGTGGTTGTTTTCGGTGCTGGCCCCATTGGAATAATGGCAGCGAGGTGTGCCTGGTTTTTTGGCGCTGCCCGGGTGATCATTATTGACCATATCGAATACCGCCTTGAGTTTGCCAAAAATTATGCAAAATGCGAAGCTTACAGCTTTAAATCCATGGCCGATCCGGTTGTATTCCTTAAAAAAACCACAGACTGGTATGGTGCGGATGTCTGTATTGATTGTGTAGGCTGTGAAGCGGAAGGTAATACCCTGCAGACTTTCACTGGTAAGGTAACCCTGATGCAGGCGGGTGCTGCAACTGCATTACAGTGGGCAATCAACTCTGTAAAAAAAGGAGGAATAGTATCGGTAGTCGGGGTTTATGGGCCGCCATTTAATTACGTGCCTATTGGTAATGTATTGAATAAAGGGATTACACTGCGAGCCAACCAGGCATCTGTTAAAAGGCTTCTTCCGAAACTTATAGAACATGTACAGGCAGGTCGATTAAATCCAAAAGGCCTGATCACCCATCGGGTTCCACTGGAAGAAATTTCAGATGCATACAATATATTTTCAAAAAAACTTGACGAGTGTATCAAAACTGTACTTATTCCTTCAGCCAAACACTAAAACTATGAAAACTGAAAACCAAGATTACAAAAATATCCCGGGATGGGGAATGGATATTGACATTGATAATGAGCCAACTTACCCGATGAAAAACTATACGGGAGATGATCATAAGCGAAGTAACTACGAGCGTTCTGAACAACAAAAAGTTGACGTGGAGTTGCTAAAATCCAATGAAAGGCCACAATATAGTGCCGTGTTCGGAAATACCGTACCTCCTTCAGGGTTAAGCGGAATAATTAGACGTTATGCTTTTAAGCACAGTGAAGACAGATACCGACACTGGATTCCGCTGATACTTGCGGACCGGGTTAATGCTTGGGAAGGCATCATCGAAGATATAGGTAATGGCATTCTCCCTAATGTCCTGGCCGAACGTGGAATAAAATCTGAGCTCCGATATAATGCAAAAAATTTCGCTACTAAAACGTTGGTTACCATAGCTGCAACTGTACTATCGATTGCACTAATTAAAAAAAGAAAATAGCTCCTGGTTATCAGTTAAAAAACCAACTGATCTTACCATAGCAATCTGCATAACGGCAATCCTCGAAAGATTGCCGTTATATTCACGAAGTGAACCCATTATACCTTTGTTTTTCGATAAGTCCTACTAAATCAATCTGATTAATTTCTTGTACAATAATTTTCACAGATGATGTATAAAACGGAGTTTTAATACATTATTAGGATAGATTACCTTATCAACATGTCACTAGCGCTCGAATAGACGCACAGATAGATTTAAAGAGCTGGTTCAAGCAAAATGGTGTATCCATGAAAGTAAAAAATTATACCAACTACAATTTTGATTTATTGTTTATAGTTCCGAGTGGTGATGTAGTCACTAAACACATTGATCTTAAGGCTCACCATATAAAAAAGATGAAGTTATTGAGCTTCGGGAAGATCAAAAATTTGAATAGCATCAATGACACCGCGGTAGTTATCATAATTATCGAGTTAAAAGGAGAATTTAACAGACAATGGGTTTAAAATAAATATCGTTACATAATATGGTAGAACATTTTGAT
The DNA here is from genome assembly GCF_920984735.1 of Pedobacter sp. Leaf250. GTDB lineage: Bacteria > Bacteroidota > Bacteroidia > Sphingobacteriales > Sphingobacteriaceae > Pedobacter. The sequence goes on along the minus strand of NZ_CAKLBU010000001.1, from coordinate 342,820 downwards.
GATCATGTTTCAGTGAAGGCATAACCGGGAATAGGGATTTTATGATTTGGAAGTCGACCAAAATAAAACAAAGAGCCTTTAAATTTTAGTTTACACAATTCAACGGATCAAGTAATGTACCAAATGATGAGGAACAATCCGTATTTTATATTATTACATCCATCCTTAATTGCTGACTATGAATACCAGAAGAGATTTTTTACGAAATATAGGTGCATCAGCCTTGATGCTGCAATTGAATTCATTATCAACATTTGCTGATTCTTCAGATGATAATGAACAGCCCTACCAGGGAAAAGTATTGAGGGTTGCTATCATGGGTTTGGGTGGATATGGTACCCGTGTCGCCGAAGCAATGAAAGACTGCACTAAAGCTAAGCTGGTAGGTGTTATTAGTGGTACTCCTTCTAAAATCAAAGACTGGCAAGCGAAGTATAATATCCTTGAAAAAAATTGCTACAATTATAACAACTTCGATCAGGTGAAAAACAATCCGGATATTGATGCGATTTATGTGATTACACCAAACGCATTGCACCATAGTCAGGTCATCCGTGTAGCCAATGCGGGGAAACACGCGATATGCGAAAAACCCATGGCGCTAAATGCCAGAGAGGGACAAGAGATGATAGACGCCTGTAAAAAAGCAGATGTAAAATTGCTGGTTGGCTACAGAATGCATTTTGAGCCACGCACATTGGAAGTGATCCGGATGCGAAATGCCGGAGAATTTGGTAAGGTGATGTTTTTCCAGGGGCAATGTGGTTTTAAAGCAGGGGATCCTAAACAGTGGCGTTTAAACAAAGCGCTAGCTGGCGGCGGATCAATGATGGATATCGGGATTTATGCACTTAATGGAGCGAGGTATATGGTGGGTGAAGAACCGATTTGGGTGACCGCTCAGGAAACCAAAACGGATCCGGTAAAATTTAAAGTTGGTGTTGATGAAACCATTCAATTCCAACTCGGTTTCACCAGTGGTGCTGTAGCATCCTGCTTATCTAGCTACAACATTAATCATCTAGATAGATTTTTTCTAAGTGGTGACAAAGGATTTGCAGAAATGCAGCCCTCAACCGGTTATGGTCCGATAAAGGGAAGGACACATCAGGGCGAACTCACGCAACCGGTAACCATTCACCAAACGGTACAAATGGACGAAATGGCCGACATTATTTTTGCAAATAAAAAGCCGATAGTTCCAGTGAACGGAGAAGAAGCCTTGAAAGACCTTAAAATTATTGATGCCATCTTCGAGGCGGTTAAAACAGGCAAAAAAGTCCCACTTACTACTTAAAAAACGTTTAGTAACAGATTTAGCTGGCCTCGTTTAAAAACGTAATAGTATTGATAGCAGGCTGCGATAGATTACAGCCTACTACCAAAATTAAAGAAAATGAAATTGGGATATTAAGACTTATTCTTATGTTATCACTATCTGCTGGGCCATAAAAAGATACTTCATCTCATTCGCTACCTTTTTCTGATTAACTTTCGAATAAATTTGTGTCGTTCGGATATTTGAGTGCCCTAGCATATGCGACACGCTCTCAATTGAGATTCCTTTCTCTAACGTCACAGTCGTGGCAAATGTATGCCTGGCAACGTGAAAGGTCAATTCTCTGCGCACCCCCGCCTTTTGCGCAATTACCTTTAAACTCCTGTTTGTGTATTGATTCGAAGGTCAGGGGAAAATTGTTTCCCTATTGATCGCTTCAGGAGATAGTTTATATTTTTGAATCAGAGCCATGGCTACTGGTAGTACCAATACATGAAAACTTCGCCCATTGGTATTTAATGTTTTCTTCCTTTGCATCACGAGCCAGACACCTCCTTCATTATCAGTCGTAATGTGATGGGAAGCAAGGGAGCTGATTTCACTGTAAGCAAGCCCAGTGTAACAACTGAAAATAAACCTATCACGCACAACAGCTTGAACAGTATCGGGCAAATCTACCTGTTGAATTGAAGCCAATTCATTATCATTAAGAACCTCGCGGTCTTTAGTCACAAGTTTTCGAGTAAAATGAAGGAAAGGATCTCTCAAAATCCAGCCAAATTTTAACGCAAGCCCCATCAACTTCTGAAATCTTTCCACGTGTTTCATTACTGTATTGTTAGTGCAAGGTCTCTGTCCTTTATCAGGTGCTTTAGTTCGTAAATAAACGCCAAAATCAGTAATAAACTTAAAATCTATTCTTCCGAGCTGAATGTCTGATAACTTTTTTCTCTTTAAAAATTCTGATAGAAATCGCTCTGTGGAATAGTAATTTTTTAATGTGCCTGTAGCTAGTAATTTACCCGGTTGATCGAAATGGTATTTAATTAAGTCTTTTAATGACTTGCCCTGCTCCTCGCCTTCCACTTTGATTTTAATCTTTTCTGCTGTTACCAACTCTTTCTGAAAACGTAGTTCATCGTAAGCAACATTGATATCGTTCAGAACTTGTCGCATTCTGTCACGCACAGAATTATTCTCTGGTGAATTTCCTTTCATTTTCTGAGCTCTTTGGTTCCATTGTGATGGATCCACCGACTTTTTTATAGAAAAATAAACCATCTTTCCATCAACCGTAATTCTAACATACAAAGGAGCGACCCCAAAGGCCTTCCTGTCACTTCTAATGTAGAAATTAACACTAAAACTGTGATGAGATTTCATCGAATTTCCTCCATCTTTTTTTACCAAATCCAATACCAAAAGCAGATAAAAAATGGATATACGGATATGGTAGTTTTGTTTAAAAAAAATATGTCTAAAAAAATTTCGATTTTGTTGAGAGAACAATAATACTGAGAAAAGTCTGGTATTGGATTTGGTAAAAAAAGTTTGATATTCTTTTACCTAAACTGATACCAATAAAAACACGAAACCCCCTAAATGAACCATTTAGAGGGTTTTTGATACGATTTGTATCTGTAAGTGTCGGGATGGCAGGATTCGAACCTACGACCTCCTGCTCCCAAAGCAGGCGCGATACCGGGCTACGCTACATCCCGAACTTAGGTATCACCTTTTGTTAAACCTTTTTTTGAAAAAGTAGGTTAAAACTTTTTGTCGGGATGGCAGGATTCGAACCTACGACCTCCTGCTCCCAAAGCAGGCGCGATACCGGGCTACGCTACATCCCGAACTTGGTATCTTCTTTTGTTAAACCCTTTTTCGAAGGGTTGGCAAAGAAACGATTTTAAAATGATAAATCAATTTTTTTGCTTAAATATTTTTTATTCTCGCGGAGAGGGCGGGATTCGAACCCGCGGTACCGTTACCAGTACGACAGTTTAGCAAACTGTTCCTTTCGGCCACTCAGGCACCTCTCCAACTTCCTCATTTTTCGTCCTACCGACGTTGTTTTGAGGTCTGCAAATATAGTAAAACAACCTATTCTACAAAAAAAAATTACAAAACTTGTTGATAATCTATTCGCACATGATAGATACTCATCAGCATCGTCTTGAAAATCAATTTGATAGTTTCAATATCTTTTAATGTTAAATCGCAATTATCTAATTGATTTTGTTCCAATTTGTAGTTAATTATTCTTTCAACGATGTCATTAATGTTCTGCGCATCGGGATTTTTTAGACTTCTTGACGCTGCTTCGACAGAATCTGCGAGCATTAATACCCCTTGCTCTTTACTAAAAGGTATCGGCCCAGGGTATCGAAAAATGTTTTCATCAACGAATTTTTCGGGCGTGTTTTTCAAGAAGGATTGATAAAAGTAATCTACCCGAGTATTTCCATGATGTGTCCGAATGAAATCAATAATGGCTTCGGGAATTTGATTTTTCCTTAAAATCTCAATTCCCTTGTGCACATGTTGAATAATAATTTGTGCACTTTGCTCGTAAGGCAATTTATCGTGCGGACTTACTGCCGTATTCTGGTTCTCGATAAAATATTGGGGGTTATCAACTTTACCAATATCATGATAAAGTGCTCCTGCCCTAACCAGAACAGAGTTACCACCAATTTTAAATATTGCAGCCTCTGCTAAGTTTGCAACCTGTAATGAGTGCTGAAAGGTTCCAGGTGCTTTAAAGGCCAGCTCGCGAAGTAATTTGTTATTGGTATTGGTAAGTTCTATCAAAGCCACATCGGAAGTGATACCAAAAATACGTTCGAAAAGGTAAATTAATGGATAGGCCAAGAGAGACAATAAAACACTAAAAACAAAAGGAACGAAGTTTATCCACTCGATTTCCCGAAAACTTCCCTCACGTAGTAAAGCGATGCCGACAAATGCCACGAAATATGATAAAAGAATAAACATGGCCGAAACGAGAAATCGTTCCCTTTTTACAAAATTTTTAATACTAAATATGGCAACCATACCAGCAGTTACCTGGTAAAACACAAATTCAAAGCTATTTGCGACAAAAAAACCGGCAATAAGAATTACCAACATGTGAAGGTAAAGTGCTAAACGGGTATCAAACAGTATTCTTATTATAATCGGAACCACACAGAATGGAATGTAATACAAACTTGGAATTTCCATTTTAATTGCCCAGGTAAGCGCCAGCAACATGCCTGTTGTTACAATGAGTATTAGCGACAGTTGTCGATTATCGGCAAAAATATCTTTCCTAAACAGAAATAGGAACGACATTAAAATGGTTAAAATAAAACTGACCAAAACCACCTGACCTACATAAACAAGCATTCTACTTCCTATGGTTTTTGTTTGGGCATCATAAGTTGTTTTATAAGATTCGAGTTTTTGATAAATTTCTTCGTCAATTACATCGTTTTTAGCAACAATTAATTCTCCCTTTTGCACCATTCCTTTGGTAGTAGAAATATTATTTATTGTATTATCCTTGATCACCTGCGTTAATCTTTCATCAAAAACAATATTTGGCACAATGTGATCCATTGCTAAATTTGTCACCAAATCGACCATGACCTGATTCGTAGCCTTAAAGTTTGCCTTAAAAAATAATAGTGCTGTTTCGGCAGTAAAAACATCTTGTGTATTTCTCGTTTTGGAGACATTGTTTTCCATTAACGAAAAATCATAATGCTTTGCGCCGCCTTGATGTTTTACGTTTAAACCGACAACACCTTTTTGATAAATGATTTTCAGTAGATTATAAGCTTCGGTTTTGAACTGCGAACGATCTTTTTCATCAAGTTGTGTGGATTTCCATTTGATATCAAAATCATTTGAAAATTCTTCTAAAGCATTATCAGAAATGGATTTATCGAACTGATAAACCGGTAATATATTTTTTAGGGCATTTTTTTTATCGTTACTAACCTGCGGATTGGTCTTTAATATCGCAAAGCTAAAAGGAGAAATTAAATCTTTATTTTTCCAAACGGTGTTCTTTTCAAACTCATATCTAAAACGTGGCTGCTTAGGAAGAAAAAGTGTAATGATAAAGACGGTAAAAATCATCATCACATATTTAAGGTTTGATGAATATTTACGGTACAGGATTTTGTGTGAATTTTTCTTGATTTTGGCCAAAACGATAAGATTATTGTGCTTTCAAAATTAACATTTTTATCTAATATACATTTTAGAGATTTTGTTTGCAATTACCAAATTTTATATTTTACTTTATGATATCAAATTAATATCAATTATGTATCAGGAAAAAATTATCAGCCCTCCTTCGGGTTATTTAACCTTCGTATTATGTTTAGCACTTTTAGGTGCATCGATTTTTTGTTTCGTTACAGAGAACTTTTTATGGGGCGGTTTGCTATTAGCCATAGATATCTTCTTAATTTTTCCTGGCTTCTTAATCATAAATCCAAATCAATCTATGGTTTTAACTTTATTTGGAAAATACATTGGAACAGTTAAAGCTGATGGATTTTTCTGGGTAAATCCGCTTACAGCGAAGAGAAGATTATCGCTGAAAGCTAACAACCTTAACGGACAGCAATTAAAAGTTAACGATAAATTGGGCAATCCGATTGAAATTGCAGCTGTTGTGGTGTGGAAAGTTAATGAAACAGCTAAGGCAGTTTTTTCGGTAGAGAATTACATGCAATATGTAAATATTCAAAGTGAAGCGGCTGTAAGGCATTTGGCAAATATCTTCCCTTACGATCATTCTGAGGGAGAAGAGGATAGCATCACTTTGAAGGATGGTGCAGATAAGGTGAGTGAATTATTAGAGAATGAATTAAATGAAAGGTTATCGAGAGCAGGAATTGAAGTTTTAGAGGCCAGAATTTCGCACTTGGCTTATGCACCGGAAATTGCAAGTGCCATGTTACAACGACAACAAGCTACCGCTGTAATTGCGGCCAGAAAACTTATTGTTGAAGGCGCCGTAGGTATGGTTGAAATGGCTTTGGAAAAATTATCTCAAAAAGGAATTGTTGATTTAGACGAAGAAAGAAAAGCTGCAATGGTTAGTAATTTATTGGTTGTGCTTTGTGGAGATCGCCATGTTCAACCTGTGGTAAATACCGGAACGCTATATAATTAAGGCAATGGAATTTGAAGAAAAACAGCAATTAAACTTATGGTGGCTCTATATTTTAATAGGTGTTGATGCCATTATGGTGGGTTCTATTGTGCTTTTCGATAAAGGAGGAATGAATTTTCAGGATTTAAAACAGGCTTATTTCGCCCCTATATGGGCTATTTTACTTCCGTTCCTTATAGTATATCTCATTCAAAAAAATGTTTTGACATTAAAAATTAATCAGGATGGGATTTTTTATAAATACTTTCCTTTTAAAACAAAATTGACCCCAATTGAATGGAATAATGTAGAAAATGCTTTCATCACAAAATACGATGCTTTTGGAGATTATGGCGGATATGGCGTAAAAAACCGGCTTTGGTTTAACCGCAATGATAAGGCCTATCTTCTGAATGACAAATCAAAAGGTTTACAAATTGTATTTAAAAATGGAAAGAAACTTTTATTCAGTTCTAATAAAATTGAAGAAATGGAATTGTTCCTTATCAATTTAAAAACGAGGTATCAAATACGAGCAATAAGTTAAGGATGGCAGAAAAAGATAAAAAAGCTTTTGTTTTGAGAATTAGTCCTGCTTTATTAAAAGAAGTAGAAACCTGGGCTGCCGATGAATTTAGAAGCACAAATGGGCAAATTGAGTTCCTCCTTACCCAAGCATTAAAATCAAGAAAAAAGGGAAAGGCAAAAGAAGAATAACTAAGGCTGCAGATTTGCAGCTTTTTTTTCGCAAAATCGTTGTGAATGAATCACGCTAAAATGCCAGCATATTCGTTAGTGCAATATTAAAAAATGTATAACTTAGCAACCTAACCAAAAATTCATAAAAATATTTATTCATGAAAGAAGTTGTAATTGTATCAGCTACAAGAACGCCCATCGGAAGCTTTGGTGGTTCTTTAAGTCAGTTTTCTGCTACGCAATTGGGTGGCTTTGCCATTAAAGCCGCTATAGAAAAAGCTGGTTTAAAGCCAGAAAATATACAAGAAGTTTATATGGGCAATGTATTATCTGCCAATTTAGGACAAGCGCCTGCAACCCAGGCCGCAAAATTTGCTGGCTTACCAGATCTTCCTGCTACAACTATTAATAAAGTTTGTGCATCGGGAACTAAAGCCATCATGCTAGCCGCTCAAAGCATTGCCAATGGAGATAATGATATTGTTTTAGCTGGAGGCATGGAAAGTATGAGTAATGTACCCTACTATTTGGATAAGGCAAGAAATGGTTACCGCTTGGGTCATGGTCAGGTAATGGATGGTTTGGTAAAAGATGGTTTGTGGGATGTTTATAACGATTATCATATGGGATCGGCAGCAGAACTTTGTGCAAGCGAATGTAATATTACACGCGAAGATCAAGATAATTTTGCCATAGAATCTTATAAAAGAGCTCAGGCGGCACAAGTTGCAGGGAAATTCGCAAGCGAAATTACTACAATTGAAGTAAAGGATAGAAAGGGAGAAATATCGGTAATTGATACTGATGATGAGCCAACCGCTGTTAAATTTGAAAAAATACCCGGATTAAAACCAGTATTTAAAAAGGATGGAACCGTAACTGCTGCAAATGCTTCAACATTAAATGATGGTGCTGCAGCATTGGTATTGATGAGTGCAGATAAAGCAAAGGAGCTGGGCGTTAAACCTTTAGCTAAAATTTTGGGATATGCTGATGCACAACAGGCACCCGAATGGTTTACCACAGCACCATCTAAGGCAATTCCTTTGGCCCTTAATAAAGCACACATCGATATAAAAAATGTTGATTATTTTGAAATTAATGAAGCTTTTTCGGTTGTTTCAATCGCCAATAATCAACTACTAGGCTTAGCAGATAATACCGTAAATGTAAATGGAGGAGCGGTTTCACTTGGTCATCCACTTGGTGCATCAGGCGCTAGAATTGTAGTTACATTACTTTCAGTTTTAGAACAAAATAAAGGCAAAATTGGAGTAGCTGGAATTTGTAATGGTGGCGGTGGTGCAAGTGCCATTGTGATTGAAAAATTATAATATCGAAGCTTTATTTGCGATCTTTATTTATAAATGAAAAGTAAAAAACTATATCTTTTATTGATGATGGCTTTGTTGTGCCTTACCGTTAGGGCGCAGCAAAGTTTTCAAAAACTTGATGTTTTTCAAGATACACTTATTAAAATTTCGAATGCTGCTAATGCAGAAGCCTTTGATACTAAAAAACTAGCTTTAAATGGCAAATTTGTTAAAAGCCTTTTAGATGCCTTAAAATCTCCAAATTCATTTAATTATGCATTTGATTCACTAAAAAATGTTTCGGTTGTTAAATCTCCCGATCAGGCATTCCGAATAATCAGCTGGTACTTGCAATTGGAAAATGGTACATATCGTTACTATGGTGCCATTCAAATGAACAGCAATCCATTGAAACTCTTTCCGCTGATTGATCAAACAGAAAACCTAAATGATCCAAATATTGTAACTGATAACCAAAAATGGTTTGGTGCCCGATATTACGAGGTCATTCCTGTTACCAGCGGCAGCAGATTACCTTATTACGTTTTGTTGGGCTGGAAGGGTAACAATCAAACTACTACTAAAAAAGTAATTGAAATATTATCTTTCAATAAAGATAAGGCAACTTTTGGAGCACCTGTTTTCGACGGAAAAAACATTAAAGATAAAAATAGATTTATTTTCGAATACACCAAATCGAACGCAATGCTTCTGAAATCTGATAAAAAAGCTGACATGATTGTATTTGACCACCTTGCTCCTTTCGATTCAGAAATGATTGGCCGATTTGAATATTATGGATCTGACGGAACTTTTGATGGGTTCAAAGTGATTGGAGGTAAGCTGAAACTTCAAGAGGGATTGGAACTTAACAATGATCCTAATGCCATGGACGAACTTTATGCCGATCCGAAGAAGAATGTGAAACCCATTAGAAAGTTTTAGCATTTTACAATCCTTAACAATATCATTACCTTTCGCTATCTGTTAAAATTTGTGAGTTTGCCATTCACTGCCTATATTGCGCCTCGCAAACTAGCTTAAACAACACACAAATTCTGAATTCATAAACTAAAACCAACAAATGTTTTATGCAAACATCCATTGAAACCAAAGACGATTTCTTTAGCAGCAAAGTATTGGGTCATCCGGCAGGATTATTTGTGCTTTTCTTTACCGAAATGTGGGAAAGATTTTCGTACTACGGTATGCGGGCGTTGCTCGTTTTGTTTTTAACATCATCTATGTTTGGCGATAACCCAGGATGGGGATGGCCTAGAGAACATGCTTTAGCCATTTATGGATCTTACACTTCTTTAGCCTATTTAACACCCATTTTAGGTGGTTTTATTGCCGATAGATTTATTGGTTACAGATGGGCTGTAATAGTTGGCGCCTTGTTAATGACACTTGGTCACTTATCAATGGCCTTCGAATTTAACCCGATTTTCATGTACTTAGGCTTATGCCTTTTAGTAACGGGTAATGGTTTCTTTAAACCAAACATGACCTCCATTTTATCACATATGTACAAAAAACATCCACAGAAAAAAGATGGAGCATATACCATTTTTTACATGGGTGTTAACTCTGGAGCATTTTTAGGAATGTTGTTATGTGGTTATATTGGTGAAAATCCAAACTGGGGCTGGAGCTACGGTTTTGGCTTAGCTGGTATATTTATGTTTGTTGGGATGTTACAGTTTTATTTCACTAAAAATATTTTTGGTTCAATTGGCCTAAAGCCTGAAAAAAATAATGTTACTGTTGATGAAGATGAGGATCCAAAAGAAGCCAAAAAGAATCCTTTTTCGATTTTCGATATCGTTTTAATTGGATTGATTTCAATAATAGGTTTGGTTTGGATTATCAACGATCCTGTTTCTAAAATTACCGGCACAACTGTATTCAACTTTACAATCGGGAAATTGACTGGAGATAATTTTGCCATTATTATTGCATTGGCATTATTTATTTTCATATTGATTAAAAGAATTGCACAATACACACCACAGCTCCGGGATAAAATGATTGTGGTTATTGTTCTTGCCTTTATTACGATTTTCTTTTGGGCATCTTTCGAACAGGCTGGTGGTTCAATGACCATATTTGCAAAGGATTATACCGCCAGATTGCTGGAAGGCAATGCAAAAATCATGTTTAATATTGCCAATACATTAATTACTATTATTCCTTTAGTGATTATTACTTACGTACTTTTCAGCTTATTCAGAAAAACCTTTGCAAAATTTGCTTTAGGAAACATTATTTTAGCTGCAGGCTTCGCCATTATCTGGGCGTTGGTAATTTACATGCTTAAAAACCAATATGCAGATGTTCAAGCGGAAGTTCCTGCAACCTGGTTTGGCGTATTAAATTCTTTATTCATCATTTCTTGTGCACCAATTGTTTCCAAACTATGGGAAAGTAAATTCAATCCTACAGCAACTGTTAAAAACGGATTAGGAATGATTTTATTGGGAATCGGTTTCGCAGCTTTAGCTTATGGTTCAAGCTCTATTCCTCCTGGTGCAAAAGTAGCATCAGTGAGTATGATCTGGCTTATTTTAGCTTATTTCTTTCATACCATGGGCGAGCTGTTTATTTCTCCGGTAGGTTTATCTTATGTTTCAAAACTGGTTCCAGGAAGAATGATCGGGATTATGTTTGGAATATGGTATCTGGCAATCGCAATCGGAAATAAAATTGCAGGAACTATGGGCGGAATGATTGACAAAATCACGGCGCAATATTCCATGTCTACGTTCTTCCTAATTTTTACATTAATACCAATAGGTTTAGGTATATTCATCATGCTCCTTACGCCTATCATTAAAAAACTTATGCACGGAGTTAAATAGCATGCAAATCGCGACAGAAAAAACACCTTCTATAGAAACCTTAGAAGCAATTCAAAATTTTGACGGTAAATACCCAAAACAACTTTGGTACTTATCATTGGTAGAAATGTGGGAACGCTTCTGTTTTTACGGAATGCGTGGCGTTTTAGCTTTCTTCATGGTTGATCAGTTGGGGTTAACCGATCAAAAATCGAATCTTCAATATGGAGCTATACAAGCGTTCGTGTATGCATTTACCTTTATAGGAGGAATATTCGCCGATAAAATTTTAGGTTTTAGAAAATCCCTTTTCTGGGGTGGATCATTAATGATTATTGGAAACTTAATCCTTGCTTTTTCCCCGCAGGATTTATTTTATGTGGGTATTACGCTATCAATTATCGGAACAGGCTTTTTTAAACCCAATATCTCTTCAATGGTTGGTGAGCTTTATCACGAAAAAGATAACAGAAGAGACGCCGGTTACGGACTTTTTTATGCTGGTATAAACGTTGGTGGGCTTTTGGGCGGTGCAATGTGTATCTATCTAGGTAAATACGTTTCATGGCATTTGTGCTTTCTTTCTGCCGCAGTTGTAATGGCATTCGGTTTAGGAACCTTTATTTTTACCAAAAAATATTTAGGCCCTATTGGTAATTCTCCATTATTAAATTTAGAAAAAACCAAAAGAACAGCTTATGAAATAGCCGTGTACGTGGGTTCTTTGCTTTGTATTCCATTAATTTTTGTAATGGTAAAAAATACCGCTTATACCGATTATTTCATGTATACCATAGGCATTGTGGCGATGATTTATTTCATTTATGAGACGGCGATGATTAAAGATATTAAGGCACAATACAAATTGATTGCTGCTTTTGTATTTATTTTTTGCTACTTCATTTTTATGGCCATATCAGAACAAAGTGGTGGCTCCTTATCGCTTTTTGCAAAAGATAATTTAGATCACAGTTTGTTGTTTTTTAATATCGACCCAAATGTGGTAAACAATAGCGTGAATTCATTTTTTGTAATTGTATTCAGTCCTTTAATTGGCTTACTATGGATTGGCATGTACAAAAGAAAAATTGAACCAAATACAGTGGTAAAATTTGGTATTGGGTTTTTATTATTGGCATTGAGTTTTTATGTGTTTTATGCGACAAGATTTTTCGCAAACGATCAAGGCATCAGTTCCCTAAATATTTTCACTTTGGCTTATCTCCTGCTTACTTTAGGCGAACTTTGCTTGGGTCCAATAGGAATGTCGATTATTACCAAACTTTCTCCAAAGAAAATGTTCGGAATGATGATGGGCCTCTGGTTTTTGTCTAGTGCATTCGGTCAGTTGGCTGCAGGAAAATTAGGTGCGGAAATGTCGAGCATAGATAACGCTTCATTAATGACTAAATTGGTGGCTTACACCGAGGGATATAAATCACTTGCGCTTTATTCATTAATTGCTGGTGTAGCATTAATTGCTTTTTCTCAATTGGTTAAAAAGTTAATGGGAGAAGTTAGGTAAAACTTATTTTTATCATATTTAACCAAAGCCAGAAATAAAATTTCCGGCTTTTGGTTTTTAATAGCTAATTTCGCCCATTCAAAAAATCTTCATCATTCTAAAACCGTAAATTAATAGTGTCAGACAGTTTAGTTATCATTCCAACCTATAATGAGAAGGAAAATATTGAAAAGATTATCCGTAAGGTATTTTCATTAACCCAGCCATTTCATGTGCTTATTATTGATGATGGATCTCCTGATGGAACGGCTGATATTGTAAAATCTTTACAATCTGAATATGATGGACATCTTTTTATCGAAGAACGTGCCGGAAAACAAGGATTAGGAACCGCATATATTTATGGCTTCAATTGGGCACTGCAGCGAAAATATCAATATATTTTTGAAATGGATGCTGACTTTTCCCACAACCCAGATGATCTTTCGCGATTAAGAGATGCTTGTATTCAAGGAGCAGATGTTGCAGTTGGATCGAGGTATGTGAGGGGGGTAAATGTAGTCAATTGGCCAATGGGGCGTGTTTTAATGTCTTACTTCGCTTCTATGTATGTTCGATTTATAACCCGAATCACTATTCAGGATGCTACAGCAGGTTTTAAATGTTACCTCAGAATAGTTTTGGAAACAATTCCGCTAGAAAAAATACGCTTTGTAGGCTATGCTTTTCAAATTGAGATGAAATTTACAGCCATTAAGTTTGGTTTTAAAGTTGTAGAGGTTCCAATAATTTTTACCGACAGAACTGAAGGCACATCGAAAATGAGCACTAAAATTTTTAGAGAGGCTTTTTTAGGTGTGATCCAAATGAAAGTGAGCAGCTGGTTTAGAAATTACAGTAGAGCGAAAAGTTCAAAGTTCCAAGTTGAAGGTTAAAGTTGAAAGTATTGGATCACTTGATTTAAGACTTATTCTTCGCATGGCTTTCTCTAATCATTGCACCAAAATCCTGCTTTTTTTCCATTGCTATAACCGTCATGGTTAAGCGTTTGGTTCTTGTAGCTTCGGTTTTAGCTTCATTAATCCATTTAATAAAATAATTTTGATGAGATTTTGGCTGCTGTAAGAATAATGCCAATAATCCATTTTCCTCAGTCAAACAAACTTCCAGATCCTCTGGCATTTCAATTTTAAAATCTTTATCTTCTTCTAGCCACAACTCTATTTTATCTCCCGCTTCTTTTTTAAGTTTTTTCCGAAGATCGGCTTTTAATGCCAAAATAAAATCACCCTCTCCCATTGGTACGGTAGCCATTCCACCTATTTCCAAGTTATCAATTCTCCCTTTAACTCTAAAACTAACTTTACAATTTGGTTTGATTTGATGAGCTGTTACAGCTGGAATAAAAACATAACTCCAGCCTGTTTTCTCTCCCATTTTATCGAATTTTTCTATTTCGGCTTTTAGGTTAATCATGGATTTAAAAATAGCAAAAATTATTATTCGGCTCAAAAAATAGCCATTTTATGAGCCGAATAGAAATTTAATCGGCTCATATCAATCAACCGCTACCGGATTCATCATAATATCCAGCTTAGCAAACTTTAAAACTTCCACACTTTGAAAACCAAAATCCTCAACAATTTTTCCTAATATTAAATAGCAACCTCTTCCTTTAAATGGATACATAGGAGTTGAATTGGGAAAGTGTATGGTATCAAAAAAATCGCCGTTTTTATCTAAAAAAGTACCGAACCACATTTTAGTGTTTTTAATGGTATGCACTGTTTTTTCGCACACATAATTACCAACCATCCTAACCGTTTCGCCCACATGCTTATTCATATCGGTAGCCATTACATCGCCCCTATAGCTGGTTTTTAAAAAATCGAACATATTATAATTTAGCGGGAACGTTAATAGTTCCCATTCCACGTAAGCATCTTCCAGTGCAGAATTTTCAAGCATTGGCAATGCATATTCCTTATGTTCAATATTAAAAAGTTCCGTAGCGTTTAACCGTTTTTGCTTGTGTCCGAGATAATTATAAATATCCCAAAGCAAAGTTTTTTTATCTTTCCCCGTAAATCTCATGGCACCTAAACGGATAAGCAAAATGGCTTGCTCTAAGGTAATTTGAGTTCGTTTCACAAATTGTTCAAGGTCTTTAAACGGTCCATTTAATCTACGTTCGAGAGGAATAGTTTCCACAAACTTATTTTCCAAACCCTGCACGCCTACAAAACCCAGGTAAACGTCATTTCCTCGAATATTTACTACTTCATCACTTTGGTTTACACAAGGTAAATGTACTTTTGCCCCAGTTTTTTGCAACTCATGCACATACACCCACCGCGTATAAAACCCACCATAATTATTCAAAACCGCCACCATGAATTCTTTTGGATAATAGGTTTTTAAGTATAAACTCTGGTAACTTTCTACTGCAAACGATGCAGAATGTGCTTTTGAAAAGCTATACCCTGCGAAAGAAGAAATCTGTCGCCATACTTCGGCAATAAGCTCTTTACTATGCCCCTTTGTTCGGGCAGAAATAAAAAACTTGTTTACCAATTCTTCAAAAGCAAGTTTTGAGCGATATTTTCCACTCATCGCTTTGCGTAAAACATCAGCATCTGCCAAATCCAAACCTGCAAAGTAATGGCAAACCTTAATAACGTCTTCCTGATAAACCATTACGCCATAGGTATCTTTCAATCGAATTTCCATTTCTTCGCATAAATAAACAACCTTATCAGGCGCATGATAACGCTCAATAAAAGATTTCATCATACCAGAACTGGCCACCCCAGGCCTAATGATGGAACTTGCAGCAACGAGTGTTAAATAATCCTCACATTTCAGTTTTTTTAGCAATTGCCGCATGGCTGGCGATTCAATATAAAAACATCCAATGGGCTGTCCTTCCCGTAAAATACCATTCAGCTTAGGATCGTGTTTAAAAGTTTTAAAGTCATGAATATCAATATTCTTACCGCAGTTTTCTTTTACAATATGTACTGCTTCGCGGATATGACCAATTCCACGTTGACTTAAAATATCGAATTTTTCATAACCAATTGCCTCGGCCTCATACATATCCCATTGTACCGTTACGAATCCTTTGGGAGGCAGATCTAAAGCCGTATAATATGTAATGGGTTCTTCAGAAATTAAAATTCCACCAGCGTGAATGGATCTTTGGTTGGGCATATTTTGCATGTGCTGATGCACGGCAACCAGTTTTTTGTAAGTAGCATTTTTTTGATTTTCGGCCACCCTAGTTGGGTCGGTAAAGCTATCAATCTCCCCTTTTGGTAATCCAAGCACCTTACCAATTTCGCGAATAATTGCACGATCTTTAAAAGTGCTCATGGTTCCTAAAAAAGCTACATGCCATTTAGGGTACTTTTTAAAAATGTATTTTTGGATAGTTTCCCTTTCATCCCAGGCAAAATCGATATCGAAATCTGGCGGACTTGTTCTTTTTTCGTGAAGAAACCGTTCGAAATATAAATCCAACTCGATGGGATCTACATCTGTAATGCGTAAACAATAGGCCACAATGCTGTTCGCACCAGACCCCCTACCAACATGATAAAAGTTACACCTACCAATGGCGTATCTAATGATATCAAAAGTAATTAGAAAATAACCACAGTAATGTTTGAGTTCGATAATGCGGAGCTCTTTTTCCATTCGCTCTCTGGCCACGAGATCATTTTTTCCGTAACGATATTCCAATCCTTTACCTGCAATTTTTCTGAGTAATTTTTTATCAAATTCCTCACCCTCTTTACAATATGAAAACCTATTCTTCGATTTGGGTTGTGGCCCTGGCTCAAAATAGGCGCTCAAATCGCAGGCATCAATCATTTTCTGAGTGTTTTCTATAATAAAAGGAAAGCGTTCAAATTTATTTTTAAGCTCATTTTCAGCAATTAAAAATTCATCTTCATCGCACTTTACATCCTTTGGTACCATAGTTAAAAGTGTATTTAATTCAATGGCCCTTAAATACTCATGTAAGCGATGTTCGACTTTGTTGCTAACTGTAACAGGATGCCAAACCACCATTTTTTCTTTATGCTGAAGTAGCGCATGTTTATAAAGAAAATTTAACTGTTTGCTTTTAACCCCAACAAATTCATTTGGTTTCAAATCCCGTTTGAATATTTTTGTAAAGGGATAGATGAAAAAGACATTTTGAAGGTTGGGTGCATCATCAGGCAAAACACTCCCGTTAATGTTATGATTGCTCAAAAATTCATTGAGTTCACGCATTCCCTCTTTGTTTTGGGCGATGCCGATATACAGAAGTTGATTATCTTTTCGAAACTCAATACCAGCAATTGGTTTGATTTGGTATGGCGTGTTACCATTCTGCACCTCATCTGCTGCTTTGGCAATTTCCTGGTTATAACACTCTCTGATGAATTCCACAGCACCCGTAGAATTATTAATATCAGTTAATACCAATTGATGAATTCCTAAAGCACGGGCTTGCTTTACGATTCCTTTGACATCAATCGTTCCATATTTTAAGCTATATGAAGAATGTACATTGAGAAACATTTCAGTTTTCAGTTATCGAATTTCACAATTAACCAGTTTACACAAATAACCAATACACTTTTTCAGCCAACCGATTCCAACCTGGAAATCTATCCATCTAACTTAGTTGCTGTGCCCAAATCAGTATTTATAAAAGTTCTTATTCGCGATCTTTTCCGCTCTTCGCCGCTTCCATTTTCATCAATTGACTTCTTTTTTCGAGGATTGTATTTGATAATTTTTCCATTTTTATCTTTTTCTGGTTGCTTAACGATGCAGGCTTTCACCACCGATTCTACGCCATAATGATTGCGAACTTTATCCATCGCCTGATATAAATCGTACTCTACTTCTGAAGTGTGGTACAAACCAATTTGCTCAAAACCACTAACCAAATGTGAAAGTTTAACGCCAATTAAGCGCAACAGCATTCGTTTGGTGTATAGCTTTTTAAATAAATCGTGTGCTTTGGTAATTAAAAAAGAATCGAGTGCGGTGTATGGAATTCGGGCCTGTTGGGTTACGGTTTCAAAATTGGAGTAACGAATGGTAACGGTAATGCAAGCGGTTAACTTCTGTTGACTTCGGAGATCGAAAGTTAAATTGGTAACCATGCCACTCAATATGGCTTTCATTTTTGAGATATCCATACTATCACTTTCAAATGTAGTTTGGGTACCTATCGATTTTCGTTCTCTGTAAGGCACCACCGGCGAAAGGTCGATTCCGTTTGCTTTTTGCCAAAGCCCCAAACCATGCTGACCCAAAATTTTGAACATTAAATCCTGAGGAATTTCGGCCAAGGTTTGAATTTTACGAACGCCCATTTCACTTAGTTTTTTAAAAGTGGCTTCGCCTATACCGGGAATTTTATGCACCGCCAAAGGATTTAAAAATCCGCGAACTTTTGGAAAAGGAATTTCTAATTCACCATTTGGTTTGCACTCATTAGTGCCAATTTTCGATACTGTTTTATTAACTGATAAGCCGAAAGAAATGGGTAAACCCATCTCTTTAATAATGGTTTGGCGAAGTTCGGAAGCAAACTTCATGCATCCAAAAAACTTATCCATGCCGGTCATATCGATATAATGTTCATCAATACTGGCCTTTTCGAACAGCGGAACACGGTCGGCAATAATTTCAGTAATTTCGTGTGATGCTTTGGAGTATTCTTCCATATTGCCT
This sequence comes from Pedobacter sp. Leaf250, assembly GCF_920984735.1. Lineage (GTDB taxonomy): Bacteria > Bacteroidota > Bacteroidia > Sphingobacteriales > Sphingobacteriaceae > Pedobacter. The sequence goes on along the minus strand of NZ_CAKLBU010000001.1, from coordinate 324,327 downwards.
CTTAAAAAAATAGCCTGCGGACAAAGTTGTTTGGCCATTCTGCCCGGCATTGCCGCGTGTACGCCAAACTTACGAGCCTCATAACTGCAGGATGTAACCACGCCCCGATCGGAATTTCCACCAACAACAACAGGCTTGCCAATTAAATCAGGATTTTTCCTTAATTCTACTGAAACAAAAAATGCATCCTGATCCATGTGAATAATATGTTTGTCCTTGTCCATCATCGTTTTCGAATTTCAGTTACTACCACTTTTACAAACCAAAATTACTAATATATTTAGCTTTAAATAACATACCGCAGTTCAATTTATTAACAAAATACTAACATTTTTAGTTTTATCGAATGTTTTAAAATTTGAATAATCTTAAAAAAATCAAAAAAAATGCCCTGATATTTCTATCAAGGCATCTGCTAAAAAATTAAAACTATGCTGCGTTCTTAATGTGCGCTATTGTTTAACGATCTTAAATTCAGTTCTTCTATTTAATTGATGTTCCTCATCCGAACAATTAATTCCATTGGCACATTTATTTACCAATTGCGTTTCGCCATAGCCTTTTGCGGTGATGCGGTTTTTATCAATACCTTTTGAAATGATATACTGCACTGCCGATTCAGCTCTTTTTTGAGAAAGTGTTAGGTTGTATGAGTCTTTTCCACGGCTATCGGTGTGTGAGCCAAGCTCGATCCAAATCGTTGGATTATCAGTCATAATTTTAACCAACTCATTTAACTCAACAGCAGCACCGGCAAGGTTCAGAAGTTTTTTGATAACATTTTCTAATTAATCTGTAAACTATAACCTTCACGGAATTTAAGTTGATTTAATCAAGGTATTTTAATATCCAATACGATATACCACTGAGTTTTAATGATTATTTTCAGTTAAACAAACAATTGAGCTACATATCTGTATTCTTAAAATGAGAATATTTTTGGCGCTTACATTTGCTTTGCTATTATGTGTGGCTTGTCATAACACCAATCCAGAACAAGGCTCGGGAGGGGAAAAAGTGGATAAACAGGTTACCCTATCAAACGATGCAATTGTAGATTCCACTAAAGCGCTAGTCGATCAATCATCTGAATTAGAAAAAAATCGCATTGATGGTGTTATATCCATTGGTGATTATAAAGAACGAAAGAAATCTTTAACAACAAATTACAATGTACTATACAAAAGTTTATCTCCGATTGATACTTTAAAAGTTTTTGAATACCGTAATAAAAAAGAGGCAGAAATAAAAAAAGATTCTACTAAAAATACTAAGGCACCAAGATGGGAATAGAAAAAGTGGAAAATCCTAGAGATCATCCAAAACCTGTTGGCAAATTCGCTCAAATGTTCATTAACCTTTACGATGTTTTTCGATTCATTGGCCGTTTTTTTAAAGAAGCATTTCTTCCACCTTACGAACTTAAAGAGTTAATGCGCCAATGTTATGAAATTGGTTATCGATCGGCATTGTTGATTTCGACAACAGGTTTTATTACCGGACTGGTTTTTACCAAACAGTCTAGGCCGTCACTTTCCGAATTTGGCGCCACATCGTGGCTTCCTTCTTTGGTAGGTATTGCTTTATTAAGAACCCTTGCTCCCTTGCTAACAGGACTTATTGCAGCAGGTAAAGTGGGCTCCAGCATCGGTGCAGAATTAGGATCGATGAAAGTAAGTGAGCAGATTGATGCCATGGAAGTTTCTGCAACAAACCCATTTAAATTTTTGGTGTCGACGAGGGTTTTGGCTGCAACCATCACCATGCCTATACTAACATTCTACACGGCCATGGTGGGCATGTTGGGCGCTCTTCTTAACGTGTCGGTTAACGAAGGCACAAGTGCAACTACCTTTTTTCAAAGCGCACTGGAAAGTATTACCTTTCTCGATATAATTGCCTCAACATTTAAAGCCATCCTATTTGGTTTTACCATAGCAATTGTAGGTTGTTACCAAGGTTACAATTCATCTAAAGGTACTGAAGGCGTTGGCAAGGCAGCTAACTCATCTGTAGTAACTGCCATGTTCCTCATTTTTATTGAAGAAGTGGTTTGTGTACAAATTTTCAGCTTGTTTAATAGCTAATGGGTATGATACAAAAGGAAATTTTAAATAGCACCGAAAAGGTAATCGAGATTAAAAATCTCTATAAGGCTTTTGGATCATACCAGGTTTTAGAAAACGCTTCATTAGATCTTTTCAAAGGCGAAAACCTGGTTGTATTGGGTAAATCAGGTACAGGAAAATCTGTATTGATTAAGATAATTATCGGCTTACTCCGTCCGGATTCAGGTTTGGTTAAAGTTTTGGATCACATTGTGGATGATATTTCTTACGAAGAATTATTGGCTTTAAGACTTAGAGTAGGCTTTTCTTTTCAGAATAGTGCCCTTTATGATAGTATGACGGTGAGAGAAAATCTGGAATTCCCGCTTGTGAGAAACCGCCGCGATTTAGGCAAGCAGGAAGTTAATGATCTGGTAGAAGAAATGCTTGATGCGGTCGGATTATCTCAAACCATAAACCAAATGCCATCAGAGTTATCTGGAGGGCAGCGAAAACGTATCGGCATTGCCCGAACCTTGATTCTTAAACCCGAGATTATGCTCTATGATGAACCTACTGCAGGACTCGACCCTATCACATCAAAAGAAATAAATAAACTCATAAATACTGTACAGGAGCGCTACCATACCAGTGCAATTGTAATAACACACGATTTAACCTGCGCTAAAGAAACCGGAAATCGAGTGGCCATGTTAGTAGAGCGAAACTTCGAAAGGCAGGGATCATTCGATGATATTTTTAACTCGGGAGATCCGCAGGCACAACCATTTTTTGATTACAATTTTATACAATAACCATGAACGACAATAAAAAGAAAATAACGGTAGGAATATTTATCGCCATAGGCATTTTGATATTCGTTTTCGCCATTTTTACTTTAGGCAGCCAAAAGAAAACCTTCGTTAAAAGTTTTACCCTTAGCGTAGTTTTTAATGACATTCAAGGGTTGAAGAAAGGAAATAATGTGTGGTTTTCGGGTGTTAAAATAGGTACTATAAAAAAGATTGAGTTTTTTGGCAGTTCACAAGTACGCGTATTTTTAAGCATTGAAGAAGATGTTCATAAGTACATACATAAAGATGCTGGTGCTAGTATTGGAGCAGATGGTTTAATCGGTAATAAAATCGTGGTACTCACCGGAGGAAATCCTAAATTTCCATTTGTAGAAGATGGCGATGTGCTTAAAGTTAACAGCTCTTTATCTACTGATGATATGATGAAAACCCTGCAGGTTAATAACAAAAACCTGGTGGATGTAACAGGTGATTTTAAAATTTTAGCCCGTAATCTTGTTGATGGTAAAGGTGCTGCAGGTGCGCTCTTATCTGATGAAAAACTTGCTCAGGATTTTAAAACCATGGTTTCCAACCTGAATAGAATTACGGCATCAACAGCTCAAACTGCTCAAAACCTGAATACTTTCGGCAAAACCCTGAACACCAAAAATGGTTTGATGGATAAAATGATGACAGATACAGCGGTGTTTGCTAAGCTTGAAAGATCGGCTTCGACATTGCAAAAAACAGCGCAGTCGGCTTCAGTAATGGCAGCTAATTTAGAAAAAGCATCGGGTAAATTAAATAGCAGTGACAACGCTGCGGGCTTATTGCTGAATGATGCAAAAACTGCCGATCAGGTTCGGGTAATCATGCTTAACTTAGAAAAAAGCAGTAAAAAACTCGATGAAGATTTAGAAGCATTACAAAGCAATTTCTTATTCCGTGGATTTTTTAAAAAGAGAGCTAGAGACTCCATAAAAAATCAATAGCATGTTTTTTTCGGTAGCTATTTATCAAGTTCTCCAAATAAATAAAACTTTTATTCGGTGACCATGTTTGAATGATAAACATAAACATTATGGCCACTAAAGAGAAAGATACCGAAAAAGGTAAAACTAAAGGTACATCAAAAGAAAAAGCAAGTTTTGATCAAAATGGCAAAGGTGCTTCAGAAAAATTTGGTGATGCGGGATCAACGCCTAATGAATCAGCGAAAGATGGTGTTGGCACTACAAATAAGAACAGAAAATAGAGTTTGCCTAAAGCAAACTCTATTTTTCGTATATGCTCATTTTTTCGGCAAGCTCAATAATACTTTTAATCTTAAGCTTTTGAAAAAGCCTAAGTTTATAAGTACTTACCGTACCCATTTGTAAGTTGAGCTGATTGGAGATTTCCAAAACACCAATACCTTTGGTAAGCAATTCGGCAACTTCCAGTTCTCTTCCCGATAATTTGGTAAAGGGATTGTCTGCATCGTTACCTAAAATGCTATTAAACATATTCTCTTTAACATTTCTGCTCGAGTAACGACTACCCGCTAAAATGGTAGTAATTGCAGTTACAATTTCAGACTCTTCTGCATTTTTAGTTAAGTAGCCTGATGCACCAGATTTTAAATATGGTACCGCATAAATGTTTTCATTTAATGAAGAAAACACTAATATCTTAGCATTTAACTGCACCAATTTAATTTGATCGATAACTTTTAAATTATTGCCACCAGGCAAATTTACATCGATAATAATCAAATTTGGCGATTTTTCGGTTTCAATTAAAGCCTGCTCTAATGTTGATGCATGGATAATTTCTACTCCTGCCCAAAAATCAGAAATCAAACTTTTTAAACCCCTGCGAATAATTTCGTGATCATCAGCAATTAGCACGGTAAAGGTACTTCCAGTATTCTTTGGTTTCATGTTAATTAGATATGTTGCAATTTAATAAAATGTTTCGTTTATATGTAAATTTGTCTTTTTTTTATTTCAAATAAAGACATTCTTTAATCTATTTCGATTGTAAGTATTATCCTACAAATTTATAATATTATTCATAAGTTATTTAAAAAACCTTGATGTTGCCATCCTAATATTCGGACGGATAAAAGAAAAGCAATTGAAATTTAGAGTTGCGACCGTTATAACCTTGCAGGGTTGTAAAATCTGGTAGCCAATTACCCATAGATGAAAGTGCTGCCTGATTAATACTGATTTTATTACCAATTAAATTACCGCTCCCATCCTCGAAATAAACTTCATCAAGGGCACCTGTCGCCTGAGCCACCTGGGTAATTATAATATCTGGAACGCCATCACCTATTTGCGAATCGTTGGTTATTGCTCCAAAATTAAAACTTAATGGTTGTGCGGTTGAAGGAATGTTGGTAATACAAGAACCCATGTCTAAGCCCCTAATTCCCCGGGTTAGAATTTGCGAAACTGTAACTGGAACAGAATAAGTGTATGCACCGCCATTGTCAACGCCATCTTCCAGCTTTCCTAAACCAATAAAGTTTGAACCTGTTCCTGGCAAAGAAATATTTTTTACAGGAAATGCCTGATAAGTTCCAGGTGAGAAGGTGATTTTACTCGCTAATAATACATCGTTAACACCAGTTGAGTAATTTGTGCCATTCCACCTAAACCCTAACAGATTGTGCCTGTTATCTGGCATTTTAGGATTTATTGCTCCAACAGCTGATGTCCAGTAACCACCATAATCAGTATAAAGTGCTGATGCACCAAATTGCGCTGAAGCTTTAGAAAAGGTAAGGATTAATAAGGATAACATTAAACCAATTACAATTAGAATTGGCTTTAATTTGATTGATGAGCGTCTGTAAACTTTATTCATTTTCCTTAGGTGGAAATAATTATGTGAAAAAATCCAATTAAACCCTGATTATGGGTGTATTTTGTCCTGTTAAACTTTTATTAATATTGATAAATTGTGAGTAAAAAAATAATCGCTATTTATCTGATAACTAAATATTTTAACTCTAAATAATACATCAAGATATATCATTCAGGGGCGGCAAAAGTATATTAAAAATTATACACTCGCAACCAAAGCCCTACCTAGATTTTAAGTGATTAACTTGTGCATAATTTGTCAAAAAGTGTATTACGAATACTACAAAGTAGATAATTATGAAAAAATTGTAAAATAGCTTTGGAAATATTGATTAAAATATTTTGATTTTCTTGATAAAAATCAACAACATTTAATTAACATGTAGTATTAACCATACAAAATTTAAAGGGAAACGTGTTTACTCCATGTAAACAAAAAAAGCTAAGACCATTACTGATCTTAGCTTTCAATTTGACTTTGATTAAAGTCTTAATTCATTATATTTTAGCTCTAATCCTGCTTAAGGTTTCCAGGCGGATAGCTAAAAAAGAGGCTATATGTTTTAACGATACACGGTTAATTAAATCAGGAAAAGAAAGCAAAAAACGCTTATACCTTTTTTCGGCTGATGAAATCCTACATAAGTAAGCACGTTCTTCTGCAGAGCGGTAGTAAATTTCCATCATCTTTCTGCCTACAATATTGGCTTCTGCAAAATTTTCATACAAGTATTCTGAAAGCACGTGTGGTATAGCAATCAGATCTACATCTTCCAGCGCTTGTAAATATTCTTCAGAATCTCCATCGATCCACAAATTTCTAATGGTTCCAACTATTTCATTCTCTTTAGAAATCCATGTAGTAATTTCAGATGTTCCATCCTTTATAAAACCTCTTACCACACCTTTTACAATAAGAAAAAGATATTTATTCCGATCAACAGGAGAAACCAAATACTTATTTTTTTTATAGCTTATCGGAAAAGTATGCTGGTTAATGCGCTCTTCTATTTCATCATTGAGTGGATGAAATTTTTTAAATATTGAAATTAATGGAGAAAAATTATTATATTTTTTCCACCTATCTTCTTCAGATAAATTAACTGCAATCATTTATAATTAAGTGGGGATAGATTAAATTCTAATATTTATTAGAATTACTGATGTAAGTATAGGAAGATAGATTGAAAAAAAGAATTTTTTATTGACTTTTCTCAATTTAAAATATCACTATAAAATTTTTTCTACACCTAACCCAAATAAAGCAAAATCATATTTTACAGGGTCGTTAGCATCAAATTTTTTCAAGTTGCTAGTTAGCTCTACCGCAGTTAACCAATCTGTTTGTTTTCTTTTGATAAGCCCTAATAAACGCCCTACCCGGTCAACATGGACATCGCAAGGACATATCAAATTATTTGGCTTCAAGGTTTCCCAAATACCAAAATCAACTCCTTTATTATCATTTCTCACCATCCATCTCAAAAACATGTTCAAGCGCTTACAAGTTGATTTCTGTGCTGGTGATGATATGTGCTTTTTGGTACGGTGAGGAAAATCTTCCACTGAGAAAAAATACTGCCTGAAATAATTTAATGACTCTTCAATACCGAAGCTAAACTCACTAGATAAACAAACTGATGATGATAATGATGTGGAATGATTTTCATTCGTCATTTCCATATATTCTGTTATTATGTGAGTTTTTTTTGGGATAAAAGCTTGCTCCAAACTTAAGAATCTGGAATAATGAGATTTAAAAAATGAGATAAAATAAAGTAAATCTGTATCGTTAAATGTTCTGTGCTTAAAATTAAGCAGGTTTTTCAGATCGTTATCTCCATGGTTTAAAACAAAATCATACGGAGCATTATCCATTCTATTCAACAATTCCCTACATTTATTAATGATGGTTTTTCGTTGACCCCACGCTAGAATAGATGCAAAAAAACCAGAAATTTCTATATCCTGTTTTCTAGAAAATAAATGGGGAATACATATCGGATCGTTTTCAATAAAATCTGAGCGATTATATTGGTCAACTTTACTATCAAGGAAGTTTTGAAGATCTAAAAAATCCATTAATTATATACTAAAAAGTCATCCAATTGACGGGGCATCCCTATCAATTGAATGACAAAATTAATTCTTAAGAAGTTATATCAGTCGACTATTTCAAAGCGTTTTCCAAATCTTCCAATAGATCATCAATATCCTCTACGCCTACGCTTAAGCGCAAAAGGTTATCAGTTACCCCAACCTTTTCTCTTTCTTCTTTGGGTATCGATCCATGGGTCATCGTTGCCGGATGATTGATTAAAGATTCTACGCCACCCAAAGATTCTGCTAAAGTAAACACCTTAAAATTGGAAGAAATCCTAAATGTTTCCTGCAAATCTGCATCTTTTAAAGTGATGGAAATCATCCCGCCAAACCCACGCATTTGTTTTTTTGCTACATCATGATTCGGATGATCTTCAAATCCTGGCCAATAAATTTTATCAACTTTAGGATGAGATTTCAGATAATGGGCAACACGCTCCCCATTCTCACAATGCGCTTTCATTCTTAAATGCAAAGTCTTTATTCCTCTCAAAACTAAAAATGAATCTTGCGGACCAGGAGTTGCACCACATGCATTGTATATAAACCAAAGATTTTTAAACAACTGCTCATCATCTGTAATCAATGCGCCCATTACCACATCAGAATGGCCACCAATATATTTGGTTACCGAATGCATTACAATATCTGCACCCAAATCAATGGGGTTTTGCAAGTAAGGCGAAGCAAAAGTATTATCAACTGTTAAGATCAGGTTTTTCTCCTTGGTAATTTTTGCCACACCTTCAATATCAATAATCTGCATGGTTGGATTTGTTGGTGTTTCAATCCATACCAATTTAGTTTTATCATTGATGTAAGGCAAAATATTTTCTGGTTTTGATAAATCCAAAAAATGAAATTTGATGCCGTATTTTGTAAATATTTTTGTAAAAATGCGATACGAACCACCGTATAAATCATTACCGGTAATTACTTCATCACCCGGTTGAAGCAGTTTCAAAACCGCATCAGTGGCACCCATTCCACTAGAAAAAGCCAAACCATATCTGGCATTTTCTAAAGCTGCCAGGCAATCTTCTAATGCTTTACGTGTTGGATTAGTTCCCCTCGAGTATTCATATCCTTTGTTATCGCCAGGCGATTTTTGCCAATAGGTTGAAGTCTGGTATATTGGTGTCATTACTGCACCAGTTGTTGGGTCAGGCTCTTGACCTGCATGTATAGCTTTTGTTCCGAATTTCATCTCTTTTTAATCTTTTTTAATTTTTGGTTTTTAGTACTTAGGTTGAGAATTTTCTTTTCAACCAATTAAAAAACTAACCCACCATCAACTAATATGCTCTTGCGAATAAAACACGCTGGATAGATGGTTTACCTGAATAAATGCAAACGCCATCTTCTAATTTGTTATCTAAAGGAATACAACGAATAGTTGCTTTTGTTTCTTCTTTAATTTTTTGCTCGGTTTCTGGAGTTCCATCCCAATGGGCAGAAATGAAACCAGCTTTATCATCTAGTAATACTTTAAATTCTTCGTAGCTATTTGCTTCTGTAATGTGCTCATCACGGTAAGCCAGTGCCTTGTTAAACATACTGGTTTGAATATCTTCGAGCAATTTAACAATATAAATATCTAAACCTTCCTGTGGAACTGTTTGCTTCACTTTGGTATCTCTTCGGGCAATTTCTACAGTTTTATTTTCTAAATCGCGGCCACCAATGGCAACCCGCACTGGTACGCCTTTTAACTCATAATCCGCAAATTTGAAACCAGGACGTTGTGTATCTCTGTCATCATACTTAACTGAAACACCCATGCCCTTTAATCGCATGGTTAACTCATTTACATATGCAGAAATTTTAGCTAAATCTTCATCACTCTTATAAATGGGAACAATTACAACTTGAATCGGAGCCAATTTAGGTGGGATTATCAGACCTGAATCATCACTATGTGCCATGATTAGCGCTCCCATTAACCGTGTTGAAACTCCCCAGGATGAAGCCCAAACGTGATCCAGTTTACCATCTCTACCAGTAAATTTAACATCAAATGCTTTTGCGAAATTTTGACCCAAAAAGTGAGATGTTCCTGCCTGTAATGCTTTTCCATCCTGCATTAATGCTTCGATACAATAAGTATCCAAAGCGCCAGCAAATCTTTCATTTGGGGATTTTCTACCCCTAACTACCGGAACAGCTAACCAATTTTCAGCAAAATCTGCATAAATATGTAGCATACGTTCTGTTTCTTCAATCGCTTCTTCGGCAGTTGCATGCGCCGTATGCCCTTCTTGCCATAAAAATTCTGCAGTACGTAAAAATAAACGGGTCCGCATTTCCCATCGCACTACATTAGCCCATTGATTGATCAAAATTGGCAAATCGCGATAAGATTGTATCCAACCTTTGTAAGTATTCCAAATGATGGTTTCTGAAGTAGGACGAACGATCAATTCTTCCTCTAATTTTGCTGTTTCATCAACCACAATATTGCCATTACCATCATTTTTTAGACGATAATGAGTAACAACTGCACATTCTGTTGCAAAACCTTCTACGTGTGATGCTTCTTTAGAGAAAAATGACTTCGGTATGAACAATGGAAAATAGGCATTTTGATGCCCAGTATCCTTAAACATTTTATCTAGTACAGCCTGCATTTTCTCCCATATAGCATAACCGTTGGGCTTAATAACCATACAACCCCTAACTGCCGAATGTTCAGCTAGATCGGCTTTTATAACAATATCATTATACCATTGAGAATAATCTGCGTCTCGGCTTGTAATTTCTTTGCTCATATTATGTATTTGGAACGTAATTTGTGTGTTAAAAAATGTAAAATCAGATCACAAATTTATAAATTTATGCCTACAAAACGATTATACAAGGAAGGCATTTATATTAATACATAAATCTGACTAAGTAAATAGTTGATTTTTAGTAAATTTGATCCATTTTTAGTAAATTAGTGAACACACACAACTAAATATAAACACAATGAAACCAATTAAATTTTTACCCATTGTAATGATTGCCGCCGCTGGGTTGGTGGCATCATGCTCTACAACGAAATTGGCTCAAACCAAAGCCAATGACGATGTTTATAATACTGTTGCAAAGGCTAGAGAGGTTGAAGCTTACGTTCCTCCTCAAAATCAAGTTCAAGCGCAGGGACAAAATGATGATTACGATGAATATTATGGAACTAGTAACCCGTATTACGATATGGATTACTCTTCTAGAATCAATCGTTTCTATAACGGAAGCAGCTTTCGTGGCTACTATGATCCTTACTATGAAAATTTTAGTTACGGCAATAGCTATGGTTCAACCAACTTCTTAGGTTATGGTATGGGCTGGAACAATGGTTATGGCTTAGGTGGCTGGGGCGGCGGTTTTGGCTGGGGCGGTGGTTTTGGCTACGGCAGCATCTGGAATAATCCATTTTACTATGGCAACATGGGCTTCGGTTGGAATAACTGGGGCTGGAACAATTGGGGTCCATATTCTTATTACGATCGCTTCGGTTGGGGCGGCGGAGGCTGGTACGGTGGTGGCTGGGGTGTAGGCGGCGGCTATTACGGCGGCGGTGTTTACACAAACAACAATTACAGACCAAGACCTAACCGTGATGGAGATAATCGCGGTGCTTATGGAAATAGAGGTACTAGTACTTACCCCTCAAACGGTAATGCTGGTCGTCCTACATCAGGTGGTAATAATGCTGGACGTCCGGAAAGATGGTCAAATGGTAACACCTACGGCAATGGTCAAGCAGTAAATGGCCGTCCATCGGGTACAAGCTCAAGACCAAGTCGTGACGATAGTTACAGACCACAACCTCAAACTCAATCTATGCAACCATCTAGCAGACCCGATCGTGGCAGTTATTCTCCACCTCCAAGTCAATCATCAGGCGGCGGTGGTGGTGGAAGCACTGGTGGCGGAGGCGGCGGCGGTGGCGGCAGACCAAGTAGAGGTGGCAATTAATAGTAATACACACACATATTTATAAAATGAAACTAAGATCAATATTAATTGTGGCAGGAATAGTTTTTGCCAGCAATTCTTTATATGCCCAATACACAAGTGATGTATTACGCTTTTCGCAACCAGAGCAAGGTTCAACTTCAAGATTTAAAGGATTGGGTAATGCCCAAACTTCTTTAGGTGGTGATATCAGTTCCTTATCGTCAAATCCTGCAGGTTTAGGTTTTTTCACAAAATCTGAATTTAACTTTACTCCGGAATTTAATAACTTTAAAGTTGGATCATCATATTTAAACAATGGTATAGATGATAAAAAAAGCCGGGTAGGTTTAAATCAAATTGGAGCTGTTTTCTATTCTCCAGTAAATAAAGTTAAAGGATCTAATTTAAACGATGGCTGGGTTAGTGTTAACTTTGGAATCGGCTATAATAAAACCAATAACTTTAATACCAACATTACCTACGGTGGAGCAAATCCAACAAGTTCGATGGCAGATTATTTTGCAGATTTAGCCACTACTTATGGTATGGGCGATCCTGCAAATAATTCAAGCGCACTTGCTCCAGGTTCATTAGAAAGTATGGCTTACAAAAACTTTTTAATTGAATACGATCCTTCAGGTTATTTCCCAACTACAAACGTTAATAATAACCAAACAAATATTATTAATCGTTCAGGTTCTCAATCGGAAGTTAATTTAGGAATGGCTGGTAATTATGGAAACAAGTTGTATCTAGGTATCTCGATCGGATTAGCAAATGTAAACTATACTTCAGATCGTGTTTATACAGAAAGTGGTACAAATAGATCATTCACTGGTCAGGATCCTGTTTTTACAGGTGGAACCTATAGTTTTGCTTATAACTCTCTTCAACAGACTAAAGGAAATGGTATTAATGCTAAACTTGGTTTGATTTACAAACCTGTCAATGAGTTAAGATTAGGCTTAAGTTTTATTACGCCAACCTGGTATAGTATGACGGATAGATTCTCTGAAAACCTAAGTACTAAGTTTAAACGAGCAAACGGAACCACAATTCCTGAATACACAAATAACTTAGAAACCTATGATTCTGAATATAGTTTAAGAACACCATACAGAGTAAATGGAGGTGCATCTTATATTATTGGTAACAGTGGTTTAATTAGTGCTGATGTAGAATATGTTGACTACAGTAGTATTCATTTTTCTTCAAATTTTGCTAATGAGGAAACAAATACCAATCGTGATATCGCATCGCTTTACAAAGGAAATTTTAATTACAGAGTTGGTGCAGAATTTAAAGTGGTTGATAATTTTATGGTTAGAGGTGGATTCAATTATTCAGGATCACCATATAAAAACATCGACCTAAATACTAAAGCTTACAGTGGTGGTTTAGGATATCGATTTGACAATTATTATTTGGATGTTACTTATAGACATACAACATTTGATTCTACAAGTTCTCCTTATACCATTTCATCTGATTATCCAGATTTTAATTTCACTGGTGAAGGACCTACTGCTAATTTGAAAAATTCTGCAGATAATGTATTCTTAACTTTTGGAGTGAGATTTTAATAAGAAATAATAACACCTAATAAGGCTCCCAATTTTTATCGGGAGCCTTTTTTTATGGGCGTTTAATTGTAATATATTGTTCGCCATAAACCGGCCCATTTGTGGTAACGCCTTGTACTATTATTTTGAAGCTCCCTGTTAAATCGCCCGTTGTAAAGGTAAGGTTCGCCTCCCCTTGTTGATTTAGTGTTTTTTGATAATCCCAAAATATAGTTGATACATTAATGAGTTCTTCCTTATTATCTAGATTAAATTTATAAAATTCTTTCCCAAATTTTATTCCACTTAAGATGGTAATATTCGGATCTTTTTTTCGCTCTTCACAGCCATGGTAAACAGAAGTTCCACCTCCTTGATTTCGGTATTGAGCCCCTTCTCTTGGCATTTTATTCGACGCATTTCCAAAATGATTCATACAATTTAAAATGTTCGATGGGCAGACATAATCACCACAACTATTCATGTAGCCATTTTTGGCAAATTGCATTCCATCACTCTTAATATTTTTAATGGTTACTTCTTTAAGGGTATTGCCGCCAGGATCAGCAAAAACTTGATTATCACTTGGCAGTAATGATTTAAAAACTTCAGCTTCGTAAGGTTGTTTTCTAATATTTTTTTTCAATTCTTCAGCCGGATCATTAATTATCAAATTATAATCGGAAGCGTTTTTATTTAGACTAACCCAAACTTCATTTTTATTTTCGGTAATCAGGTTCGTATATGGAACCATAAACCTTCCGTTACTATCTGATTCTATGGTATGGACGTTGCTCTTAGCTATTGCAAATAATTGCATCGGTAACGTTACTTTTTTTTTGCCTTTGCGTATTTGCCCAGTAATTTCCTCACTAGTTATTACCTTACCTTTTGAGATGCTATCCTTATATAATGGCCACTTGTAACGCCTCCATCCTTTTACCGTTAGAATATTATTCAGATAGTCACGATCCGTAATTTTTATTCCCATCGGGTTAACTGGCAATTTCACTAATTCCTTTTCAAGCATTGCATAATCCACAATATTCATATTGTTCAATGTAGAAAATCGATTGGTTTGTGTACAGGAAATTGAAACCAGCCCCTGCGAAGAATTTTTGTTACTAGCACTCGCTTTTATACTCAATTTGACGCTATCTCTTAACTCGTATTCTGCTTTGTCGGTAGAAACCTTTAATTCATTCAGATCATTATAATGGCTAAAAAAAATCCGCTCGGTTAGGGGTTTAAATTCACTATTTAATATAGTTATGGTATTTAATCCTATCGGAACAGAATCTAAGTCAAGTCTAACATTTTGAGCTAGCCCTTTCTTTAAAACCATTTCACTGTGAAGTGATATCGCATTGTAATTATGCACCACAACATGAATTTTGGTATCAAAGCTACTCTGTAATTTTAATCTAAAATCTTTATTTGCTATAACATCCTTCACATTGATTACTACCCCATCTTTTAAAATTTTAGGTAAATCATATTGATTGAGTTCAGTATTAATAGTTAATATTTTAAAACTGTATTTTGAATTGATATTTGGAACAATTGAGAAAAAGCCAAGCCCCATTGAATTGGTATTGATGGTATCGATGACTTCATTATCTTCTAGCAAAACAGCTTTAACCTTAACCGCTGCATGAGTTAGATCTTTAATCTCTACACCTACTTTACTAAGCAACCCATTCACTAGATAACCACTTTCAGGATAAAAGTTAATCTCAAATTTTCTTTGGTTGAGAATAGGTAATTCGTATTTAATATATCGGATTTGATTATCCTTTTTGATGGTGATATTTAATAAATTATTGCCGGCATCAATTTTATCTGCAGGAAAATCAATCATCAATTCGCCAATAACACTACTTTTCGCCACTCCACTTTTTATAATTTGATCTCGCCCAATAGTATATTTTATTTCAGCATTTTCTATAAATCGGTTATCGCTTGTTAAAATTTTAAGCAGTGCCGTTCCAGTTCTTGTCTCTTCATCAAAAGATTTAAATATAGAAACTTGAGGCACCAGCAAGTTTTTTGTAGTCGATTTTATGGAAATGGGCTGAATAAATCCAGGATCGTTAGTACCCTTAACCTTGATATTGGTATTTACTACAAAACGGTAAGATCCACTAGGAAGAGAATCTGGCATTAAGAAATCGCCAAATGAATAACCATCATGAATAAGGAATTTATGCTGATTTACTATTGAACTATCTACATTGTTTACTAACGCAACATATAAAGTGTGATAATTTGATATTGGAGTAAAGGCTTGAAGCAAATAGCTGGTAAACCAAACCTGATCATTATTAGAGTAAATATTTTTATCAAAATGAACAAATAGGTTTGATGTTGCATTCTGTTTCCCGTATTCAGAAATAACTGAAGCCAAACTATCAATCTGCTGACCTGATGTTTTAAATTGACAACAAAAGATTAAAATAGCGACTAACCAAACACGTGAAATTTTAGAATGAATCCATAACATGTTCACTAAAAATCAACAAATAATTTCAATTATTCAACTAAATTATTCCATAGAGCGGTTTGCCCTCTTTAGCAAGTTGGTCTATTTTATTTTCAATCGATTGATCTTTTATAAGTTCGGGCGCATGATGAGGTTTTTTTCTTGCATCAATAATCAGCGAGCCTTTACAGCCCCAATGTTTGTTGATTGTGAAATCGTTTATACCATAAATATCTGCAGCTGGGTTGCTTCTTGTAAAAGTAATCCAAACCATATTATCAATGCTTGCTGCTGTAAATTCAGAATCATCAGCCAATACAATCAATGGCAAACCAGAAAGGTCCTGATCAATTAGCGAAATATTTAAAAGAGCAATTTCGGCTGCTGTTTTTTCGGCACTAATGTATTTATTACATTCGATTACCAAAACCCCTGGCATAGCAATATGAGATTGATAGCAACCGTCGCCTAATTTCAAACCATCGGGCTTTTCATGCCATAAATCTCGCTTCTTCTCTCCTGCCGCCGCAACAACAACCTTTGAGCCACTATTTAAACCATCACCACTATAATCCAATGTATCAATAGTGGTATTGGTATAGAAATGGATATCTCTGGTTAAATCTATCCTTTCCAAAATATGGGTAATAAAATCTTTAATGTGATGGGTACTCAGGTTTTCATCGTCTTCTTTTGCGGCGATAAATACATACTTCGCCAAACTCAACTGATTTTTACCAAGGATGTGATTGGCAATCGTTAAAATTTCTTGTGGCCTGCGTTCTTTTAAATAAGGAGTATACCGCTCGCTGCCAATTGCAAATAATAATGGGTGCACGCCAGCAGCATCAACGGCGTGGACTTCTTTTAAACCATGAATTTCTTGAGGTATAGCCGAACCTGTAATTTCATGAATTAGTGCCCCGAAGCTAGTGTCTTCCTGTGGTGGTCTACCCACAACTGTAAACGACCAAATGGCATCCTTTTTATGATAAACGTTGTGCACTTTCATCAACGGGAACGGATGCGTAAGACTATAATAACCTAAGTGATCACCAAAAGGGCCTTCAGGCTTATTTTCATTTGGATAAACTGTTCCTGTTATGATAAAATCAGCATCTGCTGAAATGCAAAATCCTTCATCATCGTAAAAGTAACGGAATCGCCTATCGCCCAATGCACCTGCAAAAGTCATTTCAGATAATCCTTCTGGTAATGGCATTACTGCAGCCAAGGGATGAGATGGCGGCCCACCCACAAAAATGCTAACTTTTAAAGGCAAACCCGCTTTATTTGCTTTGGATTGGTGAACACCTATACCCCGATGAATCTGATAATGTAAACCAATCTCTTTATTCTGAATATAATCGTTTCCACCCAATTGAATGCGATACATGCCTAAATTTGCACTTAATATACCGGGTTTCTCTACATCTTCAGTATATACCTGTGGCATGGTTACAAACGGACCGCCGTCCATTGGCCAATTCACTATTTGAGGTAGCTGATCTATAGTGGTTTTAAGAAAATTATTTTTAGCTGAAGGAGTTTTCATCGGCAAAGCCGATAATGCCGACATGGCAGAACCTGCATATTTGAAAGGATTTTTTAATGCTTTTATTGGATCATCCCTCAAAGAAACCAATTGCTGTACTTTTGGCAAAGTATCTCTAAATATAAATTTTGATCGCTCTAATGTTCCAAATAAATTTGATACCGCCGGAAAAGAACTACCCTTTACATTTTCAAATAATAAGGCCGGTCCTTGTTTTTCATAAACCCTCAAATGGATGGCTGCCATTTCTAAATAAGGATCTACTTCTTCTTTTATTCTAATTAGATGACCATGTTTTTCAAGATCGGAAACACATTCTGCTAAACTTTTATATGCCATGCCCAAAGATAGAGAAAATGTAATTAGATTGAGGCTGAGAATAAGTCTGAGGTTGAGATTTGGATCAAGGTCGAGATCAAGGTTGGGACTTTACAAGATGTTATTTAGAACTTCAATCTTGATTTCAGCCTTAACCTTAACCTTAACCTGATATCCTTATTTTTTTCCTGCAAAAGATCTCAACATCCAAGTGTTTTTCTCTTTAAACTGCATAAATCGGTTAACCATATCGTTTGAACCATCATCGCCAGCTTTATCAGTAGCTTCTAAAAGTTCTCTTTCAATTTCGATAAGTTTTGCCATATCATCCAAAACGGCATCAACCATATCTAAATCTTTCATGCCAATAGTATCAATTTCTTTAATTTGCGATTCTTTAATATAATCGGCAAAACGGCTATGTGGTGGTTTACCTAAAGTTAAAACACGCTCGGCAATTTCATCAATTGTAAGTTGTGCGTTTGTATACAACTCCTCAAATTTAACATGAAGTGTAAAAAAATTCTGACCTTTTATATTCCAATGGCAACCTCTTAATTTTTGATAATGAATGTGATAATTTGCCAAATAATCGTTCAAAAGATCAACTACTGGTTTTACTTCTTTTTCGTTTAAGCTTATTTCCTTAGCGTCCATTTTTATTAATATTTATGTGATTTTAATGTGTACGTAACAACTCAAATTTGCAAATGTTTTAATCTAAATTTCATGCTATACAATACCTTATTTATTAGTGCGTTTATTAATCAATAAGAAGCCAATTGAATCTTTTCGCAAGATATTGTATATGAATATTATGAACATTTTTTTGAGATAAAGTCATTATATTTTACTCAAAAACTGGATGATTACCTCCATATGGTTAAATATTTTATTCGTATAATTGCTTCCTTTGACTAAGAAATTTATAGAAAATAAATGCACAAAATATATTTATCTGCTTTTGTTCTATTTGCCCTGAACATTGCAAATGCTAAAGCAAACACAAGTAGAGATTCTATCGGGGTTGAAAATAACAATGGAAAGAAACTTATCGTTCATCAAATTGTAGCCAAAGACACTTATTATTCTGTTGGAAGAAGATATAACGTTTCTCCAAAGGATATCATGGCTTATAACGACAACAAATATCTTCAGGTTGGCGTGGTTATAAAAGTTCCAACCAATATCCCATGGGGAACAACAAATATTCCGGCCCCTGTTTCTTCTGGTAAAGATGGAGGCATTATTGAGCACATTGTTAAGGCCAAAGAAAACTTAAACATGCTTGCTGAAAAGTATGGAACTACCATCAATGAAATTAAAAGATTAAATAACTTAACTGGAAATAATTTAAGCATTGGTCAGGTTTTAAAAATCGCTATAAAGAACAATACTGAAACACCAACGAACGTTATCGAACCTGCTCAGACCACCAAAACAGTAATTACTGCTCCTTCAGAAAATACAGTTACAGATCAAACCATGATTGAGCACACGGTTGCTCCGAAAGAGTTTTTAGGTAAAATAGCCGAAAAATATGGCACCACGGTTGAAGAAGTGAAGAAAGCCAATAATCTTTCGAATAACAATCTTCGTATTGGACAGAAACTGAAAATTCCTGCCACAAAAAATGTTGATGAAAATAAGGTAATAAGTGCTGCAGAGCAAACTCCAACAGAGACAGTAAAAACTCCAGATGCTGCAGGCACACATACCGTTTTGCGTAATGAAACAATTTTCACGGTAGCGAAACAATATGGAATTACCGCTTATCAATTGCGTAAACTAAATAATTTACCAGATAATGCAATTACAATTGGTCAGGTTTTAAAAGTGCCAGGTGGAATTATTGCAGAAGTTGAAGTTCCAAAAGAAAAACAAGCAGAACCCGTAAAGGAAACTCCGGTTTCACCATCGAAAGATGAAAGCTTTATTCATACTGTAGCTACTGGTGAGAATATTTTCAGCATTGCAAAGAAGTATAATTTAACCGCTTACCAAATTAGAGCGGCGAATAAGTTAAATGATAACTCAATTAAAGTTGATCAGAAATTAATTATCCCAAAACCTCCTCAACCTAAATCGGTGAATGATGCTTCGAAAGAAGATCAGCAGAATGAGCCAGATAGCACAATGGTAAAAGACCCAAAACTTCGTCGTGACCCAAGTGTATATGGCTTGAGTCAGATAGAAGAAAAAGGTGCTGCTGTTTGGATTGCCGATGCCGACCTAGACGGATCGAAAATGTTGGTTTTGCACCGTACGGCTCCTGTTGGAAGGGTGATTAAAATTACCAATCCGATGACTAATAAAACAACATTCGCAAAAGTTGTTGGTAAATTTACAGAGAACGAATCCACAAAAGA
The DNA here is from genome assembly GCF_920984735.1 of Pedobacter sp. Leaf250. Lineage (GTDB taxonomy): Bacteria > Bacteroidota > Bacteroidia > Sphingobacteriales > Sphingobacteriaceae > Pedobacter. Next base: position 304,296 of record NZ_CAKLBU010000001.1, on the reverse strand, counting down.
TGTTATTATTGTAATGACTAAAGCTGTAGCTGATTCATTAGGAGCTTTAGACAAGCGTTTTTTCTGTAATTTAACATATAGTGCTCAATGAGTTTGAATAAAAAGCCATTCATAATTGGTATTGCTGGCGGTAGCGGATCTGGTAAAACATTTTTCTTAAACTGCTTTTTACATCATTTTAAACAAGACGAAGTTACTTTAGTGTCGCAGGATGATTATTACATCCCTGCTGGAGACATGACTCAAGAAGAAAACAAATTGTACAATTTTGATCTTCCATCGACTATTGATAGCGAACAGTTTTTAAGAGACATTAAACAATTAACCAGTGGAGAGGTAGTTTATAAGAAAGAATACAATTTCAATAATCCGCTTGCAGTTGTGAAAATTCTGGAAATTAAATCAGCTCCAATCATCATTGTCGAAGGACTTTTCATTTTACACTTCAAAGAAATCGCAGCATTATTAGATCATACTATTTTTGTTGATGCTGATGAGCAAGTTGCTTTGGATCGCCGTATAAAACGAGATGGTTTAGAACGTGGATATCCGGAAGATGATGTACTTTATAAATGGCACAATCACGTGGTGCCGGCATATAAAGAATATTTATTGCCATACAGGGAACAGTGCCACAAGGTGATAATGAATAATACCAACGAACCAGATGAAATAATCGCTATAACAGAGGATATTTCAAATGACTTAAGAAACAGCATTCTGGTTGATATTAACTAGAAGTATTACATAAAAAAAGGGTCAAGTTTTTAAAATAACTTGACCCTTTTTTTAATTCAACTGCATTTCAGGGATTTCACCATCAACGATTAATTTCCCTGCAGTAGATTGTTTGATAAAATCGACACTTACCCCTGGAGCACGTTCTAAAAGTTTAAAGCCACCTTCTGGTAATATATCCAACACAGCCAGTTCGGTAACGATTTTTTTAATACATTTTACGCCAGTTAGTGGAAGCGTACATTGAGAAAGTAGCTTACTCTCGCCAGCTTTATTTACATGTTGCATGGCAACAATGATGTTTTTTGCAGAGGCAACCAGATCCATAGCGCCCCCCATTCCCTTCACCATTTTTCCAGGAATTTTCCAATTTGCAATATCGCCATTTTCCGAAACTTCCATAGCTCCAAGGATTGTAAGATCAACTTTTTGTGCTCTAATCATTCCAAAGCTCATGGCCGAATCGAAAATGGATGAGCCGGGCAATGTGGTAATGGTTTGCTTGCCGGCATTAATTAAATCGGCATCTTCTTCTCCTTCAAATGGAAATGGGCCCATTCCGAGCAATCCATTTTCTGATTGTAAAACCACATCAATTCCCTTTGGAATATAATTGGCCACCAAAGTTGGTATTCCAATGCCTAAATTAACATAGTAACCATCTTTTATTTCTTGCGCTATACGTTGCGCTATTTCTTCTTTTGTAAACATATTAATTAGTTGATTAGATAATTAGCTGATTAGCCAATTAATCGTTTAGATGTAGAAATGATTTTATTCAACACTTTTTGTAAAATTTCTATTTTTTCAAGTAATTTATCACTATTTGGATATTGACTTGAATGTTTGCACAATAAAAGCCAATATTTAGTTTCTTCACACTCTTTTGCAGAAATCTTCATTTTATGTATAAAATCGGCTTTGCTCTCTGCATTTTGAGCCTCCCATATATTGGCTCCAATACTTGTTCCCGATTTCAATAATTGATTTGAAATAACAAACTTTCTCCTTTGTTCTAAATTTTCAGCAAAGTCAATTATTAATAAAGAAAAATCAAAGCTTAATTTCACAATAAGATTTTCATTTATTTTATTATCATCCATGTTTTTGGTTTAGAGCAGAATTAGCTAATTATCACATTTACAAATTAATCAAATATTCTTCCTAACCGTTCTTTGCTCTATCCTTTTCTCGTAATTTTTACCCTGAAAAATTCGATGTACATAAATTCCAGGTGTATGAATATAGTCTGGATCTAGTTCACCCGCCTCAACTAATTCTTCTACTTCAGCAATGGTCACTTTGCCAGCCATTGCCATCACTGGATTAAAATTTCTACTGGTCGATCTAAAAATTAAATTACCTGCAGTATCCCCTTTCCAAGCTTTTACAATTGCAAAATCAGCATCGAAAGCATATTCCATTAAATAATCTTTTCCATCAAAATTTCTAATTTCCTTGCCTTCGGCAACCTCCGTACCTACGCCAGCTGGAGTAAAAATTGCAGGCATACCATATCCAGCAGCTAAACATCGTGTAGCTAAAGTTCCTTGCGGAATTAAATCTACTTCCAATTCGCCGCTTAGTAATTGCCGCTCGAATTCGGCATTTTCGCCTACGTAAGAGGAAATCATTTTTTTTACCTGTCGTTGCTTTAGCATTAATCCGATTCCAAAATCGTCTACTCCAGCGTTATTCGATATGCAAGTTAAATTCTTTACATTTTTGGCAACCAAAGCATTAATACAATTTTCGGGGATACCGCAAAGACCAAAACCACCAAGCATGAGCGTTGCACCATCTGAAATATCTTTAATTGCTTCTTCAGCATCTGATACTACTTTATTTATCATTTTATGAATTTTTGGTTAGTTCGCTAATTTACAAATTGCCGATAAAACGCCAACATAAATAGAGTTTAAATCTCTAAAGGCTTAAATTAATTGGAATTGATCTAAACAAGGCTTACCTTTGTACAGCAATGATTTACGAGAGAGAAGAAAATAGTTATATCCTACCTACCGATCCTGAATTTCAAAAAGGGATGGGTTTTATTCTTAGCTGCACAGCTGAACATAAGAAATGTTGTGAGAAATTTAAAAAAGGTAAACGCTGCAAAAAATGCCCAGGAAATAAGAAAAAATAGTTTCTTGCTATTAATCTAATTCCGATTGATATTATACCGAAGCCCCTACTTCTAAACTATTAACTGCAATCTTCAGCGATTAAAAATTCCGCATAGGCGAGGATGACGATTGGCTAATCCTATCGCAATTAATAAAACACTATCTGTTTTGTAAGACTACACCACTTAATTAGTGATTTTAATTTAAATAAACATAGGTTATCCCATCACCACCTCTATCAGCGTGTTCATCTTCCATCCTATTTACCTGACTATACTTTCTCAAATATTCGCGAATCATTTTCCTCAGAATACCATCGCCTTTTCCATGAATCAGTTTTATTGATGGAAAACCAAGCATAATGGCTTTATCTAAATATTTTTCTACTTCAAATAAAGCGTCTTCTGTTCGTTTTCCACGAAGATCCAATTCGGCTCTAAATCCTGAAACAGCATCATTCATTCTTCCTGCAAATGAACCTGCGCTACTTTGGATTACTTTCTTAGCTTCTTTATTACTGATTTTTTGAACACGATTTTTTTTCACGTTCGAACGTAAATCGCCAATGGCTAAAACCAATTCATTTCGGTTAATTTCTAGTACTTGTCCAGTTGTTTCACTATCAGTAAATTTTACCCAATCGCCAATTACAATTTCGCCACCCACAACAACCGGAGCAGGTTTTGGTCGCTCCTTTGGAACAGTGTTTTTAACCAATTCTTGCTGCAAAGTTTGACGGAGCTCTTTAGTTACAGCTCTATCTGCCTGCTTTTCTTTAATTTCAGCAATGGTATTTTCTACAAGTTTATTTGCATTTTTAATAATGTTTTGCGCCTCCTGCTTTGCTTCCTTGATCAAGACTCTCCGATTTTCATCCAGAAATGCCCTTAATTTTTCATTTTCGGCAACTAAATTTTTGGCCTTATTTTGTTGATTAGCCAGGCTAACTTTGGCATCATAAATTGTTTTCTTTTCACGTTCCAAATCAACCAACATGGTATCAACCCGGTTTTGATTAGATCCCGTTTTTTCTCTTGCCAGCTGAATCACTTCTTTTGGCAAGCCAATGTTTTGAGCAATCTCAAAGGCATAAGAACTTCCGGGTTTACCCATTTCCAAAATATACAATGGTTTCATTTTGGCGTTATCAAACAGCATTGATGCGTTTTCTAAGCCTGGTGTGTTCCCCGCAAATAGCTTTAAATTAGAATAGTGCGTGGTAATTACACCTCGAACTTTTTTATTGTTCAGTACTTCCAAAACCGCCTCGGCCATCGGGCCACCAAACTGTGGATCGGTGCCTGTTCCAAATTCATCAATCAAAACCAATGATTTTGGCGAAGCATGTTCTACAAAATAACGCATCTTTTTTAAGTGGGCGCTATAAGTACTTAAATCACTTTCTATCGATTGATCATCACCAATATCGGCGAATATATTTTCGAAAATCCCTACTTCACTATTTGCATCTACTGGAATTAACAAACCGGTTTGCAGCATAATTTGTAATAGCCCAACCGTTTTCATACAAACCGATTTTCCTCCGGCATTTGGTCCAGATACTAAAACAACACGGGTTTCGGCATCAATATGAATGTTTAATGGTGTTACCGTTTTCTTCTCTGCTGCAAAGGAAATAGATAACAATGGATGCCTTGCATTTATTAATTTAGTTTTTGGTTCTTTAAGCAAACCAGGCATTTCGGCTTCAATATCTAAAGCAAATAAAGCCTTCGCCCTAACAAAATCGAGCTTGGTTAGAAACCCATGATAGGAAAGCAATAATGGTGAATAAGGTCTCAATTCATCAGTTAATGCAATTAAAATTTTAATAATTTCCCTACGTTTATCAAATTCGAGATCGCGAAGTTTATTATTCAAGGTAAAAACTTCTTCTGGCTCAATATATACAGTTTGCCCTGTTGCCGATTCATCATGGATAAACCCTTTAAGTTTTCTTTTATTTTCAGCCAAAACAGGAATACACATTCTACCATCGCGAATGGTTAAACTTCCATCGGCCACCCAATTATTGGCAATGGCTTGTTTATAAATGGAATCCATTCGCTTACGAACATCTTGCTCTGCCTTTGAAATGGACGAGGTGATCTCCTGCAAATCTTTTGATGCATTTGGCTTTATTTTTCCTTTTGCATCTATAACTGTTTCTATTTTGCGTAAAATATTTTTTTCGATTGGCAAATGTTCAAAGAGCGCCTCGAGTGTTGGATACACTTCTGCTCTTTCCTCAAAAAATCGCAATACAGAAAAAACAGTTTGCAAAGAGGTGTAAACCTGAAACCACTCATCTTCTAAAAGATAAGTGCCCTCCACTCTAATCTTTTCGACAAGTGATTTAATATCAAAAAAGGTATTTATTTGTAGTGGTTCCTGGTTTTGCAGGATACTTTTAAATTCGTTGGTTTGGCGTAAAAATTTATCGATTTGGTCAAAACGACTCATCACTTGCATCTTTTGCACCATTGCTTGTCCCATCGGACTTAAACAATGCTTGCTAATCAGTTGCCTTATCTCTAAAAATCCTAAACGTTCTAAACAATTTTCGGGGTATAACATATTATTGTACTGCTGTGGGTGCTACTGTTTGTAATGCTCCACTATAATTTCTTTTAGTATTGATAAGCGAATCGGCCTGGGCTTTCTTCTTTTTAATTTGTATTTCTGTAGTTGCTTTACTGGCAGAATCTGGTTTCATTTTTTTCCTAATGAGCAAGGAATCAGCTTTATATTTCTTGATAATTTTTATAGAATCTTTCACAAAAGTATTTCTCAGCATCAATGAATCGGCTTTTTTTAAGCTCACTTTTTGGTTATCTAATTTTTTGGAAATTGCCTTATACATTTCCTGAAGCTGATCTGGATTGTTATTGTAGTAATTTAAACTTTTAGCGTATTGAACAGAATCGGTATCGTATTTTTTATAAATTCCTTTATAATAAGCTGCACCAACTTTTCTTGCCGAATCTTGAATATAGATTGTAGAAATGTAACCATCAACTAAATGAATATCATACAATATCTGCTCCATTTTTTCACTTTCAATAATTCCTTGCGGAGCTTTTGGTTTACAGCCCGCTATAAAAAATAGGACTACCAACACCCAAACTAATCTCTTCATTATTAATTAAACATTATTTTTTTGCTCAAATTGCGGCAAGGTTGTTAATTTTACCCAAAAATAGTTATAAATGAGCATAGCTGATAATCTTAAACAATATAAAAGCGAAGTAGAATCTGATGGCGTTAAGTTAATTGCTGTTTCTAAAACACAAACAGTCGAAGCCATGCAAGAAGCTTACAATGCTGGTCAACGTATTTTTGGTGAAAACCATGTACAAGAAATGGTAGAAAAGGAAGAAAAGCTTCCGAAAGATATTGAATGGCATTTAATTGGTCATCTTCAAACCAATAAAGTAAAATATATAGCGCCATTTGTAACCATGATACATGGTGTAGATAGTTTGAAGCTGCTTCAGGAAATTAATAAACAAGCCTTAAAAAATAAAAGAACAATAGACTGTTTATTGCAAGTTTACATTGCTGATGAGGATACAAAATTTGGCTTAGGATACGATGAGGTTATAGAAATTTTAAGGTCGGAAGAGTATCAACAATTGAAAAACGTTCGGATTGTGGGCCTAATGGGCATTGCAACCAATACCAAAAACGAAAAACAAATTACTATAGAATTCCATGAACTTAAGGTATTTTTTGATGGAATTAAGTTAAGCTTTTTCCGCAATGAAGATTCTTTTAAAGAAATATCTACAGGAATGAGCGCCGACTATAATATAGCCATTGAAGAAGGAAGTACGATGGTACGAATTGGGAGTAGCATTTTTGGAAAAAGAATTATCAAGCATTTTAAAAACCTCTCTGCAAACTAAATGGACTTAAATATTAGAATAGCAGTGGCAAATGATTGCCCAAGAATATTGGAATTAGTTAATGAACTTGCACTTTACGAAAAGGCTCCACAAGAAGTTACAGTGAATTTAAATCACTTTGTAGATGCTGGTTTTGGAGAAAATCCGGTTTGGAAAGCATTCGTAGCAGTAGTGGATAAAAAAATTGTTGGCTTTGCCTTATTTTATACTCGATATTCGACTTGGAAGGGCTGTAGATTATATTTAGAAGATTTCATTGTAACAGAAGACATGCGTGGCAAAGGCATTGGAAAAGTTCTTTTTGAGAAAGTGATCGAGGAAGCCAAAAGTGACAAATATACTGGAATGGTTTGGCAGGTATTGGATTGGAATGAGCCGGCAATTAATTTTTACAACAAATATGCGGCACATTTAGAAAGCGGTTGGTTAAACGCAGCGCTTTCTCAAGAACAAGTAAAGGCTTTTTAATTATGGATATTTTTAAGTTTGGTGGCGCATCTGTGAAGGATGCCGCAGGTGTAAAAAATTTAGCCAATATTGTTCGCGATTATAAAAGTGGAAACCTTTTGGTTGTGGTTTCTGCAATGGGTAAAATTACCAACCGTTTGGAAGATTTAACAAAGGCTTATTTAACACAAAGTGATGAAACCCATTCTATTTTTGAGGAGATAAAAAACTTTCATTTTCAGGTTATTGATGACTTATTTGAAGGAAATTCGAATTCTATTTATGATGATGTAGCCAACTCTTTTGTTGAAATAGATTGGCTGATTGAAGATGAGCCAGATAATGATGTTGATTATATTTATGATCAAATTGTTTCTATTGGCGAGGTAATTTCTACAAAAATTGTATCGGCCTGGTTAAATGAGATGGGGAATAAATCCTTGTGGGTTGATGCCAGAAACTATATCCAAACTGATAATACTTACCGGGAAGGCAAAGTAGACTGGCTAAAAACCAATCAAATTATTCAAAGGGATTTGGCACCTTTAATTTCAGAAAACATCATCATTACTCAAGGATTTATCGGAGGTACAAGTGAAAACTATACTACAACTTTAGGTAGAGAAGGCTCTGATTATTCAGCGGCTATTTTTGCATCGTGTTTGGATGCAGCTGCATTAACCATTTGGAAAGATGTTCCTGGAGTGTTAAATGCTGATCCAAAATGGTTTGATGAAACAGAAAAAATTGCACAATTGTCATACCATGATGCCATCGAATTGACATATTATGGAGCAACTGTCATCCATCCAAAAACCATTAAACCTTTACAAAATAAAGGTATCCCATTGTTTGTAAGGTCATTTATTCAACCTGAAGGATATGGTACTGCCATAACAAAGGAAAACAACCCACTTCCTATCCCCTCTTTTATTTTTAAGGTTAATCAGGCATTAATTTCTATTTTCCCAAAGGATTATTCATTTATCATTGAAGAAAATTTGAGCAATATTTTTGAGCTCTTCCATAGACATAAAATCAAAATCAACACCATGCTAAATTCGGCCATTAGCTTTTCTGTTAGCGTAGATGATCACCCATCACAAATAGAAAAACTGATCGGCGATCTTTCTACAGAGTTTACAATAAAATATAATAAAAATTTGGAATTGGTTACCATTAGATACTACAATCAAAACACGATTGATCGAGTTACTGTTGACAAAGATATTTTACTGGAAGTGAAAAGCCGTCATACCTGCCAAATGGTAATGAAGAGCAAAAATTTAAACAGCCAAATTTAAAGGGTTTTTGATAACATCAATGAACAAAAATATATTAGATCAGGAAATTCAGAACTACATTGATGCAAATTTAAATGCTGATGTAAATCGAATTATTTTGGCTAAAAGTATTTTTGAAAATGTTTCTTCAGCCGAACTCGCCGATCAAATTACTGCTAAAAAAAAAGCGCAAAAAAAATTACCAACCTGGTTTAATACACCTAACATTTATTATCCGGCACCCCTCTCCATCGAACAAACCTCTTCAGAAATTACAGCTAACTATAAATCAAAATTAGTTATAGGAAACAGTTTGATTGATATTTCTGGAGGTTTCGGTATCGATGCTTATTACTTTGCTCAAAACCTAAAAAGTGTAACACATTGCGAATTCAATAATCAGTTGTCTGAAATCGCAAAATATAATGCTTCGGTTCTAAACGTAAAGAACATCAATTTCCATGCTGGTGATGGAATTGACTTTTTAAATTTTACATCAGAAGGTTTTGATACCGTTTACGTAGATCCGGCCAGAAGAGCCCAAGCTGGTAAGGTATTTATGTTAAAAGATTGTACACCAGATGTTGTTAGCAATCTTGATTTATTATTAGAGAAATCATCAAGGCTGATTATTAAAACTGCACCACTACTTGATATCACTGCCGGACTTTCTGAATTGAAAAACGTAAGTGAAATTCATATCGTTAGTTTAAAAAATGAGTGTAAAGAATTGCTTTGGGTGATTGATAAAAACTTCTTGGGTACATTAAGAATACATGCAGTAACAATAAACGAAAATGAAAAGGATTTTACCTTTTTACATTCGGAAATGGATGTAGCGGCAACTTTTGCAGATTATATTTCAGCATCAGAATATCTTTATGAGCCTGATGCTGCTTTACTAAAATCGGGGGCGTTTAATTTAATTGGAAATAGGTATGAATTAAATAAATTACATCCTCAAACCCAATTGTATACCTCAACAGCATTCAAAACTGAATTTCCTGGTAGGATTTTTAAGATAAATGAAATTCTAATGCCTAAAGATCTGAAAAAGGAAACTGAACTTATTGGAAATATTATTGTAAGAAACTATCCTGCAAAGGCAGAAGATTTAGCTAAAAAATTTAAAATAAAACCAGGAAAAAGTGATTTCCTCATCTTTACAAAAGATATTACTGGTAACAATATTATTTTAAAATCTACCATTCTACAATATTACTAAAACGCAAAAAGCCTTTCCATAGAAAGGCTTCATTTGAGGATGATTAAGTTATATAATTTCGCTTAAACTTTTTTAACGTTTACTGCTTGTAAACCTTTTCTGCCCTCAGCTACTTCAAATTCAACTGTATCATTTTCTTTCAGGGTATCAATACCACCTAAAACATCTTTAAAGTGTACAAATAAATCTTTGTTGTCTTCTTGAACAATAAATCCAAAGCCCTTTTGAGTGTTAAACCATTTAACTTTTCCGGTTGCCATAAAAAAATAAAAAATTTTATAAAAAAATAAACCCGTATGCTTTGATTCACATCTTAATTAATTATTTCTTATCTAATAATAAAGCAAAACAACCAGATTAAGCGCTAATTCTGAAACAAAACTATCAAATATAATAATTCAGAGACTTAAAGCAATCTCTTGAACATTAATCAACAAAAATGTTGCGAAGAAACATTGTTTTTTGCACAATTATTTATTTGGTTGCGGTGTTGTACGCAAATAAGGTTTAATTATTTGGTGTCCTTTAGGAAATTTAGCAGGTATATCTTCTGTTTTAATACTATTAACCACAATTACATCTTCCCCATCCTTCCAATCTGCAGGAGTTGCTACACTATAATTTGCAGTAAGCTGTAGGGAATCGATAACTCTTAATACTTCATTGAAATTTCTTCCTGTAGAGGCCGGGTAAGTGATAATTAATTTTACTTTTTTATCAGGACTGATCACGAAAAGCGATCTTACTGTTAAGGTTTCAGATGCATTAGGATGAATCATATCGTACAGATTTGCTACAGTTCTATCTGGATCGGCAATGATCGGGAATTCAACTGACGTATTTTGCGTTTCATTGATATCGCTGATCCATCCTTTATGAGATTCGGCAGTATCAACGCTTATGGCTAACACTTTCACATTACGTTTTTCAAATTCACCTTTTAGGGCAGCCGTACGTCCGAGTTCAGTAGTGCAAACAGGTGTATAATCTGCTGGGTGCGAAAATAAAACACCCCAGCTATCGCCAAGAAAATCGTAAAAATCTATTTCACCAATTGATGTATTTGCCTGAAAATTGGGTGCGGTATCGCCTAGTCTTATACTCATGATATTTTTCTTTTAATTTGATTTAAACAAAAATAAACAATACTATACTAAATACATAGACATAATATAATAATAATGCAATCAAATTATTCTGCCAACAAAAAACCCTGAAGAGGTTAATCAACAGGGTTTCAAGAATATTAATTTGTTTGGGTAAATTAATTATAAACTTTAATCATAAATACATAGTCTTGCAATTTCTCAATTTGCTTGGTACGTTTTAAACCGGAAAGCAAACTTTTCTTATTGCTTGATGATAGCTTATTTGATCCTAAAGAATCTTGAGGAATAGCTCTCATGGCCTCTAAAATGTATTTTGATTTAATAGCAAAAGCAGCACCTTCAGTCTGATCAGGCTTACCACTGATAATCCCCACTAAATTTCCATTATTATCTAATAACGGGCCTCCACTATTACCAGGATTTACTGGAATGGAAACTTGATATTGAGTAGTATCACCGATAAAACCATTTTTAGAACTTACGTAACCCTCACCCAAAACAGCATCATCTTTAGGATAACCCAAGGTGTAAACCGTTTCACCTATACTACTGGTTGTCTTTTTGATAGAATATGGAATTGATGAAAGATGATTAAAATTTTTATCACTTATCTTAAGAATAGCGATATCATTTTGCGAATCAGTATAAATCGATTTTACCTTGAATGATTCGCCTTTGTTATTTTGAACATACAAAGAATCAGCACCATTAATCACATGTAAATTGGTTAAAATATAACCATTCGTAGATATCGCAAAACCTGTACCACCAAAGCTGTTTTGAATAGCGGGCTTGCCAGCTGCGTTAGTGGTATTATTAATTTTCCTAATTAGGTTATTCTGCGTTTTGATTGCTTTATTAACTTGATTACTCAGCAAAACAAGTTGTTCTTTTTGCTTACTGTTATGTTGAATAGAATAAACAGACACTAAAGACAATACTAAAAATGATGCAGCAACTGCAATGGCGGATTTATGTTTTCTCCATAACTGAATCACTTTTGATGGATGTGGTCTTAAAGCTGTAGCTAAACCCTCTACATCAATTTCTGCATGGATATTATTTAATTGCTCTTTTAATCTTAATTGAGCAGCAAATGTTTCCATCGATTCTAAAAAGAATTTATGCGAAACAACTTTATGATCAACAGCCGCATCATTGCGGCGAAGTGTTTCAAAAGCTTCCGTTTCCTGCGGATTAAGTTTACCTAAAAGATAATCTTCAATAATTGCATCTAACTCCAAATCGTTTCTCATTTCAATTATTATGGTTGAAAAAATATTTTCTTTAACCTTTGCAGGCATTTATACTTTTGTGTTTTTGCATTATCAGTATTGGTATAACCAAACTTTTCGCAAATATCCTGCATGGATAAATTATGGATATAAAAATCCTGAATAATAGTTTTACAGGGCTCTCCTAAATGCTCGAGGGCCGATTGCATTTTAACAAAAGCTGCATCTTTTTCCTCATGCGTTTCTACATCTTCCTCCACAACCAACACATCTTCATAATCAGTAATGTTACCGGCTTTCTTACTATTCTGACTTAGTTTCTTAAGCCATATTCGCCTGCAAACTGAATAAATATATGTTTTGAGTTTACTGCTTAATTCAAAGTTCCCTTCCTTAATTTTATTATACAATATGATAATGGCTTCCTGATAAACATCTTTTGCATCATCTTCATCACCATTATTATTGAGGATAAATTGCAAAACCATCACATAATACGCTTTGTATAACTTGTTAAGTGTATCTTCAGAGTTATTTAGAATACCTAAAATAACTTCTCTATCTGTTGGAACTGAACTCTTTAAACTGTTATTCACCCGTTAATACGTTTTTCTAAAAATAGTAACCCAATATTAGATAAAAAAATATTTATAGCAACTATCATTGGTTAATACGTTGATAAGATTTAGGGTAACCCAATATGCATGAAAAAATATTTTCATTTTTTTAAAAATTGTTGGGTTACCTTTTTACCTTTGCGGCATTAACAAGAAAATTAATTACTTAAAAAAAATTCAAAAATGAAAAATGCATTCAAATTAGGCTTTTTAGCTATCGCTTTATCTTTATCAGTTGTTGCTTGTAATTCAGAGAAAAAAGCTGAAGGTACAGATACTTTAGGTGCTGATACTACAATCACTGCTGATACTACAGTTAAAGCTGATACTACTGTTGCTGATACAGTTGTTAAAACTGATACTACTGTTGTAAAACACTAGTTAATAGTCTAATAAAAATATAAAAAGCTTCATTCCTTATGGTTTGAAGCTTTTTTTATTTTTTTTTCAATTTTGCGGGTTACCTTTTTTTATTTACTGTATTAAGTGTAAATTAATTAATCACTAAAACGAAATTTCAAATGAAAAATGCATTCAAATTAGGCTTTTTAGCTATCGCTTTATCTTTATCAGTTGCTGCTTGTAACTCAGAAAAAAAAGGCGAAGGTACTGATACTTTAGGTGCTGATACTACTATCACTGCTGATACTACTGTTAAAACTGATACTACTGTAGCTGATACAGTTGTTAAAACTGATACTACTGTTGTAAAAAAATAAGTAAAAGTTAAAATCATATAAAAGAGCTTCAATTTTAATTAATTGAAGCTCTTTTTATTTAAAATTTATTTTTAGGGTTACCTTTTCCTGTTTTAAGTATAAAGACTGAAACTTAATAAATAACCCTAAACAAAATCAAAATGAAAAATGCATTCAAATTAGGCTTTTTAGCTATCGCTTTATCTTTATCAGTTGCAGCTTGTACTTCAGAAAAAAAAGGTGAAGGTACTGATACTTTAGGCGCTGATACAACTATCACTGCTGATACAACTGTTAAAACTGACACTACTGTAGCTGATACAGTTGTTAAAACTGATACTACCGTTGTAAAAAAATAAGTAAAAGTTTTTTTATACCATAAAATCCTCAGTTCAAATTGAACTAAGGATTTTTTTGTTTGAAAGATTAAATTTATGATTTAACTAAATCAAAGCTAAAATTTCTTAGATATAAACCCTGTAAATCCATCAATTGTAGTAAATTTGCGGCAAAATTATAATCTACATAATGAATTTAACTTCGCTACAAGCAATTTCACCTGTTGATGGTCGTTACAGAAAAACTACCGAAAATTTAGCCAACTATTTTTCTGAAGAAGCGCTAATAAAATATCGTGTTTTTGTAGAAATTGAATATTTCATTGCATTATGCGAAATCAATTTACCTGGTTTAGAAAATTTCGACAGATCGCTTTACAGCCAACTTCGTAAAATTCATGAAAATTTTTCAGAGGTTGATGCACTAGAAATTAAGGAAACCGAAAAGGTGACCAATCACGACGTTAAAGCTGTAGAGTATTTTATCAAATCTAAATTCGATCACCTTTCTTTACAGGATTATAAAGAATTTATCCACTTTGGATTAACTTCTCAAGATATTAACAATACGGCCATTCCTTATTCGGTAAAATTGGCTTTGAACGAGAGCTATTATCCAGCAATAGCTTCATTAATAGAAAAGATTAATGGCTTGGCTAGTGAATGGAAAGATATTCCAATGTTGGCTCATACCCATGGTCAGCCGGCCTCTCCTACCAAACTTGGTAAAGAATTTCTGGTTTTTGCGGAGCGGTTAAGCATTCAGGTTGAAGCACTAAAGGCAATACCAAACAGTGCCAAATTTGGTGGTGCAACCGGAAATTTCAACGCTCACCATATCGCCTTTCCGAAGGTAAACTGGGTGGATTTTTCAAACAAATTGGTAAATGAAACTTTAGGCTTAACCAGGGCACAGCATACCACACAAATTGAACATTACGATCAATTTGCGGCACAGTGTGATGCTTTAAAACGCATCAATAATATCATTATCGATTTAGATCGCGACATTTGGACATACATTTCGAAGAATTATTTCAAGCAAAAGATCAAGGCGGGAGAAATTGGTTCATCGGCCATGCCGCACAAAGTAAATCCTATTGATTTTGAAAATGCTGAAGGAAATGCTGGGATTGCAAATGCATTGTTCGAGTTTTTCGCTGCGAAACTTCCTATTTCGCGTTTACAAAGAGATTTGACAGATTCTACTGTGTTAAGAAATATTGGTGTTCCATTCGGCCACACCTTAATTGCCATAAACTCAACTTTACGAGGATTAAACAAAATACTTTTAAACGAAGCTGCGCTACATGCAGACCTGGATGATAACTGGGCTGTAGTGGCAGAAGCAATTCAAACTGTTCTACGTAGAGAGAATTTCCCAAACCCTTATGAAGCATTAAAAGAATTAACCAGAACTAACGCAAAGATAAATGCAGCTAGTATTGCAGATTTTATTGAAGGTTTAGCGGTATCAGAAGAAATAAAAACACAATTGAGAACCATTACACCATTTAATTACACAGGTGTTTTTTAGTGAAATTAAATTGACGCTAAACAGACAGCATACCAAAGTTTTATTTGTGAGTAATTGTTAATTTTGTTTATTCAAATTGATTAAGACATGACGATTAACGTATATACAGAACAAACTCCAAATCCAGCAACCATGAAATTCATGGTTAATAAGTTATTGATAAACGGAAGTGAAGATTTTGCAACTAAAGAAAGCGCAGAGCATTCTCCATTTGCAAAAGAATTATTCAAGTTCAATTTTGTTTCTGGTGTGTTTTTCGCCAGTAACTTTGTAACCATCACTAAAACTGATGATGCAGACTGGAGTGATATAGAAGCTATTTTAAAAGAATTTGTTAAAGGTGCTGTAGAATCTGAATTAAAAATCAAAGAAGCCAGTGCAGAAGAAGCACCAGCTTTTGAAGGTTCGGAAACTGAAATTAAAATTCAGCAGATTTTGCACGATTATGTTCGTCCGGCTGTTGAGCAGGATGGCGGTGCAATTACCTATAAATCTTTTGATGAAGGTGTTGTAACTGTTGAATTAAGAGGTTCTTGTAGTGGTTGTCCATCATCTACCATCACGCTTAAATCAGGAATCCAAAATTTATTACAAAGAATGGTTCCTGAAGTTACGGATGTTGTATCTGAGGCTTTATAAAAAGCATATTTTTATAAGTAATAGTAACAGAGGCTCAATAAACAATTGAGCCTTTGTTATATAAAACATTTTTATCAGCTAAAATGCTTACTTATCGCGATGAGCATTTCTTTGGTAAGCTTGCCATTGGTGGCTAATATTTCTCGTTTCTCGAAATAATCATTTCCTCCGGAAAAATCGAAAACTTCTCCGCCTGCTTGCTGGACTATGAAACAACCAGCAGCGAAATCCCATTGTTGCAAATTGTATTCAAAAAAAGTATCGAAACGGCCGCAAGCGGTATACACCAAATCAATAGCAGCAGCACCAATTCGGCGAACACCATGGCTTTTTTGCATCATCTCTTCCAGCAGTTTTAAATATTGCGCCTGCTTTTCAAACTGATAATAAGGAAATCCTGTAGCCAGTAAACTCGATTTTAAATCAGGATTTACAGAAACGTGTATTTCTTTCTTATTCATAAATGCCTTGCCACCTTTGTATGAATAAAACATCTCACCTCTGTTAAGTTCGTAAACAACGCCTATAACCGGCAATCCATCCTCGTAAAGGGCAACGCTAATTCCATATGCCGGTATTCCATGTATAAAATTTGTGGTTCCATCTAAAGGATCAATAATCCAGGTGTAAGTTTTTCCTACTCTGCTTATTGTTTTCTCTTCAGTAATAAAACCCGCATCAGGAATTAATTTTTCCAAATTTTGAACCAGTTTCTGTTCTGCTGTTTTATCAACATAAGAAACCATATCATTTAACCCTTTGTACTCAATTTTATTGGCATCAAATTGCATAGCTTCCTTACGGATAAAATTTCCGGTAAGTTTAACAATTGATGAAACCTTAGTGCATAGTAACTCGTAATTCATAGTTATTTAACAAAACCCTTTAAAGGTTGTTGGCTTTAAAATGAAATTTACTGAACCTATTTAAGCCAATTGATTCTTATTTCTTAAGGCATAAGCACTTAAAGCAATGCCGCCTAGTACTAAAAATGTGGCAATCATTTCAGCTTGGGTAAAAGATAAACCGAAAACATGATATTTAGAATTGACTCTATATAATTCGATACAGAAACGTTCAACACCATTTAAGATCATGTAAATACCGAACATTAAACCTGGTGCCTTTATTTTATCGCGAATGCTCCACAAGAAAGCGAAGAGAATTAAACAAATAATTACTTCATATAAAGGTGTAGGATAAACGCCTTGAGCCAACTCATTACAAAATTTGCCCGTACAACCTGGAATTGGTACGCCTTCGCCTACTACATTGTTTGGATATGTGTAAGACCATAACCAATCTGGTAACCAAGTGAAAGGTTTTGGATTTGGATTTACAATTCCCCAATCGCCATCACCAGATAAATGACAACCGATACGGCCGACTGCATAAGCCAGCATCATACCTGGTCCGCCAACATCGAGCATATGTAAGGGTTTGATTCCGTTTCTCTTGGCAATAATAAGTACAGCTGCACCACCACAAATTAAACCACCGTAAAATGTTAAGCCGCTAAAAGATAATAACCGCTCAATTGGATTTTTAACAAAATCATCCCAATACTCTAGGTTATCAAAAAATTTCGCACCCAAAAAGCCCCAAATTGCTGCCCACACAATTAAATTACTCATTAACTGATATGGGTGAACGATAACTTGGGTTTCTTTTGGCTTATCTAATTTATTTTTTTCTTTTTCTTTATAATCCCAGTAAGCAAATAATCCAGCAAAAAAAAGGCCGCCAATAATGTTACCCTTTGCCGACATTAAAATAGATTGCGCATCGCTTACAAAAAGCGAATAGTTTAGCAGCGCATACACCAGCTTATAGCCAATAATAAATCCAAAAAGCGCATTCATTATAATTTCTGATGTGGTTGCAGGTTTACCCAGCACTACAGTTTTCTTTATTGGGTGAAGAATTCCCAAAGCTTCTTTGCGTTTCAACTCTTTAGTAAAGGCCCAATAACCCGCTATAAAAGCAATGGCAACAAATACACCGAAAGTATTGAAAGGTAGCGGCAGATTAATGCCAAATAAATATTCTAAAAAATGCGAAACGGTAGGAAACATAAAAATTATTTGTTGCGAAGATAGCAAAGAAAGACCAAAGCTGAAAGGCTGAATAAGGTAGGAAAGATGAAGAGTTTAAGGTAAAAGACTAAAGACCAAAAATAAAAGACAGACGCGAAAACCTAAGCCTTCCACTTCTTGATAATAGATACTAATTACTTGATACTGGATACTACTTAATGTGCATAAACAGTTTCGAGTTCCGCTACCTCAACTTCACCTTCGGCTGTTATTTCCAAAAGCTTCACTGCTTTTAGTTCATTTACCATAATTGGATCATATTTGGCACGTACCTTAACATAGTTTTTTGTAAAACCATGCATGTATCCCATTTTTTGATCGGCTTCAAAAAGCACTTCTGCATTGCTGCCTATTTGTGATTCATAAAATGCCCTGCGTTTTTTATCAGAAAGAATGTGCAGCATTTTGCTACGCTCATTTCGCTGGCTGCCAGGAACAACACCCGTCATTTCTGCCGCAACCGTTAATTCACGTTCGGAATAGGTAAATACATGCAGATAAGAAATATCAAGTTGGTTTAAAAATTGATAAGTATCTAGAAAATCTTCTTTGGTTTCCCCAGGAAAACCAACTATTACATCAACACCAATACAGCAATGTGGCATCACCTCTTTAATTTTCGCTACACGCTCTATGTATAAATTAGTACGGTAACGACGGCGCATTAGGCCTAAAATTTTGTCAGAACCAGACTGTAAAGGAATATGAAAATGAGGTACAAAACGTTTTGATGTAGAAACAAACTCTATAATTTCATTGCTTAATAGATTGGGCTCAATCGATGAGATACGAATTCTTTCAATTCCCTCCACTTCATCCAAAGCTTTAACCAAATCAAAAAATTTATCTTCACGTTCACCATTGCGGATGCCAAAATCACCAAGATTTACCCCGGTGAGCACAATTTCCTTTACACCACCTTCAGCAATCATTTTAGCTCTATTCACCACATTTTCAATGGTATCGCTGCGACTTGCGCCACGTGCCAACGGAATGGTACAATAGGTACAAGGATAATCGCAACCATCTTGAACTTTTAAGAAAGTACGGGTTCTATCTCCAATGGAATAAGATGCAATAAAATTATGATTTACCTTCTCAATATTTTGTTGGTGAACAACTGCCTTTGGATTTTTAGTTAAATCGGTAATATACTCTACAATGCGAAATTTTTCAGCAGCACCCAAAACCATATCAACACCTTCAATTTCGGCAATTTCTTGAGGTTTTAACTGTGCATAGCAACCAACAATGGTAACAAAAGCGTTTGGCGAATATTTTAACGCTTCTTTAACAACTTTCCGGCACTTTTTATCTGCATGCTCGGTAACAGAGCAAGTATTAATCACATAAACATCGGCCTGATCTTGAAATTCAACTACAGCATAACCTGCATCGGTAAATAAGCGACCGATAGTTGAAGTTTCAGAGAAATTTAATTTACAACCTAATGTATAAAATGCGACCTTTTTCATTGAGCCTGCAAAGATATGAAAATAGATTTGAGTATTAGGATATGAGATTTGAGTTGAATAGTAAATTACAGTGAATTAACATTTCGATGAAATATTTATATTGTCACTGTAGTTTATCATTTTTTTACTTTTCATTCCAACGATAACTGTCTTGCTCGAAACCAGCCAGATCTAATACGCGACTAATTACTGTTCCTGCAACTTCTTCTATAGTTTTGGGTAAACTATAAAATGATGGGTTAGCAGGGCAAATAATTCCCCCAGCTTCGATAACTATTTTCATATTATTGATATGAATTAGGCTGAAAGGTGTATCACGAACCACTGCAATAAGTCTTCTACGCTCTTTTAGTACAACGTCTGCCGCTCTTGAAATTAAATCATTAGAAATTCCATGTGCAATTCTACCCAGCGTTCCCATAGAACAAGGTACAATAATCATGGTATCGTATTTGGCAGACCCAGAGGCAAATGGGGCATTAAAATCGTTTTTATGATAGAAATTAAAATTCTGGTAATCGTTGTAATTTTGGTTGCCAAGTTCGAATTGCCACACTTCCTTTGCATTGTCACTCATCACTACACCAACAGCTTGAGTCTGATCTTTTAATTTCTCCAATTGATCGAACAAAACCTTTGCATATACAGAGCCGCTTGCACCAGTAACCGCAACAATTACTTTCTTTTTTATCATGAACCAAAAATAAGCTTTAAAATATAATAACAACAAAAAAGGGCCAGAACAAAGTTCTGACCCTACATCTACCTATGAAAAACATACCCTCGAAAGGGTAAGAACAAATATATATAAAATTTTAAAAAAAGATAATTATGAAGTGTTAAAACCTTTAAAATGAGCAAACCATCAATTTAAAGTAATTAATAAACTGATATTCAGTATTTTATTTTATAAAAATTTTCTAATATTAATTTAAAATTATAAACGTCTCGATTAAAAATAGCATCATAGAAAACGTAAACGGACCAATCAAACCTCAAAAACGACGTACAAATACGTTAAATGTGTTTTAAAATCCAGTGTAGGCTGATAATTAATCAACTTAAATTAATTTTTTTCTCCGGCGATTTTAGATCTTATTCTACTTAAAGTTTCCAAGCGCATGCAAAGAAATGAAGCGATGTATTTAAGTGGCACCCGATTAACCAATTGAGAATAACTATGTGTAAAACGCAGATAGCGTTTTTCTGCAGATTGCAATCTGGAAATATAAGCACGTTCGCAAGCATGCAGATAATGAAGCTGAGTCATTTTTCTACCTACATAATTAGCAATTTCAAAATTATTGTAAAGCTGTCGCGACATTGCATGAGGAACAGCAACTGCTACAACATCTTCAAGCGCCTGAACGTAATCTTCTGTTGGTTGCTGCTCATCCCATAAATTCCTGATATTGCCAACCAATTCATTTTCCTGAGCAATCCAGGTAGTAATTTCTTTATCATCATCCTTCATATATCCCCTTGCCACGCCTTTAAGTAACAGGAAAATAAATTTATTACGATGTAATGGGGAAGAAATAAATTTATTTTTTTTAAATGTAACCGGAAAGGTCTGTTCGTTTATGATGTGCTCAATTTCTGGCGATAAATTATGGAAAGTGCGGAAGACAGTAATCAGTGGAGAAAAACCACCATAAGCCAACCATTTATCTTCATTATTTATTCTATCGGGATTCATCTTATTCAATTTAGGGACGTAGAAACAATGATTCGAACCGTAAATTAATATAATTGAATGTTAAATACCAATTATGAGAAAAAAAAGTTGCGCACAGTTATATATTATATCCTGTCAGTTAAAATAGGTTCAAACTTAAGTAAAGATAAATTGGATGTTTATGAATGCCTTGTTACAGTTAGCGTTTGGAAATATTGATGGCCCGTAAACCATCCTTATCTAAAATAATTTCAAAGGAGACTTGATCGTATTCTTTTACTGTTGCTTTTAGATGTCTAAATTCGAATATGATATCTTGAGCATTTTCATCTTCAATAACTCCCGATTTATTTTTATTATCCATATGGACTATAGTGCCCATTCTTAAATCACTCATTTATTAGCGTATAAAATCTGACAAGTATAATAATAAAAGTCTAATTAAAAATACAAATTATTCAATTTTTGAACAACTTTAAGCTATAAAATTTGTGATGTTCTTTTTTATTTATCGATACAGTTTATACAATTGATTAATAGATTTTTATTAAGATCCTCAACAAAACACTTAAAACACTATTTAACAGTAATTTAATTAATTTTAGATAGTTTATTTTATTTTTCTGCTAATTTATTTTCAGTAAAGTTTCTTCTTAAAATTATAATTTACAATTCACATTGGCTATCTACCAAAAAACCTAAACTTGTAAACGTTTCAGACAATATACATTTGAATTATATGACAAATAAATTTTAATAATACCGAAATGAATAAATCAACCTGAAGCTTAAATATAACCTTAACTAACTATTTTATATCTAGGCTAAGAGAACATTAAATATTTTGCTTAGTGGATTTCATTATTTTGATCTTCCATAAGTACTCGTAATATCCGCTAACCAATTCTGAATTGGCTTAAGCTTAGCGGCATCCAATCTCCATAACCAATTGCCATGAGCTTTACCTGGAATGTTCATTCTGGATTTCTCATCTAAACCTAAAATATCTTGAATTGGCAAAATCGCTATTTTAGCAGTAGATGAAAATGCAAGTCTTATTAATTCCTGATGAATATTATTTTCATCTATTTTTTGCCCAAAATATTTGTTAATTCTTTCTTTAGTAGATATCTCTATCTCATTATTATACCAACCTATTAACGTATTATTATCGTGGGTGCCAGAGTATACAATACAATTTTGATTTTCATAATTGTGTGGAATATGCGAAGACGCACTGATATCGCTGCCAAATGAAAATTGTAAAACTTTCATTCCAGGCAACTGAAATTGATCTCTTAATAATTCAACTTCCGTGCTTATTTCACCCAAATCTTCAGCAATGAAAGGCATTTCTGGGAAATTTCTTTTAATAACTTTAAAAAAATTATTACCCTCGCCTTTTATCCATTTTCCATTTATAGCACTTTCGCTATCAGCAGGTATCTCCCAATAGGATGAAAAAGCTATAAAATGATCTAAGCGGAGTAGATCGAACATCTCCATATTTTTCTGCAAACGTTTAATCCACCATTCATAATTATTGCGTTTCATTGCCGACCAATTAAAAATCGGCATTCCCCATAATTGCCCATTCTCGTTAAAATAATCTGGAGGTACACCAGCAACAAAAGTTGGTTTTAAATCAGCATCCAGTTTAAAAAGTCCTGGTTTAGACCATACTTCAACAGAATCATAATCAAGATAAAATGGTAAATCACCTATCATTTTGATTCCCTTGGAATTTGCGTAATCTTTAAGTAGATGCCATTGTTTCGAAAATAAATATTGCTGCCATTTAACCTCATTAATTTCATCAGCATATTTGTTACTAAAGCTTTCAATACTTTCTAATTCCCTAGTTTTAAATGCCGTAGGCCAATTGTACCATTCCAATTGTTTGTGATGATGTTTTATTGCGGTGTACAATGCGAAGTCATCAAGCCATTCACCTTCCTTTTTGCAGAAATCTAAAAATTCTTCTGAAATTATTGGAGGTTTATTTTTCTTAAAAGCTTTATATGCTTTTTGAAGCAGCTTAAATTTCGTTTTTTCAACGTGTTGGAAATCAATTTTCTTTTCAAATAGAGTTACACTAGCATTTAAATCATCGGTAGAAAGCAAACCCTCATTGGCCAGTTGCTCTAAATCTATCAATAATATATTCCCTGATTTTGCAGAATTGCTCGAATATGGACTATGCCCATTTCCCGTTTTTGTGGGGTTTAGTGGTAACAATTGCCAATATTGTTGGTTTGTCTCTTTTAAAAAGTCGACAAAACGGTTTGCTTCCGATCCAAAATCACCAATTCCGTATTTTGACGGTAGTGAGGTAATATGCATCAATATACCTGCAGACCGATCATTTTTTTTTCTTTTTAACTCAATGATGCCAATTGGTAATTCTCCAAATATTTGAGATACCAGAATGCCATCATTCAAGATGTCTTTTACATCATCTTTCTCGGTTATTATATTTCTCCAGCTAGAAGGGAATTCTCCTGGAAGCATGATTTGGGTATCTAACCAATTAAAATTTTCTTTTTCTTCTGGTTTGCAAATGCTCGCCAAAGCTACAGGAAGCGCAATTATGATATGTTCATTCTTATATTTTCGGGCGAAAGCCAAAATATTAGATTGATAAGCCCCTTTAACTTTTAAAGGAATATATTCGCCATTCGTGAAAACATCGCTATTTTTCTTTCTAAAATCGATAAGTTTTCGAGTTAGCCACAACTTAATTTTACCCGAATACCGCTCTGCCCACAGTTTTTTTAGTGATAATTCTTCGTCTATAAATTGATTACGCTTTTCATAATCTACCGGTCTACGGTTATCAGGATCAACCAAACTCAAATCCCATAATTCTGTTCCCTGATACACATCAGGAATGCCAGGACAGGCAAATTTTAGAACAAGTTGAGATAAGCTGTTCACAATTCCAAAATCGGCAATGCGATTAAGAAGATGATTTATAATGGTAAAGCTTTCTTCAGTTTTGTTGACTAACTGGAGTGCAAAGCCTTGAACCAACTTTTCGTATGCCTCATTTGGTTCTGCCCAGTCAGATCTTTTTTTCGCCTCTCTTAATGCTTTTTCGATAAATTGAGTTAAGCGATTATGGAGATCATCGGCATCTTCGCCAGGATAAGGTATAGCACCTAAAATAGTTTGAAAAATAAGATAGAAATCATTGTTGTGCACTGATTTAAAAATTTCATTCAGCTTTTTCGATTCTTTTATGGAGGTGATAAAATTTTGAACCCCTTCTTTCCACTCATCAGGCAAATCAGTAAGAACATTTATTCTTGCCCTAAAATCCTCACCTTTTTTGGTATCATGTGTTGAACTTCCATTTAGGGATAGAGGCCAATTCATTTGCCGATCTATCATTCTATTATGAAATTGATCAAGCGTTAATCCAAATGCATCTGGAGCATCTCCAACTTCGGAGTGACCAATAAAGCGATTGTAGGTGAACATTACGGTATCTTCCACACCTTTTGCCATTAATGGTCCTGAAAATTGCATTAAGCGTTGATAAAATTTTCTTAATTTATCATTGTATTCAACGTTTGCATTTTTTGGTTCTTCGATAAAAACACGCTTTAGAAACAAAGAAACATCTTTAAATACATCCTTATTACCAACAATTTTTAGTAGCGCACTTAAATTTTCCTCATCAATTTTTGATAATGGAAAATTATAATTGTAATATCGATAAACAGGCATTTGAATTAGCATTTCTGCTAATCCAAGTTTTAACTTTTCTTCACCAATCAGTTCGATTTCATCATTGGAAGAAACATTTAAATCGAGATATAGCTGCAATAAATTCTCGAGTTCGCCCTGCATGTATTGAAATAGAAAAGCCTCTTTCTTTTCATAGATGAGTTTATTCGGATCAAGATTTTTACCAGTAATATCTTTATAAATTTCATCAAACTTTGCCTCATTAGCTTGATTTGTAAGCAAATTATTAGCCATAGACAAAAAATCGTAACCAGTGCTTCCTTGCGCTTCCCAATCAGCAGGCATTTTCTCATCTCGCTCCAAAATCTTTTCAACTACAATATAAATATCTTCACCAGCTGCTTTCCTTAATCGATCCAAATATTCTTTTGGATCATACAGTCCATCGATATGATCAATACGTAATCCTTGAAAAATTCCTTTTTTAATTAGAGATAAAATATATTCATGATAAATATCGAAGTTATCTTGATGATGGATATTTAAGCAAATCAAAGCATTAACGGTAAAAAACCTTCGATAATTGATGGTATGATTGGTTTCCTGCCAGTTACAGAGACGATAATATTGCGCACCTGCAATTTCCTCAACAAATTGCTTGCTATTAATTTCGGATTTATTTTTATTACTAATTTTTCGCTGAGAAGATTCATTTAAAGGCCAATTGGAATCTCCAATATTCAGAAAATATTCGCCATCATTTTTAATCAACTTTAATTCCGAATTTTCAATGGCATCGGTTAAATCATTCCCTAAAAAAGGTACCATTAGCTTTTGATTGTTGGAAATATTGATATCAAAAAAAGTTGCATATTTTGATTTTGCCCCCTTTCTTAATACATCCATTAGCCATTTATTTTTGGGAGAAAAAGCCATGTGATTGGGAACAATATCCTGCAGCCAACTGATGCCAGCATTCTTCAATTTCTCAGAAATTTTTATCAATTCGGCTTCTGTACCAATTTCTGGATTAATGCGAAGTGGATTTACAACATCGTAACCATGCGTGCTACCATCAAGAGCTTCAAAAATGGGCGAAGCATAAATGGTATCAACTCCAAGTTTTTTCAGATATGGAATGATTTTATTTAATGATTTAAAATTGAAATCTTTATGAAATTGAATGCGGTAGGTAGAAGTTGGTTTAAACATTTGAGCTAGTAAAAATTAGGATCGATTCTGGAAAAATAGTTATATTGTTATCAGTAAAAACTAGGTTATTAACATCTTGTCCACCCCATTGTTCGGCGGCAGAATTTAATACAAGTTGATAATCCAATCCGTTTAAAATTGGTAAAACCTGTTGTTGCTTAGAAAAATTTAAGGCGCACAATACCTGTTGTTCTTGATGCCATCGGCTGATTATTAAACAGTTCTGTATTTTATGTGCTTCAATTTTTAACTGTTGGCGATTTAAACTTGATAATGCTGGTAATGATTTTCTAATATTGATAATCTTTTTATAAAAAGCATGCATCAATTGGTGTTTGCCATGCAAATGGCTATTCCAATTTAATTTTGAGCGGTTAAAGGTTTCTTCACTTTGAGGATCCGGAACTTGTTCATCATGGTGAAATGCAGCGAATTCCTTCTTTCTACCTTCCCGTACCAATTCCACAAGTTTTTCATCAAGGTGCGAGATAAAAAAAAGAAATGGATTTTCTTCTGCATACTCTTCTCCCATAAAAATGAGAGGCAAATAAGGACTTACAAAAACAGTAGCTGCCATTAGCTTTAGCATTTCAAAACTAACCAGGCCAGAGGTTCGTTCACCCAACATTCTATTGCCTATTTGATCGTGATTCTGCGAAAAAACAACAAATTGTTTACCTTCATTACCTTTGGCAACTGTACCAAAATGCTTGTCTCGATGAACAGAAAACTGACCATCATATACATAGGCATCGGTTAAAGATTTTGCTAAATCTTCAATTCCATTAAAATCGCTGTAATAGCCGCGTTTTTTTTGACCAGTGGTGACCCGCAACGCATGATGAAATTCGTCAATCCATTGTGCATCTATTCCATAACCACCCTTTTCTATCGTATTGATGTATTTGTTATCGTTTAAATCGAGCTCCACAATTAAATGAAAATCCCGACCAACCATTTCAGAGAGTTTATTTACATACTGTTTAATTTCTAATAAAATATGCTTGGCGCTTCCATCTTTTATGGCATGAACAGCATCCAATCGCAACGCATCGATATGAAAATCACGAAACCACATCAATACATTTTCAATATAGTATTGCCTTACCGGATCGCATTTTTCATCGTCAAAATTAATGGCACTGCCCCAAGGTGTATGGTATTTATCGGTAAAATACGGACCAAAATCGTTGAAATAATTTCCTTCAGGCCCTAGGTGATTGTAAACTACATCCAAAATAACCGCGATACCTTTATCGTGACAAGCATTTGTTAAGTGCTGCAACTCTTTTGGCCCACCATAGGTATTTTGCACAGCAAACGGATACACACCATCATAACCCCAATTTCTGTTTCCCGGAAATTGCGACACAGGCATTAATTCAATGGCATTAATGCCCAAATCCACCAAATAATCTAATTTTTTTTCAATCGATTCAAAATCACCTGCTTGAGAAAAAGTACCAATATGAAGCTCGTATATGATGTAATTTTCTAAAGAAATACCTTTCCAATTATGATCAGTCCACTTGGATTTATTTAAGTTAATTGCAGTTGATATACCAAAGATACCATCTCTTTGATAAACGGAGGCAGGATCTGCCCGTCTGATATGTTTTGTGTTTGGCAGGTTGTGCTCTGTTTCTCCAGACTGCCAAATTTTAAAGGAGTACCCATCTCCATCAGTAATGTCATGTGAAATACCGTACCAATAACCAAAATTCTGTTTCAGTAAAGGGATTTTTAATTTTTTTTCTGGAACCAATAAAGATACATTCAAAGCATAAGGTGCCCAAAGCCAGATCTCCACCTTGCCATCCTCTAAAAAATTTACTCCGATACTTCGCCTTTGGACATTTATCTCCATAAACCTGATTATTGTGCTAGCGAAAAACTGTACAATTCTTTACCATCAGGAGTAACAAAATCTATTTTTGCTATCGTATCTTGATCAACTATTTCCAATATGTGTGCCTTAAGGTTAGTGGAAAGCTGATCAACATCTTCCATTTCTCCTATTACAATTTCCAACTCTGCAGCACCTTTTCTTCTTACATCTTCTATCCTACTGCCTAAATATTCTTTTAATTGATTGATGAGCTCTTCCATAGTATTATTTACACTATGAATAATAGCCAAACGAATGAAAATGTTTGGTAGAATTTTAAACTGTGATAAAATTTATTTTTGAATAATCTTGTAAGTTGATATTCAGACTGATTGCTAAAACAAAAGGATTGAAAAATTCAATCCTTTTGTTTTATAGCTATTTTGTTTGATCAAGACTATCTATAAGCTTTCTAGCCTGTGTTTGCCAATCTTTGATCAATAGTTCATATTCTGTATGGCAAAAATATTCATCGAATGATTTTTTTATGTTCTCGCCATCAAATGCACCACAGATTGCGATATAGTGTCTACTAGAACCTTCATCATCCGCATAAGAAAAATCAAAAGCATAGTAATTTCCTTTTTCCGTAACTACTTTGCCCAACAACTTTAAATCTTCTGGATAGTCTTCATCACCTAAATAATGATAAAGGATTACCTCGGCAATTTCATCATGAGATCTATATTTTGCCGGAACTGTTTCTAATTTCCCTATTGAATTGTATGCTGTCAAAATATCAAGTCGTGTAGATAAACTATCCAATTGGGTATCCAATAAACTTTGCTCAACAGGCAAATTCATTTTGATACGCGTAACCAATGCGGTAGTTTTCATGTATGAATTAGAATCAGTTACAAGTTTAATGGTAAACTCATCTGCTAATTTTGATAAATCTGTAACTGGAAAGATTTTTAAATAGCCATAAATTTCCATAGCGTAATTTCGGTCTTCATCTTCAAGATATTTATTTAAATCTTCAGTAGCTGTGGAAAATATTTCTTTCTTATTGGCATTTATTATAGACATATATTCTTGATTCTTCGAAGAAACGCTTATGTCAGCTATTAGATCGATAATATTACCTTTATATTGAGGTTGCTTTTTTAATAGTAACAATTTATCGAAATGTTGAGCTGCATAAGCCAAGGAGTCTGTTAATGGCGAAAAAGTCATCCAATAATTATCAAGGTTTAATGGTTTACTATCTAATAGACTTTTTATATACCAATCGTATTTAGTAGAATCGATTTTTACAACTTTTACTAGCGCTTTAGATCTTATTAGATCAGCATTTTTTATATCAGAAAATAATCCCATTAAGAAAGGGACACTATTTTTCTTATCCAAATTCCCTAAAACATCAATTAATTTGGCTCGAACACCATTAAATATTGAATCGCTTGGATATTTTAATTTTAATGCGGCCTTGATTAATGGAATTTCAGATTCATCAAAAACATAAAATTTTAGCGCACCGAACGCAGAGTTGAAAATTGTAGAATCCTTATTTGTTAAATCTTGAAGTAAGATTTTTGCTTTTGATGATTTAATGTCAAACGGCTGTGAAGTTGATGTTTGTATTGCGGTAGAGAAAAATTCATTTGCTTGCTTACCTTCAATTTCTTCTTTAGTTCCAATTAGCGATTGATAAAAAAAATTATCTCCATTTAACCACATCTTTATTTTCCTGTTATTGCCTGATAAGGTATCTTTAAAATGATATATTTTGCCTTTGGTATCACCTACTAACACATTTTCGTGTTTTAATAAACTATCTTTATTAATACTTATGCTTTCAATCATGGCATCGTAAAGGGAATCAACATTGCCCGATTTGTAATATTTACTCAAATGCGCAGTTTCCATCATATACAAACCTCCAGTATTAACGTTACCAGCGAAATATGCTTTGCTATTAACCAAAAAGGTTTCAGAATCATACTCATCCTTATCCAATATTAGCTGTGGTTTAGTCGGCGTTTTAACGCTCATTTGTTCAATATCAAAAAGCTCGCTTTTGCCATCTAAATAATTTTCTATTTTAAAGGAGCTAAAAAAAGAATCATCAGCAATGGTTTTATCATCAGATAAATTTTGTTTTAAAAGCATATAAGTTCTGTTACCTCTTAAAAAAAATTGTAACCTCATATCATATCCTTGAATATTTATATCTAATCCTCTACCTTCATAACCATTGTTAAAGATTATTTTTGGAGCAGCTGTTATTGTTCCTTTATTTTCAAATTGTTTAATTAAGCCATTAAAAACAGAATTTTTATCGGATACATACATCCCATCTGGAAAATCATTGTATTTAAACAGAAAGCTATTTAATTTTATTTTATCAACAATTGTATAAATATTCATCACATAAGGATGATCAGGGTAAGATGGATCTAATACTTCTTTAATTACCTCATCTGGCATTTTTGGAACTTTTAAGCTGAAGCCTCCTTTTTCATTTTTATAATCGATCCACGATACATTTTTAGCGAGGGTAGGGTCATTAATTTTTAGCGAATTAAAAAATCTATCTGCATAGGGTTCGTGTACATCGTTAACTTCATTTTCTACACTCAATCCATAAAGTGTATTGTTTTTCAGCACCAAAACTAATCTGATGAATTTTCCGCTTGCTTTAATATCTGCGTCAATAGAAGCTGCCCCATACCTATTCTCGCTTTTCTTTGAAATTACCTCCCTACCATCTCCTAGATAATTTTTAAATAGCGTATCTAAGTAAGCTTGTGGTTTAAGTCCTTTTATTGGACCAATATAATTTGAATTGGCCGTGTAGATAGCATCGTTAGTTAAATCAGAAAAAACTACTGATTTTTTCATCATCTTTTTAATTTCAAAAGGTTTTGATGGAAATTCTACTTCATAATTATCATCACTGTTTAAGTATTTTGTCCAACTCATTTTAGAATGGTCTATTTTATAATTATTGGCAACACCTGTAAAATCGGCTTTAACTTTGTGCAGTTGATATCCCAATTTTCTCAATAGATTAATTACCCCACTTTCGCCCAGCATATGAGCAGCACCGATAGTAACAAATACACTTTCTGATTTTAAAAGACTATCTATTCCATCAGCCATTATTTTATTGCGCTTAAACAAATTCAGATTATCTTCATCACCTTCATTTAATAAAGCTGTAATTTCTTCTAAATTACCACCTTCGTAAATTGCGACCATCTTATCTAAATTTTCAAGCTCGAAATCCTCATCCTTATCGAAAAGCCCTAGAATTCTATCATCCTTTTGATACATTATATCGACCTGATCTGAAGGTTTCTCTAGACCAAAGATTTTTTTTCTCATCGTTTTGGCTATACCATATAAATAGGCGTCAATAAAAGTTTGTTTATCATCTTTCTTAGCATAATCTGGAGTCATTAGCGATGTAATTAATACAGGATTATCAAGCTGGGCAGAATCTGGTTTATAACCATTTTTCGCTTGAAATCTTTTTATTAATTCACTTTTTTGTTCAGCAGAAAGAAGATTTTTCATTCTCTTTTGCATTGCAGGTTGTGCTGATAATCCAAATATTGATTGCAATAGGGAGTCTGGATGAACTTCTAAGATAAAAGCAGATGTATTTTCTATAGCCTTCATAACAGAATCGCTAAAATTAAATGCTCTCTTATCTCTTACATGCATGGAGCCAAATAAAAAAGATGGCTTACTTAATCCTTTGCCACTTATTTGCCATAGCAGATTGTATTTGGGTTTGGTTTGTTGAGCTAAACTACTTTTAAAGAATATAGATAGGATAATTAAAAGGTTTAAAAACCTAAAGAAATTCCATAATGGAAATTTTAATTTCATAAAAACGGAGCATTATATTAAACTCCGAATATAGTAAATTCCCAAATTGATTTTGAAATGAAAATTTATTAAATAAAAAAGGCAGCCTAAATTAAGCTGCCTTTGAACTGTGTATGATAATTTTATTTTTGTGATGCTTCTGGTGCTTTACCAATCAAATCCATAAACTGATCCAATTTCGGAGTGATGATAATTTGTGTACGTCTGTTTTTCGCTTTGCCAGCTGGTGTAGCATTGTCTGCAACAGGATTATATTCACCTCTGCCGCCAGCGGTTAAACGTTTTGGATCGACTGAATATTTGTTTTGCAAAACTTGTACAACTGAAGATGCACGTAACGCACTTAAATCCCAGTTGTTACGAATATTTGGCTGCGAAATTGGAACGTTATCTGTATTACCTTCAATCAAAACATCATAAGAACTATAGTCTTGAATAATTTTAGCGATTTTGCTAAGCGTTTCGCCAGCTTTATCGCTAACCTCAAATCCACCAGATTTATATAACATGTTATCGGCTAACGAGATATAAACCACTCCTTTTAAAACCTGAACATCGACATCGCTTAGTTCTTCTCTGCTTAATGAACGGGTTAAATTATTCGTTAACACCATATTAAGTGAATCACTTTTATTTTTGGCATTTACTAACTGTTTGATGTATTTATTTGAACTATTAATTTCATCAACCAATTTTGAAATATTAACATTTCCTTGATTGCTAGAACTTAAACATTTATTTAAAGCATCCTGAAGTGCAGTTACGTTTGCTTTCTCTGAAGCAATTTGCTCTTCTAAACTTTTCACTCTGCTGGTAGCGCCAGTTAGTTCACGTTGACTATCCTGAAATTGATTGCTAAGCTCTTGGTTTCGCTCCCTTAATTTGGAGTAAGTATCTTGCAATTCAGCATATTTCTTATTGCTTACACAACCAGAAACAAGAATAATTGCCAAAAGCACAATTGGGAATGATTTGTATAATTTCATAATCTTGTATTTTTAGATTATAGCTTAACAAATTCCTTGCCGTAAAGTTTCAAAGGCCGACTAAGGCCTTCCAGGCACACTTCGCAACATTAACTCATTACAAATCATTAAAAAAAGTTAAGGATAAAAAATTTAGATAAGTACATTTTGAAAACTTAAAAGCATTAAATTCTTTAAATTCTATCATATTTTAAACATAATACAGAAATATTATAACCGGACAGTAAAATGGATTAAAATTTTCTAACAAAATGATGAATTTTCATTTGATAATGCTTTAATAATGTTTATTTTGCGCCATAATTAAACATATCGTATTTTATCCTTAATGAATATACGATTCATCCTGAAGTTAACAATCTCTTTATGATTAAGCTTTTTATTGGCGGCCTTGCAGATAATATTCAAGAAATGGATTTGGCAATCTTTGTCAGCCTTCACGGTAAAATTGAAACTATTAAAGTTGTAAGAGACAGAGCAACCGGAAAATGCAAAGGTTATGCATTTATTGAGGTAATAAACCAGGCTGATGCCAGTAACATCATCTCGATGTTAAATGGAGAAACTTTTAAAGGAAACGTTATTACTGTTAAGCAAAGCGCAGAAGAAGCACCTAAAAAAGTTTTCAAGCCAAAGCCAGCGGGCAGTGCAGTACCAAATAAAGGAAAAAGACCCCGCATGCAACGCTAAATATTTTAACAAGCCTGCAGCGATACTTAGCAAAAAATTTTATATCAGCTTACCCAATCAATTCTGATCCGTTATCAGTTTCAACTACATAAGCATCAAGTTGCAAATTAAATTCACGTTGATAAGCAGCTTTAATTTGCTCGATTAATACATCGATTCTTTCATTTCTTATGATGTTAAGTGTACAACCACCAAATCCTCCACCCATCATTCTAGCTCCGAGTACCCCATCAAAATCTTTTACAAAATCAACTAAAAAATCAAGTTCTTTACAACTTACTTCATAATCTTTGCTCAATCCCCCATGTGTTGCAAACATCAGTTCTCCCAAAGCAACTAAATCGCCATTTCCCAATTGATCAACAGCTTTTATAACCCTTTCATTTTCATCAACTACATAAGCACATTTTTTAAACACTTCCGAGTCTTTAGGTTTAACAAATTTTTCAAGCATCTCCAAACTCACATCGCGTAAGCTAGAAATTTTTGGGAAATGTTCTTTAATCCACTTCACACCCTGTTCGCATTGCGATCTTCGGGTATTGTAGGCCGAATCTGAAAGCGAATGTTTAACATTTGTATTCAAGAGAACAAGTTTATAGCCATCCAACTTTAAGGGGATGTAAACATATTTCATCGATCGGCAATCGAGCATTACAGCTTGGTCTTTCTTTCCGAAAACTGAAGCAAATTGATCCATAATTCCGCAATTTACCCCTGCAAATACATGTTCGGCCTTTTGCGAAATTAATGCCAGATCCATCTTAGAAATTCCTATATTGTTTATATAGTTTAGGGCAAAAGCGGTAGCACACTCTAATGCTGCTGAAGATGATAAACCAGCACCTAAAGGCACATTTCCATCTAAGTATAAATTAAATCCAGTAAACTTATAACCTCTATTTTTCATTTGATCGGCAACACCAAGAATGTAATTTGCCCAGGCTTTATCCGATTTTTCAATTCGCTCTATACCACAAATATGTAACTGCTGATAGCTTTCTGAATAAAGATGCATTTCATTATCTTCCCTTTTCGATACCGCTACATAAATTCCTTTATTTATTGCCGCTGGCATCACAAAACCATCATTGTAATCGGTATGTTCGCCAATAATGTTGATTCTACCTGGCGATTTAACAATTACTGGTTCTACCTGGAAAATATTTCTAAATGATGTTTTTAAAAGTTCTATATCCATAACTACTCCTCCTATTTTGAATTAGGCGAATTTACTTCAAACCTATTTTAACAAAGCTATTGATAAATTATTAAATGTAAAAGTGACAATTAATAATTTATCAAATTTTTATAATTTAGGGAAATTTTTAAACGCTAACCGAAACGCAATGAGAGGATATTCTGGTCAACCGCATTATTTAGTTGCAGTAGATTGTATTGTATTTGGATTTGATGGAGAACATTTAAAAATTTTGTTAGTTAAAAGAGGTTTAGAACCCGAAAAAGATAAATGGAGTTTAATAGGTGGTTTTGTTGCTGAAGATGAAAGTCCAGACGATGCAGCAAACAGGATTTTGAAGAAAAACACAGGTTTGGAGGGAATTTATCTAGAACAACTTCAAATTTATGGCGAACCGAAAAGGGATCCGATTGAGCGAACACTTTCGGTTGGTTACTTTGCCCTCATAGATATAAATAAATATCAAACACAAATTAACGACGATTTCCATGCAGAATGGTTTTTAATTAATGATCGTCCGAAATTAATTTTCGACCATGACAAAATGGTTATCGATGCAAGAAAAAAACTAAGGTATAAAGCTGCCCTTCACCCTATTTTATTCGAAATGCTCCCTAAAAAATTTACAATTCCGCAATTGCAAATCCTTTTTGAGGAAGTGAATGATACCAAAATCGATACAAGGAATTTTAGCAGAAAAATAAGCTCTACAGGATTGCTTATCAAACTCGAAGAAAAAGATAAATCGGGCTCTAAGAAAGGTGCATTCTATTTTAAGCTCGATAAAAAGAAATACGCAGCCAACTTTCAAGCCTTTTTAAATCTAATTCCAAATCTTAAATCAATTTAACGATAATCATTTTAATCTCGATTTAAGATGAGATCCTTATTTTTGCTAAATGCTTAAAATAGGAATAGCTGAAGATGATCATAAAATTGCCGATCTACTAAAATCTGCATTGGAAGAAAATGGTTACCAGGTCGAGATCGTTTTTAATGGCATTGATGCAATGGATCGTTTTCTTAATGCTAATTATGATCTTTTAATTGTAGATATTATGATGCCAGGTTTGAGTGGTATTCAGGTTTGCAAACGATTAAGGGAAAACAATGATCAAACCCCTGTTTTGTTGCTTACTGCCATGGGATCGGTAGATGATAAAGTTACCGGTTTGGATGCCGGGGCTGATGATTATTTAGTAAAACCTTTTCATTTGAAAGAGCTTTTGGCCCGTGTATCAGCCCTGTTGAGAAGACAAAATCCGGTAAAAAACATTTTAGACCATCAACTCACTTTTGAAGATTTAATAATGGATACCAGCAGTAAAGAGGTCACCAGAGCAGGAAAAAACATTGAGCTTAGCGCCAAGGAATTTGTTTTGCTCGAATTGTTTTTAAGGAATCCTAACCGTTTATTATCACGCCAGTATATTGCCGAAAAAGCCTGGGATATAAATTTCGATACCGGAACTAATGTAATTGATGTTTATGTGAATTTTCTGCGAAAAAAAATAGATAAACATTTTGAGAGGAAACTAATTCATACAAAAATTAATATGGGTTACATTTTTAAATAATGAAAATAAAAGATCGCATTGCACTTTACTTTACTTTGATAAGCACTTCTATGCTTTTCGCCGTGTTGTGTGTGATTTATTTTACTTTCATGAAATTTCTGGAGGCTGATTTTTTTGAACGCCTAACAGATAGAACAATGGTTACCGCTAAGCTCTATTTGGAAGCCGATGAAATTAGTCGTGATGCCATGAATGACGTTCGCCATAAGTATTTGCAAAAATTAAACGGCGAAGTAACCCGTATTTACGACTATAAAAACAGGGCAACATTTATTGGTGATTCTGCACAATACTGGTCGAAAGCAACCATAGAAAAGGTTAGAAAAAACAAACGTTTAAAATATACTGATGGAGAAAGGCAGGTTGTTGGCATTTACTATAAAGATAACCAAGGCGATTTTGTGATTTTAGCTTCGGCAACAGACCAAGGCTCGCACGATAGGCTGGTAAAATTATTGAGGATCATGATATTTGTGTTTGTATTGATCTCTCTTATCGTTCTTCTATTGAGCCGATGGATTGCAGAGAAAATGCTTAAGCCATTAAAAAAATTCATGACCGAAGTGAAGCAAATAGGTCTTGAAAACATGGAGTTCAGGGTTGAAGAAAGCGACACCAAAGATGAAATCAATCTGATTGCTAAAAACTTTAATCATTTAATGAATGAATTGGAACAGGCTTTTATTCTTCAAAAAACCTTTGTAGCCAATGCCTCGCATGAATTGAGAACACCTGTTACGCGAATGATGATGGCTGCTGAACTTGCGTTATCGAAAGAAAGGGATGTTACCGCCTATCAAAAAGTAATTCATTCCATACTGGATGATGCTGAAAAAATGGATCACATTATCACTGGATTGCTAGCATTGGCAAAAATGGATATGGAATTGATCAATTCACAACTTTTTCCCATTCAGCTCAATAGTTTATTGCTTAAGATACAAGAGGAATGGCAGCAGCAAAAAAATCTAAAAATTGAAATTATTGATAATTTAAAAGATGATCAACCAATGGTATCAGCAAACCAGGTGTTGCTGCAAATTGTACTTGATAACATTATTTCCAATGCTTTTAAATTTTCCAACAACCAGGCAGTAATCTGTAAATTGTTGCAAAGGGATGAAAATTTTATAGTTGAAATCACAGACAAAGGTCCAGGTATACCATTGTTGGAGCATGAAGAGGTTTTCAAACCGTTTTACACCAGATCGGAGGAAGTTGGAAAAAAAGGTGAAGGAATGGGTCTGTACATGGCACAAAAGATCATCAATTTATTCAAAGGCAAAATAGAAATACCTCCCTCACATGGTGAAAAAAGTACCATCATCATTATTCTACCTAAACTTTAATCTGCTTTTAATTTCGATTTAATTCGCATTTAATTCGGCAAGGATAGTTTTGCCGCATGATGAGATTAAGTACTTTTCTAATTTTCGTAATTGCTGTTACGGCTAATTTTGCCTTTGCACAAACCGATTCGTTAAAACTTGATTTAAAGCAAGCGGAGATTTTATTTTTAAAAAACAACTTCGAATTGCTGGCCAGTAATTACCAAATAGATCAGGCCAAAGCTGAAGTGATTACCGCAAAGCTTTTTGACAATCCAGAACTGGAGTATGAAAATCTGTTTTACAATCATGAAACCAAAAAATTCTTACAAACATCATTTGAATACGGCCAATATGCAGCCTCAATTTCGCAGCTGGTTAAACTAGCCGGAAAAAGAAATAAAAATATAAAGCTTGCTCAAACAGGTATAAAACTGGCAGAATTAGAATATTTTGATTTACTGCGCACACTCAAATTTGAGCTAAGGAACACTTTTTATAAAACCTATTTTTCTGCACAGTCGGTAAAAGTTTATGAAGATCAAATTAAATCGACAGAAAGTTTATTAAAGGCTTATGATATACAACTAAAAGCCGGAAATGTTGCGCTAAAAGATGTTATCAGAATAAAATCTTTAATTATTGGCTTAAAATCAGAACAAGCAAACCTAATAAACGATTTAGAAGATCATTATAAAGATTTACGCTTGCTTTGCGGCCTGGAACCTAATTCCATTTTAAAATTAAGTGTTTCAACTGCCGCAGAAAGAAACCTTAAACTGGATCAAATTCCATATTCCACCCTGCTCGATTCGGCCAGAACAAACAGGGCAGATTTAAAACTTGCAAAAACCGATCTGGAGTACAATGAGCTCAATCTCAAATTGCAAAAAGCAATGGCCATTCCTGATGTGGAAATTTCATTGGCTTACGATTTAAAAGGCAATTATCCCGAAAAATATACTGGTATTGGTTTAAAAATTCCTATCCCGCTATTCAATAGAAATCAGGGCGAAATTAAAAAAGCAAGAGTAGGAATTGATGCAGCAACTTCGAACATTAAAAAGCAAGAGTTAATCCTTTCAAATGAGGTTTTCAACAGTTATCAAACCGCATTAAGAAATGAGAAACTACTATCAGAAATTGATCCTTCTTTTAATGGTGACTTTAATAAAATTGTTAATGGACTGATCAAAAACTTTAGAGAAAGAAACATCAGCCTGATTGAATTTCTCGATCTCTACGAATCATATAAAGAGAACATCCTTCAAATAAACAACCTTGAATTCGAGAAAATGAGTTCGAGAGAAGAATTAAACTACGTAACAGGCGCCAACATTTTCAAATAATTACTATGCAAACCATCCATAAGAATATCATTAAAGGATTAATTATCACCTCAGTAGGTTTAGGCTATGGCTGTAGCGATAAAAAAATAGAAACTCAATCTGAAAAATTCGCCGTTACCGATTCTTTATTGAACAAACTTATTATTGATACCGTTCAACAGGCCAATGGCAAAGCAGATATTATTTTCTCTGCGAAGATTACAGCCAATGAAGATCGCAAATCTGAACTTTTTCCAATGGTTAGCGGATCTGTGAATCGCATAAATGTACGTTTAGGAGATCAGGTGAGCGCCGGACAAACTTTGGCAACTGTGAACAGTGCTGAAATGGCCGGTTTTGATAAAGAAGTTATTACTGCGAATGCCGAACTGAAAACGGCAGATAGAACATTAAAGCAAGCAGAACAACTGTATGAAAGTGGTTTATCATCGGCAAAAGAATTGGAAGAAGCTAAAAACGACTACCAGATAAAAAAGGCAGAATTAAAAAGAGCCAATTCGGTTTTAAAAATTAATGGAGGAAGCAGCACCGGCTTGTATGCTATAAAATCGCCATTGAGTGGCTTCGTAATTGAGAAAAACGTGAATGATAATATGCAATTGCGAAGTGATAATGATAAGAGTTTATTCACTGTAGCCGATTTATCGAATGTTTGGGCGATGATCAATATTTATGAATCTGATATTTCTCGTGTTAAACCGGGCGATGAAGTGAGTTTATCTACCTTATCCTATCCAGAAAAAGTTTTTAACGGAAAAATTGATAAAATCTACAATATGATTGATCAAGACAGCAAGGTGATGAATGCAAGAGTAATTATTCCAAACCCAAACTTTTTATTGAAACCCGGCATGCTAGGTACTGTAAAAGTTTCGGCCAGAGCTGGAGTTGATTTGCCGGTAGTAAATTCAAGAGCCGTAATTTTTGATGAAAATAAAAATTACGTGTTGCTTTTGGGTAACGATAATAAAGTGCGTATTCAAGAAATAGAAATTGGACGTAAAACGGCCAACAGAATTTTTATCAGCAAAGGTGTTCAGGCTGGCGATCGTGTAATTGCATCGAAGCAAGTTTTTCTATTCGAAAACTTAAAAACCCAGTAAAACCCCACTCATCTTTTAGATTTTTATTATGAATAAATTCATCAAAAGCATAATCGGCTTTGCGCTGAAGAATAAATATTTCATCTTTTTTGCCACTTTCATCCTCATTCTGGCTGGTTATTTAAGTTTCAAAAACACTACCATAGATGCATTTCCTGATGTAACCAATACCAACATCACTATAATTACGCAATGGCCAGGCAGAAGTGCCGAAGAGGTAGAAAAATTCGTGAGTCGCCCGCTGGAAATTGCCATGAATCCCACTGAAAAACGTACCAGCATCCGATCTTCTTCCCTATTTGGACTTTCCATTGTTAAACTAAGTTTTGAGGATGATGTTGATTATGCAGAAGCAAGGGTGCAGGTGAATAACCACCTTGATGAAGCTGATTTGCCAGAAGGTATTCAACCCGAAGTACAACCTCCTTACGGACCAACCGGAGAAATTTTCAGATATACACTTACCAGCGACCAAAAATCGGTTCGCGAGCTGAAAACTTTGCAAGACTGGGTTATTCAAAGGGAGTTATTGTCTGTTTCGGGTATTGCTGATGTAGTTAGTTTTGGTGGCGAGGTAAAAACATACCAAATTACTGTAGATCCCCAAAAATCGATTCAGTATGGTGTAACGGCTACCGAGCTTTTCGAGGCGGTTTCCAAAAGCAACATTAACGTGGGTGGCGATGTAATTGTTCAAAGCGGACAAGCCTACGTTGTGCGTGGAATTGGTGTGCTCAATAATATCGATGAAATTAGAAATGTGGTAGTTGATAATGTAAACGGAACACCAATTTACGTTAAAACCATTGCGGAAGTTGCAGAATCGGCACTGCCACGACTGGGACAAGTGGGCAGAGACCATGATCCAGATGTGGTGGAAGGCATTGTGGTGATGCGCAAAGGTGGTAATCCGAGTGAGGTTATTGCCCGTTTAAAAGAAAAAATCGAGGTCATTAACAACAGTATTTTACCTGATGATGTAAAAATAAAAGCCTTTTACGATCGGGAAGATTTAGTGAATTATTCGGTACATACCGTGATGGGAAATATGCTTGAGGGAATCATATTTGTAACCCTGATTGTATTTCTTTTCATGGCCGATTGGCGTACAACACTCATCGTGTCGATTATTATTCCATTGGCACTTTTATTCGCATTTATTTGTCTGAAACTAAAAGGCATGCCTGCGAACTTGCTATCCATGGGTGCGATAGATTTCGGAATCATCATTGATGGTGCAGTTGTGATGGTTGAGGGAATCTTCGTGACCCTGGATATGAAAGCCAAAAAACTTGGAATGGATCGTTTTAATAAAATGAGCAAACTGGGTTTCATTAAAAAGGCCTGCATGGAAAACGGAAAAGGTATTCTCTTCGCTAAGCTGATTATCATCACCGGATTATTGCCCATTTTCACTTTCGAAAAAGTAGAAGGAAAAATGTTCTCTCCACTGGCTTGGACATTAAGTTTTGCCCTTTTGGGTGCGCTGATTTTAACATTCACGCTAGTACCCGCAATGGCAAGTGTCTTATTAAAAAGAAACGTAAAAGACAAACACAACATCTTTTTAGAATGGATGACGAAAGTCACTTTAAAATTTTACGATATATGTTTCAGCAGAAAAAGATTGGTATTTTTTGTATCCATCATCATTTTGGTAACTGGTGCCTTCAGTTTTAAATTTTTAGGAACTGAATTTTTACCAAGTTTGGATGAAGGCTCCATTTATGTAAGGGCTACTGGCCCGTTGAGTATTTCGTTGGATGAAACCAAAAAACTTTCTAATGATATGCGAAAGATCTTTTTAAGTTTTGAGGAAGTAAAGCAGGTAATGTCGCAAACTGGCCGACCGAATGATGGAACTGATGCAACAGGCTTTTACAACATGGAATTTCATGTAGATATTTATCCACGCAAAGAATGGAAGCGTAAGCAAAGCAAAGAACAACTGATTGAACGCATGCAGGAAAAGCTTAAGAGTTTTCCGGGCATTAGCCTCAATTTCTCTCAACCGATTTCTGATAACGTAGAAGAGGCGGTTTCTGGAGTGAAGGGTTCTATCGTAGTGAAAATGTTTGGGGAAGATTTTGAATTTATAGAGCGTGAGGAAGAAAAAATCGAAAAGATTTTAAAAACTGTTGATGGCATTGAAGATTTGGGAATTTTAAGAAATCTTGGTCAACCAGAATTACAGATTAATCTCGATCAGAAAAAAATGGCACTTTATGGGGTGAGTACTGCTGATGCCAATGCTGTAATTGAAATGGCAATTGGCGGTAAAGCAGCCACGCAAATATATGAAGGCGAGCGAAAGTTCGATCTTATTATTCGCTATCCGGAAGATTTTAGAAATGATGAAAGTTCGATCAGCAAACTTCGTATTCCTACACTTTCAGGTT
Organism: Pedobacter sp. Leaf250; assembly: GCF_920984735.1. Classification (GTDB taxonomy): domain Bacteria; phylum Bacteroidota; class Bacteroidia; order Sphingobacteriales; family Sphingobacteriaceae; genus Pedobacter. The sequence continues at coordinate 261,881 of NZ_CAKLBU010000001.1, read as the reverse complement.
CGAATGTACAATTGGGCGAAATTTCGAGCATCAGAAAAATTACTGGCCCGAGTATGATTTACCGGGATAAACATAAACGTTATGGCGCTATTAAATTTTCCATCCGTGGTAGAGATATGGGCAGTGTAATTGCCGAAGCACAGCAAAAAGTAAATGCACAAATAAAACTTCCAAAAGAGTACAAATTAGAATGGGCCGGAGATTTTGAGAATCAACAACGAGCCATTTCCCGATTATCACAAGCCGTTCCCGTAAGTTTGTTATTAATCTTCTTCATTCTGTTTGTGCTTTTTGGAAACTTTAGAGATGCGTTATTGGTGTTAAACAATGTTCCATTTGCAATGATTGGCGGAATTTTAGCACTGTTAATTGCCGGCGTTAACTTTAATATTTCAGCAGGAATTGGTTTTATTGCACTGTTTGGAATTTGTGTTCAAAATGGCGTAATTCTGATTACCAGATTTAAAACAAATATTGCCGAATTAAAGCACCATGAAACATGGACATTTACTGACGCAATGAGAGATGGAATTGCCAGCAGGTTTAGACCTGTGTTAATGACCGCTTTAATGGCTGCAATCGGATTAATGCCAGCTGCTTTATCGACCGGAATTGGATCTGAAGCTTCTAAACCTTTAGCCATTGTAGTAATAGGCGGTTTAATTACAAACACACTTTTTAATCTTTTCGTTTATCCAATTGTATTTTATTGGTCGTACAAAAAGAAAGTTCAAAAAATCAATCCATCACAAGCATAAAAACAACAAAGCCTTTCAAATTTCGAAAGGCTTCGTTGTTTTTATGCTAAAATAATTTTTCTTGCGGAGGTTTAGTTCCTGCCAACCGCAAATAAACGGTTGTTTGACCACGGTGATGCGTTTGGTGCTCAAATCCTTTTTCAAATGCTTGTTCTCTCGAAAGTTCAAAACGGTCAAAAAGTTTTACCTTTTCATTTAATTGCTTAGTGCTCATTTTTTTTATGGCTGCAATTGCAAAATCGTAACTATCTACAACATTCTTAGTTACTGCTGCTTTAGTTTTATCGCTGGTTTTTTCCAATTCATCCATTCCTACCGGAGATTTACTTCCTAGCGCAGCGGCAGTAAAAACATAATTATCTGCAGCAAGGTGCAACATTTGATCAGCGAAAGATCTCATTTCGGGCGTTGGCTTATAGCCATAATCCTTTTCTGGCATGGCATCTAAATACTCTTTGGTGTAAGCCTTAGCTCGCTCCCATTCTTTAGCCACCTCTGCAGCAGTAGTTTGTGCTTTTGTGGTGTTGAATGTAGCAACTAGCAAAAACAGACTGGTTAATAATTTTATTGTTCTCATGTGATTTGGTTTTATAGATATAAAATTAGTAATAAGAATCCACTATATCTGCTAGGTATATGAGTAGAAAAAATATCCTAAAAAAAATGAGCTTGCAAATGCAAACTCATTTCTATATTTAATCTAATTTCCAATCTGGTCTTTCGAAATGGCAGGTGTAACCATACGGAACCTTTTGCAGGTAATCCTGATGGTCTTCTTCAGCATTCCAAAAATCACCAGCAGGCACCACTTCAGTAACAAACTTACCAGGCCATTTTCCAGAATTTTCCAATTCTTCAATCAGCTCATTGGCGGTATTTTTTTGAGCATCGTTTTCATAAAAAATTGCCGACCGGTAGGATGTGCCCACATCATTTCCCTGACGATTTTTTGTAGTCGGATCGTGGATTTGAAAAAAATATTCCAATAGTTTTCGATAAGATAATTCTTCGGGATTAAACTCTATTTCAATTCCTTCAGCATGTGTTCCGTGATTGCGGTATGTAGCATTTGCAACATCACCACCGGTATACCCCACAACAGTCGAAACTACACCAGGTTGCTGGCGAATCAATTCTTCAACGCCCCAAAAACAACCTCCAGCTAAAATGGCTTTTTCAGTACTCATAATTATGATTATTTATTTATCTATTTAAAATTACAATATTGAGCGGATTAAACCGCCTTCTACCCTTATTGCTGCACCATTTGTGCCAGATGCCAACGGACTCACATAATAAGTAACGGCATTCGCAATTTCGCTAACATCTAAAAATCTCTGGATCAAGGAAGTAGGCCGCATATTTCTAAAAAAGTCATCTTCAACTTCAGCCACGCTGATATTGCCTTTTTTTGCTAAATCTTCTATAAAACCTCCAACACCTTTTGATTTTGTTGGTCCGGGAAGAATTGAATTAACAGTTACATTTGTGCCTTTACTCAATTCGGCTAACCCTCTGCTTACGCCAAGTTGGGCCGTTTTTGTCATTCCATAATGGATCATCTCATCAGGAATAAAAACTGCCGATTCGCTGGAAATAAAAATGATCCTGCCCCAATTTTTGGCTAACATTTTCGGAAAGATATCACGTGATAACCGAATGCCACTCATCACATTTACCTCAAAAAACCTAAACCAATCTTCATCTTTGATATCTTCAAAAGCTTTTGGCTCGAAAATTCCAGCATTGTTTACTAAAATATCGATATCTGGTAAACTTTCTATTAAATGCAATACCTCTTCGGCTTTAGAAAAATCTGCGGCAATTCCGCTCACCGATTGATTACCGGTATCTTTCTTTAATTGCGCAATGGCTTCATCAACAGTATCTTGCGATCGTCCGTTGATAATTACTTTAACGCCTTCCTTTAATAAACTTTCTGCTATTGCATATCCTATTCCAGCAGTTGATCCGCTGATAAAAGCTGTCTTATTTTTTAATTGTAAATCCATTATTTTGCTTTAAGATGTAATAATAACAAATCCTTTCACGATCTGTTTATCGGAAAAAGCACAGAGATGTAAAAATTAAAAGAAGCCTAATAATTAATGATTCAAATGATATTCTGCTGTTAATTCTGAAGATAAAATATGGATATCTCTTAGCTTTTGTTGGAGAAGATCTTGAGAGCGGTAAGTGTTGGATGAATTTTGATCACTTTCTAAAACAACAGGATGTTCATTTTTCAGCTGCAAATTCCCAACAATATTTTTCATCAATTCATTTTTATTATCTAAATCAATTCGCTCTCCGGTTAAATAAATCGAAGTAATCATCGCGTTGATTTTATAAATGGTTACCTGAACCTGATATAGATATTCAATCTTGATATTGGATTGCCAAGGCTCCTGACTGGCAGATTCAATGGATTCCGATAAAGCAGAGAGACTCAAATTCGCATTTTTACGAGCCATTCTAGCCATATTTTCGTTGTGGTTTTGAAACTTATCGATTGAAATTAAGAAATACTTTAAACTTGCATCTGCAGCTTCCTTAATTTTTTGGTGAAGTTGTTTACTGTCCCAAATAGGAAAAAGATATGTGGCAATAATTGCAATGGCGCATCCAATCAGCGTAAATAATATTCGATCGTGAACAATGTGATCGAAGTGACCATGATAACTGCCCAAAGTAAGGATAACCGCAGGTGTGATAAACATTACGCTTAAGGTATAGTTAATGCGGTTAAACGCATAAAACCCAAGTAAGCATACAGCCGAAATACTCAACAATACAGCTGGACTTTTTATAAAATAAATCAACAAGAGCCCAATTGCAATTCCTCCTAAACTCCCTTTCAACCGCTGAAAATTCCTTTTCCAAGTAATGGAAAATTTTGGTCTGGCCACAATTACCAAAGTTAAAAAAAGCCAATAACTGTATCTACTGGCTTCAAGTTGATAGATTAATATGAATCCAAAAAGAAAGCAAATTGCCATGCGAAGTGAAAACCTGAAAATTGGAGATTTTAAACTTAAATGGTCTTTCAAAGAAAAACGATCGGAACTTATAAAAAGTGGATATTCGATTATTTCTTTTGATGGTAAATGAATGCTATCAAGATCACTTTTGCGAATAGAAGTAATAATTTTTGCAATCTCATCAATATTGGAAATCACATTTCGAACAAAATCTTTTTGATGATCATCTAATTTAGCCATTTCAGCAACCAATGAAGCATGATCAGCGGTGAAGTTAGAATTGATTTTAGATTGTGACTCGATATTTTTTACGGAACGTACATGCCTCCCAAGATCTTCGATTTCTTCAGCAAGGATTCGGATAAGACCAGCAATAAGCACCAAACTTTTACCTTTAGATAAAGATTTTCGAATAGATTCATAATCGAAATGTACGGCATTAAGTTGCTCATACAAATCTATTAGCAAGCCTGCCCTATCCAAAAGTATCCTGCCTTTTCTATTGCTTGGATCCATTGCATAACGATCAGTTAACAACAAATTGCGAATCAACTCATGTTTTTGGTTTACGCGAATATGTAATTTAATGATTTCCTTTTGTTGATGATCCAATTGTAGCGTTGGATCATAATTTTTAGCCTTCACTTTTAAAAAAGCAGCGCTGGCCAGTAAACATTCAAAAATGGCGTGATTTAATGATCGGTATGGCCTCATTAATGTTTGAATTACGCTAACCAGATAGTACCAAACGCCACCAACTAACATGTAACCACTAAAATAAAGTGGTCTAGCGGGATGCAATCCCATTACAAATGTACAAACGATTAATGCCATGGTGCCTATTAAACCCATTTTTTGGCCATAAACAGCAAACATGGAAAATAGGAGAGCCAAAAATGTAATCACAATAGCCGCCCAAAGCTGAAAAACCAAAATTTGAGAAACCAGAAAAGTGGTTAAAAAGAAAACCGCAATGCTTATTAAAGCATTCTTTAATTTATTCAATCGGTTATCGGGCAAATCAGTTAAACTAATTAACAATGCCCCTACACCAATCCCGGTTGCAGCCTCTTGATTACCGAGATAGAAGAAAATAATGATGGGAAACAAAACAGTGAGCGTGGTGCGCAAAGCATCAGAAAAATATTCTCCCAAGAAAAAATATGTAATATTTAACGCGATAGCTTTTTTGCTTCGTAGAATCAAGATAGGATGAATTAATATCAGTTAGTATGACAAAGGTACGTGATCAGATTATTTTTTCAGTCAACGATGTGTATTTATAACTTATGCTTGTCGTTTTATATTATTGCGAATGGGATTTTCTGCAACAATAGAATTAATTCACGTATCCGTAAATGAAATAATACAGAAAAAAGATAAATTTTAGGGTGATTTTACCCTTACAGCATAACCATCATTGATCTATATTTACATTAGTTAGAATTAAATCAACGGGACGATTTAAACACTATCAAAAAGCAGATTTTCGGATCTGCTTTTTTGTTTTAGTCACGATAAGACTTCGTACCAAAATGCTGCTGTGTGTAAGAAGAAAGAAAGCAGAAAAGGTTGATTTAATTTTTATCACCGATATCCAGCAGTTTACGATTGCCCTTATCATCCACTACAAAAACTTGTTTGCCATTAAAAAATATCGCTTTTCGATTGCCTTTATGATGGTTTACATCAACTCCAATAACTTTGTAATTGTAATAAGCGGCAATATTTTGCTCGGTTATGGTATGGCCAACCAAAATTTGTTTTACTCCAAATTTTTTCAACGTAGAATCTATAGTCGAAACGTTAGTTCGGTCATCTCCAAAATAACCTCTATACCAAAATGGACCATTACTGCTCATGAATTTAGTGCCTTCTTCATCAAGCTTTTTCGTAGGAATTCCGAAATAACTTCGACATTTATTATTTATTTTTTGCAAAGAGAGTTGAGTAGCATTAATTTCTGGAGAAATTCCTGCATGAAGAAAAAGTTTATCGTCAATTTTTTCAATTGCGTTTTTGCTTCTTAACCACTGCCCAATTTCGGTATCTTCTGCAATAAGTTTTTCATATTCCAATCCTAATAATTTAGCTGAAGCTAGGTATTTTGGCGCTAAATAGCGTAAATCACCTGCCATGTTCATTATATCATGATTGCCAAGCAGCACATGAACAAAACCACCTTTTTTAATGGCATCATCTTCTAATTTATAAAGCAACCACAAATACGGAATAACCTCTTTGCCTCGATCAAAAAGATCACCACAAATCACCAGATGACCTTTACCAAAAATCCAATTAAACTTTTCATCAATTACTTGGTTGGCAATCATCAAAGCTCTAAATGCTTCAAATTCACCTTCGATATCGGAAAGCACCAGCATTTTGTCAACTGCTCTATAGCTAGATCGCTGTATTATATGCTTGGAACGAAGCTTAAAGCTAAAATCCCAATCTTTATGTTTGGCAAAACGAACCTGGATAGAATCTTTTTCATTTAAAGTATCTGTTTTGCTTACATCATTTAAAACATAACGAGAAATAATCCTAGTTCCAGAACGAGAAATATATGGTCCATCTTGCTCAACCTGGGCTGTAGATGAAAGACTGTGAAAAGATATAATAGTGATTGATAAGTATTGCAGAAGCTTCATCTATTGGCAATTATTTTAGATACATTCATTAAGCATATATACGATAGATTCGTAGTTTTTCCCTACCGCTTCAGACATAGCAATTTCACATGTTTTCCCCGAAGAATAATAACCATCATACTTTTCTTTTTTCACTTCATTTGCTTCAGGAAATGTAGCTGATGCCGTTAATTCAGGAAATAAAAATCCTCTATCGCCAGCCATTCCACAACAACCTGCGTGTACAGGCATCATTACTTCAATAGCCAGCTGATTTGCTATTTTAACAAACTTCCCTTCAAGCCCCATTTTTTGTAACGAACATACTGGGTGTAATGCGATTTTCTCTTTCCTTTTCAAAATGGTCGCATTTGGAAGCAAATAATCTAGAATATAATCTACACTATCGATAATGGTAAGGGCATCAAATTTCTTTTTATTTTCATCGGTTAATGAAGGTCTGCACTCTTGCAATGTGTACGTACAGGAGGTAATATCCAACACAATCGGACTTTTTCCATGTCCACTCCACTCCCATAGTTTACTCACTGTATCATTTACGGTAAATCTTAAAGCATCATTAAAACCTTTTGATGAAAAAATTTGTCCGCAGCAAGTGCCTGCAATATTATCAGGAATTTTGAAATCGATACCAGCTTTTGTAGAAACCGCAATAAAAGTTTCGATGATATTTTTTTGCCCCTCTAAAGTGCCGCCCATGGTTCTGCTGATACAGGTAGGGTAATATACTACCGATGGTGCACTGGCAGCCGTTAACTTATGTTGGTATTGGCTATACGAATGTGTTGGCTTAATCTGGTTAGACCATAATGGCACCGCAGGAATTACTTTTTTAAATCCCTTTGTAAGATTAGTCATTGCGTTTGCGCCAAAAACAGAATTAATGCCAGATGCCATATTTATCCCAAACTTCACTACTGAGGTTACAGTTCCAAAATTTTTCGCAATTGTTAATGCAAGGCCGTTAGCAAATTTGCTGTGATTTTCCCGGCGTAATCTTTTTACCAATGAGCCTGTATTTATATCAACCGGACAAGCAGTGGCGCAAAGTCCGTCGACAGCGCATGTATCCAAACCGTCGTATTGATATTCATCAAGCAGCGTTTTATAGCTTAGCTTTTCATTATTTCTTTTGAGTTTTAGTAATTCCCTTCTTACAACAATTCTTCTGCGAGGGGTTAAAGTGATGTTTCTACTTGGGCATTTATATTCGCAAAACCCACATTCCATACATTTATCAACCTCCTCTTCTACTTGAGGTAAATCTTTTAAGTTTTTGATATGACCACTTTTATCCTCATTTATAATTACACCTGGATTTAAAAGATTGCTTGGGTCGATCAGGTGTTTAAGAGATTTCATTACCTGATAAATTCCATCTCCCCATTCCGTAGCTACAAATGGAGCCATATTTCTGCCAGTTCCATGTTCGGCTTTTAAAGCACCCTTATATTTCTCCGTTACTAAAAAAACTACCTCTTTTAAAAAGTTATCGTAACGGGTTATTTCTGCTGGAGTATCAAAAGCCTGGGTAACTACAAAATGAATATTTCCATCTTTTGCATGACCAAAAATTATAGCGTTCTCATAATCATATTTAGCAAAAAGAGATTGTAAATCTAAAATTGCATTACCTAATTCGGCCACAGGAACAGCAATATCTTCTAAAATTACAGTAGTTCCACTTGCCCTAACTGAGCCCACTGAAGGAAACATTCCTTTTCTAATTTTCCATAAAAAAGCCTGTTCTATTGGATCATTGGTAAACTCAGGAACCAACAGAAGTTCCAATTGATCCGCTACTGCTAAAAATTGATCGGATTTAGCATCAAGCGCTGCCTGGCTATGATCTTGATATTCTACCAAAAGTGCTGCTGCATCGGCAGGTAAAGATTTTAATATCGAAGGAACACCTTTTATATCTTCAACTGAACGCAGAGATGCCCGGTCCATCAATTCAACTGCTTCAGCTCCAGAAATTGTTAAGGGCAAAATGGCATTACAGGCAGCAAAGATGTTTGGAAAATATAATAAAGCAGTGGTTTTCAAGGGATAATCAGGAACTGTATTCATTACAGCTTCAGCTATAAAACCCAATGTTCCTTCTGCACCAACCAATACATGTGCTAAAATATCTAAAGGATGCTCATAATCGATAAATGCATTAACCGAGTAACCAACAGTATTTTTTGTTTTGTACTTACTTCGAATCAGATAAAAAATTTCCTGATTTGAAATGATCTGGTTTTTGAGTGAAACCAACCCTTCAAAAATTTCGGGGCACTCATCTTGAAAACGATTATAATCAAGCGGTTGCTCTGTTGTGTATTGTTTGCCATTTGGCAATACAAATTTGATAAACTTTAAAGTATGGTAGGAGTTTTTGCTTACGCCGCAGCACATTCCGCTGGCATTATTCGAAATTATTCCGCCCATCATGGCAGAATTGATACTTGCCGGATCTGGTCCTATTTTTTTACTGTATTTCTTCAGTTCCGAATTTACTACAGATCCGGTTACGCCTGGATGTACGCGGACTTGATCTCCTCCATTTTCGACTCTAACGAGATTCCAATACTGACTTAAATCGACCAGAATACCATCAGAAACTGATTGCCCGGATAAACTTGTACCTGCAGAACGAAAGGTAATCGGAATTTGATGTTGTTGAGAAAAACCAAAAAGAGATACAATTTCATTAATGGAAATTGGCTGAACGACAGCTTTTGGTCTTAAATAATAAAATCCAGCATCAGAAGCGTATGAAACCAGATCGATCAATCTTGTTTTAACCCGATCTTCAGCGATTATTGTGCTAAGTAATTTACCAATCTCATTCATTAATATTCTCTGGATAATCTTTTAGAAAACCAAAGATAAATAAACTATTCTTCACAGAAAGTATATATAGCGGTTGAGTGATGCTTTATTGAGTTGGCGAGGAATGATTGTGTAGAATTGCTCAAAAATTGAAAAGCTGCAAGAAACATCCGTCATCTTGCAGCAATCAATCATCAACTATTATTTAAAATCTTTATACTACTTTTCAGCAATCACTTCACCACAAGTGAGCATATTTTTAGGATAATATGGGTTTTCAATTTTCTTTTCATTACTTACCCAGGTTGTTCCCATCATTGGGCATTTTTGCTGATAAAGCGGCATGTTTTCAGGTTTAACCTTATCAATAATTACCCAAAATTTTTCAGATAATTTTTCCATCAATTTCCGTTGTTCATTAATAGAAGGCGCAATTGCGATACTATCTGCCAATTCCTTAATGCTTTTACGAGCTGTAGTTGCAGCGTTCATCTCTTCTAAAGTCAATTTCTTGAATTTAAACTTGCCAAAATTTGCCGAAAATTCTGATGCAGTAGCTGCAGTTTTTTTAGAATCAGACACTACCAAACTGTTTTTAATGCCTAAGTAATTGGTAATGATTAATGTTTTTAATTCTTCTCTTTGCTTAACCAATTCTGGCGCCACTTCTTGTGCTGATGTTTTAACTTGAGCATTTGCGTTCACCATGCCAATAACAAGGAATATCGCTAATATATAATTCTTCATTTTTTATGGATTTAAGGTTGTTTTCTTCAATATTTTATCAATCTCGGTACGTATATCTTTCAGGTGTAACTGATCGATTCCAGATGTTTGTGGGATTAACTCCTCTACCTTTTTTCTAATGGAGTTAAGATGTGCAATAGCTTCCAATCTCACATCACTGCGTTGGGCGTTACTCATCATTTTTCCATCCGTAACATCCTTCGGATTAATTAACATGCCTACTTTTTCTACATACGAACGTTGCAAACTTCTTAAGTAAGTATTTTGCTGGATATCAAGCGATGGCTTCTTCCAAACGGTTGGTTGTAAATCGGCAAGAAATTCACTAACAGGATATGGATCTGATGAGGTTAAAGCTTTTTGGCTTAAATTGTAAAGCATACCAGCACTTAAGAACATATTTAACATCTGAGATTGTTGATCAGATATCTGTTCCATAGGTTTCAAATCAATATACTTTGCTATTTCCGCAGGATACATCCAAAGTGGTGCTTCGAAAACCTGGCGGCCTACATAATCTACAACACTTTTAACTTTCTTTTTTGGAACTTCGGCATAAACCACACCTTTCTCATCTACACTTCTTTTGGTTACGTAACGATTGCCAATATTTTTCATTACATGGTATAAATAACGGCTATATTGTTTTACCACTTCCTTATGCAATTCTTCCAGATTATCATATTGATCTCCAGGCTCATAAGTCCATTGAATTAAATTAGCCACTACCCTTTTAAGGTTTTTAATTCCATAATCACTTGCAACAATGGCATCATCGCCTAAATCTTCTGATTGACTTCTCGGATCTTCATCTTTACCCTCTCCTCCAAACCACAATTTTGGGTTTTTATTTAAAGAATCAGTAGTAATTTTTGACAGCAGTTTCTCTTCAGCATACTCATCCTTCTCGCCATCAAAATAACGGTAGCCCCAATTAATTGCCCATTTATCGTAGGCACCAATTCTGGCATAAATTCCTACGGGCGAAATCTTATCTTCTGGCTGCGCCACGTAGTTAAACCGGGCATAATCCATAATGGAAACGGTATGTCCGTTTTTTTCTACCCAGGCTTTATCGCGAAGTTTTTCTACAGGCGTTTGGCTACTGGAGCCCATGTTGTGCCTCAAACCTAATGTATGGCCCAATTCATGCGAAGAAACAAAACGAATTAATTGCCCCATCAGTTCATCGTCAAACTGCATTTTTTGCGCCCTTTTATCTAACGGACCAGCTTGAATCATGTACCAATTATGAACCAGTTTCATCACATTGTGATACCAACCGACATGGCTTTCCATTATTTCCCCACTACGAGGATCACTAATTCTGGGTCCGTAAGCATTAGGCGTTTCAGAAGCATAATATCTGATTACTGAAAATCTGGCATCCTCCAAACTCATTGTAGTATCTGCCGAAGGCCATTCTTTACCAATAATGGCATTTTTGAATCCAGCTTGCTCAAATGCCTTTTGCCAATCGTTTATTCCTTTAATGAGATAAGGCCGCCATTTTTTTGGCGTTGCCGGATCAATGTAATAAACGATTTGCTTTTTCGGTTCTACCAAAATACCCCTGTTATATTTAGCCATATCTTCCTTTTTAGGTTCCAGACGATATCGCTGCACCAAATATTTGGTTTGCGTTCTTTGGTAATCTTCATCAAACAGAATGTATTTGTTATTGAAATAGCCCACACGCTCATCAGATAAACGCTTTCTCATTGGTATTTTTGGTAACAGAATAATGGATGTATTCAACCGTAAAGTTACTGCCCCGGTTAATGCACCAGCAGGAATTCCCAACCCGGAACTGGCGTAAGTTTTGGTTGTTTTAATTTCTGTGTTGATCGGATAACAAGTAACGCGTTCAATAAATGAGCGGTCATCGGCTAAGCTATTTAACTTTTTTGATGTTTTTTCCTCTGCAGAAATAGATACCACCGGGATATCTTTTTTAAAGAAATCGGTAACATCAATTACATAATTGCCCGTTATCGGATTTTTGGCTTTAATATCAAAACTCGCTACAATCGGACTCTCTTGCGATTGCATTACTGCTTGATAAATCGGCCCATCTGTATTTTTGGTTTCCTGGCGATAGATAACCCCTTTTAAAAAAAGGTTGTTATTATTTCCCTTCTGAAAGTAAAGCGTTTGCTCATTTACCTTTTCGCCACCAAAACTCCCAAAGCCTTGCGGCGTACTAATGTACCGGGTTACGGCTAACAAATAACGCCCCAGTAAACTATCCGGAACTTCGAAAAACCATTTTTGATCAACTTGCCGAACATTGAAAAGTCCATCTTGCCCAATAGCAGTTGCTGGAATTACTTTATTGTAATCCATTGGTGCTTTTTTCGCGGTACTATCTGGTTTGGCAACAGGTTTCTGACCAAATGCTGTTAGCGAGAGCGCAATTGAAATCGGAAATAAAATTTGTTTAAAATTCATCTTAAAACGGAAGGGTTTCGTTGGTGTTTAATCTTAAATTAGGGTTGAGTTTCATTGCTCCCGATGGGAACGGAATGATATACAATCTTGAATTAGGGCTCAGAGAATAGGTAACTTGAGGAACAGTTTTATTCACAATAGGAAAAGTATGAGTAACTGTTTTGGCATAATCAGGCTCATTGTTTAATCTTTTCAAATCAAAGAAACGATGAAATCCAAGAAGCAATTCTTTTCTTCTTTCTTCGATAATAATGTTCATAGTTGCTTTTATAGTTCCTGGCGATGTAAGGGCAATTGTACCACTTAAAATACGTTTAGCCCTTAATTGATTTATTATACCCATGGCTTCTAAAAGGTTGCCTTCCCGGGCATAACACTCCGCTAACATCAAATATACTTCAGTGGTTTTCATACCAACTGTTGGATAAAAGAATTTTGTGTAGTTAACACTAAAATATGCAGTTCCAGCACCTGGATCAAGTAAACTTGTACTTGTGGTATTCATAAACAGATTAAATCTTGCATCATTTGTTCCAAAAAGCTTAACCAATTCCGGGCTAATGATACATGTGTAGGCAAAACTCATTTCCGTATATCCAGTCATATACATGAAGCTTAGTACTTCTTGATTTTCTCCTGCTAAAACAGGTAGCGTACTAGGCCCACCTAATTTGCTATATGCTACTAAATCATATATCGTATTATTATAGCTTAGTGATTTTTGAGCAGCTTCCTTAGCCAAAGAAAACTCATGCTTAAATAAATGAATTTTAGCTTTTAAACCATAAGCAAATGCTAAAGAAGGATGGTATGGATCAATAGGTACTTTTTGAAGATAAGGAAGTGCTTCTTCAATATCCTTTTGAATAAAATCGTATACCTGAGCAACAGTTGATTTAATTGGTTTTGCTTCAAGATCATATTTGTCCATTATACAAATGCCACCATCTGTAGCTGCAGTAGCCGGATCATATGCTTTCGCATACACGTTCACCAACATAAAATGATCAAAGGCCCTGTAAATTTTAGCTTCAGCTTTAGCCAACTGCTTTATTTTATCATCACCTTTACTTCCATCTACAAGTGATATGACTGTATTCCATCGATTAATGTAAGAATAGGTTTGATTATAAAAGGATGATCCTGATAGCAAATTAGTACGGGCATCTGTATCATCAAAAGTAAAATTAATGATGTCGATGCTCTTTTTTTGACCAATTACATAAGACTCCCTAATCCATTGATCATCAACTAAATATTGAAAGTTATTAATCGGATAAGCTCTATTTGGTAAAGAAACCAGTTTGTAATAATCCTCAGCGGTTTCTACTACTATGGAACCTGTTGGAGTGATATCAGTATATTTTTTACAGCCAGTTACCAGAACTACTAGTAATATTGCTATGATGTATGAATATTTTTTCATCTTTTAATTAGAAAGTTACATTAAGACCAAGAATGAATGTTTTAGGTATTTGTAATGATCTGGTGCCAGAATTAGCAGAATAAGTTTCAGGATCAATATCATCACCTGCTGCACTCCAATACCATACATTGTTAACCTGACCTGATACACGAACATTACTAACGTGAATTAAACGGCTAACTTGTTGAGGTAAATTATAAGATAGTATGATATTACGTAGCTTGATATAAGAAGCATCTAGTACCTGAACATCAGAATATTTCCATAAAGAACTCAAGGTGGATGCATAATTTAATGCCGAGTTGGCATAATCAACATATAGACGCGGTAATTCGCTGGTTGTAGTAGCTGTCCATCTTTGCGTAATATCCTGATCGTAAACCGTGTTCGATGATAAATCTGTTACATCTTTTCTCAATTTATTACCACCCGAGAAAACCAACATTGCGCTCAATTCGAAGCTCTTATAGCTAACCCTTTGGCTAAATGATCCTGAATATAATGGAGTTAAAGATCCCATGTTTACAATAGCGTTTGTATTGGTGATATCTTTTACTGCTGTTGGTACACCTGTAGCGTTGAAGGTAACGTTAGAATTTCCATTTTCATCCAGAAAATATGGATAACCATTTGTCATACCTCCATATCGGTAAGCATATAAAGAATTAAATTGTTGATTGATAAAAAAGTAATTAGTTGGTGCACCTACATATGAATAAGCATTTTGAGCAGCAGTATTAACTTCCATCACTTTATTTTTGTTAAAGCCAATTACAAATTGCGAACTAAATGTTAAATCCGTTGTTTTGTACCAATCGCCTGTAAGGTTTAATTCAATACCTCTGTTTCTTAATGCACCATTATTGAGCACTCTGGATATTGCTCCTACTGTTGGATCTAATTCTGTACTTACCAATAAATCGCTACTGTATTTGCTGTATAAATCTATACTACCCCTTAGTCTATTATTAAAGGTCGAAAAATCGATACCAAAGTTAGTTGAGGCAACTTTCTCCCAACGCAGTTTAGGATTAGGGAGTGTTGATATGTTGGTGTATTGAAGCGAAGGGAATAAAACATCATTTCTTAATGTTGCCGTTAAATATGGCGATGAGCCTTGATCAACATTACCATTTATTCCATAGGTAGCTCTTACCTTAAGCATATTTAACCATTCTATGTTTTTCAGAAACTCCTCACGGTTAGCATTCCAACCTAAACCAACCGACCAAAGCGGACGATTTTTATATTGTGGATCTACACCAAACAAGTCTGCCTGATCTACCCGAATACTTCCGGTTAAGTTATATTTCCCCTGAAAAGTATAGCTCATGTTGCTATAAGCGGATAGGTATCTGTGTTTAGTTTGCTCTTGCTTGGTTGCCAACGCGCTTAATGTACGCGTACCTCCTATATAACTTGTTATACCTGCGGTACTCAAAGTAGCCATATTGAGAGTTGTTGAACTTAAAGTAACCGGATCATAACCATACCTTACGGTTTCCAAAGTTCTTGGCGTAAGCGTTTGCCTCATCTCTACCCCGGCAATTGCAGCAATATTATGTTCCTGATCTTTGCCAAAACTATTATCATAACTTAACTGATTTCTAAAGGTATAGCTATTACTTTTTCTATTGAGTTGATAATACCTGCCACCATCTGGTAGATTACGGGTATAAATTCCAGTTGCGGCATTATAACTGGTTAAATAATTATAGGCATAACGCATTCTATAACTATTTTTATCATAAAATGATTCACTATCGGCGTTTCTATTTTCATATTGAAACTGCATGCTATAGCTTAAGCCCTTATAAATATTTGCCTTTAAGTTTGCAAATGTTCTTAAATTAATTGCCTTACTTTTAGTTAAACCCTCCTGCATCGATTCGAGAAGATTGAAACCAAATGATTTGAAATTGCTGTTATTCTTTAAAGTTGAAATTACCGCTGCATTTACAGCACCAGATGAACTAAAACCATCATTTAAATTTACATAGTCGGAATAAACCAGGTTTCCGTTTGCATCAGTGATTTGTGCATATCTTGGCTGTATCAGATAGTTTGCATAATCAAAATTACTTGTTGTACTTGTATTATATGAAGCATTTATTCCAATTGTAGCGGTTAACCATTTTTTTAAGTTAAACGTAGATTTGTTATAAATATTAAAGTTTTCAGAGTTGTTATATTTCATGCGCTCATCCGATGCATCATAATTTAGTGACAGATAATTGCTACTTTTTCCATTACCAGAGTTAAAGGACAAGTTATAACGCTGTCTTACTTCATTTTGCCAAACGTTATCAACGTAATCTTTTATATAATCATTCTGCCTTAATTGATTAATTGTGCTATTTAATTGATTAGTAGTAATAGCTCCGGTAGCTTGCTGACGATAGAGTTCGTAAAGCGGTGAATAATATTTTACTGTGCCATTATTTACATTTCCATAGCCACTAAACATCGACTCCGTTGTGGTAAAACGAGCTCTTTCAGTATTGTATACTGCAGTTTCGTAATCTATCAAATCGCTTGTAGATGCGTAATGCATTTTATCTATATCAGGTTTTCCTGTGATAAATAAATCAGCATTTAAAGTGATATTAACACCCTTTGCTTTTCCACCTTTAGTAGCAATTACAATCACGCCATTGCCAGATCTTGATCCATATATTGATGCTGCTGCACCATCTTTTAACACTGTAATTGATTCTACATCATATGGATTAATTTGGTCAAGTGTAAGTTCTGAAGGCAAACCATCTACCACTATCAAAGGGCTTGTGCCTATATTAGCAGAGTAAGTACCAACACCTCTTAATACTGGTTGATCTGCACTCAATCCATTAGGATTTTTGGTATACATCAAACCAGCAACTTTACCCTCTAAGGCTGCTAATAAGTCGGGATTAATTTGCCTGTTTAAGGTTGCACTATCAACAACTGCAAATGAACCTGTTTGTCTTTCTTTGGGTAAAGATTGATAGCCATTTACAACCACATCGGCTAGTAAAGAAGCATTACTTTTTAATTTAACAGTAACGATATTTCGAGCTGTACTTCTATCAATCCTTTGTAATTCAGACAAATAACCTATATAATTAATATCTATGGTATTATAAGTATTAGATAAATTAATATTAAAATGCCCATTACCGTCTGTTGTGGTATATCTGTTAGTTCCTTTTAATTTTACTGAAGCTCCAGGAAGTGGTCCACCAATACTATCGGTAACCATACCATGTAAGGTATATTCTTCTACATTGTCACTTTTAACTTTCAGTACAATGGTTCGTCCGTTGCTAATTTCGTAGGTAAAATCCTGACCTTTTGTAACGGCATCCATCAAAATTCTAATATCGGGTGTAGCCAAATTAAAAGTAATGGGTTTGGCCTTTTTCACCAGTTCAGCATCGTACACAAACTCGTACGAAGTTTTTTGAGAAATTTGAGAAATTACGGTATTAAGTGGCGCTTGAGTGAAACTGTACTGGTTGGTTTGCGCCTCAGCATTTAACGAAATTAACATCGCTATGCATAAAAATGCCGACCAGTTTAATAAATAGCCGCATCCCGATCGGACGAAGCGAAAGTAGTGGTTTGTCATAAAAATTTAGTTTGGTTGGTTGTTAATTGACGACGACGGGGATCTTACTCTTCTAATACAATCTTATTCGCATTTAAATCAAACTTATTGCCAGTGGCTTTGGAAATGTTCTCCAGTACTTCATCAATATCAGCCTTGCGTGATATTTTGATGTAAAGATTTTTCGTTGGCAATGTAGCCAGGTCTACTTCTACATTATACCAGCGGGCTAATTTTTGCATCACTACGGCCAAAGGCACATCATTAAACAAAAACTCGCCTCTAGTCCATGCATTAAAATCCTCTGCAGAAACATTTCTTACATCCAACTTGCTGTAGCCTGCCAAAACCTGTTGATTCGGTTTTAAAATTACCTGGCCACTCGAATTTGAAAACTGGATACTGCCTTCTAATAAAGTTGCTTCAATTCCTTCGGTTTCAGGATAACTGCTTACATTGAATTGTGTTCCTAAAACTTTAATCTCGCTTCCGCCAACGGCTACAATAAATGGCTTGTTCGGATTTTTAGCCACATTGAAAAATGCTTCCCCTTGTACAAAAACCTTTCTTTCCGATCCGCGAAAATCTGTAGGAAAAATTAATTTTGATCCGGCATTTAGCATTACAATAGAGCCGTCGCCCAATGTAATTTTGTATGCTCCACCATTTGGCGTTTCCAATGTGTTTAATCGAGAAGCCGTTGCCGAATCGGCATTTAAAGCCATGTAGACAATAGAACCGTCAGCTTTTTTACTGATTTGAATGCCATGCTGCTGATAAATCACACCATTTTTAGCAATTCCAAGCGTAGCTTTTTTTCCATCGAAATGGAGTGTAGCAATAGCTGATCCTGGTACAATTTGTTGCGGTGGGTTCAAAAATTTGTAAATGATTAATCCAATTGAAACGACTACTAAAATGGTTGCAGCAATTTTAATTATACCAGTTGATCTGATCATTTTGATCAATTTACCTTCAGGTTTAATAAACAGCTGTTTAGCAAGTTTCGAATGGATGGTTTCTAAGCGGTGTTCTTGTTCATTCACATGGGCAGCTCCAGCATCTTTCTCCAATTCAGTACCAATTAAATCTTCAAGCTCTTGCTGATCAGCATGACCGAAATAATCAAAAAGTTGATTTAATTCAGCAGCATTGCTCTTTTCAGCTAAAAATTGTTCGAATAATTCTGGTTTTGAAGTGTTTTTTTCCATCGTTGTCATTATATAATATGCTCGAGAGAAAGAAACACACTATCCATGCTTAAACTTTTTTTTATTTTTTATCTTTTTAAGTAAGCAGCGATACAAAAGAGAATAAATTCCTGAGAATGAAAAAAGACATAACGCTTGATATATTTGGTTGCGCTAACCAATTGATTGCTTACTGTAGATGAGCTAAGAGATAAAATTTCGGCAGTTTCCTGATAAGTTTTACCTTCAATTTTACAGAGCTTAAAAATTTCTTTTCGTTGGATTGGTAGCTTGTCTATCGCCTGATTTAATAATGATACGCGTTCTTTATTAAAAATGTAATCTTCAGTTTGATCGTAAAATTCGGCAAAAGTTTCCAAAAGGTATTTTTGCATTTTCACATCAAGTGCCAGTTTGCGGTAATATGCATAAATGGTATTTTGAGCCACAGTAAAAATCCAGGCCTTGAATGATTTATTAATGTCTATATCTGCTCTGTTCAACCATACCTTTAAAAAAACATCCTGCAAAAGTTCATCTACAATTTCATTCAGTTTAATCATCCGCTGCATTTTAGGCAGCAGCATTTTACTGTATTTAGCGTAGATGAAATCAAAACCTTCCCTTCGTCCACTTTTAAGGTGCTCGAGGTATCTTAATTCTTCGCTATCGTTCAGATTATCAAGGGACATTTCAGCAAAAATACGAATTAAGCGTATTAAAATTGAATCATTTAGAGGTAATAAAATTACATTATCAATAGAATATTAAGTAATTGTTATCTCTTAAAATCTTTTGAAGTTAAATATTCCATCAAGCAAACAAACAAAGAAGCATTGCATGCGTTTATCGGTTATAAACTAAACACTAAAGCGCCCGGTACGTTTACCGATACAAAATTTGATGCATGCAGTACTTTTTTACTTAAGCATATTAACAGTAGTTTCTACATTAGTTCCATTTGTACGCCACGATTTTTGGATATTCAGGGTGTTCGAATATCCACGTTTACAGAAATTAATATTGAATGTTGCGCTAATCACCATCATTATTTTGTTCGAGTTTCCAAAAACCACTCAGGACATAATCGTTTTTATAGCACTTATTCTAAATCTGTTATACCTCGTTTACCTTATATTTCCTTTTACCGTTCTTGGAAAAAAACAGATTGTTAGCTCAACCGGGGAGAAAGGCAATTCCAATTTGAAGTTGTTTATCGGTAACGTTTACCAAGAAAACAGAAAAGCAAATGAATATTTATCCATCATTGCAGCTTGTAAGCCTGATGTGGTTTTACTGGTAGAAACCGATATGTGGTGGCAGCAAGAAATGGATTTTCTGAGCAATGATTATCCCCATCAAATAAAAGTTCCGCTAGAAAACACTTATGGGATGTTGCTATACTCAAAATATGAACTTACAGACGGGCAAGTGAATTATCTTGTAAAGAAAGACATTCCTTCAATTCAAACATTGGTTAAATTACCATCTGGTAAATTGGTGCAATTGTTTTGTTTGCATCCAGAACCTCCTGTACCACAAGAAAATCCAAGATCAACAGAGCGTGATAAAGAGATTTTATTAATTGCCAATAAAGCGAAAGAAAGCCAACATCCAGTAATTGTGATGGGCGATTTAAATGATGTGGCCTGGAGTTACACAACAGAATTATTTGGAAAAATTAGCGGCTTACTCGATCCCAGACGCGGACGAGGTTTCTTTAATTCCTTTAACGCTAAATACTTTTTCTTACGTTTTCCTTTAGATCATATTTTTTGCTCTGCAGATTTTACGTTAAGTTCGATAAAAAGATTAGAAAGTTGTGGTTCAGATCATTTTCCAATGTGTGTAGATCTGCAATATAACCCAAAGGCAGAAATTTTAAATGATGTACCGGAGGCTACTCAGGAAGATAAGGAATTGGCAGAAGAGAAAATTAATGCAGAAGTAGAGAAATAATTTTTAAGTTAAATAAGCTTATCAAATAAAACGCCCTTAAGAACCATCTTAAGGGCATTTAATTTTTGAGAGCGATTTACAATTTATATCCGATTATGCTTTTATTACCGTCTTTTAAGAAAACCATATTATCAGTATCATCTGCAATGTAATCTGGCTTTTTATCGCTCAACACTACTTTTCCTTCTATTTTACCAGTATCCTTATTCACCCTTACCAATCCATAACCACTATCGTCGCTGGTTTGAACATTGGTTAAAATAACTTTATAGTTCAGCGCATCTTGCGAAGCCGTAAAACGACGTTTCATATCTGATAAAGCGGCACTTCCTAAGTTAGCCCAACGATCTGAAGCAGCCATGTTGCTGTTGTAGGAAGTGGTATTAGGTCCGGATAAACCAGCTTGAAAACCATGCGCAGCAGAATTGCTGGCCGAAACTGCCATAGCAGTTATGTTCATAATCTTATTGGCCAAACTTGTACCTGGTGCCTTTTGATAAATGTGGTAAATAAGGTTTCCATTCCAATCAAATAATGCCATATTTTGCGAAGAACTCACTAATATCCCTTTCTCACGCAATTCAATTCCCGCAGGAGTTTCATCGCCCCCGAATTTTAAACTTTTGCCCAGGGGCTTGTAATCTCCAGATTCATTATCCATAAAATACAATTGGTTGTCGGCAAAAAAATAAGTGGTATTGCCTTTATCAATCCCGATTCCACCTCTTTTATAGGCTAATGATTTTGCCCAAACATCTTTACCAGTCGCGAGATCCTGAATGTTCAGCTCACGGTCGGTTCTATATATTAAGCCTGAATTATTCTGCTTAATATCCATAATGTAACCTGATACTTTCATATCGGATTTAGCAGCGGTTGAACCAGAATTGATATCGATGATATTTACAAAATTATTCCCCGACTCTTTCGCTGATGCGATAGCTAAACTGCTTCCCTTTAACTTTAAAGCTGTAATGCGCCCTCTTAAGGTAACTGGTTTCCACTTTTCTACACCTGTTTTATAATCCAGGAGTATTAATTCTGCTCTCTTATCATCCGTTGAAATTAGAAATCCTCTTTCATCATATAATACCTGCGCTACTGGATCAGAAAATTTAACTGCTTGCCAGGTTTGCGTACCGCTGCTCAGGTTAAAAGCAGACATTTGTTGGTTTGAATAATAATAGACCACACCTGGCTGATTATCGAGAATTAAGAATTTACCATAAGCTGCATCGGCTAAAACGGCTATACCATCTTTCATGCTTCCACCCATTCCACCCATTTTGCTTGCCGAATTTGCTGCACCGGCCGCACTCCCAACTGCGCCTAATCCCGGAACTTTACCTAAGCCACCTAATGATTTCATGAAACCACCTTTTTTCTCATCAGCCTTTGTACTTTCCTTCTCCTCTACTTCCTCAGCCAAATCGGTAGCCAAAACTCCTTCGTCCGTATTGGTTTTGAAATCTGCCTTCCATATTACATTTCCAGAGTTTACATCCACTTTGTAAATACGTTTATTAGTGGCCAATAACAATGCATTTTTACCATCAGCAAGTGGTTTAGCCACCATTACTTCGCTGTTGCTATCAAACACTTTGCTTAATACCCATTTTTTTTCGCCTGTGGCCGCATCAATAAAAACCAGCGAAGGTGCATTATTTAAATATCCTGAAAATAGGATGCCGCCCATCGATGGAACAGTATATCTTTTATTAACCATCTTCATTCCCAATTCGGAGGTATTGGCAATAATTTTTCCTGAACTAACATCTAAAATAACTTGCTGCATATTAAACATGCTCCCCGTTACGATGGCTATAAATGGCGAATTACTGATGGGATTATAATTTGTTTTAGTAATATTTTTCAAGAAATCGTGTTTCCAGGCTACTTTTCCTGTACTGGGATCAAGGCCATAAAGTCCGTTATTAGTACCCGCTATCAACCTTCCTGTAGGACTTAGCCTAAACCAATCGATGTTACTATCATAATCCATGCTCCAGCTTTTTACTGCTGCAGGAATACCAGCGATATTGGTTTCCTTCTCTTCCTCAACAGGCGAAGCGGAATTATTTGTAGTGTTATTTTCAGCAGTTTCAGCAGCTGGCTTATCTTTTTTGCTAACCAGGCTTTTCAGCCTTCCAAACTGTGCTGAAGCAGGCGCTGCCATAGAAAGGCAGCATAGTGCAATGATGTAACTTTTTTTCATGTTATAGGGTTTTAATTTGGTTATCTTTTATTGTGAGAATAACAGGTGCATCAAGCAGCGTCGATTTTCGTTTATTGTGTTGATCTGAAAATGGCTCCACCAATTTTTGCATGCTCATTGTAATCCTTTTCAGCTATCTTAAATTCTTCTTTAGCCATCTCACTCAATTTCGATCCCAATGGAGCAATTTCAGTTACTTTAATAAAATCATTCATGGCATCAACAAACTTCATTTTTTGAGCATACATTTGGCCACGAAATAAATAAGCTTCAGCACCATTTGGCAATGCAGAAATGACTTTGCTTAAATCGGCAATGGCTAAATCAGACACTTTCATCTGGGCATATAATTTACCCCTGAACTGTAATGCCTGTAACCAATTCGGTTTTAATGTTAATGCCTGATTGAGATAATCGATAGCTTTATTATAATTTTTAAGACCAATCATTGCCGTTGCTGCCAGAAAAACCGCCTCGGCATTTTTGGGGTTGATCTTCATTACATTTTCAGCATCTGTAAGTGCAGCACTCGAATTTCCGGTTCTGATGTAACAGTTAGCACGGGTTACAAGTGCTTTTTCATTATTTACATCTTTTGCGATGATGTTTGTCAGTTCCAAAATAGCTGGCTGAAAATTATTTTCCTTTGCTGCGATTTTGGCATCAGCAGAAATATCCTGGCCCATTAATTGGAAAATGCCTGTAGCAAAGAAGAATAAAACGAGAATGATTAATCTGATATTCATGAAGAAATAGGGATTATTTTAAAAAAACATGCTAATTACTTTCCAAAAGCGTAAGGCGAGTTACGTTTTCGCCCTTTACTGTTGCCGTGCTTACCGCAGTGATGTAAACCTTACCGTTTAGTGCATAAAGTTTTTCTACTAATTGCCTGCCTATAAAATTGGTGGCGATTACCGATTTTCCGCCAGAGGCGTTAACCTTAATCACCTCTGTTACTGCACCTTGTTGCTCTGGATAACTTCCATAATAGATATTTCCATCTAAATCAAAGTCCATGGGTGGTGTTTTAGCGATTGATGCATTGTTAACTAGAACAGTTATCTTTTTGGTAGCAACATCAATACTGAAAGTACTATAATAATATACAGCTTCTTTGCGATCGACATCTGCAACCATTAAAGTAACTTTCTTCATATCTTTTGATGTTTTGGCATACCACTTAATATCGGCAGCGTACGAATCTCCGGTTGTGGGAAATTTTCTTCCAGCAAATGGTGTTGTAGCCACCACTTTGCCTTTATCATCATATAAATAAATGGAGTGCTCATCGAAAGTGCAGGCTAGTGATTCACCATTATTCCCTGCCGGAAAAGAAATTGCTTTATGCCAAAGGGAATCAATCGCCATATCCCGATAATTCCACAATTGCCTGGCAATACCAGCACCTTTTGATTTGATACCATTGCGCCAAATGAAGGTTGTAATTCTGCTGTAAACCCTTGCTATATCTGTACTGCCCGTTTCAAAGAACGACATATAAACATCGCCATTGGCGTAAATGTATGGGTGTTGATTAAAGCTATAATCCAAATAATCAAATCGGGGCACATCGCCTGATGCGCTGAACGTACCGCCAGCCGATTGATAGCTTAAATAAAGATTTCCTGTATACGGAACAAAATTTACCCGGTCGCCTTTATTTATATCATTCGCATTATTATACCATTGATAATTGTCGGCAAGTTTATCTACGGGTTTTCCCTGGGTTGGTAATAATTCTCCTGTTGAGGCATTGATGGTGCTCCGGTATAAATACCTCGATTTACTAAATGGATTATGGCGATCATACACCCAATGTAATTTGCCATCATCGGTTGCAGAAAGATCTTTTGATTGAAAAAAGGAAACAAAACCTGCAGTAGCCTCTGATACGGTATAAACATGCCTGAAACCTTTTCCAGGGGTGAAAAAAGGTGCCAAATCATTTGCCAAATCCTCTTTAACAAGTGATTCATTTTTTTTACATCCGAAGGCCAAAATAAGGCAGCTGGTTAAAAGTAATATTGAAAATTTATTTTCCATATCACAAAATTAAGCTCGCTCAAATTTTGCACAATACCGTCGCAACGGTATATTTTACAGGATCTTATGTTCGTAGGCCCACTTTACTAATCCCAGTAAATTATTGGTACCTGTCTTTCTGAAAATGTTCTTTCTGTGGGTTTCAACAGTTCTAACAGAAATGTATAAAACATCTGCAATTTGCTTATTACTGCAGTCTTTTTCCATCAGCGCAATAATTTCTTTTTCTCTTGTAGTTAGCCGAACCGCTACCGTATCAATTCTTAGTTGAATGTGCTTTGACAATTCATCTAACACTGTTGGTTGAAAATAATGCCCGCCTGCAAATACCTTTTGAATGGCATCAGTTAATTCATCAATACCACAATGTTTAAGCAAATAACCTTCAATGCCCGCTTTATTAATCATCTCCTCTACCAACAAACCAGTGCCACTCATGCTTAAGGCAATAATTTTTACGTCTGGAAATTCTTGCCTTAAGGCAACTGCAAGTTCCAACCCGCTAAACTCGGGCATCATCACATCAGTTAACAGCACATCAACAGGAATACTTTTGAGGTTATCCAATAATAACTTTCCATTGGTATGCGTGGCATTTACAGTGATGAAAGGGAAATTTTTTAAGGCAGCACAAAGTCCATCAATCACAATCTGATGATCATCGGCAATAGCCAAACGGATGTTCATAGGCTTATTCATGATATCGGGATATGAATGGCTACGAGCGTTCCTCCGTATTCTATACTGCTATTCCACTCTACTGTTCCTTTCAGGTAATTTACACGACTACGTATGTTATTCATCCCCAAACCCTCACCTTCTAAATTTTGTTTTGGATTGAAGCCTTTTCCATTATCCTCGATCATTAAAGAAATGCTACCTGGTTCATGATTAATGGAAATATCCAGTTCAGTGGCACTGGCATGTTTTATTGTATTTTGTACGCATTCCTGTATCACCCTATAGAGCATAAGTTCCTGCATTTTATCCAGTTTCGATTCCTGCTCATCAGCCGATACCATAACCGAAAAATGATCCTGAGAAATGTTGGCTGTAAAGGCTTTTGTGGCAGGAACCAGACCTTTGGAAAGCAATACATCAGGCATCATATTATGGCTAATTCCTCTAATTTCTGTACAACTTTCCTGAACCAGATTGGTGGTGGTTTGCAGGAGCTCCGAATCTGCTGGCTTGATATTGGCACCAGCTCCAATGGCTTGAAGGTTAAGCCATGCGGCGGTCATTGTTTGCCCAACACCATCATGAAGTTCTGCCGCAATGCGTCTCCTTTCAGCTTCCTCGGCATTTATTACATCCGCTGCAGCCTTTTGTTCTCTTTGAAAAGCCAGTTCGTTAAATGTCTTTTCTTTACGAACCTGGTTTCGTTTTGCTGCAAAATAAACAGTTAATAGAGCCAACACAGAAATCACTCCAATACCGTAAATCATCATATTTTGGCGATCGAGCATTACCTTGCCCATTTTAATTTCCTGTTCTTTTTGCTCGGTATCAAATACCGCTTTCCATTCGGCAACTGCGGCATCTTTTTTTTCATTAGCAATGCTATCTTTCACCGCAAAATATGCTTTATGTGTTTTCAGTGAAGCTTCAAATTGTTTTTTTTCCTGGTAAAGTTCTCCCAAAGATTTCAATGCATACATTTTACCTAATTTGTAGCCACAACGATCGGCCAGTGAAATAGACCTTTTAAAATATTTTTCTGCACTATCAGGTTGTTGCTGCATAGATGCTAAAACACCTAAATTAAGCCAGGTATCAGATTGTTGCTTGATATTTCCCGCAGCCATATCAATAGCCATACTTTTATAAAAATATTTTTTGGCGCTATCTGGCCTATTGCTATACATAAAGCAATTGGCCTTATTATCCAAAAACATTGAGGTGTATTCTGGTAAATTGATTTCATATGAAATGGCTAAACCTTCTTTATCAAGCATTAATGCACTATCAATGAAATTGCTTTGGCCATAAATATTCGCCATGGCATGTAGCATAAGTAAATATGCAGAAGACTTTTTTTGATTCTCAAGCAGCGCCAGCCCTGTTTTTACATGTAACCTGGCCTGTGCATGATCATTATCAAGTTGAAAAAGTTGTGCTAAATTTGAGTGTATTCCAGCTTGCGATTTAGTATCGCCAATTTTTGCAAAATACTGTAAAGCTTTTGTATAAAGCTTGAGTGCTTCAGGGTGTTCTCCCATGTTGAATGAAGCATTACCCAAACCATGGTAGATTTTACCTAAGGCATAAAGGTCTTTATCATTTACTACAGCCAATGCCTCTTTAAAAATTTGATTCGATAGCCGGTATTTTGCTGATTTCGCATGATAAAACCCCATTGCGATCAGGTAAGATGGATTCTTCTTAAGATCAGATTTGGACGAGTTCTTCTTAATGGAATCAGCAAATATCAACAATGATTCTGCGGTCATTTTTGATAAACGTGGAGCCGATGTGGCAACCGTTTCATTTTTGTTTTTTTTGCAACTGCTAAATAACACCAACAGCAACAATAAGGGTGGGATAATTTTTGAAAGCATATGAACAAATAAAAGCAATTACCTTGAATTTTTATATGGTATATCAAAATAAAAATCACTGTAGATCAACAACATGCATAATAAAACATGGTTATTGATGGATATCCTGAAGAGGAATATCATCGATCTTAATTGCTACCACTACAAAACTAAATAGTATACAATGCTCTACAATACCATACGCATGGTATTTTTATGAAGAAATGGTTGAATCTTAATTTATCCTCTGATAAACCTTTTTACTTTTATTGCTGGTGAGCATCATCCGGTTTGGTTCAGCATAAAAAATCACAGCCGATTCCTGTTTGCTCTCTGGATCAACCAGATACAATGTTTTACCAGAAGTGTACCATTCCATTTTTTGGGCATTACCATTGGAGCTGGCATCGATGGTTGTATTTTTACTGCCACCAGCACTTTTACCTGTCCAAACCAAAGCTGTTCCATCAGCATTAAACCTGGCAAAATAATCTGTAGAAAAGGAAGAATAAAATTCGCCGCTACCGCTGCTTATCACTTCGGTATTTCGCCAAGTACCGATCAAATTTTGATCCCTTTGTTTCTTCCCTATTGCGGCATTTGCAGTCGTTATTTTTTTCAAATCCATTTTAACCACCTGATTATTGTATTCAGGAAAAGTGATCGAGAAACTCAAATCATTTAATTTTTGCTCGGCAGTGAAAGAATAAATTTTACCACTGGCCAGTTCTTTTATTTGCCCTGAGGCCTTATTATTTTTAGAAATACCGGTAATTTTTGCTGATTCTCCATTCATCATCAGTAATCCTGAAACATTTGATTTGTCTGCATCTAAGCTAATCGAAATACTTTTGCCTGCATTTACGCCTTCAAAATTACCCGTAAACAATAAAGAAAGCTGTTTAGCAACCACCAACTTTTTTGCATTTTTTTTGCTTTGAGCATCTGTTTCTACACATGATGAAAGCAAAAACAGAAGTACCAATGTTTTATACCACATAACCAATATTTTTATGCTAAAATGCCATTCACGGATCCAGAAAACAATACCTCAAAAGGTGATTTTCATAAAAAGTTTGTCTTGCGGGGTTAAATTTTATAATTTGCTGATCACCCAAATCATTCTGGCATGAAATACATCCTGGCAATCATTATACTTTTCACTTCATTATCATCTATTGCTCAATCAACCACTCTTACAAAATTGTGGGAATCGAAAGCGCAACTTCCCGTTCCAGAATCTGTGCTTTTTATTGAAGGTCAAAACAAACTTTATGTTTCACTGATTGATGGTGCAGCAAATGAAAAAGATGGCAAAGGTGGCATCGCTATCCTTAATGTAGATGGAAGTGTTAAAAACGCTAAATGGATTACTGGCTTAAATGCACCTAAGGGAATGGCAATTTATAAAGGAAAAATTTATGTCGCCGATCTTGATGTAGTATATGGAATAGATACGGCTACTGCTAAAATTGTAGATACCACCGAAGTTCCGGATGCGGTTTTTCTAAATGATATTGCAATTGATAATACAGGAATAATTTATGTTTCTGATACGCGGAAAAATAAAATTCATCGTATAGAAAATAGCAAAAGCGAAGTTTATTTAGAGGATGTGGTATCGCCAAACGGTTTAAAATTCATCAACAATGTGTTGCATGTTTTGTCGGGCACAAGACTTTTAAGGTTTGATAATAACAAAGTTGAAACCCAGATTGCTCAAAATTTAGCGGCATCAGGCGATGGCCTCGAACCCGATGGGAAAGGCAATTTCATCGTAACCTGCTGGGAAGGCGTCATTTATCATGTTAATAAGGATGGTGCTAAGCAAAAGCTTTTAGATGTTCGAGGCCAAATGAACACAGCAGATATTGGTTACGATCAAAAGAACAAAATACTCTATGTGCCAACCTTTAATGCGAATTCAGTAATAGCTTATAAGTTGAAGTTTTAACGCTACAAAACAAATCATCACATGAAAAAAATACTTTCCTTGTTAATGTTGCTTTTTGTAATGATGCAAATCTCCAAAGCGCAGGAGAAAAAAATTTCACCGAAAAAATTAGAAATAAAAGCAGATAGCGTTTGGATGCTCACCTACTTTAGGCAACGTTACCCAACCCGCATTGAAATTAATGCTAAAGGTGAAACCGTGGAAGTTCCATTGCCCAATCCTATGTTGAGTGCTAAACTTCACATGGCCTTATTAAACGATGGCCGCAATTGGACTGCATTAAATAATAATGCGCCCATTTGGGATCAATTTATGCGTGATCAGTATATCCATCGTGGAGAAGACGGGATTTGGCGATTGATTGCCACAGGTGGCGCAGGGCCTGAAAACAGGAAAAAATTTGGCCCAAGCGTTACTTATGCTACATCGAAAAACCTGATAAATTGGAAGTTCGAAAAATTTATTCCCTTAATGAAGCATGTTAAAGACGAGGCAGGTAATTTTATTGGAAGTATTTGGGCTCCAGAGTTTTACTTCGACGCAAATACTAAAACATATACAATCTTTTGGTCATCATCCTTTAAAGATGCTGGCTGGAAAGAAAGCAAATTATGGTTTTGCACCACAACCGATTGGGAAAATTTTAGCGCTGCAAAAGTGATGTTTGCTCCGCCTTATTCTGTTATCGATGGCACAATCACTAAGTTTAAAGGCATATATTATCTTTTTCACAAAAAAGAAGAGTTTGGTGCAAAAAACGGCGAGCGCCGCGGCATTAGGTTAGCAACATCTACAAATATTGAGGGGCCTTACAAAATTCATAACGGGCCATTAAATAATGGACAAATTGCGCCAACCATAACCGAAGGGCCCAGTGTGATGAAAGATCCTGTAAAAAACGGATGGTTGTTATTGTATGATTATCCAATGGTCGACAAGTTTGGCATTTCATCATCGGCAGATTTATTGAATTGGAAATTAGAAAATAGTACTTCAATACCAGATGATGCCAGGCATGGAAGTATTTCTAAACTTTCTTCAAAAGAGGCTAAGGCCTTGTTGATGGCCTTTCCTAACAAAAAGTAAAAACTATTCTTTAGTTATTGCTGATGATACTGTTCATCTGTTACCGGTTCCTGCCAATTAACCATACCTTTTTCCGTATTGGTATTGATGGCAAAGTGAATCATTGGTTCTTCAGGAGATGCTCCATGCCAATGCTTTATACCTGGTAAAATATTAATGGCCTCACCCACTTTAAAATGCTGTATTGGTTTTCCTTCTTCCTGGTAAAGACATACGCCTTCTTTTACAATCAAAATCTGATTTGAAGGATGGGTATGCCAGTTATTCCGACAACCTTTTTCAAATGCTACTTCACTGATGTTGCAA
Source organism: Pedobacter sp. Leaf250 (assembly GCF_920984735.1). GTDB lineage: Bacteria > Bacteroidota > Bacteroidia > Sphingobacteriales > Sphingobacteriaceae > Pedobacter. The sequence continues at coordinate 231,159 of NZ_CAKLBU010000001.1, read as the reverse complement.
TTTGTGGTTTCATCGGCTGCAACAAGTATTTTTAAAAATGCATTACCCGTAAAGTATGCTGATGGCGCTGGTGTAAAGCCGTTATCTTCTAAATTTTCCATTATTGTTTTATTTGAATGTCAATTTTTTCAAGCCATTTAGTTACTTCTTTTTCGGCAGTTGTTCTTGCACCTCCTTGAATAGCAAGCAAAACACCGTCTTTTTCTACTCCGCCTTTTATAGAAAAACCATCAAGTACATTGCTTTCAGGGCATAAAGCTTTGACCGTTTCAAAAGTGCTGCCAATACCATAACCTGCATTCGTATTAAATGGAACAATTGTTTTGCCTTTCAAATTATATTGGCGTAAAAAACTTTTCATCGGTGGTGGTAAAGCCATTCCCCATGTTGGAAAGCCAACAAACACCACACCATACTCATCTATATTTTCAATTTTGGTTTTTAATATCGGAAGAAATCCCGATTCGTTTTCATTTGAAACTTGAGCAACCGTAGCTTTGTAATCTGCCGGGTATGGTTTCTCCATTTCAATCGCAACCATATCTCCTCCAACTTTTTGATGAATAATCTCGGCAATGGCCTTAGTATTATTCGTTCTGGACAAATAAACAATTAATATTTTAGTGCCATTTTTTGATTTGGTTTTCTCCTGCGCATCCGAGCAGGAAGATATCACACAGAACACGAGCAGCGCAGCAAGCATTTTCATTAACTTCATATTTGCATGGTTTTGGTGTTAAAATAAAAATTCTTTTTGGGGATGATTATTTCCCAACTCTATTTTGCAGATGTTTTGGATACCGCTCTCCAACAATTTCAATTTGCTCTAAAGATTGTTCGATATTGGATAGATCATTTGCAGTTAATTCTACCAATGCGCCACCAACATTTTCTTGTAAGCGATGTAATTTAGTAGTACCTGGAATAGGTGCGATAAAAGGTTTTTGAGCCAGTAACCAGGCCAAAGCGATTTGTGCAGCTGTAGCATCTTTTTCTGCGGCAAGTTCCTTTAATAAATCGACCAATGTTTGGTTGGCCTTTCTATTCTCTTCTGTAAAACGGGGAACCGTATATCTAAAATCGTTTTTATCAAATTGAGTATGCTCATTAATTGCACCTGTTAAAAAGCCTTTTCCTAATGGGCTAAAGGGTACAAAACCAATTCCCATTTCTTCTAAAGTTGGAATAATCTCTTTTTCAGCATCGCGAAAGAACATAGAATATTCACTTTGTAAAGCTGCTAGTGGCTGTACCGCATGTGCTTTACGGATGGTATCTGCGCCTGCTTCAGAAAGTCCCCAGTGTTTTACCTTTCCTTCTTTAATCAAATCTTGAAGGGTTCCGGCAACATCTTCAATCGGAATATTTGGATCAACACGGTGCTGATAAAGCAGGTCGATATAATCTGTTTGCAAATACTGCAATGAGTGATCAACCACCTGGAGAATCCTTTCCGGGCGGCTGTCTAAACCTTTTGTTGCATCGCCATCCAAAAAACCAAATTTGGTTGCAATTACAATTTTATCTCTAAAAGGTTTAACAGCCTTTCCTAAAACAAATTCATTCCCCCCCTGGCTATAGGCTTCTGCGGTATCAAAGAAAGTGATACCTAAGTCGTAAGCATTTCTAATTAAAGCTATTGCTTCCTTTTCATCGGTTGCGGGGCCGTAACCAAATGTTAAACCCATACACCCTAATCCCAATGCCGAAACTTCTAATCCTTGATTTCCTAATATTCTTTTTTCCATGGCTATCAATATTTTTTGTTAATGATCATACAAAGATCGCGATAGCCAGGAAGTAAATCCTTATATGAATTACTGCATATCGTACCATTATTACAGGTTCACATATTATATAAGAGTTTCCTCGAACTTAAATTGTTAAAAATCAGTTAACAAAAAAAACCGCCCGGATAATTTCCGAAGCGGTTTGCATTTTAACTATAGGGATGACTATTTTGGCATTAAAACAGTGTCAATTACATGAATTACACCATTTTTTTGATGAACATCGGCAATGGTAACAGTACTCATACCGCCCATTTCATCTTTAAGCACTAATTTCTTTCCTTCCATCCAGGCCCAAAGCTTTCCACCTTGCACAGTTGTTAATTCGGCTTTACCATTTCCAGCTTTAATAGCTGCAGCAATTGCTTTACTATCTAAATTGCCTGCAACAACATGGTAAGTTAATATTTTGGTTAATGTTGCCTTATTTTCTGGTTTTACCAAATTATCTACAGTACCTGCAGGTAATTTATCGAATGCGCTATTTGTTGGTGCAAAAACAGTGAATGGACCTGCACTTTTTAATGTTTCTACTAAACCAGCGGCTTTTACTGCTGCTACCAATGTAGTGTGATCTTTTGAATTGATTGCATTATCTACAATATCTTTAGAAGGATACATCGCTGCGCCACCAACCATAACGGTTTTTTCTTTAGCTTGCGCTTGAACAGAAGTATTTGATGCAAATGCAATAGCTACTATAGCCACTGCTGATAGAATGATTTTTTTCATGGTTTTTGTTTTTGTTATGTACACATGTACGCAGAACGGATGAAGGGTGGATTTTTAGAATCCAACTTTATATTCAACTAATTGATTATCAAATTATTAAAATTAATTATTGTTATTAATATCTTTCGCTAGCAAAACTTTTAATTCAAAGAAAGGTTATATGATCATGAACGATATCAACCTACTCACCATACCTGCTGCCAGAAAAGGCGAAATTGAAGTTTTAAAGGAATTGATCCACCGAAAGGTAGACCTAAACTTTCAAGATGATAAAGGTTATACGCCTCTCATCATCGCCTGTTACAACAATCAGTTAGAAGCTGCCAAATTACTGATAGATTCGGGTGCAAATGTAGATGCTGCTGATTTTGGTGGCAATACCGCTCTAATGGGTTCAGCATTTAAAGGTTATCTCGAAGTGGCTAAATTACTCATTTCCAATGGAGCATCGCTGAATTTAAAGCATGGAAATGGGGGAACTGCATTGATGTTTGCGGCCATGTTTGGCAGAAACGAAATTTTACAATTGTTACTGGATAGCGGAGCAGATGTGAATCTATTGGATAACAAAGGGCAGCATGCTCTAGATTTCGCCGCCATGCAAGGTAACGAAAAAGGAATTGAATTGCTGGAAGCACACTTATCAAAAACAATTGGATAAATTATTTACAAACCAATAATTAAAAAAGGCGCCTAGGCGCCTTTTTTAATTTAATAAACTTATGCTGGTATTTTTCTTGGGTTTTCACGCTCCCAAAAACGATGCATACCAATCATTTCTATGAAAGTGGAAGTTAATGTATCAACATCAGCCGAAACTAAAACACCCTCTCTCAAAACAGTTTCCTTAGAATATTCTGCTGGTAGCTTTTTATGGAAATAAGTTGATTCCAAAACCTGGATCGCTTCATCATCAGCAGCAATAGCTTTGCAATGCTTAAATGCTTCATTTAAAAAATGAACCGCGTTGGCTTCAGCCTCTAAAGTAGCGACAGAATTTCCTCCTCCCGGAACATATACGGCATCATACAAAACTGAAGCCGCTGTCAGGAAGCTTTCATCTGGTACAATTTTCTGATCTCCTTTCGAAATAATTTCGCCCAATTTTGGCGCAATGATGTGAACCACAGCACCTGCGGCAACCAATGCATCTTTTACGGTGCTAAGTGATGACTCATCAACACCATCGGCAGCTAAAATTGCAATCTTTCTGGTTTTGATTGTATCCTTTACAGTGCCCGCCATACTTAGTGCTTCAGATTTCGCTAAACTTCCTTCGGGATTGGTAGAGGCATAATCTTCCCGCTTACCATCGGCTGGAATACTGTTGTTTAAATCCTCTAAAGCAATTTCAGGGATATGCAAGCCAAGCGCAAATGCCACTTCTCCAGCTAATCCTTTATCAATTTGTGCCAACACAGCCAGCATGCGCTCGCGTATTTCTACCGTTTTAACTTTACCAAGCTCAAAACTTAAAGCATCGATAATGTGATTTTTCTCTGGATCACTTTGCGAATTGAAAAACAATCTCGCCTGCGAAAAATGATCGAAAAAACTTCTGCTTCTTGCCCTGATTTTTCTGGCATCAATACGCTCGTTATAACTAACAAACCCACCGTTTGCTGCTGTTACCTGTTGAGGGTCGTTGTTGGCAATAGCATTTGGACCATAGCTGATTTTACCCCTGTTTATGGTTTGACGCATATAACCATCACGCTGATTATTATGTACAGGTACTACAGGACGATTGATTGGAATTTCGTGGAAATTTGGTCCACCCAACCTAATCAACTGTGTATCAGTATAAGAAAATAACCTGCCTTGCAATAATGGGTCATTGGTGAAATCTATTCCAGGTACTACGTGCCCCACATGGAAAGCCACTTGTTCTGTTTCTGCAAAGAAATTATCTGGATTTCTATTCAGCGTCATTTTACCAATGCGCTGAACGGGAACCAATTCTTCAGGAATTAATTTTGTAGGATCAAGAATGTCGAATTCAAATTTAAATTCATCCGATTCGGGTATAATCTGTACACCCAGCTCCCATTCTGGAAATGCGCCGGCTTCAATGGCATCCCACAAATCTCTTCTATGAAAATCCGGGTCTTTACCCGATATATTTTGCGCCTCATCCCAAGCCACTGCATGAACACCCAATAATGGTTTCCAATGGAATTTAACAAAATTTGAAACGCCTTCTGCATTTACAAAACGAAATGTATGTACGCCAAAACCTTCCATCATCCGGTAACTTCTAGGCAAGGCTCTATCGCTCATGGCCCACATAATCATGTGTGCCGATTCAGGCAATTGCGAAATAAAATCCCAAAAAGTATCATGTGCCGATGCTGCTTGCGGCATTTCATTATCTGGCTCCGGTTTTACAGCATGAATTAAATCAGGAAATTTCACTGCATCCTGAATAAAAAATACGGGAATGTTATTTCCAACTAAATCAAAATTGCCTTCCTGCGTGTAAAATTTTACGGCAAATCCACGAGCATCTCTTGCTAAATCGCTCGATCCTCTTGAACCTGCAACAGTGGAAAAGCGCACAAAAACAGGTGTTTCTGCGCCTGGATCACACAAAAACGCTGCACGAGTAAGTTCAGACATGTCTTCATAAACCTTAAATACACCGTGTGCTGCCGATCCCCGGGCATGAACAATACGTTCAGGAATTCGCTCATGATCAAAGTGCGTAATTTTCTCGCGAAGAATAAAATCCTCTAATAGTGTTGCACCTCTTTCTCCTGCCTTTAATGAGTTTTGATCATCGTTAATTTTTACACCATGATTGGTAGTTAAAACCTGTCCGGATGAATCCGCAACAAAAGATTCTAATTTATTGGTTTTATCATTTTCCTGCTGCGCAGGAGCTGTATTGTTTTCAGCATTTTTCTTAGCCATATCTTTTTTATTATGCCTCTTCAGCTGCGTTATAATTAATTTCGTTTTCAGCAATTGTGGTTAATTTTGTATCCGCTTCTTTTTCTTCTTCAAGCGTTTGCGCCAATATATCAGCAACATCTGTTAAGCCTAAAGTAATGGCCAATTGATGCAAACCACCATAGCTGGCAATTTCATAATGTTCTACTTTTTGCGATGCCAGAATAATGCCTACATCTCTGGTTGCAGTTCCGGGTGGAGTTTCTTCTACAATTCCTTCGGCTTCTTTTGTAAGCCCTTCCATTGCATCGCATTTTTTAGCGATGGCTTTTTCGCCTAAAAGTTCAAAAACCTGTTCCAATCTTGCAACATGTGTTTTTGTCTCCTCTAAATGAGATGTGATGGCTTTTTTTAAAGAATCGGCTGTGGCCGCAGAAATCATTTTTGGTAATGCCTTTACCAAATGATTTTCTGCCCAGTATAAATCAGCAATACCGTCTTTAAATAATTCATTTAAAGCAGGTGATTCTTCAGCATTGGTTTTAGAAGCAAACTTTGGATCGCTTCCTGTGTCTTTTGTTTTCATGGTATGTTTTGTAAGGTAACTTGTTTTACAACCCTAAATTTTACCATTAAGTTTTGCTTATTATTTTAATCTGAAATGTGGAATGATGAAGTTGGAAATTACTACCGATAATTTTTTAATTTTCAAAAAACAAATCTCTGTTTCTTTACTAATACCAATGGTAGTAAAGGGCTATATAACCAGATGAGTATTGCAGTTAACTTTACAAAGTCAAATTAGGAGCATCTAATTTAACACGGGACGATCTATGCCTGGATAGGATAGAAAGATAGATTGCAAACCATACCATCTATAATATGGTTTGTTTCAGATAAAGCCTTTCAGAGATGAAAGGCTTTATTTTTTTACGATCGATTGACTCGGCTGATAATCTGTTTAAAGATAGAACTAAGCCTCAATAAATGCCAAAAGATCTTTATTAATAGTTGCTGCTTCGGTAGTTGGCATTCCATGAGAAAAATCAGGGTAAGTAATGAGCTTTCCGTTTTTCAATAATTTAATTGATTTTAACGCCGCATTCTGGTAAGGTACAATTTGATCATCTTCTCCATGAAGAACCAAAACCGGAATTTCTACAGCTTTTAAATCTTCATTAAAATCCGTTTCAGAAAATGCCTTGATTCCATCATAATGCGCAACAATCCCGCCCATCATTCCCTGTCTCCACCAATTTCTTTGAATACCTTCTTTTACAACCGCACCCGATCTGTTATAACCATAAAATGGAATGGTTAAATCGATATAAAATTGCTGTCTGTTATTTAATGTTTGATCTCTGATGTCATCAAATACAGACATTGGAACGCCATCAGGATTACAATCGCTTTGAACCATAATTGGTGGGACGGCGCTAATCAATACGGCTTTTTTAGCTCTACCATTGGCGTATTTGTTAACATAGCGAATAACTTCACCACCACCTGTAGAGTGTCCGATATGAACAACTTCTTTCAAGTCTAAAAATGCTACAAGTTCGGCAGCATCAGCGGCATAAGTTTCAATATCGTGCCCATAAATATCCTGACTGGAACGGCCATGGCCTCTCCTATCATGCGTAATTACACGATAACCTCTTTGCAAGAAAAAGATCACTTGTGCATCCCAATCATCTGACGATAATGGCCATCCGTGATGGAACATTAATGTTGGTCCTTTACCCTGGTCTTTGTAAAAAATCTCTGTTCCGTCTTTTAATTTTAGTGTACTCATGGTTTCTAAGTTTTTAGTTGATGATCAATTTTTATTTAGGATGATATTCTCTTTTTGTTTAATCAAATGTAGGCGACCAAAATGCAATCCATCTTGATCTATGGTAAAATTAGCCAGCATACTTATTTAAATGAAATAGTCAGACCGCTAAATATCGCCAGTTTGTATCATTGCTAAATACAATGTTTAAACTCCATGTTCAAGGAGGCATATTTTTTGTTGTAATTCATTAATCACATTAAATCCCTTTTGTATGAAGCAGATACACTACTTTTTGTTGCAGATAATATTTCTTACAACTACCGCCCTATCCAGCGCTTGCCAATCATCAACCGGTTTCCCTGGCGTTTATGCCGGAGTAAGGTTAAGTTTAAACCCACTTGGAGGAGGCATGAACCGTACTGATGAAGTATTCCTGCTTCGAAAAGATAAAACCTTTACAGATGAGTTAAATAAAAAAGATTGGAAAACTGCCATAAGGGGAACCTATGAAATCAAGGGCTCTGATCTCCTCTTAAAATATTCAAACGGAGATAAGAGTAAATTCACAATTACAAAAGCTGGAAATCTCGATGCAGGAACATTTGTACTTTTTAAAATGAATCTCGATAATAGTATTCCGAAGGGATCTTATCAATTCAAGTTTATCAGCGGTAGCGGTGGAATATCGAATGGAACAACTTATGTGGGATCAAGTGCTAAACGAGTGCTTAATTTTGATGGAGCAGGAAGTTTTACCACCGATCGAGAATCAACTACTGTAATTGCCGGAGATAATATTGGTGGCGGCACAAATGCCAAAAGCGATGGAAAAGGCAAATACAATTTAAAAGACGGTACATTAACGCTAAAATACGATAATGGAACAACCACTACCCATAGCTTTTTTGCAAGTGCTGGCGACGGGAAAAATAAGGCCATGGCTGTAGTTGATGGAAGTTTTTATTTCACAGAGGATGTAAATAAAGAGCATAGCAACAAAAAAACTTCAGTGAACAAGAAGCTTCCTGGTGCGAACGAAATCTTCAAAAACTTAAGAACAGTTTATGGGGGCACTGCATTAGATAATGTAAAAACTTATATTGTTCAGGCAGAATTTAGTGGCATTAAACTAACCTCTTACAATGATTTGGCACAAAATAGATTTAGAAATGAGATGTATAATCAGGGCAAACTCATCGCAGTAGAACAGGTAAATGCCAATGGAGGCTGGATGTGGAGTAACGGAAAGAAAACCATCACCACTAAAGAGCGGCTTGAAGAAACAATTTACAACGACCACATTGGCGTACTTGGCCTTCGGAAGCAAAACGAAGCTGCGTTTAGCAAAGGGATTGTAAAAGCGACAAAAGATGGTTATGCCGTAAGTTTTGGAGTTGATGGGCATACATTCGTTTACATAGTAGATAGTCGATTTAACATTTTAGGCGACAGCTATCAAATTGGAAACAAAAAACAAATAAATGCGTACAGCAACAATAAAACCATTGGAGGAATCAAAATGCCGTTTACAACCGTTTCTGGCGATGGAAAAAATAAAATAACGATCAATTATAAGAGCGTAGAATTTAACAAGCCCTTATCAACAAATTGGAAAGAAATGTAGATGATAAGTATGAAGCCTGATGCATTTCTTGCAAGGCCCTGCTATCTTATAAATTTTTACAGCACTGAAAAATAACTTTTGCTATCAACCCACCTAAAACCAAACTGACGTACATTTCATTGTATAAAAATGTACGTCGGTTTGTGTTGCATCTGTTTAAGAGAGTGTTCTCGATTCCATGATTACAAAATGAGCAATCCGCTCTTTAATTAACCAATTGCCATTTTGATGAATATACTGATCTTCATAGTTAACACTATAATCTGTTAAGACGTCCTTGCCTTCCACATCTCTGATCATTTTTATCTGACTAAAGGAAACCCCTGTAGCTGTTGTTCCATCGATTTTTACCGTATGTTGCCCGTTAATGGTAAAGTAGGTTTTTACCTGGGCGGCGTGGCCTGTAAACTCTTTTTCCATAGTTTCTCTACCAGAAGTAGTCGCAACTAAATTTCCTCCCATATAAACTTTGTAGGTTAAATCCGGAGTGAATAAATCCATCACTTCAGATATTCTCCACTCATCACCTAAAGAGGCATAATTGTCAATCAAGTTTCTCAGTTCTTCTTTTGCTTTTAAAATTTCTATTGTCATCACTTTATTGTTTAATTAAAATATATAATTGTTACTGGCAAAACTATAGTATATTCGGTTACAATTTATTAGTCGTTACCTAAAGGTTAGCGACTATTATTAAACTTATTATGGCTAAATCAGCAGAGAATCAAACAGATAACAAAGAGTTTACCGAAGATTGCCACAAAACTTTAATGGCTGTATCTGATGCCTTATACGCCATTGGTGGAAAATGGAAGCTCATGATTATTATCGCAATGGCCAGAGGAAACAAACGTTTTACGGAAATTCAGCGACAGGTAACGGGCATTTCTGCAAGGGTACTTTCCAGCGAACTTAAAGAACTGGAAATGAACGGATTCATCATAAAAAAAATAGAAAATGGCTATCCGGTAAGCATAGCCTACGAGCTTTTGCCTTATAGCCATACCTTAGAAGAAGTAGTTGGCGCAATGACAAAGTGGGGAATGCAACATCGGGAGAAAATCAAAACGGAAAGATCAAACAACAAGCAATAATATATTCCAGATCACCACAAATAACTATCTTTGATTTTTGCAACAAAATGAATTCGATAACCATCAAAGATTTCTACAAGGATATATTAGGCGAAAGCTGTCCTGATATAAATCAGTTTCTGAACGATAACCTTCATAAAGACGTTGGTCATTTTAACATATTTGATATTTCTGAAATCTCAAAAACCTGTACTTCAAAAACAGGAATGCCTTATAATAGGAGAACTTATTACAAAATAAGTTTAATTAATGGCAAAAATAAAGTGGAATATGCCGACAAAACAATCGAGATTGAAGATTGTGCCGTGTTGTTTGCATCACCAAAAATCCCATACAATTACACGCATCTATGTACCGATCAATCCGGGCATTTCTGTGTATTTACAAAAGATTTTTTACCCGCTTCAAAAATTGGTTTAGAAATCGATAATCTTCCGGTTTTTTCTCCCCAGAGTGATTTTGTTTATCAAATTTCTATAGAACAATATCAAAAATTCGAATCCGTATTCCTTAAAATACATGATGAAATCAATTCAGATTATGCCTATAAATACGATTTGCTAAGAAATTACTTGATGGAACTGGTTCATTTCGGTCAGAAATTGAAACCGATTACGCCAATTGCAAACAACATAACAGCTGCTTCCCGAACCACCACATTGTTTATAGAATTATTGGAAAGACAATTCCCCATTGAAAATATCAGCCACCTGTTACAGTTGAAAACACCAGCAGATTTTGCCGGAATTTTAGGCGTTCACGTCAATCACCTTAACAGGGTACTAAAAGATACCACCGGAAAAACAACAGGCGAGATCATTGGAAGCCGTATTTTTCAGGAAGCCAAAATGCTGCTCACGCAAACACAATGGAATGTTTCAGAAATCGCCTTCACATTAGGCTTTGAAGAAGTTGCCCATTTTTCGAATTTTTTTAAAAAATATGGTAAACAGTCGCCACAACATTTTAGAGAACATGTTCTTGTTTGATTTTTACAAATTTTCATTTGATTTCTGCAAATCTGCTAATGCTTTTATGTTGAACTTCGTATTGTTAATTTAAACAATAAAAAGATGGCAAATAAAATAGCACTTGTAACAGGCGCAAGCCGTGGATTAGGTAAAGATTCAGCAATAGCATTGGCAAATAAAGGGTTTGATATCATTCTAACCTACCAAACTAAAAAAGAGGCTGCAAATGAAGTAGTAAAAGAAATTGAAAACATCGGACAAAAAGCTTTTGCATTGCCCCTTGATATTTCATCAACAGCTGGTTTTGATCAGTTTGTAACAGATGTTAAAGCGGTTTTAAATACTGAATTCGCTGATGCAAAATTAAGCGCATTGGTGAACAATGCGGGTATCGGCATCAATCAAAGTTTCGAAACCACAACAGAAGAAACTTTGGATGCCATGACGAATATCCACTTCAAAGGTCCTTTTTTCTTAACTCAAAAATTGTTGCCTTTATTAAATGATGCCAGTAGCATTGTAAATACTTCTTCTGGTTTGGCAAGATTTTCTTTTGCCGGTTACGCGGCCTATGGAGCCATGAAAGCAGCAATCGATTCACTGTCAAGATACCAGGCCGTAGAATTGGGAAGCAGAAAAATCAGAGTAAATTCCATTGCACCAGGAGCAATAGAAACAGATTTTGGCGGCGGTGCGGTTCGCGATAGTGCAGAATACAATCAATTGGTTTCTTCGCAAACTGCATTGGGAAGAGTTGGTTTGCCTGATGATATTGGCAGTGTTGTTGCCTTTCTTTGTTCTGATGATTCTAAGTGGATCAACGCACAAAGAATAGAAGTATCTGGTGGATTTAGGATATAAAATTCTTCATTAGAAAACACAAAAAATCCCATTCAACAAAGTTGAATGGGATTTTTTTCGCAGTAAGATTAGTATTTAAGTATGCTTACTGATTCTAATGAAAATCTTATAAATCAGTTTTTTAATTTTCTAAATCTTGAAATGTATTGATACTAAAATTAATCTTCGCAAAATTATTTTTTAGCTTTAAGGTTCAATCCAATTTCTACATCTTTCGAAATTATCCAGTTCTCAGGACTGCCTTCAGCTTTATAATTGATGCCCCAGGCACTTCTATCAATGATAAACTTAGCCGTAGCGCTTACACCCGTGGCAGAAACTTCAACCTTTGATGGAAAAGTAATGTTTAATGTACTGTCTTTAAGGGTTAAATTTCCGCTGATTAAATAATTAGGATCAGTTAATAAGCTTGAGGGTTGAGCACCAGTGAATTTTTCAACTTTGGTGATCACGAATTTTGCAGTCGGATATTTTGCAACGTCAAAAAAATCTGGACTTTTTAAATGCCCTTCCAAATCACTGGCTTTTTTATCTTTTTCAGTAACCGAAGCCGGATCAACTTTTAATGCACCAAGGTTGATTACAAATTCGCCACCGCTCAAAGAATCTTTATCCACCAAAATATTACCAGAACTAACACTTATTTTTCCCCAACGTGGTGCCAAACCACCTTTATGCGTGGCTTTCCAATCAACAGAAGTCGCAGCAGTATCAAGCGTTAAACTTTCACCTTTTTGCGCTGTTTCTGTTTGCGCTGTAGATGTTTTCGCATTATCACTAGAAGATCCTCCGCAAGATGCGAGTAAAAATAGCGCTGGAAGCGCAAAGAACAGTTTTTTCATGTCTTAAATTTTAAATTAACAATCAGGTTGATTTATATACTGATTTTGTCGTCAAAAGTAATGCCCAAAATTTATCTATTTATTGATGCATGATAATAAATTCTAGTACTCAACCGACAAAAAATAAGTATTTAAATTATGGTGAAGGTGCCGTTCATTCAATGTATGCAATTTAAAGGAATTAATTTTTATCTGTAATGTATCTTTATCTTAATATTGTAAGACTGCCAGATATGGGACTACAGTTATTACTTACTTTTATTTGATAATAATATATTCCAGCAGGCAACTCAACGCCATTAATTTTTCCATCAAAAGGATATTGATATTTTTGAGACTCAAAAACCTTATTACCATTTCTATTAAAAATCTTAACGGAAACATTTGGGTAACTTTCAATATTCTTTAAAACCCAAGTATCATTAATCCCATCTCCGTTAGGCGATATTGTGTTTGGAATATTATAGAGATTGAAGCCAACTGTAACCTTTACCTCCATTTTTTCACTTTCGCAGTCACCCTTAAATTGTGTAACATAATAACTTCTATTTTGCGTTACGTTGATATTAAAACGACCAGATTTCTCTTCCATTAAAATGCTAGAATCTCCCAAATCGTCATACAATCGATAGCTAAATTCGGAAGAAACGTTATTCACAATTAATACTACTTCCCCTGGAGCACATATCTGTAAACCATTAACGTTTGGAAGTGAAATAACTTTGGGATGCTCCGTAATTGAATAACTATAAGTTTTTTCGCAATCAACAAAATCTTTAACCTTTAGCTTATAAATACCAGCTCTCAATCCACTAATGTTTTCAACTTGGCTTAAAACTTTTCCTTTATCATCAATCCATTGAAAAGAAAAAGGCGGTTTTCCAGTAAAACTAATACCGTAAATGCTACCTAAGCCAAGTCCACAAAAATCATTGGTGATTAATGCATGTGTATCATTTAAAATAATCTCCGGTTCTAGCAAGACCGTGTAATCTGAATAAAATTTTTCGCAGCCATTCTGATCTGATAAATATAGACTATATGTAGCAGCAACAAGGTTCTGTATAGAAGAGGATTTTTCACTGAGTTGTAAATTGCGTTCTTTATTTATCCAGCGATATGAATAGACGGGGACTAAAAAAGTAACTTGAATAGAGCCATTAGCATTTCCACATTTGGCATTCTTAATTTGAACAACTGGTACCCCATAGTTTGTGTTATTTTGAAGGTTGGGGATAGTGTAAACTTTAGTTCTCCTAGTACAATATTCATTTCCAGCTACTAAATAATAGCTACCTGATAAAACATTTTCTAAGTCTGGAGATGATTTTTTCGAAACAAAATTATTTTGACTGTCATACCATCCAAAGCTAGTTGCCCCAGAAATTTTTATCCCGGTAATGGAACCATTTTGATTACTACATGATGATGGATGTATAATACCAATATCAGAAATTGTTATACCATTTAATTCGGGGATTGTAAAAATTGACGAGATTACAGTGCCACAGTTACCACTATTCGAAACCTCTAAAAAGTAATTTCCAGCTGGTTGATTGATGAGATCTTTTGCATAAGATACAATTTTCCCCTCACTGTTTTTCCAATTATAAAGTGGTGGCACATCACTATTAATTACAATTCCTTTCACAGAACCATCTTTATTTCCACAATTAGTTGAGGTTATTACTGCAGATTTTTCATCGATCTCCACTCCTCCAATGTTTATAAATTTTATTGGCCCATATGTAACTGCACAAGTGTTATTTTCTAAGCTTGCAGTAAAAGTGTAAATCCCGGGCTTAATGTTATCTAAATCAAATGCTTGAGTAATATCTTGGCCTAACTCGTTTTTCCAACTTAGCTTCCACCGATCAGATGAGTAATTAGATACAACTAATCCTCTAAGAGATCCATTTGCTTTCCCACATGAAGGATTTGTGATAATAACATTGCTAGCATCAATTACAATATTTTTCTTTACCTCAAAATATCCAGTTTCAACTGGACAATCTATACCGATAACCTGTAATTTATACTTACCTGGCGGAACATTTCTCAAGTCGCTCTGAGTGCCGACTACTCTACCTTCAATATCTACCCATTGAACGGGAGCAGAAGTTTTTGGAAGTGCCCCTAGAATCGAACCTGTGTTACCACAAGTACTCACTGTATAGGTTTTTGAAATATCAATAACTGTACGTGTAAATTCGGAAGTTGAATTGTTATATGTCGCTGAAGCTATTACCGCACCTGTAATATTGCCTTTGTATTCCCAATTTCCGTTAGCATCTGTGGTAGTTGAAGCAAAATAAGTTTGAGGAGAACAGGTTCCACATTTATCATTATAAAACAATTCAATTATAGAGTTAGGAGTTGCGGTACCTTTAACCTGTGTAGCATTAGCCATATCCAAACTGATCTTAGTAATTGGACGGTAAGTTTCCAGTTCAATCATTGGGTAAGCATTTACCGTACAAAAGAAGCTATTCTTCTTTACCGCAACTACTGAGTAAGGCCAAACCATAACAGGCTTACAATAAGCAATGTAATTGGCATCGGTAGGATCATCGCCCCCTATAAGTACTTGATCTGCATAATAAACGAAAATCCCTACTCCTCCAACCGGTAATTTTTTGGTTAAAGTTCTATCTGTGCCGATGTAATTCCGCCTTAAGGTTACCAGTTTACCGATATTACTTACTTGGATACCATAAGTTTGAGTGCTTGAAACTACATTATCTTCCAATATGATGGTACTTTTTCCGTTCGGGGTAATTGTTGCTAACCAAATTCCCCTAGAAAAACTATAGCCTTGAGTAATATTATAATCTACCCCGATTTTATTATTTGCGATAGTAACGTCAGCAGGCAGTGTGTAACCTCTATCCCTCGGATTAGTAGATTCTGAAGTATTGGCCTGATACAATACAAACCCTGCCGGAATTAAATTACCTTCTTTCTCCTTTCCGCCAAAAATAACTTTTCCATAAAGATAGTTAGCTTGTAGTGCTCGTTGCTCATTTTGGGGTATGGTAAATCCATCAGCCTCCACTCCAATAAAATTATCCTGAATGGTAATATTTTCCGAATAATAATAACTTGATGATGTTTCAGGAATGTTAAAACCAATATTTTCATAGAAACCAGCAATTACATTACCTTTTCCAGCTGCTCCGATGCGAATATTTGTGCAGTTTTTGATTGATATCGCTTGCCAATAAGTCCTTTTACCCATTGGATTATAGGCTAGTGGATTATGAATGTAAAAACCATAAATCTCTATGTCTCTAACCTCTCGCAGCGCAAAACCATAATAAGTTTCCTGAAAAGGAAATTCTGTTGAAATCTTTATTTTTGCAGAGCTAATTCCAAAATTTAACCCTGGTTGGGTTGAGGCATCAATAACTAAATTTGAAGATACGTTTGGCAATTGGGTTATTAAAGTAATCGTTCTTCCAATTTCCGTATGATCAAGAATATTGAACAGAATTATATCTTGTTCTGCGTTGCCATTATTAGCGGCAAAACTAAGTGCTTCTCTTAATGTTCCAGGGCCAGAATCCCCCTTACTTGTTACAATAAAAGTTGCAGCATATCCTGTAAAAAACAGAAGCTGTAAAATAATGGAGAGAGTTATTTTTTTGATAATGATTGTTGAGTTAAATTTTGATTAGGTAATTCAAAGCTAGCAAAATATTATTGATGATGATAGTTAAATAAACCAATTATTAAATTGCATTACTTAGCATAAATACTGTATTAGTAGCTAGAAATTTGATTGAAATTATTTTAATTGGAAAGTGAGTTCATATTTTTTGAATGCTTATTCTATGTGCTCTTCAACAATTCAATAACATTGTTCATTATTCCCATTCCTACAAATGCGCTCTCAAATGAACTTCAAACCACCGCTTAAATAATACCGCATTTCGCTGACTCACAAAATAATGAGTGTCTTCAAACTGAGCCTTTAAAAACACTTTCGGTATATTCGATTCACTGGGCCGGTAATGGCTGATAATTTCCCAATGTAAAATAGTCGAACGATTAATTTAAAAATAGCTTCCCCACGCAAATTGGCTATACTATCTTTGATAGACAAATTCCTATTGAACTTGCTACCACCGTACTATATTGCATAATGATGTTTCTGGTTACTAAAAAAACACAGTCATTTTGTGGGCAAATAGATTGAATTGGCCATCTGCTAAACTTTACATCAATAATCACTATTTCACTTAATGTTATCCTGATAACTTAACAAAAGATTTATTGATTATTCATTAATGGATAAATTTTCTTAGCTCTTTTAATAATATAATCCGCTTGATCATGATTAAATGAATTCAGCTACTGATATGGCCATTTTTGTTGCTTTTTCACATAAGGAAGTAACCATTTTACCGCAGCTTCTATACCTGAACCTTTGGCGTTTTTTTTATTCCAAAGATCAACATCAACATTTTCGGATAATCGGGCCAGTTTTAGCCAGCCATCGAGGTTCATATTTACGTAATCCCATGAATTCGTCCTTGCGGTTTCCAGCGGCTGTCTCCCCTCCTCATCAAATTGAATTTCAAGTCTCGGTAACGTTATTTCATCAATGGTTTTTTTAGCCAGTATCTCGTCTCCCAAAAATTGAGCAAAGTCTATTACCTGCAGGTCGTAATTGGTACCATGATTATTTTTCTCCAATTTTTCACCCTTGCCATTAGGGCTATTCAGCAGCCATTTTAAATAAGCACCAAACCATAATTTAACCACGTTAATGGTTTGAGGAACCATAAATTTACTTTCTTGCAAAAGTGCCAGTGCTTCAGGAATATCAATCAAACCTCTGGTTTCAATTATGCCTATTCCACGCCCATCATTTAAGCCAGTAATGTATTGGGCATAGGTAAAATTGGGATTCATTTTAGTATCTGGATTGATAAAAAAAAACCTTTACAATCTCATCTGCTTGTTTTGCATATTTCTCATCCCCAGAGAGATAAAAGCCCATCGCCAGGTCATTCAGTACCTCGGTTAAGTCTCCCAGCTGTTTACGATCATTAAGTTTATAAATTTCAGGATTTCTTCTACCATCTTTACGAATATAAGGCTCCCCATTTCCTTTACTTGGATCAGGCCACCAATAGGGTGCCTGACTCAGGTAATCGTGAATATCACCAGAAGGTGCAAGTTTCGTTTTATTGAAAGTAACTGAAAATGGTCCTTTGAGCAATGCAGCTTCAGCTTTACTCATTAACTTTTCATTTCCTTTTAGCAGATACTGTTGCTTGGTAGCCTTCACCTCTGATTCATCACTAATTAAAAATTTTTGCTTTTGTTGTCCGGAGGCATGTATCGATATAATAAAGAAAGCCATGCATAAAAGAATATTGAATCGAGTCATTATCTACTGCTATTTACCAAATGGGACAGGTTCTCAAGGAACACTAGCGACGCCTACCAGACCATTTCCGCACTGAACAAAACGGGCATCGATCCGCAGGCCATCGAGCAGCCACTCGACTTGACGGTTCCAGAAAACAAAATGATGCTTGCCGTTTACCTTACAACGCCAGAGATCGAAAACGACAGGCGCGGACTTAACTCCAAGGCTGGGATCAGGCAGGCCAAAAAGGAAGGCAGATGGACTGGCAAGGCGCCATTGGGATACATTAACCGAACGGCAGAAACGGGAAGGAATACATTGCCCCGATTGAACCCCAAGCCTCGCTGATGAAATGGGTATTCAGGGAACTTGAGCGTGGAAACTTCTCTGGAGAGAACATCCTCAATGCCGCAAGGGAAAAGGGGCTGGAATGCAGTAAGAATAATTTCTATACCTGTATCAGGAACACGATGTACTGCGGCCGGATCGTGGTGCCCAGATACAAGGATGAGCCAGAGCGAACAGTTCAGGGGCAGCACGAGGCACTGATTACTGAGACGCAGTTCTACAACGTCCAGCAAATACTGGATTCAAGGAAGCGCGAAACTGGTGTTGCTATCACTACGCCAAGCGAAATTGTCCTGAGGGGATTTCTGATGTGTCCCAACTGCGGCAAGTCGCTCACGGCAAGTTCGTCGAGGGGAAAAAAGGGATATTACACCTATTACCATTGCACATCCAACTGTGGCTCCCGTTTTCGCGCTGAAAAGGTGAATGCAGATTTTGAGACCGAACTCTTGAAATACCTGCCAAGGGAAGGAGTGGCTGAACTGTTCATCAAGACAATTACAGACCAGTACAAAAGCCAAACATTTTCGATTATTGATGACCGTAAGGATTACATCAAACAGATCGAGGACCTGAACAAAAAGATTGATCATGGACGTGGCTGTTATTGGACGGAGACATCGAGGGCGGCGATTTCCAGGTTATCAAAAGTGACTGCAACAAAAGGATAGAAATCCTGGAAGCGAGGTTAAATGACCTCAATGTGGAGAATGCAGCAGTGCTGGACATGGCTGGTTTACTCCAAAAAGCTATGCGGAATATTGAAAAACTGGACCTTTTTTATGACAAATCCTCGGTCGAGGGAAAAGATATCTGATCAGTTTCTTGTTTCAGCAGAAATTGACGTATGAAAATGGCACTTATCGAACACTTTTGATGAACGAAATAGCACAACATATCTATCTTGAAAACAAGGAATTAGGAGACAAAAAAAGGGGCAAAAGATTGTTAAAAATCTCTTGCCCCATAAAGGGTGGCTGATGGGGCTCGAACCCACGACCCTCGGCACCACAAACCAATACTCTAACCAGCTGAGCTACAGCCACCGTGTTTTTTAGTGTCACAAAAGTACGACTTTTAATATTCCTTGCAAATATTTTTATCAAAGTTTTAATAACATTTTTTTAATTGGCTAAAATTCAATTATTTGAAATGAAAATATTTTATCACCAATGCACAATACAGCTTATTTTAATCATAAAAACATAACTTTACGGCATTATATGATCGAAATTTACACAGACGGAGCAGCAAGCGGAAACCCCGGCCCAGGTGGTTATGGAACAATTTTAAGGGCAGGCCAGCATTATAAAGAATTAAGTGGCGGCTTCAGGATGACCACCAACAACAGGATGGAATTGCTGGCAGTAATAAAGGGCCTGGAAGCATTAAAAAGCCTCAACCAACAGGTAACCGTTTATTCTGATTCTAAATATGTGGTAGATGCCGTAGAAAAAAAATGGCTTTTTAGTTGGGTAACTAAAAATTTTAAAGACAAAAAGAACAAAGACCTATGGATTCGATTTCTCGAACTGTATAAACTCCATAAAGTAAAATTTATCTGGATAAAAGGCCACAACGATCATCCTGAGAATGAACGTTGCGACAGATTAGCAGTTTTCGCCGCTCAAGACAGGCAGAACCTGGCAATTGATACTTTTTTCGAAGCAGAACGCAATAAAGCAACTTTACTTTAACCGATAAATTGATTAATCTATTCCACCAACAACACCCAGATCTTCCAATTTGGTTTCCACATGTTCTTCAACTGAAATAGATTTTGCGGTATAAAGCAACATCATTTCTTCTGCTTTCTCCACCATTTTTAACGATCCGATAAATACAGGTACGCGTTGATGAACTGCCGTAGGCTGGATTTCCAATATACGCTCAAAACCTGTTGTAGCCTTCCCTCCTGCCTGCTCAATAATAAAGGCCATCGGGTTACATTCATAAAGCAATCGCAATTTACCTTCTGGCGAGCGGGCAGTAGTTGGGTAAATATAAATACCGCCATTAATTAAACTCCTGTGGATATCGCCAACCATCGAACCAATATATCGGGAAGTATATGGGCGATCGGTAGCATCATCCTCTACCTGACAATATTTAATGTATTTCTTCACACCTTCTGGGAAGTGAACATAATTTCCTTCATTAATCGAATAGGTAACTCCCGTTTCCGGGATTCGCATTTCTGGATGCGACAGGCAAAACTCTCCAATCGATGGATCTAAAGTAAAACCGTTAACCCCTTTGCCAGTACTGTAAACCAACATCGTAGAAGAGCCATAAATAATATATCCGGCGGCTACCTGTTCGGTACCCTTCTGTAAAACATCGTCAATACCTGCTCTGCCTTCTAACGATTTTCTGCGATAGATAGAAAAAACGGTTCCTACCGCAACATTCACATCAGTGTTTGATGAGCCATCCATGGGATCTATGCACACAATATATTTTGCATTTTGCGAAACCGGAGATTCAATATGGATGATCTCCTCTTCTTCTTCACTCGCAATGATACAACATTCACCGCCACTGGTTAAGGCGGCGATAAATTGCTGATCGGCATAAACATCTAACTTTTTCTGTTTTTCACCTTGAATGTTGGTGGTACCCACATGGCCGATCATATCAACCAAACCAGCTTTGTTAATCTCCCGATTTACAATTTTAGCGGCAATGGCAATATCTCTCAATAATCTGGAAAGTTCACCTTTCGCATAAGGGAAATCTGCCTGTTTTTCTATAATAAATTGTCCTAATGTTTTCACGCCGCAATCCATACTTAGTGTATATTTTACATTATCTACCCGATAACTCTATAACCTCTAAGGTATGAATATTTTCATCAGTTATGCAAAAACGAATCAAGGTTCTTACTTTATGCCAGCCATGTTTACCTGCTGCACCGGGGTTTATGTGTAAACATTTGATCTTTTCATCAAACATTACCTTTAAAATATGCGAATGGCCGGTAATAAATAACTTCGGAGGGTTAGTGTATATTTCTGGTTTTACAAAATTAGAATAACGACCGGGATAACCACCAATATGCGTCATCCATACATCCACCTGCTCGCACATAAAGCGGTTATGCTCCGGAAATTCATTCCTGATAGCTTGATCATCTATGTTTCCGAAAACACCACGCAATGGTTTAAATGCTGCTAAAGGAGCTGCTACATTTGGACCAAAATCACCAGCGTGCCAAATTTCATCCACCTGGTCAAAGTGTTTAAAAACAGCTTCATCCAGAAATCCATGAGTATCAGAAATTAAACCAATCTTTTTCATAATGTAAAGAGAATTGTAAAGTATGGGGTAAACATTCGCACCTATCTAAGAAAAAATATACCAATTTATCCAAAATTCAAATCGCAGAAATATTTTATACTAAAACCAGCAATTCCAATTTTGCCGACAAAATTTACGACCGTAGAGATTTTTTTCCTATACGATCTTATCATAACTGAATTAAAATGCCAGGAAAAAATCTTTTAATAACTTCTTATATTGTAGGGTATGCTCACCACGCGATTCGTATATATAAAAATTGCTTTCATCCAGCAAATCACCAACCCTGCTCAAACATATTATTTGCCTGAAAGTGGCCTTTTGTACATCAGAATGAATGTTGATACGAACCCTGATTGTCAACTGGTAATTTTTAGCCACCGCAATAACTTCTTCAGCCTGTTTTATCGGAAGAATGAACCATAAGCTCCCGGATTCACTTAATAACTCATTTGATTTTTCAACCAATAAACCAAAAAAATCATCACTGGCATGCCTGGCCAGGCCTTTTCTTACTTCTTCATTTTTGAGATCATTAACAAAAAAAGGAGGATTGGAAACAATCAAATCAAATCTTTCAGGATGATGATATTTTTCGATGGCGATATGATTAACTGATAATCGCTCTGAAAAAGCGGAATTGGCAAAATTCTTTCCAGCGGTTTCGGCTGCTTGCTGATCAATTTCTACAGCACAAACATCAGCTTCAGGATAACGCTGTGCCAACATCAGCCCAATAACCCCGGTACCGGCTCCAATATCCAATATCTTTTTAGGATGATGATGATGAACCAGGGCAGCGAGCAAAACCCCATCCGTATTGATGCGCATGGCACAACCGGTCTGATCAACCTCAAATTGCTTGAATTTAAAAACGCTCATTTGTAATCCCTAAAACCTTGCACCAATTCTTATCGGAAGAAAAATAGATTGATGTACAAACCTAAACCCTGCTTTCAACTGCAATCCTATCTTTTTGGAAATTCGATATTCAATTCCTGCACCAAAATCCACAAAAGAATCAGTAGAGCCATTATCATATTGATTATTGATGTGGCTTTGCCCGATCTTCAAATTGAATAGCGGCGAAACTTTATCCTTCGAAGTAGCGAATTCTAAATCGCCAAAGAAAGAATACCCGCTAATCCCTTCATAATTAAGGTAACCAACGCCAAATCCTAAACGGAGGTTATCTTTAAAACTTATCCCATTGATAATACTTAAATCTAAACCACTTTGATTGTTATTTAATTGATATCCTCTCCAACCAGGGCCTGGGTCTACCCTAATAGGTCTGGAAAGAAAAATCTGACGACCAATCTCCACCTTTCCTGTATATTTTATTTGTGCATTACCTTCCAAAGAGACCAACCCAAACACCAGGCTAAACAAAAATTTCTTCATATTGAGCGTAATTTAAATGATTTATCTTTCATATAATTCTAAGGGCAACCCATCTGGATCAGCAAAAAAAGTAAATCTTTTCTCTGTAAACTCATCCACCCGAATGGCTTCTGTAACAATGCCATTGGCATTTAAGCGATCAATTTCGAAATCAATATCATCCACCTCAAAAGCCAAATGACGTAAACCCTGAGCTTCTGGTTGCGATGGCCTTGCAGGAGGGTTTTCAAAGGAAAATAACTCAATCTGATATAATCCGTTCACTACTAAATCCAGTTTGTACGATTTCCGCTCCTTGCGGTAAACTTCTGCCAGAATTGTAAAACCCAGTTTATTAACGTAAAAATCTTTCGACTTTTCGTAATCAGCACAAATAATAGCAATATGATGAATGCGGTTAAACATAATTAATAATTGAATTTTGAATTAAAAAAGGACTGAGTGTTTGAGGCAAAGTTGCATAAAATGATTGAATTTAAAATCTCATAGAAAATTCAATCATTCCAAACTCATTTATTCTATCATTAATTTTTACATTCATTCATTCAAAATTCTCTCATTCAATCATTCATTCCTTCCCGCATTAAATTTAAAAAACCTATTTTTGCACTTTCAAAAAAAAAGCATGATTCATTTCTTCTCTAGTCATCCTGAGCCTGTCGAAGGGCAATCGCAAGTGGTTTTTGTTCTTCAAACAGATAAATCGCTTTCCCAAAATGATATTACTAAACTTGAATGGCTATTTGGCGGCGCCAGAATTTCGCAGGAAATGGCTTTAACAGGCTTTTTCGTTGGACCAAGAGCGGCAATGATTACCCCCTGGAGCACCAATGCGGTAGAGATTACCCAAAATATGGACATGCAGGGCATCATCAGAATTGAAGAATTTAAAGCTGTTGCTGAAAATTTTGCTGATTATGACCCGATGCTTTCTCAAAAATATGCTAAACTTGATCAGGAGGTTTTTACCATCAACATTAAACCTGAACCAATTTTAGAAATTACAGATATAGCCGCATACAACAAACAAGAAGGCTTATCTTTAAGTGATGAGGAAGTTGAATATTTAAATACTTTAGCGAAAAACCTGGAAAGACCCTTAACAGATTCGGAAGTTTTTGGTTTCTCGCAGGTAAATTCTGAACACTGTCGCCATAAAATATTTAACGGCACTTTTGTAATTGATGGTGAAGAACAACCCACTTCATTATTCAAGTTAATCCGCAAAACTTCGGAAGAAAATCCCAACGATATTGTTTCTGCTTATAAAGATAACGTAGCTTTTATAAAAGGGCCAAAAGTGCAGCAGTTCGCACCAAAACGTGCTGATATTCCAGATTTTTACGCAACAAGCGATTTCGATTCTGTAATCTCCTTAAAAGCAGAAACTCATAATTTTCCAACCACAGTAGAACCTTTTAATGGTGCAGCAACAGGCTCTGGTGGCGAAATCAGAGACCGTTTAGCAGGCGGACAAGGCTCATTACCTTTAGCCGGAACAGCAGTTTACATGACTGCCCTTTCTCGTTTAGAAGATGGCCGTGAGTGGGAAAAAGGTGTTGAAGAAAGAGAATGGTTGTATCAAACCCCCATGGATATCCTGATCAAAGCCTCAAATGGCGCTACAGATTTTGGAAATAAATTTGGTCAGCCACTAATTTCCGGTTCAGTTTTAACTTTTGAGCATGAACATTTCGACAAGCTCAGTAATACATCTCGCAAATTAGGTTTCGATAAGGTAATCATGCTGGCTGGTGGTATCGGTTACGGCAAGGCAAGTCAGGCACAAAAACTAAAACCACAGAAAGGCGATAACATTGTAGTACTTGGTGGCGAAAATTATAGAATTGGAATGGGTGGCGCAGCAGTTTCATCTGCTGATACTGGTCAGCATGGATCTGGAATTGAATTAAATGCGATTCAACGCTCCAACCCTGAAATGCAGAAGCGGGCGGCAAATGCGGTTCGTGGCATGGTAGAGAGTGAAGAAAACTTTATCGTTTCAATCCACGATCACGGCGCAGGCGGTCACCTCAACTGTTTATCAGAGTTGGTAGAAGAAACCGGTGGTTTAATCAATTTAGACAAACTTCCCGTTGGCGATCCTACCCTATCCGCAAAAGAAATTATTGGCAACGAATCCCAGGAAAGAATGGGATTGGTGATCAGCAACGAACATATTGAAACTTTACAGAAAATTGCCGACCGCGAACGCTCACCTATGTATACGGTAGGCAAGGTAACTGGCGATCATCGTTTTACTTTTAAATCTGAAACCACTAGAGCAAAACCGATGGATTTCGAACTAAAAGACATGTTTGGCAGCTCTCCAAAAATTGTGATGGAAGATCAAACCATCAACCGCGAATATGACGCAGTTACTTATAATAATGCACAGCTGACTACTTATTTAGAGCAGGTGTTGCAATTGGAGGCTGTAGCATCGAAAGATTGGTTAACCAACAAGGTAGACCGATGTGTAGGTGGACGTGTTGCCAAACAGCAAACCGCCGGACCATTGCAATTGCCTTTAAATAATGTTGGCGTGATGGCTCTTGATTTTCAGGGAAAAGAAGGAATTGCCACCACGGTTGGTCATGCCCCACTTTCAGCGCTGATTGATCCAGCTGCAGGGAGCCGCAATGCAATTGCAGAATCTTTATCAAATATCGTTTGGGCACCACTAAAAGATGGTTTAAAAAGCGTTTCACTTTCTGCAAACTGGATGTGGGCATGTAAAAACGAAGGCGAGGATGCCCGTTTATATGCAGCTGTTAAAGCTTGTTCAGCATTTTCCATCGATTTAGGAATCAATATCCCGACAGGTAAAGATTCACTTTCGATGAAACAGAAATACAAAAATGGTGATGTAATCGCCCCTGGAACGGTGATCATTTCTGCAGGAGCAAATTGTGACGACATTACAAAAGTAGTTGAGCCGGTACTTCAAAAGGATGGCGGTTCTATTTATTACATCAACCTATCTAACGATACTTATAAATTAGGTGGTTCATCTTTTGCACAGATTTTAAATAAAATCGGTACGGAAACGCCTGATATAAAAAATGCTTATCAATTCTCGAAAGCATTTAACACCATTCAACAATTAATTAAGGAAGATAAAATACAAGCCGGACATGATATTGGCAGCGGTGGTTTAATCACAACCTTATTGGAAATGTGTTTCGCCGATCGCGATTTAGGTGCCTCAATAGACCTGACAGCCTTAGCAGAACAAGATATAATTAAAGTTTTATTCGCAGAAAACATTGCTTTGATTTTCCAGGCAGATGTTTCGGCAGAAAAAACCTTGACTGAGGCTGGTGTAACTTTCCATAAAATCGGGGAAGTAAAATCATCAGCTACGCTGGAAGTAAAAAATGCTGCTGAAAGTTTTAGTTTCAGCATTGATCATTTACGCGATGTTTGGTTTAAAACTTCGTATTTATTGGATAGTAAACAAACCGGAAACGGCTTAGCGAAAGAACGTTACGATAACTATAAAAACCATGTTTTAAATTACAGATTCCCATTGCAATTTGATGGAAAGAAACCTGTAATCGATTCGGCTAAACCTCGTCCGAAAGCGGCAATTATCCGCGAAAAAGGAAGTAACTCCGAACGTGAGTTGGCAAATGCCATGTATTTGGCAGGTTTTGATGTGAAAGATGTACACATGACGGATTTGATCACGGGTAGAGAAACATTAGAAGACATTCAATTTATTGGCGCTGTTGGTGGTTTCTCTAATTCTGATGTTTTAGGATCGGCAAAAGGTTGGGCTGGTGCATTTTTATACAATGAAAAAGCAAGGGTGGCTTTAGAGAAATTCTTTGCCCGCCCCGATACTTTATCAGTTGGTATTTGTAATGGTTGCCAGTTATTTGTAGAGCTTGGTTTGATTAACAAAAATCACGAGGATAAACCAAAAATGCTCCACAATAAGAGTGGTAAACACGAAAGTATTTTTACTTCGTTAACCTTGCAGGAAAATAATTCGGTAATGTTATCAACTTTAGCCGGAAGCACTCTAGGCGTTTGGGTATCGCATGGCGAAGGAAGATTCTCTTTACCTTACGCAGAAGATCAATACAAAATTGTAGCCAAATACGCTTACGAAACTTATCCGGCAAGCCCGAACGGATCAGATTATAATACCGCAATGATGTGTGATGAAACCGGTCGTCACTTGGTGATGATGCCGCATATTGAACGTTCATTATTCCAATGGCACTGGGCAAACTATCCGCAAGGCAGAAAAGATGAGGTATCGCCATGGATGGAAGCTTTTGTAAATGCAAGGAAGTGGATAGAATCTAAGTAGGGAGGAAAACCTAAGATAGAGATTGGACAAAAAATCCTCTCCTCTACTTTATATCTGATAAAAAACTAAGGCTTGAGTAAAACTCAAGCCTTTTCGTTTACAATCCCACTCACCATTCCAGTTATTTGAGCGTTAAACAAATACATCTTCCATCTCACCTCTTCCATCCCACATCATCCATTTCACATCTTCCATCTCACATCTTCCATCCCTCCCTACATCAAATTAAAATTAATCGGCATATTGTAACGCACACGAACGGGCGTTCCTTTATTTTTACCTGGTTTCCATAACGGAGATTTCTTGATTACTTTCATCGCTTCTTCATCACACCCAAAACCAATTCCTCTTAAAACCTTTACATCGGTGATAGAGCCGTCTTTTTCAACTACAAAACTCACAAAAACTTTACCCTGAATACTTTCTTCTTGTGCTCGAGAAGGATAACGTAAATTACGCTCCATATATTTGGTAAAAGCTTTCATGCCGCCTGCAAATTCCGGATATTCATCTACGCCCTCAATACCCACAACAGCGTTTGAATCTCCTCCACCCTCGCCTTCTTTAACCACACCGTTGCCGTTGCCATTTGTACTCGGTGTAACCAAAGTTAAATTTGGTTTAATTTCCCCATCTTGGGTTATATTGCTCACCACCGCATTTTGAATTTCTTTTATCGTTGGTGGATCTTTAATTTCTGTTTTATCAACCACTACAATGTTCGAGGTCATTTTAACAGTTTTAACCTTAACCGGTTCTGCTTTCGCTGGCTCCACCTTTTTCTCGGGTTCAGGCTTTTTCATTTCATGAATCACATTCGTTAAATCAACCACTTTAGGTGGAACAACCTGCTCTACCACTTCTGGAAACATTTTACTGTACACCATTGGTGCAAATGCAAGTAGTAAAAATAAACTCACCGAAACCAATAAAGCTTTGGTCATAATTTTAGACGACTTCGATCTTAATTCATAAGCGCCATAGGTTTTGTTGCGGTTTGCAAATACAAGATCGAGCCACTCGGTTTTGTACACATTGATTGATGAATTGAACATAGCTATTAATTTTTTTACAGCATGATGTAGCAAAATCACCAATTCCATAAAAGAAGTAAAAAATCTATTTTCTTTACGAATAATGAAAAAATTCATTTAAAAAACATTTTTTTATTTCATTTTCAATAAAATTGATAGAAATCATACGATTGTTTTATAAAAATTAATAAAATATACTATTTTTGACAAAAAACATAACAAATTAATGAAAAGCTTAAGAACCATCGCATTAAAAGAGGCTCAAAACAGAATTTCACCAGAAGTTAAATCACCATCTTCAAAAATTTCTGATTTTTTTGGCGCTAATGTATTTGATAAGAAAAAAATGAGAGATTTCTTATCTAAGGACGTATATGAAAAATTAATATCATCAATCAACCAAGGTGAATTAATTAACGCTGAAGACGCCAATCAGATTGCGACGGCAATGAAATCTTGGGCAATGGCCTCTGGAGCAACACATTATACGCACTGGTTCCAACCGTTAACAGGTACAACTGCTGAAAAACACGATTCATTTTTTGAGCCAAGCGGCGAAGGTGCTATCGAGAAATTTGCTGGCAGTGCATTGGTTCAACAAGAACCAGATGCATCAAGTTTCCCTAACGGTGGTATCCGCAACACTTTCGAAGCTCGTGGCTATACTGCATGGGATCCATCATCTCCGGCATTTATTATGGAGAGCAAGGCAGGTAAAACACTTTGTATTCCAACCGTATTCGTATCATACACTGGTGAAGCTCTAGATTATAAAGCTCCATTATTAAAAGCATTGGCAGCGCTTGATAAAGCAGCTGTAGATGTTTGTCAATATTTCGATAAAAGCATTACCAAAGTAAATGCTTCATTGGGTATCGAACAGGAATATTTCTTGGTTGATGAGTCATTATTCAATGCTCGTCCTGACCTATTATTAACTGGCCGTGCTTTATTCGGACATATGTCTGCTAAAGGCCAGCAGTTAGAAGATCATTATTTCGGATCAATTCCAGAACGTGTTTTCACTTACATGGTTGATTTTGAAAATGAAGCGCTGAAATTAGGTATTCCTTTAAAAACCCGTCACAATGAGGTTGCGCCTTCTCAATTCGAATGTGCGCCAATTTACGAAGAAATCAACCTGGCTATCGATCACAATCAATTGTTGATGGATTTGATGGAGAAAGTTGCTCGTCGTCACCACTTCCGCGTTTTATTGCACGAGAAACCTTATGCAGGAATCAATGGATCTGGTAAACACAATAACTGGTCGTTAATTACCGATACTGGCAAAAACTTGTTGGCTCCGGGTAAAACGCCAAAAAACAATCTGATGTTCTTAACTTTCTTCGTAAACACGATTAAAGCAGTAAGCGAACATGCAGATTTATTACGTGCAAGCATTGCATCAGTAAGCAACGATCACCGTTTAGGTGCCAACGAAGCGCCACCTGCAATCATTTCAATCTTCTTAGGTTCACAATTGAACGATGTATTGGATGAGATTGAGCATTCACGCATCAGCAAAAAAATCAAAGAAGACAATGCACTTTGGTTAGGTATCCCTAAAATCCCTCAAATTTTGTTGGATAATACCGATCGTAACCGTACTTCTCCTTTCGCCTTTACAGGTAATAAATTTGAGTTAAGAGCAGTTGGTTCTTCGGCTAACTCTTCAGCTCCGATGACGATCTTAAACGCGATCATGGCTGAGCAATTGGTTAAATTCAAAGCTGAAGTTGATAAATTGATTAAAAAAGGTGATAAAAAAGACATCGCTTTATTAACGGTAATCAAAAAATACATCAAAGAATCTAAATCGATTCGTTTTGAAGGTAATGGCTATAGCCAGGAATGGGAAGATGAAGCAGCAACACGCGGTTTATCAAACATCAAAACTACGCCTAAAGCTTTAGATGCTTATTTAACTGAAAAATCGGCTGGTTTATTTGAAACAACTGGCATTTACAGCAAACGTGAAATTCATGCCCGTCATGAGATCATGTTAGAAAACTTCTACAAAAAATTACAGATCGAAGCTCGTGTAATGGGTGAAGTTGCAAACACTGCGATTATCCCTGCGGCAATTGCTTACCAAAACTCATTAATCACAAACGTTAAAGGATTAAAAGAATTGGGTATAGAAAGTAAATCATCTCTTGATATCGTTAAAAAACTTTCGGAGCATTTAGATATTGTTAAAACCAATATCGATGCCATGTTAGAAGAGCGTAAAGTCACCAACAAAATCGAAGATACACGCGAGAAAGCAATTGCTTACGACGAGAAAGTTAAATCTTACTTCGATACGATTCGTTACCATGCAGATAAATTGGAGCAAATTGTAGATGATAGCGTTTGGCCTTTACCAAAATTCAGAGAATTATTATTCATGAAATAGATTTTAAGCCTTAAGGTTTAAGGTATGGGGCGTAAGGTGTAAACTTTACGCCCTTTTTTTGATCAGGATTTTTAAGATTTAAGGATTTTAAGATTCGATGTGCTAAGTGCCAAACATACAAGCTTACATTTTCTTAAATTCCTTAAATGGTAAAACAAATTGTAAAACCTTTAGTCCTTCAGCTTACTAATCCATTTTCCATCATCTATCTTAAATATCCCATTCCCCACTACCAATTCCCATTTTTTATCATACATCTTCCCTTTCTAAAAACCTTTTACCTTTTACCTTCCACCTTTTGCCTCTATTCCTTATCTTTGCGCCAACATGAGTGATAACAGGTACAATCAACGTGGCGTTTCCGCCTCCAAAGAAGATGTGCACAATGCCATCAAAAATATCGACAAAGGAATTTTCCCTAAAGCATTTTGCAAAATTATCCCCGATATTTTAGGTGGCGATAATGAATATTGCAATATCATGCATGCTGATGGCGCTGGAACTAAATCATCCCTTGCTTATGTTTATTGGAAAGAAACTGGCGATTTGTCGATCTGGAAAGGAATTGCTCAAGATGCCATTATCATGAACATTGATGATTTAATTTGTGTTGGAGCAACCGACAATATCCTTTTATCTTCTACCATTGGTCGGAATAAAAATTTGATTCCTGGTGAAGTGATTGCCGCTGTAATTAATGGCACAGAAGAAATTTTGGCTGATCTACGTGAGCAAGGCATTTCAATTTACTCTACTGGCGGAGAAACTGCCGATGTTGGCGATTTGGTACGCACCATTATTGTTGATTCTACGGTGACCTGCCGCATGAAGCGTGAAGACGTAATCAGCAACGATAACATTAAGCCAGGCGATGTTATTGTGGCTTTGGCATCATACGGACAAGCAACATACGAAACAGAATACAACGGCGGAATGGGATCTAATGGATTAACTTCTGCCCGTCATGATGTTTTCGAGAAAGCTGTTGCAAGCAATTATCCTGAAAGCTTCGATCCGGCTGTTCCGTTTGATTTAGTTTTTTCAGGTCAGAAACAATTAACTGAGGAAATTGAAATAGAAGGTTTTGGTACAACAACCGTTGGAAAATTAGTCTTATCTCCTACACGGACTTACGCACCGGTAATTAAAAAAATATTAGAAAATTATCGAAGCCAGATCAATGGAATTGTTCACTGCAGTGGTGGTGCACAAACGAAAGTATTACATTTCATCAATGATGATATTCATGTGATCAAAGATAATCTATTTCCAATCCCTCCCTTGTTCCAATTAATTCAGGAGCAATCTGGCACCGATTGGAAAGAAATGTACAAGGTATTTAATATGGGCCATAGAATGGAATTGTATATCCCTGAAGAAATTGCTCAAAACGTTATCGATATATCGAAAAGCTTTAATATCGAGGCAAAAATTATTGGCCGTGTAGAAAAGGGAAGCCAAAAACAAGTTACAATCGAAAGCGAAAAAGGAACATTCGTTTATAATTAGAACTATATAATTACAGGAAAAAACCGAATAGATAACCTATTCGGTTTTTTTTGTATAGAGAAATTGCTGTGCATTAAAATCATTATCAAACTTCAGGATTTTAATAATATACTCGAAAGCACAAAACAGACCACTTCAATATATAGAATATTATTATCCACCTTCAGAATCCTCAATTACATCATCGCATTCGATATTAATTTAAGAGCAATTGTATTTTAAAAAATCCTTATAAATCAAAAAGCCCCAACTAAAAAGTTGGGGCTTTGATATTATGATAAGAATTTAGTATTAGTTAAAGTTATAACGAACACCGAACTGCATGTAATACGTTGAAGAAATTGTTTGAGAAGTACCGAAAGTATTTCTAACAATATCTCCTTGAGCTGCAGCCATGATAAATGTTGGCTTTGTAGTCGCTGTAACAAGAGTTGGATTTTGAGGAACCAAAATATTAGCATTGTTTACAAAATTTACATTACCCCATTTGCGGTTTAACAAATTACCTACGTTAAAGATATCTGCAGTAAATTCAAAGCTATTTTTAGATTTACCATAGTTTTTGAATACTTGCTGAGTGATTCTTAAATCGAATTGATTTCTCCAAGGAGATGTTGCAGCATTACGTTTTGCATACTCACCTCTGTGTTTACTTAAGTAAGGATCCTGAGAAATATAAGCATCAAAAATAGCAGCCTGTTCAGCAGCAGTATATGATCTTGGATATGCTCTTGTTGTAACCACACCAGCAGCATTAGTAGAAGTTACTAAGTTTGTAGGAATAGCTACGAAATTCATTTCCGATGCATCCTTCGGAATATAAATTAAATCATTTCCGTTAACACCATCTCTGTTGTAATCAGCACCATATACGTATGAATATCTACCTTGCTGAGAACCTTCATAAAATAATGAGATTGACGTTGAAAGGTTTTTCAAATATTCTTTTCTGTAAGAGATATTAGCAATAATACGATCTGGGTTTAAGTTTTGAGAAAAACTTAAAGTCGGCGTATTTGGATTTGTTGATGTAGCTGGAATCGACCATAAGTTACCTAATTGATCACCTGCTCCATCACCATAATTACGTTGATCAGAACGTGTATAGGCAATCATTGCAGAAACACCGTTTGAAAATTGTTTTGTTAATTGTGCAGTTGCCTGCCAGTTGTAACCACCTTTTGCATTAGTCATCTCCGTAACGTTTAATGCAGTAGTACCATTGGCAGTTGGAATACCTGCACTGTTTATATCAACAATCTGTCTTGCGGCAGTAGAGTTTGGAAATAAAGGTCTGTTATCAGGATAACCAGTGATATTGATTGCTGTAGGGTTTTCCAAGTTGATGTTTCTTGCAACAGCAACATTTAAATCTTTACCATAGATTCCTTCTAAAGTACCAACGATACCAAATGGTAATTTAATATCAAAGGCTAAACTTGATTTCCAGGTTTGAGGAAATTTCAAATCTGGAGACATAACACTAATCGTTCCTGGAATACTAGTTCCAGCAGCAGGCCTAGTTGCAGTAAGCAAGTTTGGAGCTATACTTGGATTAAATGATGGAACGGTTCCGCCATTGGCACTTGAATAAGTCTGCAAGTATTGTAATAAACCAGCATCACTAGATTGAGAAACGATCCATACGAATGGCACACGACCTGTGAAGATACCTGATCCACCACGAACTTGTAATGAACGATCTCCGTTCACATCCCAGTTAAAACCAAATCTTGGAGAGTAAGAAATTCTATTTTCTGGCAATACACCTGTATCTACTTTTCTACCATCTGCAAAAGTTTGTGCAGCTACTAGTGGGTGTGTTAAAATACCAGGAGAATTTGGATAAGTAGCTTGTTCGAAACGAATACCAGCAGTTAATTTTAAACGATCAGTTACAGTGAACTCGTCTTGTAAATAGGCTGAATATTGAGCAAACTTAAAGCTAGGAAAAGCTTGAGAACCATCAGCTGTTAGAGGATAAGTTACAGAATATTGCAATGGTTTTGCACCATTTTTAAAGTCTTCCCAAGATCTGAAACTATAAAAACCTGTTCCAAAACGTTGAAAACCATTTGTTGTTGTACTCAATTCAGCTTGTAAACCTAAAGTAATGTTATGTTTGCCCAGGGCTAAACTTAAATCATCACTGTAAGTATAACCTTTAACATCACGTAAGTTTCCAAAAGTAAATGGCTCATAACCAAATGTTGTTAATACGTTACCAGCATTTGCAGAAGTTGCAGTCTGTGATCCATCTAAAATATCCACTAAAGGAAATGGCGAGCTATCAGAATTTCTTGGATCATTTTGGTGTGAATAAGTAACACGTGCTACGTTAGTAAGCTTACTACCAAAGTTTGAAGTTAACTCAGCAACGGCAGAATATAAGTTAGCTGCCTGATAATAGTTTGAGTTAAAGAAAGGTAAACCAGCATTATTCGCCGTGCCCGATCTTGCATTGTTATAAGCTAATGAACCAATAACTGCAGAGTTTGTTACAGAAGTACTTGCAGATGCTGGAGTTTGACTTTCAACTTGGTTATAGCGAACACTGAAACGGTGGTTCTTAGAAATATTCCAATCTAAACGTGCAAACATTTTTTCGTTATCACTAACATTTGCATAACCTTGATAAGGTCCAGTAGCATAACCATAAGTATTAAATAAGTATGATGAAACTTCATTTAAGAAAGATGCTGAAGCTTGAACAAC
Source organism: Pedobacter sp. Leaf250 (assembly GCF_920984735.1). Lineage (GTDB taxonomy): Bacteria > Bacteroidota > Bacteroidia > Sphingobacteriales > Sphingobacteriaceae > Pedobacter. The sequence continues at coordinate 196,161 of NZ_CAKLBU010000001.1, read as the reverse complement.
AGTATTAGGAGAGCCTGGTGCACCATAAGGTAAAGCTGGAGTTGAAGCTATCCTTGTAGTTCCAGGTTGAATAGTATGTTTTTTCTCGTAGTTAACAAAGAAGAATAATTTATCTTTAACGATTGGACCACCTAAACTGAAACCATAATTCTTCTCATCCAATTTTTGGATAGCTGCATCAGGAATTCTATAGGTATCACCAATTCTTTTACCTTGATTTTCTTCTCCACGCATTGTATAAAATGCATTACCTTGAAAAGCATTTGTACCAGAACGGGTTACAGCACTAACAGAACCACCAGTAAAACCTGTTTGACGAACATCATAAGGTGTTACATTGATTGAGATTTGCTCCAATGCATCAATTGAAATTGGTGAACCACCAGCAGGGATGTTTTGACCAATACCAAATTGGTTATTAAAGTTAGCACCATCTACAGTAAAATTATTCGAACGGTAATTACCTCCACCTATAGATTGGCCATTGGCTTGTGGAGTTAAACGCGTTAAATCGTTTACACTACGGGTAATTGTAGGTAATGATTGAATTTGTTGCCTTGCAATTACAGTAGAAGTTCCATTTTTATTTGAATTTAAAATGCTGTTAGCACTTTGACCTACTACTTTAACTTCAGCTAAAGTTGAACTGTTATCAACTAAAGTAAGATTAATTACATAAGGTTCGCCTATTTTCAAATAAACATCAGTAAATGTTGATGGCTTATAGCCAACAAAACTCACTTCAATAGTGTAAGGACCACCAACACGCATCGCACCAATAGTAAAACGACCATCATTGTTGGTTGATACAGAGTAAACTGTACCTGTTGGTGTATGCGTAGCTTTTACACTTGCACCAGGTAGGGCGCCTTTGGCATCCTTAATTGTTCCTGTCATTGATGATGTAGTTACCTGTGCAATAGCACCAAATGTAAATCCTACAACTGTAACAATAACGAGTACTAATCTTAAAAGTAAAGATTTGTTCATACTTTGTTTTTTAATTGTTTTTTGTTTGTTGAATAATAATCGGGGGTGATTTTATTGGCGCAAATGTAATTAATAATATTTAACAGATTTTAACATCCAATGTTAAATAATCGTTAACCATTCCAAAACTTTTCAACAATTAACATGTTAGATTAACCTTTTAAGTTTCAGTTTATTAATCGAATGTTAGCCTTATTAAATATTTATTAAAAAAAGTAATAAAATATTGCCATTATCGAATCTAAAAACCACGATAAATAGAATTTCTCCAAAAATCGCTCTTTGAAATTAATTATTTCAACAACCAAAACTGACAAATCACTGACGATTAAGATGTTTAGCGATTAATAGACCATAATAATCTCTTAAAACATTATTATAAATGCTAAACCTGATAATTACTCAATCAATTTTCGAAAATTTCAATTATAAATGAATACTTATTGAAAGGTTGTTTGTCAATTTTCAAATTTTGACAATGTATCTCTATAATCATCACTGCCAATTAACATTTTTTTTTTAGTTTTGGCAATTAGTGGTTCTATGATTAGCACCACATTGTAATGTGAAAGATGGCCTAACCGTCAATCCGAGAATTATCCTGAATTTGGAGACTGCTTCCACAAGAAGATTACGACATTGATAAACGATTAAAAGCAAAACTCTTTATAAAAGGTATGAATTACGACGTTATTGTTTTAGGCAGCGGCCCAGGTGGTTATGTAGCTGCAATCAGAGCTTCACAATTAGGAATGAAAGTTGCAATTGTAGAGCGTGAATCATTAGGTGGTATTTGTTTAAACTGGGGTTGTATCCCTACTAAAGCACTGTTAAAAAGTGCACAGGTATTTGAATATATCAATCATGCTGCTGACTATGGAATTACTACCGCAGGTGCAACAGCAGATTTTGCTGCAGTTGTAAAACGCAGTCGCGGTGTTGCTGATGGCATGAGTAAAGGTGTTCAGTTTTTGATGAAGAAAAACAAAATCGATGTCATCATGGGTACTGGTAAAGTAAAACCAGGCAACAAATTAGAAGTTAAAGGTGCTGATGGTTCTCAAAAAGAATTAACCGCTAAAAATATCATTATCGCAACCGGCGCTCGCTCAAGAGAATTACCTAATCTTAAACAAGACGGCAAAAAAATTATCGGCTATCGCCAGGCAATGGTACTTCCCGAATTACCAAAAAGCATGGTGGTTGTAGGTTCTGGAGCTATTGGTGTAGAGTTTGCATATTTCTATGCAACAATGGGTACAAAAGTAACCATCGTCGAATTTATGGAAAATGTGGTTCCGGTAGAAGATGAAGATGTTTCTAAACAATTATTGCGTAGTCTTAAAAAAGTTGGTATCGATGTTATGACTTCAGCTTCTGTTGAAGCAGTTGATACTGCTGGCACTGGCTGTAAAGTATCAATAAAAACAGCATCGGGTATGCAAACAATCGAAGCCGACATTGTACTTTCGGCTGCAGGTATTGTGGCTAATATCGAAAACATTGGCCTGGAAGAAACCGGAATCAAAACCGAAAAAGGTAAAATCGTTACTGATGAATTCTATAATACTTCAGTAAAAGGTTATTACGCTATCGGCGATGTTGTTGGTGGTCAGGCTTTGGCTCACGTAGCATCTGCAGAAGGTATTATTTGTGTGGAGAAAATTGCTGGTCAACATGTAGAGGCATTAGATTATAACAATATTCCGGGCTGTACTTACTGCACACCTGAAATTGCTTCTGTAGGTTATACAGAAAAGGCTGCAAAGGCTGCTGGTTATGAATTAAAAATCGGTAAATTTCCTTTCTCAGCATCAGGTAAAGCAAGTGCTGCTGGTGCAAAAGATGGTTTCATCAAATTAATTTTCGATGCCAAATACGGTGAATTGTTAGGCGCACACATGATTGGTGCCAACGTTACCGAAATGATTGCTGAAATCGTTGTAGCCCGTAAATTAGAAACTACTGGACATGAAATGATTAAATCAGTACACCCTCACCCTACCATGAGCGAAGCAATTATGGAAGCCGCTGCTGATGCTTACGGAGAAGTAATACATTTATAAAATTAAATTATCAATATTATTAAAAGGGAGTTCAGTTTTGAGCTCCTTTTTTTGTTATGGCTATAGTCACATAACTAAGCAGATCAAGTATTGATAATATCAAGCATATTGCTTCGCACCTCACAACGAATGAATTAGGTCATCCATTAAAACATTTAGCTCTTTTATCTGTTCGATTATTAACTTACAAAATTTTCATTAAAAACTAAAGAGCACATTATGCATTGGATTTTACTAATTATAGCCGGATTATTCGAGGTTGGATTTACTACATCATTAAAATTATCAGAAGGATTTTCAAATTGGAAATGGGCTACTGCCTTTGTGGTTTGTGTCATTATCAGTTTTGTGTTTTTAACCAAGGCAATTGAACAAATTCCGCTAGGTACAGCTTATGCCATTTGGTCGGGTATTGGTGCTGTGGGTACCGTTTTGGTCGGAATACTCTACTTTAAAGAGGATGCCAACTTTTGGAGAATATTTTTTATAGGTTTACTAATCCTTTCTATTGTTGGATTGAAAATGGTAACACCTGATAAATCTGCTTAATTCCGGAACATAAAGAATTAAAATATTTCAATTATAAAATCCTTTCAGTAAATCCTGAAGGGATTTCTTATTTTTAACAGATTTGAGAATGCTGGGTACCTGTGTATTGGTATCTGTAAAACTGCTTAATATTATAATGAAACTACACACAATAAATACTGGATTATTTAAACTAGATGGTGGTGCCATGTTTGGGGTTGTACCTAAAGTGATATGGCAAAAAACGAATCCTGCAGATGCAAATAACCTTTGTACTTGGGCCATGCGATGTCTTTTGATAGAAAATGAAGATAAACTTACGCTTGTAGATACGGGTATAGGCAATAAACAAGATGAGAAGTTTTTTAGTCATTATTTTTTACATGGTGAAGATTCATTAACCAGATCGCTATTTAAGTTAGGTTTTGGCTTAGATGATATTACTGATGTTTTTTTAACGCATTTGCACTTTGATCATGTTGGAGGTGCCGTTACAAGAGAAAATGACAAACTTGTTCCAACCTTTAAAAACGCAAACTACTGGAGTAATAAAAAGCACTGGGATTGGGCAACAGAACCAAATCCTAGAGAAAAGGCATCATTTTTAAAAGATAATATTCTGCCAATTCAAGACAGTGGGCAAATGAAATTTATCGATGAGAAAGAAAATATAGAATGGCAAAAGAATATCAACATCAGCTTTGCTTATGGCCATACTGATGCAATGATGCTTCCCAAAATTAATTACAAAGGCAAAACAATAGTGTATATGGCAGACCTCCTACCCTCTGTTGGACATTTGCCACTGCCTTATGTAATGGCATACGATATGTTTCCATTAAAGACCTTGAAGGAAAAACAGGCATTTTTGGAGGAAGCAGTAGACAACGATTATATTTTGTATTTAGAGCACGATCCAATTAATGAATGTTGCAACTTGCAAAGAACTGAAAAAGGCATTCGTGTGGCCAGTACTTTCGATTTAAAGGATATATAAATGATCAGACCAGCAAAACCATCGGATGCAGATAGTGTGGTGCCGCTAATTATTCAGGCTATGGGAGAATTGGCTGGAAAGTTTGTCAATTCAAAAAGCCCGGAAGTTATTTCAAAATTTTTCCTGCACTTCTTTCAATTAAAAAACAATCAATACAGCTTCGAGAATACATTGGTGTATAGTGAAAATGAAGAAATTATTGGCTCACTAAATGCTTACGATGGTGCAAGCCTGATTAAACTCAGGGATAATTTTCTTGCAGATCCCATGAGCAGTAATGAAACGTTCAACTCACATCCCGAACCGGAAACACAGGAAGGAGAATTTTATTTCGATACAATTAGTGTAAAACCCAGTGCACAAGGAAAAGGAATTGGCAAGGCGCTTATTCATGCTGGAATAGCCTGGGCTAAAAAACTTGGACACAAACAAGTTGGCTTATTGGTTGAAAAAGAAAATACCAGAGCAAAAGAATTGTATGAAAAATTGGAGTTTAAAACCCAAAACACAAAAATTTTCTTCGGCGGAACTTATTTACATCTGATTTTTAATGTTGAGGTTAACTAGTGCAATTGTCACATTACAAATTTATTTAATTTTTATTTGTATTTAATCTAAATAATGAGCAATTTCGCAACTGATGGAAAAAGCTTGTATCGATATCAATGAACTGGTTAACGTATTCTCAAATGCACATGGCTCTGTTTATCAATCAGATAAATTAAATTGCTTTTATGTTGATTTTGGTGGAAAATTTGCCAAGTACAATTGTCTATCGCTTCAAAAACTTAAAAAGGTTGTGGAGCAAATTGATATTGAAGAACTTTTATTAAATACACACCGAGCAGATTTTGAGCTACTTACCTTTAACGGATGCGATCATATCTACTTATTAAGTGCCTTAGAAATTGTCGCTTTAAAAGATTTGTTACAAGGTGCATTTACCATGTTTAAATTAAATCACCTGATTAGTGATTGTCTTTATAGATTAGTTTATTAGTTCATTTGCTCAATGGTTCATTAGTTCAATGGTTCATTAGCCAATTGTTTATAGGTTCATTAGTTATTAGTTCTTTGATAATTATAGTTAGTTATATAAACTGCGATATAATCTTTGCTCTTTAATCTTTTCTCCTTGACCCTTCCTTACTATCTCCCTAACTTACAGCAAGTATCCGTTTGGCGTTATTCATTCGATCACCTGTTTTCTATTCCCTATTCCCCATTCCCAGAATATCTCATCCGCATATCATTATTTAAACTCATTACAAATAACTTATTATCAGCAATTTAGACTAATTTCATATAGCAAATAAATGATATAAATGAACAAATTCACATTACATTTGTATTGTTATTAAAGCACAGAAATTATGAAAGATTTAATGCGTATAAAATGTTTAATATCACAGGATATTGAAACACTTTTAAATCAGCAAATAAAAAAAGAAGCCCACTCTTCATCATTATATTTATCAATGGCATCATGGTGTAACCAAAATGGTTACGACTTCTCTGCTGATTATTTCACAAAGCAATCAGAGGAAGAAAGAATGCACCAGTTGAAATTGTTCAAATATGTTTTGGATATGGGCGGTAATGCAATTTCTCCAGAAGTAACAGGAATCAAAACTGACTTTGCCGGATTCAGAGAAGTTTTTGAAGATGCCCTGGAAGCAGAAATTGCAATTACACAAAGTTTTAAAAATTTAGCATCGAGATGCCATAAAGAACAGGATTTTGTTACTATGGAATTTTTAAACTGGTTCTTGAAAGAGCAACGTGAAGAAGAATATAAAGCACGTAGAGCATTAGAATTATTTGAAGTAATTGGCGAAGAAGGCACTGGAAGATGGGAAATTGATAAGCACGTGAATAAAATCACCTATTCTGAAGATTAAGAATTACAACTAACAAAACAAATATTTAAGCCATCTTTAGTGAGATGGCTTTTTTTTGTTTTACAGATCGTCACCCCGAGTTCGTTTCAGAATCTCATCCGCATAAAAAACATATTAACAAGGCAGTCATCCTGAACTCGTTTCAGAATCATAAATATTTAATCAATCGCTTCACCGAATGAGCATAAAAAAGAAAGCTTACATTGATATCAATGTAAGCTTCTTTTAGTTTAGTTTGTTTGGTTGTTATGTTGATTATGAATAAGTCTGAAGAATTTTATAAAAAAAGCGCCGTTGCCAGCGCTTTTCTTAAACCAAATATATAATAATAATTAACGAGCATCACAAAAGTACAAACTTTATTCATATAAGCAAGCAATATTTATAAATAAATAAAAATATTTCACTAAAAAATTATTTAAACACAAAAATTGATCGATAATTTTAATAAAAAGACCTAAGAATTGATATAAAATTTATTTTTTGTAAATATTTTATGATTTTTTACTACCAAAATCATACATTAAGCAAATATTTAAGTCAAATGATAGAAAATTTTATAAAAAATTACTTAAATCATCCCAAAACTTATGATGAAATGTTTCTCAATAGTGAAAATTACAGAAATCACTACTCAAATTTCATCAATAACTTCTCTAAAGAATCTCTCGAAAACCTAAACAAAAAGGAAGAGTTGGCTAAAAAACTCTTCATGAGTCAAGGCATTACCTTTACCGTTTATGATAGCGGTGAAGGAATTGAAAAGATATTCCCTTTTGATATCATCCCCCGCATCATTACCTCTGGTGAATGGTCGTTTATCGAAAAAGGAATTAAGCAACGCCTGAAAGCACTAAATCTTTTTCTAAAAGACGTGTACAGCAATCAATTTATCATTAAGGATCAAATTGTGCCCATTAATGTAATTTATTCCTGTCCGCATTTTTTAAGAGAAATGCATAATGTGAATGTATTACACGATATATACATACACATTGCCGGCATCGATTTAATCAGGGATCACGACGGAACCTTTTATGTATTGGAAGATAATCTGCGTACGCCTTCCGGAGTAAGTTACATGCTCGAAAACAGAGAGATTACGAAACGGCTCTTTCCAGATTTAATTCCACAATGTGGCGTAAGAAGTGTTACAGAATACCCGGCTATTCTGTATAAAAACTTAATGGCACTCTCACCACGAGCGGTTTCCAATCCTACAATTGTTCTGTTAAGTCCTGGTATGTATAATTCTGCATATTATGAACATACAACCCTTGCGAGGTTAATGGGTGTAGAACTGGTTGAGGGACGCGATTTGGTGGTTAAAAATCAGAAAGTTTTCATGAAAACCACTACGGGCCTACAACAGGTAGATGTAATTTATCGCCGGGTAGATGATGACTACCTAGATCCATTAGTATTTAACCCGAATAGTGTATTAGGTGTTGCAGGTTTAATGGGCGCTTATAGAAAAGGAAATGTAGCCATAGTTAATGCGGTGGGCAATGGTGTTGCCGATGATAAGGCCGTTTACACCTACGTTCCAGATATGATCAAATATTATCTAAACGAAGAACCCATTCTAAAAAATGTGCCCACCTACCAATTGAGCAACCGCGATGAGCTGGATTATGTTTTTCAGAACATCAATACGATGGTGATCAAAAAAACCAACGGCAGTGGTGGTTATGGCATGTTAATGGGCCATGCTGCAACTGAACAGGAAACTGAAGAATATAAATTAGAGATTTTAAAAGACCCACGTAATTTCATTGCCCAGCCCACCATCAGCCTTTCTTCTGCTCCCTGCTTTATCAACGGAAAATTGGCACCCAGAAGAATTGATTTGCGCCCATTTGCGTTGAATGGCCCCGATGGAATTTCAATTGTTCCAGGCGGATTAACCAGAGTAGCTTTAAAAGAAGGTTCTTTGGTTGTAAACAGTTCGCAAGGTGGCGGCAGTAAAGATACATGGGTTTTAACTTCTTAGAATACAAATATGTTAAGTAGAGTAGCATCGAGCTTATATTGGTTAAGCAGATATGTGGAGCGCAGCGATGGAATGCTTCGCATGTTAAAAATAAATTATGCCTCATCGCAAGATACCATTCAGGAATTTACCTGGAAACCAGTAATCAGAATTTTTTCAGCTGATGATGAGAATGAACTATTGGACATTCAACACGATAGCAGGGCTGTAATCGAATATTTATTATTAAACCGTGAAAACCCAAATTCCATTTTAAATATTGTAACGCTTGCAAGGGAGAATGCCCGAAGTGTACAGGAACACATTCCTAAAGATTTATGGCAATGCTTAAATGAATATTACCACACGGTAAAAGATGAAAAGCTGCTTTGGTATGTTCAGAAAGATGATCCCATTACCGCTTTAGACATCCTGATTAAACAGGTGATGTTGTATCATGGCACTGCCGATAGCGCAATGGAACGTGGTGAGAGCAGAAGTTTCATGAAGATTGGTAAACATTTAGAACGAAGTATTCAATCTATTGATATTCTGGATATAAAATTCAGTTCGATCAGTGACAATCCAGATTTATTGACAGATATTGCTTATTGGAAACATTTACTATTATCATTAGGTGGCTACGAGCTTTATTTAAAAACCTATCGCCAGGGCTTTGATGCTAAAAACATTATTGAGTTGGTAATGCTGAACAATGATTTTCCAAGGTCTGCATTGTACTCCATGCACAATATCGAACGTTATTTTGGCAGGTTAAAAATCGAAAGTAATATTGATCATTACAATAACTTGTCTTTTAAAATTGGAAGATTAAAGAGTATGATTACCTACAGCTCCGTAAACACCATGCAAGAAGAGCAACTCCACGATTATTTAACCGAGATAAGAGCCGAACTTTTTGGCATCGGAAATCTTTTAAACGAATATTATTTCGCAAATTCATAACATTAACATAATCATCCCGATTAATAATAATAACAGAACAAGAATATGCCAATTTTTAAAATCAAACACATCACCAACTATAAATATGAGTCGCCAGTTCGGGATAGCGCAAATCAGATTATTTTATTTCCGATAAAAGATGATTTTCAGAAAGTAATTAAACATGATCTTAATATTTCAGGAAGCCCTGAAATTGAAATTTTCATCGATTATTATGGAAACGAAGTTGGAACTTTTACCCAAAACGAACCGCATACCCAGTTAAAAATATTCTCGAAAGTGAGTGTAGAAACTTTTGCGAAGCCGCTACCTCAAGATGATATGTTTAGCAGCGAGCAGTGGTATAGTTTAGATACAATTAAATATGAAGTTCCTTATATCGACTATTTGCGACAGGAATTTTTCAATGGAATCGATCTGCTTAAGGAAACTGCTTTGGCGATCAAAACCGATGAAGACACGCCATACCAAACCGCAATTAAATATTGCGCCCATGTTTTCAGTAATTTCGAGTATATAAAAGGAATTACTGCGGTGGATACTACTATTGAAGAAATCCTGAAACTTAAGGCAGGCGTTTGTCAGGATTTTGCACACGTACTTACTGCTATGTTGAGGTTAACAGGTATTCCATCTCGTTATGTAAGTGGCTACATTTGTCCAAACAAAGATGGTATGCGTGGCGAGGGCGCTACACATGCCTGGGCAGAAGCATATTTACCCGAATATGGCTGGCTGGGTTTGGACCCGACCAATAACTGCATTGCCAACGAAAAACATGTTCGTTTGGCTGTTGGCAGAAATTTTGCCGATTGCTCCCCTGTTAAAGGTGTTTATAAAGGTGGTTTCGAACACATTATGGAAGTGAATGTGTCTGTAGGTTATAATGATGAAGACTTTATTGATAACGAAAATTATTTTCAACCTAAAGAAGTTAATTATACAAAACCGTCGGGATTAGCTACCTCTGTTAGAAAACAAAATAGCTACCAGCAGTATATGGAGGCGATGCAGCAGCAGCAGCAGCAACAATAACGATCAGGATTTTTAAGATTTAAGGATAAGGTAGGATTTAGCCATCCGATGAATATTTGCTTTTTGCCGAGATTCATCGGATGACTTTTTTTATTATTATTTATTCAATGAGTATTTATATGATCTAGTCATCGGATGAATATCTGCTTTTTGCTTATATTCATCCGATGACTTTTTTATTAATCAAACAATAACATGAGTAAAATAAAAATAGGAAGTTTACTTACATTAAGCATTGTTTTGCTTTATGGGTGTAAAGAAGATAAAAAATCTACAAGTTTAGGACCAATTACTCCTGATATAATTAAACAACACATTTCCGTATTAGCTGATGATTCTTTACAAGGCAGGCGGCCGTTTACTGTCGGTGAAACCAAAACCGTTAATTACATTTCTTCCGAACTCAAAAAAGCTGGTGTAGAACCTGGTAACAATGGAAGTTACATTCAAAAAGTGCCAATGGTCGAAGTTACCTCAACCCCATGGGCCAATATGGAAATTACAGGTGGAAAAGAAAACCTCAAATTTAAAGCTGTTGACGATTTCGTTGCATTTACACGTAGAGAACAAGATACAATCCAATTAAAAAATTCGCCGTTGGTTTTTGCTGGTTTTGGAATCGTTGCGCCAGAATTTAACTGGAACGACTATAAAGATTTAGATGTAAAAGGAAAAACGGTAGTTGTATTAATTAGTGATCCTGGTTTTAAAGCCAATGATAAAAAATATTTCAGAGGCGACACCATGACTTATTATGGCCGCTGGACTTACAAATTTGAAGAAGCAGCCAGACAAGGTGCTGCTGGAATCATAATTGTGCACCAAACGGATGCTGCAAGTTATGGCTGGTCGGTAATTACCAATAGTAACACAGGCGCCAGATTATATTTGCAGGCGGCAGATAAATACAAGTCGCGGTGCAAACTGGAAGGTTGGATGACCGAACAGGCAGCTACCAAATTATTGGCTAATGCCGGAATCACTGGAGATATTCGTGCCTATGCCCGTAAAAAGGATTTCAAAGCAGTAGCATTAAATCAGACTGTAACGGTTGGTTTAAGCAATAAATACAAATATTCCACTTCGCAAAATGTGATTGGAATCATTAAAGGAAGCAAGAGACCGAATGAAACCATTATTTATTCCGCACATTGGGATCATTTTGGAATAGGCCCAAAAATTAATGGCGATTCCATTTACAATGGAGCTGTAGATAATGCAAGTGGCGTGGCAGCAATGTTATCCATTGCTAAAGTTTTTAAGCAAACAAAAGAAAAACCAGAAAGATCAATCGTATTTTTAGCAGTTACCGGAGAAGAACAGGGTTTATTGGGTTCGGAATATTATGCTTTAAATCCAGTTTATCCATTAAATAAAACAGTAGCCAATTTAAACATGGATGCGCTTGGCTTTTATGGCGAAACGAAAGACATTTCCATCAAGGGAAAAGGTCAAAATGAAGTGGAAGACTACATTGTTAATGTACTTAAAGATAATAATTTAAAAGCTGTTGGCGATACAAGGCCGAGTGCGGGAAGTTACTATCGTTCAGATCATTTCAATTTTGCTAAAGTGGGTGTTCCTGCAATTGATATTGTGAATGGTTTCGATAGCAAAGAACACGGTGCAAAGTGGGGACAAGAACAACGACTTGGCTATAATGAAAAACATTACCACCAACCTTCTGATGAATACTCGCCTCAAATGAATACTGCTGGTTTTGCGCAGATCGCAAACATTTTATTTACCGTGGGTTATAAATTAAGCAATGAAACTACTTTTCCTCAATGGAAAGCAGGATCAGAATTTAAAGCCGCAAGAGATAAATCGGTTCGCTAAATAGCAGATTCCAATTTTAGATGTATAATCAGAAAACCAACAATTTAACAATTAAGCAATTTCAACAATTCAACCACAATAATTTTTCCTAAATTTGCGCCTTTTACAAATAACAATATGATTAAGAGACAGCAAATTAAAGAATTATTAAAGTCGACAGCATTTGACACAGAAGTAACGGTTATGGGATGGGTTAGAACTTTCCGTAATAATCAGTTTATCGCATTGAATGACGGATCTTGCATGGGCAATATCCAGGTTGTAGTTGATTTTAATAATTTACCAGAGGAGCTGTTAAAAAGAATAACCACAGGTGCAGCGATTTCTGCTACTGGTAAATTGGTTGAATCTTTAGGAAAAGGACAAAATGTAGAAATTAAAGCAACAAGTGTAGAAATTTTAGGTGACAGCGATCCGGAAAAATTCCCGTTACAACCTAAAAAACACAGTTTAGAATTTTTGCGTGAAATTGCGCACTTGCGTTTCCGCACCAATACCTTCAATGCGGTTTTCAAAGTTCGCCATGCTTTGGCTTTTGCCATCCATCAGTTTTACAATGAACGTGGTTTTGTTTACATGCATACTCCGGTAATTACTGCGAGTGATGCTGAAGGTGCAGGCGAAATGTTTAAGGTTACCACTTTAGATTTTGATAATACCCCACGTACTGATGATGGAAAAGTAGATTTTTCTCAGGATTTCTTTGCCCGTGCTACAAACTTAACCGTTTCTGGTCAGCTGGAAGGTGAATTGGCAGCGATGGCTTTTGGACAAATTTATACTTTCGGACCAACTTTCAGGGCTGAAAACTCAAACACTACCCGTCACCTAGCCGAGTTCTGGATGATTGAGCCTGAAGTTGCTTTTGCTGATTTGGAAGATAACATGCAGCTTGCAGAAGACATGATGAAGTATGTAATTAAATATGCTTTGGATAACTGCAAAGAAGAACTTGAATTTTTAAATACACGTTTAGCTGAAGAAGACAAACAAAAACCTCAAAACGAACGCAGTGAATTTGGGTTGTTAGAGAAACTGGATTTCTGTTTGGCTAACGAGTTCGAACGCTTAACTTATACAGAAGCAATTAGAATTTTAAAATCATCTAAACCAAACCAAAAGAAACAATTTAAATATTTAATTAATGAGTGGGGAGCTGATTTACAAAGTGAGCACGAGAGATATTTGGTAGAGAAACATTTCAAAAAACCGGTGATCCTGACAGATTATCCTGCTGATATTAAATCTTTCTACATGCGCCAGAATGAACCTGATGCAGAAGGTAGACAAACTGTAGCCGCAATGGATATTTTATTTCCAGGCATTGGCGAAATGATTGGCGGTTCACAACGTGAAGAACGTTTAGACCGCTTGACTAAGCGCATGGAAGATATGAATATTCCACAAGATGAATTGTGGTGGTATTTGGATACTCGTCGTTTCGGTTCAGCACCACATGCTGGTTTTGGTTTAGGCTTCGAACGCTTAGTGCTTTTTGTTACCGGCATGACAAATATTCGTGACGTGATTGCATTTCCTCGTTTCCCTAAAAACGCTGAGTTTTAGTTTAGGGTTTAGGGTTTAGGGCAAACAACTTCCTAAATCAAAGGGGTCAAGTTTTAAAAACTTGACCCCTTTGATTTTATCTTACAGTTGGTGTAATCACCAACCGAAACAACATTGTTCAGTTAAAAAAAGAGGTCGAGTTTAAGAAACTCGACCTCTTTTAATTTATTTAAATAAGTACAACTTATATCCCTTCCTCACTCAATGTATCATTATAAGAATTTGCATGTGAATAATCAACCGCCGAAACTTTATAATCCGTAGGGGCAAAACTTTTTGATGTACTTAATGCCATTCCCAGCTCAAAACGGGTAGGATAAGGCGTTTGCAATAAACTTCCAGCCGGAATGTACGGAAAGGTTTCTAAATAAGATTGCATCACATTCTGACTCACTCTTCTATTAATATAAGCACGACTCAATTGCGACGGCTCTTTTAATCCGGCGGCTCCCAATAATTCTACCGCACTGGCTACTGTTAAATTATGAAAGTTTTTCACCCTTACCGTTTTATCCTCAACTACTAAACCTTTCATCAAACTTTGATCTTGAGTGGCTACACCAGTCGGACAAGTATTGCTATTACACTCCAACGCCTGAATGCAACCCAATGCAAACATCATTCCGCGGGCAGCATTACACATATCAGCACCTAGAGCAATGTTTTTCACTAAATCAAATCCAGAAGAAACCTTGCCTGAAGCTATAATTTTGATGTGTTTTTTCAGATCGAAACCATTTAAAACATCGTAAACAAAAGCCACACCTTCTCTCAATGGCATACCTACAGAGTTTGAAAACTCTTGTGGTGCAGCACCAGTTCCACCTTCACCCCCATCAACCGTAATAAAATCAGGATAAATTCCTGTTTCTACCATGGCTTTACAAATCGAATAAAATTCACTTTTTCGCCCTATACACAATTTAAAGCCCACAGGTTTTCCGCCAGAAAGATCTCGTAAACTTTTTACAAACTCCAACAAACCAATCGGGCTATTAAATGCAGAATGCGCTGGTGGCGACAAAATATCTTTTCCTTGCGGCACTAAACGAATACGGGCAACTTCTGGTGTAACCTTTTTTGCAGGCAACATACCACCGTGCCCTGGTTTTGCACCTTGAGACAATTTAATCTCAATCATCTTTACCTGATCGGTTACTGCCCTTTCGGCGTAAGCATCATAATTAAAGGTGCCATCCTCATTACGGCAACCAAAGTAACCAGTACCGATTTGCCAGATTAAATCGCCACCTGGCTGACGGTGATAATCGCTAATTCCACCTTCGCCGGTGTTATGAGCAAAATTGCCCATTTTAGCACCGCCATTTAAGGCTAAAATTGCATTCTGACTTAACGATCCGAAACTCATTGCCGAAATATTATAAATACTGGCAGAATAAGGTTTTTTACATTCAGGACCACCAACCAATACTCGTGGATCGGCATTTAACTCATGATGCGAAATCGCAGCAATACTATGGCTCAACCATTCGTAACCGTTATCATAAACATTTAATTGCGTACCGAATGGAATGGTATCATTATCCTTCTTTGCCCGCTGATAAATTAACGACCTGTTTAATCTATTATAAGGTGTTCCGTTGGTATCACTTTCTACAAAATATTGATAAACCTTTGGCCTTAACTCTTCCATAAAATACCGTAATCGACCAAAAACGGGATAATTTCTTACAATACTATGTTTAGGTTGATATAAATCATAAACCCCAAGAATGACAAATGGACCGGTAAAAAGGAATGTCCACCATAAAAAAGGATGATAAAGCCCTAACATAATGGTAAGGGCAATTAAAAATGCGGCAATTGCGACGAATGCTTTTCTCATAATAATAGATTAGCGTATATTTTGTTAATTACAAAGATTAGGAATATTAAACAACTGACAGCATTAAATTGTTATTTTTACGCTATGTTAATTAAGATTTATCCAGAAAACCCTAACGAAAAGGCTATTGAACAAGTGGTGGAAGTTCTAAAAAAAGGGGGCTTAATCATTTATCCAACAGATACCATTTATGGCTTGGGTTGCGACATCACCAATCCTAAAGCCATCGAAAAGATTGCCCGAATCCGCGGAATTAAACCAGAAAAAGCTAATTTTTCTTTTATTTGCCATGATCTTAAACATATATCCGATTACATTAAACCAATAGATAATACAACATTCAGGGTATTAAAAAAGGCGCTTCCTGGACCGTTTACTTTCATTTTTAATGCGAACAACAATGTACCCAGACTTTTAAGCTCAAATAAGAAAACAGTGGGTATTCGTGTACCTGATAATAATATTGCCAGATGTATTGTGAAAGAACTTGGAAATCCAATTCTATCTACATCTATAAAAGATGATGACGACGTGGTGGAATACTCAACCGACCCAGAATTGATTTACGAAAAATATGAGAATTTAGTCGACATCGTAATCGATGGTGGATTTGGTGATAATGAAGCTTCAACAGTAATCGACTGCACCAATGGTGAGTTTGAAGTAATCCGCGAAGGCAAAGGAAATATTGAAGATTTTTTTTAAAATTATCTACCAACGAAACAACCGCTTAAAAATTATACCACATTAGATCTATTTTTCCACAATCAACCGAATTAACATTAAATTAATCTCATCATAAGGCTTTTGCATATACATTTGTTGTAAACAAAACAAACTATATGAAAAGAGCTTTACTTCTCATTTTATTTTTCCTTTCTTCCATTTCACTTTTCGCTCAGGTAACACTTACAACTTCCCCATATTTGGAAAGTTTTAATGGAATTGGAACTGGATTACCTAATGGTTTTAGCATCAGATTGAGTGCTAATGCTACAAATTTAGGCACAGCTGCCACACTAACAACTGCTCCAACGGTTTGGAATAATGCTACAGGTGCATTTAAAAATTTCGCATCCGCAACGGGATTATCGGCTGCAAGCACAACTGCAGATCAAAATGCAGCAAGTAATCGCAGCTTGGGTGTGAGGCAAACTGGCGCCATAGGTGATCCAAGCGCAGCTTTCGTATTTCAAATTGCAAATACCACGGGAAAATCAGCACTAAAGTTGAATTTCGATCTACAATCATTAGATAATTCTTCACCACGAACAGCTACCTGGATTATCGACTATGGCTTTGGTGCAACACCAACTGCTTTTACACCTGCAACCGCTTCAGGAACTTTAACCACTGGAGGAAGTTCCTTTTCCAGCAATGCCATTTCGGTTGATTTCGGAGCCGCTCTAGATAATAATGCCGGTCCGATTTGGATCAGAATTATCACACTTTCGGCAACTTCAGGATCTGGTAACAGACCATCATCAGCGATTGACAATTTCAGTTTAAGCTTTACATCCGGTGCAGCGGTTGTTCCAACAATTGCTACAAATCCAACAAACTTAGTTTTTGGAAATCAAAATGTAGGTTCAAATTCAACCTCACAATCTTACACCCTAAGCGGTGCAAACTTAACTGGCCCTGTAAATGTAAGTGCTACAGCACCCTTTTCAATTTCGAAAGATAATACTACATTTTCTAATGCCTTAACTTTTACCACTTCCGAAGTTACTGCATCACCATTGGTGTACGCAAGATTCAGTCCTACCGCGGGTGGTAGTGCTTCAGGTAATGTCCTTAATACCAGTTCTGGAGCAACATCTGCTAGTGTTACGGTTTCTGGAACAGGATCGTCATCGATTTTAACAGTCGATAAAACTGCTTTGGATTTTGGTAATCAAAACACAGGAAGCAACGCTACACTACAAACTTTTACCTTAAGCGCAACTGGCTTAACCGACGTAGTTAACCTGACCTCAGTTGCCCCTTTCTTTCTATCGAAAGATAATGTAACTTACAGTACAACTTTAACTTACACTGTTGCAGAACTTTCTACAAGCAAAATAGTTTATGCCCGTTTTAGCCCAACTGCAGCTAGCGCAGCTAATGAAAACATTTCGATCTCCAGCACTGGGGCAGTAACACAAAATATAGCAGTTACCGGAACAGGCACAACACCTCCAGCCGCCCCGGTACATGTTGTTATTTCTGAAGTTTATGGCGGTGGTGGAAATGCCGGAGCAACATTTAAAAATGATTTTATTGAATTATATAATCCAGGCAATACCGCTGTTAATTTAACAGGATGGAGTGTTCAGTATGGTGCTGCAACGGGTACATCATGGCAGGTTACACCGCTAACAGGAAGTATTCCGGCGAAAGGATTTTTCTTGATTCAGCAAGCAGCTGGTGCCGGTGGAACAACAAATTTACCTACTCCGGATGTGGTTGGAACCATTAATATGGCGGGTGCTGCTTTCAAAGTAATATTAAGCAATTCAACTACGGCATTAACTGGTGCAAATCCATCAGGCGCAGCGGTAATCGATAAAATTGGCGTTGGCCCAACTGCAACTGGATTCGAATCTACACCTACAGCTGTTTTAACGAACACCACATCTGCCGAAAGAAAAGCAACCGCAACCTCTACCGCATCCACTTTAGCCATTGGTGGCCCGGAAGAATTTGAAGGAAACGGTTACGATTCTGATAACAATAGTGCTGATTTCGTAATTACAATTCCTAATCCTCAAAATACCAGTGTAAAAGAACCGGTTGGTGCCAACCACATTGTGATTTCTGAGGTATATGGCGGTGGCGGAAATTCTGGCGCTGTTTACAAGAACGATTTTATAGAACTTTATAATCCAACATTATCGGCAGTAAATGTAAATGGCTGGTCGGTACAATACGCAAGTGCTACCGGTACAAGTTGGCAAGTGACTACGCTTTCAGGCAGTATTGCTCCAAAAAGCTTTTACTTAATTCAGCAAGCCGCAGGCGCCGGTGGAACAACAAATTTGCCCACACCAGACCGAATAGGTACCATTAACATGTCTGGAGCAGCAGGTAAAGTATTATTGAGCAATGTAGCTACCGCACAAACGGGCGCTACACCAACAGGCACACAAATTGTTGATTTTGTTGGCTTTGGGACAGCTAATGGTTTTGAAGGTTCAGGGCCTTCCTCTGCCCCATCAAATTCTTTATCCATAGAACGCAAAGCAACTGCAACTTCAGATGCTACTACTTTAGGTATTGGTGGTACAGAAGAATTTGCTGGAAATGGATACGATAGCGATGATAATGTTTTTGATTTTGTCGCGAAGGCTGCAAATCCTCAAAATTCTTCAGTAACAGAACCAGCATCAACATCGGGTCCATATTTAATTGTTACACCTAAAACATTGGCGTTCAGCAACCAAGCCATTAATACATCATCGGCAGCAAGAAGTTATGTATTATCTGCAGGCAATTTAATGGGTACTACTACATTAACAACAACTGCACCGTATAGCATCTCCAAAAATAACACTGCCTTTTCAACTACCTTAACTTATACTGCTGCAGAATTAACTACCAATCAAACGGTGTATGTTAAGTTTAATCCAACAGTGGTGGGCAACTCCACTGGTGCCATTACACATGTAAGTGCTGGTGCAACTACGGTAACGCTAGCTTTATCAGGACCATCGATTGATCCTAACCAAACTGTTTTTAATTTTGAAAACTGTAGCACCGTTGGAAGTGCCGCATTATCTGACGGATTTTATCAATATAGCGTAACTGGTCCTCAAACCTGGGGATGCACCACTACTTTCGGCCATGATGCCGCAGATGCAACAGGAACGGCGAGTACTGGAAATGCACTTCAAATCAACGGATTTTCAAGCGGAAATATTTTAAATGAAGATTGGTTAATTTCTCCGGCACTCAATTTATCTGCGATGAATTATGCCGTTTTATCTTTCTGGACAAGATCTGCTTTCGCAGGAGATAAATTGCAGTTAAAGGTTTCTACAAACTACACAGGAAGCGGCGATCCGGCATTGGCCACCTGGATTAATTTGGATGGCAAATTCCCTGAACCAGGCTCAGATATCTGGACAAAATCTGGCAACATCGATTTATCGGCTTATAAAGTCAGCCCGGTTTATGTTGCTTTCATTTATAACTCCACCACTACATCGGCCAGCCGCTGGACAGTTGATGATTTTGCTGTGATCAATTCCAATACACCGCCGCCTGTTGATATCACTACATCAACATCAAGCGTAAATTTTGGTTTTCAGGCAGCTGGGACAACCTCAACAGAAAAATCATTCACTTTTTCTGCAGGAAATTTAACTGGTGATGTAACCGTTACCGCTCCGGCTAATTTCAGTATTTCGAACAGCAGCAACGGCACTTTCGGCAACACTTTAAACTATACGAAAGCAGCGATTAACAATACGTCGCCTACCATATATGCAAAATTTTCGCCTACTGCGGTTAACACTACCTATTCGGCCAATGTAAGCATTGCTACGGCAGGTTCAACCAATAAAAGCGTTACCCTTTCGGGAAATACTTTTGATGTGGCCAATACTTTGGAAGTTGTAAACTGGAACATCGAATGGTTTGGAAGTCCTGCTCAAGATCCATCAAATGATGTATTGCAGGCAGCCAATGTAAAAACCATTGTGAATAACATCAATGCTGATGTATATGGCTTTGCAGAAGTGGTAGATACAACCTTATTCAGAAATACAGTATTACCTGCAGGATATAATGTAATATTCAGTTCTTTCGGTTCGTATGCTGATAATAAACAGGATATTGACTATCCCTTAGCGCAGAAACTGGCTTTCATGTACCGCACAGACATGGTTAAACCAATCAGAACTTTTGGTGTTCTGGAAGATACCTACAATCCGGCAGTTCCTTCAACAAGTGTAGATGGAACGCCTTATAAAAACTGGTCATCGGGTCGTTTTCCATTCGCGATGGAAGCAGAAGTCACCATCAACGGTAAAAAAGAAACGATAACTTTTATAGAGATTCATGCGAAAGCAAATACAGGAACCACGGCCGACCAAATTGATTCTTATAACAGAAGAAAAGGCGGAAATCTACAACTTAAAACATGGATTGATGCCAATCTAGCAGGCAAAAAAGTGCTGATTCTGGGCGATTTCAATGATGTCTTAAATCCAGATAAAACCATTGCCCCTATGCCAGCCGGAACAGGAACATCCTACTCTGATTTTACTTTGGATGCGGCCAACTACTTTCCGATCACTCTCCCTTTAAGTTTAGCAGGCAAACAATCAACAGCGGGATTTAATACCGTGATCGATAATGTGATCATTACAAAAAGCTTAAATTCGAACTACATCCAAGGCACAGCAGAAGTTTTAGATGCGGTGAAAAATCTGGTTACAAATTACAGTTCCACAACTACAGATCACTACCCAATTAAAACAAGATATTTGTTTGGAAACGGTGCTCCAACTTTGGCAGCCGTTGCTGATCAATCGTCTTGCTTTACCACGACCAATAAAACCATTGCCTTAACTGGCATTTCCGCTGGTCCGGAAACCACGCAAACCACAACTTTAACCATCGCATCAGATAATGTAAATTTATTTGAGGTGCTAACAGTTGCCGCAAATGGAACAGATAAAGGAACCATTACTTATCGATTCAAAAATAACATAAGTGGATCTGCAAATGTTACCGTAACCGTTACCGATAATGGTGGAACTGATTTCGGTGGCGTAAACGTGGTAACCAAAACGTTTAAATTAACAGAACTTCCTGCAGCAACGGCGACAATATCAGGTACGACGGCGGTATGTTACAATGCATTATCGCCAACCATAACCTTTTCAGGCGCCAATGGAACTGCGCCTTACACTTTTACCTACAATGTAAATGGCGGATCAACAAGAACCATAAGTACCACAGGAGCAAACACTTCCGTTACTGTAAGTGCAGCAACAAATAATGCTGGAGCTTTTATTTACAACCTAGTGAGCGTAACTGATGTAAACTGTGGACAAACCCAAACCGGAACAGCTACGGTTACTGTTAATCCGTTGCCAATCGTTTCCATCACGGCAAATAAGGATTTAAGCATATCGAAGGGCGATGCATTAGTGTTAACCGCATCAGGTGGTAATCAATACAGCTGGACAGGCACTGATATCATCAGTGGGCAAACAACAGCGTCGGCTACAATAAGGCCACGGCAAACAGGAACTTACAAAGTAACTGTTACCAACGCAAGTGGTTGTGTGAGTGATCAAAGTATTTTAATAACGGTGGTTGAGGATTATAAATTGGAAGCCAGCACAGTGGTTACGCCAAATAATGATGGATACAACGATAAGTTTATCGTAAAAAACATCGACTATTATCCAAACAACACCATCAAAATTTTTGATAAGGCAGGTCGTATTTTATACACCAAACAAGCTTATGCCAATGATTGGGACGGTACGGTAAACGGTTCGCCGCTTGAAGAAGGAACTTACTACTACATTATTGATTTGGGTAGTGGTGTAGGAACTTTTAAAGGTTACATTAATATCATTAGAGACTAATTACAGACATGAAAGCAATTACAAAAAACATAAAGCAAATGCGTCTAGTAACGTTTCTATTTGCAGCAAGCCTATTTATTTTCAATTCAGTAGAAGCACAAATATTGCCTTTAAATGCACAATATTTCCAAAACCGATACCTGGTAAATCCATCAATGGCTGGTATAAATGAGGGTTTTAATATCAATGGGAGTTTCCGTAAGCAATGGTCGAACATTCCCGGCGCACCAATTACCCAAAGTGTTACCTTAGATCAGCAATTGAATAAAGTGGGTTGGGGCGTGAATGTGTACAATGAAAAATCTGGTGGTTTACAACGCACTAAAGCAGTGGGAACTTTTGCCTATCATTTACCCTTGAGCGATAATGAGCAGCAGTTAAATTTTGGTGTTTCCTTTGGTGTAAGCAGAGATCGCTTGGATTTGAGCAGTATTAGGAATAGCGATCTTAATGATCCATCTATCGCCCGTTTTAACGATAGAGGTTCTTACTTAGATGGCGACTTCGGCGTTTCTTATACTTCAAAAGGTTTAAGTATAGAGGGCGCAATTCCAAATATGCGTTCCGTGTTTAGAAATGATGATTTAAACTATGCCAACAAACCCACTTTTTACTCTGCACTAGGTTATAAATTTAATCTTGGCGAAGGAATTAATGGTGTAAGCTTGGAACCAAAAGGGGTTTTTAGAGGGATTAAAAATTATAAAAACCTATGGGATGCCGGTGTAAACGCCAATTTTGCCAATGATAGACTATATGTTATGGCAATGTACCACAATACTGAAAATGCAACATTTGGTTTCGGCATGAATTATAAATCTACTTTTTATTTTATGGCCTATTATAACACGGCAACATCTGCCATCAGCGGATATACCGATGGCGATTTTGAAGTAAACATTCGGGTAAATATTGGAAAGAAACCCTAAAATGCTATAATTCTGAACTTGTTTCAGAATCTAAAATATAAGAGTTTAGCCACAGATTCGCGGATTTTATATCTATGAATTTGTGGCTTTTTTGATTAAGAACCTCACCCCACCCTCTCCTGAAAGAGAAGGAGCTTAGCATACACAAAAAGTAACATTTAGCTATAGCATTAAGCCTCTATCCGCCTATCGGCACCTTTCTCCTTTAAGAGAAAGGGCTTGTAACAAACATTTAATACCCTCGCAAAAAGTAGTAAAAAACCATGGCATTAAGATTCCCGCATATGCGAGAATGACGATTGCCTTATTATTTTGCTATGCCACAATGCTCTCCGGCCTAGGAGATGATGGAAGGAGAAGCAGTTGAAACTTCTGTAGATTCTTTCATGATCCGAATAGCCAAAACAGCGGCAAGTTCGATTCTTCATCGGACCTAGACCGCTGTTGCAAATAAAGTTTCGAATAGCTTATCCGACATCAGGTCCAAGCCTTGATCTTTTGTTTCTTTTCTACCAAGAGAAAAGAAAAAGCCATTCGGCGGCCAGCCGAGGCAAGGAAAAGCATAGGAGCAAATCATACCTTGAAATACAGGCATCTTCATACCTAAAAAATAATCCATGAATCTTCAACCCCACCACCCTTTTTCCTTATTTTTACCCCATGCCAAAACTCATCAACCTCACAATCTTTAAACAATTTTTTAAATCGGGTCAGATTGGCGGTTTCCTTCTTTTGATTTGCGTTGGCCTTTCCCTAATCATCGCCAATACTTCAGCGAAAGAAGGTTTTGAAGTATTTTTAGAAACCAGATTGGGTTTTAGTCCTATCAACTATAGCATTTTAGAATGGATAAATGATGCCCTAATGGCCATATTCTTTTTATTGGTTGGATTAGAAATAAAACGCGAATTGGTAGAAGGTGAATTATCTTCGATTAAAAGTGCATCCTTACCTGTAATCGCTGCTTTGGGCGGAATGTTGGTTCCAGCATTAATTTATACAATTTTTAACAAAGGCACTGAAACTGCTGGCGGTTGGGGCATCCCAATGGCTACAGATATTGCTTTTGCGTTAGCCATTATTGCGATGCTCGGTAAAAGCGTTCCTACCAGCTTAAAGATTTTTTTAGCGGCTTTAGCAATTGTTGATGATTTAGGCGCTATTCTGGTTATCGCTATATTCTACACCAATAAAATCCATTTTGAATACTTGGCCATGGCTGGCGGGGTCTTGGTTTTATTAAGCTTGATGAATTATTTTGGTATGAAAAACCTGATTTTCTATCTTATTCCCGGCATCTTCCTTTGGTATTTCATTCATCATTCAGGCATTCACGCTACTATTGCTGGTGTACTCCTGGCATTCACTATCCCTACAAACGAAACTGATATTTTATCTCCCTTAGAGAAACTCGAACACGCTTTAACCGTTCCAGTAAATTACCTCATTATGCCAATTTTCGCATTGGCAAACACAAACATCACCTTCCAAAAAGAAATGATTTCAGGTCTGGTTTCTCCTTTAGGTTTAGGAATTATTGTGGGTTTATTTGCTGGCAAAACAATCGGCGTAACATTTTTTAGTTGGTTAGCCGTGAAACTTAAATGGGCCGATTTACCAACAGGAGCTGGCTGGAAACATGTTTTAGGTTTAGGTATGTTGGCGGGCATCGGCTTTACGATGTCGATATTTATTGCCTTGCTATCTTTTAGCGATGTATTACATGTTTCTGAAGCGAAGTTCGCAATATTAACCGCATCAGTTTTATCGGGTGCTTTTGGTTTTGTATTTCTGAAATCGGTGAAGAAAGTTTAAGTTAGTCAGCTCTCTAAATTATCCCAGAAGAAGCCTTTAATAAAGAATGTATCCTGTAACGTCTCAGGATATTTACTTCAAATTCAATTTTACATTTGAAATATCATCAATTCATCAAGATCATTTATTTATTGGTAGCCTATCCCAGTTCCATTGCATACCTAAGGCATAATGATTGCATTTTAAGGCATGATTTAAATTATGATGTTGCCGCCGACGTTAAATATTGCTGTCGGCAACCTGCACAACACTCACCATGTTGGAGAAAGGTGCCCAACGGGCGGATGGGGTCTTAATTCCAGCCCCCACCCAATGCATGATAAATATTAACCACTGCATTTAGTTGTTGTTTTTTAGTATCAATAAGCTCCAGTTTGGATTGCAAAGCATCACGCTGTGTCATTAATACTTCAAAATAATCTGCTCTTGCTGCCTTAAATAAATCATTAGAGATATCGATAGATTGGGTAAGTGCTGCAACTTGTTTTGATTTCAGATCGTAGCTTTTTTGCAGGTTATTGATATTTGATAACTGATTCGCCACATCGATGTAACCATTTAAAATGCTGCGTTCATAATTATAAACGGCTTGTAATTGTTTGGCATTAGCGGCTGCATATTCTGCTTTTATGGCATTCCGGTTAATCAGCGGACCAGCTAAATCTGCAGCTAAAGAATAAACCAAAGATTCTGGTGTCCTTAATAAATAGGAAGGATTAAATGCCTGATAACCTATGTTAGCAGAAATTCCTAAAGATGGATAGAATTGAGCTTTCGCCACTTTAACATCCAGTTTGGAAGCCGCCAAATCTAACTCAGCCTGCTTAATATCCGGACGATTGGCCAGCAACTGTGATGGAAGACCGGCTTGGACCGTAGGTGGAACCAGATTGGTAAAAGCATTGCGATCTCTTACTATTGGTTGAGGAAAACGACCCAATAAAAAATTGATTTTGTTTTCGCTTTCCGTAATGTTTTGCTGAATATCAAACTCCAAACTTTTAGAGCTCAAAACCTCCGCTTCAAATTTACGAACTGCCAATTCCGTAACTCTGGTAGCCTGTTTTTGAATCTTCATCAGTTCCAGTGCATTGCTTTGAAGCGCAATATTCTGTTTCACAATCTCCAATTGATTATCCTGCGCCAGCAGCTCGTAATAAGTATTGGCAACTTCGGCGATGAGGTTTGTAACTAGGAAATTTTTACCTTCAACCGTCGACAAATAACGGGTTACAGCCGCTTGTTTGGAATTGCGAAGTTTGTGCCAGATATCAGCCTCCCAATTGGCCTGTAAGCCAAAAGCATAATCAGGCAACACTTCAGGCACACCTTTTCCAGGCGTTATTTCGGTAGATGCATCGCCGGCACCTGAGCTGGTATATCTGCCAACTTTATCTAAACCTGCTCCAATCCGGTAACCTACTGTTGGTAAAAGTTCTCCCTTTTTGGCCTTAATTTCATTTTTAGCCAATTCAATTTCCTGTAAGGTAATATTCAACTCCTGATTATTTTTCAAGGCAGTATCAATCAGGCTAATCAAATTCGGATCAGTAAAAAAATTACGCCACTGTATGGCACCAGTACTCGTTGTGTCCACTGCGTTATTAAAACGTGATGGAACATTTTTATTTTCATTTCGTTGAGCAAATTCTGGCACTTTACAGGCACTATATAAAGCGCACAGAATAGCTAAACCAACAATTTTATAATGATGATGCTTAAACATTGTCTTCTACTTCTTCAGTTAATGGATGTTCTTCTTCTATTTTGATTAGTTTGTGCTTAGCAGCGATAGTTCCAAAAATGAAATACAATCCTGGAATAATGATTACGCCGAATATGGTTCCAAAAAGCATACCGCCCGCTGCCGCCGAACCAATGGTCCGGTTTCCGATTTTACCAGGGCCTGAAGCAATCATTAAAGGAATTAATCCGGCAATGAATGCAAACGAGGTCATTAGGATTGGACGGAAGCGCACCATGGCGCCTTCCATTGCCGCTTTAAATATGGTTAAGCCTTGACTATGGCGTTGCGCTGCAAATTCTACAATCAACACGGCGTTTTTACCCAGCAAACCAATTAGCATTACCATGGCTACTTGTGCATAAATATTGTTTTCTAAACCTAAAATTTTTAAGAAAAGAAATGCACCAAAAATACCAGCAGGCAATGAAAGGATTACCGAAAGTGGTAAAATGAAACTCTCATATTGTGCCGCCAATACCAGATAAACGAAACCCAAACAGATTAAAAAGATGTAAATGGCACCATTTCCTCTCGAAACCTGATCTTTGGAAATACCTGCCCAATCTATTCCGAAACCTCTCGGCAAAGTTTTGGCTGCAACTTCGGTAATGGCATTTATGGCTTCGCCAGAACTGTAACCTGGCGCACTTTGTCCGCTGATTTCAGAAGCATTATACATATTATGACGGGTAATTTCTGATAGCCCATAAACCCTTTGCATTTTTATAAAGGCCGAAAAAGGCACCATTTCATCACGATCATTTTTAACAGAAAGCTTTAAAATATCTTCTGGCAATGCCCTGTATTGCGGCAATGCCTGAACAATAACCTTGTACTGTCGATCATATTTGATAAAACTGGTTTCGTAATTACTTCCCACAAAGGTGGATAAAGTATTCATTGCATTATCAATGCTCACGCCTTTTTGCTGGGCAATATCATTATCCACATTAAGCATGTATTGCGGAAAACTCGCGCTGTAAAAGGTAAAAACTGATGATAACTCTTTACGTTTATTAAGCTCTTTTACAAAATCGTTACCAACGGTTTCCATTTTCTTGTAATCGCCACTCCCCGCTTTATCCAACAAGCGCAATTCAAATCCACCTGCTGCACCGTAGCCAGGAACTGCCGGTGGTTGAAAAAATTCGATGGTTGCACCAGGAATATTCTTCGATTTTTGTTCAAGTTCTTCAATTATCTCGGCAGCAGAGTGTTTACGCTCGCTCCAGTCTTTCAAATTAATTAAACAGGTACCTGAGTTTGAACCCGTACCTTCAGTTAAAATCTCATAACCTGCCAGTGAGGAAACTGATTTTACGCCATCAATATCTTCACACATTTTTTGCAGTTTCTCTGCAATTTGATCGGTACGCTCTAAAGTTGATCCTGGCGGAGTTTGAATAATGGCATACACCATTCCTTGATCTTCGTTAGGAATAAAACCCGACGGAACAACACTGCTTAACCCCCAAATACCTAAACAGAACGCAATTAGAACACCGAATGTTAACAGTCTTCTGGTAACCACACGAGTTAGAACCCACTCATACTTTCCAGAAAGCTTCGCAAAACCATTATTAAAGCTATCCAGAAATTTATCAACAAAAGATTTCTTTTTGGTTGATCCATGATGATTTTTAAGCATGATGGCACACAAGGCAGGCGTTAGTGTTAAAGCTACAATACCCGAAAGTATAATTGCCGTGGCCATGGTGATGGAAAACTGTCTGTAAAAAATCCCTACCGGACCAGACATAAAAGCCACCGGAATAAATACCGAAGCCATTAAAAAAGTTATGGCAATGATGGCTCCGCCAATTTCTTTCATGGCCTGTTGTGTTGCCTTCAATACCGATAAATGCCTGTCGAGTTCCATCTTTGCATGCACGGCTTCAATTACTACGATCGCATCATCCACCACTACACCAATAGCCAATACGAGTGCAAATAGTGTGATTAGGTTGAGCGTGATCCCAAAGAATTGCATAAAAACGAATGTACCAATCAGCGAAACCGGAACCGCAATGGCCGGAATAAGCGTCGAACGCCAGTCGCCCAGAAATAGGAACACCACTAATCCCACTAATATAAAAGCTTCAACCAGCGTATGAATTACTTTTTCAATGGATGCATCTAAAAATTTAGAAACGTCGTAACTGATTTCATAATCCAATCCTTTAGGGAAAGAAGTAGATTTGATTTCAGCCATTTTAGCTTTTACATCTTTAATTACCTGACTGGCATTACTTCCGTAAGATTGCTTCAATACTATCGCTGCCGAAGCTTTTCCGTTTAAGGTAGAATATAAATTATAAGCTGCCGCACTAAAATCTACATCGGCCACATCTTTTAAGCGAAGTAACTCGCCCGCAGAATTCGCACGAAGCACGATATTGCCATACTGCTCCTTTGTATTGTAGCGGCCAGAATATTTCAATATATATTCAAAAGCTTGCGA
Source organism: Pedobacter sp. Leaf250 (assembly GCF_920984735.1). Classification (GTDB taxonomy): domain Bacteria; phylum Bacteroidota; class Bacteroidia; order Sphingobacteriales; family Sphingobacteriaceae; genus Pedobacter. Next base: position 166,916 of record NZ_CAKLBU010000001.1, on the reverse strand, counting down.
TCTTTGTCCCGAACTCTCACCTGTTTTACCAGGAGAGGCTTCCAAACTTTGCTCATCCAATGCTTTCATTACCTCATCAACCGAAATTTTATAAGCCTGCATACGATCGGGTTTTAGCCAAATACGCATTGCATAATCCCGATCGCCTAAAATATCGGCAAAACCAACTCCATCTACCCTTTTCAATTCCGATAGCAAATTGATATCGGCATAATTGTAAAGGAAGTTTTGGTTCATTTTTGGATCTTTACTATATAAGTTGATATACATCAACATGCTCGATTCTTCACGGGTAATTTTAACACCCTCCCGAACCACAAGTGGCGGAAGTTTATTGGTGACAGCCGCCACACGGTTTTGAACATTTAAAGAAGCCTGATTGGGATCGGTACCCAAATTAAATACCACCTGAATGGAAGCTTCACCATCATTACCGGCATCAGAAGCAATGTATTTCATCCCGGGCACACCATTTAAGGCTCGCTCCAAAGGAATAACGACCGATTTAATTAATAATTCATTATTTGCACCCGGATATTCTGCTGTAATATTAACCTTTGGTGGCGAAATGGATGGGAATTGTGTTACAGGAAGGAAGTTGATTGCCAACACCCCAAGAAACACAATAATAAGCGATATCACTATAGAAAGGACCGGCCTTTGTATAAACTTGCTAAACATAATATAAATATGAAGGTGCTGGGATTATTCTGTTTTCAATCTCAATTGTTTCATCACTTCTTGCGGCTGCTGAAATTTGAAAGCAATTTTATCATCGTCTTTCACTTTCTGTACCCCTTCGAGTAATATTTTATCACCTGTGCTGATGCCATCGCCAACGATATACAAATCTGGCAAGTCGCCAACAATAGTAATGGCTCTTGAGTGCACTTTATTGTTTTTATCGATTACGAAAACATAGGTTTTATCCTGTATATCGTAAGTGGCTTTCTGTGGAATAACCAAAGCATTTTTTAATGGCATTACCATTTGGATTTTTCCGGTTTCGCCGTTGCGAAGTAAATTATCAGTATTATTAAACCTAGCCCTAAAAGCGATATTGCCGGTTTCATTATTAAATTCACTTTCAATAACTTCTACTTTTCCCTTGGTTTTTAACATCTCATTATTGGCCAAAAGTAAACTCACTTCCTGTTGCCCTTTTGCCTTGGCGGCACTTTGGTAATTTAAATATTCGGGTTCGGAAACATTGAAATAGGCAAAAACCTGACTGTTATCAGATAGACTGGTTAACAATGCACCATCATCAACTAAACTTCCTAATTTTAAAGGGATGCGATCGATGGTGCCATCAAATGGTGCCCTAATTTCAGTATTGGATAAATGAAATTTGGCAAGTGAGGTTTCTGCATTGGATGATTGCAATTTTGCCTTAGCCAATGCCAGTTCATTTTTTGAAACAATATTTTTATCAGATAATAATTTAGTGTTCTCTAATTCTATTTCTGCTGATTTTTTTTCTGCTTGCGCTTTCAATAACTCTGATTGAGCAGCTTTAGGCATAATTTTGAATAATAGCTGCCCTGCTTTCACATGCTGACCTTCATCAACATAAATATTTTGCAGATAACCTTTCTCTTGTGCCCTTACCTCGATATTTCGCACCGACTTAATTTGCGAAACATATTCTTTGGTAAAGGATGTGTCCATTCTTAATGGCGATGTTGCGGCATAGGTAGCCACTTCTTCTTTTTCTTCTTTTTCCTGGTTACACCCGCTTGCTAAGAGCAACGCAAACAGGCCGAAATACACGATAGTTGTTTTCATCGTTTTACTTGATTTTTTATCTGATTGATTTTTTTTGGAAATGAAGAGGTAAATCCTGAACTAATATTTGTTCCTCTTAAATTCTAATGCGAAATAACTGCAGAATTATGAAGTTATAATGAAGTTGGATTTTAGCATGGGTTTTCCTTCTATCTTGACTTCCCCAATTAATCATTTAAGTGCTTCGGCGAATGAAGAAAATAGCCAATACAGAAATATTCAAGATATAAGTGGAAAATATTTATTTACTGGGATAGAAATAATGGATTATTAATTGATTTTAAACACATTACAACATTGACCGATTAAGAAAATAAAGATGCTTTAAATGAAAAACAAAGTAGATTTAGAACGATCCAATTTATTTAAAAACATTTTTACTACCATAGTGTTTAATTCTCAAATCTGAATAACCATTTATGATGAATAATATACCACTAACTGTTAAGCGATCGATAGAATTACTGGGCTTAATGGCACTTGTTGCTGTTTTGGTAATTGGTCGCGACATCATTATGCCAATATTAATGGCATTTTTCATCAGCATTATGCTGCTGCCTATCTATCGCTTTCTCAAAAGAAAAAAGGTTCCGGAAACCTTTGCGATTATTTTACCTATCTTATTAGTTGCTATTTTTGTAGCGTTGATTGTATGGTTTTTCTCCAATCAAATTGGGATACTGGTAAACGACTTCCCCCAGATTAAGGCCAACGTAACTCAACACATCAACTCTTTAAGTGATTGGATCAGCAGAATTTCACAATACGATTCTAAAGAGCAAAAAGCATTTATTCAGGATAAAAGTGAAGACATGATGAACATGGGCACATCATTAGCAGGTGGCGCCGCAGTAACTTTAAGTGGAATTTTTGTTTTTATTGGTTTATTACCAATCTACATTTATTTGATGCTTTTTTATAAAGACATCCTATTGCGTTTTATATTTATGTGGTTCAAACCCGATCATCATCCAAAGGTGAAAGAAGCCATTTATGAAACTGAATCCATCATCAAAAGTTACCTGGTTGGCTTGTTAATTCAAGTTACTTACATGACGGTTCTATTGGGCGGTATTTTGATGTTAATTGGTATCGAACATGCTTTACTGATTGGTGTAGTATTCGCCATCTTAAATCTAATCCCCTACGTTGGTGCACTAATCGGAAACGTAATAGGCGTATTGTTAACACTTGCATCATCACAAGAAATTTGGCCTGTGATTACTGTATTGGGTGTAATAGCCGGCGTACAGTTTTTAGATAATAACATTTTAATGCCTCGAATTGTAGGATCAAAAGTTAAAATCAATGCGTTGTTCTCTATTTTAGGTGTATTTATTGGAGGTAGCATTGCCGGGATATCGGGTATGTTTTTAGCATTACCGATAGTAGCAGTATTGAAAATTATTTTCGATCGTACAGATATATTCAAACAATGGGGTGTTTTATTAGGAGATGAACGTCCGGCCAAAAGCCCGATGACCTTTCCATCGTTCAGAAAAAAGAAACCAGTTCCTGTAAAAAGCGGTACAGCAAAAGATTAATAGAAAATTAGAGATGAAAAAATTAAGCACATTCCTTTTCGTTGCCACGATCTTTTTAGCAGCATGTGGGACTTCAAATCAAAAATCGGCAAATGATAAAACTGATTCTGTAACGGTTAATGAAACAAAAGTTGATCCTGCGGATGTTATTACGGGAAAATTGATTTTGATTTCTACAGCAAAACTTGGTCAACCGATTAATATAAAGTTTACAGTATATAACCATGCAGATACTGCTGCGAAATTTTGCAAATGGCATACTCCGTTTGAAAAGTTAATGAGTAAATACGTAGATGTAACAATGGAGGATGGTTCGGAGCCAAATTACCAAGGTGCAATGGCTAAAAGAATGATGCCGCCTCCTGCAGATAGTTACATCGCCTTGAAACCGGGTGATAGTACAAGCGTAGATTTTAATTTAGCAGATGCATTTTTACTTGATAAACCAGGCCGATATACCATCAAATACAATGCGACCAATATTAGCGGAATTGTGGTAAAGAATAGCTTGGAAGTTAATCTTATAAAATAATTTTAATTCTTTGTAATTAAAACCTTTCCCAAGCGTCTGATGTTATATTATTAAATTAAATTGATAAGAAAATGGGACTATTAAAAACAGCAATATTAGGCGCAGCAGTTTACGCTGGCTTCAAATACGTAACTAAAAAAGATCCAATTACTGGAAAATCTATTATTGATGATCTAAAAGATCAAGCACCGGAATGGGTTGATAAGGCAAAAAGCTATAAGAATGAATTTTCTCAAAGAGCTGAATATGCTAAAGAAGATTTAGGTATTTAGTTCATTAGTCATTAGTCATTAGTCATTAGTCATTAGGGCGGAATGCAAGATGCATCGTTGGTTTAACCAGCGATGCATTTTTTTTTATATTAATGTTCTCCTATTAACAGGTTTTCTCTCTTCCAGATAATAATGCCAGAGCATCATAAGTCCAATTGTTCTATATGGCTTCCAATGCGATACCACATCCAGTAATACCTCTTTAGTTGTTCCCTTTGGAAGTTTCTTCAAATTTTTTAAAGCATTTACTGCCGCCAAATCACCCGTTGGAAAAATATCAGTATGGTGCAAAATAAAGATAAGGTAGATGTCTACCGTCCAATCTCCAATACCTTTAACTTGCTTCAGCTGAGCCCGTATTTCATTATCAGGAAGTATTTCCAGTTGATATAAATCTATATCACCGTTCTGCAGTTTCTCGGCAAGATCCCTAACATAAACCGTTTTCTGCCTGCTGAAATAGCATGCCCTTAATGCTTCTGAACTTAATTCCAGAAATCTTGCTGGCGTAATTTCACCTATTTCTGCTTTAAGTTTATTGAGCGCTGCCAATGCTGATGCTAAGGAAACTTGTTGCTCCAGAATGATGTGAACTAAAGATTCAAAAGTATTGGGCCTGCTCCATAATGGAGGGTACCCATATCGCTCAAGAATGAGTCTTAAATCATCATCCTTTTCTGCTAAAAGATTGCAGAGTTGGTGAAAATCATTAGGGCCAAATGTTTGAAACATGTTTATTTGATGATGATATCATATGCGAATCTCAATATCGTTCCGAAAACAACGATTAAGAAAAAAACTCTTACAAACTTATTGCCTTTTAATAAAGCCAGCCTTGTTCCAAAATAAGCACCGCCCAAGTTAAAAACCGCCATTGGTATCGCATATTGAAAAAGTATATGACCGGTAGAACTAAAATAGATGATTGCCGCTAAATTGGTAGCCATATTTACAATTTTGGCGTGAGCACTGGCGCCTATAAAATCAAAACCAAGCACGGCGATAAAAACCAATATTAAAAAAGATCCCGTTCCAGGACCGATTAATCCATCGTAAAAACCAATAAGCAAACCAAAAACCGCAGCCATTAAAACCTGCTTTTTAACAGAATGATTTTTCTCTTGATGAATACCGAATTGTTTATTAAAATAAGTATAAAGCGCTACCAAAACCAAAACCACCAAAATAACAGGCTTGATTACTGAATTATCAATCCGGCTTACCAGAAACGCACCAAAAAGTGCTGAAGCGAAAGCAGTACTGGCGCAAGCTGCCAAAACCTTCAGGTTAAATTTTACTTGTTTGGAATATTTGAAAGCCGCTAATGTTGTTCCGGCGATTGATGGAATTTTAGTGGAACCAAGTAATGTTGCAACCGGGTAATGAGGTAGAATGAGTAAGGTGGCAGGAGTTTGTAGTAAACCACCGCCACCAACAATAGCATCTATAAAACCTGCTGCGAAAGCCACCAGGCAAAGTAAAATCAATTCATTGAACAAGATTGTCAGGATTAAAGGATTTTAAGATCATTTCTCTTATTCAGTTTTCCATTCCCTCTCATCCCTTTCCTATTTTCCATTACCCCTCATCCATTTTACATTCTCTCCGGAGAAGTGATCCCCAAAATCAGCATTCCTTTTTGGATAATATCGGCAGTTTTCTTGCACAGGTTTAAACGGAATTGTTTGGTCTCCCCTGCTTCGGTTTTAACAATAGGTGGCACTTCGTGGTAAAACTTATTGAATAATTTCGCCAGCTCATATAAGTAATTGGCCAAACTCGCCGGACTGTATGCTTTTGCAGCAATGGCAATTTCCGTTGGATATTTAGCCAATTGTAAAATCATTTCTAATTCTACTGGCAACATTTCTCCTGTTTGCACGCGTCCAACTTCCAATTGATATTCAGCTTTGCTTAACAAAGATTTTATCCTTGCATGTGTATATTGAATAAATGGCCCTGTATTTCCCTGGAAATCTATACTTTCTGCAGGATTAAAAAGCAAACGTTTTTTCGGTTCTACCTTTAAAAGAAAATATTTCAAGGCGCCCAAACCAATATTTTTGTACAAAGCTTCTTTATCTTCTTCGCTAAAATCGTTGGTTTTACCCAATTCTTCAGTTTTCTCACGAGCAGTTGTTACCATGCTTTCGATTAATTCATCAGCATCTACAACCGTTCCCTCACGGCTTTTCATTTTACCGTTTGGCAAATCAACCATGCCATAAGATAGATGATACAGCCCTTTTGCCCAGCTTTTACCCAGTTTCTCCAGGATTAAAAACAGCACCTTGAAGTGATAATCCTGCTCGTTCCCCACCACATAAATCGACTCATCCATCTTGAAATCATCGTATTTCATTTCAGCGGTTCCTAAATCCTGCGTAATGTAAACTGAAGTACCATCAGCACGTAAAACCAGCTTCTGGTCCAAGCCATCAGCAGTCAGGTCAATCCAAACAGATCCATCTTCTTTTTTGAAGAAAACGCCCTTTTCCAAGCCTTCCTCAACCGTATCTTTTCCTAATAAATAAGTATTGCTTTCGTAATAAAACTTATCAAAGTCTACGCCGAGGTTTTTGTACGTTACGTTGAAACCTGCATAAACCCATTCGTTCATGGTTTTCCAAAGTGAAACCACTTCCTCATTACCTTGCTCCCATTTCAAAAGCATTTGTTGAGCCTCTTTAATTAATGGAGCGTTTTTCTTGGCTTCTTCCTCGGTTTGTCCTTCAGCTTTTAAAACATCTATTTCTTTTTTGTATTCCTTATCAAAAATTACATAATATTTTCCAACAAGGTGATCACCCTTTAAATTAGAACTTTGTGGCGTTTCACCATTGCCCCATTTTTGCCAGGCCAACATCGATTTACAGATGTGAATTCCACGATCGTTAACCAAATTCACTTTAATAACATCGTAACCATAGGCTTTAAGCAACTCTGAAACCGAATAACCCAATAAATTATTACGTACATGCCCTAAATGAAGTGGCTTATTGGTATTTGGCGATGAGTATTCTACCATAACCTTTTTACCGTTCGATGGATAAATACCGAAATCAGCAGCTAAAATTTCTTCATTAAATTGATTTAAGAAATAACTTTCAGCAATGCTTAAATTCAAAAAGCCTTTAACTACATTGAATTTAGTTACATTTTCTACATTCGCAACCAAATATTCTCCAATTTCATTTGCAGTTTGCTCTGGCGACTTTTTAGATATTTTGGTAATTGGGAAGACAACGATCGTAGCCTGACCCTCAAATTCTTTACGGGTTTCTTGTAGATTGATTACACTTTCAGCAACTTCTTCCTTATAAAGTTCCAGGATGGCTTTCTGTGTTTCGGAAATAATAAAATTCATGGGGCAAAAATAGGTATTAAAGCGGAAAGCTGAAAGACCAAAGCTCAAAGCAAGTTAAAAAGGATTTGGAAAGGTGCTGTAGTGCTTATCGGTTAAAACAGTCCTCCTTTTCGCTGTAGTCCCGATTGATTTTCGATGAAAAATCGAAAATCGGGAGCTGCCGCTTCAATGAGGTTTAAGCCCTTAAGCTGTTGCAAAGAAACCACCTTCAGGATGCAGGCCTTGCCCAAAACTATTATCTCGATTCACATATCTAAATTTTTCTGATAGATTTGCAATAACTAACTTATTTTATGAGCGAGCAAAATCCAAATTTTAAAGTGAGCGTAAACACCGAAATCGGAACATTGCGTAAATTATTAATTCATAGTCCTGATAGTGGTTTGGGCAAAGTAGTGCCATCGAAGGCGCAAGACTGGCTTTTTGAAGATATTGTACACTTGGATACTATCCGCAAAGGCGAATACGATTACTATATTAAACTGTTGATGTATTTCCTTGATCCTGAAAAAATTAAAGGAAAGCTTGCTCAAATAGATTCGGAAGAGGGAAACAGAAATTTTTACAAACCCAATCACCCTGATTTCCATAATTCAACATCGGTAATAGAAATCCAGAATTTATTAAGCGAGATGTTGCAAAACGAATCCATCCGTAAAAAATTAGTGGCTGCAGTTTGTGCCATTGAGGGTTGTACCTATAAAGTGCAAATGGAATTGACTAATACTGATCCAAAAGAACTGGCAGAAATTTTCATATCCGGAACCTTGGCAAATGACACGATGATTTTTGCGCCCATCCCGAATTTGATTTTCACACGTGATGTGGGTACCACCATCAATAATCACATTTTATTAAACAAACCAGCAAAAAAAGCCCGCGTTCGCGAAACGCTTTTAATGCGCTACATATTTTTCAATCATCCAGTGTTTGCTGATTACCAGAATAATGTACTCGAAATTCCAGATGTAACCATGCACTTTTTGCGTCCAGGTGATGAACCTGCATTTAGCACTACATTAGAAGGTGGCGATGTAATGATGGTTAGCCCAAATCACGTATTAATTGGCTGCAGCGAAAGAACATCCGAACACGGAGCAAATGAAGCAATAAAACTGTTATTTGACAACGATGTAGTGGAGAAAGTAACAGTGGTAAAAATCCCAAGTAAACGTGATTATATGCATTTGGACACGGTTTTCACGCAAGTTAAACGCAATACTTGGGTGATTTTAAACTCGATTGCGCAATCGCCAAAATACAATCTATACGAACCGATTAACTTTTTAAAAGAACCAGAAAAACTAGAGGCAACCACTGCCATTCAGTTTACAAAAGCTAATCCACAGGAACCTAAACATTTCGAACATGTAGAGGCTTTGTTGAATGATATCAGTCAGAATGATTTAAAAAGCAGCGAGCCAACCAAAATTATCTACAGCGGAAATAATCAGTTTCCTTACGATTCGAGGGAACAGTGGACGGACTCATGTAACCTGCTAGCCATAAAAGAAGGTGTTGTTTTGGGCTACGATAGAAATGATAAAACCGTTGAAGCTTTTAAAGCTGCTGGTTTTAATGTGGTCGACGTGAAAGACTTAATCCAGGATTTGGAAAGCGGAAACGCAGATGCAGAAACCATCACCGACACCTTAATTCTAATGCCATCAGCAGAACTTTCTCGTGCCCGGGGAGGTTTTCACTGTATGAGTTTACCGATTTTGAGAGACAATTTATAGTTCATTAGTCATTGGCATATTAGTTCATTAGTTATGGCGGTTAAATCCGTGGGCGCAATGAGTTAGTAGGCTATTGAAAATAATGAACAAATGACCAATGAACTATTGAACCAAAGCATGCAAACTACCCACCACCTCCTTATGATTCGCCCGGTTGATTTTAAATTCAACGAGCAAACCGCCGGTAACAATAAATTTCAAGTAGCTTCTGAAGAAAGCGATGTACAGAGCCAGGCTTTGAAAGAGTTTGATGGTTTTGTTGATCTTTTGCGGAAAAACGGTGTAGATGTTAAAGTTGTAGATGATACTTTACAGCCCGAAACACCTGATTCTATATTCCCAAATAACTGGATTTCCTTTCATGAAGATGGTTCTGTTTTTCTATATCCAATGTTTTCCGAAAACCGCAGATTAGAGCGTAGAAGAGAAATTTTAGATGAACTTGCAGAAAAATTTGAGCTAAATTATATCAGCGATTTAAGCTTTTACGAAACTGCTGATATTTTTCTTGAAGGCACAGGAAGCATGGTTCTGGATCGTGTAAATAAAATTGCTTACGCTTGCTTAAGCATCCGTACCGAGGTGGAGGCATTTAATAATTTTTGTCAGTTAGCTGGATATAAATCAGTTATATTTAATTCGGTTGATTCTAGTGGTTTCCCAATCTATCATACCAATGTTATGATGTGTATCGGAGATCATTTTGCTGTCATTTGTCTTGATTCTATTCCAAATTTGCACGAACGCGATTTTGTAAGAAAAGTACTCTTATCAACTGGTAAGGAAATCATCACCATAAGCTTTGAGCAGATGAACCACTTTGCTGGCAATATGCTGCAGGTTGCTAATCAAGGTGGAGAAAGTTTATTGGTGATGTCGGAGCAAGCTTTTCTATCATTAACACAAAATCAAATTAGTTTGCTAGAAAAATATGCAAGGATTATTTATGCGCCAATTTACACCATTGAAAAAAATGGCGGTGGCAGTGCAAGATGCATGTTGGCGGAGATCCATTTGCCTGTGAAGTAATTAAGACGTTATTTTGCTCCCGCTGATTTAGCAGATTGCGCAGAGAACCTAATTATCTGCGTAGATCATTTTAATCTGCGGAAAATTATACTTTCCAAACCGAACAATCCATTCTGAATAGTTTTATTACATTCGCCAAAAATCAAGCAATCAATATGTCTTTAGCACAACAATTACAAACAAGATCAGGCAACAAATGCGAATTATGCAATTCAGAAAACCATTTAAGCATTTATGAAGTTCCGCCAACCAGCAATGCCAATAGCGATAATAGCATCTTAATTTGTAAAACTTGCTTAGATCAAATTGAAAAAACAGAGCAACTTGATACCAGCCATTGGAAAATTTTAAATGAAACGATGTGGTCGGAATTTGCACCTGTGCAAGTGGTGGCCTGGCGAATGCTAAGCCGGTTAAGAAATGAAGGTTGGGCATCAGATAGTCTGGATATTTTATACCTGGAAGATGAAACTTTGGAGTGGGCAAAAAAAACTGGCGATCATGAATTAGATGGAACGGTAGAATTTCATCAGGATAGCAACGGCACCCGTTTATACGAAGGCGATACTGTAGTTTTAGTTAAAACACTCGATGTTAAAGGCTCAACGCTAAGTGCTAAATTGGGTACAGTGGTTAAAAACATCCGGTTGGTTCATGACAATACCGAACAAATCGAAGGTAAAGTTGAAGGCCAAACCATTGTGATTCTAACCAAATATTTAAGAAAAGGTTAAGACATTAAAATAAATAATGAAGTGCTTTAAGAAGATGTTTTCTTAATAAACGCTACAATATCTTTATACAAATTATTTCCACCAAATATCATCTGACTAATCATTGGCACGTGGCTTTTACCTTTAACTTCCTTTATCTCAACAGGAATATTATTTGCTTTAAGCTTTTCGTACAATCTTGGTGTTTGTATTTTTATGGCATCATAAGTTTTGCTTCCATAAAAAAGCAAATGAGGGTTTTTAATATTGTTTACATAATCCAAAGGTGAGGCTAATTTCCAAACTGCAGGTTTATCAGTAAAAGTTCTTAAAAAATCGTAATAGTAATTATCTTTTTCAGCTTCGGTTAAATATTCATAAATATCTAATCCGAATGGATCATTAAGTATCATTCCCTTAATCGGATTTTTGATTCCTGCATGCTGAAAATATTTTGGATCAGCGTTAATTAATTCAACCAAATGCGCACCAGCCGAGTGACCCATTACAAAGATTTTCTCTTGACTAGCGCTATAATCAGATATGTTTTCCTTTACCCATTTTACTGCCAAAGCACAGTCGTTAGCCATTTTTTGATATTCAGCATTTGGAGCCAAGGGATAATTAATTATTACGGTAACAATGCCTTTCCTGGCGAAATTTCTACCCAACCACCAATAGGTTTCTTTTTTACCGCTACTCCAGGAACCGCCGTGAATGAAAATTAATACTGGTTTATTTTTTATAGAATCGTTTTTATAGTAGATATTCAGTGTATTCTTTTCTTCAGCATTGCCAGCATAATTAATGTTTTTTGCTGTTTTTACTTGTGCAGAAGATAAAATGGTTTGAAACAATAGCATTACTAAAACAAGGTATTTTATCATATTCAAAATGGTTTATCCATTCAATAGTAACAAACGAAATTGTTGTAAGTGTGGATTTTATGGATGGAAGATGTATGATGTAAAATGGAGGATGGCTGAAAATGCTTATTGACTTTCGCTGAAAGTTCATTCCATTATATATCTACATTTTCCATTTTACCTGTTCCATCTTACATTTTACTTTTCTATCAGCGGATTCTTTTCTTTCGCAAACAAATCAAAAACCTTTTTATCTACAAAAGCAGGAAACAATTTATTCATCCAAACGGCTAATTTCCCTTGCCCTGTCATTACTAATGTACGCTTGCGTTTCTCAATGCCATTAGCAATAATACTGGCTACTTCTTCCGATGTCATCATTTTTCCTTCTTCCATACTGGTTTCACCATGAGCCATACCATCTTTAGCCAAAGCCGCAACGCGAATGTTTGAAGTGGTAAATCCCGGACAAGCAACCAAAACATTTACACCGGTTTTTAGCAATTCAGTACGTAAAGATTCCATAAAGCCATTCATCGCAAATTTAGATGCCGAGTAACCTGTTCTTCCGGGCAAACCTCGGTAACCTGCAATGGAAGAAATCCCAACCACTGTTCCTTTAGTTTTTAGAATTTCTGGCAACGCATATTTTGTACAGTAAACTGTTCCCCAGAAGTTAACATCCATCAGGTTTTTTATCACTGATAAATCTAAATCATTAAATAAAGCCCGCATAGATAAACCAGCGTTGTTCACCAGAATATCAATCTTCTGGAAAGAAACCAAGGTTTGTTTAATAATCAGTTCGCAATCTGCTTCTTTGCTCACATCGGCCTGAACAGCAACTGCTCTGATATTATATTTTTTTTCTAAATCTGCCGTGATTTCGCAAAGGGTAACATACTGACGAGCGGCCAAAACCAAGTTTGCACCACGTTTAGCAAACTCTTCAGCACAGGCTTTTCCAATTCCGCTTGATGCGCCGGTAATGATGATTACTTTATCTTTTAAGTTCATTTTATAGTATCAAGTAGCGAGAATCAAGTATTAATACCCATTCTCAAAAACTAATTTAGTGGTTTAAAATAATTTGTTGCCTCCGCAACTTTGTCGGTATTAATGATATCGGCACCTAAATCATGCAATAATTTCCAGCAAGCCTCATTATCTGGAGCACCCCAAAAGCGAAAAGGTCTCCCAATTTCATGAGCCTGATCAATCACCTGCTTTAACTTCAGCTTGTCTGCTTCGGAAATCTCGCCCACACCTTTCCACCTAGAGTATTTTGCAAAATTATCGCTAATCATTGTTACTTTTTTCAAAGCTTTTTCGGAATAATTCACATTTGGCAAGCCATCAAAACTTATGTCTTTATACTTATGAAAGGTGGAATCTGATGGTCGGTTGCCGCTAATGACAACGGTAACTTTTTTATTTCCTTTTAAAAAATATTTCTGATATGGTTTCAAAGATTTTTGTAGAATGGGATAAGTGGATGTCCAGCTATCTTTAAAGTCAATCATCAGCTGAAAGCTGTAAAACTTATTCGTTTTTGATAAAGCCGCAATCGGCTTCAAGTAAAGATTTTCCAAAGTATTGCCTGACTTAATTTCCCTCTTGCTATGCGCAACCATTAACGAATCGCCAACTAAAAAAACATCTGCTTCAATAGAAAAAGTGTTGTTTTCTACTGCTTCGTAAAAAGGATTTTGATGGGTATAATCGTTATGGGAATGGATTTTTACCTGTGCTTTTAACGCAAAACCAAAGATCAAGAATGTGAAGAAAACCGTAAAATGCTTTGTCATTTATTTTGGTTAATTTGTTGTTTGGTTTTTATTAATGATCTTGAAAATCCTTAAATATTAGAAATCCTACTCTATTTCATCATTGCAGTTTCATAAGGCACGCGGGTAATTATCGAACGACCCAAGGTAATTTCATCGGTGTATTCCAGCTCGCCACCAAAAGCAATACCTCTGGCAATCGTAGTTACAGGAACATTAAAATCTTTTAATCGTTTGTAGAGATAAAAAAGTGTGGTGTCACCCTCCATATTTGGGCTTAGTGCCAATATTACTTCTTTAATTTCGCCAGTTGAAACCCTTTGTACTAAGCCATCAATATATAAATCTGTAGGGCCTATGCCATCCATAGGAGAAATTAATCCACCCAAAACATGGTAAACCCCAAAATACTGACCTGTATTCTCAATCGCCATTACATCTCGAGTATCTTCTACCACGCAAATGGTTTCTTTATCACGCTTGTGTGAGGTACAAATTTCGCAAACCGTATGATCGGAAATGTTATAACAAATACTGCAATTTTTAATCTGCTGTTTCAGTTTTATCAACGTATTTCCAAACTGGTTAACCTCCTCCTGTTCTTTATTTAAAAGATGTAATACTAATCTCAACGCCGTCTTTTGCCCTACACCTGGTAATTTCGAGAATTCGTTTACTGCATCTTCAAGCAGTTTGGATGAAAAATTCATGTTACAAAAATATGAAATAGTTGTTTGGTTTTTTAGTGCTTTGGTTTTTTAGTGCTTTGGTTTTTTAGTTCAGGTAATTAGTTCATTAGTCATTGGTTCATTAGCCATTAGTTTGGATGCAAAAAATAGATACAGTCAATTAAAATTCTTGTGAAAGAATAAACCGTTGAATATTTAACGAATGGACCAATCAACTTTGCAACCAATAACTAATGAACCTGCACCCAATGAACTAATGACTAATGAACTAATGAGCTACCGACAAATGAAACAATGAACTTCTTTACTAATAAGTAATTTCTTACATTTAACACCTTAAAACAAAACTATGTCGCCAACCATCCTATTGTGTTTTTTAATCGGCTATTTTTTATTGCTGATTATCATCTCATTTGTAACCTCTAAAGATTCATCAGATAACAATTCATTTTTCGTTGCCAATAGAAACTCAAAATGGTATTTGGTAGCATTCGGGATGATTGGTACAGCACTTTCGGGCGTAACTTTTATTTCAGTACCAGGTGAGGTTGGTGCACCAGCAGGTAACCAGTTTCAATATTTTCAATTTGTTTTAGGGAATGCAGTTGGGTTTATTATTATTTGTACAGTGCTGCTGCCACTCTATTACCGGATGAGGTTGACCTCTATTTACAGTTACATTGAGCAACGCTTGGGGCATTACAGCTATAAAACCGCAGCATCGATATTTCTTTTAAGTAGAACATTGGGTTCGGCAACCCGATTATATTTAGTTGTTATTGTACTACAGCGTTTCATTTTCGATAACTACGGTGTTCCATTTTGGTTAACTGTTCTCATTTCGTTGGCTTTAATTTGGTCGTACACATTTAAAGGAGGTTTAAAAACCATTATCATTACCGATACCTTGCAAACGTTTTTCCTAGTTTTATCAGTTTTCCTAACCATATATTTCATTTGCAACAGCTTAAACTTCAATATCCCACAGGCATTTGAAACCATAAAAGATAGCAGTTATTCCAAAATATTTTTCTGGGATGATTTCCTAACCAACAAATGGTATTTCAGCAAGCAATTTATTGGTGGTATTTTCGTCACCATCGCCATGACAGGTTTAGACCAGGATTTAATGCAGAAAAATCTAAGCATGAGCACCATTAAAGAAGCGCAGAAAAACATGTTTACTTTTACAGGTGTATTCGTTATTCTGAATGTTTTCTTCTTAAGTGTTGGTGCACTATTGTACATTTTTGCTGCCAAAAACGGCATCGATATTCCATTGGATCACATTACAGGCAAACCACGAACAGATTTATTGTTTCCTGAAATTGCTTTGAATAATTTGGGTGCTGTACCGGCAATTATATTTATGTTGGGATTAACGGCAGCAACCTTTGCCACAACCGATTCGGCGCTTACTGCATTAACAACCTCATTTTGTGTAGACTTTTTAGGTATGGCTAAAGCGGAAAATGTTAATGCTAAAGATGCTGTAAAAAAACGCCACACTGTTCACGTAGCATTTTCTATCTTAATGTTTTTAGTAATTATTGTTATCAACGCTTTTAATAGTTCATCGGTAGTGAGTTTAATTTTTACCATCGCATCTTACACTTACGGACCACTTTTGGGGCTTTACAGTTTTGGTTTGTTTGTGAAAAAACGAGGTTTGCATGATAAATTAGTGCCGATAGTTTGCATTTTATCGCCTTTTTTATGTTACTTGCTTTCAAGCTATTCCAAAGAAATATTGGGTGGTTATGTTTTTAGTGTTGAACTGATTTTAATTAACGGTTTAATCACATTTATCGGCTTGCTTTTCATCAGCAAAAAAACTGATGCGCAAACCAAATTTTAATATTAGAATACAGTAAATATGACGAGTGAAGAAAAAATTAGAAGTGCTTTTGAAAATAAAGATTGGCAGGAAATTAAAGTAACAGATTCTTGGCAGATTTTTAAAATAATGGCCGAATTTGTCGATGGTTTTGAGAAATTGGCTAAAATCGGTCCATGTGTTACCATTTATGGCTCTGCCCGTACTGCAGAAACTAACAGATATTATCAATTGGCCGAACAATGTGGTAAATTGTTAACCGACCGTGGTTATGGCGTAATTACGGGTGGCGGACCAGGTATTATGGAAGCTGGAAACAAAGGTGCGCATACCAATGGTGGTAAATCAGTAGGCTTAAATATCGAATTGCCATTTGAGCAATTTCACAATAAATATATCGACCACAACAAATTATTGGAATTTGATTATTTCTTCGTTCGCAAAGTAATGTTCATGAAATATAGTCAGGGTTTTGTGGTTCTTCCAGGCGGTTTTGGTACCATGGATGAACTTTTCGAAGCACTAACTTTGATTCAAACAGGTAAAATTGCCCGTTTCCCAATTGTGTTATTAGGAAAAGATTATTGGAGTGGATTAATTGATTGGATTAAGGGAACAATGTTGCAGAAAGAACACAACATCCATGAAGAAGATTTAAACTTATTCCGTTTGGTTGATACTGCTGAAGAAGCTGCAGAACATATCTTCAGGTTCTACGATAAATATGTACTTAAACCGAATTTTTAATAGGATTAGATCAGGATTAAAGGATTTTGACTAGGATTATAAGATTTTCAGGATTTTAGTGGCAAAAAAGTTAGATCAACATTTTAAGGTTTTACCTTTTGGTTTATCCAGATTTTGATAATTATAAAAAGTGCTTACCCTGTAGGCACTTTTTTTATGAATAATTTTTTGATGTAACAACTCTACATAACCATCATCTAAAGTAAAACATAATTTGAATGGCAAAGTTTATTACCTGGAAAAGCAATTGGTACAATTCGAATTTTGAATTGTTTATTGATGGTGTACAGAAAGGTGCGATTACATTTGCTACCTGGAAGAGTGATGCAGAAACCACATTGGAAAACGAAAATTATTTTTTTACTAATGTTGGCTTTTGGAAATCAAAAACGAATATCATTAACCGAAAAACTGATCAGGTTATTGGCAGTATAACATATGATGCCTGGAAATTTAAGGCTATAATTAACATGGAATCTGGAGAACAGTATGAATGGAAATCGACCAGTTTTTGGAAATCAGAATGGATATTATCCAATAACAACAATGTGAATATTACTTACAGTGCCAAAAGCAGAGTAGGCTCAATAATGGCTGATACTGATAATAGATTGTTAATTATTGCTGGACTATTTATTAAACAAATCTACAATAGAAGAGCTGCAGCCGCGGCCTAATTAATTGTAAATGAGCTAACATAATTAAAAATTAAAACCCCGTGAAATGGAAAGAATATTAAACTGGAGAAAAGGGTTATTTGATAGTAATTATCAAGTATTTGAAAACGCATACTTAAAATTTTCGATAAATTTTAGTTCTTTAAAAAATTCTGCCATTGCCACTACCCAACAAGGAATTTATTTGTTAAGAAGTGATGGTTACAGTAATCCTGAAACTAAAATTTTCAATAGCAATCATGAGGTTTTGGCAACCATTAAGTACGATTGGCTAGCCTTTAAAGCCAAAATCACCTTTGCAAATGGCGAAAATTTCGATTGGAGTTTTCAAAATAGCTGGCTTAGCCGATGGTCGCTTAACAACCACACGGATAAACAAATTATTTATAATTCATCATCAAGCACTGGACTGATTCACAGCAATATTGATGATGATATTTTAATTTTTGTTGGTTTGTTTATTCGTGAATATTATACAAGAATTATTTACGCCATGGTTTTGATAGTAATCTTCATGTCGTTTATGAGGAATGTTTTTTAACTACTAGCCAATAATTTCATCAATCCGCTCTGTTGGTCTGGCAATTACAGCCTTATCTCCGGATATAACAATGGGTCTTTCGATCAGAATAGGATTTTCTACCATTGCATCAATCCATTCTGAATCACTCAGGGTTTTACCTTTAAAATTATCGATATAAATTTTCTCCGTTTTACGGATAAGCTCAAACGGTTTTACACCGAGTTTTTTAATTAATTCAGCTAATTGTATCTTGGTAGGTGGAGTTTCTAAATAATAAATAACCTCAAAATCTTTTCCAGTATTCTCCAGCTCATGTAAAGCCTGGCGGCTTTTGGTACATCTATTATTATGATAAATCTGAATCATTTTTTGAAAATTTAAAGTCCACTTACGCCGCCACTCACTACCAATTTCATGGCATCAGCAGCACTCATTTTTAAATCTTTAACCTTGTCCCTTTTTACAATACAAAGTTGTCCGGCAAATGAGTACGATAACGGAAAATATACCGCAACATCATCCGGTAATTCGAGCTTGTGTAAATCGTTTTGAGTTAAAAATCCAATTTTTCTCATTCCGCCTTCTACTTCAACTATCACAGGGTGATTAAATTTCTTTTCGTCACCAACAAATGCTTCGGTTAAATCCTTAATGGATGAATAAATAAAATTTAAGAGCGGCAAGCGGTGCATTACACGTTGAAACCAATTGTACATGGGTTCTGTTACCAAATTGGTTACAAATATACCAGCCAATAAAATGATTGTTAAAACGGTAAGCAAGCCCAAACCGGGTATATTTCTACTTTCGCCTGTTTTTGGATTAACGCCAAGTATGTTGTTTACGTTTAACCAACTATCTACTGTCGTAACCGCCCAAACCACAATGAAAATACTCACAGCAATGGGCACAACAATTAATAAACCTTTAATTAAATAGTTTAAAATAGCCTTGCCAACTTTGTTCATGATGCAAACTTATTCAAAAATGTTCAATATTTCATTGGTTTGAAAGTTCATTTGTTCATTTAATCATTAGTTCATTTGTTAGCATCATTTATAATCTGCATATAGCTCAATGAACTAATGAACCATTGACTAATGAACAATTTAACGATTACTGAAACCTGAACACTATCTAATGAACTATTTAACCATTTATAATAACAATCCATATCTAGCTCAATGAACCATTGACTAATGACTAATGACTAATGACTAATGAACCAACAACCCAATTTATTCATAAAAATAAACCCTTTTTACTCTTTGAGAAATATTTGTCAGTATCTCATAAGGAATGGTATTAATCTCGGCTGCCAGTTTCATAATGGTATGTTCTTCATTAAAAACAATTGCTTCATCGCCGGGTTTCACATCCATTCCTGTAACATCTAGCATGGTCATATCCATACAAATGGAACCAATGGTTGGCACTAAACTTCCGTTAATCAGCATTTTGCCAACACCATTTCCAAAAGCACGGTTGTAGCCATCGGCATAGCCAATTTTCACTGTGGCAATTTTTCCTCCATTTGGCATAATACCTCTCCTACTGTAACCCACCGTTTCGCCAGCTAATAGCATTTTCACTTGTGTAACCGTTGTTTTAAGCTTCATAGTGGTGTTTAATCCTCGATTATTAATTAATGCTGCGTCAAAGCCATACAATCCAATTCCTAAACGCACCATATCCAATTGTGCATCAGGCCATCGGGTAATGCCAGAGGTATTAACTATATGAAGTATAGGTTTATATTGCAAAGTGGTAATCAATTCATCAGTAATAGCTTTAAATTTTTTAATTTGCTGTTGAGTAAAGCTATCGTGTTCGGTTTCTCCACTGGCCACCAAATGAGTGAAGATACTTTTAACATACAATCGTTGAGAATCTTTCAGAAATGATGATAGTGTTTCTATATCTAAAGAATCGAAACCCAGGCGGTGCATTCCGCTATCAATTTTTAGGTGAATGGGATAATCAAAATGATAATCTGATAAAGCATTTAAGAAACTAGTAAGGATTTCGATGCTATAAATTTCAGGCTCTAAATGATACGTAATTATTGCTTCGAAAGCTGATTCTTCAGGACTCATCACCATAATTGGCAAGGTGATTCCTGCTTTGCGCAAAGCTATTCCTTCATCTGCGTAGGCTACTGCCAGGTAATCAACCTTATGGAACTGTAAAAGATTGGCAATTTCAAAGCTTCCACTTCCGTAAGAAAAAGCCTTTACCATAGCCATAATTTTAACGCCAGGTTTAATTTTAGAACGATAAAATTGCAAGTTACCAACCATAGCATTCAAATCAATTTCCAAAATGGTATCGTGTATTTTTTGAGTGAGTAACTTGCTTATTCTCCCAAATTCGAAACGCCTTGCTCCTTTTACCAAGATGGTTTCGTGATTAAATTGTAAACCCGGAAAAGCCTCAATAAAACTATTTGTATCATCAAAAAATTGAGCTTCAATTTTGAAAAGGTGGGCATATTTTGAAATGTGCGTACCAATGCCAACTAATCGATTTACTTTCTTCTGCGTCAGCAAATCGGCTATTTCGGTGTATAAATTCAAATCATCTTGCCCGGTTTCAAAAAGCTCAGAGAGTATTACCGTTTTCTTAGGATGCTGGTTTTGTTGGTTCAAAAAATCCAGGGCAATTGCTAAAGATGAAATATCGGCGCTGTAAGAATCATCAATAATAGAGCATTGATTAATGCCGTTTTTGAGCTCCAGGCGCATGCTTACATGACTTAACTTTTCTAAACGCTGATCTGCCTGCTCTGCAGAATAACCTAAAGCCAGCAAAGTTGCCCAACAAATCAGTCCATTTTCTATCGATGCCTTATCCTTGAATGGCAACATGCATTCAATCTCCTGGTCTTTATAAATCGCTCTTAAATAACAATTTCCTTCAATAGGCTCTACTGCAATAATTCGTAAATCGGCAGCTTGATTACTGCTCCATGTAAAATGATTTTTGCCGGGTAAATCCTTAATATTGATGTCTGTAACATATTCTGGAGAATAAATTAACAAATCTGTATCGATAAACAATTTCAGTTTTTCAGTTAATTTTTCGCGTTTAGAACTAAAACCCTCGGCATGTGCTTCTCCAATATTTGTTAAAATTCCTATTTGAGGTTGAATAATTCGAGCTAATGCTTCCATTTCATTAACTGCTGAAATGCCTGCCTCGAAAATACCCAGATCATTTTGTGCATCAATCTGCCATATTGAAAGTGGCACTCCAATTTGCGAATTATAACTTTTTGGACTCCGGACAATATTATAATCTGCTGCCAAAAGCTGATATAACCATTCCTTTACAATTGTTTTTCCATTGCTTCCTGTTATCCCAATGGTATTAAAATGAAACTGATTTCGGTGGGTAATAGCCAGTTTTTGTAATGCATGAAGCACATTATCAACCCTTAAAAAATTGCAATCCGGATATTGCTCAATATAACTTCTATCACTTACAACAAAATTTCTGATTTCTTTGCTGTAGGCATCTTTAATAAATTCATGCCCATCACGATGGGATAAAAGGGCAAAAAACAAGGAATGTTCCGGTATCAAAACCGACCGACTATCAATTACCAAATATTGAATTACTGCTTTTGTATCAAATAACTTTGCATCAGCATTTAAAATTTCAGCTACTTTTGAAATGGAATATATAGGGTTTAGCATGATATTATATTCAGAAAAATATGATAATCGTTTTTACTTTTACGAAGTTCAATAATTAATTATGAAAACCGGTAAACAAGAAGCAGCAATATTAGATAAAAAACAGGCATTAGCCAAAGCTGAAAGTTTTTGTGTTTACCAAGAACGTTCACAAAAAGAAGTTTGTTATAAATTAGTGGAATGGGGAATGCGTGGCGATGAATTGGAAGAAATTTTAGCGGAACTAATTACCAGTAATTTTTTAAATGAAGAACGCTTTGCAAAACAATATGCATCAGGAAAATTTAGAATTAAAAAATGGGGAAGAGTAAAAATTAAGCAAGGATTAAAGTTGAAAGGTGTTCCTGATCGAATTTTGCAAAAAGCTTTATACAGTTTGGATGATGACGATTATATGCAGACTTTAGAAAATTTAGCTGTTAAGAAGGCAAGTGCGTTAGCTGAATCTAATCCTTTAAAAAGAAAATATAAGCTGATGAGCTATCTTCAAGGTAGAGGATTTGAAAGCGATTTAATTTTAGTGGTACTGAAAGCCAGCAATTTAAATTAAATATTAAATTTTTAATAAAAAATCTCTTGACAGAAATAGAAATCTGTCTATATTTGCAACACCAAAACGAAACAGCATATTGGTTTTGTTAATGCGAAAGTAGCTCAGTTGGTAGAGCACGACCTTGCCAAGGTCGGGGTCGCGAGTTCGAATCTCGTCTTTCGCTCTAAATGCCTTCCGGACAGAAGGCATTTATTTTAAGACATTAATCAATACCTTTTACAAGGTTTGACTAATGCTCGGGTGGTGGAACTGGTAGACACGCAGGACTTAAAATCCTGTGCTTTCAAAGGCGTGCGGGTTCGATTCCCGCCCCGAGTACCAAACTGCTTCTGTGATTTCCAGAAGCGGTTTTAAACCCTCCCCAAAGGGGTTTTTCAGATGCTTGACAGCTGTTTTTCGTCCGATCTGTTTCAACAATGTTTCAACATCATATTTTGAAGCTTTCTGTTGAATTTTTAATTAATTTTTTTGCTAAGAATATTGAAATAATTGATCCTGTTTGCCGTATGCAAACCTTTTCGATGTTTCAACATTTCAAATCATGTTGAAACACGTTGTCGCAAACTATTGATTAACAATTTAATAGACGCATCAATAATGGTCAATTCAATTAGAATGCAATCATTTAGCAACACGCTAACCATTAACAAGCAACGCTTATCTAAAGAGGGTTATGGCAGTTTATATCTTACCGTTATAATCCATCGACAAAAACGAAATTTTCCGCTAAAATTAAAGTGGCCTGAAGAGAAAATTGATTTTAAAGCTGAAAAGCTTTTGCCCAGGTTTAGGAAAGATCCTGATGTAAAAGATTATAATCTGTTTATTGCCATGGAAAAAGCCCGACATACCGAGATACAAAAGATGTATCGTATCAAAAATGAAGAGCTAACAATGGAGAAGTTCATGAGAGAGGTTCAGATTTATAATACGAAGGAATGCTTTTTAACTTTTATGGACTATGAGCGCAACCGCCGTTATATTAGAAAAGAAATTGAAAAGAAAACTTTTGAAAATGCGAGATCATGCAGATTAGCAATTGAAAGGTATGATTCTACTGCACTTTTTAAAAACATTAATCTTAAATGGATGCAAGGGTTTAAAGCTTTTCTTGAGCATAACCCATATCATACCGACAAGCAAGGCAAAGTTTACTATTATAAGGTTGCTAGCATCTGGAGACACATTGCCACCGCCAAAGCATATTTGAAGTTGGCAAGCCTTGAACCAATGATCTTTGTTGATGACAATGCTATTAATTATCCCAATCCAAAACCCGGCACCGAAACAACTTATTTAAACCGTAGGGAACTACGGAACCTGATTGACTTACTCAATGACGGAGAAACGGATGACCATTTAACGGATCGGCAAGAAAGGGTTTTAAAAGCTTTTATATTTACGTGCTTCACTTCTCTACGTATTTCTGATGTTTATCAAGCTAATTCCGATTGGGAAATTGAAGATGGCTTTATCCAATTCATTCCTCATAAAAACCGGAAACATCAGAAAGAAATTAAGATACCATTACTGCCAATGGCAAAGCAATTTATTAATAATGAGTTTGCCCACTCAACCGGTTTCTTTTTTAATCTTCCCAACCAGGTGCAGTATAATGAAACGTTGAAAGAACTCGCCGAAAAAGCAGGGATTAAAAAAGTGATTACTAGCCACGTTGGAAGGCACACATTTGGCTATTTATACATGATAATGGAGGGAAATGTTTACGGCCTGCAGCAATTGATGGGGCACACTAAAATTGAAACTACAGAACGTTATGCCCATATCGATGATGATTACAAGCAAAGAAGTGCGATGAAGATACAGGCAGGATTTGAAGATTTACTTCAATTCTAAGCTTTATCGGCAAATTACCCGATAAAGTGAATTATCGGGTAATTGCATTTTAATTATTTGGCTTATGCTTTGATTTACTGTCAATGTAATTTCGCATGACAGTACTTTTCTCATTCAGGCACGTGCGCATTTTAATGTTTTTGTTAAGTATGCTTTGCCGATGTTCTACTGATAACATTGCTAAAAATTCAATTAGCGCATCAAAATCATACCTTTCTTCTTCATTATCAAATATCTTTGTATCTGGAGCCTTTGATTCGAGCCTTTTTAAATAGAACTTGGCTAAAGTAAGGTGAACATCCAAGGGACTACTTTCAATCAGGAAATCATAAAAGATTTTGAAACTTTCTAGAAAATAATCGTTTTCAACATCGAAAACGATGACGGCTTTTTCTAAGCCATCTTGTATTTCGAATAATGGGAACACACCTGGTGTGGTGTAATCTGGCAATCTAAACCTTGTAGGTTTCTTGGTTGTTTTTTTCGTGTTTCGCATTTTTGAAAAAAATTGTGATATAAGCCCGAGTCGCTGCGAAACACGTCGGAAAACCGAAATATTGCAGGACTTCCACCTGATCGCTCGGGCTTTATCTTGTTTAAAGAAAATTTTACGTTGGATTTCTCCTACGTGTTTCGCACTGCAATATTAATAAGTGAAAATGTAATATTTGTTTACAAAATAGTTTGCAAAAATGTTAACACTTTTACAGAACGGAAAACTTTTATACAAAAATAGCACCTCAATAGGTGCTATTCAATAACCTTAAAAGGTGTATTCTTACCTTAAAGTACCGCCATACGCTTTAAACAATTTAAGCGTCCGATTAATCGTTGCAATTTGATTAGGTGTGATATTCTTTATTTTATAATATTGTCTACCAATTAATTTCATTTTTGAGATTTTAGATGAAGCTAGCATTTCTATTAGATGAGCGTCATCACTTTTAATTTCCTCATCACTCCACTCCCAAATCATACCTCCATCGCCAGAGTCTGTTTCTGTTTTGCCAGGAGTATAGGTAATAGCTTTACCATCTACAGAGAATTTAATTTCGTTGAAGAATAGCCAATCTTCTGAATAATATTGAATCTTTAATCGGAAATTTTCAGCCTTACCATTGACAACTTGGAAATAGCAAAATATACCATTTGCATTTATAAAAGAAGGTGCAGTTTTTGGTATAAACCATATGGATCCATTTTCATCAAATTCATCTTTCTTGATCTTAAAGTATGGCTTGAGCTTCTTTTGCACTTCTGGATCAACTTTAGGCAAAAAGGCCTTTTTTGTTGCACTAACATTATTTGCATCAATTTCCTTTAACGAGTCGATTCTTGAATTTTCTTTTTTTATTTCTGCGTCCTTGGGACGATTAACATAGAATAAAACTAATAAACCGAGTATAAGGATTACGATGACTTGTACAATACATCCTTTATTAACTTTATTGCCTGCTTTATTCAGCTTCTTTCGTTCATTTCTTTCTGATTGAGTCGTCATAGATTTAGTTTTGGGTGCTCGAAAATAAGAAAAGCCCTGCAATTTGCAAGGCTTTAAATTACCCCATTTGAGAGGCTCTATCATTCTGCAGCTTTCGGGCATATTCTTCAGCAACCTGCCACTCGTTTACGATTGGTAGATTATTAAAGCGTCGCTGTTCCTGCACTACAGTCATTACAAGGTTCTCTAATTTAGCAAAACTATAGCTGAAATCTTGAGTGGTGCTGCTAGTATTTTCACCATTAAACCCTCCAATAGCATACATCCGCTTTTCCTTTCTTGCAACTTCAAGACTCCCGATTATATTTGCATATACCGGGTTTTGCAACATCCAATTAGGAGCAATCCATTCTTTCCCTGCTTCACCCGCCACAAATGGGCGACCAGATGAAGATCTATTAAACAAAGTGGTACTACTTACATAACCTGATGGATCTTCATTACTCATCCCTCCTTGCGCAAACTCTGGTGGTTTTTGAGAAGCTATCGAAGCGACACTTGCGACAGTACTTGCTGCAGCTGCAGCTAGCATTATGATTGTCGAAACACCAAAATCGACTTTTGGTGTAGTAGCCCAGATGTTCGTTGCAGCAAGCGCCCCATTGATTAAAGCCTGAGTAATTGCAGCCTTTTTTTCATTCTCCCAGGCTTTTGTTTTTTCAATTTTTATTTTTTCATTATACTTTTCATTTATAGCATTTTTCTGATCTTCAGTTAAACTCTTGTTTGATAACTCCGTTTCTCGATCCTTCTCCAGCTGAGAAAGCCTAGCGTCACTTTCCTGCCGTCTGGCATTCTCACCAATACTGAATGCAGTATTTGATATTTCTGAAGCCATTTCAAAAGCAAATTGGATTTTATCCTCTTTCTCTTTTTTGGCCTTCTCCTTAGCTTTTTTAGCCGCCTCGATTGGGTCATCCGGTTCAGCAAGACCGTCTTTCTTCCGTTTGATGCGATCTAACTCTTTTTGTTTCGCATTTTCCAATGCAATGGTAGCTATCCCAAATAGTTTGGCTTGTCTTATAAGCTCATCATACTTGGCTACCGCTTGAGCAACTTCCAAATCATAACTTGATGCCGTGGCCTCGAAAATTTGTTTTTCGACCTCAAGCTTTTCTTTTGCTAATTTATCAGCAGCATCCTTAATAATTTTATCTTCGTCAGCTTTTTGTTTAGCAATTAGTTGACGCATTTCTTCACCTTCGAGAGCCTGTATCTTTAATAAGGTATCACTGTTGCCTTTTGCATCAGCCTTAAGTTTAGCGTACTTAAGGCGTATGGATTCTACTTCTTCATCATTTTTCTCTAGCGTTTTGAGATATAAATCATTTGAGATTTTAAGGAGTTCAGTGGCTAATCGTTCAGCATCTTCTTTGGCTTTTTTTGCCGCTTTTGCTGCAGCAGTTTCTGCTTTTTTATTTGGCTTTAAAGATGGTGCAAGATTTCCGGCAGGATCTTTAGTATCAGGCGTTATCATCTGTTCGACCAAAACATCTTCATTTTGAGCTGAAATTTCTTTAACCCTCGCTTTGTTTGCAAATAACTTAGGGGCATTTTCCATTTTAACTATCCTATTAAGGCCATCCATAAATTCTTTCCCTTTACCAAGAGCATTATCAATATTATAGGCAACCTTATCTAAGCCAGTCAAGTCAGCTGGAGTCCAAACTTTTTCTAGTTCTATATTTTCGCTTTGAATTTTTTGAATTGCGTCTGTTGCCGCTTGGGCTCTGGTTTTCCTTTGTAACGCAGCGACATAATTATTAATGGCAGTAGTGGCTTTCCCTGCCTTAATTTGCTCATCCGTATAACTCTTAAGATAATCTGGCATGATTGCTCTTAATTTATCAACGATAACTTGTTTAGCTTCTAAAGACAGGTTTTGTTTATTCAGTGCAGCAGCCAAACCCTTTACTCTATCAGTTTCCTGCATTGAGTTTTTTAACGCTTCCTGGTTGATCTGGTTCAAATCATGCTGAATCTGAGCAGCTGTCTCTATTTTAGAAGAGAATAAAACATAAGCAGCAGTTAATGAACCAATTATTGCCAAAATTACACCATAAGGGTTTGCGGCCATCGCGACGCCAAGCAGCCTTTGTGCTGCAGCTGCTCGAAGTGTATCTCCAGTCAATTTAGCTTTCGCCAAAGCTAAAAGTAAAGTAACTGACCGGAGAGTGGCCATTCCTGCAGCAGTTAAAGTGGTCCAGAGATTTACGGCAACAAGAGCAGTTCGATATCCTAACCATGCAGCAGTACCGATGAGGATCATTTTAACGAAACGACCAATCGCCTCGCTGTTCTCTTTGATCCATCTTACAGTACTTGAAGCTAGAATAACAAGTGTTGTTAAAAAATTAACAAGTGTTTTGTTACTGCTTAGGCTATTGAAATCTTTTCCAAGTTTTTCGACCTGAGCACCTAAAGTTTGATTTTTGAGATTGAATGCTTCATTAATCTCATTGTAACCAATAATTGCTGTTGACGCATCCGTAATTTTACCTGCAAAAAATTCGGTATTCTGTCCTAATTTGGTAATGGTCTCGATCGTTCTTGCTCCTTCTTCTCCAGCATCATCCAATGACTTGGTTACTTCGGAGAAAGCATTTTTATTGGCAACCAATCCTCTGGTATATTTCAATAAAGCCTGCTCCGGTCCATCTGCTAACAGTTTCGTATAAGCTTTAAGAGACATTCCTGCAATTTTCGCTGCCTTTGGAGTATCTGAAGAAATACTTAATAGCAATTTTTGCATAGCTGTTGCCGCACTTTCAGAGCGCCCACCTAATTCCTCAATACCGGCACCGATGGCTAAAGTTGCAGGCAAGCTCATTCCTGCAGTCTTGGCTATACCAGAAACACGCTGAGTAAAGTCAGCGATAAATCCGGCACTGGCCACACCATCATTTGCCAATTTAACCATGGCATTTCCTAGCGTGGTAATGTTATCTCCAGTTACTTTTCCATCAAAAACATTCAGGATTTTGCCCAGCTGAGTAGTGATCTGGTCAGCGTTACCTAACTCATCGCCCAGGGCAACAGTTAATTTATCTGTGGCCTCTACAAAAGAAAGGATTTCAGTTTTCGCAACACCAAGTTTACCTGCAATAATGGCCATGCCACGAAGCTCAGATTTGCTGGTCCTTGTGTCGAGTTTGCCAAGGCTCTTATCAAGATTTAAAACACCGGCTTCAGTTAAACCGGTTACGCGTCTAACGTCGGCAAGGCTATCGCTTAGCTTCGCGTTTCCTGCAATGATTCCCTGAAACTGACTGGTGATAAATTGAAAACCTAAATAGCCAGCTGCTAGGGTTCCGAACTTTCCAAGTTCTTCACGAATTTGCGCAAAGGCGCCACTAACGCCGCGAACCTCATTGCGAATATTTTGAAGGTGACCACGAGCTGCCTGCAGTTGTGCAAGCTTGCGCTGCCACTCTTCGGTTCCTACGGTTAACTGATTGAGTTCCCGTTCTAACTTTCGGGATAAATCGGTAAGACTTTTAATTGAATTCTCTGCCGGTTTACCATCAATATATAAACTGGCTCTTATACTTCTAGGAGCTGATCCTGATGCCATGAGCGGTATTAATTTAGCGTACTAAGATTTTTTCTATTTTGAGCATAACTTTATCGCCCTTATGATCGGCAACCAGGTTTGCTAGTGCCGGGAATTCGGCTTCTATTACGGGATTAAACCAAGGTTTTGGTTTACGTTTACCGGTACCCATTTTACCCATGCTTGCTGCGCTGGTGGTACCTCTACCCTGTCCCGGTCTGAAGAAGGATCCTGTTTTGTTTCCTCCATAGCCACGGCCAGCGCCTTTGTGAACAAAGGCCATGTAATACGGGAAACTGAAATCGATTTTAGCGGCTTCGCCCGCGTAATTTTTTACGGCTACCTGCTGATTGTCATGACCTGGACCAATATTGAGCACCTGCTGCAGAACCTTGAGTTTTATCTTCCGTTTCGTGCTACCTGCCCATGATCGTACACTCTTATTATATTCTGCTGTAGTCATAAAAAAAGCACCCTAATATTTTAGGATGCTTTAAATTTCGGGCTAATGGAAACGCTGGTAAACGACAGGGACTAGAAGACAATCAATAGGCCCCGGCCACGCTGATCATCAAAACCAAATACATCAAAATCGTGATCACTTAAATAGTAATAGTTGTCACGCTGTTTGAAATAATAGGCCTTTCCGAATACAACAATATATTTTGGTACCGCATTCTTAATTCTCAATTCAATTGGGGCAAGGCTATAAGACTCGATAAAAGGAGTGATGGCTACAATTCCACCAACTCCGTAAGCATCGGTTGAAATGGGAATTACACCGCTAACGGTCCGTGGTCCTTCTGCTTTTTGCGGCATTACATCATCTGGCCCTGATTGCCCGGGTGGCCATGCCCTGGACGCCCAGTTCTCATAATAAAGATCATATTCGATCTGGGAAACAAGAAGTTTCGAAAAATATGCCCGGAAGGAAGCAAAGCCTACGACCTGGTTAAACTTTGGAATTACCGGCTGAATTTTTACTGTTGTGGTGGAATCGAATGATATGGTTCTACATTCGATATCAACCAGGATAAAAGATTCATTTTTATTTTTGATCTGATAAGATATTTTTTCGGTAATGGCGTACACCAAAAAACCCTCCTTACTATTAAAGGATATTTTTTGAGCAGATGTTAAGTTTGATGCCATTAACACACTGATCAATGCTGTTAGCTTAATTTTCTTACTGTCATTCAAAAACTGGTAATAAAAGATGTCATCACTTGAAATTTCCATTGCCCTGGCTTCCGGAAATACCTTACCACTACCCACATATTTCATCCCATAGAATCGTAAAAAACGAATCTTGTTGTAACCGGTTACCGGCTGATCAGTGGTTGGTATAACATAATTATCAACTTCCTTTTCTTTCAAAGTACTGATATCGATCTCAATTGGTTTTTCTCCATCCCCGATAATTACCTGGTTGGTAGGTGCCGGTTGCTTTTCATCATTGATCTTTGTTTTATAGAGCTCATCGGTGTCATCCGGCTTAAGACTCAGGGTATAGCCGATAATATTGGGCCTAGCTATTTCATCAATTTTTGTAACAAAATCGCCGAGTTCAACTAATCTGCTATCTGCTATCATTGTTTTTGCCGAATCGATATAAGCTTTCTTCTCTAGAATGTTAAAGGAAATGGAAATATTCAATCGCTGTTTAACCATCTTAAAAAAATCTGTGATGGTGATATCTTCCGGGATAAAATATAACGATGATTCAATAAAAACGCCGCTGGTGCCTCCGTATATGTAGATGGCCCTATTTTCTTTGTTTTCAAAGAAAGTGCCCGAAAGCTCAAAGCCCAGGTATTCCAAAATCTTTTGCAGGATATATTCTAACTTGTAAAATGACCGCAATGGGCTGTTAATCTCGAAATTTTGCGTTTCGTGATTCCAATTGTTTATTTTACCATTTAAAGCCTTTGGATTATGAACAGGAAAAAAAGCAAATGGGTAATCCTGCGGATTTTGACAACTGGCCTTCATTAGTGCTGGAGTTGTGATATCGCCCTCTTTTCGACCACGTCCATCAAGGGTTGTAATGTTGTTAACGATGGTGTTTTTTGACAAGCTAACCAGGGCGCCATAATTGATTTTCAGAATCGCTTCGAAATCACCCCCTTTAAAACTATAACTCAATAATCCAGCAAAAAAACTGGTACCCGAAACAAAAGTTTGCACATCAAGCTCGTAAACACTATTTGCTGCCTCTACCAGATGACCACTTTTGAAAAACTCTTTATTCCATGCATCAGCTGGCATATTGAAAGAATAGGTTATATCCTCAAAATAATTTTCATTATCCAAAAAGAGCGGATTGTTCCGCTCTATTGAAATTGAAGTGTCTGGATAAAGATGAGCTGTGAAGCCTTTTTTGTTTATGATCTGGATCATTTTATATTAAAATCGAAGATTTGCTTTCATCTCTGCAGAATAACATTATATCCGACAGTTTATTTAATTACTGTAATACGCGACGGATCAAAGAATAATTGCAATTGGATATTTGTTCTTGTCCATATGGGTTCGGGTGAATAGTATCTGTAAAATGCTTTTCAGTAAACTCAATCGTTTCATTATCGCTTATTTTTACAGTGGCGTATTCGCAAACCCTGACATATGAATGTGGATATCCGAAATCCCTGTCTATCAATTCGAAACTAGGAGAAACCCATACGTTCGGATGAAATCTACTTCCGGAATCATTCTGATAAAACTTATTGATTATTGCCCTGTTCAGCGCCATCATCTTCCTTTTTAATTCACTGCTATTTTTTGATGCGATATCTCCTTCCCCATTTGCCCCAAACGGCTCAGCTGAGATGATCACCTTACAGTCCGGAAAACCTTTCTCAGGGCTCAGTAGTATGTCAATCAATTGCGTCAACGCATTTATTGTAGGGGCAATAATCTGAGACATATTATCATAGAATATATTTGCGAGCACATCGTTTATGCCGTCCTGTATTACCAGCATATCCAGCCTTGGTACATTCTTGCTCGCTGCATAAGCCTTAAAGTTTATTTCTCCATTGAAGAAAAAAGGCGAACCTTCCGTTAGGAAAAACCCAAAAGTCTTGCCCGAGTAACCCTCATGTTTGACCTCAGAATTTTTGTCATTTACCTTGGAACCAACAAAAACAGGACTAATTCCACCATCAGCCATTATAGATTTATAGGTGAGAAGTGCATTATACCCTTCTCCGCCTTCAGTCAATGAATTACCGGCAAATACAAAATACTTAGTTCCATTCCCGGCATTCTTAGAGACAGTTTTGATCTGAAACTTCTTAATGCCCAATTGTTTTCTGTTCACATCACGAACGCGGCATTCAAATGAGAAAGATTGTCCTGGAACCGTTGGTTTAAACTTAATGGATCTGTCATTTAATGTTATTCCCGAATTATCCGTAGCTGATGTCCAGTCTGAAGTTGTATTCGTTAATATCACCTCATAGCTCTCATTCCCATTATATATGTCGAGAATATTATTCTTGTAAAGGTTCATTTCCTTCCCCACAACTGCATATATGGTATCAAGCAAAACTATTTTATCATCAAAAGCGGTTTGATCTTCCTTTTTTGACAAATATTCATATTTGCTAACCAAAGTGAGAACAGGAAATTGTGTCTGATATCCGGATAGATCTAAATAGTAGTAGGTTTTCGGGTTTCTGAATTCCAAAAGATCCGTTTTTACACCAGCATAGTCATTTTCATGCCTAAATATCATTAGATCGCTAGTCAGACTTTCAAAATATATGAACAGAAGCTTATCCTTCGGAATCTCAATAGCTTCATCCAAAAGGCATTCAAATCTTTTTTCTTTGTTGGTGTTAAAGTTTAGGAATTCCCTTTTTAAAACCAGGTTTGTTCCAGCGGAATCAGGCTTCCATAGTGCGAAGTCATCTGAAGTTGCATAAATATACATCGTCACTTTTTGACCCGGAGTTCGACAATACAGATATGATGAAATTAGATTAAAGAGGCCCGAAAACTGATTTTTTAGCAAGCCATATCCCCATCCTTTGTTGTTTGGGTTTGGATGCGCTGTTGTAAGAAGCCTATCTTCCAAAGAGCTGACCTGATAAACTGCGGGAGTAATCAGGCTTTCGTTCTTGATTTCAAGCTCATGAAGTATAGGATCGAGATCAGAAAATTTTGGGTAGGATGTTAAATCAATATTGAAGTTAGCAACTGAATAGCTTGCTCCATTATCTATGATTACGCCAGCATTCCCTGTAACTTCAAGTCCCAAATTTGGATAAATTCCCTTCTCGGCAAACCAAAACCTTGGAGCGTTCGCCGGTCCGGGTTGGTCTGAAGGTTTTAATACTCCGACAGGTTGAGCTGGCTTTTCAAGGTTATATTGCAATTCACTAAATCGCTTTGAGCCATTTCCAGCTTTGGTATTTACAAAGTTTCCAAACCTTACATAGGCAATTTCACCATCAAGAATTTCTGGATCTTCAGCGAGCCATTCCGCTTCGGTCTGAATTAAATTTTTTACGCGCGCTTCAAGTACAATAGGTAACATAATTAAAGGATTTTTTGTTGAATGATATTTGTGGATGGATCTGCTGGAGTTCCCGTATCGATTAGAACGTGCTGTGCCGCTTTCGGAATGAACGAAGATCCTGAATAAGAGAAATCATCATCGGCATCGCTTTCTGTAAATTGGTCATTTGAGAATAAGTAATAATATTCGAAACTTTGAGCGTAAAGAAATTCCCTATCGGCAGGGTTTGTAATCGAATTACTTGTTACCTCGATTGGCAGAATCCTATTTCTAACATAACGATATTGCAGGTTTGAGAGATAAAAGTCTTGATTCAATGCTATAATTGCAGGGTCATTAAAACCGGTTGATGCAGTGAATTTATTTACACCGGATTTACCGTATATCTTCGAATCGCCGTTGATGATCTTATAATCAGACTGTATAATACGGCTTGCTTTGGAAGAAGTAATCTCCAATGAACCTTGATTGACTCCGGTAAAGCATCGCGAGTCCAAGGAACCCCAGCTGCTCCAGTTTAAAAAATACCGAAGGTAACGCTCGCCATCATCTTTTATGGAATAGATCTGTTTTTCGGAAATGCGATCTCCTGCGCCATCCACCAGATAGATTTCATATCTATCAAGCCGCTTTACTCCACTATAGATGTTGGCCGCCCTAACATTGAATCCATACTTTTCATTAATCTGAAGATCAAGAGTCAGCACCTCTACCGTATCACTCGTACCATCATTGAAAACTCTTTTGGCAATGAGCTTTGCGTTTCCTTGTGGTGCCCGGCTATTATAAAAATATAAAAACTGAGGTTGATCAATACGGCTATATTGTGATTTTGGTCCTTGTTTCAAAAACCTATCAGCAGGCGCTGCGCCTGGATTAATTAATCCGGATAGTGTTTGCGAAACTTTGCCCTGAAAGCTTAAACCACCATGAATAACATTATAATTTGTGGATCGGTTGATTCTCTTCACTTCGACACTTTCCCCAAAGCTTTCCGCAAATTCAAAGTAAAACTTTCTTGCGGTGTTTTTACATTGTACAAAAGTTGAGCCTGGTATCTCAAGGCCATTAATATCGATATCTGCAGTAATGCGGTTATGGATTTTATCTCCCAACTGAGCGGTTGCAATTCCTGGTGTTCCGTTTTGAAGATCAAGATAAGCCTGGTAAATTTCGTCGAAACCGGTATGATCAGAATTCTCTAAAAATAATTTAAAGAAGATCCTATAATTTGGTTTAGGAATTTCCGGAAGCCCTGGAGTGGTATTACCTTCCATAAAATTAAACCCCAAAGCTTTCGTTTTGGCGGTGAAGATAATTTCAAAACCAAGAAAAGTGATGTCAAAATCAGTGCTTAACTGGTGGTTTGACCTAAATGAGTCTACCACATCTACAGCAGGCAAAGCAGTTCCGTTGCCACAAATAAACTGGTGTCCGCTGTCATCCGGTGCGTATGCACTAACCATAGTTACGGTTTTACTACCATATTTAATGATAACACTCGTTCCTTCGACAAAAACTCCGGCTAGTGATATTTTATTGACTGCTTTAACGCCGACTTGCTCAAGGTAATTGGTGCATTGGAATTTTGCAGTAATAAAATCAT
This sequence comes from Pedobacter sp. Leaf250, assembly GCF_920984735.1. Lineage (GTDB taxonomy): Bacteria > Bacteroidota > Bacteroidia > Sphingobacteriales > Sphingobacteriaceae > Pedobacter. The sequence continues at coordinate 131,513 of NZ_CAKLBU010000001.1, read as the reverse complement.
TGCTAAATGAATGATTTGCAGGTGCATTTAAAAGGGTTACGCTCATGCTAAATCCCTCCAGTCTGCCGCTTTCACTTCGCCATCATATCCATCAGAAACGGCGATGCTTACCCCCCATCCACGAATACCATCGCTAATTGGACCAAATTTACCCTCGTCTGAACCTTCAATAATACCAGGAAGTATTCCTTCTAAAATATCAGTTGAAATACGGTTGTATATTGAATCTGTAATCGCTTTCGCCTGATCAAAAATTGCAGTTTTATTTTCCTGATGCTTGAACAGCACTACGAAAGTGAAAGCAAAGTTTTCACTGATATTATCTAAAGCGCTGATCTTTTCAACTTCAGGAGTTTGAAGAAACAATGCAGGGAATTGAACTCCTTCAGTGAGCGCTTGTTGAATTTCTTCAATGTCGACATGAAAGAATGACTTTCTTTTACGATCGGTAAGACTATGATTGATTTTTACGTGATTAATTGCGTAAAATTCAAATCGATCCTTTAATTCGGTAATGGTCATACCACGAATATCGCAAGCCACAGCTTCACGATAAACGACAGGCTAATTTTGCTTTTTGGCTTCTTCGAAAGCGATATGTTTATCTTCTAATTCATCCAACACAAACATGGCATTGGTAAATTTTAGTTGCTGTTCTGTTCCCCATTTAGGACCAAGTAATTCCCGAAAAATGGTTAACCAGGTGCGAGAAGTATCGGGTTCCATTTCTTCAACCGGCTGAGGGTTTTCAGGATCTACGTCTGGAGCAGGGGGAAAAACATGAGGACGGGCAAGGCTTACCTCAGCAAGAGCAACAGAGAACCAGGCCATGATCCCCAGCTGAATATGATTTTCTAAATCAGCAACACTCAATGCTCTTTTTTCAATCAAATTTTCATTGAAAGCTTCACGCTGATCACCATTGTAATTGGCACTTTCAGGATTTTGGAGCGGATTCACTGGCCGATAGATTGTAGCGATCAATTTGATCAACCATTCTTTATCCTTAGTGATTGAATAGTAAATGTAATATTGATGTGCAAAGCACCATTCTCCAAAACTTAAGTTGGATAGATCATCAGCTGGTGCGATATGCTTTTTCTTTTTCAGCTGAATATACGGAAAGAAATTTTTAACAGGAGGTTTGGTTTCAAAAATGAAATTCGTTAATGGTGTAAGCATATGTAAAAGTTCATCTCCGGATGGATCATCGGGCTCCATCGCTTTTACTTCAGAAAGATTTCGGAGTAGAGGATAATTTTCCGGACCAAATAAAAGTGCAAGAAGTGAAACTGATATCGTGTATTTATCTGCCTTGGTAAAGTGCAGCACCTCGATGATCCGGGCAAACTGATATTTTTCAAGCTCGGTCCAATCTTCCGGAACCTTTACCGAAAAGTCTACTTCCTTAAAATTTTTGGGATAAGAGCCTGATATTGTTTTCATCTTCGTGATTTAATCCACAAGAATAAGCCAATTAAAACAATTGCAATAACAAAATATATCAACACACTACCAATTACCATTCCTTTGGCATTTGCTTTATTATCCGTATCAGTTTTATTGGTGTCTTTATTTACGTGAGCCTGCTCAGCTTCGCTTCTTTCATCAGTTTTACCCTTAGTTTCTGAACTTCCTTTTTCAAAAGCTGCAGCCAGTAGACCAGGTAAATTAAGTAATCCGGGTGATGACTTTTGCACCTTCTTTTTTGTGGTTCCAGGTGGTGCAGCGCTTTCTTTCGTGCTGTCCTGAAGGCTCACTGAAGCATTGGCCAGACCACGAGCGGCGTCCATTAAACCTGCAGCAAAATTGAAAATGTTATCATCATTTTCTTTGTTTGGTGCAGGCATAGTGCCTGGCTGAAAGTACAGTGTAAGTTTTTCGTAGTGCGTAATTTTACCGGTATCAATTGATTTTGAAAACAAGGTTCTGTTTACTGTACTATCCAAAAATACCTTTTCTTTTGATTTTGATTTATCTTTAAAAATACTGCAGCTGCTGATCATCACCGCAAACGCTAGTAACAAATATCTATTTCTCATGGCGTTGGATATGATTTAAATGTTCAAGTTTTATCGCTAATGAATCCAGGCTTTGCGCTGCTGTCAATTGAGCAGGCTTAACCTTATAATTGCTTGATGCTTTCTGTTCAAAGGCCGCTGTTAAAATGATTAAGCAAACGGCAATAATTAGTTTTTTCATTTTACCTTTTTTTGATAGTCCAATATTACAGTGCCGGCGCTATCGGCTTTTTCTGCTGCTGCTATGGATACTGCAGTTGCTGTATCTACACGAGCTGTAGCGCGGTTAATATTTTTTACGGGCTCAGCCAGGATTTTATCTGCTTGGTTCCTAGCTGCCGAATCTGCTCTGTCGAGCATTTTCTCATAAAGTTCACCTTGGAGGTTTACCAATCTAATTACCAGGTAACCGTTTGCAGTAAGTGATAAACTGAGCAATCCAATCAGTAAGCCTGCTTTTAATTTATTGTTGATGATGCCGAAAGCGGCAAATTCTTTTTCTTGAGAGCTTGACATTTATTTTTTCTTGAGGCGTGGATAGATATATTTATATACATTCAGTCCATTAGGTTGAAATGCCCTTTTGATCGTACGCGGTTTGTGAGCATTCACGCGATCTCCTTCCCTGCTGCCACCTCCATTTGTATTACCTTCAATGCAATACATGGTGTTGTTTTTGAAATCAACAGATTTGACAATTCCCTCATGACCTGAAGGACCATCGCCTAAAAGCCAGACTACTACACAACCAGGTTCCGGAACGTCACCGGTTTCTAGATCGCCAGCTTTCACTACATTATCTGCAGTTTGTTTTGCGCTGCCATTAAATTGGCGGTTCACTGGTCCGAAAAGTGTTGGCTCATTGGTAAATACTTTTTTGAAAATCATCTTTACAAAAAATGCGCACCAGGCAGCACCAAGATACCAGCCTGCAGATTTCATTTCCTTCTCGAAAGCTGCATCCTCCCAACCCTGATTACCTTTTTTTTCTTTTCGGCCATCATACCACGAGGCATAGGCAATAATTTTTTCAACCCAATTCATATTATGCTAAATAAACCCCTCCTGTAGGGTTGTTAAGTACATTGTAATTTTTCTTGCTTAATGGCGATGTGTAATCTGGAAAGTCGAGAATGTTGTCTGCGATGAACTGTAAGCCATCCTGAAGGAATTTATTTCCATCATTTATCAGCTGCTCTTGCGTGTCTTTGATCTGATCACGTTCGGCCACAATACTATTTTTTGCGGCTTCGTAATTTGCAACCAGGTTAATTCTGGCCACACCGTTGTCAAGCGTGATCACACGCTCCAAAATTGCCTTGGCCCCGGTGAGCAAAGCAATGCTAGGCTTGATATAATCATCAGCAAGAATTTTATACTTACCGGTTAAATTACTTTCCTTCAGCAATGCGAAAAATTCAGATCCTAAAAGTGGTTTAACCACTTGCATTTCAATTCTTCTGATCAGATAGCTGATACTGGAAAAAACAAAGCGGCTGTTTTTGATTTCGAAATGTTTTGAAAAATCAGTAGCGCTGTTGATCAGAAATTCTTCATTACTGATAAATTCAGGCGAATCGATGTATTCTGGAAACTTATCCGGACTTTCCTCCAGGTGAGTGAGTAATTCTTCAATAGCCTCATAGCCGATATCCAAAAGCGATGTTTTTACATCTTCTACCTGCCAGTTAAATGCCTGTTTGGTATCGGTATTTGAAAAAACCTGAATACCACTGCTACCGATTTTAACTGATAAAATTGGAACTGCGTTGTGGTACCCAATGCCCACAACTAATTTTTGCGCAAGGTTTAAGGCTTCGCGTACTTCTTCATCGACAATAAAATCAATAGGACGTTTGTTTTCCTGTTCAGATTCTGAAGCCGCTGTATGAGCAGCAAACGCAGTTTGATAAATCGTTACAAATGCTTTGAACTGATCAATCCCAATCAGTTTTTTCAGAAACGATCTTTCGATATTGCTTAAAAATGGTTTTATGACATCAATTTCGCTTGTCATTTGAACAGGAATATGGTCCTGAACTTCATCAATGGTAGTTATGATCTTCATTAGCTTACTACTTTTTCAGTTCCTTTGCCCTGGTCTAAAGTGGTGAGTACCTGATCCTGAATGCCTAGTTCCAGATCAGTATCCCAGTTATTATAAATTTTTACGAAGTCGAACCAGCTTAAAAGGATATCTCGGTGAGCTCGAAGCTGAGCACGTAGATCAAGGCCAGCTTCACGAATATCAGAGCCACCTTTATTTACTCCAGCTGTTGTACCTTGTCCAGAACCTGCAGGGTTTAATCCCATTGCGTAGGAGATTTGAAAATCTGCAGCTGTAGTGTCTGGCAGATAAGCTTCAGTTTTCATTTTATCATCGATGACCGTGATTTCCCACTGGCCAATACCTTTACCGGTTCGCTGATCAGTTTTATAAAAACTCAATAATGCTTTTTGTGCATTCTCGGCACCGGTTAACCTGGCATTGATATCATCATACAGTTCCTGAAATATTTGGTCCTTTTCTACTTGCGTTTTGGCTGCAAAGTTTGTGTACTTAAAATCAAAGTATTCCATTGGGATTTTGATATCGTACTTTAAAGACATCTGATTTTTGAACAGCGCTTTTTTGTAAGCCGGAATTGATATAGCGATATCTAACCAGCCACTTTCACGTGCTGAATCCCATGCAGCACATGGATAATAGTCATTCATCACGTCTGGCCACATTAGTGGCATGATGTATTTATGCGTGCTGGTGTCCTGCCTGATTTCCTCAATTTGATCAACAAAATTGATCATATCGATCACCTTGATTTTTTGACAATCACCAACTTTAGCATCAGGAAATTTGCCAGAAACATAGACATATGGGATTCTCCCGGTATTCTCATCTATTTTAGCAAAACGGCAATGAGATGTTTTTTGATAATTGATGGAGTAAACTTCAGATTTATCTTCAGTAAATATGATCTCAGCATAAGCCAGGGCAAACCAATTGTAATCTTGAGTTTGAGCTAAACGAACAGCTTTCATATTCGATCGTGAAAGAATTGTGTTAAGAGGTTCATATTTCATGAACTTGATTATCTCTTTGCCTCCATCTGACATATCCTCAACCTTAAATGCGATTAAACGCTGTCCATACATATTGGTAGTGAGTTTTTGCAAACCTGCCCGGCCAACTGTAGTACGCTTCATCATTTTATAGATATCGCGAGGGAAATCATCATTCACACCCCAAAAGATCCAATCACTTTTATTTTCCTCCTCAGTATCATTAGCCTGAGGATTTAGATGCTGGGTTGCCAATGCTTTTCCTTTTGATGGCGTAATTGACAATGCAGCTGGAGCTCCAGCGCCACCGTGAATAAGCAAAGGCATTCCTGCATGTGATCTTATAATAGTTGTAGTACTCATATCCAAAATATTTCCTGGCCATCATACTCTAGCATGAGCCTGTTGTGAACGGCATATGGTTTACCGGTTTCCATATCTTTAACTCCACGCATTTCGTGGCCTTTACAATTTGGAGGTAAGCCACATTGATGAGCTGTTTTAAGCTCGATGATATCGCCACCAGTTTTCTTTTCACGGTTGCAAGTCATAAATTTTATAGAGAAGGTTTTGCCACCGTCCCGATAATCTTTAGTCTTCATATCTGTGAGAACATCCTTGATTTCGATTGCCATGAAACGAATGTCGAGAGAATGCGAGACCTGGTAAACGACAAGACAAACCCTTGCAGATCTGAAAGCTTTAATTTATATTTGAGGATGACAACGAGAGAAGCATTTGCACAGCTAGTCGAGCGTCGTGGCTGGCATAGGGAGTTAGGAATATCAGATAGCGCTGCATATTCGGCGAAAAATCATTTTAAGACGGGTGAGATTGCTATTGAGAAAATGGAAGAGCTTCTTGAAAAAGCGGGATTTAAAGTAATACAAGAAAAAAAATGGGAGAAAAAAATATAATAGAATTTGAAAACATGATTCCCAATGGCGTATTAGACAATATTGGCTCTGGAATTACAGCAAGGCAAACAATATTTTTTAGGTCGCTTGGTAATGATGTTAAATTGGAACTGTCAATATTGAGATTTCCAAAAGGTGACTTGTTTACAGCGCAATCAGCAAATGATAACAATGCCAGGTATAGGATAACTATTGAGAAAATTGAGCATGAGTGAGTTAAACAAAAAAAAATCGGATGGCCACGAACTTACACAAAGTTGGCTTAATGAGGCCAATGAAATTTTACTTAAGAAAATAGAGAATATGCCGTCAAATAAACTAGCTTTCATTAATGATCTTAGATTGATAGGCTTTATTGATGTAAGTGAGGACAAGAACTCATTAGCATATAGGAAAAATATTTCGGGCACAAGTTTGGAGTTTTGTTTTTATCTGTATGAGGAATACATACGCTTACAATCACAAGGAAGTGGATTTACCTTTATGATGGAAGGTGTTCATGATCTCGCTGATCTAAACATGTTTTGTAAATTGTTGTTTAACAAGTCAATTATAGAATTGTCATGAACAAAGTGAAAGTATTGCAAAGTTCCAGTATTACCGTTCTGGAAAGAAAGATAAATGAATATCTTAAAGATTATCAGGATTATAGCATCAATGTCCAACATAGTTCTGTTCAAATATTAAGGGGACAAATTATTGAACCTTCTTATTCTGCTACCATTCATATCAGTTCGGTTAATATTCCTAAACAAGATGAGGGATAATAGCCCCTTTTGTTTTTTGCTACTTTTTTATTCAGGGCGACTGAAGAAAATAAAAAAGTAGTTTTTTGACGCCAAGACCGCCCATCTAAACAGATCAAAGCGGTTTGGTGTGTTACATTTTCAGTTGTTTTGTTTAGTGCCTAAACAGTCTCAAAAGTAGTTCTAACAAAAAAGCATAAAGGCAAAATTATCAATATGTGTTCAAAAAGTTAGTAAATTCAAATGTATATGCGTGTGGGTTATCTTCTGCCAACTGTTCGGCGTAACCATCCCAATAAAGGGAATCCATTAAATCAATGAAAGCCTCAACCATTAGAAACCCCTTTCTTTTCAACCTGTGCGTTACTAAATAAAAATGCTATCGGGAAAAATTTGCTTTGATCCTCTAAGGGTTCGCCCACCTGCTCTTGCTCGACCTGGTCTCTCTTCGGTCTACCCCAAATTAAAAAAGCTTTCATTCCCTTTTTAACGAAAAATCCATCTGCTTTCCATTGCTTGAATGTTTTAAACTCTTGATGTACTTCGTTTTTATAAGCATCTACCAAAGCACTATTTATATTTTCAAATGTTCCAATTTTAATGAGTGGTGCGACCTGCAAACTCAGGGCTTTTAAAATTTCTCTTTTCTGCTGTATTGGTGTTAATTCTTTTGTTGTATCTTGCGCTTCCATTTTTTAATACTGTTAAAGTTTTAATTAATTAACCCTTTACGGCTCCACCCGTAAAGGGATTTTGTTTTTATAATTGTGGGAGTACCAACTCCGCTTCTATTTCTGCAAGCTTCACGCTCAACCGATTTTTTACAAACTCTACCACCTCCGAAATGATCGTTGGGTTTTTTAATTCGAAGTTGGCATTTTTATCATCTGTAATGGTTAAGGTGCAACGGTTGTAATAATTTGATTTACTATCGAGATCTTCATTTTTCTTTTCAATTTCAAAATCATTTAAATAACCAACGTAGGTATCAAGGCGATCTCTAAAGCGTTTCTTTTGAAATAGATCTTCTATCACTTTGATAGTTTCGTCCAGATTCAAACCTTTTGGTTTAGTCACTTCCATTTTTGCATCGTCAATATGTGATATGGCGCTGTTGAAATTCTGCTCTTTTTTCTCATTTGGAATGCTAGCTGCTACAGCTAAAACTCCTGCTTTTTTCTTTGTTTCCATACTTAAAGATAATAAATATCTCGCAGATCTGCAAGATTTATTTTTAAAAAGGTGCATTTTTCTAGTCTCAATTTTTTTTATTTTTTCACTTCTATTTTTTTGATTTCTAAGGACTTAAATATGATCTGGTTTTTCTCCTGTATCATATTTGCGTACAAGCACCCCCGCCTGCCCTATCCAAAAAGGGCATTTGCCCTTTACGATATTGCTGGGTATATGAAACGCATGATAAAGCCATGACAAATGAATATTTTCTAAAATTTCGTTTTTGGAGGGGTGCAGGGCGTCCCCTTACGCAGAAAAGCTCATCGATTTTTTTTCGATGAGCTTTTTGCCTATAGAATTTAACCTAACCCCAACGAGGAGAAGGGATCGGCTCTTGATGTAAGGTTAGACCTGCGAACTTACCCATGAGCAGGGTGTCGTGGGCATCAGAAAAGTGGGTGGTAGTGCGCTGATCGATTTTATGATTCTTTTCATCTGCCTTATCTTTCTCAACTCCTTTGGCCCCTTGCTTAGCTTTAGCACCATTAAGCGATACAATTAGCCATTTGCAGTGGTAAGCATTCATAGTAACCTTTGGTAATTGCCGTTGGTTCCCCTGGTATAGAGCAGCCATAAACTTATATCTATCATCTGGGCTTGGCTGCATACCAATGTACATGTCAATGACATGCCATCCAAATGAACCTAACACACGTTTAACTATCTCTGGGTATTCTTCGGCTCGGGCATCATGATCCCTTGCTGTGTGATCATAATAATAAAATACAGTCTTCTCTCGGTGGGGCACATAATACGTACACCACTGGATTAATAGATCCTCAAAAGTTACATCTTCATTAATAGATACTGCAGATATAAACCTGAACTGATCTCCATCCTCCTGAGCGGTTACAATACCATTGAACCAGGAACCATAATCCATACTAATATACAATGGTTGATTGATCAACAGATCTGCATCCTGCATACAGTTCATGTTCTCGAAAGCTTCAGGCTTATAACCGTTATTGTTATCGATTAAACCATCGTAGTAATCGTTATTGAAATTAATATAGCTATGCTTCCTGTCATCAAACTGTGGATAGAAACCACCCGTAACCTGTTTAGGCCTAATGTTCTCAATCTCGATATCATATTCACTGGGCAATAAGATTCTTTTCTGATCCTTAAACCAACTGGGGGGTAAGTTGTGAGCATTTACTCTGGATGGTGCTGTGATATATAAATACTCTTCAGGATGCTTAATTGCTAATTCTTCATATTCAAAGATATATTCGCCTTTACGGTTCCTCGGCATAGAGCAGTACCGACTAAAACGACGATAGGTTGTTTTATGACCATAACGTTTAAATTCAGCTCTCATGGTTGGGATAACCTGACTTTGCGTCTTTTCGTTATTTAGATCTTGTGCCTCATCGGCAAAGCCATTGCAATAGTTGGCACCCCGTGAGTTTGTATCTTGAGAAAGTAAATCCCAACAGGTACCATTATAAAAGAAAATGCTGTGCTTTGGATCCAATGGCGGTTCATAAGGCTCTTCCCACTTCCAGGATACCGGAGGTTTTCTTCCAATAAAATAATGAAGATCTTTTACGAGCCCCATCATTTCCAAAGCTTTAATTGTTGATGGCAATGTCCTGGTTAAACCTTGCTGAAATGTACCTGTAAGAATAAAATTCTTAGACTTTGGCATTTCTTCAATTGTGTCAACGATATCTATTGCCGCACCAGTGGATTTACCGCTACCCCTACCACATTGTACCGTACGATCTTTTTGAGGCGAAATTTTGAGCAGTAGCTGCATCAGATTTAATTCTAATGTCTTTTCTGGCAATAGAGAATATTCAGGCTCTTTACTCATCCTCTTTTACCTCCTCAGCATCCTGGGCAAAGTTGCTCATGTTATTTATTACCTGAGTAAGATCTATTTTTCCTGTTTTGCTCATTGCCTGGAGCATTGAAACCATTTGAGCAGGTAAGCCAAGAACGTATTTGTGAGTTTCTAACTTAGCAAAATCAGGAAGATCAGGGTCAGTTACATTTACACCACCGACTTTAGCCAACGATACACCGGCCCGAATCAAACCATCTTCATTATTTTTTGCCCGAGCAATGGCTGCACCATCTTTAATCATTTCCATAGATAGGAACCTGATACCTTCCTTAGTCGATTTGGATATATCCCCAAATAAACTTACAGCATCCCTGCAGTCACGAAAAGCTGTGGCCCGACTTAGGCCAGGGAACCTCTTCATCAAGATTGCAACGGTATCCGGCGTATTTTTATAATTTCGAAGCATAGTAAAAGCTTCCTGCCATCTATCCAGCGTCTGCTGCTCATGTTCACTTAACTCCGACAGCTCGCCATCGGGATTCGTCATGTAAGCGATGATCTTATCATACTTACTTAATTTTCCAATTAACTTCATCGGATATCGTTCAAATAAGTTTTTTCAGAAAGTTTCAATTCGATGGCCATAGCCGGTGATGAAAGCTGATCACTCAGGGCAATGATTACCTGGTTAAATTTTACTTTCCTTTTCAACCGGCCAATAACGAAAGCTTTGCCCTCCGGAGATTCCTCATCCTCCAAATCAATCGCATCGATGCCCGCAAATAATGCAGTTTCATGTTTTGACATATAAGCATAGGCGAACTCTTCAATCTCTTTAAGAGTTTGTTCATTAAGCATTCTCAATCTCCTTCCTTATCCAGTTAATATTCTGATCAGCAATATTTTTGTGTCTAATGATTAAACCAGCTTCTTTCCGTGGATTGTTAGTGAAATTAGCTGAGCCAATAATGCAGAAACTATAGTTCTCATTCTGCAATACACACACCTTGGCATGGCATTTCAGAAGACTCAAGCTTTTAAAAGCAGCTGTTGCTTGCTGATAAATTTCAGGTTTGCGGTTTCTGATCCCCTGATCAAGCAGTACATTTAATTCAGCAATCAATCCTTTTTCCTGCCATTCAGTAAACTTGCGAATCGCATCAGTGCTGATCGACCAGGTGCAAAAATCAATTGAGCATCTACCGATCAGCGGCAGCAATTTTGATATAATATCGATATTGCTCCAGGCGCCATCAGTCATAAAGTAAATGCTTTGGCCATCGTTTAAATTTTCGATTAATGGCGATATCGTCGAAAGCTTTTCTCCATATGCAAAATGGATATCCAAATCTTCTACCCCTGTAACTGGTTGATGATCGATGTTCTTTAAATGATTTACCGTTTCCATTTTAAACAATCCCATCGATCCTCCTTTTTACTTCAGTTAAACGAGAAACCAATGATTCAACCTTGGCCAGTGCCCTGGTCTTTTTTCTAGGCTCTTTTGCATCGTTAAATCTTTTGCGAGCTTTTGAAATGTAAGATGGAAGATTCTTTTGTTCTTGAAGTAATTCCTGAATGGTTAAGGCCGATACTTCAGCAATCGCCTCCTCTTTTTTCAATTCGAGAATTTTACCGGTTTCTCTCCAGGTGTCGATGATTAGCCAATACTCATTTACCTGATCCATTAAATCCAATATTCTCAAAGCAGCTTCCAATCGATGTTCTTTGGAATCCATTAATTTCGCTGTTACGAATAAATGCCTGGCTTCTGCATGAATTGCATTTTTCTGATTACGAAAAGCCCAGATTTCTGCAGGTGCATCATCGAGATCAGGTTTTGATTTGGATATGAGGCTGGAAGTTGGAGGCTCAGCATGAGCAGGCTGATCAGGAACTGGTGGTGAAGTATAAACAATTTGCTTTGGCTCGATACCAGGTGATTCGTTTATTTTCTCAAGAGCGGAACGAAGTTTAGAAAAATGATATGCTCCGGATCCAGAATTAATAATGGTTTCGACTAACCGATCGTTCCCATATTGTTGGAAAAGTAATTTCCCATGAATGAAGTTTGGATTTGGCGATAGTAGCCAAGCAGTAATAGATGCAATTGCCATATATCAAAAATGGCAATTGCATTATATGTGGTAAACGACAAGATTATTCTATTATTCGATATCTCTCTGACTGCTTCATATATTTGAGTAGCGAATACAATGAATCACCGTCAGTAAATGAAAGTTGTAGTTGAAATTGATTCTTGGTTTTATCAATTGTAACCAATTTCATAAACTCCATATTTCCGAGCATTTCAATGCTGCCCCGAAGATCGTCTACCATATCATCATAATCATCGAATGTTATTACACCGGAGTTAGATTCACTAGGTACAGCGATAAAATTAATTTCTTCTACAATGTGGAACAATTTAAAATCTGTATACTTCGTTTTATTAGCTTTACTGACTGAGTTATTTGGAGTGATTTGAGCCGTTAAATAATCAACCTTTGCGATAAGTGATTTTATAGGATCTGCTACGTCTTTCTCTTTGAAAATCGTTTCTTGAGCTGTTGCGGCGTATATGGGATTGTTAGGCTTATCAACTTTTAGTGCTGACTCTACGAAAGCCGTTAAATCTAACTTAGCCTGCTCAGACCCCATTAATGAATCTTCATAAAAAATTGTTCTTTGGTCTACTAGATCGAAAGGAAGGCCAGATGTATCACCTTTTTCCATCATTGTTATTACTGGCAGTCTTGCAGCATGTCGAATAGCTAATTCATACATTACGTTGGGATTTAAGCCAGTTAGGTTTGCGATTACAAGATCGCATTCCAAGATCTTATTAATAATCTGATGATTTATAGACCCTGAATCAGGCAAATTATGTGCAGCCACTGGTTTATAACCTTCACTTAATAAAACTGGTGTAATAACTGAAATTATTAAGCCCATTGCTTTATCGCGAATGGATGATCTTGCATCACCTATAGGTGTTATGATAAAACACTCTTTCAATTTTGGGAGTGATTCGACTGAATCGTTACTTGTTTTAGCCATTTCTATTAATTTAGATTCGGCTAAAATAATAAAAATTACTTACGCTGCTTAGTAGATGATATCGTTAAATAATAAGTCGCTTGCTGAAAGAAAATTGTCCTGGCACAATCATCGCAGATGGGAACTGCTTTAAAATTTATATTAAACACAACGGAAGTTTTAGCTCCGCAAAGTTTGCAATTATTTTCTTTTGCCATTACGCAGGATTTAGCAACCAGTAATGTTTACGGTTGTGTTCGTTTAGCTCATAAAGAAAACGCATTTCCTCCATAATCAGGATGATCTGTTCAGGTGAATCGAAAAACATCCCTTGTTCTTCCATTACCTTTTCGACCACTTCCGCATTAGTCAACGGCATAGTGCAATCCTGCCAACGTGTGGCTGGTTTGAAAACCAATTCTATCCTCTGGAAAAGAATGTGATTATCGAATTTCTGATCATCTGATAAGTTTGGCATATAAAAACGGTAAGGCCTGCTACTAAGTGTATGAATACCCCTATTGATCGCCTTTTTCCGACACGTCGAAATTATAGCAAATCCACGCCTTACCGTATGCTGGTGAAGCGAGATATCCATGAAACTTAGTAGCGGCACAAACATAAAAAAAACCGCCCAATTACGGGCGGTTTTCCAAACTAAAACTAAAACGGGACGAGAGCTTATGCTTTTGGTGTCTCAGGTGTGGTTTTCGATTTCAACTTTAAGAAAGGGAATTTTGCTTTATACAAATGATCCGCTTCTTCAACATCTAAGTTTGTTAAATCGGTTTTACCAAAACCTGCAACATCATGAATGCCGGGTTCCACCCCGACTAGTTCATATTTTTCTTCAAATGATAATGGCTTTTTCATATCAGTACCTCCTTAAGCTGCTGGTGCTAACAATGATGTTAAAGCCGGTGTATAAATTGGCGCTGGAGTAGCACCTGAAGCTTTGAAAGTTAATTTAGAGGTACGACCATCTGCAATCGCCTTACCCGATGTTGAATCATCAGCTTCGAAGAAAGCAGGATCTTCCAAATTACCTAAAACCCTAACTTTACTGTTTTTCTCCTTGACGAAGAAAATTAGTTCGCGGTTAGCTGCAGCTGCCTTGAAACCTAAAAACTCGGCTTCGCTTCCAGGGAAAGAAATTTCAAGCATGTTTTCATAGCCTTTACCATCACGAGGACCAACCATTGTAGATTTAATTTCTCCTTGCTCTACTGTGCAGTAAAGTTGAAAAAGTTGTTTTGTGGGCTTCATGATAATAGCTGTAGCATAACTGACTAAGCTTTCAAGCATGGTTGCAGTTTCAGGATCACCTAAAACAGGAAAGCTTAAAAAGTCTTCCTTGTAACCATAAAACACCTGAGTAATCCCCCCAGGGTTGTAGCGGCCTTGTGGCCATAATATTGCTTTTGCGTTCATTTTAAATGAATATGAGCGTTAAAAATTTAGGTTAATTAATCAATAGCGGTTAAAACACCAGATTTAATTTTAAGCAAGTGTTTCAAATAATCCTGATCCTTACTTACTTCCTCAGCGTTTTTCTCACCATCTTTGGTAATGAAGCGATTGCCAGAAAGCTTGTAATTTTTCTTTCCGATTTCTACAATTGTACCATCGTTACCATGTTTGGCTTGTAAATCCAATTTACCAGCGATAACACCAACTTCAGCTAATGCATCATCACGCTCTTTTTCAAGATCCAAAACCTTTTGATTAACAATGGCAATATTGGTATCATGAGTTTCTATGATAGAATCTTGCTCTTTGATATGAGCTACAGCTTCCTCAAGTGTAGCAAACTTTTTTTCTTTTGACATTTTAAATGAGATTAGTGCAGGAGCTCCACCTCCTGCACAAGTGAAAGATTAAACTAATTCAACATCGTTTTGAACGATATACCCTTTGTGCCAGAAACCCACACCTTTGTAAAAATCGGTGTAGAATTTCACCAAACGGTCTACATTTTCAACTTGCATGATGGATTCGTTTTGTGGTTTTTTAATTCCACACTGGCGGTTCCATGCTGGTGTCGCCCAAATTTTGTTTGAACCTGAGTGAGAATTTAAACCTCTAATGCCAATGTTGGTATCAATAATTGTTACCAAATCAGTTTGGCTATAATTCTCATTATATTTTTTACGCATGCCCGTTTTAAATCTACGCTCAAGGGCATGACTCATATTAAAGGCATCAACATCAGCCAACAATACTTCGTTGTTAGACACGGCCATAGCATACATTTCTTCAATGTAATCTACAAACTCAACCGGATCAGTTGGTACTGCACCAACTGCAACGGTTAAAGTTTGGCCAGCAGCGTGCCCCATATTCAATTGCTTCTTAATACCAAGAACGTTGGTACCTGCAGCATTTGCTACACCCGGCACAATTGCAGAAGGTACACCACCAAAAATTTCAAATTTTTCATAGTCTTCAACAGATTTGGCAATCAGGTGTAATTGATACCATTTCGTGAACGGCCACTGCTTTCTGTCCAAATTACCATCGGCCAAGAAACCTAACCACGTTTGTTCCAGATTATCCGGATATTCTTCAACGTCAATTTTTAACTTAAACAAATCAATTTTCTCAGGTGTGAAGGTTGCACCACCTATTGGTGTCCATTTGTTTTGATATGCTTGTAATACACGTTGAAATTCTACAAAAGCTTTTTCCATGACGGTGCTTTCAGTTACCCGTCTTGCGAATATGGCTTCAGTTTCAGATTTAACCATTAAGGCAATCATTAAGTCTTTAACGGTGGCTGCACCGGCACGGTACAATAATCCCCATTCTGCAATGATTGCAGCAACAGTTAATGTGTTTAATACACCTTGTTGTTTGGCAACAGTTGCGCCTAACACAATACTAACTAATGTAACCATGGTTACAGCAGTTTTATTGAAATACTCTGGATGTCCAGAAAATTGCGCCACGGATGCGACGATTAATACGTTAAGCATGATTCCCACGCTTAATGCCAAAAGAAATTTAAATTGTTTCATTTGTTAATTTGGTAAGAGAGTTAAATTATTATTGTAAGTTTTTATTATTTCTAGCCTAAAATTTTATCTGCATTTTGGTTGTGAGGCATAGCATCTAATTGTGCTTGTACGTCATCATCGTTAACATCTTCAGGTTGTACATCCTTATTTTCTGGAGTGCCTGCAGGTTTATGAGTTGCGCCTGGACCTTTACCAACTTTACTCAATGCTTCAGCTAAAGCTTCTTTAGTTTTGTTGTGTGCAACGATTTCAGCAGCATGATCATTTGTTGCCTGTGTTTTTGCTGCAGTTTCAGTTTGCAGTGTCGTTTTAACTTCTTCAAGTTCTGTTGCTGTATTAGCTGATTCAGTAATAAAGTCTTCGGATACCAAAGTAGCCTTGGTAATTCCGGCAACAGTTAAATCTGCATTAGCAAGATCCAGCTGCTCAGTTGTTGGAGCGGCAGCGAGTGTTGCCAATGCTGCTACATTTGGAAAATTTTTCATATTTGAATTTTGGGTTTGTGCTTTGGGTGCTTTGTAATTTTTGGACAATGCTTTTACTCTGGAGATCGCGAAATCCTTATTACCCAGATGATCGATCATACCGAGATCGAGGGCTTTGGATGCAAGGAAGGTTTCTCCCTGAAAAATGGTTTTATCATTTGAAATACCTGGGCGCTGCGCTTTCACATCATTGTGAAAATCTTCAGCGAGTGGATCAAGCAAATCACTTTTTAATTTGGTATAATCGCCGGTAAGCGCATCAGTAAAAGTTTTATTCTTTAATGGCGATTGGGTAGCATAAACATCGTGAAACTCAACTCCTAATTTTTCAAGAGCAGGTTTTGTGTTTACCATGCTTTGCATTACACCGATACAACCAATAATAGATCGAGGGTGATCACAAACAATTTCATCACCATAAGCTGCTATATAGTAACCGGCACTGCAAAGAAGATTTCCTGCAAGAATAACTACAGGTTTATTTCTTTCCTCCAGAATATCAGTCAAGGGTTTAACTGCATAAGCCTGGCCGCCTCCACTATCTAAATCGATAACGGCTCCAATAAAATTAGGATTGGCATAAATCTTTTTAAGTTCTGCAGCAATTTCTACTGTACCTCGAGGTCCACAAAATTGTGAGTTCTTTACAATTGGTCCTTTAAGATTTAAAACAGCAATGGCTCCAGCAGGAGCATCATCTGGAGTTGATTCGAAATCTTCTTCATAATCATCATCATCTAAACTAGATTTCACGATATAGCTTTTGTTTTTTAATCGCTCAGCAGCATGATCAATTTCTGCAGTTGAAGATTCGCCTTTTAAAAGTTGAGCCAACAATGGTAGATAAGACTGAGCATAGTCCGGAGCAATTGCCCAGGGCTCATGAAGTGCAAGATTTACATAATAATTGGCGTTCATTTTTGAAATTTGTATTTCTAATAACTAGTGGATACAAATTTGGCTAAGCTTAACGCCCCCATAAACGACGGAAAACGCTTATAAATACATTGGAGCACGGAAAGTAGATTGACAGAAAAACTGAAATTGATAGCCTTTACCGTCTGATCTGGCCAAACCACTATCATAATTGGATGAAAATAGCATCGGACAACCGAAGCCACCAACTAAACGTGAAACACCATTTGCATCTTTAACCTGCAGCACAAAATATCGATCATCCATTTCTTCCATCAGGGCGATCAGATCTGATCTGTCTCCAGGAATAAAACCCGATACGGTTTGCTCATAGTATTTACCATGCTCACTGGTCTTTGTGGTTTCGGTAAAACCAAGTGTATAAACAGTTGAATAGCCTTTAAACCAATCAAATCCTGCATTTAGAACTAAAGGAAACAAGATTCGCCCATTAAAAACCCCTGAAAATACATTGAAAGCTTCAGCAGGTGCAAATTGGAAATTTAATAATCCACCTAGATTATAATTTTTCGGAGTTGGAAAGTTGCTTATCATATACCGAAGTTCGGCAATGATTAGGAGCCTATAAACGACAGCAGAAAACTAGAATTTCGGGCTTAAAATCGGCTAAAAAGATACGTGACATTTTCATGAGTGAAAGTTGTGAATTTTAGGCAGTTTTTTCACGAATTGAATACATCAACATTCTTTCATATTGTTTTTTTAACGTAGTGAATCCCAATTCATCTTCAGATATGGAATATTTATCTCGGAAGCTTAAAAGTGCTTTACGGATATCCCCTTTTTTTCCAGTTAGTCGAGGAAGCACATAATCAAACATTCGATCGTTAAAATCATCAAACAAAAATTTATTGAACCTGGCCTGATGGGTTTTGGAAATTAGGATCCCATAGTTGCGCTCGTAATATTCACCTATGGAAACAGTGAGTGTCTCGCCAGTAAGGTTAATGATCAGATCGTTTTCCTTAATGTGCCTTTTATGCTTTAAGCTGTTGACCAGAAAGCCACCAAAACGATTTGTATCACTTAAAATAAAGTAAGGCTCAACCCTAACGTAATGAGCCATATATTTTTTCAAATAAGATTTAATTGTTACCCGGTGCAAGAATACCATTTAGAGCGTTTAGAGAAATGTGTTTGGCGTTTTGGGTATTGCAAATTTAATAAATTTATTATTAATAAATTAAATAAACCATGATTGACTATACAGGCTAAACGATATTAAAAAAGATAGTGAAGACTTATTAAAATTAGAGATAACGACAAAGATTATTGATGATATCCCGGAGCTCGTCTCTAAAGATTTTCTTCATGTCTTTGAAATAATTCAAAAATAATTTGAAGTTCTTTATAGTCTATACGAAGACAAAAAGTTATAGTACCTAGAACTTTTAATATGACTGTAATTTTAACGATTAATGCTTATACATTATATACAAAATTTAAAGAAATTAAAGTTTAATATGGTGAATTTAATTTTTATAACCCTTTTAATTACTAACTATAAATTTTAAATTAGTTTAGAAATTTAAATTACTCGCAATGAAGAATCTCATACTATTTTTTAGCTTATTAATTTTCACTAATTTATGCTATTCGCAAGGAAGGGAACCTGCTGGTCACTCAGGAAGAACTCCTGCTGGCGGATCCAGTTCGGAAAGAAATAATAGTGGCCCTAATGGATCAGGAGGAAATCCCAGTACAAGAGCAGGAAAGAACTCTGTCTCGCCGGAAGCAGTAAAGACTTCAAATGAAATCAATTCAGTGA
The DNA here is from genome assembly GCF_920984735.1 of Pedobacter sp. Leaf250. Classification (GTDB taxonomy): domain Bacteria; phylum Bacteroidota; class Bacteroidia; order Sphingobacteriales; family Sphingobacteriaceae; genus Pedobacter. The sequence goes on along the minus strand of NZ_CAKLBU010000001.1, from coordinate 112,493 downwards.
ATTCTCCGTTTGGCAACGGTAAGAATCAAAATAGTGGACAAAGAGCTGAGGCTATAAACCAAATGGAGAGAGAAAGGACAAAGGCCGCTGCTGAGGGAAGGCGTGCTGATGCTGGTCATTTCCAGAAAGAAATTGAAAGACTAAAGGAAATTGACAAGCCAGTTACACTTAGAAAACCAGTTAATATGTCAAAAGTCCCTTTAGATTTTTCAAAAATACCAAAGAGGCCTGTGCCTTATGGGCTTTTTTAAAATTACACCGAATGCTTTAATAAAATTTCAAATTGTTATAATGCACTATATGGATTACTGAAATGATTTTTTGGCATAAACCGCACTCAGACTCGTGTACCATAATAACGTTGTCAATGTGTTTCTGCCTCTCGGTTTTGAAAGGTTCGCCACAATCGTAGCACACAAAGTCTGAAGTGCGGTTATCAATCCGATCTTTCAAAAAAACTTTATCGTTCAACTGCACCAATTTTTTTGGCTAATCTATTACGCATAAAACTGCAGAATCGATAAACTCATCAAACTGAGTTAAATTTTGAAAGTAATGAGACGACTCAATGTCATCAGATCCGTTAATCGTGATATTTACCTCTGGATCAGTGGAGTCATCGTCCAAACTTATTTGGGAACTGATGTTAGTGTTTGTGTATGCGATAAACATTATGCTTCCTCCCTGAAATAAAGTTTGTAGTAGTTCATGCTTTTGTCTTCATCAAAACCTTTTTCAACCAGCTCTTTATTACCGGTGATAGTGATCAGAAAATTCTTATCAAGCTTAGTTACTCGTTTGTAACCGGCGGTGGCTTTTTTTACCGCGGAATCAGCAATTTCGAATACATCGGCTATAGGGCTTTCGAATTCTTCCTCATAGTTGATTTGGTAATTTGTAAATGATTCTTTGGCTACCTCATTGGCTATTACTTCAGCTGAAAATTCTTCTCTATCGAAAGTCTCTTTTTCTTTAAAGTATTTAATTGAACGATTTAAAAGATCAGACTTATCAAATTGGCTAACTTCAAATTGATCATCAATTTTGTGAAGAACAAAATTTTTAAAAAGGTTAAGGAAGTTAGTGGTTTGATTATAGCTGTCATTCCTGATGGATAACTGGAGGAATTCATCTTTCCAATAAACAGCAGCATTTGTTTTATTATTATCAAAGACCACTACTTTGTATCCTTCGGATTTTTCTGTATTGAAAATTAAACATCCTTTATCCAGCCTGTTCACACTGATTGCGTCCTGGTTGTAACTCATCTTAAAACCATCCAATTCAGGCGCAATACTCAAATAAGTTTCTTTAGTTTCAGACTTAAAAATACCAATGGCATCAAGCTGCTCACCTTCTATCTGGACTTTCTCAAACAACGCAACATAAAATTCTCCAGATCTAATTTTAGGATGATTGGCGACATCATAAAGTAACTTTGCTAGCTGTTGCGACTCCTGATGAAAAACTTCATTGTCTGCAAAAATCCCACTGACCAATTCATAAACTTCGTTCAGATGAAGATTACTGCTCGGGTGAAAAAATCTGTAAACCTCATTTGATTTATTAAAAGGCTTAAGAAAGAATTGCATTAAAATATTATTCAGCAATTCATCAGAAACATCTAGAGGCTTATCTGATAATTTGTAATATTCCTCTAACAGTTTATTGCCTGTATGATGTACTGAAATTGATTTTAAGTTGGCTTCGAAAAACGATATCATAAAATTTTGCTTAATGGTTTGAAATTGTATAGTTAATTTTCGAGAAATCAATGCGGTTAATTTCCGAAACAATGAAAGCTCCAGCTTTAGAAAGTTCTCTCAGTCTGTCGCCAGGTGTAGGTTTGAAACTTGCCGAATCGAATGGCCAATTGCTTGGCATATTCGGTCCATCTTCAAAAGTTCCGGAAAGTAAATATGAAATTGCCGCTTCTGGAAGTTCACCATGAACATACTTCTGATCATGCTCAGGTGTTAGCTGCTTCTCATTCAGCACCCGATTGTATTCCTGGTTAATTAATGTAACTCCAACACTTTGATTTGATTCTAATCGATTCGTTAATAAATTACATTCCTGCATTGTAGCTGCCGCTAGATCACGCATTCGCTGAATGGTGAAGAAAAGGTTTTGCTGATCATTGGCTTGCGTTGGCGATACATCCAATCTTAACATTTGATCCTTTGCTAATTCGTATAGATCACCTAATTGATCTACAGCATCTGAGAAATTCTTGTTGTCCATTTTTTTTGTTTTTAGTTTTAATTTTTGTTTTAATTAGCAGCTGGCCGCGATAACTATTATCGCCAGGACCACTAGTAGTAAAAAGCCTCTCACTCTTTTTTGTATTGATTTATTTAATTGATCTTAAGAATACCACCTTGATATCCTCGGTTATTTTTTCTGATCGTTGGTTTTGAAAACGGTTATTGTAGAATTCTGAAGGGCAAACTATAAAGTTGTTTAGTGTAGCTCCGGCATTGATAAAAGCAAAAGTTTTGTTTTTATCGCCACCCACTTTATAGAAGATATCTCCTGCGGATAATTTTGAAATTTCAACTACTTGATTTCTTTCCATTTTAATTTTTATTAGCGGAACGCTGTTTTTTATCAAAAACCTTTACATAAGGCTATGAATCAATGTTTTACAAGCCTTAAAAGCGTTCCTTTTCGTTCCAAAGACATTCTTAATGCTTTGATTATCAATAGTGTTATCGTTGCGCTCACAGGAACGGAGCGCGTGGATTTAAGCGGAACGCAAACACCCGCTTTAAATAGGTTTAAACGGGGTGTGCGGTACGGTTTGGAACGGCTAAAACCGCCGTAAATACCTGTTTTTGTGTTGTTTGAAAGGTTTTTTCTCATTTCGTTCCGTTCCGCTCTTAGTAATTATCTTTTTATGAATAATTCAGGATGAGATTTCATCGCATCTTGAACCATTCTATGCATGGTGCTTTTCTTTGTGGTATCGCCTAAAACCATTCCTGCCATTTGGCTATAACTCTTTTGTGCGTTGTATAGCTCAGCCAAAGTTTGAGCACTTTTGGTAGGGAATGCAGGAGCCAGAATACTGCTAAATAAATCAGCTGATCCTTGATAGGTATTATCAGCGTTAGCCAAAGCAATCTTCATATCATAAATGAATTGATTCGCTTTATTTAAACCACGCTCGATACGTGGAAGCTTTGCCTGTGTTTGCAAGTGCGCTTCTTTCTCTTTATCCAAAGCCGATTGTAAGGCATGAATTTTGCGATTTGCTGTCTCCAGCTGTACCTGAAGTTTTTCGATGATGTTATCCATATCAGAGATTAAAAAGGTAAATCATCATTTTCGTAACCAGGCTTTACTGTAAGTACACTTTTGAGCTCAGTAACCGGAACTTCAACTTTTTTGATCACACCCACTATTTCTAAAATGACTACTTCATCATTTAATAAATTGTGTAATCGTGTAGCCTCGATAATTGCAGTATCCATATGATGGTGCACGTATTTTGGGGGCGTAGTCCCGGATTTGGTCATTACATAAAACTTATTCATAATTAATTCTTGTTATTATCAGCACCGAAAACCTTTGGATATTCTTTGATTGCTTTCTGCAATTGACGGTGCATGGTGCTTTTTTTGTTTTTATCCTTCAGCAGTACTTCAGCCATTCGGCTAATGCTACTGCCTGTTTTGAAGAGATTGGCCATTACCATGATATCCATTGGAGCAGTTACTGAATTATCTACGATTTCATAGATATCAACTGCAGATTTATAGAAGTAATCAGCAGCTCTTAAAGCCCTGCGCATCAAATCTGCAGTAATTTTTAACTCACTCGGAAAATAGTCCAGGTGCTTCATGTTATAGGCAAAATCGGTGATGGCGAGAATGCCAGCAAAGCGATAGGCATACTCTTTCATTTTACCCAGGATACCCGAATGAATATTCATTTCGTTTACATCCTTTATAGCATTGATTTTATCGACCTTTTCATCCTCCCATTTAACCATCAGGTTTGTTGCTTCTTTAGTTACAGCGCAAATTTTAGGATCATCATAACCATCATTAACTGGTAATTCGTTGTATAACCTTTTCAGCACCTGATCATGAATGCCTTTGTATTCATGTGGTATATCGTAACCTGGTACCGGTCTTGCAATTTTGAATTGCTCTGGAGATGCAAAGAGCACCCTGAAGATGAAACCGGAATCACCACGCTCATTTTTGAATAACTTATAAAGTAATTTCGGCTGAATACCGCCGATCACATTGGTAAAAATCTTTGGAATATTAATTTTATTATTTGCCGCTCGGACTGCAGAATACTTCCGGCCATTCCAGGCACTAAGCCAGAACTGCTCATCGGTGCTCTCTTTTTTCCCCAGGGAATTTAACCCGTTGATCCATTCGAGGATCTCATCGCTTTCCTTGAGTACACCTTTTGGGTTAACGGGCATGATGTAACGGATCAGCGTTGGAATATGCGCATCCCGATAAATTACCGTGCTTAACTTCAAGCCCTGGCGCCGCTCGTCGGTGATGCCACTCGTGTCCTGGCTCCACTGTTCATCAAAATCATTCTGCACATCATTTAAGGGTTTCAGGCACATATCGAGCGCAAAACTTTTTCCTGAAGATGATATACCATTCATACAACCCCAAATGCATAGCGTCATCCGGTCGGAACCGTTACGCGTCACCGAATACGCCGTACCAATGGCAGTGCTGTAGGCAACTAACATTGAAAGGCCAACGTAGGCTCTAGGTATGTCGTATTTGGTATGCAATTCGTTTATAAATGGTTTAATGTTCGGATGAAAAATATCTAATGGAAATAAATTCTCTGGGCCTTGTCTCTTCTGTAGCTCAGCTTGGATATCCTCGGTTGAGGCGGTACTGACTTCAGACTTACTCTTATTGAAAAACTCGTTAAATCCCATTAAATCCTATAGTAGTTCTGCTGCTTTTAAAAATTCAGGCTTCGCCCGGTTAGTTATGATCATGGTATTGATGGCGCTCAAAAACTTGTTACAAGTTTGCTTGATATCGAGATCACAATCTGCAATTTTTGCAGCTGCAGATAATGCGGTATCGAGGGCGATCATTCGCCGGATCCTTGCAGCCTTCGCTCCTATGTGCTCATTAAACTCTTTGGCTGATTTATATTCCCACGACATGTCCTGCATGTCAAAGTATTTAATGGCTGTTTCAATGAATTCTAATACATCAAGTTGGGGGATTCGAATCATTTCAAGCATTTCGGTGAGCACTTCAGCTTCAACCTTTTCACGTTCCTGGATACGGATGTCTCGCCAAAGAATCAACTCTCGTTCGAAGTTGTCGGTAATATCCATCTGAAGCAGGATCAAACACCAGTGGCGCAAATGCAACCCGATCATATATTTACCGGCGCTGTACATCTGTTGCGTAATATCAGCAGCGGTGTCCGGATCTTCTTTCTTCAGCTGGAGGTGAATCGTTATTAAATCGATGGGTGTAAGTGGATAAAGTTTTCCTGCTGCAGCATAAATTTTCTGATAATTAATGGTCGAAAAATTCTTTATCTGGAGGATTGATGCCACAGTGGCGTAAGCATCGTTGTAAATGATGGCGGCAATAATTGCCTGTTCAATTTCAAATCTTGAATTCATAATTGGGATCTATTAAGAATTATCTATTTTGATACTGAAGAGCTGTTTGATAAAATGAATCCATTACCATAAAAATCCAGATAATAAAAGCTGAAATGATAATGGCATAGGCAAAAAACCGAGCCCAGGAAATGTCTTTTTGTTTAGGAGCGTTCTGTTTCATAAAATTTGATTTATATCTACCTCAGAGATGATTTTATTGATTTTGATTTGGTTAGTGACTTTGATAGATTTCAGTTCATCTTCCGTGAATAACCAGAAATGATTGCAAATCTTCTGAGCATACGTTGAACCGACTTGACTTATTAAAGCTGTTTTTGCGTGACCTGGTGCAGCTCTTAATACCAAAAGCCATTCGATATCTTCGATAACTTGGAGATATCTAGTCAATAGTTGATCATTGGTTAGGCTCATAAGGTTAAAATTTTGAAGGTTGGGATTTTGAAAGAATTAAAGCTAAGTGAAACATCGTATTGGCTTTGTACCTGGTTCTTATTCTATTTAAAGTTTTCTCGATGTAACTCAAACTATTAGGTTTGATACCGAGAGACTTTAATTTTTCAGAAATGTCAGGTTGTGTAAATCCCTTCGCCAGATATTTTATGATTTGCTCATCTGATACTTTTTTCGAATTGTCTATACTCATTTTGCCATTTTAATTGAAAGAAATAATATACCAACCAACATAATGATTAGTCCAATTGCATTTAGGATGGGATGCTCAGGGTAGATAAGTAGTCTCATATTTTAGCGGTTTAGTTTGTTGGCCAACTAGAACCGGGGGAGCTTTCGCTCAACCCCGGAATCTAAATTAACGCTCTCACCACCTCAAGCCCGAACCTTGTTAGGTGTCGGGCTGCTGGTATTTGGAAGTTTGCTAAAACCATCCCAGTATCCAGTATTGATCATTTTGCGCATAAACTTTGGCGAAGCCGGTATTTGGCACTTTAGGTTTCAACTGAGTGAAAAGCGTGATTAACTCTGGAGATGGTTTTTTAACCAAAAAGAACAGATTTTCCCAACCATTGTCAGCTTTTCGATCGAAACCCATTACCTCATTGAGGGGCGGGTCAATTCTGTCCTCATCAGATAATTTAGCCATATCCATCGGCCATGATGGAATTGCGAGATCAGGAAGTACTTCACTTTTAATTTCCTGAAGAACTTTATATGCTTGTTCGATAGCAGTTGTATTTAGGGCCATATATTATAGTTTTAGTTTTTATCAGTTAAAGAAGTGGGGGTGCATCCCAACACCACCCACAACTTAAATTAACGCTCTCACTGCCTCAACCCCGCATCCAAAAAAGGAGTGCGAGGCAAGGCATAATTGATAGTTAATTGCGCCATCCACGATTTGGCTATTAAAGAACTTAGCGGGTAGTGATCCCCAATGTTTTAAAAAGTCTCCACCCAAAACTTTTGGAGACTTTTTGCTTTCATCCCGTACGGCGATACGTTTCAAGCAGGCAATGCAATTGTCCGTTTTGCATTGCGGAATAAAGAACTAACCGCCTTTGTTAAGCTAAACAGTAATCTAACCAGGGCTTAATTTCCTTTTCATAATGCTTGTAGGTGGGTCTTTCGACACTTGGTACACATTTTTGAAATTCAGCTTTATGCTGGCGGATCACCTTCGTAAATCCAGTAAATGAAGCAAGGCGATAACATTTAATTATCTTGAGTAGATACAATGGGTATTCCCGGTTTACCGAGTTTCCCAATGCATGACTCCGTTGCAACAACCATTTTTCCAGCAATCCTACCAGATGGTCTCTGTTGAGTACGTTCACTTTGAACTGTACTTGTTCAGTTGATTTAAAATTTTCGGTAGAAAGTTCTTTTCCACCCTCAAAGAGGAACTTGGCTTGCACATCGCCAGCTCCACCTGACATTAATTGTGCGATTATCATAGTTTTAAAAAATTAGCAAATCTGTAAACTAGCAGCAATATTGGCTATACTAGCTTTTCGCTCTACTCCTAGCTTTCGCTGAATGTTTCGCTTTGTAGTTTTAAGTGTATCCGGCGCAATAAATAGGGCATCAGATATTTCTTTGTCGTAAAGACCGTTTCTGATCATCGACATAATTTTCAAATCTCTTAAAGAGAGTTTACCATTGGGAGCATCGATGCCTTGGCATAGATCACCCTCAACCGGGCATGCTCCACCGCGAAAATTGCATGGAACATATTCAGTTGTAAACCTTGAAAGGCATGCAGAAACATCTGCAGTAAAATCAAAGTTTGCCATGTTGCAACTGATAAACTTTATACGACGCTCATCCGGATCAACAAGGTTAATTAAGTCAAGCGCTTTCTTAGCTTTTGGTCTTTCGTCGATTATCCTATCAATTAGCTGAAGCAACGGAAGCGGGAACTGAGAATAAGGCAGTGAGCCTCCATTATGCAAAGCATAAATCTGCTCAGTTCTTTTATAAAGCTCAAAACTCAAATCGTTCAGGCCAGCTGGGTACATCGTTGTATTCATAGAACTTTACTTCTAGCACTTATCAATGATTGTTGATTTTTAATTGCTATCACTTGGCCCTCTTCTATCACATCATCATCCCAACGGCTCATTTCTGGGTTCAAAACATTGCGGACATGCGAAACGCTAACAAGCTTATTCTTGTTCTTAAATACTGCATCCTTGATTTTCGTCAAGTCTCCGTATCTCAAATTCTCCTGGATATTCTTCTTGATAATTAACTGGTCTTCCATTTTCACACTTAAAGGTGATTGCAAAAAGTTATCGTTTTTGCAAACTTTGAAACAAATATGCAAACTTGTTTACACTTGTGCAAACTATTTTGCAAATAAATATTATCAAATACATAAATAAGTTTGCATAAATGAAAATTAAAGTTGACGATGTAGTAAAAAAGGAGTTTGCTAAATCAGGCAAAACCATTATCAGCACTGCTGAGGACATCGGGATCAGTCGTGTTCAACTAAGTAAGATTCTGAAAGAACCAGAAATGGAGATGAAATATGTGCTTGCAATTGGTAAGTCAATCAGGTTTGACTTCAGCAAATACTTTCCCATTTTAAATACAGAAAAGTTGGAGCATATGGTGAATGATCCAGCCGTTCCCTATGAATCCATGGGCAATGCAGAGTTAAGAAATGTAGTGATAGAAACGCAGGCAAAATACATCATGCTGTTAGAAGAGCATGTTAAAGTCCTGCATGAGTTAAAAGAGAATAGAAATTAACAACATTTACAACAATGTTGCAACATGGTGCTTATTAGTAATTAGAAATCAATTAGTTAACAGGTCGATTATATTCCCGCCCCGAGTACTTCAAAAAAATCGAAACTAAAGCCAGCAGAAATGATGGCTTTTTTTATTTGGTATAAATTTGACAATGGTTGTATAAAATCAACTTAAATTCGAAAAAAAGTTTAATATTTTTTGAATCAGAAATATATATTTCTATATTTGCAACCCCAAAGGGAATACAGCGATTGTATTATTAATGCGAAAGTAGCTCAGTTGGTAGAGCACGACCTTGCCAAGGTCGGGGTCGCGAGTTCGAATCTCGTCTTTCGCTCTAAATGCCTTTCCTACCGGAAGGCATTTATTTTAAGACATTAATCATCTCGATTTATCGGGCTTGACTAATGCTCGGGTGGTGGAACTGGTAGACACGCAGGACTTAAAATCCTGTGCTTTCAAAGGCGTGCGGGTTCGATTCCCGCCCCGAGTACAATAAACAAATCGAAACTTAAGCCATCAGTAATGATGGCTTTTTTATTTCCATAAAATTTGATGTATTTACCTGTAATTGTTTTAACGAAATAGTTAAAAATTCTTTTTATAACTTATCCAATTCATAATCTTGAATCATAAAAAAAGCCTTCAATTTTTGAAGGCCTTAGTACATTTTGATTATATAATCTGATAATTCACATTTACTCTTTTTGGGTAATTACTTTCTGATTCGTTTAAAGATATGAAAGCAGCTTGATCATGAACTTCATTTTTTAATGCATGCTCATAATGAAATTGAATATTTTCTTGATAATTCTCTGGTAAATTTTTTGTCGCTTCAATTAAAAGTTTCCTATCGTTTAAATTCTCTGGCAATAAAGTGATGTCGCAATTTCCTTCACTTATTTCTTTAACTAGATATTTCATTTTTTTTTAACATTTGGCTCTTGTGTTAATTTTTTCAAGAACAGGTCAAAAATAGCTTTAGTGAATATTTTCTATGTAATCTAAAAGTTAATTTTATTGCAAGTAATCTATAAGCCTTGAAAATCAATTCATTGTGTAGATAAAAATTCGCTTATAATAAAAAAGCTTCAGAAGTAATCTGAAGCTTTAAGTTTTTAGGTAGATGAATGTAATTCAGGGTAAATATATTTTAGACTTCCTTTTGAACCTTTGGCTCATCAGTACCTTCTTGTCCGTTTTTAAATTCTTTAATACCTTTTCCCAAACCTCTCATTAATTCTGGAATTTTTTTGCCTCCAAATAATAAAAGGATGGCAACTCCCAAAATAATTAATTCTGGTCCGCCAAGTATTGCTGCAATGGTTGAATGTGTCATTTCTTGTGGTTTAAGGTTTATTAAATAAATTCAATACCGAATTTAAATATATATACGTCGATTTATGCGTACTGGTTTTCTTAAAAATAATTATGATGGAAGATTTAATTGAGAATCAACTTTCTTTAATAAATCATAAATATCAAATGGTTTGGCGATAAAACCCTGTGCATTACAACTTTTATTAATCTCGGCAATCTTTGCGTGTGCGCTCATCATTAATACTGGAATATTTTTAGTGTTTTCAGACTTTTTTAGAACACCACATACATCCATCCCACTTCCATCTGGTAACATCACATCAAGAAGAAAAAGATCTGGTTGAAGGTTTTTAGCATTTAGATTAAAATCCTCAACACTTGCAAAACCTTTAACATCATAATTCTCTTCTTCTAACAAAAGAATAATCACATCTCTAATTCCTTCATCATCCTCTAGCACAAACACAGATTTTCCCATCACTTTAATTTTATTCTAACCTTATCCAAATCAAATATTTAGAAACCAATTAATTAACCAGCTATTTAATAAATTGTTTTTAATTAATTAACACTTAATTAGAATAAGATGAGAGAACATGGTTCCTACCTAATAAAATAGCAGAATTTTTCTCTATGAACATTCATCACGTATTAATTTTTCCCTTTCAGTTTATCCTCAAACATTTTTATAAAAAATCCACCAATTACACTTCTGGCAGTAAAATTCTGCCTGCGTGCATCTTTTGTTTCATGCCAATCGCTCATCGGTACCCGGTCTGGCGTTTCAATCGCATAGGTATGTACTGGCTCAACTATGTCTTCAAAATCCTTTCTGTTTGATGCTAAAGTGGCTGTCCAGGTAATCCAATCAGATTTGGTATATGTTTTACGACTATCCAATGGTAAACCATATTTTGTTTGTTTAGTTAAGTAGAATTTAATTTCTTTATCGTAAACCGATTGCGGGAACAAACCAAGATTCAATACTTTATCCCAAACCAGATTATATTTCTGGCTCCAGGTGTTTTTATCATTAAATGTTAAAGCATAATGGTCACCAGCATCGGCCAAAACCATCCACTTCTGAGCCATTTCTTTTGCCATTTCAGTATATTTTTTGCCTGTTGCCACTTCTCCAAGCATATTTGCCAACATGCCATATCCACCCAAGGCAACAACAGCTTTAACCGATAAGTTTGCGTTTCTGGCCAGGTGACCAGCAAAATCATCAGTTGATAATTGTTTCGCAGGATCCAAGCCCTCTTTGCTAAGGTATGCTGCCCAAACGCTCAGCGTTTTCCAATGCTTTCTGGCGTAATTGGCATTGCCTTCGGTTTTAGCGATGGCGGCCATTAAAATTAACATGTTTCCCGATTCTTCAATGGGCATATCTTCTCCGTAAGTCTGCCCGTTTGCTAAAGGATAAGTCCCCAAATCATGAGCAGAATAAGGCTTGGTCCATTTACCGCTTTCGCTAAAGTAAAATATACCATTCATCATGCCCTTGAGCAATTCGGGATTATAAATCAAAAACAAAGGTGCAGATGGATAGGTAATATCTACAGTACCAATTGAGCCATTACTAAAATTTTCTTTTGATAAGAATAACAATTCCCCTTCTGGGCTTTTAACTAATTTGTGTGCAGAAACGGCCTGTCTGTATGCCAAAATACATAATTGTGCATATTTTTCTCCTCCACTTTTAACTGCATCGTCATATAATTTTTTATCAAAGGCTTCGCACTTTTGCGATACCACAGCATATTGATCGCTATCCAGTTGCATTTGATTCTCAATCGTTTCCTTTCCACTTGTATTCCACCAGGGCCTTAAATTGGTATTAAAATATTGCAACGAATAAACATCATCGTAACCTAGCATTACGTAATTTTCTTTTTCAGTAGCGCCAACTTTTCCTAAAGGGATAATCGTATTTAGAACCAGTTGTTCACCACTCATAACATCCTGATTGATTTGTTTTCCGGTTAAGAATGTATTCAATGCATCATTAATGGTCGAAATATTTTGAACACTTTTATATACGTTGGGTGCTGCTACATACATATAACCCCAATCAATCCTTACATCATCACCTGCCCGCTTCAACAAAGGCTGTTCAATTGTTCCGGCTTTTAATATAGAAAGTTTAGCAGTTGCGTATTTCTTTGCTTCTACCTTTTGAAATGCATTGTGTGTTGCAATATTGGTTGATGCGCCATAATACAATTTAACCTCATGTGGTTGTCCATCATTGGATTTAACTTTGGTAGCGATGTAAGAAACAGGTCTGGAAAGAAGATCCAAATCATCCATCAAGAGTGGAGAAGTGAATGTTAATGTTAAATCTACTTTACCACACTGAAAAGTATAAATGGTTTGAGTGGGATTAAATTTCAAACTTTTTTGCACTGCTTCTTCAATTTTTACAGCATTCGCCCTTGTAGGTTCTTCTACCAAACCATAATCCAAGAATGATGGTCCTCCAGTATTTTTTGCATAAATAGCGAGTGTGTTTTTGCCTGGTTTAAGTAAGTTTTTATTGATTGGGATGTAAACAAACTTACCTTCCAACTTTGGCACATTATAAATTTCTGTACCATTCAAATAGGCTATTGCATTATCGTCATGCCTAATTTTTAAAAAGAGTTTATGGTTCGATATATTTTTTAGGTCAAAATTTCTACGTGTCCAAACCTCATCCTTTTTCCACAACGTTTGCACCTGCGATTTTTCACTTCCTATTGGTCCACTGCCTTTTCTCCAATTATTATCGTTAAAATTAACATTGAACCAACCATCAGCTGGTTTATCTTCGGTGTAATTTAATTCTACTGGTTTTTCATCAGCGGTAGATAAAATAGAATGGTAAACTTTTTCTGATTGACCAAGGAAATTATAAATTTTACCATCTACACTAATCATCCCGGTAAGCGATTGGTTAGCGCCTGTCCAATGTTTGGTGGTACTTTTATTTAAAGAATCTGATGATGACCAAATGCTAAAATAAGGATCGTGTGTAATTAAAGGATAAGCTGGTGCTGATCGTTGTTGTGCAAACGCAGCTGTATAGCCAACTAAAAGCAGGACTAAAAATTTTCTCATAACATATTTGGTAAAACGTTTAACTAGCCTCCAATGTAAGTATAGAAACTTTAATTACGCTTTTGTTTTCGATTTGTTACGAAAGTAAAATTCGAGTAATGGAAATTACACCTCCTATTTGTCGCATACGCCCTTGCCAGATTGTGAATACTTCTTATAAATTTACATTAACAATTTAAACCTTAAGAAATGGAAACAATAACAGTAGAAGCAATAATAAATGCTCCAGTTGAAAAAGTTTGGCAATATTGGGCGGCACCAGAGCACATTACAAAATGGACTTTTGCCGCTAGCGATTGGCATGCACCCTATGCTGAAAACGATCTAAAAACAAATGGAAAATTTAAAACCAGAATGGAAGCAAAAGATGGTAGCTTCGGTTTTGATTTTGAAGGGATTTACAGTAACGTAGAAGACCACAAGCTAATTAAGTATGGTTTGGAAGATGGCAGACAAGTAAAAATTACTTTCGAGGAAACGGATGGTAAAACCAAAGTGATTGAAACCTTCGATCCAGAGAATCAAAATCCAATTGAAATGCAGCGAGGTGGCTGGCAATCGATTTTAAATAATTTCAAAAAATATACAGAAGAAAATTAAATCATAAGCGCTTTCTGGAAAACTGAAGGCGCTTTTATTAGCCTATTTTTAACCATCCGGTAATACTCATTCGCTGTTTATTGGTTACTAAAACTTCGTGAGCCAAATCGGCACTTCTAAAAAATACACCTTTGCCATTATTTGGAGAGATATTTTGTGGCAAATCATTTTGATAAATACAGAGTTCACCACCATCCTCAAATTTCCAATCTGTATTTAAATACATAATCAATGAATATTGTCGGCTTCCGTTATTTTGGAACTGATCGATGTGTTTTTTGTAAAATGTTCCAGGTTGATAAAGCGTATAATGAAATTCGTAACCTGTAATTCCGGTATAGCAAGTGCTATTGAGGTGAATTACAAATTCATCCATCAAATCGAAAAACTCATTTTCGTATTGATTATTATGCTTTCTATCCAACCAATAAATCACATCACTCCTCACCAATTTATTTTGTGTGGCGATTTTGCTGTTGCCAATGCCGGCATTTAAGAGTTCATTGTTTTGAAAAAGATGGTTTAAATTATCTTTTAAATGAGCAGCAAGAGAAATACTCAGAAAGTTTTCTGCAATACCAACCTTATCTTCGATATAACTATCAATAAGGCAATCGAATATTTTCGACAATAATTCAATGTTAATTAGAACAACACGTTCAAAAGTTACAAGGTACTCTAATTTTATGCAGTGATGCTATATTGAATCATTTATATTTGGTTGGTTTTAATTCGGCAGCAATGAATTCAATTTTCCCAGCTCAGTATTCCACGTTATCCTCAACTGCTTTAAATAAATATCTTATTGATACTTATCAACTCCAGCAAAATACTACATGCAGATTATTGATTCGAAATGTAAGTGATACATACCTTTTAAAGAATGATACAGATCGTTATATCTTTAAAATTTATCGTGATTCCCATCGCAAATCAAATGAAATTGAAGCTGAAGTTGAATTATTAAATATCTTAAAAACCAACGGGAATTCTGTTTCTTATCCTATAAGAGATAGATCTGGAAATCAAATTCAACAATTTAATGCAATAGAAGGCATAAGAAATGGCATACTATTTTCTTATGCTGAAGGCAATGTAATACTGGATTTAAATACAGAAAATTTAATCGCATTAGGAAAAGGAATCGGCAAGCTACATGAAATAACAATAAACCTAAAGCTTAAGCATAAGAGACACATATTCGATTTTGAAACCACATTACTACATCCCTTAGAAACCTTAAAACCACATTTCGGCGACATGCCTGAGGAGTATGAGTATCTGAGTGAAATCGCAAAAAAGGTTATGGACAAATTTTCATCCTTTGCGACATCAAATTTTGCCTATGGTTATTGTCATTACGATTTTTTTCCAAAAAATTTCCATTTTGATCAGGATGGAAAGATCACATTTTTCGATTTTGATTTCGGGGGCGAAGGATATTTAATTAATGATTTAATGTCGTTTTTAAACCACTTTTTCTTTCATCAGTTAAACAATCGAATAAGCAAAGAGCAGGCAGAGGCAGATTTTAATATTTTTCTAAAAGCTTACCAAGAAATAAGAACATTAACTAAAGATGAAATAATGGCTATCCCCTACCTGGGAATTACTTTTCATATTTATTTTTTAAAATTTTTTTATGATCAATATGACGATTGGTCGAATACCTTTTTAACACCCAGATATGTAAAACACAGGGTAGAATTGATTAAACGGTGGGAAGCGATGTATTGTAACTTTTAGCAATAAAGCTATCAAATATCATAAGGCTTGGCTATCTTGTATTCACAAAATCAACCCAAATGGATCAGAAAATTATTACCCTTTACGATGAATATACCCACAGCCAGGTAAGCAGAAAAGATTTCATGAAAAAGCTAGCCATTCTAGCTGGCAGTACAGCTTTAGCCATGACAATTTTACCAATGTTAGAAAATAATTATGCTGCTGCAGCCGATTTTATTAGCGATGAAATTGAAGTAGAAAATATTACCTACGCTGGGGCAGATGGCGAAATGAAAGCGGTTTTAGCCAAACCTAAAGGTAAAAAGAAGTTGGGCTGTGTATTGGTTATTCATGAAAATCGTGGTTTAAACCCACACATTATCGACGTAACTAAACGCATTGCTGCTGAAGGTTTTTTGGCATTAGGTGTTGATGCCCTTTCGCCATTAGGCGGAACACCAACTGATGAGGATAAAGGCCGTGAATTAATTGGAAAACTTGATCCAGAAAAAAATCTGCAAAATTATTTGAAAGCTTTGGACTATTTGCGCAACAGAAAAGATGGAAATGGCAAGGTGGGTTGTGTTGGATTTTGTTGGGGCGGTGGTATGGCCAATAAACTGGCGGTAAACGACCCTAAATTGCAAGCAGCAGTTGCTTATTACGGTGCGCAAGCCAATGCCGCTGATGTACCAAAAATTAAATCCAGCTTGATGCTGCATTATGGTGGTTTAGATGAGCGCATAAACGCAGGAATTCCTGCATATGAGCAAGCGTTAAAGGAAAATAAGATTGATTATAAGATTTATATCTACGATGGAGTGAACCACGCCTTTAACAACAATACTTCTCCAACCAGATACAATGAAGCCGCAGCAAAATTGGCCTGGGAAAGAACCATTGATTTATTTAAGCGTAAACTTTCAATTTTAACTAGATAGAAGGTTAAAAAAGATCTGTACGAAGCATTTCTTTTAAAATATTCGATTGAACATCGAAATAATTCAGATGATTTAGAAAGCTGATATCAGATATTTTCTGGTAGCTGCTTTCTAATAAATCTTGTACATCTTTTGACATGGATGTTTTCAATACTCCAGCATTGCTTTTCAGTTTATCATTTTTATATTCCAGTTCCTGAACAATCCTTTCCCTTTCCGACAGATTGTTGGAAGTATCAAGATCATTAAAAACCGATAAATCGCAGAGCAGAAAGAGATTTCGGCTAGGGAAGAATAAATAATAGGTCTTGCTATCTAAAAACTTATAAACTTCTATAATCAGCTCGCCTGATTTTAAGCCTAAATAAAATTCAGTTCTAAAATCAAATTTGCACAGCCTGCCCATTAATTTCTTTTCGATAATGGCATAAGCATTCGAATAAACATTCTTGCCTTGATAATCGATTAATTGCGATAACTGCTCGGCTGTTAAATCAAAGTAATAATCATTTGCGTATTTGGCACTGAAAACGCTAATATTTTTTGAGAAGGGAAAATCAGTACTTAAATCAGAAAGATTATTATAAAGTCTTCTAAGCGATTGATTAATTTTTAGCGATTGCTTTTGTTTTTCTTGATTGAACTTGTTTTTATCATCAAATGATCCAGACATTTTATCAATCAATGCTTCATTCAAATCGATTTCATCGTAGATTAAAGCAACATTCTTCTCATTACTCTTTTTAATTTTACGGAGTAAGGCAATAACACTATCGGTAAATTGTAGGTGAAACAGATCGAGTTTTTCTATTTCCAGATCTTCATTATTGGTAAAAAGCTGATGAATAACCTGTGTTCTTAAATATATTTTATAAATAATTTCATCATCAAAAAACACAGAGAGCAACTGTAAACGGTTGATCTCTGCGCTTGATTTTTTTAAAATATTTAATCGGTATTCATCCATAGTTTAGTTTAGCTCACCCGCGTAACGTTCTTTTTCAACTCTGCTTCTAAGGTTTTCAATTCGCCATCGAGCACTTTTCTACTTTGTGCGCCAGCTTCATGAATTTGTTTTACTTCGTTTAATGTTTCAATTAATGAAGAGGTTGTCATCTTTAAAGTCTCCAAAGAAACAACAGTTTTTTCGTTTTCTTTAGCAACATCGATACTATTTTGCTTTAACATTTCGGCATTTTTCTGCAAAATGGTATTGGTTGTATCAGATACTTTTTTCTGCATTTCTACATTGGCTTTTTGCCTTTGTAATGCAACAGCAATGGTTAATTGATTTTTCCAGACCGGGATGGTTGTAGAAACAATTGATTGTGCTTTTTCGGCAATAGAGGTATTGTTGTTTTGCACCACTCTAATTTGGGCCAAAGATTGCAACATAATGAAACGAACAATCTTCATATCAGCCAAACGCTTATCCAATCGGCTCGTAAAATCTCTTAAATCGGAAATTTCATAATCTTGATAATCTGCAGGTCTTCCTTCCATTTCTGCAAGTTTAAGTTGCAGTTCGTTGTATTTTAGCTGACCAGAAATAATCAAATCTTCCATTTGTTTGATGTAGCTAACATTGCTATCGAACATGGTTTGTAATGCAGTGTTATCTTTAATGGAGTTTAGTCGCCCGGCTTTGATTTTGTTGGTTATCTTATCGATATTATTTACCACCACATCGTATTTCTGGAACAGTTTTTTAACATCTACAACCAGGTTTTTTAAAAATGGAATGCGTGAGATGAAACTTTTAAAACCACTTTGTTCCAATTCAGAAACATCAATATAGTTCAGTTCGGTAAGCAGTTCGTTGATTAGTCCGCCAACTTCGCCACTATTGTAAGTTCTAACAGATGCCAGGAAATCGTTACTGTATTTTTCCATCGAATTTTGTGCTTCACTTCCATAATTTAAAATGGAGTTTACATCCGATGGTTCTAAGGATTTCGCAATCTCTTTGTATTTTGCAGTTTCTTCGGTGGTAATTACTTCGAGGTTTACATTGCCATCTTTATCCAGTTTTACTGGCGTTAAATTTGGCAGCGGAGCATTAGGGTTGGTTTCCATAGTTTAATTTTTATCGGTAAACTATAAATAGTTTTGGGTTACCGTTTTTACAGTTTCTTCTAATTTTCTATCTCTTGTTGGCTCTCCAATGGCGTTGAATTTCCATTCGCCATTTTTCTTATAGAAAACGCCCATTACCATTGATACAGAACCTTTAAATGCCGCATCATTAGCAATATCGTATTTTGCAAAAACTTCATTCACACGTTTGCTTGTGCCTTCATAAATACGGATAGAGGCAAATGGAATGGTTCCAAAATCATGCCCTCTAAAACTATTCAACACAAAAGCAACGTAACTAACGCCGGCATCCAATTGAGCAAGATCCAAAGTAATTACTTCATTATCCAAACCATCATCGCCACCCATATCGCCGGTTAAATCATCGCCACTATGCTTTACAGATCCGTTTTTCGATTTTAAGTTACCGAAGTAAACCACCTCTAAAAGTTGTTTATTTTCGTTATACAAAGCACAACTGGCATCTAAATCTACAGCTTCTTTGGATGAACCAAAACCGAACATTCCTTTCTTTTCAATAGCGCCCCAATTAATACCTACACAAACATTCTGCAGCTTGCTTCCGTTAGTTTTTTCTAAATTGATTCGCTGTCCTTTTTGAAGATTGATTGCCATAATTTTATTGATATTTGTTTAAATAATCTTGTAAACCACCTTTCATGCCCATTCCCACTGCTTCAAATTTCCACTTGCCTTCACGTTTGTAAATCCTACCAAATTCAACTGCAGTTTCTATTGAGAAATCTTCTTCTAATTCATATTTTAAAATCACCTCATTAGTTGTTGCATCGAATATTCTTACAAATGAGTTTCTAACCTGACCAAAGTTTTGTCTTCTGGCTTCAGCTTCATGAATGGTAACCACCACGCAAATTTCGCTTACTCTAGGATCAATTTTGGTTAAATCAACTTTAATTTGCTCGTCATCACCGTAGCCATCTCCTGTTAAATTATCGCCTGTATGTTCCACCGCTCCATCAGGAGACACCAGATTGTTGTAAAAAACAAAATTCTCATCAGAAACCAGTTTTTTCTGATCATTTAAAATAAAAATTGAAGCATCTAAATCAAATGCAGCACCAGTAGAAGAGCTGTTTGTATCCCAGCCTAAACCTATTGTAAATTTAGGAGCATCAATATTTTCTCTCTGCCCTTTTTGCAAGTTAATAGCCATATCTTAAATTAATTTATAGTTGTTATTTTTTATATAATCTTTTATTTGAAGTAAATTTTCAGCATAAGCTTCTATGCTGTGATAGCCGTTTCCCAATGCTAAATCATAAAGTTCATTTATAAATTCACTCGTTCTACTTTCGAGGAAGATAGTAAAACTTTCTGTAGCAGTATTGAGGATGTATTTCACGATCCTGGTATTGAAACAAAAATCACCGCCATCAATAATTTCCTCTAAATCGAAAATTGATTTGATCTGGTGGTAATTTAAGAAATTCTCTACGTTTGGATGAATGTTTTTATTTACCAGCTCGGCAAAATACAACATGTGCATTTCATTTGACAAACCATATTCTTTCGCCATTTTCAGAATCATTCGTTCATGGCTACCTGTTATCTTTATATCATCGAGAAATAATAAGGTTTTTCCCATTAAAAATTCCTTATCAATATGAAATGAATCGTTACCAATAAGACTCAAACGCTCTTCGGCACTTAGTTCGCCATAATCCTCTTTGTAAGTAACTGTTCTGTGTACTTTGGTTTCTTGTACCTGCAAGCCACCATTTTCTACTAACCAACGATTTAATTGAGAAACAAAATAGTTTTTCATTGCAAAAGTTGCGGTAGGAATAAAACTATAAGGACTTGAAATGACTACAATTTGATCTGTGATCAAGTTATCAGCCAGATAATATTTAATGAAACCATCTGCTAAATCCTTTCCAAATGATTTCGCAATGAGATTATCGCCAAATTTAAATCGGCTGTAATGATCAGGATTGAAACCAAAATTGGCTGTGCTTTCTATTTTATGAAGTGAATAGGTATAAGGTATCATGAAAGTAGTGTTAAGATAGATTGTTGGTTGGAGTTAATCAACATACTTTTTATACCCAATGCATTGGCGCCACGAATATCAGCATGTGGATTATCCCCAACATGAATAATGTTATTTAAAGTTAATTCGGGATGCTTTTTCTGATCGATCGTGTTTAACATCAACTCAAAAAATTTAGGGTTTGGTTTCGACATTCTTACTTCATCAGAATACAATTGAAAATCGATAAATTGATCAATTTGTAAGTGATTAAGTACTTTTCTTAATGTTTTTCCTTTGATGAAACCAGTATTGCTTAATATATTGGTAGAACTTAGATTGCCTTCTTTTATTTGGGATAGTACAGGAAGACAATTTTCACAATAAACTAAAGGCATATGCTCAAAAAGCAATTCCTCCATATCGCTGTAAAGTTTATCTAAATCCAGCTCCTGAAATTCAAAGCTGAAATCATTGATCATGCTAATTACCATGAGGTACATTTCATCAGCATCAACATTTTTACCGGTTTTTTCGTTTATGGCATTTACCATTAAATCTACCTGACGAAAAATAACCCCAATTTCATCGATACTTTTTTGCTTACCATTAAATTTTGCATGAAAGTATTTGGTTCTTTCGAGTTTAAACGTTGGATTTGATTTAATCAACGTTAACCAAAGATCGAATGAATAATGTTTGTAAAAAGCCATTTTGCCTGTTTCCTAATCTGTATTATAAAATTCTAATATTACAAAATTGATTGTAGAATTAGAAATCTTTGATTGTAAGTTTTATCACAGATAAGCTTTTGTTTTTGAAATTTAGATAAAGCAAAGAAACAAAATTATCGTACTTAAATGTGACCAATCAGAAATTTTATTTTAATATTTAGAACGAAGATTGGTGCTTCTGTTACAAATTAACATTAATTTAATTTAGGCTTAATTGATAAATAGAACCCTTTTCTCCAGCTAAAATTATGGCATTACCTTTTTTAGCCTTTTGAACTGCATTGAAACTTTGATCTGAAATATGCTTCCAGTTTTTACCACCATCAATAGATAAATCAGTTCCTGATGTACCTGTTGCTACAAGCGTTTTAGCATTAATATAGGTAACTCCAGAGCGATAACCTGAAACCGGCACTATAGGTTTTTGCCAGGTTTGGCCTCCATCATAGGTTAATAGCACATTATTGGTGTTTTGCTTATCCTGTACATAATTTCCACCTACAACCACACCAGTTTTTGCATCAAAAAAATCCATTGAAAACGGACCTATAGTTTGTTCGCCTTGCCAAATTGGACATTTAAAAACACTCCAGTTTTGGCCATAATCTGCAGAGTAATAAATATTTGAAGCCATACCGCCAGTTGAAATCCAAACTTTACCGCCGTCTAGTGTTTTAATAGTGGTTCCACTTGCAGCAAAACCAGCTTCGCCATTTGCCAACGCAAGTTTTAGGTTTGATGAAATATCAATCCAGGTTTTACCGGCATCAATAGTTTTTAGCAATTGCATTTTGTTATTTATTGGATCGCCAAATATGATGCCCCTTTTTTTATCCCAAAAATCCAACCCATCTAAAAAAATGGCCGAATCGACGTTTTTATAATGTTCAGTCCAATTTAAGCCGCCATCAGTTGTTTTCAAAACATAAGCTGGCGAACCAGCATTAACAATAATGGCTTGCTGTTCATTAAAAGCTTCAATATCTCTAAAATCGAGTTTTTCGTATCCCTTTGGTTTTAGCCATTGCCAGTGCACACCACCATCAGTACTTTTCCCTACTGATCCATTGCTTCCACTTGCCCAGATAATTTTATCGCTCAAAACACTTAAACCACGAATACTGGTTTTAGTATTTTCGTTTAACGGTTTTAAAGAGTACGATTGTGCGGCGCAAAAAAAAGGTGCCATTAAAAGGCACCATATTATTTTTTTCATCATTATTTATTTAACTCTTCTAAATGTTTCCGATCGGCCGAGTAATGAAATTCCAACATAACCTCTAACGTTTAAAACATCGTTCCCTTTCAAAGTCATATTGCAACTGTAATTTTTACCACTTTTCGGATCATATATTGTTCCGTCAGTCCATTTTCCATCTTCATAAACAAAATCTTTTAAAATCTCTAAGTTTAACAGAGGTCTTTTTTGCAAAGAAGCATCGGGATTTTTAGCATCTAATTTTGGTTTTCCATTTAAATTAGGCTCTTTAATCCAAGCTAATTTGCCATAATATTTATCGCCTTTTTTATAGATCTCAATTTGTCCTTCGCCTGATGGATTGAGCCATTTACCAACAATTGCATCTTTGTTTTGTGCCAATGCTGAAAATGATACAGCTACAAAAAGTAGCATTAAGAATGGGAACTTTCTCATATTTTTATTTCTAGTTAGTTTTTAAAGATAGATAATCATCTTGTATAGTGAAACAATAAATAAAGCAAAAAAGTATGAGAAAGTTTTTTTATCCCAAAATTTTATTTAGAAATGATAGGCAAATATTTTTGGCGATACGCATAAAATAAAAATAAATTAAATAACAACATTACACCGACCATTGGCAACTCTTTAGGACCTAGAAATGCATGGTAGAGGAATATATTGAGTGTGATTGGAAAAATAATGATGGTAGCCAATGGTGCAGTTCTACCTACCAATAGCATTAAACCTGCCACCAATTCGGTTCCTTTAATTAAAGGAAATAAGTACTTCGCCACCATAATTCCCGACATAAATGTAGTTTGGTCGGCGGTCATTTTAGGCATTTCTCCCATTGGAATGTTAAAAAGCACGGGTACTGAAGCAAAAATGTACATGCCTCCCAATAATACGCGGATAATAATTACTGCAATTTTCATATTTATTTTAAGTTTGATTATTATTCACACCTGATCCGAATTATCTTAATGCTTCCTGTTTTAATTAATGTCTTCAAAATCATAAAACAACCTTTTCTTTTATTTACCCTATTTTCTTGTAAAACGATGAATCTATAATCATTTTACCAGGAAGTAGAAGATAAATTTAATTTGAATATATCCATTACTTCCTAATAGGCATCATTGTTTAGTTAATTGAATGTTCATCAAATGCTGCCATTCATCCTTAACGCGATGTTCCCAAATACCAACGATTTTATTTTTCAAAAATTTGCCTTGAAACCGCTGATGATCTGCAAATATGAGAATGATGTCATCATATATTTTTATTGTGGATATTGATATCAATCCATCACTGCCAAAAGATTGTGTCCGAAAAACATCTTCCAGATTATCATAATGTATTATTTCGACCGAGCTGATATGTTCATTTCCTATTTGAATATCAACATTATGTACCATAAAAAAACCACCATCAATCCATTTATATATATCTGTACCCACAATATTTTTATCATCAGCAGTTTGCCCATTTGTAACCCAATTGCCAACAAATGGTTGCAAAAGATTTAATTTTTCGTTTCTCATTGATATTACTCTTCAGAATTAAATTGATGTGGCTATGCATTTAGATTTATAAAACCATATTGGCTGTGCCATCATAATCGATCTTTTTTAATGATGAAATAAAATTAATCGAATATCTAAAATATGATATTGCTAAAAAGGTCATAATAAGGGGGCAATTGAGACAGATAATCAATCCATAAAACGAATTAGATAAGTATAGTCTCTTACTAAAAGCATTAATATTGATCCGTAACCCTTGTAAATCATCAATACCAAAATCGGTTGCAGATGAAGTTAAATTTTACAGAACAATAAAACTAAATACACAGTTTTCAACATAAATTTTACTGTTGTTAATAATTTTAAATATAAATTGGCGTTTCCACTATAATATTTACGATAACTTAATGCTATAATTACACTAACCAAATAATCAACATGATGAGCACATTCCTAATTATTACTGCAGCATTTTACTTATTATCTTTTGGTCTTATGTTATATTGTTATTTCTCGGCTGAGCAAATTCCAAGCGACGATGATAAATTTTAAGCACACAAATTAAACTCTAAATTAACGCTCATTAGTAGATTAACATTCAGAATAAACTCCTAAAATCTGGTATGATAAAAGCTTGTTCAAGCTATCTTCCATCAATCCACTTTAAAATATCTTTAGTAGTTCCTGTATACCAGAGAATTAAGAACACCATTAACAGTGCAATTAAAATCCACAGAATTGGCCAACCTTCAAATTTTCGTTTCGTGGTTGAACTGTAGGGCTCATTAATTTTCTTATGCTCATTTTCTACCCTATCTACCCTTTTGTTGGGTTTTGGATCAGATATATTGCTCATAAAATATATTTGGTTAATATTACAAAACTAACTTTTAAACCCAACATTCAAAAATATGTTTCAGAGATAAATCGTTTAGAATTTATTTAAAATGGAATCTAAAAATAAAAAGCCTTACCGGGTTGCAAGGCTATGTTGAAGTATGGCACAAATTTGTAAGAATAGTATGAACATTAAAGCTCTATTTTTTCTTTATCAAGACTGTAAGTTGAGGATTAGAAAAAAAATAAAATCATGTAATAAGGTATCAAAAAACAAGATAATACGCTATTAAATCACCTTGATCAGAATATATCAAATCAAAAATTGCGAGATGTAATAGTTATGAGCAATGCTGAACTAAGGTTTTCGATAGCACGTGATTCGGATTATTTTTACAGGCGAAATTCTTGAAATATACAATTCTCCAAAACTCTAGTGTAAAAAGCCTATAGCTCTACTTCACTTTCACAACTACTTTTCCTTTAGCACGTCCGCTTTCCACATAAGCCAATGCTTCGTTGATTTGCTCAAAAGGATAAACCTTATCCACAATTGGTTTTATCGCACCCGCCTCTATAAGCGCAGTGATTTTACTTAATTGCTCACCATCTGCCCTCATAAATAAAAAAGCATAATTAACATTTTGTTTTTTTGATTTCTTGCGGATATTGCTACTGAGAAAGGTTAGAATTATTTTAACAAACCAAGATACCCCAGCTTCTTTGGCAAATTCTGGTGTCGGCGGACCTGAAATAGATATTGCTTTTCCTCCGGCTTTTAAGATATGGATTGATTTCTCAAGTGTTTTCGTGTCCTGACTATTTAATACGGCATCATAATCATTTAGTACATCCTCAAAATCCTGAGTTTTATAATCAATCAGCACTTCTGCACCAAGAGTTTTAAGTAAAGGAAAACTTTTCTCGCTAGCCGTGGTAGCAACTGTAGCACCCAAATGTTTCGCCAATTGAATGGCAATGGTGCCTACACCACCCGAACCTGCCTGAATGAAAACTTTTTGCCCTTTTTTAAGATTTGCCTTTTCTACCAGCGCCTGCCAGGCAGTCAATGCAACCAATGGAACGGATGCTGCTTCTTCCATTGTTAAATTTTTGGGTTTATAGGCAACATCATTTTCATGTACAGCAATAAATTCTGCAAATGTACCAATCTGAAAATCTGCAGGTCTTGAATACACTTCATCGCCCAGCTTGAATTTTTTTACATTTTTTCCAATCTTGGTTACCACACCTGCCACATCATGCCCCAAAATCAGCGGTAGCCTGTAAGGTAAAATCCGTTTAAACTCCCCAGATTTTATTTTAGCATCCAGTAGATTTAGCCCAGCTGCATGAACCTCTATCAACACATCGTTATCTTTTAGCTGAGGAACCGGCACATCGTTAAGGTGCAACGTTTCTTTTTTTCCGTATTTACTAATTGTATATGCTTTCATTCTGATGATTATGATTTTAATGCTGAATCTGATTTCTTTGGATTGATTAGTCTAAATGTCAATTTAGGAAAAAGTCGGTTTAATACATTGATCAGCTTTGTATCGCCTACGCGAATGGTATATTGGTTTTTCTCTAATCCCCTAATCAGTTCTTTTACTAATTTCTCGGGACTTATTTTTTTATCATCGCGGTCTGCAACCATTTCCGTATCTACCAGTGGCGGTAGCAATTCAAAAACCTTTACATTACTGTTCAAAATTTGTAAATGTCCTCTTAAGGACTTTGTGTAGAAGGCCAATGCAGATTTTGATGCCGAATAAGTAGCCTCTATCATCGATGGGACAATACTCAGGATAGAAGTTGTATTAATGATGGCTGCTTCTTCTTTTGATTTAAGCATTTCCATAAAGAGATTGTTCAGGCGGATGACGCCAAAATAATTGACCTCCATTTCATAAATGGCACCTTTAAGATGTTTGTCATTTGGCATCCCTAAATTAATTGGCGGAATGCCAACTCCTGCATTATTATACAGTATATCAATGCCGCCTAAATCTCTAACTTTGTCAAAAAGTAATTTGGCATCTGCTTCATTTCCTGCATCACTTTGTATAGCGATTAAATTGGGGTATAATTTCTTTGCAGCATTTAATTTGTCCTGATTTCTGCCCGTAATGATAACCTTGACGCCGATTTCTAAAAATTGCTTTGCTGCTTCTAGTCCTATACCCGAACCACCTCCTGTGATGAGTATTGTTTTTCCCTTTAAATACATTACTTCTTAAAATTAATGCGGAACATTTTCTGTAATTGGAACAATTAATTCGTGGATTTTCTTTGTATCCCCAACTGGAACTTCAAATTGATTTTTTTCCAATGCAACGAACAGTTCATCTGCTACTTCTGATGGTGAAATTCCATTTGCACCACCAATTTCTGCAGAAAAATCAGTATTTACCAAAGGCGGGTAAAGTTCGTAAATATGTAAATTATTGTTCTCTGAAAATGTATCCCGTAATCCCTGCGTATAGCTATGCAATGCCGATTTACTTGCCGAATAGGTTGGGAGATATTTATTCGATCTGAATACAGCGATAGAAGAAACGTTTACAATTGCTGCTTCCGCCTGTTGTAAAAGCAGAGGCAAAGTTAATGCAGTAAAATCAATCACACTGATGTAATTGGTATTCATTTCCTGATATGCTTTGTCAGCAGCGTTATTTTTGCTATCGCTTAAATCATTCATAAAGGCGGCACCTGCATTATTGATGATGATGTTAACCTCTGGATGGTTTACTTTCAGGTTTTCAGCAATGCGAATTCTGTCTGCTGCTATCGATAAATCGCCCTGAATGGCTATTGCATGATCCAATTCTTTTAATGCATTTTGAAGACGTGTTTCATCACGGCCATTAATGATTATTTTATTACCAGCAGCACTTAATTTTTTGGCAATTGCCAAACCAATACCGGCACTGCCGCCGCTGATAAATACTGTATTTCCTGTTGTTTTCATTGCATATATAATTTAATTACGTAAATTTGCTTGCATTTTGCAAGTGCAAATATATTAACAACTTTCAATTTGCAAGTGATTTTAATAAATTTATTTACGATGGATACAAAAAAAAGGTCTGATTGCCCTATTAGCAGCTCACTAGACATTTGGGGAGATAAATGGTCATTACTTATTATTAGAGATCTCATGTTTGCTAAACAATGTACTTACGGCGACTTCCTCAAATCGGATGAAAAGATAGCAACCAATATTCTTGCTTCACGACTACTGATGCTAGAAACAAATGGTTTAATCTCCAAACAAGACCACCCGGAGAGCAAAGCCAAGGTCTTATATAAACTAACCCAGAAAGGGGTCGATCTGCTTCCCGTAATGATCGAAATCAATATATGGGCTGATAAATATTTTACGTTGCCATTAGAAAGAAAAGCAATGCTTGTAGAAGTAAAAAAAGACAAGGAAGCATTTATCAGGAACCAAACAGCAGCACTATTAAAAAATGGCTAGAGAATTTTAACTCATTTTTTTAAAACTTAAAGGTTTATGAAAGAATTATTAGAAAACAAAGAACTGACGCTAAATTATATCCCAAATCATGGTGCATGGACCTATAACATCATTATCCCAGATTCTAAAGATATTAAGGGCAAGTGGGGATACATCAAGGTTTCTGGTACAATTGACGGTTATGAATTTAAGAACATGAATTTAGCACCACGTAAAGGGTTGGATATGTATATGTCAGTGAATGCCGATATCAGAAAAGCAATCAATAAAAAAGGTGGTGATACAGTAGTGGTTACCATGCAAAAGGACTCTGACAACAAGCTTACCGATGAACATGATATCATTGAGTGTTTCAAGGATGCTGAAATTCTTACAAAATTCAAATCTCTGGACGAAGAGGAAAGAACAAGTATCATCAAAGATATCCTCTCACAAAATGACGAGAACAGTCAGGAAAAAAAGATACTCTTGGCAATAAAAAAATTGAGCAGCAAACCGGACGGTAAACGTTAATTTGAAATATGCTAAAAAAAATAACCTTCACTTTTCTTAAAGGACTGAAGAAAAACAATAACAAAGAATGGTTTGATGATAATCGGGATGAATATCGCGAAGTTTATAAAAATTTTGAAGCATTCACTCAAGATCTCATTCATTCCATCAGCGAGTTCGACCCGTCAATCGCATCTTCTCATCTGCTGGCTAAAGATTGCATTCCACGTTTAAATAGAGACCTCAGGTTTACGAAAGATAAATCCCCTTACAAAACTTATTTGTATGCGGTTATCAGTAGTGGCGGAAGAAAAAGTGGAAATGCAGTTTATTATGTAATGCTCGATCCAGGCAAATGCTGTTTTGGTGCAGGTAGTTTCCAACCAAATCCAGATAAACTAAAAAAAATACGCCAGGAAATAGATTACAACTTGGAGCAATGGCTGGAAATAGCTGAGGAGCCAAAATTAAACGCAGCATTCCCTGATGGTATTATAGCTCAGGAAAGTTTGCAAAAAGTACCTATTGGTTTTGATGGCGAAAACCCTGCTGCCAAATTCTTAAAGATGAAGGGTTTTTTTGTAAGAAAATATAATGCCGATTCCTATTTCCTCAAAAAAGATAATTTTGATGATATAGTTGAACGGCTGAAATTATGCCTTGAACTCAACAAATTTGTGAACAGGGTTTAAGGAGGTGATATGATGACGGACTTTGACTACGATAAAGAATTGCCATTCAGTTTTACTGATTTTACAGCAGGAAAATCCCTCCATTCGGTGGGGATTGACCTTACAGGTAATGAGAAAAAAGCTTCAGGCTGGTGCGCACTACGTGGCAATTTGGCCAGCACCTCAAAATTGTTTACCAATGAGGATCTGATCAGCAAAACTATTTCAGTAAATCCAACTATTGTTTCAATTGACTCTCCCCTTTCGCTCCCATTCGGAAGATTATCTGTTTTTGATGATGACCCAGGCAGGGCAACCTTTGGAATAACCAGAACCTGTGAAAGAATCATGTCTAAAAGAGGTATAAGATCTTATCCCCCGCTCATTAAAAGTATGCAGCAGTTAACTTTAAGGGGTATCGAGCTTGCTCAAATTTTCAGATCTTTAGGTTACACAGTAATAGAAGGTTTCCCTGGCGCTGCACAAGATATTCTAGGCCTGCCTAGAAAACAAAAAGATTTACCTCAGTTAATTAATGGATTAAAGCATTTTGGTTTAAGAGGAGATTTCAGCAATGGAATGCTTAGCCACGATGAGATCGATGCAATAACTGCTGCATTAGTTGGGCATTTCTTTACTGATCATAAATTTGAAGCTATCGGAACTTCAGAAGAAGGTTATTTGATCCTTCCAAAGTGGGCAAAATAACATTTCTCTCAATTCTCCAGTTGCTATAATCAATCTATATTTGAATGTGCGGCAGCAGCACTCACCGGTGGATTTTACAAAAGATGTTAGTGAGTTCTGCAAAGAGCTTACTATAACTTTAAAATCTATAGCCTTATTACACATTTTTCAAACATAAGAACCAGGCGCTTGTTCATCAAAATATAGCTAAGCCATGTCAAAGAAGATATTTATACTTGAAGATAACGACGACCTGAGAGACCTTTATTCACTAATCCTCGAAGGAGAAGATTATGCGATTACAGGATTTGCAACGGTTGGCGAATTCATGCAAAAATCTGATGAGTTTCCAGATCTCTACCTACTCGATGTAATGTTGCCTGATGGAAATGGAATTGACGTATGCCAAAGGCTAAAAGCTAGCAAAGATTCCACAAATATCCCCGTTATCATGGTATCGGCCCATGAGGATATTAAAAAAGTAATCACGGCTTGCCCGGAAACAGTATTTATTCCAAAACCTTTCGATATTGAATACCTTTCGCAACAAATCGCCAAAATGCTTGGGGGCAGCGAATCAAAGAATATAATTGTACCATAAATTCTTCATTAAAATATAGAAGTGGAATAATCAAATCAATTAATTTCAATAGATATTGATACAAATACATTCCAGAATAAATCAACCCATAGCTCTAAACATTCGATCAATATAATGCATATATTTCATTGCTTTTTTTATTTTTGTTTAAGGGATAATATTACCAGTTCCCATTACCGCCATTAATGACAGATTTTGTAAATTCCCTGGGTAATACTGCCCTACTCGACATCCTGCTGCTTTCGAATGATGCAACAGCCATCTACACCGGAGCAGATCTAAGGATCGAGGCCATCAATCAGGGTATGCTTGATATTTTTCGAAAGGACAAATCTGTACAAGGCATGCCATTTGAGCAGGCATTTGAGGAATTAAAAGGACAGCCTTTTTTCCAAACATTAAAGGATGCCTATCAAACGGGACAAATCTATAAGGCGAAGGATATTCCTGCCCAACTAAATGTTGATGGCCAGATAAAAACCTATTACTTTGACTTTAGCTACCGCCCAATTAAGGATAATTCTGGCAAAATCATCTGTATCCTTCATACGGCAACCGAAGTATCCGACCGGATTCATGCTATTCAGCTTGCCCGCGAAAAAGAACTTGGCGAACAACAGGCCTATGAGCAGCTACAGGCAATCAATGAAGAATACCAGGCCACGAATGAAGAGCTTAATGCGGCAAATGAAGAACTTCAGGTAATTACTGAAGAATACCACGCTACCAATGAAGAACTCAACGCCGCAAACGAAGAACTTAACGCTTCCAATGAACAATTGCAAATGCTCTCCGAGAAATTGCAAACCACCAATGAAGAACTTGCTCAGGTAAATGAAGAATACCAGGCTACCAATGAGGAGCTTGCACAGCTCAATGAAGAATATACCGTAACAAATGAGGAGCTAAATGCCGCGAACCAAATACTTACGGCAGCAGGAATATTAGGTAACAAGGAAAACATCGAACTCAGTTCGCTAAACATAGAGCTAAAAAAACGCAATATCGCTTTGGCATACAGCGAAAAGCGGGCATTGGAACTTTTCTTCGATGCTCCTGTCGCCATCGGACTACTTTCAGGCCCCGAATTATCCATCATTTCAGCCAATCCAGAACTTCTTAGATTATGGGGAAAAACCGGAGCTATCCTCGAAAAACCATTGGATGAAGCGCTTCCGGAACTTAAAGGACAGCCTTTTTCCGAAATTCTTCACAACGTATATAGCACAGGAAAATTTGCTTATGGCACCGGTGAAAAAGTGGTACTTAAACGGGATGGCAAACTGGAGGACTGCTTTTTTAATTTTATCTACAAGCCCATCAAGGATAAAAAAGGGTTCACCCATTCGATCATGATCGTTGCGGGAGAGGTAACACTGCAAGTAAAGGCCATCCACACCTCTCAAGATATATCCGACAGGCTTTCAGTCGCACTCGGAGCAGCGAATTTAGGTTCTTATGACTTAGAATTGTCGACAGGTAAAATGGAATGCAGTGACCGCTGCAAACTGAACTTCGGGAGAAACATTGCGGAAGAATTTAATTTCCCAGATCTTATGGAAGCCATCCTTCCACAATATAGGGATACCGTTGAAAAGGCAATTACTGATGCCATTGCAAACAAAGGTATCTACGAAGCAGAGTACCAAATCCAGCTCGCTACAGGTGAACAACGCTGGATCCATGCCTCTGGCAGCCCACGCTACGACTCCCAGAATAATCCGGTAAGGATGGTTGGCGTTACGCTAGATATCACCCAACGAAAGGCGTATGAGCAAAGAAGGGATGATTTTCTATCAGTTGCAGCCCATGAACTTAAAACACCTATTACAGTATTAAAGGCTAACCTCCAATTGCTAGAGCGCATTAAATCACAACTCGAAAATCCTAAAGTAAAGCAGCTGATAGAGGGTGCAAGCATGTCGATGGCAAAAGTGAATATTTTGGTTGAGGATTTGCTCAATATGAGCAAGCATTCCGGAGGCAGACTCGAACTTCAGAAGAACTGGTTCGATATCCCACAGATTCTTGAAACCTGTTGCAACCATGTTCGCATTGAAGGCAGTCACGAGTTAATCGTTACGGGAGAAAAACACCTAAAGATATTTGCAGATGAACACCGCATAGAACAGGTTTTGGTCAATCTTGTCAACAATGCGGTTAAATACGCACCAGAGTCAAAAAAGATCAATCTGAACGTAGAGAAAGTAGAACAGTTTGCCAAAATATCGGTCAGGGATTTTGGTCCTGGCATTTCACAGCAGCAAATCCCAAAGCTTTTTGACCGCTACTGGCAGGCCGACAAATCATCCAGCAGCTACACCGGGCTTGGTCTTGGTCTTTCCATCTGTACAGAAATAATCGAACGACATGGAGGTAAAATCGGTGTGGAAAGTACAATCGGCGAAGGCTCTACATTTTGGTTTACCCTGCCGCTGTAAAACTATAGTGTGGTAAAAATATTTCAGGCAATCTTTAGAAGCATTGTTAATTAGAATACTTGATTATCATAGAACCTTTGATAAATAAAAAAAATTAAATCCAATACAATCCTGAAAAGATCGCATAGTTTCTCACCATTTGTTGATCACTTTTGTAAATAAAATATGGCTTGGGAAGAGTTTGATTTAAGTTGCTATTTCTTGTAGCCTCCAAACTTCATTTCTGCCTTAAATCTCTCATTACTAATGAACTATTATGTAAGTAAGCTTACCTTTGTAATTTAAAGCTTGGGCTGTAGTTATGCTGAACGCAATTCATAATATTCTCATTTTTACTTAATGAGTCAACTCTTGGATCAGCTTTATTTTTGGTATCATTTTAAAAATAAAAAAAGCCCTGTTCATAAATGAACAGGGCTTTAAAAATTAATGAAATTTTCTTTAAGTACCCAAGAGGAGATTCGAACTCCCACACCCTTAAGGGCGCCAGCCCCTCAAGCTGGTGCGTCTACCAATTTCGCCACCTGGGTAAGTGGAGTGCAAATATAATTTAATTTTGGATTTAAGAAACAGCGATTTACAATTCAATTTTTAATCCGTCATAAGCCAGCCTGATATTTGATGGCAAATGTTTTTCTACAGCTTCATGCAAACCTAAATTGTGGCTGATGTGTGTAAGGTAAGTGGTTGCTGCACCAACCTTTTCTGCAAACACAATGGCTTCCTGTAACGTAAAATGTGAAATATGCGGTTCCTTTTGCAAAGCATTTATAACCAATATTTTAGTTCCTTTAATGCGCTCGAAACTGGGATCTGAAATGGTTTTGGCATCGGTAATATAAGTAAAATCGCCTATTCGATAACCTGTAATCGGTAACAAATGATGCATCACTTCAAATGGGACAATGGTATTCTCGCCTATTTTAAAATCCTCGCCATTGGTGATGGTATGTAAATTAATTTGTGGCAGACCATGATATTTGGTTTCAGCAAAAATATAATAGAATTCTCGCTTTAAAGCGGTTTGAACCCGTTCCGTGGCATAAACATCAATCACCTTATGTAGCAAATAATTAAATGGCCGAATATCATCCAGTCCGGCGATGTGGTCTTTATGCTCGTGGGTAAATAAAACAGCATCCAAATCCTTAACTTTTTCCCGCAATAGCTGATAACGAAAATCGGGTCCGCTATCTATAACAATGGTTTTATCATCAGTTTCAATTAAGATAGATGTTCGCAACCTGTTGTTATGCTGATCAGTAGATGTACAAACTTCGCAGTTACATGCAATTACAGGAACGCCTTGTGATGTACCAGTGCCTAAAAAAGTAACCCTCATCTTAAAAAACTTTCCTTTCTAACGCTGTCTGCAGTTTGTATCTTCATTAAAATAACTTGGTTTGTTGTAAAGAGTGAAAAAATTGTCGCTGCTTGTCATCCAGAACATTCTCATCAGGATTGGTTTGTTTAACCAAAGTAACTAAAGCAGCTATTTTGCCCTCTAAGTTAGAGAATTTATTTACCACGATGATTTTATTATGCTCTAGCAAACAAGAACCTGTTTTAAAATTCCCTTTTTCGTAACGAACCTTAAAACCCATCGCAAAAAGCAATTGCTCTAATTTCTCTAAGGTATGGTTTGTTAGCGGCAACGACATTGGAACAAACTTAGAGAAATCTATACAGCATTCAAATAATCTTTTTACCAAAAACGAATTTTAAAATACAAAGGTTTACCAATATTGAACTATATCCGTCATCCCGACTGAAGCGCAGCGTAATGGAGAGAACTTTTAAAATTGCTGTACTACATACAAACTTCAAAGATTTTTGCTTCGGTGAGCATTTCGTGGTTTTTGGCTTCGCCCGAAATGACGATAGCATACCTTACGTAAATTCAGTGGCAAACACTAAATTAATTACAAAGATTTCTCGGCTTCGCTCGACATGACGGCAACATACCTTCCATGAATTCAGTGTTTCCGTGGCAAAATCAAATAAACCCTAAACAAAAAAGGTTCAGCTGTTTATAACCGAACCTTTTAAAATCTTATCCCGCAAAGCGGAGAAGAGAATTATCTTAAATCTACCACTTCAACACCAGGATATTTTTTGGCATCGAATGCGAAAGTTGTTTCTGGTACATTTACATTAGGTGAAAATGTTTTCACGTTGTAAGTGTACTTGTTTCCGTTTTTATCAAATAAAACAACGTTTGCAATTTGTTTAGCCGCTTTATCAATACTTAAACGCACTTTAAAGATTGATTTTTTTGCATCAACTGGTGTTAAATCTATCATTTGATAAGTTTTGGCACCCACCTTTTGTTCTCCCGTGTAAATGTATTTGAAACCTTTTTCATACACGGTGAAAATTTTGGCCGGATTAATGGCATCACCACTATTATCTACATTACTTACCTGAACTTCTTTATCTTTTTTTAGATAAGTCCATTGGCTTTTGCCATCACTAAATAATTCTTGATTGGTCATGGCCACTTTGTATTTATTCGAGTTGGCTTTTACATACAAAGTACCTTGTTGGGTTTCTTTAACCTTTGCTTTCGGATTATCTAAAGTGAAAGTAAAATCGGTTTTAACAATATTATACGACTTATATTTTTTACTTACATCGGCTAAAATTGCTTTAGCTTTCGCATCAGTTTGAGCATAGGTTGATGTTGTAAATGCAACCACAACCATTAATGCTGAAATTAATTTTTTCATCTTGTGTATTTTAATATTCTTTTGAAACGATAGAGTAGATTTTTACTTATTAGTTTAATCTAATTCTTGTCGTTCATGCTATTCAAGAATTGTTCCAAAGAATATTCATCAGGATATAAAACTTCACGGGCCTTACTTCCTTCAAATGGTCCAACGATTCCCGCAGCCTCTAACTGATCTATAATTCTACCTGCCCGGTTGTAACCCAATTTCAATTTTCGTTGTATTAAGGAAGTAGAACCTTGTTGATGCATAACAATCAGTCTGGCAGCATCTTCAAAAAACTTATCACGCTCATTTGGGTCGAAATCTGCTTTACTTCCCTCTCCTGCTTCATCTACATACTCAGGCAATTGATAAGCATCAGAATACCCTCGTTGGTTGCCAATATATTCAGAAATTCTATCTACCTCTGGTGTATCAACGAAAGCACACTGTAGCCTGATTAAGTCGCTCCCTGTAGATAAAAGCATATCTCCGCGACCGATCAGCTGGTCGGCACCTCCGCTATCCAAAATCGTTCTTGAGTCGATTTTTGATAAAACCCTAAAAGCTAACCTTGCAGGGAAATTGGCTTTAATTGTACCGGTAATAATGTTTACTGATGGACGCTGTGTAGCTAAAACCAAGTGAATTCCGATGGCTCGAGCCAACTGTGCTAAACGAGCAATGGGTGCTTCTACTTCCTTACCTGCTGTCATCATCAAATCGGCAAACTCATCCACCACCAATACAATGAAAGGTAAAAATCTATGTCCGTTGTTTGGGTTAAGCTTGCGCTTGATAAATTTATCGTTATACTCTTTCAAGTTCCTAACCTGCGCATCTTTTAATAAATCGTAACGTTGATCCATCTCGATACACAACGAGTTAAGCGTATTCACAACTTTTTTTGTATCGGTAATAATTGCATCGGCCTCGCCTGGAAGCTTTGCTAAAAAGTGGCGCTCAATCCTGTTAAATAAAGTTAACTCCACCTTTTTAGGATCGACCAGTACAAATTTTAATTGAGCCGGATGCTTTTTAAATAACAGGGAAACCAAAATCGCATTAATACCAACTGATTTACCCTGACCAGTTGCACCCGCCACCAATAAATGGGGCATTTTAGCCAAATCAGCAATAAAAACTTCATTACTAATGGTTTTACCCAAGGCAATAGGCAAATCCATTGTATTTTGAGTCCATTTTTCGGTATTTAAAATGCTACGCATTGGTACCATTTCAGGGTGTTGATTGGGAACCTCGATACCAATTGTCCCCTTCCCGGGCATTGGCGCTATAATACGAATACCCAAAGCCGCTAAGGAAAGCGCAATATCATCTTCCAGGTTTTTAATTTTCGAAATTCTTACCCCAGGTGCTGGAATAATTTCATAAAGCGTAACCGTCGGACCAATAGTAGCCTTAATTTTATCGATTTCAATATTGTAGTGATTAAGGGTTTCTACAATTTTATTTTTGTTAGCTTCTAATTCTTCTGCATTTACCGAGATCTTATTGGTACCGTAATTCTCTAATAAATCAATTGTTGGATATTTGTAACCCGCTAAATCCAGCTTTTCGTCGTAGTTACCAAACTGTTCTACCAGATCTTCTGATTTTTTCTCTTCCTCTGTTTTTTGAATGGTAAAAGCAGGCTCTTTTTCTACTTCCTCGATAGTTGGCTCAACAGTTAGTGGCATTGCCGATGCTGCCGCTGAAGTTGCCAAAGGTAAATTTGTAGCCAATGGCGATAGCGTTACAGGAGCAATTACATCATCCTCTTCTTCTTTTCCTTCATAACGGCTCGGCTGAATAACAACGTTCTGCTGTCTGCGCTCGTTGTTTACTGGTGGTTTATCACGTACAGGAAATTCAATCGGTTCAGATGGCTCTTTAACTTCTCTCTTTTGCGAAAATTTCTCTCGAACCTCATTTACGTAGTCAGGCGTTTCATTATCCAGATAAACTTCTTTTTCCTTGCGCTCTGGAAATTTAAAATCGATGTTATAAGCAATGATTAAAATTGTTAATCCTGCAAAAGCAATTAATCCAGCAACACCGGCAGCACCAATTTGTGCAGCCAATAATTTGTTGCTCCAATAACCAAATTCGCCCTCTACGTAGTGCGGTGATTCTGACCAAAAACTGTGTGCAAAACCTAAGGTTAAAGAAATAAATAGCAAAAAGAAAAAACTGTAACCTAAAGTTTTAGAAATAGAAAGGATTTTAACTTTGAATAATAATCGGTATCCGATAATAAAAAATGCCAAAACAAATAAGAATGAAGCAATACCGAACCATTCGTAAATAAACTGATGCGATAACAAAGCCCCAAATTTGCCTAACCAGTTTTGTACAACCGGAATAGTTACGCCTGAATCTTTAAGTTCTTCAGTGGTTTTAAACAAATTGCCCCAACCGCCATTGGCATCTATTACATAGCTCTGGTCATCTTGCCAGGTAAATAAATATGAAGTAAAGGCAATTAAAAAGTAAAGTGAAAGTATAACAAAAAACAGACCTACAATTTTTATTGCACGTCCATCCTGCAAGTCGAAGCTTGGTAAATATTCTCTTTTTTCTTTCGGCTGGCGACCCGAAGATGGCCTGCCCGATGCATTTTCGGCACCTTTTTCTCTGAATGTGTTGGTCTTAAACTGGTTTCCCCTTACCGCCATTTTCTATTATAGTAAATATAAAGAGCAAATATAAAATATCTGTTACGAGTTTTACATGCTACATCAAATTAAATAAAATTATCAAGCATGCATTAAACCTTAAACAGAAAAATTCGTCTATTATTTTAACAACACACAAGTTGTACGTTTTGTCAAAATGAAACGGATTTTGTTTTAGGTTTATCCCGTTTTACCTGGAGAGGTTAAACGGGATTTTTTTTTCGATAATGGCCCAATGAACAGCTGCCAAATTGCGATATTAATCGGATGACTATTGCGAATTAAAAAATATCTCCTGATTTATATACCTAAGGCGATAAGTTATTCTAAACTCATGTCCTAGATAAATTCCTCTATAATCTATATATTTCAGTAAAAATTTCTTAAGACTATTAATTTTTTGTTAATTTAAATCGATTATTTGAAATAAAATCAAAAGTATGAGTATAGCGCAGCTCGAAGAACAGATTGAAGCAGGAAATTTACAAGGTGTAAAGGAAATTTTGATCCAAAATCCGAAATTAGCAAATACTGATACTTCTCATAATATCTCTCCGTTATTACTGGCCTGTTATTACAAAAAGCAGGATATTGCCAATTTAATTTCAGAATTCACAGATGATTTGACTTTGTTTGAGGCCTGCGCTGTAGGTAAATTTGATACCGCTACATTACTCATTTTCCAAAATCCTGATGGTATAAATCAATTCTCTGAAGATGGTTTTACACCACTGGGATTGGCCTGCTATTTCGGGCATGAAGAGCTAGCCAGATTTTTAGTACTAAAAGGTGCCGAAGTAAACCTGGCATCAAAAAATGGATTTAATGTATTTCCCATCCATTCGGCAGTAGCTGCAAATAATATTAGCATTACCAAAATGCTTTTAGATAATGGCGCCTACCCAAATGTTTGTCAGAAAGCAGGCTTGGCGCCTTTACACACCGCAGCACAATTGGGAAACATTGAGTTAATTATTTTGTTGCTGGAGCATGGCGCAGAAGTAAGTTTACGCATGGAGGGCGGAAAACTTCCTGCAGATTTAGCCGCAGAGAAAGGCTTTAATGAAATTGCAGAAATTCTAAGAGAGGATTAGTTGTAGGGTTCAAACGATAAGTTTTATTAACTTAAAACGTACAACTTAAAACATAGAACTTAAAATTACTCCCATATTCTTAACCTCATTTTTTTCATATAAGTTCTGATATCCAGAACAACTGCTGCCAGAAAATAAAATAGTATCGGGAAACCAACAGCCAGAAAAGATGAATAAATAAAAAACAAACGAACCTTCGCCGTACTCATATTCAACTTGTTTGCCAAATAGGTAGAAACCCCAAAACTCTGTTGCTCAAAATAAGTGATAATTCTCTGAAACATTTTAGGCTTATTTAAATCTTAATTTTAATACAAATCAAAGAAAGCGAAATAGTTAATCGTTAATCAAATCTAATTTAGCAATAATATCTGGTTAAAAGTCTAATCCTAAAATTGAATTATTCTAAAATTAATTTCTCAAAATCCTGTCTGTTTTCATGCTTAATAAACAGCGTCTGCTGTTCCTCCAAACCAAAATACTTCTTCTTCAGATCATTTTTGAATTTTTCAATATCAACATCTGCATTCAAAATCACTGTTAAAGCATCAGCATTACCTCTAACCTCGATAATTTTACCAGGGTACAACTCTTTAAGTTCGTGTGGGAATTCCATATAGGTTAAACTGATTTAAAAGTAGAAAGTTTGGTAAATGGTAAAGGAATTAAGCCTGTTTCAAAATCTTTATTCCTATACCACAAGATAGGCATTTTTTCTGGTCGCAATATTGTTTTTTCAGTTGTAATATTCCTTGCGATGCAAATGCGTTATCCATAACCAAACCTGCTGAAGAAAATTTATCAGTTATTGCATTTAGTTCTGCGGGTAAGCTTTCCAATAATTTTATCGCCCTGCTGATGTAAAATTGCGTTCCCGTATGTTTACCGTAAGCAAATAAAAATAAGGCAATTGTGTTCAATAAAATATTGTCGACTGATGTTCTTCCAATTTGTGTGCTAACACCGTCTGCTTCTTTTTTAAAATGATAGTGTGTTTTCCAGTAATCGTTTACCGGCAAATTTTCAAACAATCCACGAAGTTCCGTAACACCACTTATTTCCATCACTTTAGAAAATAGATGATTCGCTTTTATGATTAATGCAGCGAATTGTGCTAAACGTAAGGTTGGAAAGTTCTGAGGGCGCATCCGCATAAATTTCCAAATGGAAACCTCAATGGGTTTGATATTATATTTCTTTTGTAGAAATTGAAATTCTTGTTTTAATCTTGATGGATATTCTTCTTCAAACTGATCGTTCAGAAAACCTGTTGCACCGAAAACCAGTGCCACAATTTGTAATGGATTATCTTTGTGTTTACCATAAATTTGCTGTGGAACTGCCTTTGCAAAAAGCTCGAAAGGCAAAGCATTTACCTTAAAACCAAAATTCCGAGCCATGAAACGATAGAAAGTTTCATCCCAATTCCCATTTAATTCATTTAGGCTTTGTATTACAACTGTGTTTTTTGCTCAAACCTTTCTATCAAAGTTCTGGATAGAAATGAATCAATAATAAGTTTATCTACCCATTTAATTTGAGCAATACATGGGAAATCAGTAAGTGTTAAAAATAGATTTTCGTATTTCTCAATCAACTCATTAGCAATTCGATTTTTAAGTTCCAGAACTGGTACAACCGAGCCATCTATTCTTTTAATTTCTACATCATTTTCGTAAACTACATGAAGAATTACGTTCTCGTAGCTTGTATCGATTTGATGATTGTGTTTTAACCAATCTGATGATTTAATATGGATTTCGACATTGCCTGCCCAAACCGTATCGCCTATTTGTATTTTGGAATTATTAAAATCAGGTCCGGCATTTTTATTCAGGAAACCCTGATGAATAATTTTTAAATTTTCTCCATTGGCAGTTTTTAGATCACTATTCTCAAATGACCGAAATTGCCAAACGTAATGAAGAAAATCTTCTGGAAAATTCATTCTTGAAGATAAATAAATATTCCTAAAAGTTTTGTTGTAATTTTTTTGCTTCTTGAGAATAATTATTAATTGGAGTTCAAGTGATAAACAGCACAATTATAATAGCGGTTGTCACTGCGAGGTGGCTATTCTAAAACCAAAAAAGCATAAATCGGATTCGTGATATTACTTTTAAGGTAAGTTATAATATGATTGATTATTAATTGTATAAATTCGTCAAAGTATAAAACTTTCAGTAAATTTTTAATGAACAATTGCGCAAGAATTTTAACCAATTTCTGCTTTCTTCCTATAATTGGTAATAAAAACCCCCGCTATAATCAATATTGTTGCTACAATTAAATCAATATCAACATGTTCGTTTAATACCAGCCATCCCAAAAATATAGCAATAACTGTATTGAAATAGGTAAGAATAGATACTTCCGATGCGGAAACTTTTTTAAGTGCATAATGGTAACAGAAATAACCTAAAACAGAACCGAATATAGCCAGGTAAACTGCTGCAAGTATACTCTCGGTTTTCCATGAACTTACATCAGCCTTACCAGAAAAAATTAAAGCTAAACCAAATTGAACAACCGCAGAAAACACGAACTGATAGAAGAGATTTAAGAAAATGTATTGAGGTTTTCCGCTGTGTTTTTTAGAATAAATTGTTCCTATGGTCCAGCCAGAAACCGCAATAACCAGAGATAAAATTCCGTTGCGATAATTAGGTTCCATTAAATCACTTATTCCATCTCTGAAAATAAAAACAATACCCAGGAAACCGATAAAAACACCAATAAAACCTTTCAAGCTTGGTTTTTGAATCCCAAGAAATACACAACCAAGAAAAACCAATAATGGAGAAGTTGCATTAATCAAAGAGGTTAA
Organism: Pedobacter sp. Leaf250; assembly: GCF_920984735.1. Taxonomy (GTDB): domain Bacteria; phylum Bacteroidota; class Bacteroidia; order Sphingobacteriales; family Sphingobacteriaceae; genus Pedobacter. The sequence goes on along the minus strand of NZ_CAKLBU010000001.1, from coordinate 69,868 downwards.
TCCGCTTGGAATTGTTTTTTCGGCTACAGTTGTCATGCCGTTTGCAATAACCACCATTAATATAGAAAGCAATATTTGCCGCTTGAAACTGCTCCAGCCAATCCATTTCAGTTCCCTTTGTTTAATTAAAATTACTAAAATAATTAAAGAGGCAATTGTTTGACGAATTGCTGTAACATACCAGGCTGGAATGCTTTCTACGGCAATTCGAATACCCAAATAGGTTGTTCCCCAAATTAAGGCTACACCAGTTAAAGCAAGGATGAGTTTTAAATCTATTTTGGATTTCATATTTAGGTAGTTTAACCGCAAAGAGCGCTAAGCTTTACGCAAAGAAAAAAAGGATTCATTACGGAAATACAGATTTTCATGAAAATTGTAATTTATTTTTCCGTGTATTCAGTGCTTCCGTGGCAATAATAAATATGATATCAAATTAATTCAGCTGTTGCTAAAATCTGTTCCATTTCTTTTTGCAATTTCAAAGCCTCTTCCCTAGCCCTTTCAGCAAAATCTTCTCCCTGGCTTGCATAAATAATTCCACGTGAAGAATTAATTAACAATCCACACTGTGAATTTAAACCATATTTGCAAACCTCCTGTAAATCGCCGCCCTGTGCACCAACACCCGGAACTAAAAGAAAATGATTGGGAGCTAACTTACGCACATCGGCAAAGGCAGAACCACGGGTTGCACCCACTACATACATCATTTGTTCATCACTTGCCCATTGTTGCGAAGTCTTTAATACTTTTTCGAATAATCTGTCCTCTCCAATTTCTTGTAACTGAAAATCTGAATGACCAGAATTTGAAGTGAGTGCCAGCAGAATGACCCATTTATCTTTAAAAGTTAAAAACGGCGTAACCGAATCGCTACCCATGTAAGGCGCTACAGTAACAGAATCAAAACTCATTTCGGACGACTGTTCATTGAAAAAAGTTTCTGCATACATTGCAGATGTGTTTCCAATATCGCCACGCTTGGCATCAGCAATAGAAAAAATATCTGTTGGAATATATTTCCAGGTTTCAATTAAAGTTTCCCAACCTTTTTTACCATAACACTCATAAAAAGCTGTATTTGGTTTATAGGCAACACACAAATCTTTAGTAGCATCAATAATCTGTTTATTGAATTCCAAAATAGGATTTTCGTACTTTAGCAAGTGCTTTGGAATTTTATCCAATGAAGAATCTAATCCAACACATAAAAACGAACGCTTTTTTTGTATCTGCTCAAAAAGTTGTTGCTTAGTCATATAAGGGCTTTTTTGCTGCAAATATGAGGTTTTTTAAGTTTTCAGGAAAAAGAAATAATCCTCACATTAAAGTTTTTATAAACATTTTAAACTTTTTCTTGCAGATTACGTTTCAAATACATACAATTGCAACATAATTTCTCAACCGTTTATCTGAATATCCCAGAAAAATTTTATCAAGACTTGTTTTTTGTTACCATTTTTTAAAAACGAATTATCGTTTTTATTCAGCTCGTAAACATTTATGAAACATTTTGAGTATATCAAATAACCAAACTCATTTCAGTTTTATAGCCTTAAGAATTATACACAATGAAACCGTCGGGCTTACGCTAACACAAATTTTTAGGCCTGTGGAAATTTATAACAGGAAACATCCGTTATAAAAAAATGAAAAATTTCTTGAAACATATATATTTAGAATGTTTAGCAAAACAGAATTAAATGATAAGCTCACACCAGAATTACGTGAACTTGCAAAATCTTATGGCATTGAAGGTGCCGAATCCCTAAGAAAAATTGACCTTGTTGAAGTACTATTACACCAACAAGAAATTATAAATGCTGCTAAAGCAGGCGCCGACCCGTATAGTCAGGATGAACCTGTAGAAGCAGAAGTTACGGAAACACCAGTTGCTAAAACCAAAGCAGCTAAAGCGCCAAAGGTTGTGGCATCGGCTGCACCAGCTTCCACTACAGAAAAACCGGTTAAAAAAAGAGCCAGATTAAGTAAAGATGAACCTGTTGCTCCGGTAGAAAGAAGAAGAGATTCTGTTACGCTATTTGATGAACCTCAACACCAACAACAAACTGAAAAACAACCCGACAGAATTGTTGAATCAGAGGATGGTGGCAGCAAACCAATCTCTGCTTTAATTGAAGAATCGGCGGAAGTTATTCCCGCAGCTCCAAGACAAAAACAAGAGCAAAGAGAAAAGCAAGAAAAACCCCAACGCGAAGATAATCGTCAACAGAAACAACCTGGTGGTGGCAATCATCATAAAAATGAGAACAGTTACTCAAATTTAGATTTCGATAATGTAATTACAAATGAGGGTGTTTTAGAAATTATGCCTGATGGTTACGGTTTCTTGCGTTCTGCAGATTACAACTATTTAACTTCCCCTGATGATATTTATGTATCACAGTCTCAAATCAAACTTTTTGGTTTAAAAACGGGCGATACCGTAAAAGGTAGTATCCGCCCACCAAAAGAGGGCGAAAAATATTTTCCACTGGTTCGTGTAGAAACCATTAACGGCAGAATCCCTGCTGAGGTTCGCGACCGTGTTCCCTTTGATTATCTAACCCCACTTTTCCCTACCGAAAAATTAAATTTATTTACGGATAACAGTAATTACTCTACCCGTATTATGGATTTGTTTACACCAATTGGTAAAGGACAACGTGGTTTAATTGTTGCACAACCTAAAACCGGTAAAACCAATTTACTTAAAGAAGTTGCCAACGCAATTGCCAAAAATCATCCAGAGGTTTATTTAATTATCCTTTTAATTGATGAGCGTCCGGAAGAGGTTACAGATATGGCTCGTAGCGTAAGAGCTGAGGTTATTGCTTCTACTTTTGATGAACCAGCAGAACGCCACGTAAAAATTGCCAATATCGTTTTAGAGAAATCGAAGCGTTTGGTAGAAAGCGGACATGATGTGGTAATTCTTTTAGATTCGATTACACGTTTAGCTCGTGCTTACAATACAACTGCCCCCGCATCTGGTAAAATTTTATCGGGTGGTGTTGATGCAAATGCATTACATAAACCAAAACGTTTCTTTGGTGCGGCCCGTAACATCGAAAATGGTGGCTCGTTAACCATCTTAGCAACCGCTTTAACTGATACAGGTTCTAAAATGGATGAGGTTATCTTCGAAGAATTTAAAGGTACAGGTAACATGGAGTTACAATTAGACCGTAAATTATCAAATAAACGAATCTTCCCAGCTATCGATATTACTGCATCGAGCACTCGTAGAGATGATTTATTATTAGATAGAGATATTTTACAACGCGTTTGGATTTTACGTAACCACTTGGCAGATATGAACAGCCAGGAAGCGATGGAATTTGTACAAGCACAAATAAAAGGCACAAAAAGCAACGAAGAATTTTTAATTTCGATGAACAGCTAGTAGAGTGTTAAAAGTTAAAGGTTTAAAGTTAAAAGTTCTCAAATCGGAACACTGAAGCTTTAAACTTTTAACTTTATACTTTCAACTCCATAAACATGAAAAGGCATATCCCTAATGCGATTACCTGTGCAAACCTATTTTCTGGTTGTATCGGAATCGTTTTTGCATTTAGAGGCGATTTACAAACTGCAGCATATTTCGTAATTCTTTCAGGCATTTTTGATTTTTTTGATGGAATGGTAGCCCGTTTATTAAATGTGAAATCGGCTATTGGTAAAGATTTAGATTCTTTGGCAGATATGGTAAGCTTTGGTTTCCTGCCGGGAGTTATTATGTTTCAGCTTTTAAAAGTAAGTGATTACACTTCAGCTTATTTACCATATTTAGGCTTTTTCATCACTGTATTTTCTGCCTTACGCCTAGCAAAATTTAATAATGATGAAAGGCAAACCGAGGATTTTATTGGCCTGAATACACCAATGAACACTTTATTTATTTGTTCGTTACCTTTTATAGCAGCTGATTATCCACAAGTTATTGGTTCTACCATCCTACTTGTTGCAACCACAGCAATAACAAGTTTCTTATTGGTAAGTGAGATTAAAATATTCTCTTTAAAATTTAGTGATTTAAGCTGGGCAAAGAATAAAATTAAATTTATCTTCCTGATTTTATCGGCTATTTTGATTGCAGTTTTACAATTTGCCGCAATCCCTTTTGTATTGGTACTTTATATTACCCTATCGATAGTGCATTTTAGAGGAATTGCCGGCAGCGATAGTCAGGTTTTGAAATAGTTGCAGGGATTAAGGTAAATAAACCTGATTGCAGCGATATACTTTTTTGTTTTCCGTATTTTACTCATCCGATGAATAATCCATCTAGCGAATATTAATCGGGATGACTATTATTTACCCCACTACAAAAAAGATATAGCGCAGGACTGCATTAACCCACTAAAACCGAACGAAGCTTTTCAAAAAAATTAATCTATGATTTTGATTGAATTTCTTTTTTAGCCAATTCCAATTGGGCATAAATTTGCACCAAAAACACCTTTAAATGCTCTATATCTGCAGGAATCTGCTCTACTGCAATTTGGTTTCGAGCATTATGCTCTATGGATTGAATAAAATCTTTCACATCATTTCTGCCCACATAACTGAAAGTGGGCTTAATTTTGTGAGCACAATTGCCAACCTTATCCCAGTTTTCGCTTGATAAAGCATCTTCCAATTCAGCCAAATAGAAAGGAGTTTGTTCAATAAATGTATCAAAAACTTCGATCATAAACTCTGGATTATGACCAACCATTTCTGTAAGATATGATAAATCTAAGGGATGATCATCATGATTATCTTGCATAGCGCAAAGCTAGGTATTTACAATTTCTTAACCTCTAATTCATCTGAAATATTTTTGAGAATTTCCGATATAGTTATGCCTAAAACAGGATGTAGTACGTTTGGTGCAATTTCGGCCAAAGGTGCCATCACGAATTTTCGGTTTTGCATTTGCGGATGCGGCACCTGTAGTTGATGCTCAATATCGATGATTTCACTTCCGTACAAAACCAAATCAATATCAATTAACCTCTCACCCCATTTATCTTTTCTGATTCGGCCTAATAACGCTTCGATTTCTAATCCTTTATTTAAAACTTCGATGGCTGGCAAATTAGTTTTAATGGCTGCGGCTTGGTTTAAAAACGAGGGTTGATTGGTTTTGCCCCATGCGGCAGTTTCATAAACAGAAGAAATCGCTTCAAGTTCGCCAATATTATTGGCAATTAATTCAATCGCTTGTCGCAAATTTTCTTCCCTATCCCCCAAATTTCCACCTAGTAACAAATAAGCAGTTTGGTACTCTAAAGCCATATTAAGCGTCATGTATTTTTATATCTTTACGCCACAAAATTAACATTTAAATGAAAGATTTTTTCAAGTATCTATTTGCCTCAATGTTAGGGTTTTTCCTTTCAACGGTTATTATTTTCATTATCACCTTTGTGATCATTGTTGGTGCAATTTCTTCTATTGATAGTGATAAAACTATTACCGTATCGAACAATTCGGTTTTATTTTTAAATCTAGACCAAGCTATCACTGAGAGAACTCCTAAAAACCCTTTTGGTAACCTCCCTATTATTGGAGGCGAAGAAAAAGACGGCATCGGCTTAAACGATCTTTTAAAATCTATTCAAAGAGCAAAAACAGATGATAACATCAAATGTGTTTACTTAAGTGTGAGCAGTCCGAATGCAGGTTTTGCCACCATGCGTGAGGTTAGAAATGCATTAATTGATTTTAAAAAATCGCATAAAAAAATTATTGCCTATAGCGAAGTTTATACTCAAGGTGCTTATTACTTGGCATCGGCAGCAGATAAAGTCTACTTAAACCCAGAGGGCGCATTGGAATTTAAGGGCTTCAGCTCCGAACTTACTTTCTTTAAAGGAACGCTGGAAAAAGTTGGTGTAGAAATGCAGGTTATTCGTGTTGGTAATTATAAAAGTGCTGTAGAGCCTTTTATTTTAGATAAAATGAGCGATTATAATCGCAAACAAGTTACTGCTTACGTTGGCGGATTGTACAACACTTTTTTAACTGATATTGCTAAAAGTAGAGATATTCAAAAAGATAGCCTTTATAATATTGCTGATGATTATAGAGTTCAACAGCCGCAAGATGCAGTAAACTTCAAAATGATTGATGCCTTAAAATATAAAGATCAAATTTTGGAGGAATTGAAAGGTTTATCTGGCCGCACCAGAGGAGAAAATGTTAGAACGGTTTCGATTAATGATTATGCTAAAAATAATACTGAATCTGGTTCTGGTAAAGATAAAGTAGCCGTAATTTATGCCAATGGCGAAATTAGTGGCGGCGAAGGTAATGATAACCAAATTGGTTCTGAGCGTATTTCTAGGGCCATTCGTAAAGCCCGTTTAGATGATGATATTAAAGCGGTAGTAATTCGTGTGAATTCTCCAGGAGGAAGTGCTTTGGCTTCGGATGTGATTTGGAGAGAGATTGTCCTCACTAAAAAAGAAAAACCAGTAATTGCTTCTTTTGGTGATGTTGCAGCATCAGGCGGTTATTATATTGGTTGCGCCGCTGATAGTATTTTCGTTCAGCCAAATACCATAACAGGTTCAATCGGTGTATTTGGTATTATTCCAAATTTTCAAAATTTGATGACCAACAAACTTGGGATTACATTTGATGGTGTAAAAACCGGAAAGTATGCCGATATCATGGCAACGAACCGCCCGATGACAGCTGGAGAAAGATTTATTATCCAAAATGAATTAAACAGAATTTACAGTGGCTTCGTAAGTCGTGTTGCAGATGGCAGAAAGAAAAGCAAAGCTTATATTGATAGCATTGGTGGTGGCCACGTTTGGATTGGAACCGATGCTGTTCAAATTGGTTTAGCCGACAGAATCGGAAGTTTTAACGATGCCATTAAAGCCGCTGCTAAAAAAGCAAAAATCAAAGAATATAAAGTGGTGGAGTATCCTGATGTTGTAGATCCGTTAAAATCGTTGATGGATGAAGGTACAGATAGAATTAAAACTTACTATACAAAACAAGAATTAGGTGATAATTATTTCCTTTATCAACAAATGAAAAAGGTTATTGAAAGTTCTGGAATTCAAGCAAGAATGCCGTTTGAGGCCGTAATAAAGTAGGTTTTTATGGAAAATGCAAGATGGATGATGGAATAAGAGCCTCATCCATCTTAACTCATCCATTTTACATCTTCCACCTCCCTCTAGTTTCAATTCATTGTTTCCAAATTTTACAACTTATGGAAAATAAAACCATTGCCCGCACATTACGTTTTTTATCGCAGTTAATGGAATTGCACGAAGAAAATCCTTTCAAAATTAAATCGGTGGCAAATGCCTATTTTAAGGTTGATAAATTGCCATTTTCGTTAAAAGATAAACCTGTTGAGGAAATCGATAAAATTGAAGGTATTGGTAAAAGTCTGGCGGCTAAAATTATTGAGCTATTACAAACCGGCGAACTCAAAGAACTAAACGACATCATTAGTCAAACGCCAGAGGGTGTTGTCGAAATGCTAGGCATAAAAGGAATTGGGCCGAAGAAAATATTAATTATTTGGCGAACGCTTGGTATAGAAAGTATTGGCGAACTTTATTACGCGTGTAACGAAAATCGTTTAATTGAAGCAAAAGGTTTCGGCTTAAAAACCCAGGAAGAAATTAAAAATGCTATCGAATTTAAACTTGCTGCAAATGGAAGATTTCTCTACGCACAAGTTGAGGGCTATGCCAACACGCTACATACACAAATTTCTGGATGGCTAATTAAAGTCGACAATCACTCACTAATAGGATTTGCTGGTCAATTTCGCCGTGCTTGTGAGATTATTGATGAACTCGAATTTGTAATCGGTGCTGAAAACATTGAAGAAGTGCAAACGAATTTGGAGTTTTTCGAACCACTTTCACTAATTGCCGGTGAAGATGCATTTATTACCACAAATACAGCCGGATTAAAAATTAAAATTTATGTAGTTGATAAAGCAGATTTCTACTTGGAATATTTCAAGCTTACTGGAAATACCGAACATGTTGAAAAAGTTTTAAAGTTAGCTGGCGATGGTCCTTTTTCAAACGAAGAAGCTATTTATAGTAAAGCCGGGCTATCATTTATTGAACCCGAACTTCGTGAAGGCTTTAATGAAATTGAATTAGCTAAAGAAAATAAACTTCCAAAGTTGATTGTTTATAATGATTTGAAAGGAAGTTTGCACAACCACTCAACCTGGAGCGATGGCGTTCATACTCTCGAGCAGATGGCTCTTTATTGTAAAGATACATTGAACTTACAGTATTTTGGCATTTGCGACCACTCAAAGACGGCAGTTTATGCCAAAGGTTTGAATGAACAAAGGGTTTTTGGGCAACATCAGGAAATTGATGAATTGAACAGAAAATTAGCACCATTTAAAATTTTTAAAGGAATAGAAAGTGATATTTTAAGTGATGGTTCTTTGGATTATAGCGATGAAATACTCAGAACTTTCGATTTCGTTGTCGCTTCTGTGCACAGCAATTTACGCATGGATGAAGCCAAGGCAACTGCCCGCTTATTAAAAGCCATTGAAAATCCTTACACAACTATCCTTGGTCATCCAACTGGGCGTTTATTATTAAGCCGTGCAGGTTACCCCATTGATTATAAAAAAATTATTGATGCTTGTGCTGCTAACAAGGTGGTTATAGAAGTTAATGCAAACCCGCTTCGTTTAGATTTAGACTGGCGTTGGCACCGCTATGCTCTAGAAAAAGGTGTCTTGCTTTCGATAAATCCAGATGCACATAGAACAGAGGGTTTCCATGATATGCGTTACGGTATTTTAGTAGCCAGAAAAGGTGGTTTAAGCGCTGATAAATGTCTAAATGCCTTTTCATTGGAAGAGATTACGGAATATTTTAAGACTAAAAATGGTTAGCCGCAGATACGCAGATTACATTTTGATTTATATAATTAACCACAGATGAACAGGATTAACACAGATATTCTGTTAGGATATTTGTAAACCTTAATCTGTGTTCATCTGTGAAAATCTGTGGTAAAAAAACCTAACTTTGTCACCATGATAAGTGAAATTGCCAACCGCATATTTAACCAGGTAATTACAGATTACCACAAATTTGATGATATCGACCATCCGGTTGAAAACCCATACGATGCCGAAAGTTTAGAACACCTTTTTTACATCAAGAATTGGATTGATACGGCGCAATGGCATATGGAAGATGTGGTTCGTAATCCACAAATCGACCCGGTTGAGGGATTAAGCTGGAAAAGACGCATCGATGCTCAAAACCAGGTTCGTACGGATATGGTTGAATTTATAGATGGTTATTTCCTAAATCTCTATCAAGGCATTTCAGCAACAGTTGATGCAAAAATCAATACGGAGAGTCCGGCGTGGGCAATAGACAGGCTTTCGATTTTGGCTTTAAAAATTTACCACATGCAGGAAGAGGCTGAAAGAGAAACCGCATCAGCCGAACACCGCGATTTATGCAGAACCAAACTAAATGTTCTACTATCGCAACGCGAAGATTTATCAACCAGTATTAATGAACTGTTAGCAGATATTGAGGCTGGTAAAAAATATATGAAAGTATATAAGCAAATGAAAATGTACAACGACCCGAGTTTAAACCCGGTGCTGTATAATAAAGCATAAAAATCTTGTGATATGATTAAAAAATCGGTTCTCTGGATCACCCCTTTAATCTTAATTTTTAGCAGTTGCCAAACCAGTAACAGTTTAGAAATAGAGACTGATGAATATCCTGAAATACCTTTTTTTCCTAAAATAAGCGATAGTCAAATTTACTTAAATCCAATCGAGATTGGTGGTTTGAACTTTAGTATTGATTCTTTGGATGCTTTCAAAGATTATGATAATTTTTTTATTAATTCAAATGATTCAACATTTAATACTTTTAAATCGATTGTTGTAGCGACTTCAAAATCACCAACTTTTAAGGAAGGTTTTCCACAAGGAAATATTGACTTAGCAACCCGAATGCATTATTACGACATAAATTTTAAAGGTATAACGTCTAACACAAAGATCGATTATACTAAACAGCTTTGCCCTCAAATCATAAGAAAATCTAATGCAGTGTATTTTTTATATCAAGACAAAGTGACTAAAACATTAAAAGTCTATCAGCTATTAGTTAAAAAGAATAATGATTAAAGCGAGCAAAATTATCGTTTTACGTTTTTCGGCTATGGGCGATGTGGCAATGGTGGCATCTGTTTTAAAAGAATTTTCTGTACAAAATCCATCCGTAGAAATAATAATGGTTAGCCGTGAAGCTTTTGAGCCATTTTTTAATGGAATTGAAAACCTGACTTTCCATGCCATTAAACCAAAAACTACCCATAAAGGCATCGATGGATTGTACAAGCTTTATCAAGAACTCCGAAAATATAAACCTACCGCAATTGCAGATTTACACGATAATTTACGCAGCAGAGCAATTTCAACTTTCTTTCGCATAACAGGAACGAAAATCAAAAGAATAGACAAAGGCAGAGCTGAAAAAAAAGCATTAACACGTTCGGAAAATAAAGTATTTAAGCCTTTACGCCAAACTGTAGAGCGTTATGCTGATGTATTTCGGCACTTGGGTTTTGATATTAAACTGAGCCACCAGATTTATAAAGCTCCACAAGAAATTCCTTCGAAAGCGGAAAGTTTATTTGGGAATAGCATTAAAAAAATCGGCATCTCCCCTTTTGCACAGCATATTTATAAAGTTTATCCATTAGAGAAAATGGAAGTCGTAGTGTCTTCGTTAAATAAATTAGGTTACGAGCTTTTTATTTTTGGTGGTGGAAAAACGGAACAGGCAATTGCTGAAAAATGGGCAAAAGCTTATTCAAACACCCATAATTTAATTGAAAGTTTTAATTTAACTGAAGAACTTTCCATTATATCAAATCTTGATTTAATGTTAAGCATGGATTCTTCAGGTATGCACATGGCTTCTTTAGTTGGCGTTCCGGTAGTTTCTGTTTGGGGTCCAACACATCCTTATGCAGGTTTCTTAGGTTATGGACAAGCAGAGAGTGATTGCATTCAAATCGATCATCCAGCCCGACCGAATTCTATTTATGGAAACAAACCTTGCCTATGCGGTGTTCAAAGTTGTATGGATTTAATTAATCCTGAAACGATTGTAAATAAAATTAACGAAAAACTAAATGGCTAAGCACTTACTATTGGTTCGTCACGGTAAATCGGATTGGGGGAATCTGGATTTAAAAGATTTCGATCGACCGTTAAATAAACGTGGTAAAGAAAATGCGCCCGAAATGGCAGAACGCTTGATAAACAGGGGTTTCAATTTCGATTTAATTGTGAGTAGTCCGGCAAAGAGGGCAAAATCTACAGCTAAGTTTTTTGCAGAAGCTTACCAGGTTAACGAAATTAAATATGAAGAATCTATCTACGAAGCGAATACCATTACGCTATTGAAAGTTATTAACGGTTTTGACGATGCGGCCGATACTGTAATTATGTTTGGACATAATCCTGGTTTTACAGACTTAGCCAACGAATTAAGTAATGCAGATATTTATAACATTCCAACCGCTGGAATGGTATTAATTTCCTTTCCTTATGATTCTTGGAGGATAGTTAGTAAAGGGACAGGAGATCTGGTTTTCTTCGATTATCCGAAAAATAGTGATGAGATGTAATTTTTTGCCACGGAAACACGGAAGACACGGAAAAATGGGACGTCGTTTCGACCGAAGTGGAGAAATCTTTGTAATTGATAAGTTTTTTGGCCACGGAAACACGGAAGACACGGAGAAATGAGAAGCCGTCATTGAAGCAAATCCGATTATAAACGATACCAAGAAGCACAGTTTTATCTTAAATAAACCTGATAGAACGAAAAGCCCGGAGTGAGGAACGAGTGAGGACTTGAAGTGATAGCAGGGCTGAAAATTCAAAAGCACTACTGAGCATTCATTTCCAAAAAAAATCTAAAATCGTAACCCTTAAATCGTAAATTTAATTATATTTGAAACATAAATAACGAAAGTCCGGCAATAGACATTTCGGTGAATTCATAACCTCATCTCCTCTGGTTATTTCATAATTCGTATCGCCGGAAGATTTATCCATTAAATTATCTTGTACATGAATTTTGATTATAATACTACGCGTAGCCATTTGATTTTATCGGAATATGGCCGCAACGTACAGAATATGGTGAAGTATATTTGCGAATTACCAACTATTGAAGAACGTAATAAATATGCCCAGGCGGTTATCGACTTGATGGGATTTTTGCAACCACATTTACGTGATGTTGCCGATTTTAAGCATAAGCTTTGGGACCATTTACACATTATTTCTGGTTATCAGATTGATGTGGAAAGTCCGTATCCAAAGCCATTACCAGAGAATGCTTTTAAAAAACCCGAGCCACTTCCCTATCCTCAACAAAGAATTACCTACAAACATTATGGCAAAACGGTTGAGAATCTGATTGAAAAGGCCATGCGTGAAGAAAACCCTGAAAATAAAAAAGTAATGGTTCAGGGCATTGCAAACTTTATGAAAATGGCTTATGTTACCTGGAATAAGGATAATGTGAGTGATGATACCATTATTAAAGATTTGAAATATCTTTCTGGCGGATTGTTATCTCTTGATGAGGGCGTAAACCTGGCTAAAGTTGAGTTCAGAGCGCAAAATCCTCGTCAGAACAACAACAATAATAACCGCGGAAGAACGAATAATAACAATAACGGTAAAAACCGTCAGAATAATAATAACAACAATAATCGCAGGCCAAATAATAATAACAAACCTAAATATTAAAGGAAAGGTAAAAGGTGAAAGTTAAAATCGGAAAGTAGAAGTTTGAGCCAAAATTTGATTGAGTGCCCAATCTTGATACTTGATACTAAATACTTAATACCATTTACCAAATACTAAATACTAAAAGATATATGAACGCATTTGAAATAACAGGCGGAATTAAATTAAAAGGCGAAATTACTCCTCAAGGCGCCAAAAATGAGGCTTTACAGATTTTATCGGCTGTTTTGCTTACCGAAAAGAAAGTAACCATCAGCAATATTCCTGATATTAAGGATGTAAATAAACTGATTGAGCTACTAGGCGATTTGGGCGTTATAGTTGAACGCATCAACAAAGACACATATACTTTCGAGGCTAAAAATATCAATTTAAATTTCTTTGAATCTGATACTTTTAAAGCTAAAGGCGGTGGTTTGCGTGGTTCGATTATGATTGTTGGGCCATTGTTGGCACGTTTCGGTAAAGCTGCAATTCCAAAACCAGGTGGCGATAAAATCGGTCGAAGAAGATTGGACACGCATTTTATCGGTTTCGAAAAATTAGGTGCAAAATTTGTTTACGATAGCAAAAAAGCTTTCTTTAATGTAGATGCAACAAACTTACAAGGTGCTTATATTTTGTTAGATGAAGCTTCAGTTACCGGAACGGCGAACATTGTGATGGCTGCTGTTTTGGCTAAAGGAACCACTACCATTTACAATGCTGCCTGCGAACCTTATTTACAGCAACTTTGTAAAATGCTGAACCGCATGGGCGCAAAAATTTCTGGCATTGGCTCTAATTTATTAACCATTGAGGGGGTTAAAGTTTTAGGTGGAACGGAACACAGAATGTTGCCTGATATGATCGAGATTGGTTCTTTCATTGGTTTGGCTGCAATGACTGAATCGGAAATTACGATTAAAAACGTTTGTTATGATGAACTTGGGGTAATACCAGAAGTTTTCAAAAAGTTAGGGATTAAGCTAGAGCGCAGAGGTGATGACATTTATGTGCCATCGCAAAAGCATTATGAAATTGATACTTTTATTGATGGTTCAATTTTAACCATTGCCGATTCTCCATGGCCAGGTTTTACGCCTGATTTATTAAGTATTGTTTTGGTTGTGGCTACACAAGCAAAGGGAAATGTTTTAATTCACCAGAAAATGTTCGAGAGTCGTTTATTCTTCGTAGATAAATTGATTGATATGGGCGCTCAAATTATTCTTTGCGACCCACACCGTGCAACGGTTAATGGTATCGATAAAAAATATAAACTTCGCGGGATCAGCATGACTTCTCCAGATATCAGAGCGGGTGTTTCATTATTGATCGCTGCGCTTTCTGCAGAAGGAAAATCGACCATTTATAACATTGAGCAGATTGAACGTGGTTACCAGGATATTGATACGCGTTTACGTGCTTTAGGTGCTCAGATTAAGCGAGTGAATGCTGATGCGCCAAGCCATTAGGTTGAAAGTAAAAAGTTAAAAGTTGAAGGTTGAAATGCTAATGCTGAAAGCTTAGAGCTGAAAGACTAAAGAAAAAATAGCGTAATGCAAAAACGCCCGAGTAATTCTTACTTGGGCGTTTTTTTTATGGCTTCTCGTCGTTGCAAGGAACAGCTTGTTTCGAATTTTCGGGAAAGCAATCTAAAGCTTTGAGTTAAAAATAGCGACCGTTAAAGGAGATTGCTTCGTACCTCGCAATGACGACCGCCTCAGGAATGATGTAAATCAATAGTGGAAATAATCTCTTGCTTCTTCCCAATTCACAATTCCCCATTCCCTATTTCTCATCATCCATCTTCCCTCTCACATCTTCCATCCTTACCCCGATATCGCGTTTATAATATCATACTGCGTAATAATTTCAATTTTTCCTGATTCATCTTCAACCAAAACAGCAGAGTTCTCTTTATTGATTAATGATGAAATTTTATCAATTGAAGTATTTAAATCAACAAATGGAAAAGTAGCCGTCATGATTTCAGAAATAGGCGCAGATTTTAAACCTGGATTTTCCAATAGTGCATTTAGAATATCACTTTCGGCAATTTTACCCACAATCATTCCTTGCTGCGTTACCGGAATTTGAGAAATATTCATCGATTTGATGGTATTAATGGCTTCCAAAACGGATTTTGTCGCATCAAGTGTAACAATTTCTGTTGCTTCCTTTTTAGACAAAATTGATTTTGCAGTTAGTTTTTCATCTTGTAAAAATCCACGTTCACGCAACCAATCTTCATTATACATTTTACCCATGTAACGGCTTCCATGATCGTGGAAGATAACCACAACAACATCTTCTGGTTTTAATTTATCTTTCAACTGAATTAAACCGCCAATTGCAGCACCTGCCGAATTTCCTACAAAGATTCCCTCTTTGCGGGCAATATCGCGGGTCATTAAAGCAGCATCTTTATCGGTAACTTTTTCGAATAAATCAATCACATCGAAGTTTACATTTGCAGGTAAGAAATCTTCTCCAATACCTTCCGTGATGTATGGATAAATTTCATCCTTATCGAAAATTCCTGTTTCTTTATATTTTTTGAAAACCGAACCATAAGTATCGATTCCCCAAACCTGGATATTTGGATTTTTTTCTTTCAAATATTTACCTGTTCCAGAGATTGTTCCGCCAGTACCCACGCCAACCACCAAATGAGTAATCTTTCCTTCAGTTTGTTCCCAAATTTCAGGACCAGTTTGTTCGTAGTGTGCAGCGGTATTTGCTAAATTATCGTATTGATTTGGTTTCCATGAATTAGGAACTTCACGCTCCAGGCGAGAAGAAACTGAATAATAAGAACGTGGATCTTCAGGCTCAACATTTGTAGGACAAACAATAACCTCTGCGCCAAAAGCACGTAAAGCATCAACTTTTTCTTTTGATTGTTTATCAGTTGTGGTGAAAATACATTTATAACCTTTAATAATGGCAGCCATTGCTAAGCCCATTCCAGTATTTCCTGATGTGCCTTCAATAATGGTTCCACCAGGTTTTAATTTGCCACTTTTCTCTGCATCTTCAATCATTTTAACCGCCATACGGTCTTTAATCGAGTTACCCGGATTAGTTGTTTCTATTTTTGCCAAGATTGTTCCTGGGACGCCTTTTGTAATTGTATTTAATTTTACCAATGGCGTATTGCCAATGGTTTCTAAAATATTATTGTACCACATGGTGCAAAATTAAGCAAAGGCATTAAGTATTTTATAATCTATATTTTATTTGAAACATAATTTCGAAAATCAAAATTTAATAGAATTATATTGCATAATCTACAATTATGATAGGCATTATAGATTGATAATTGGGCAAAATGCAATATGGGTTTTACGTATTGTACCAAAAGAGATTATTAATATTGTCTTTATTAAATTATTTCAGCATCTCAACATCAGCATCTCAACAGTTAAGACTCTGAAATAAATTTAGGTTGACGGCCTTCTGAAATCTGCGAATCTGTGGCTAACCTAAGCCAACTTATAAACTTTACCCGGCAAGGAAACGATTATCCCCTGCATTTCTAAGGTAAGGATTACAATAGCCAATTTGCTTTGCTGAATATTTAAGGTGATGCAAAGTTCATCTATAGAAAGCTGACCTTTGTATAAAGCATCAACAACCTTTTGCTCATTAGCAGTTAAATTGAGCTGCAAAGTGGTTTGTGCCTGTTTTTTCTTCTCTTTCACTTTATCGTCCCAACCGAGATAATAAATTAAATCATTTGCAGTATTTATTAACGCTGCTCTATTGGTTTTAATAAGAAAATTACAACCTTCTGAAAACACATCATTGGTTCTACCGGGAAAAGCATAAACATCTTTATTGTATGAGTTTGCAATTTCAGCAGTGATTAATGCGCCACCTTTAATTGATGCCTCCACCACAATTGTAGCATCGGCAATGCCCGCAATAATTCGATTTCGTTGCGGAAAATTTTGTCTGTCGGGATTTGTTAAAGTTGGGAAATCGGTAAGCAAACCTCCATTTAAAACCATTTTTCGAGATACAGGTTTATGAATCTGCGGATATAACCTATCTAACCCATGCCCTAAAACACCAACTGTTGGAATATCGTTGGCGATGCACTCCTTGTGTGTCGTAACATCAATACCATAAGCCAAACCACTTATTATTAAAACATTGTAAGGTGCCAAAACTTCACAAAGTTGTTTGCATAATATTTTACCGTATTCGGTTGCATTACGTGTTCCAACAATGCTAATGATACGCGGATGATTTAAATCTGCTTTACCTTTAAAATAAAGTAAAATAGGAGAATCGAAGCAGTTCTTTAATCTTTTAGGATAGTTTTCATCAGAAAAGAATAGCACTTCTATACCATGTTTTTCAATAAATTTAAGCTCTTCCTCTGCCCTTTTCAAGGCGTCGGTATTTAGTATTGCATCTACAGTTTTTTCTCCAATTCCCGGAATTTGTAGCAGTTGATTTTTTGTAGCCGAAAAAATGGCTTCTGCACTGCCACAATAGGCCAGCAAGTTTTTGGCATTTACCGGACCAATGGATTTTATAAAAGTTAAAGCGATTTTGTGGAGCGTACTCATTTATTTTTAGGCTAAGGTTAATAAATGCGGGATGATTTATTTCCTTAAAAAAACAACCTAAAAATCTATATCGATCAAACTTTTGATTGGGATATGTATATTATTTTTGAGTTGAATGTATTTCTCTGTAACTGCCCAAACTGTAGTATCTACACGTTTTGGACCAATTGTAGTGTTAAAAGTGATGACTGCTTTAGATTTAAACTCATTACCAAGTCTTTGAGCCTCATCGAGTTTACTTTTTAATTCTGCTGTGTGATCTTCTTTAGCATTGATGATATTTAAATAGCCTATATGTTCCTTTTCTACAATTTCTATTGGCATAGCTTCTTTTTAACGATTAATGTTAAACAAGCTTATTAAAATTTTAGAAGAAAAACAACCATAAAGAATCATTTTATGTAATATTAAGATAAAAATAAAAGCCTCGATTCTCATCGAGGCTTGTGTAAAGTATTGTTTATTTAAACTTCAGTTTTCGGGTTTCGACCATTCCTTTAAATTCGTGATCTAGTTTTTCGTTATTACTATCGATCACCTGTCTCGATACACCGGTAGTGCTACTTAGTGCATTATCTTTTAAGTAAGATGTAAAGGCTCCAGTTGCAGAATAATTTAAAGCTTGCGCCAATAACTTTTCAGATGGATCACCAAAGTCTTTCGTTAAATCATCAACCAAATCCTTATCTACTGCCATTCCATCAAAATAATCGCCAAAACCAGCTTGATTTTTAGTTTGGAATTGAGGAATGTATAAGTCCTTTTTATCAATTCGGATAGAGAAAAAGCCAACTGGCTTACCATAAGTTTTTCTGCCGATTAACTTCACATCCATAATTGGTTTTAAATTGTTAATCAGTAACTCACTAGCCGATGCTGTGCCTCCGGCAACCAAAAAGTAAACTCTGGTTAAGCCGTTTAAATTTCCGCGTTTAGCAAAAACTTCCTGATTTCCTGCCGCAGGTGTTGGTTTGTATGAATAATCGAAAAATGAGTATAAACGGGTTACGCCATCATTTCCTTTGGCATAAAACTTTTGGTTTTGTAATATTGTTGCATTACCATCTTGCATGGTTTGGGTCCAATAAGTGGTATACATAATTTTTCCGTTTTGCGATGCAGGCGCAATCAAATTGGTAAAAGCTTCAGAGGTAGCAACAGAACCCCCTCCATTATAACGTAAATCAACAATTAATTCAGTAATTCCATTGGTTGTAAATTTAGTAAAGGCCTCATCCAACAGAGGAACTGAATTTGTAGTGAAGCTATTGAAAACGATGTAACCTACTTTTTTCGCACCAACGGTATAAGTATTGGAGTATAAAATTGGGTTGATATTATAGCTACCTCTGTTAATCACTAAATCTTGTGAGGTACCATCAGGTTTTACAACAGTCATTGAAATGCTTGGGTTACTACCAAAAATACCATCATTTAAATTATCGATATCACTTTGGCTGGTTCTTAACGTAGTTTTACCATTTACACGTGTAATCTGATAACCTCTTTTTAAGCCTGCAACTCCAGCTGGAGAAGTTGCATAAACAGATTTAACCCGTAATAAATTAGTAGCGTCGTAATTAGCAGAGAAACCATAATCGCCACTTACGCCACCCAACTGACCGGCAACTGTTCCGTCATCAATAAAGGAATATTTATCTTTTCCTCCCGTACTTGGCAAAGCTGCCAACGCAGATAACACTTGATTATCACTTGCGTACTTTCTTGGGTTAAAAGTATCGTAATCAGGCATGCCCACATTCCAAAAATAAGTTTGTTTCGCATACAGAAAAATAGAATCTCGTGTTAAAAAATCACGATTGTTTGTTGGCGTTTGCAACGTGTTTTTTTCTGCAACAGGCGTAGATGATGTTGCATCTGGTTCTGTTGTGTTTTTTTTACAAGAAGCTAAAAACCCTGCTGTTCCAATCATAAAGAATAGAACACCTCTTTTCACATTAACTTTTCTTAACATATTTATTTGTAAATTTCTAGTGACACAATATACGGCAAATTAATTAAGTTGGATTGCTGTTTATCATAATTATTTGCACCAACAACTAACGCATCATTTGAAGATAAATTATTGTCGTTTAGTATCTTCTGAAAAATATTTCCCTTACTGATTCCCATCTCTTCCTCAAAATAAACGGTTAGGTATTTTTCCAAACCATTCCATTCTATCTGCTTGATTTTATTCAATTGCTGCTCTGGATTTCCAGCCGTAACAATAAATATTTTTTTTCTTTCTATCACCAACTCCTGCATAAACTCAAGCAGGTTTTTGAACAACAAAAGTTTTAAGGGCAATCGGGCATTTAGATGCAATAAATTGAAATTGTATTCGTATTTCTGATCGATATTAAACGCTGTTGCTGTTTTTTGAAATAGGTTATCCGCTCCGAATTGCTCAAATTCTTCACGCATAAATTCCAAAATAGTCTGAGCGTTTTTTTGCTCGCTGTACTCGATAAATTGTGCAAATAAATAATAAACCTGAAGCAAATAATCTTTTTGAGGATATATTACATCATCGAGCTCGAAAATTACGATTTGCTTTTCTTTTACAATTTGATAGGCATCCATATTAAACAGTAAATAATTTTAAGTCATCATCGGGATTATTGTAACCGAAAACGCCATTCATCACCTCATTTTGCTTAATAAAAATTTCTCCACCATTTGCAAAAATGCATTCACCATGAATAAAAACTGCGAAATTTTGAAAGGTATTTTTATCACCAGAGATATAATTTAAAAGCACATCAGCAGGAGGCGTTAAAACCTGAATTCCATATTCATGAAACAAAACCGCCGATTTTGCCAAGGGATCCACTTCATAATCATGTAACGGGATGATGCAGTCAATACCTTCTGTTATGCAAAAATTAAGTAGAATATGTGCAATGCTGTCTTTATTTAGTTCTCCCAAAGATGTAAAAGCGTAATGTTCAGTAACAATTCCTGGAACTTCACCATAATCGGCTAAAAGAACAAAATGAGTTGGAAAAGCCTTCATCAATTTTAAGGCTTTGGCATTATTTCCGCCTGTGATTAATATTTTCAATGTAAATGTTATATTGTTAAATTGTTTTAATGTTAAATTGTTGCACTAGTTGCTAGTCCTATACAATTAATCCATCTTTCATAGTCACCACACGGTCGCTTGTTTTTGCCAAATGTTCATTGTGCGTTACAATTACGAAGGTTTGCTGAAAGTTATCTCTTAAAGTAACAAAGAGTTGGTGTAATGCCGATGCATTTTCCGAATCAAGATTACCTGAAGGTTCATCAGCTAAAATAATGGAAGGATTATTAATTAATGCTCTAGCTATGGCCACCCGCTGTTGTTCACCTCCAGATAACTGGTTGGGTTTGTGATGTGCCCTATCTTTCAATCCAAATAAATCGAGCAATTCTAAAGCCCTGATTTCCGCCTGCTTTTTGTTGGTTTTGGCAATGAAAGCTGGTATACAAACATTCTCCAATGCGCTAAATTCTGGCAACAAATGGTGAAACTGAAATACAAAACCAATATTCTGATTGCGAAAAGCACTTAACAACTCTCCGCTTAATTTATTAATAATAGTTCCTTTAAGCTCAACAGTCCCATCATCTGGTTTATCCAATGTTCCGAGAATATGCAGCAAAGTACTTTTACCTGCTCCAGATGGACCAATAATACTCACAATCTCTCCTTTTTGCACTTCAAAATTAACGCCTTTTAATATTTGTAGGTTTCCGTAAGATTTTCTTATTCCTGTGGCTTTTAGCATGGCGTAAAAATAGTTAAAAGTTTTAAGTAGGAAGTTCTAATTTTTGAGTTATAAGTTACAGGTTGTAAGTTCTATTTCAAGTTATAGGTTATAGGTTGTAAGTTATAAGTCATGATGCTAATAATAAAAATTGATAAAAAATCTGTCCAATCAACCAAAAATTAATCTGCTTAATCTTTTGACCAGTACAATCATGCGGATGATATCTTTTAAATCATTTTATAAAAAAGTTTGCAAATATCATTTTCTTATTTAACTTTGAAAAACAAAGCACTTTCAAAATGAGTAATTCAGAAGATCAACTAAATGCATTAAAAGACATCAGGCAGATGATGGATAGATCATCAAGATTTATTTCATTAAGTGGTTTATCTGGCGTTTTTGCTGGTGTAATTGCTTTGATGGGTGCTTACTTCGCAAACGATGAAATTGATAAATTCATAAATAAAAGAGGTTACAGTTATGGTGTTGAGGGAGAAATGGATTTAGAATTTAACCTGCTTAAACTGGGTGTATTTGTTTTGGTAATTGCTTTAGCTGGTGGAATCTTGTTCACGTACCGCAAAAGCCAAAAAAACAATTTGCCCATTTGGGATAAAACTTCAAAATCTTTGCTGGTTAACCTGGCCATTCCATTGGTAGTGGGTGGATTATTCATCATTGCTTTATTGATTAATCATGCTCATACTTATGCCATTATTGCGCCTTCCTGCTTAATTTTCTATGGATTAGCATTGATCAATGCCAGCAAATACACTTTCAGCGATATACGATATTTAGGCTTTCTGGAGATCATTTTAGGTTTGGTTTGCATGTTTTATATAGGTTATGGTTTGATATTTTGGGCATTTGGTTTTGGTGTACTTCACATTATTTATGGATTGGTAATGTATTTTAAATACGAGAAAGGCCAATAAAATGAAAAACCCAATAGCAGATCTTAATAAAATATTCGACAGCCGGATTCGGCTGGGTGTAATGTCGATGCTTATTGTAAACGATGAAATTAGCTTTAACGATTTAAAACAGATGTTGGAATTAACTGACGGAAATTTGGCCTCACATTTAAACACCTTGGAGCAGGCTGAATTTATTAAGGTACATAAAGGTTTTATTGGTCGAAAAACTAGTACCACCTACACCATTACCAATTTAGGAAAACAAGCTTTCAAAGCGCATTTAGATGCACTAGAAAAAATGATCAATAAACTTTAAAACATTTTTTTTGAACATACACTTTGAAAAACAAAGCACTTTTAAAATATGAAATCACTAGAGCTATTAATTATTAAAATAGGTAAGAAAACCACCTTTTACTCATTCATCATTGGAACAATTCTTTTGATCATTTTCTCCATTAGCAAAGCAGGTATATTGATCATGTTAGGGCAGAAATATTTATTGTTCACCCTAATATTTAATCTTATTGTATTCTCTGCTTTAATAATCTCCTCTTTCGTTTATACCGAAAATAGAAATATCTCTATCCTAACTGCATATAAAATGTTGGTTATTATTCCTATTGCAATACTGTATTTCTTCATTGTACTCACAATCGCTTTTTAAAATGAAAACAAAATCTAATTTTCTCTTATTGGCTACCGCAATCGGCGGAATCCTATTTAGCGTGATCTTTTGGCATGAAAGACTGGCCCTTAACCAATTGATTTATAGTTTATTTGTGCTCACAATTACTTTCTTAAATGGTGAAGTTGCTAAAACAAATCAGTTTAAAATTTATGCACTTGCACACTTATTTGCTGCAGTAATGGTGGTTGTTAACAATTCCGATCTATCGCTTGCTACCTACTACGTGAGTTTTTTATTATTTGTTGGTTTCTCGCATTATCAAAGCATAAGATCTGTGTGGATAGCATTTATGGCTGTAGGCTTGCAAATTATTGCTATACCCGCAACAGCTTTCAGACGCTTATCTGATCTTCAAATCGGAAAATTCAAAGTCAGGCCATTGCTACGACCTCTAAAATATATCATCCTCCCATTAATTATGGTGTTTATTTTTATCGGGATCTACAGTGGCGCCAATGCAATCTTCGAAAAATACGCATCAGAACTTGGAGACAACATTGCAAAAGTACTAACGCAAGTATTTGGATTCATATTTAATGATTTAAGTTTCGAACGCTTCATTCATTTCTGTCTTGGTTTAGCTTTAACCGGTGGATTACTTATCACATTTTACGATCATGTTTTCGAGAAAATCGAATTAAATATGGATGAAGACTTACATCGCAAGAAAAGCACTAATAGGATAAAAACACTGTGGAACGAGATGGCTCAAATATTTATGGGAAGAGTAATCTCTAAAAAAATGGCATTAAAAACGGAATACATTATTGCTTTAATCTCTTTTATTGCTTTAAATTTTCTCTTGCTTGTTTTAAATGGAATTGATATTTGGTGGCTTTGGTTAGGACATGAAAAACAGCTTGCAGAAACAAATTATGCTGCCGAATTACATGATGGTACAAATTCTTTGATATTCAGCATCATTTTGGCCATGGCCATAATTGTTTATTTTTTTAGAGGAAATTTAAACTTTTACTCGAAAAGCAAAACACTTAAAGTATTGGCTTATGCATGGATGATTCAGAATTTTCTACTGATTATTTCTGTTTTCATCAGAGATGCGCACTATATAGAAGTGTATGGTTTAACCTATAAAAGAATCGGGGTATGTGTTTTTGCCATACTTTGTATTGTGGGTTTAATTACCGTTTTTATTAAGGTAGCAAAGCAAAAATCCTTCTTTTATCTCTTGAGAATAAATGGTAATATTTGGTATATCCTGCTTCTTGCTTTTACTACAATCAATTGGGATGTTACTATCGTGAAATACAATTTTGCGCATAGAGAAACCATTGCTTTCGATCCGGATTATCTGCTATCCTTATCCGATAAAACCCTACCAACAATTGATAAATATAAAAAAGAATTGAGTACAAACTTTGGCAGCAAAGTTCCAGCAAACGCAATTCTTTACAGTTCAGATGAAGGGCAACTTCAGAAGAGATTAAATAATAGAATCACCTCTTTTAAAGAGCGATACAATGAGGTGAGCTGGCTTTCATGGAATTTGCAGGATTGGAATATGGCAAAATATTTTGGTATCAAAAAATGAAAAAGCACCACAAAATTATTGCTATGATTATCGCCATAGCTTCTTTAGCATGGTTTGTTATAGCCCACCTTGTAGAAAATATTTTTGAGATACAGATTAACGAACCACATACAAAATAAATCTTATGAAAACTCATTCATCACAGTACTGGACAAACTATTTCACAAAAAATGCAACGGTTAATCGCATCGATTGGTCTTTACAACCTATGCTCACAAAATCCGAAAAAAGCAATATTGTTAAATCATTACAGGCTTGGCAGTTAGGAGAAACTTCAGAAGGCAAACATTTATTACATGCAGCAAATAAATATGCCAATAAGATAAATGATCATGAATACCCGAATAGCGTAAAATTATTTATCAGAGAAGAACAAAAGCATGGAAATAACTTAGGGAAATATCTCGATTTAATTGATGAACCGAGAATTAATAAAGATTGGGGCGATACCATGTTTAGAAAAATTAGATATTACAACACCAATATGGAATTATGGACTATCGCTGTAATTACTGTTGAAAGTGCTGCACAAATTTTTTATCAGGCATTAAAAGACGCTACCAACTGTAGCTTACTAAAACAAATATGTACCGATATTTTAATTGATGAGGCAGCCCACATCACATTTCAGAAGGAAAGGTTATATATCATTTTTAATAGTAAAAATAATCTTTCAAAATTCATCGCCTACAATGCTTACTCCTGCTTTTTTATCTGTACCAGTTTAGTTGTTTGGTTTGCACATCAAAAATTATTTAGGGCGGGTAAACTTAATTTTTTTCAATACTTCAGAAAAATGAAATTCAAGCTTGGCAAAGTTGCCGGAAAAGCGATTTTGTACAATTTGAGCGACAATAAATCTTTTAATTTCGAATCTTCCGAAATCATCCAAACATCATAATCTAATCTATTTATTCTTTAATACCCATTCGAAATAATCGTTAAAATTCATAAGTTAATTACAACAAAAAACATCATGAAAAATCAAGAAACAATGAACCCTTTTAAATTAAGAATAACTATTATTTTAACCGTAATCGCCTTAATTTTATGCATTCCATTAATTGCAATGCAATTTACTAACGAGGTAAATTGGACACTATCAGACTTTGTTGCGGCTGGAATATTACTTTTAAGTACAGGAGTAGCAATAGAATTGGTGATCAGAAACATGAAAACCGGCACAAGCCGAACCATTGCTTTGGTAGTAATCTTAATTGTATTGTTTTTAATCTGGGCAGAAATGGCAGTAGGCATTTTTGGATCGCCAATCGCGGGAAGTTAATGCGATTTTACATCGCAACACCCAAACCACATTATTAATCCCACAAAAAGTTAACGCCATGAAACAAAAAATTTATATTAGCTTATTTGCACTTACTGTATTTTTATTATCATGTTCAAGTACAGATAAAAGTATATCTACAGAGGAAAAGGCAAGTACCGAAAGCAGTTTTGAAACCCATATAAAATATAGTTCCTCAATAATTATTAATAGTAACGATATAATTATTTATCCACTTAACCTAAATACTGAAAAGTTTGAGAGTTATTCCCGTGGTGGAAAAACAAACTACTGGAATTTAGTTTTCCATAATGTGGTATCTGGAAAGAGCGAACTACTCACCAATAAAAAACTAATTATCAGTAAATTTAATATTGGCTCTTCAGATCAAAACTCAAATCAATCTTCCATATTATCAAATAGTTACATTTATTATGAGGTTATTAATTCTGATTTCGATGGCGATAAAAAGTTGACTTCCAAAGATCCACACAAGCTGTTTATCTCTAGTTTGGAAGGGAAATCTTTTACCCAAATTTCCCCAGAAAATTATGCAGTGTATACCTGGAAAATTGACACTAAGCATGACTTAATTTTTATGGATTTAATAAAAGATACCAATGGTGATAAGGTTTTTGATGATAAAGATGAAGTTGATTATTTTGTATACAACTTAAAAACCAGAGCACCTGCCAAGCCCGTATTCGATACTGCTTTTAAGAAAGAAGTAAAAGCACTTGCAAAGAAGGTATTATAATTTGTTCAGCAGCCAGGAGCCAGATACTTAGTATATAAACCTGATAAACGCGGAAATACTTTTGATTTTTTTTAGGAGTTGATAACTTTCCGTAGAAATTTGCAATTAAGGTTGTCAACTCCAAAAATCAAAAGATTGCAGCATTAGCAGGGATGTATTTCCCGATTAACACAAAACGTTCATTTTCTAGAAAAAAACGGAAATATCTATTTGTTTAAAGGGTTTGAAATTGTAGCTTTGGGCAAATTTTGTAGCAAATGAATATTCACGAATACCAGGGTAAACAAATATTAAAAAGTTTCGGTGTTAACGTTCAAGAAGGAATTGTTGCCGACACTCCAGAGCAAGCTGTTGAGGCTGCTAAGCAACTGAAAACTGATTATAACTCTGATTGGGTTGTAATTAAAGCACAAATCCACGCAGGTGGTCGCGGTAAAGGTGGTGGCGTAAAATTAGCCAAAAACCTTGATGAAGTAAAGCAACGCGCTACCGATATTCTTGGTATGCAATTGGTTACACCTCAAACCGGACCAGAAGGTAAATTAGTGAGTAAGATTTTAGTTGCTCAGGATGTTTATTATCCAGGTGCTTCTGAAACTAAAGAATATTATATTTCTGTATTGTTAGATCGTGCAAAAGGTCGCAATATTATTATGTACAGTACTGAAGGCGGTATGGATATCGAAGAAGTTGCTGAGCATACACCACACTTAATCTTCAAAGAAGAAATTGATCCGAAAGTAGGTTTACAAGGTTTCCAGGCTCGTAAAGTAGCGT
Organism: Pedobacter sp. Leaf250; assembly: GCF_920984735.1. GTDB lineage: Bacteria > Bacteroidota > Bacteroidia > Sphingobacteriales > Sphingobacteriaceae > Pedobacter. The sequence goes on along the minus strand of NZ_CAKLBU010000001.1, from coordinate 42,752 downwards.
TTAACTTAGGTTTAAGCGGTGCTGCACACAAAGAAATGGTAAAATTTGTAACTGCTTTGTATAAAGCTTACGATACTACTGATTCATCAATGTTCGAAATTAACCCAGTATTAAAAACTTCTGATGACAAAGTTATCGCTGTTGATGCTAAGGTTGATATCGATGAAAACGCATTATATCGTCATGCTGATTATGCAGCAATGCGTGATACTGCTGAAGAAGATCCAATGGAAGTTGAAGCAAGTGCAAGTAACTTAAACTTTGTTAACCTTGATGGTAACGTAGGTTGTATGGTTAACGGTGCTGGTTTGGCAATGGCAACTATGGATATTATTAAATTGGCTGGTGGTGAGCCTGCCAACTTCTTAGACGTAGGTGGAACTGCAAATGCACAAACAGTTAAAGCTGCTTTCAACATTATTTTGAAAGACCCTAACGTAAAAGCTATTTTAATTAACATTTTTGGTGGTATTGTTCGTTGCGACCGTGTTGCGCAAGGTGTTATCGATGCTTACCAGGAGATCGGAAATATCCCTGTGCCAATTATCTGCCGTTTACAAGGTACAAACGCAGAAGAGGCTAAGAAATTAATCGATGAATCTGGACTTAAAGTTTACTCGGCAATTGCTTTAAAAGAAGCAGCTGATTTAGTAACTAAAGTATTGGCTGAACAAGCATAATAAGCAGAAAGCTTAAAGCGAGGTCTTAAGATATAGAAACCTTTCAGTGTAAACTGGAAGGTTTTTTTGTTTCAAAATTTACAACGTCTTAGCTTGAATGACTTTAAATTTCTTAGGTGGTAAAAATATTTTGAAAATCAGGTTTTTGTGTACTTCGGTACCGAAAGTCCCGCTATCACTTCAATCTTTTAATGGCAAAGTTACTAACGCTAACTAGCTAATTGCCTATAAGCGTTAGTAACTTTAAAAGCCATTTAAAGTATTTTCCTTCTATCAGGTTTATTTTAGTTAAGTAAATTGTTCTTCGGTTACATTTCTGGGCGAAACTCCAAAATATCGCCAGGCTGACAATCTAGAACACTACAAATAGATTCTAAGGTCTCTAAACGAACAGCCTTAGCCTTACCAGTTTTAAGTATTGATAAGTTAGACATAGTAATGCTTACCCTTTCGCTCAACTCTGTAAGCGACATTTTACGACGGGCAAGCATAACATCTAAATTTATAATTATTGGCATGGAATAGTTTTGGCGTAAATTTAAATTGTTAAATCGTTTTCTTCTTTTAGCTTTCTTGAATAAGAAAGCAAATCATAAATGATTGCTAGTACCGCAATTAAAGAAAGTATGGTAAAGTTGAGGGCTAAGGTTGTATCCTGAAAGTATTTAAACTCATGCCCTACCAATTTACTAACATAGTTGTTAATCAAAAATTTAGACAAAAATTTTAAGGCGAAAAATAAAATTCCACCTAATGCAACAGCCTGCCAAAGTCTAGTTTCAGTTATGTTTTCAAGCATCCCTAAGTTTTTGTAACTTAAAGTTAAAATTGCTCCGCCTAACATTAAGTAAAACAATGTAGCCGCCCCCATACCACTGAGTCCACTTTCGGATAATATAATTGCTTGTGCCATTGTAGGCTTAAATTCATACACGCCAACATTACTATTTGTAAACTTGCCCACACCTACAACTTTCGTTTTTTGCTTTGCATTAACTTCCATTAACTTTACAGCAATAGAGCCATCTCTATAATTACCGTAAGCGGTAAAAAGGCCACTAATGATTGTTGTTAACGCAATAATAATTAGGCTTATACCTGCTTGCTTAGAGATTTTAAAAGTTTTATCTGTCATCACAAAAAATTGTCTTTTTTACATATTGGGAAATACCTTCGGTTTTAATAGCAAAAGCGTTGATTTAAAAATTACTATTGAATAGAAAATATCACTTGCGTCATATTTGTTTAATTTTTACAACACAAACATAAAAATATATTTATCATAAATCAAAATATATTTATTGATTTACAATAAATAATAACCGAATAACAATTAAATTAAGATCATATTAATAAATACCGTCAAAAACTTTATTGGAATGATTTTTGTTGTAAGTAAAACTGTAAAAAACATGTGCAAACGGCAACATTTTCAGCATTTTATCCTTTCGGATTGCTATACAATTTCGTAACTTTGCACACTTCAACAATTAAAGAGCACACAAAACGTATAAATGAGACAACTCAAGATAACGCAATCCATTACCAACCGTGAAAGTCAGTCGTTAGATAAGTACCTACACGAAATTGGTAAAGTAGATTTAATAACAGCAGAGGAAGAGGTAATTTTAGCAAGAAAGATTCGTGAAGGCGATCAAGCTGCATTAGAGCGATTAACTAAAACCAATTTACGTTTCGTAGTATCTGTTGCAAAACAATATCAAAATCAAGGTTTAACTTTAGGAGATTTAATTAATGAAGGTAACTTAGGTTTGATCAAAGCTGCAAAGCGTTTTGATGAGACAAAAGGTTTCAAATTCATTTCTTATGCCGTTTGGTGGATTCGTCAGTCTATTTTGCAAGCTATTGCAGAGCAAAGCCGTATTGTACGTTTACCTTTGAATCAGGTTGGTTCATTAAGTAAAATCAGTAAAGCCTTCTCTAAATTAGAGCAGGAATATGAGCGTGAGCCGTCTCCTGAAGAATTGGCAGATATTTTAGAAACGACTGTTGATAAGATCTCTGATACCTTAAGTAACTCTGGCCGCCACGTATCAATGGATGCCCCATTCGTTCAAGGAGAAGAAAATACATTATTGGATGTATTGGAAAACCATGAGCCAAATACAGATAGTTCATTAATCAACGAATCATTATCTGAAGAGATTAAACGTTCTCTATCTACTTTAACAGAAAGAGAAAGAGAAATTATCGTATTATTCTTTGGTCTAGGTTCTAATCACCCACTTTCTTTAGAGGAGATCGGCGAGAAATTTAACCTTACACGTGAACGTGTGAGACAGATTAAAGACAAAGCATTACAACGCTTACGTCATACATCAAGAAGTAAAATCTTAAAGTCATATTTAGGTTAAGACTTTATACTTTTTATATAACATTTATAATTAGGGGCCGACAAATTTGTCGGCCTTTTTTATGCATTAAATTTCAGGTAAAGGAGCAACTACCTAACCTCCCACTAACTTGTGCGTCATTGCAAAGCCGGTTTTTCTTCGGCTGTGGCAATCTCATTTTGTAATGTAACTAAGTATGAGATTGCTTCGTCGTCCTCCTCGCAAAGACGGTTGAAACTAAAAATATATACATTTACGCGGCTATTTCCATGCAGGTTGGCATCTTAAAGCGATTACCCTCATTTTCATCCCTGCCCTTAAACTAATAGCACATAAAAAAAGACCGGCAAACCGATCTTCAAACATCACATTACTCCTCGTAAGATAAATGCAATAAAATCCTGAAAAAGTTCGGAAGGACGAACATTTATGCATTTGATTTAACTAATAATTAACCGACGATTAAAACAATAAGTGCTTTACCGTTAATCCATTATTAATTAATTGTTTTAACGAATCGATACCAATTCTTAAATGCGTTTCTACATATTTCTCGGTTACACTGCTATCACTTTCTGCAGTTTTAACCCCTTCAGGAATCATGGGCTGATCTGAAACAAGCAATAATGCACCAGCAGGGATTTTATTTGCAAACGCTGTGGTGAAAATGGTTGCAGTTTCCATATCAACCGCCATAGCACGCAGTGTTTTAAGGTATTTTTTAAATTCTTTATCATGCTCCCAAACCCTACGGTTTGTGGTATAACATGTTCCAGTCCAGTAATCTCTGCCATGATCACGAATGGTAGTCGAAATTGCTTTCTGCAATGCGAAGGCCGGTAATGCTGGGACTTCTGCAGGTAAGTAATCGTTTGATGTTCCTTCTCCCCTAATGGCCGCAATTGGAAGAATTAAATCGCCCAATTGATTTTTCTTTTTTAAACCACCACATTTCCCTAAAAATAAAACAGCCTTAGGTCTAATCGCAGTTAATAAATCCATCATGGTTGCAGCAAGCGGACTTCCCATACCAAAGTTAATAAGCGTAATTCCATTGGCGGTAACACTTTGCATTGGCTTATCTAAGCCCATAATCGGTGCGTTATCATTCCATTCAGAAAACATGGATAAATATTTACTGAAATTGGTTAAAAGAATGTAGTCTCCAAATTGATCCAATGGTCTGCCCGTGTATCTTGGCAACCAATTTTTAACGATTTCGTCTTTCGATTTTAATCCAGATTTAACAGGACTTTCAACTTCTTTTACTTTTTTGGCCTTTTCAACAATGGCCTCGTCTTTTTTTACGTCTTTTTCTTCGTTCATTATAATAGCTTTGAGCATAGCGCCAGGCGCATAGCGTTAATAAATATTGTATTAAAAAAAATCCCTCCCGATTTGCGGGAAGGATTTGATTTTTTTATGCAGCTTGTAACTTTTTAAAGTCGGCCTTTTCAAATTTTTCTATCGCATAATCAAGATTGATGTGCAACTCCTTGACATCCGTCTGCGTTGGTGTATCAAACATCGCATCCAACATAATCGCTTCGCAAATCGACCTTAAACCACGGGCACCCAATTTGTACTCCATTGCTTTATCAACAATAAAATCCAAAACATCATCTTCAAAAACCAAGTTAACATCCTCGTAAGCAAAAAGCTTTACATATTGCTTGATTAACGAATTTTTTGGTGCAGTTAAAATGTTGCGCAATGATTCTTTATCCAACGGATTTAAGTGAGAAAGAACTGGAATACGTCCAATTAATTCTGGAATCAAACCAAATGACTTTAAATCTTGCGGTGTGATGTACTTGTAAAGATTTTTAAGGTCTAATATTGCCTCATCTTTCTTCACTTTGTAACCAACGGCCTGTGTGCGTAAACGGTTGGCAATTTTGCGTTCGATACCATCGAATGCTCCACCACAAATAAATAAAATATTATTCGTGTTAACTGGTATCATTTTCTGATCTGGATGTTTACGCCCGCCCTGAGGTGGGACATTTACAACCGTACCTTCCAAAATTTTTAACAATGCCTGCTGAACGCCTTCACCTGATACATCACGAGTGATTGAGGGGTTATCGCTTTTACGGGCCACTTTATCCACTTCATCAATATACACGATACCACGTTCTGCAGCGGCAACATCATAGTCAGCAGCTTGAAGTAAACGGGTTAAAATGCTTTCAACATCCTCACCAACGTAACCAGCTTCTGTCAAAACTGTTGCATCGCAGATACAAAAAGGTACATGCAAAATTTTAGCAATGGTTTTAGCCAAAAGCGTTTTACCAGTTCCGGTTTCTCCCACCAACATAATATTCGATTTTTCAATCTCTATCTCGTCTTTATCAACCTTTTGATTCAAACGTTTGTAATGGTTGTAAACTGCTACCGATAATACTTTCTTTGCATCATCCTGACCAATTACATACTGATCCAAGTGTTGTTTAATTTCTAAAGGTTTAAGTAAAGAAATTGCCGCTTGAATATTTTTTGTGTTCTTGGTTCCTAATTCTTGCGCAAGCAATTGATTGGCTTGGGTTACACATTTATCGCAGATAAATGCATCCATGCCCTCAATTAACATTAAAGTTTCATGCTTGCCAGAATGGCAGAATGAGCAACGGGATTCTTTATTTTGTTTCGCCATCTTTCTTTGCGTTTCTCGATAAAACTTCATCAACCATACCAAATCCTTTTGCCTCATCGGCAGTCATCCAGTAATCGCGATCTGAAGCTTTCTCCACCCAATCGTAAGTTTGGCCAGAGTGCTCTGAAATTATATCGTATAATTCTTTTTTCAATTTCAACATTTCTCTCAAGTTGATTTCCATATCAGAAGCCACGCCTTGTGCACCTCCTGATGGTTGGTGAATCATTACTCTTGAGTGTGGTAAAGCGGCACGTTTACCTTTTGCACCAGCAACCAATAAAACCGCACCCATTGATGCTGCTATACCTGTACAAATGGTAGCTACATCTGGCTGGATGTATTGCATAGTATCGTAAATACCTAAACCGGCATACACCGAACCACCTGGAGAGTTAATATAAATCTGAATATCTCTATCCGCATCTGTTGATTGTAAGAACAACAACTGTGCTTGAATAATATTGGCATTTCCGTCATAAATCGCATCGCCTAAAAAGATGATACGATCCATCATTAATCTTGAAAAAACATCCATTTGAGCAACATTCAACTGGCGTTCTTCAATAATATAAGGCGTCATGCTTTGTGGATTCAGATTAGCCTGTGCTATAAATTTATCTACGTGTAACCCACCAATTCCTTGATGTTTAACGGCAAATTTTCTAAATTCTTGTGGATCTATGTTCATTTTAAGGGTTTTTAGCAGAGGGCATAGCGCTTGAAGTTCCTGTCCCCATAGTTCGTGAATAATAAAAAACCAAAATATAAATAATATTTCAATTATAGTTGGATAGTCAAAGAGTATACCACATCATAATCACTGACAATATAGCACTCAAGATTTCAAACTCTTCGAAAAATTTGATATCATTCTTGCTAAAATATCTAAATCTTCTAACAAATCTGACAAATCTTTGTCAGATACCAACGATCTTAAATTCAATACTAATAGAATATTGGCATTTTCGAAAATAGATCGATGAGCATAATTTAGAAATCTCTTAAAATCTGGATTGGAATTAGAACCAGAGCCTTCAGCAATATTATTAGATATGCTAAGAGCAGCCCCTCGAAGCTGCTCTGCGAATCTAATTTTTTTTATTTCTTCTAATTGCTCAGATATGTCAATTAATTTATCACCAATAACAATGGCTCTTTGCCATATTAAAAGGTCTTGAAATCTAAACTTTGCCATCAAACAAAATAAGATTTTAAATTGATTCTACACAAAACAAAGACATTCAAAGCACTATGCTCCATGCCCTATGCTATCCCCTATTTCTCCAAGGCCACAAACTTATCATAATCAATATCCTGTTGATCCAAGGTAACGATAGATTTAATTTGCTCGAAAGTTTTTGCCGCTTTTACTTCTTCAAAAGTACGGTTGGCATTTTCTTTATCTTGTAAAAATTGAACTGCATATTGCGCCAACTGATCTTCAGGAAGTGGACTTGGGCTATACATTCTAAATTGAGCATCTAATTTCGCTTTAGCTGCAGCAACTACATCTTCATATTTAATTTCGATGCTGTTATCCTTAATGATTTTGTTTTCGATTAAAGTCCATTTAAGATTTTTAGCAAAATCATCATAACCTTCTGCCAATTCTTCGTCCGTTAGTTTTTCATTTGTAGCTTTTAACCAACGACGTAAAAACTCATCTGGTAAATCAAAAGAATGTTTCTTTAAAAGTTCTTCATAAATATCGTTTGATAATTTACGTTCCGAATCTTGGGTAAACATGCTTTCTACTTCTTCTTGAATTTTAGCTCTAAAACCAGCCTCATCAGTTACAGTGCCTTCTCCGAATAGTTTATCGAAAAACTCTTGATTTAAATCTGATTCTTCCAAACGATTAACGTTTTTAACAGTTAATTGGAAGTTCGATTTTAAATCTGCGGCATCCTCTTCAGATATATTAAGTGCTTTAGCAATTGCAGCCTTATCTTCAAAAGTTTTTTGAACATCAACTATAGCCACATCATCTTTCTTTAAACCCACTAAAGATTTAAGTACTTTTTTATCTGTAATTAAATCTAAACGGATGGTAGCCGTATTTGTGATTCCACCTTCAAAAACAGAACCATCAGCACCCAATTGCACCATTTCGGCATATAACACATCGGTTTCAGTAGCCACTTCTGGGTTGGTCATTTTGCCATAACTGCGGCGGATATTTTTGATTCGGCTTTCTAAAGTTTCTTGATCAGCCTTAACCACATATTGGGTAAATTTATCTTTCGAAGAAATATTTACATCAAATGCAGGCGCTAAACCTAATTCATAATCAAATTCAAACTCATCTGTATTATCCCATCTGAATTCACGCTCATTATCCATTTGTGGCAATGGCTGACCTAAAATTTCTAATTTTTGCTCGGCAATGTAATTAGATAGTGTATCGTTTAACAAGTTGTTAACCTCTTCTACCAAAATACTTTTACCATACATTTTTTTAATGTGAGCAGCAGGAACCATCCCTTTACGGAAACCAGGTAATTGTGCCTTTTTTGCTTGGTCTTTAATTGCTTTTTCTACTTTTGCACTATAATCTGCAGGTGCGATTTTGATTTTTACAACAGCATTTAAGTTGCCGGTTTTTTCTTGTGTAATATTCATTTTTTAAGCTATGAGTATTAAGATGTGCAATTAACTTTGAAGCTTGTAATGTGATTTGAAGCAAATGGCACATAACAATCAATTAAATTAGCACACCAATTATTAATTACTATTAATCAATGTTTTAAAAAACAAAGCCGCTTCGATGTTAATCGAAACGGCTTCATGTATTGTGCGGATGAAGGGACTCGAACCCCCACGCCGTGAAGCGCCAGATCCTAAGTCTGGTGCGGCTACCAATTACGCCACATCCGCAATTAGGATTTATTTTGGACTGCAAAGATAGAAACTAGATTGAATAATCAAAAAGTATCTACCATAAATTATAAATTATTTTTCGTCGAAATTGCTAAGTAGTTAATTTTGAACGAGAATAGTTTTAAAATTATTTTTTGAAAAGCAATTGCTGTGGTTATCGGTTACATCAGTCCTGCTTTTGCTGCAAGTCCCGATAGAAGAATCGGGAGCTTTTCGCGTCAATCAGGTTTAGTTAAAATTTAACAGTGCATCTATTCAACATTCCCTAACCCACCATTTGCTATAATTATTTCATTACCACTTCCGATACTTCGATTAGTTCGGGTCTGCCCTCTAAAGGGTATCCAGAAACTTTAGTTCCTTTTAAGACCACTTGTTTATCTACGTAGGTATCGAGGTTTAAGCTGCTGCTCCTTAAAGCGAATGGCTTACCAGCATAATTTATACTATGTGTACCGTATTGATAGGTGGTCATTCCCATTTTAGTAATTTTTCCTTCAATTGAGATAGATTCGCCAGTTGCAACAGATCTCATGGAACCGCAGCTTGATATTACAGCCACGAAAAGCGAAAGTATGAGTATTTTTTTCATAATTATTTCTGAATAACTTATTATAAATGATCAACACTAAATGCCTAATAAAGTTCTTTTTGAAACTCAAAAAAATATTGCACAGCCTTTACCAACCTACTGCCATACCAGCTGAACATTTCGCCATCTACCAGCATCACTTTTGCAGTAGGTATTTCTGCTCGGATTTCTTCAATATGCTTTTCTTTAAAAGGATATGGTTCTGAAGAAAGCAAAATCAGCTCACAGCTTAGCGCTTTCAGTTGCTCAAGCATAATTTCAGGATAACGATTAACCATCACCACATTTGTCATTCCATTGATTAAAAGTATATCATCAATAAAGGTATTTTTAGCTGCAACCATATAAGGTTTGCGCCAAATAAGATAGGCAACTCTTTTATCAATGTGATTTTGTAATGCCAAAGTTTTAAGATCATTAAAACCAGCAGAAATTAAATGATTTAGATAATCTGCTTCTGGCATCCTATCTACCAACTCCCCAATCTGCGAAATGGTTTTTTTTGCATCTTCCAGGTTAAAAATATCACTCATCCAAACTGGAAAAATTCCAGCTAATTCTTCTATATCGCTTTGCGTATTCTCTTCTTTATTACCAATAATTAAATCTGGCTGCAAATCTTTTATTAAATCAATATTTAGCTTTTTCGTTCCGCCAACCTTGGTTCGTCCGGCAAATTTTTCTATCGGATGAATGCAAAATTTCGTTAAGCCTATGATCTCCTGATCCAATCCCAAATCAAAAAGTAATTCCGTTTGTGAGGGTACAATCGAAATAATCCGTTTGGGCGGGAAGTTAATGGTGATCTCCCGCCCCATTTGATCGATAAAAGATTTTTGCATAATCAAAGTTATACGTTTTAAGTAGTAAATTTGACTTAAAACCTAATACCTCTGACTCAAATTTTTACATCATCCTTTACAACGCCATCTGCGAGGTGTAAAATCCGGTTTCCGTAAGTTGCGTTTTTCTCCGAATGCGTAACCTGAATAATGGTTATACCATCTTCTTTATTCAATTGTTGAAAAAGCTGCATAATTTCTTCTGCCTGTGCCGATTGTAAATTTCCTGTAGGTTCATCGGCTAAAATAATACTTGGTTGAGCAGCTAAAGCTCTTGCGATACCTACCAGTTGTTGTTGACCGCCGGAAAGTTGATTGGGAAATAAATCTTTTTTAGCTACGATATTAAAACGATCCAACAAATTCGCAATTCTGCTGGCACGTTCAGAGCTGCCTACTTTTTTATAAAGCAATGGTGCTTCGATATTTTCGTAGACTGTCATTTCATCAATTAAGTGATAAGCCTGAAATACAAAACCAATATGGTTACGGTACAATTCAATTCGTTTGCGCTCGTTTAAGGAAGTTACATCTTCACCCAAAAACTCGTAAACGCCGTACGTAGGCTCTTCTAACATTCCTAAAATATTAAGCAATGTAGATTTGCCCGCACCAGATGGACCCATAATGGAAACAAATTCTCCTTGCTTTATGGTGGTGGTTACATGGCGTAAAACGTAATTTTTTATACCTTTTGTAGCGTAGTATTTTTCTATGTTTTTTAGTTCTATCATAAAAGTTGTAAGTTGTAAGTTATAAGTTGTAGGTTATAAGTTTTAAAGTTTCGAATAAATTTGCAGCAGGCTTATACACTTACTACGTAAAACGTATAACTTAAAACTCTCGGTCTTATTCGTATTTCAATGCATTTACAGGATCGGTTACAGCGGCTTTTCTCGCTTGTATGCTAACTGTTAGTACCGCTATAATTACGGAAACAATGGTTGCCACAATGAAAGGCAAAACAGGCATATCAATTCGATAAGCAAAACCTTCGAGCCATTTTTTAATAATGATGTAGGCAATTGGCCAACTGATTAAATTGGCTGCAATAACCAATATCAGGAAAGATTTATTTAAAAGGTTTACAATTTGTATGTTGGAAGCACCAAGCACTTTTCTAACGGCAATTTCTTTTGTTCTTCGTTTAGCTACAAATGTAGAAAGCGCAAACAAACCCAATAAAGATAAGGATACAGAAATCACGCTAAAAAGGATGATCATGTTCATAAAACGTTTGTTATCTTCCAAAACCTTATCAAATGCATTGCTCATTGTGGTGTACGACATTGGATAATCTGGGTACAAAGCTTTCCATTCGGCCTCTATTTTTTTTATCACATTCCCACTATTTTCAGTATCAAAACGAACCAGTAAATTGTTGGTGTTCGAAGTACCGCCTAAATGTGTAACCTTATAAATGGTTGGTAAAACGGCCTTATCAAATCCTTCGTTATGGTAATCTTTTATAACTCCAACAATTTGAAAAGAATATTTATTCTTTTCTGTTTTCACATCGTACATTTTCCCAATGGCATTTTTATCTATCAATTTAGCTGCACTTTCGTTTAACACTATCGAATTCACAGTGTCCTGTTTATATTCTTTAGCGAATATTCGTCCCTGCAAAACCTTAACCCCGAGTGCTTGCAAAGCATCTATAGATACAGTAACTGTGTTCAACGGAATTTTGCTGTCTTTATAGGTTATTTCTTCAGGAACATTAAAAGCGTTGCCCATCACTTGGGTGGTGGTGGCAATGTATTTTACACCAGGAATTTTTCTTAATCGTTCAGCAAATGTTTCTTCGTAATTTGATTTAATATTGATAAGATTTCCTTTTTCAAACCCTAAATCTTTATTGCTTACATATTGTGTTTGCTGGTACATTACGCCAATGGCGATGATAAACGTTACCGATATTACAAATTGAAAAACAACAAGAATATTTCTCAATGCAATTCCCTTTAATCCGTTTTCGTAATTTCCCTTTAAAACCGAAACGGGATTATAATTTGATAATATCCATGATGGGTAAAATCCAGCTATTAGTGTTACAAAAGCAAATAGAGCCAATAATTGAAAAATCATCATCAATAATTGCGGATTATACCAAAAGCTTAGGTTAACATTGAAATGATGATTAAAGGAAGGTAAAATCATCTCGACGAGAATAACACATAAAAACAATGAAACAATACTCTGTAATGCAGATTCGAGTAGAAATTGCATTAGCAATTGGCCCTTGTATGATCCGAGAACTTTTTTAACTCCAACCTCTTTTGCCCGCTGAACTGATTGAGCAGTTGCTAAGTTTACAAAATTGATTACCGAAACTAGAAGTAAGAAAATCGAGATTCCTATAATGGGTTTCAACTTATCTTTCCAGCTTATTTGTAATGATGGATTGGCATGAACTGCTTCCATTTGTACCGCTTTTAAACCTGGCAGTTTGCCATTTTTATAATAGTCGTTAAAATTTCTTTTCTGTTGTGCAAATGAAGCCTTTTTAGCATTAACATAAACCTTGATCAAGCTTTCATTTAACAATGCCGTATCAATAGCGCCGTTCATTTTAGCGTAAACTTGGCAATAATTACTATTTGTGATATTTTCTGGATCTTTGTCCTTATCTCCCGTTCTCATAATGGCATTAAAACCTACGGACTGTGGGGTTTTCGGTTCTTTAACCACTCCAGTAATCGTCATCAGCTGACCAGGATCACTTCTCCATATCACGATCTTAATTGTTTTTCCTAGAACTTTATCAGTTCCAAACAACTTCAAAGCAATGCTTTCTTTAATTACAATGGATTTTGGTGATTTCAGTGCTGTTTCTGGGTTTCCCTGAATAAATTGATAATCGAACACCTTAAAGAAACTGCTGTCAGCGTCCTTAACTTTTTTAACCATTACTGGGTTTGCATTATCCACTTTTAAAGAATAACCATTATTCCAATCCCATTCCTGATCTACCTTTGTAACCGCCTGAACCTGAGGAATATTATTTCTTACCAATGCAGCCATTCTGCTATTTACAGCATCTTGCCAATGCTCTTTATTATCGGGCGTAAAAAAATCGTGTTTCTCACGAATCTGATAAACGCTTTTTAAATCCGGCGACCAGCTATCGTAACTTTCTTCATGATTAATGTATAACAGCATCAACACAAAAGCTGTTAAACCAAGTGCTAATCCACCAATATTAATGGCGGCATAAGCCTTGTTTTTCCAAAGGTTTCGCCAAGCGATTTTTAAGTTTAATTTGAACATTGTAGTATCAAGTATTTAGTATCAAGTATCAAGACATTGAAAATGGCTTTGAGCTTTTTGCTTCAACATTTTGCAGCTCCTACCCTCTTTGGAGGCTGGGTGGGGTTGTTTATTCATATTTAAGTGCATCAATTGTATTGGCCACCGCAGCTTTGTAAGAACGAATGCTTACGGTTATTAAAGTTATCGCCATTGATATAACCATGGCCAGTGCGAACGGCCAGATGCTGATATCAATCCGATAAGCAAAACCCGAAAGCCATTTCGAAACAAATAAATAAGCCAACGGCCATGCAACAAGATTTGCAATGAAAACCATGATCAGAAACGAGCCATTTAGCATTTTAACCAATTCTATGGTCGATGCACCTAACACTTTTCTGATGGCAACTTCTTTGGTTCTTTGCGTAGCAACAAATGAAATCAGTCCGAATAAACCGATAAAGGAAATGAAGATAATTACGCCTGCGAAAACTTTGAATAAAACACCCATAACGCGTTCCATTTCGTAATATTGGCTAATATCATCGTCTACAAATGAGGAACGATAAAAATTTTCAGGATATGTTTCATTCCAGATTTTTTCTATTCGAGGCATAATGGAACTAATTTGTTTGCTATCCATTTTCACTGCCAAATTCTGATAATTTTCTTTTATTGATGTGATGATGATAGGAGAAATTGACTCATGCAAGCTTAAGTTATTGAAATCCTTAACTACGCCAACTACAGTTCCTTCTTTACCAAAAACTTTAATTCTCTTACCCAAAGCACTATTGAAATCAGTAATATTCAGTTTCTTTAAAAGTGTTTCGTTTACAACAATTTCCCGTATGGTATCACTTTTAGAGAAAGCCTTGCCAGCCACAAAAGATAAGCCGAAAGTTTTAAAATAATCTTCGTCGGCAAGTTTAGAATTTGCCTGAAAATTCGCCTTCTCAGTACTGTTATACTTAAAATTGGTTTCGTTATTATTACTTGAAGATGGTGGATTACGACAAAAACTGCTGGCTATAACACCTGGAATTTTTGAAATTCTTTCTTGCAGAATCTGATATTTTATTAAGCTTAAACTATCATTTCGTACACTCACCATTGCAATGGCCGAAGGATTGAAACCTAATGGCTTCTCCCTCATGTAGTTCATTTGTTTTAAAACTACAAGCGTACCGATAATTAAAACTACAGTAATCGAAAACTGAACAACTACCAAAACTTTGCGCAAGCTTAATCCACCTGCATTTGCGGTAATTTTGTTTTTAATTGCTAACGCAGGACTAAAACCAGACATTACCATAGCGGGATAAAAGCCAGCCAAAAAGCTAACAACCAAAACCAATGCTATCATAAATAACAAAATGATTTGATGATTGATGATGCTGAAAGATATATCATCGTAGAACAAACTTTTCATTCCAGGTAATGCGATTTCCGTTAAAACACAAGCAAAAAGTAAGGAAAGTACGCTTACGGTGAATGTTTCGGTAAGAAATTGAATGATTAATTGCTTTCGTAAACTGCCCATTACTTTACGTACGCCAACCTCTTTACTTCTGCTTACTGCTTGTGCAGTAGCCAGGTTAATAAAGTTGATACAAGCTGTTAGCATTAAAAAGGCGCCAATTATGGCCAAACCATAAAGCTCTTTCTTTGGCATATTTTTACTAGCAAAATTTCCTAAATTTTCATTGTAATGAATATCGCTTAATGCTTGTGCACTAATTTGTTCTTTTGATGTTACATCTTTTTCAAAATATTTCTCGGAAAACTTTATAAGTGCATTGCGAACTTCACCTATTGATACACCATCTTTTAGTAAAAAATAACATTCATCATTCGATGATGTATTTCCCCATCTAGTAAAATCTTCATTTTTATGACTTCTTAAAGTTTTATAGGAAACCACAATATTTAGAGGAAAAGAACTATTCTGTGGCATTTCCTGTAAAATTCCTGTAACTATAAAATCTTCTCTATTTTGATAGTTGATGGTTTTACCAACTGCTTGATTCCAATTACCAAACAATTTTGTCGCCATATCTTTTGATAAAACAACCGTATTTGGCTCACTTAACGATTGAACAGGATTTCCTTGCAGCCACTCAAAGCTCATTATTTGAAAAAAATCTGGTTCAGCGTAGAAAATATCTTCTTTGAGTTTAATCTTTTCTTTTCCTGCATCATCCTTAACTTTTATAATACCACCATCCTGACTGATCGCCCCGACTCTATCAATCAGTTGTTTGAAATCATTTCGTAGTGCAGCAGGCGCCGGCTTTGGTACCCCTTGCGATTCTTCGAAACCATCTGGAGTTGTCCAATTAGTTGTAATGCGATAAATTCTATCTTCATTTTTAAATCCCTCATCAAAACTCATTTGATAGCGGATAAAAATAAATATCAAAATACAACTGGCCATCCCAATGGAAAGCCCAAGAATGTTGATGAATGTGTACCCCTTGTTTTTCCAAAGGTTCCGCCAAGCGATTTTTAAGTTTAATTTGAACATTGTAGTATCAAGTATATAGTATCGGGTATTTAGTATAAAGTATCGAGTATTAAGAAAGGTTTTCGCTTAATCTTTGAGCGTTATTCATATTTAAGTGCATCAACTGCATTGGCCTTAGCTACTTTAATTGATTGTATGGTAACGGTTAAAATAGCAATGATTAGAGAAACCATGAGGGCCAGTACAAATGGAAGCGCAGATATAGAAATTCGATATTCAAATGCAGACAACCATTTGTTTATTGTAATGTATGCCAAAGGGAATGCGATAAGATTAGCAATTACAACCAACTTTATAAAATCTTTGTTGAGTAAAGTGAGTATATTACTTGTACTGGCACCCAGAACTTTTCGAATGCTAATTTCTTTTTTGCGTTGTTCTGCCATAAATAAAGCCA
Source organism: Pedobacter sp. Leaf250 (assembly GCF_920984735.1). GTDB lineage: Bacteria > Bacteroidota > Bacteroidia > Sphingobacteriales > Sphingobacteriaceae > Pedobacter. The sequence goes on along the minus strand of NZ_CAKLBU010000001.1, from coordinate 26,563 downwards.
AACCAAGCAAACCTAGGCACGAAATGAAGATGGCAAAGCCTCCAAACCAGTTAGAGATCGTTCCTAATAACTTTTCAGATTCAAATTTCTCTTCAAACGAATCACTTACGAATTTTCTATCTACAGGATAATCAGGATTAATTTTTTTCACCAAGGCATCGATTTGAGCCAGCGAAGTACTGATATTTTGTGCCTCGTTCAACCGCACCAAAATTACGCCTCCATCATCATGATATGCTCGATTAAAAATCATGGGGGCTACCTTTTGATAAGGAGATTCTGCAACAAAATCTTTCATTACGCCTATAATGGTACACTTATATCCATCATAACCAATTACAGTACCCACTGGATTTTTAAGTCCCATGATTTTAACGGCAGCTTCGTTAATAAGTACTTTATTTGAATCACCGGGAAATTCCATTTTAAATTCTCTTCCCTCGATCATTTTTGCTCCAATGGTTGATACAAAATCGTAACCAATTCCTCTTTGATTAAATAAGACTTTGTCGTTCGGATTTTTGCCTGGCCAATTTATACTTGATGTATTATTTCCCCCTTCATCGATATTCATACTCAACAAGGAAACATTTGCTGCCGCACCAGATTTTAACAGTTGGTTTTTTAACAGCTCAATTTTATTTGTTTGCCTTAAATTACCCATTGCAGCCATTTGAATTAAATTTCCTTGGCTGTAACCTATCGGTTTATTTTTGATATAAGTTAATTGCTGAAAAATCACAGCTGTGCAAACGATCAAACAAGAAGCGAAAACAAATTGAAAAACAACCAATACTCTTCTGACTGAAATTGCAGAACCAGTTTTAATACTAAATCCCTTAAGCACTTTTACAGGTTCGAAAGATGAAAGATAAAATGCTGGATAACTACCTGCAAGTAATCCTGTAAATGTGACCAAACTAAGTAAAACGAGCCAATATCTCCAATTATCATATTCAATAATCAGATCAATATTTAAGATTGAATTGAAATATGGGAGACTAATCTCAACTAAAATAAATGCGATAACAGTTCCAATCAAGGACAATAAAGTACTCTCTAGAATGAATTGAAACATTATTGATTTACGAGTAGATCCAATCGCTTTGCGAACACCAACCTCTTTAGCTCTTTTCTCTGATCGTGCTGTAGACAAATTCATAAAGTTAACGCATGCAATAAGCAGTATACAAATGGCTAGCATAAAGAAAATTCTTAACTGCCCAATTTTACCGCCTATAGATTTACCGTTATCAAACTCATTATACAAATGCCACTTAGACAGCGGATGAAGAAATAATTCATTGTTATCCAATTTATTGTCGTGGATTTTATAAATATTTCTAACAGAGGTATTTACTTCATCAAGTAAAATACTGTTTCGTAGCTGTACAAGAGTAAGGCAAAAGTTACTACCCCAACCCTGCTCTTTTATCCATTTTTGCCTTTTCTCATTTAACTTCCAAGGCATTATGTAGTCAAATTTAATACTGCTATTTGCGGGTAAATCTGCAATTACTGCCTCAACTTTTAATAAATCTTCATTATCAAGCTTTAAGGTTTTACCAATTGGGTTTTCGCTACCAAATAATTTTTTTGAGAGTGTTTGGGTAAGTACAACGCTGTTAATATTATTTAATGGTGTTGTCACATTGCCACTTAAAAATTCATAGTTTAATATTTTTAAAATTGAAGGATCGGCAAATAAACCTTTGTTCTTGATTTTCTTATCATTATAACTTATTAGTTGCTCAAATGGGTAAGAAGATCTTGATGCATTAACTACCCCCGGGTATTTAGCCTTAAGTTCTGGCGCTAGTAAACCAGGTGTCCAAGCCCAACTGTGAATCTTCCCATTAGCTTTCATGTCGGTATAAGCAACATAAGTAGTATTATAATTTTTAAATTGCTTATCAAAGCCAAATTCATAAGATACATACAATAATAAGAGCATACAGCTCGCAATTCCAATGGCAAGTCCGCCGATATTTATGAGCGTAAAACCCTTGTTCTTCCAAAGGTTTCTAATGGCTATTTTTAAGTTAAGTTTGAACATAAGGTATAAGGTTTAGGGCATAAGGTTTAGGGTTTGGGCGTATTAACCTTACGCCTTTTACCTTAAAACTTGAACAATTATTCATATTTAAGTGCATCAACAGGATTTGCCTTTGCAGTTTTATAAGCTTGAAAACTTACCGTAATTAATGCCATTAAAAGAGTTCCTACAGCGGCAACTGGAATGATCCACCAACTGATTTCGGTATGAAATTCGAAATTATTGAGCCATTTACCCATGGCAAAATAGCTTATCGGCACAGCGATAATGATGGCAGCTATAATCATTTTAATGAATGAAAGTGAAAGCAACTGCATCAAATTAGTAACCGACGCACCAAGCACTTTCCGAACACCAAATTCTTTGGTTCTTTGCTCTGCACTATAGGCAACTAAACCAAATAAACCCAAACACGATACAAAAATTGCCAATCCACCGAATAGATTTGAAAGGATGCCAAGTGTTTTTTCCGATTTATATTTCTCTTGATATAACGAATTAACAAAAGTAATTTCAGTAGGATATGCAGGATTAAATGCCTTTGTAATTCTGTTTATGGTTTCAATATTACTTTGTAAATTATTGGAATTATTAAGGCGCATGGTAATAGCGCCGGTTTGTCCTGTAGTTAGATAAACAATCTGAGGATTATTTGATTTGTAGGGTGAATCCCAAACATAATCATCAAATACACCAATTATGTAAGCATTTGAACCAAACACCATTACTTTCTTTCCAATCGGATTTTTGTATCCAAATACTTTTACTGCCGAGGCACTAACCATTACCGCACTTGTATCTGATGCAAAGTTTTTAGAGAAATCTCTTCCTTCCAATAATTTAATGCCATTGGTTTTAATGAAATCGTAAGATGTGGCTACTTGATTAAACATCACTGTATTTTCGGGCTTCGTCATTCCATCCCACTTCATATCCATAAAGTTGCGGCCATGATGAGAAAGACTAACCGACGATTGGTACATGGACGTAACAGCACCCGATTTTAGCATTTCAGTTTTGAATAAATCGAACTTGTGTTTTAATTCACCATCTTGAGGAATTTCTACCAACGCATTTACATCAAAGCCAACTGGTTTATTTTTGATATATTGAATTTGGCGGTAGATTACCAAAGTGGAAATGATGAGAATAATAGCAAAACAAAACTGACCAATAACCAAAACCTGCCTCAAGCTAATGGTTAAAATGCCCCTTGATTTGATTTTCCTTTTTAATGTCTGAATCGGATTAAACGATGATAGATAAAATGCGGGATAACTGCCAGCAATTAAACCCGTGGCGATTACAATACCCAATATGCCAATCCAGCTTGCTGTGTTGAAATATGAAATCCCCAAATTAATGTTTAAAAGTTGGTTAAATGCAGGGAGACAAATTTCGATTAAGGCGATTGCCATTACAACGGAAACCAATGTGAGCACCATTGATTCAGTCAAAAACTGCAAAATTAATGATGTGCGATTGGCACCAATTGTTTTCTTAATTCCAACTTCCTTAGCCCGCTTTTCTGATTTAGCAGTTGCCATGTTCATAAAGTTGATGCATGCAATTAACAATATTCCAAATGCCAGCCCCATAAAAAGCCAGATTTGCTCAATATCACCTCCTGAAGGTTGGCCATTCTCAAACTTGCCAAACAAATGTAACTTGCTTGCCTGATATAAAAAATGCGGTTGCGATTGCGGATTTTGTGGCGTATTTGCCTTTACCAAAGCCTCGACCTTACGATTTACCAAATCGATATTTGCATCAGTATTGAGGCTAACCATAGTTACAAAACTGAAATTGTTCCAGTTTAAATCTTTAGCACTTTGATCAACCATTTCATATAACGACCATGGCATTAAAAAATCAAACCGGTTTGAGCTGTTTTCAGGTAAATCTTTAATTACGCCTGTAATGGTAAGGTTCTCGGTATCCTGATAACGAACCGATTTATTTAAAACATCGGTTGTTCCAAATAATACCTTTGCAGTGCTTTCTGTTAAAATAACCGAAAGCGGATTTTTTAATGCTGTTTTCTCATCGCCAGAAATAAAATGGTAATCATACATTTTAAGTATATCAGGTTCGGCAAATTTCGAATCCCTTTTGTAACTGTTTTGCCCGTTAGCAATTAAGCTCTTTTTACCATAATCCATGCGGGCAACATATTTTACTTCGGGCAAATTTTGTTTTAAAAGCGGGCCTAAAGCAGTTGTAGTACCATTGAAGGTGGCGGCAATTTTATTTCCCTCACCAGGAACATTCGTCATGGCCATATAAACGTTTTTCCAGTTTTTGGCTTGCTTATCGAAATTCCATTCGTACGAAACATATAGCAAAAGCATTAAACAGGCAGCAAGGCCGATAGCCAAACCTATTACATTGATGAAAGAAGATGTTTTATTCTTCCAAAGGTTTCGCAATGCGATTTTTAAGTTTAATTTGAACATAAGGTATAAGGTTTAGGGCATAAGGTTTAGGGTTTGGGCGTATTAACCTTACACCTTTTACCCTAAACCATAAGCCATTATTCGTATTTCAAAGCATCAACAGGATTTGCTTTTACAGCTTTATTTGCCTGAACGCTTACGGTAATTATTGTTAATAAAATGGTTATTATGGCACTGCTGACAAAAGGTAACACTGGCAAATCAATTCTATAGGCAAAGGTTTCGAGCCATTTTTTGGTAAGGATGTAAGCTATTGGCCACGAAATGAGATTAGCCACAAGCACCATGAAAAAAAATGAACTGTTGATTAACCTGAATATTTGAACATTACTGGCACCCAATATTTTACGAACGGCGATTTCCTTAATTCTTCCATTGGTAATGTATTTTGCGAAGGCAAACAAACCTAAAATTGCAATGAAAATGGTTAACAAAGCTGCTGCAAAAAATACCGATTGCAGTTGTTCTTGTTTTTTAAAAAGTTTGCCATACAGTTCATCTAAAAACTCGTACCTGAAATCTTCGCCATCCTTTGGATTAATTTGAGGCCATTGCGTTTTCAAAGCAGCCAAAACATTAGCCATTTTGTTTTGCTCTATTTTTAATAAAATTTGAATTTTATAACTTCCACAAGGATCTTTTATGGTATAAATAGTTGGCTGTACAATAGTTTCGAAACCCTGCGTTTTAAAATCCTTAATCACACCTACTATTCTATAATCGATACCACATCCCTTAATGGTTTGACCGATAGGGTTTTTTAGGCCATATTTTGCTACTGCGCTTTCGTTTATAATAGCAGCGTTTACCGTATCGGTTGTATATGTTTTTGAAAAAAAACGTCCTTCTTTCAGTTTGATATCAAGTGTTTCAAAATAATCGAAATCAACATTTACAAAATCGATATTTGCTTTAATACCATTCACCTCATAATTATTTATTCCGTTTTGCCCGCCTGGGATGAAGCTAGCAACAGTAGCAGATTTTATTCCTTGAATTTTCAGCAACTTATCTCTCACCGGATCAAAACTTACTGACCCAAATTTTGCAGGATTGTTAAAAAGGGTTAAGTTTTTAATGTATACCACTTGGTTGACATTAAATCCTAAATCCTGATTTTGCATGTATTTCAGTTGTGAGTTGATAATCAACAATCCAATAATGAAAATAACAGCGATGCTAAACTGGAAAACCAATAATCCATTACGCAGCCAGGAACTTTGCTTACTGGTAGAAAAGTTTCCCTTTAATACCAATGCCGGTTTAAAACCAGATAAAACCAATGCTGGATAAATGCCGGCAATAAATGTTATCAGAAGCAAAATTACTGGTAATTGCCAGATCAAATCATTACCAACTTGCCAAATGGATAAATCGACCTGAAAGAGATTATTAAAATTCGGAAGTAGTAATTCTGCTAAAATCAGAGCCAATATTGTAGCTATAATACATTGTATAAATATTTCGGCAAGAAATTGAATAGTGAGTTGTGAACGGTAAGCGCCCATAACTTTCTTAACACCAACTTCTTTTGCTCTTTTCGTTGCTTGTGCAATGCTTAAATTAGTGAAATTGATACAAGCAATAACTAATATCAAAAACCCAAGTGATGAAAGTGCAACCAATGTTTTATAAGGCATATCATTGCCTGCTTTAGGTCGCAGATGCAAATTTGCAAGTGGATCTAAAAATGTAGAAATAGCTTTTAATTCGTCAATTGATTTTTTGTTGGTATTGCTTTTTAGTAATTCGTATCTATATAATTCACTAATTTTCCGCTCGAGACTTGCTACATCTGCATTAGGTTTTAACTGAAGATAGATGGAATAATCATTCATATCATAGTTATCCTTCTCGCCAAGTTCTGCAGCCAAAGAAACCCCATCGAATTTAAGGTTAACATGTTTATTGCCTTTTATCGAACCTGCTATAATTCCGGTTATCCCTGAGTTACTCGATCCATAACTAACCATTTCTGGCTTGTTATCCTTTTTATTTGGGAAAAGCGTTTTCATACTTTCCTTACTTAGATAATTAAGCCTCTCTACCTCTCCTGATGGTTTTGTAAGACCATTTTCTGGCTGTATATTTAGAATTTTTGCCGCATTGTAGTCTACTACTATTATATTCTTGGTAAAAAGGGTGTTTTTCCCATTTTTAATGGTTAGCTCAAAAGATCCATCCTTTACTAAACCAATAGCTTCAACTTCAGGATAAGTTTGCTTAATAGCTTTTGCTAGTGGCGCTGCTACATAATTTGTTTTAAATTCGGGATAGGTAACCCCTAACACATAAATATTCTTATAATTCTGATTGGTTTTATCAAAGCTTGTTTCGTAAGTGAAATACATTGCAACCAATATAAAAGCAGCCAAAGCAATAGCCAAACCACCAATATTTAAAGAAGTGATACCCCGGTTTCTCCAAAGGTTTCGCAATGCGATTTTTAAGTTTAATTTAAACATAGGTTTAAGGTTTAGGGGTAAAAGATTTAGGGCTCGAGCGCATCAAACTTACGCCCTAAACCTTTAACCTTATTCATATTTAAGGGCATCAACTGGGTTTGCTTTTGCCACTTTTACCGATTGAATGCTGACGGTTAAAACGGCGATTAGCACCGATAAACCGATGGCGATAACAAATGGTAAAGCTGAAATTGATATCCGATATTCAAAACTTGACAGCCATTTATTGATAATGACATAAGCCAAAGGAAACGCAATTACGTTTGCTATCGCCACCAGTTTGATGAAATCTTTATTTAAAAGTGCAAGGATGTTCGTTGTACTTGCACCTAAAACTTTACGGATGCTGATTTCTTTTTTGCGCTGTTCGGCCATAAAAAGGGCTAATCCTAATAAACCTAAACAAGAAATGAAAATGGCAAAACCACCAAACCAGTTTGAGAGTGTACCCAAAAGCTTCTCGTTTTGGAATTTAACTTCAAAAGATTCATCAACAAATTTTCGCTTAACCGGATAATCAGGTTCTATTTGTTTGATTAAGTTATCCAATGCATCAAGTGATGTACTGATATTTTGATTGGGATTTAGGCGAACTAAAATTACTTGAACATCATCCATATAACTTGGATAGAAAATCATTGGAGCAACTTTTTGGTAAGCACTTTCCACTACAAAATCTTTTACTACCCCAACATTGGTTTTTTCTACACCCCAATACCTAATTTTAGCACCAATCGGATTTTTAAGATTCATCATTTTTACAGATGCTTCGTTCAGCATAATGCTGTTACTATCTCTTTTCGATACGGTTTCTAAATCTCTGCCTGCAACCAAATCGGTTCCAATGGTTGCAATAAAGTCGTTTCCAATTCCTCTGTTATTAAATAAAATTGATTCGTTTTCCGATTTACCTTGCCAATGCACATCTGTGGTATTATTGCCACTTTCTGTGATGTCTTTGCTAAAAAAAGTTACCCCAGTTGCTGCACCAGATTTTAACATTTGAGCTTTAAGCAATTCTAATTTACTGCTGTTCCCCATTTTACCCTGAACGGCAATTTGTACCAGATTAGATTTATCATATCCGATGGGTTTATTTTTAACATAGGATAACTGTTGATAAATAACTGATGTACAAACAATTAAACAAGCAGCAAAAACAAATTGAACCACAACTAAAACTTTTCTGATGGAAACCGATGAATCGGATTTAATTTTCAATCCTTTCAACACCTTTATCGGTTCAAAAGATGAGAGATATAGCGCTGGGTAGCTTCCAGCCATAAAACCTGTAAAAATCATCAAACCTAATAATGTTCCCCAAAAAGTAAGGCTCCTGTAATCGATTTGTAGTTTAATATTTAGCAAATTGTTAAAATATGGCAAACTAACTTCTACAAAAATGAAAGCAAAAACACCTGCAAGTATGGTTACAAATACCGATTCGAGCAGGAATTGACCAATGAGAGATTTTCTTGTAGAACCAATTGCTTTGCGAATACCAACTTCTTTTGCCCGGCGTTCGGAGCGAGCTGTAGATAAATTCATGAAGTTTACACAAGCAATTAAAAGAATACAAAAAGCGAGTAAGAGGAATATTCTAAGCTGTTCGATTTTACCTCCTACCGATTTTCCGTTTTGAAAATCATCATACAGATGCCATTTGGTTAAGGGAAATAAAAGTGCTTCGGCAGTATTGCCTTTTTGGTTACGCTTATAAATGCCTTTCATATCGGCATTTGCATCGGCCAGAAACTTATTGTCTTTAAGTTGAACCACTGTAAGGCACATATTATTACCCCAGTTTGCTTCACGAGCCCATTGTTCGCGTTTTAAAAATAACGACCACGGAGCCAAACATTCGAAAGTAATGCTGCTATTTTCAGGTACATCTTCAATTATAGCCTCTACTTTTAATACATCTTGGTTTTCTAACTTAACGGTTTTATTTATCGGATCTTCATTCCCAAAAAGTTTCTTTGCTAAAGTTTCAGTAAGTATAATCGTATTTACCTCTTGTAAAGCCTTTTCAGGATTTCCTTTTAAAAATTTATAGTCGAATATTTTTACAAAGTTTGGATCTACAAAATTTAGCTTAGCACTTATTTTATTATCGCCTACGGTAATTAACTTCGGACTTGGATAGCTCGCATGCGATGCATATTTAACACCGGGAATTTTAGCCGCAATCTCATTCGCCATTACATTTGGTGTCCATGCCCAACTAAAAATTTTACCGTTTGCAGGTGCGTTCTGATAAACTACATAAGTTTTATCAGCATTTGCATAATGTTTATCATAACTCCATTCATATGCAACATACAAAAGCAAAATCATGCAACTGGCCAAACCAATAGCCAATCCACCAACATTAATAATGGTAAATCCTTTATTTTTCCAAAGGTTTCGCAACGCGATTTTTAAGTTTATTTTAAACATGGTAGTATCAAGTATTTAGTATCAGGTATCAAGACTTAGCAAATCGCTTTAAAATCTTATCGTCATTTAGTATCAAGTAGTTAGTATCAAGATTTTTCAAATCGCTTTAATCTTTCAGCTTTAGTCTATCTGCTTCTTTAAGCGCCCTATCCGAATCTTCCCATCCAGGAAGATTCGATTGGCTATCATTAAACTAAAACTATTTTTATGGTTGAAACATTTATATTGTTTTAAAAGGCCAAGCCTTGTAACAGATAACTCGCAACCTTTAACTCAATTAAATCAATTCTTCGTTTCTGCTTTTATTTATCTTTTCAGAAATCACATGACCATCTTTCAAGTTGATAATTCTGTTTGAAAAACTTGCATCGTGGCTGGAGTGCGTTACCATTACGATGGTGGTTCCCGTTTCATTCAATTCGCAAAGTAATTCCATAACCTCGTTACCGTGTGAGCTATCCAGGTTACCTGTCGGCTCATCGGCTAAAACCAATTTCGGTTTGGTAACCAGTGCTCTTGCAACCGCAACACGCTGCTGCTGACCACCTGACAGTTGTTGAGGAAAATGTCCGCTTCGGTTTACGATATTCATCCTTTCGATGATTTCGTTAACCAATTTTTTGCGTTCAGTTGTTGGAATTTTATTGTAAATCAATGGTAATTCGATGTTTTCGAAAACCGTTAACTCATCAATTAAGTTAAAATTCTGGAAAACGAATCCCATATTTCTTTTACGGAAATTAGAACGCTCTCTATCGTTCAAGGTTAAAAGTTCTGTATCGATGAATTTATAACTTCCGCTTTCAGGCTTATCCAATAAACCCATTACATTTAACAAAGTTGATTTTCCGCAGCCCGATGGTCCCATGATGGAAACAAATTCGCCAGCTTTAACATGAAGATTAATTCCGTTTAATGCCGTAGTTTCTACTTCTTCAGTTTTGTAAACCTTTTCTAAGTTTTCTATTTTTATCATGAAGCGATTTATTTGATAGTTAGTTTGATGTTATTTATTTGCGCATTTTTTAGTTCAACTTCAAAATCCTTTTCCCCAAGTTTTTTGTGATAAATTTTGAATTTATAAACGCCGGGCTGTAATTGTATTTCAGTTGTTTCGGTTTTTAATGTGATATTAAACTTAAGTTTTCCATCCTTAACCAGTTGAATTTTTTCAATCAGAGATAAATCTCCAACGGCTGTGAATTTCGCTTTTGCATACGCTGCATTGGTATTCTTTGCAGATTTACTGTAAATATTCATTTCATAATTCACGCCATTTTTACTATCCATCCAGTTAGCCTCTTTCTTAAAAATGCTCTGTGAATAACCGAAAATCGAGAAACAAACTAAAGTTGTTGTTAATAAAATTTTATTCATTTTTCTATTTATTGATTTCTACTTGGTCATATTGATTAAACTGATCGTATGATGATGTAATTACCTCATCACCTTTTTGTAAACCATCTAATATTTCGTAATACAGGTAATTTTTTCTTCCGATTTTGACGTTTTTCTTAATCGCTTTACCATTGTTTACCACAAATACCCACGAACCACCTGTACTTTGGAAAAATTGACCTTGAGCAAGCAATAAAGATTTGCTGTTATCAGATAAGGTTAATTTTGTTTGAAGTGATAAACCGCGTCGTAAACCATCAGGAGCTGCACCTTTGAAAACCAATTCTACCTGAAACTGCCCGGCCGTAACCTCTGGAATTACTTTGCTAACGGTTAGATTATAAGTTTTACCATTAAACTCACAAGTAGAAGTTTGTCCCTCTTTAACACGATTGATATAATATTCATCTACCCCAGCCTGCAATTTATAACCCTGTAATACATCAATCTTTCCTATCATTTCGTTGGAGTTGTAAGATTTACCAATTACAGGATCGTAAGATGATAGTTTGCCCGAAACAGGAGCTTTAATGGTCATATTTTCGATATTTTTACGAATCATTTCCAAACTTTCATTCATCTGCCCCATTGATTGGTCGATTTGTGAAAGCTGCATTTTTCTACTTTGATTTTCTTGCTTTACCGCCTGGCGAACAATCTTTAGCTTACCTTGATAATATTCGTAATCCTGACTTGATTTATTAAATTCCTGAAGCGTAATTACTTTTTTGGCAAAAAGCGAACTATCTAAACGGTATTGACGGGCAGCAGTTCTTAAACTATTTTCAACATCTAAAACATCTTGATTTAAAACCCTTTGATTTTGTTCCAGGTCCAGTCTGGATTTGCGCAATTGATTAATTTGCTCTGTCGCTGCCGTTTGGCTTGAGGTGTAACTCAACATTGCATTCGAGTTGGAAATTCTTAACAATGGTGTTCCTTTTACAACTGAAGCACCATTCTCCGTAAAGATTTCGGCCACCGTACCACCTTCCGATGAACTTACAATTACAGAAGTTAAAGGCACCACGCTTGCATTTAATAACACAACATCTTCAAAATCGCCGTACTCTACTTTGCTAATGGTCAATTTTTCGGCATCGGCACTATATGTTTTTTTCAATGATAAAGTGTAGCCATAAATTACAATCGCCACGAAAGCAATTGCGCCACCTATTATAATTAAGGTTTTTGTGCTAAATTTTTTCTTCTCTATCTTTTTGTCCATTGTTCGGTTGTACTGTTTGATTCCTTATTAACCAAGCTTGTGCCAAACCAACAAAACACATTTAAAATACTAATTACCAGTTAATTATAATATTTTATTATTTTAAGCTGTTCATTTTCGAACAGTTTATGTGCGAGAGTGGACAGTTTAGGTATTTTTGGAGAAAGAACCTCACCCCTTTATCCCCTTTACACATAGGTTCAAAGCAATTACCGCAACTTCCCTCTCTTAAAGGTGAAGAATAGCACAAAATAACAAATACTTCTACCTTTACAGGGTGAGGTTTTTAAGAAATGATAAATGCAAATAGGTTCAAAGTACTTTATCTTTAAATCCCTCTCTTCAAGGAGAGTGATAGCACAAAATAACAAATACCTCTACCTTTAACAGGGTGAGGTTTTTTAAAATTTAAATTCATGTTAGACGCCACAGTACTCATTATCGATGATGATGACGACATCCTTTTAAGTGCCCGCCTGTTTTTAAAACAACAGGTTAAGCAAGTAATTACCTGCAAATCTCCCAAAGAAATTAATGTTCTATTGAGCAAAAACGAAGTTGATATCATTCTGCTCGACATGAATTACCAGAAAGGTGCAAGCGATGGTCGCGAGGGTTTGTATTGGTTGGAACATATTTTATCGATTGATAAAGATTATGTTGTTATTTTAATGACAGCCTTTGGAAATGTTGAGCTTGCTGTTAAAGCGATTAAGAAAGGTGCTACAGATTTTATTCTTAAACCTTGGGAAAATGAAAAACTTTTTGCTACTATATCTGCGGCTTCTAAACTTCGAGAATCGACCAGAAAAGTTAAAAAACTAGAGAAAATCCACACTTCGCTCCATAAAGACATGACCCGTGGTTTCGAGCATATTGTTGGTGAGGCTGATGGGATAAAACAACTTCAAAATACCTTACTTAAAGTTGCACCAACTGATGCTAATGTATTAATATTGGGCGAAAACGGTACAGGAAAGCAGGTTTTTGCTTATGAAATTCATGGAAATTCGCAGCGCAAAAATCAGGTTTTTATGCATGTAGATTTGGGTTCGCTAAATGAAAATCTTTTCGAAAGTGAACTTTTTGGTTATGCAAAAGGAGCATTTACCGATGCCAAAGAAGATAAACCGGGTCGTTTTGAATTGGCAGATGGAGGAACAATATTTTTAGATGAGATTGGAAACCTAACCCTGCCACTGCAAGCGAAATTATTAAGCGTTTTACAAAACAGAACCGTTACCCGATTGGGCGAAAGCAAAGAGCGCAAAGTTAATATTCGATTGATTACGGCAACCAACATGCCTTTAAACGAAATGGTGACCAAGAATACTTTCAGGCAGGATTTACTTTTCCGAATTAATACCGTTGAATTGCTATTACCACCATTAAGAAAACGTGGAAAAGATATTCTCCTTTTGGCCAATCATTTTATGCAGGTTTTCAGTTCGAAATATCATAAAGAAACCCGAATTTTAGGTTATAAAGCTGAAGAAGTTCTGCTAAATTACAAGTGGCCAGGCAACGTTCGTGAGTTGCAACATGTTCTTGAAAGAGCTGTAATTATGAGTGATGGAAATGAAATTTCTGAAGAAGATTTACAATTAAGTCCGCAGCGGTTTGCACAAAATATTGCCATGCCCGACGAAATGGCGCTTGGTGATATGGAAAAAATGATGGTACAAAAAGCCATTGATAAACACAAAGGAAATATATCAAAAGCAGCGGCAGAATTGGGTTTAACAAGAGCAGCACTATACAGGAGAATCGAGAAATTCGGAATTTAATTTAAGGCAAAGGGTAAAAAGGTAGAGGGCGAAAGGTTTATTTCGCATAAAACCCTCAACCTCAAAACCCTCAACCTTTAACCTTAAAATATGTTTTATAAACGCTTTACTTTTCGTTTAATATCGAGGTTGGTCCTTATTAACTTATTGGGCTATCTATTATTTTATTTGGTTAAGAATACCCAATTATGGTTTACGATTATTGGCGTAAGCTTGATTTTATTGGGTTCAATTATTTCTCTTTATTATTACATTAACGAAATCCGCTCGGATATTAAGCGTTTTATTTTAGCAGTAAAAACCCGCGACCATACCCTCAATTTTAAAAACAAAGCTACAAAAGGAAGTTTTCCTGAACTATATGAATCTTTTGGAGAGATTCTTCAGGTGCACAAACAAATCAGGATGGAACAAGAAGCCATGTTTCAGCTAATTAAAACCATTTTAGAACAAGTTCCTGTTGGGGTTATTGTAGTTAACAACACCAAAACCACCCAGGATAGTGAGGAAATCGCATTTTTTAACCAGGCGGCATCAAATTTATTGGGTGTTCCTGCATATAAATACTGGCACCGTTTACAACAACACCTACCAAATTTCGCCAGCGAAGTCGACCAGATTTCCTCGGGTGGAAAGCGCTTTTTGGAATTAAAAATCCAGGATAAATTGATTCAGCTATCCACTGAAGTAATTCCTTTGAATCTTTACGGAAAGAATTATACCATCATCAGCTTCCAAAATATAAAAGATGAAATTGAGCAAAAGGAAACCGAAGCATGGAACAGGTTAATAGGTGTAATCTCTCACGAAATATTAAATTCAATCACGCCGATCAGTTCCCTATCCGACACCATTAACAGTATGGTAACCAATAAAGAAAATCTCGATTTAGATGAAATGGAAGATTTGAAAACAGCCCTCCAAACCATTAAACGCCGCTCTTCAGGCTTGTTGGATTTTGTGAAGGATTACCGATTAATTGCAGAATTACCAACGCCAAATCTGGAATCTCACACCATCGGCGAAATTCTTAAACATATCAAAGTGTTGATGCAGCCTTTTGCAAAGGTTAAAAACGTGGTATTGGATGTGGAGCAAACTTCTTCCAAAATTACTGTTCAGCTGGATTTAAAATTGATTGAACAAGTGCTCATTAATCTCATCACCAATAGCATTTATTCAGTCGAAGAAAACGAAAACCCACATATTTCAGTAAGCTATCGCCTCGAAAATACCAAACTCTACATTGATGTAACCGATAACGGAAAGGGAATAGAAACTGCTGATTTAGAAAAGATATTTGTTCCTTTTTACACCACACGAAAAAACGGTTCGGGCATCGGTTTAACCATTAGTCGCAACATTATGAAAATGCACCGCGGAAGCATTGAAGTTATTTCAACGCCAAATGAGCAGACAACCTTCTCCCTGTTGTTTAATTATGTCTAATTTAACACCAGATTTTTAGAGATAAATAGACATTAAAATCAATTTTTCCTTTTCTGTATTCATCCTTTTTACATTTGATTAATATTTTCGTTTAATCATTTCAATGTTTCTTTTCAAACAAAATCCAAACAAAAGATGTTTAAATGGCTTTTATTTATGTGGATACATAAAATATAAGCATGAAGACAGTTATAATATCGAACAGACTACCCGTTAAAATCATCGAAGAAAATAACGAGTACACGTTTATCCCCAGCGAGGGCGGCCTTGCTACAGGATTAGGCGACGTGTACAAAAACGGCAATTCCATTTGGATTGGCTGGCCAGGAATCGAAGTTCCTGAAGAACGACAAGAAGAAGTTATTCAAAAACTTGGGGCACTTAATCTCTACCCAGTTTTCCTTACTCAAGAAGAAATTAATTTATACTACGAGGGCTTTTCAAACGAGGTTTTATGGCCCGTTTTTCACTATCTCGTTACCTATGCACATTACGAACAAAATTATTGGGATTGCTATAAATCAGTTAATGAAAAGTTCGCCAAAAGCGCCATGAAGGTGCTTAACAGAAGTGATAAAATATGGATTCAAGATTACCAATTACTTTTGTTGCCAGGCATTTTAAGAGAAAAACTACCTCAATCAACCATTGGGTTTTTCCAGCATATCCCATTCCCTTCTTACGAAATATTTAGACTAATTCCCTGGCGGGAAGAATTGCTGAATGGCTTAATCGGCGCAGATTTAATAGGTTTCCATACCTATGATGATGTTCGCCATTTCATCAGCACGGCAACGCGTTTACTCCCTGTCAATTCATCATCAAATGTTTTAAATAGTAACGAAAGGCAAATCGTAATCGAAGCTTTTCCAATGGGAATTGATTATGATAAATTTTCTTCATTAACCTCGACAGATAAAGTAAAAAAGGAGATTGCCTATTTCAGAGATGGGAAAGAAGACATGAAAATCATTCTATCTATCGATAGATTGGATTATAGCAAAGGCATTTTAGAGCGTTTAAAAGCCCTGGAATTATTGCTGCAAATTCATCCCGAATACATTGGCAAAATCGAGCTATTTATGATTGTGGTTCCATCGAGAGATACCGTTCCACAATACAGCGAACTCCGCGATCAGATTGACCAATTTGTTGGAAATCTAAATGCCCGTTACCGTTCGATGAACTGGATTCCTGTAAATTATTTTTACCGGTCTTTCCCTATTGAAGTTTTATCGGCACTTTACGCATCAGCTGATATTTGCCTTGTTACACCTATGCGTGATGGAATGAATCTGGTAAGTAAAGAGTACGTGGCTAGCCGGAATAATAATGATGGTGTACTCATTTTGAGTGAAATGGCGGGTGCTTCAAAGGAATTAACTGATGCATTATTGGTTAATCCGAACAACCTTGGTGATATTATAGAGGCAATTGTTGCAGCCTTAAAAATGCCTTTAGATGAACAAGAACAACGCATGACGGCCATGCGTGCAACTGTAAAAAAATTCAATGTTAAGCATTGGGTAAACAATTTTATTTTAAGATTAAACGAAGTGAAAGATTCTCAAAAATCATTACAGACAAAACATGCGGTAAATTCTGTTAACGAAATTATCGCCGCACAATATGCAAATACTAACGATAGAGTATTGTTTTTAGATTATGATGGAACGCTAGTAGATTTTACCGGCAATATCGATGATGCCTCACCTGATGATGAATTATATGATCTGATTGAAAACCTTACACTCGATTCTTCGAATAAAGTTGTGATTATTAGTGGACGGAGAAATGAAACTTTAGAAAGTTGGTTCGGCCATTTAAAGGTTGATTTAATTGCCGAACATGGTGCATGGCAGAAAACCCAAGGCGAAAAATGGAATTGTTTACCATTATTAACCGACCAGTGGAAAAGTGAAATAAGAGCACTTTTAGAAACCTATACTGATCGAACTCCAGGTTCTTTTATCGAAGAAAAAAGTTACTCGATGGTGTGGCATTACCGCAAAGCGGAAGAAGGATTGGGTGATTTAAGGGCAAATGAAATTGTAAGTCACATGAAGATTTTAGCTGCTGATAAAGGTTTACAACTAATGCCGGGAAATAAAGTTATTGAATTTAAAAATATTGAAGTGAATAAGGGAAAAGCAGCGTTGAACTGGCTTTACGGTAAACATCCTGATTTTATCATGGCGCTTGGCGACGACCATACCGATGAAGATATTTTTAAGGCACTTCCTAATGATGCGATAACCGTAAAAGTTGGAAATAACTTATCTGAAGCGAAGTATTATCTTAATGATTTTAGAGAGGTAAGAAAATTACTCTGGAGTTTGGTTAAGGAAGAATTCGTGGAGAGGGGCTAACTCAATTAAACTCTAAGATTCCCAATCAAGTGAGAATGATCAATTGCTAACTATATTAAAAGCAAAAAAATCCCGCAGATTAAAAAGATAACCGCTAGAAACAATTAGCGTAAATCATCTTAATCTGTGGGAAAAGTAATTCAAACTATAGCCTAATGCATCTGTTCGTATTCTTATGAATCGCAATAAATAATAGATATACAATTATTAAGTGATTTGTCAGTCTGAGCCTGTCGAAGAACTTCTTAAAAAGCATTTCGACAAGCTCAATGTGACAACCTCCCCCGAAATCAGATTTTGACTATAAAAACACCGGTCTATCTAATTTAATTGCAATGCGGTAGGCAGCATTCATTAAACCAACATGACTATAAGCTTGCGGGAAATTCCCCCACTGACTTCCAGTCTTAGCATCAACATCCTCACTAAAAAGCAATAAGTGGTTGCAATACTTAATAATGTTCTCGAATTCTTTTATAGCCTCATCAATTCTACCTACACAAGCTAATGCTTCCACATACCAAAAAGCACATATTAAAAATGTAGTTTTCGGCTTTCCAAAATCATCAGCATGCAAATAGCGATAAAATAAACCATCTTCCGTTTTAAGCTCTTTCTCTAATGCAATTAAATGATCTTTTGCTCTTTGCGAATTTGGATCAAGATAATTCATCATAATTAATTGCAAGGTACTCGCATCTAAATGCGGACTATCAACAGCGTTTGTATAAACTTTTCTTTCAGGATCGTAGCATGCTTCAATGTGAGCTGCAGCCTTTTCAATCAAAACCTGTGCACGTTCTTCAAAATCTTGGTTACCAATTGTTTTCGCCATTTTTAGTGCTGCTTGCGCACCCGCCCACTGAAACAAATTACTGTAGCAATGCATATTGGCAATATTCCTGAATTCCCAAATTCCGGCATCCTTTTCGTCAATAGTCCTTTCAATTTTAGATAGGACACTTTCAATCCATTTTATTGAATCACTTCGTTCTGAAAACACGAAACGATGATCGGTATAAAGTGGTAGCATCGAAGTTAATACCTGTCCATAAATATCATTTTGAATATGTTCGTAAGCTTGATTTCCAATCCTGACCGGCTGTTCTCCTAAATATCCCTCAAGATGATCTAAAGTCGTTTCAACGATTTCTCTTTCGCCCGCAATTCCGTATAAAGGCTGATAACGGGTATCTTCCGCATGAGAAATATCTGATAAATAGCTAAAATACTTCTCCATTTCTTCGAAATGACCAATATGATTCAATGAAGTTAATACATAATGAGAATCACGCAGCCAGCAATATCGGTAATCCCAATTTCTGGTACTCCCCGGCGATTCTGGCAAACTGGTGGTACTCGCCGCTATAAATGCACCCGTATCTTCATATTGATGAATTTTTAAAACCAAAGCTGATCTAATTACAAACGGTTGGTAAAATCCAGCTATAGATGAATGTTTAATCCATCTTCGCCAATAAGCTACCGTATCACGAAGAAAATTTTCGGCGGTAGTAACCACTGGTGCCTCCAGATTTTGACCATAAGTCATGATCAGATATTTAGCTTCGTTTAATACAAAAGCTTTTTCATCAAGAATGTAATTGATAGATATATTGGTACTTAAGCGTACATTTTCATCGCAACCAGCATAATCAATGTGATTACTGCCACGACTTGATTTCATTTTACTTTTGCCATACTCGCAAACAGGTTCACATTTAATGGTGATACGAGGATTACCTTTCAACGGTTCAATTTTACGAATGAACATAAGTGGCTTAAAATAACGTTCGTAAAGATGAAATCTAGGTGCAAAATCTGTAACGCGATATTCACCATCTTCTGCAGTTATTTCGGTTCTTAAAACATTGGTGTTTTCAATATAGTATTGAATGGAAGTATATTCTCCTTGAGGTAAGATAGAAAACTCTCCCCCTTTTTTCTTATCCAATAAACTTCCAAAAACGAAAGGGCTATCAAAACGTGGCCAGCAAAGCCATGATATATCAGTATTTTTATTTACATGTGCCATAAATGCACAGTTTCCTATTATTCCTGTTTGATAAAGGTGCTGTTCAGCCATAAGCTATTTAAATTTGTTTATTAACCTAACAAGCCTATGCCGAAAATGTTGGAATTAATCGGGATTTTAACGGAAAAGCATTTTTTTAGTGCAAGATCGTTTATAAATAAGCCAGGTTAGAGTGTAATCTTTTGCTTCATCTTATGTGCTGTCAGACAATGGTAGAGTTCGTCCTAACGTTTTAGGAATGCATCTGCAACCGATGAAAAAGATTCCTTGTGCCTTTGAATAACAATAGTAAAAAATTGCAATGGAAAGCAAGATTACAATCGGCAATGAAATAACTGAGCTTTCACTTTCAAAAACCTCTCCCTGACAAGGTAGGTAATTTGGCTAATGACTACTATCACTCTCCTCAAAGAGAGGAACAAAAGTTGGTGCTTTTAGTCTCGGGTTCAAATTACTGAACTCAAATCCATCTCTTTTAGGGGAGGGAATGCACAAAATAATTTCTTGCACTAATCTTTGATAGGGAGCGGTTAAAACAAAAAAGCCAATCTGAACGATTACAGACTGGCCTTTTAATAATTAAAAGAATCTTAAATTACGGTTCCACTAGGCAAAACGGCACCTTTTTTCACAACAACAATTCCATCTTTAACAGCATATGTATCAAAATCTCCATCTTCTAAATGGTTTCCACCATTAATCTTAACATCGTTACCAATGCGACAGTTTTTATCGATTATGGCGTTATTGATATAGCATCGGTCTCCGATACCAATAAGTGAATTCCCTTTACCATTTTCAGATTCAATTTCCTCAAGCGTCTGGTATCTATCGCTACCCATTACATAAGTATTAGTTACCACAGTATGTTTGCCGATACGGGCACGAATACCTAGAACAGCATGTTCAATACGGCTTGCCTGAATAATACAGCCTTCTGCAATAATAGCCTTTTCTAATGTAGTTCCCGATATTTTCGAAGGTGGCAACATCCTTGCACGAGTGAAAATAGTATGGTTACTATCAAACATATTAAACTTTGGAATTTCATCAGTTAAGCCAAGATTAGCTTCAAAAAACGATGAAATATTACCAATATCAGTCCAATAGCCTTCATACTGATAACTTAATACACGACTTTCAGTAATCGCTCTTGGTAAAATTTCTTTACCAAAATCTTTTTCATCGTCATTTTCGTTAAGAATGTTGATTAAATATTCACGATTGAATACGTAAATACCCATTGATGCTAAGAAATTTCTACCCTCTCCCTGCATTTCAGCTCCAGTATCAGATACCCAATCTTCTAAACCTGTTTTTGGTTTTTCGATAAAAGAAGTAATCATGTTTTCTTCGTCAGCTTTTAAAATACCAAAGTCGGTTGCATCTTTTGCAGTAACCGGTATTGTTGCAATGGTAATTTCGGCATTGGCTTCGATATGTTTTTCGATCATATCTTTAAAATCCATCTGATACAATTGATCGCCAGATAAAATCAAAATGTAATCAAATTCATGCGAAACAATGTGGTGCATACACTGGCGCACCGCATCTGCCGTACCTTGAAACCAACCAGCATTTTGTACGGTTTGCTCTGCCGCTAAAATATCAACAAAAGCCGTACTAAAATGGCTAAAGTGATAAGTGTTTTTAATGTGTTTATTTAGGGATGCCGAATTAAACTGGGTCAGCACAAACATACGGTGGATGCCAGAATTTAGGCAATTAGAAATTGGGATGTCTACCAACCGGTACTTTCCTGCAATTGGAACTGCAGGTTTAGAACGTGTTTGCGTGAGCGGCGATAATCTAGAGCCCTGGCCACCGCCAAGGATAACGCCTAAAACTTTGTCAGTCATGTTAAGCTATTTTAATATTTGGTATAATTCTATGTAGTTCAGCGCTGCCCTATCCCATGAATGATCAATTTTCATCATGGTTTTACGTATCGCTTTAAAAGTTTTTTTATCGTTATATATATCTACAGCCCTATTTATTGCATGGGTAACATCCCAAATACTGGTTTGATCATGGCATAATCCAAATCCACCATCGCCAATATCAATTACGGTATCTCGCAAACCCCCAACCCTGCGCACAATTGGAACTGTCCCGTATCGCAAAGCATAAAGCTGATTCAATCCACATGGTTCCACTCTTGATGGCATTAGCAAATAATCAGCTCCTGCATACATCTCATGCGAAACCTGCTCATTATAGCCGATATAAGCATTGTATTTACCACCAAAAATATCTTTCAGTTGATTTAATCTTCCTTCAACCCAATTATCGCCCGAGCCTAAAACCAGTACATTGATGTTGTCGCCATGTTGTTGTAGTGCTGTGTAAAAAATATCCGGCAATAAATCAGCACCTTTTTCATCAACCAATCTACCTATAAAAGTAAAAAGTGGCTTTGATGAATCTAATTGAAAAACATCGCAAAGCGCCTTTTTGTTTGCCAGTTTACCCGCTTCAACCGTTTTTAAATTGTAACTTTTTGAAAGCATTGGATCTGTTTCAGGATTCCAAACTTCCGTGTCAATTCCATTTAAAATACCAGAAGATTTCCAGCGCTCCTGCCTTAATAAGCTTTCTAAACCACGAGCATTATCCATCATTTCTTCCAGGTAACTTGGTGATACTGTGGTAACTCTCCAAGCACATTTTATGGCAGATGCAAGTGGATTTATAGCATCTTCCCAGCCCAACAAACCACCTTTCCACAAATCAAATGCTGGTAAATAATATAATTTATCCCAACCAAACTGTCCTTGATATTGTGCATTATGAATGGTTAAAACTGTAGGAACTTTACTTAAGACGCTATATTTTAAGCAATTAGAAACCATAAAAGGTATTAAACCTGTATGATGGTCGTGGCAATGAATAACATCTGGGCGATGTTCCCACTGGGCAATCCAATCTAATGTAGCAATTTGAAATGCAACAAAACGTTCGGTATCATCTGCATAGCCATAAACATTTGGTCTATCAGTTAAGCCCTGAATATGAACAATGTATAAATCAAACCCTAGTTTATTGGTCTTTTCTCTTAAAACGCGATAGGAAAAATGGTGATTCCCGTAGTTTGACCAAGCATCGTAAGCCACCTCAAATTCACTCTCCCGAACAAACTTGGTTTCATAGGCAGGAACAACCACTTTGGCAATGTGGCCTATTTTATTTTGGTATTTTGGTAAGGCCCCTACCACGTCAGCTAAACCGCCAACTTTCGCAACAGGGTAACATTCGGCGCTTATATGTATAATTTCCATCAAATATTTGGTGTAGATAACTTTGTTAAGTTAGTAATTGTTTTCTGATTTGGAAATAATTCAATATTAATTTTTAGGGTCAGTGCATCGTACAGATTTATAAGTTAATGGCTGATTAAAATAAACTTAAAAGTAATTGTTTGCTGATTTTTAGAAAGTGAAAGTTCATCACATTTGGCTGGGTATGGCCCTGCTTTTCGTTGCAATACCCGAAGAGAAATCGGGATATTTCCACTTCAATCAGGCTTATTAAACAATGGTAGATTTATAATTAGCCACCTAGCTCATAATCTGTGAATATTGGTATAATCTATAGGAAACTTAGCTAAACAAAAAAAACCGCCAGGATTACACCAGCGGTTTTAACAACAAAACAAATATATGATTCTATTACCCTTAGTATTCTTCAGCTATAATTTCGTAAAAGTCTCTGATGGGTTGAAACTGCGGATGTAAAGAAACCACATCACCAAAAACCAATAGCGCTGGTGCTGTAATTTTTTTATCCTCAACCACTTCAGCAATGGTATCTACAATGCCAACAGCGATTTTTTCATCAGGTGTGGAGCCATTTTGAATTACAGCTACCGGCAATAAGCCTTTACTTTCTCCCTGGAAAATTGCTGCAATTTCTTTCACTTTTTCAATGCCATTTAAAACCACAATTGTAGCCTTTGTTTTTGCAGCGATGTACAAGTCTTCAGAAATTTCTCCTTTTGAATTGGTTCCGGTAACTGCCCAAAAACTCTCACTCAAATCCTTGTAAATCATTGGGATTTTCTGCAAACTTGGTGCCCCGGTTGCACTTGAAATACCCGGAATAATTTCTGTAGGAATGCTGTAAGATTCTGCAGCATCTATTTCTTCGTAACCTTTAGCAAAGAAAAACGGGTCGCCACTTTTTAAACGCACCACATGACCATAGTTTAAAGCGTAATCAATGATGAGTTTATTAACTGCATCT
Source organism: Pedobacter sp. Leaf250 (assembly GCF_920984735.1). Classification (GTDB taxonomy): domain Bacteria; phylum Bacteroidota; class Bacteroidia; order Sphingobacteriales; family Sphingobacteriaceae; genus Pedobacter. The sequence continues at coordinate 2,639 of NZ_CAKLBU010000001.1, read as the reverse complement.
TGCGAGAAATCTTCATCATCAGTACGTTTACCTACATAAACTTTCGGAATACCATCTGGCGCATAACACAGTAAAGCTTCGTTCACATTTGCATCGTACAAAACAACATCAGCTGTTTTTAATGCTTTAACACCTTTTAAACTAAATAAATCCGGGTCGCCAGGACCAGCACCTATTAATGTAATTTTTGGTTCAATGTTCGCTTTTTCTACTTTACTTAAAATCATACCAGAAGATATTAGCTCGTTTTTAAATGATTAATTATTCAAATATACAAAGTCTATAGAAATTGTAGTAATTTATTTTAAAATAATTTTTATTGTGCGTATCGTCATTGCGAGGCACGAAGCAATCTTAATGGGAAGGCTTTTATTTAACCCTAGTAGGGAGATTACTACGTACCTCGCAATGACGACAGTTCTTGACTTTGTCATTCTGATGAATCGATTAGCATTGAAGCTCAAAATTGATGGGAGCAGACAATTCATATACGTTAAAGCTTCATTATAATTCAAAGATTTCTCGGCTGCGCTCGAAATGACAGTGAAAGTTGAGTTTAGAGAAAATAGTGTGAATGGGGTGCAAGCCAAGAATCTTTACAAATCAATTATACATCGTCATCTCGATTGTAGCGCAGCGAAACAGAGAGACCTTTTAAATTAGACATCTCACATTATTCAAAGAATTCCATGCCCAGGGTCGAAATGATTGATAATTAACAAACAAAAAAGGCCTTAGCAACATGCTAAGACCAATTATAATTGAGATTGCTTCGTGCCTCCAAATGACGAGCAATCAATTTTATTTCTATTAGGAATTATTTGCAAGGCACTTCTACAAAAGTAAATTTACCTGCTTCGTAGTTAATTGGTTTGCCCTTAACAAAATACGATCTACCTAACGTGGTTTCTATTTGCCCCACGCCCATAACTAGCTTTCCATCTTTCTTTAAAAACGCCAAAGGGTTTGTGTAAGCTTTTGTGGTATCAGCGCCTGTATTGAAGCGATAGTCTACCAATAATGTATCACCACTAAATTTACCTTCAATCGTTCCTCTGTTTTGAGGCTTTTCGCCATATTTAACCAAGAGCGAACCTGTTACTTTGCCTGAAGACATCGTTTTCACAATCATTGCAGCGCTATCTTTTTCAAATGCTGCAGCATAACAGGTTTCATTTGTTACTGAATCGAGTTTTTCTTTAGATGCATTCTCTGATTTGTTCTGGCTGCAAGCAAAAATAAGCGGTACTGCTGCAAACGCTAAGTAAAGGATGTTCTTTTTCATCATTCTAGTTTTAAATGAATAACTATTTTAAGTTAAATATAAAAATAGGATGAATGGTTTTCATTATTTCCATAATAAAATGTTACATCAAAATATAATTTTCTGGGGTTAGTGCAGGTGGCAAATCGGTTTCATCCAACATATCTCTCATGTCGATTTCTATGGTTCTCGAGATATTCGTAATCGGAACATCGTTCGCATTGCCCTCAAAAGGATTGGAAGAGCTTTCTCCGACTACATCTAAAGAATTAAAAACCCAGGTTAGTAAAATAGCAAAAGGAATATTTAACCAAATTGAATATCCTTCGATTAAAGTTCCATTACCTAACTTATTGAAATCATTTAACAAACCATAAGGAACTAAAAACACAAACAGATTTAGCATAATGGTTGCTATGGAAGAAAAGTGACGAGGATACGGAAAATTTTTGATTCGCTCGGCCTTACCTTGATTATCGTAAAAGTTGCTTATGGAATTTTGTAAATTTTGAAGCTGTAAATCGGTAATATTTCCAGATTTAAATAATGTATTGATATGTTGAGATTGCAAAGCCATGATTTGAGTTGCCCTATTTTTCTTCGTTAAAACGTAGCTCAATTCATCCGGAGATAGATACTTTGCCAATACTACTTCCAACTTATCAATCTTTTCTGCAATATGATAATTTCTGGAGTATTCGATGTTTCTCCAATCATCCATATTTTCCCAGGCTCGTGGTTCTCTTAACTGAAAACGCAGAGCAGTAAGCCATGCGAAATGGCGATAAAAAATTTCTTTTACATCAGTTTTTCTATCTTTTGTTGCTAAGAAATCGCGAACCATTACTGCAAATGCCCTGCTCACGTTAATGATGCCACCATAAATTTGCCTTGCTTCCCACAACCTCGAGTAACTGGCATTATTTTTAAAGCCGATTATAAATGATACAGCAGTACCCAAAAGTGCTACGGGAACCCACGAAATAGAGAGAAATGTAAAATTGCAGAAGTGATAAAGTATAGTGGGTATTAATGCGAGGATAGTTAAACGATAAATATCGCGACGAGTCCATAGGATAAACTCTTTTAAAGAATATTTCTTTCCGGCATGCATATAAAATTAAGTTTTAGTTTGGGATCTAATCTGAGGGATAGGCGAAGATAGAGAAATTTGTAAAATTTGGTTGTGGGTTTTTGAGAACTTTAATAGCATGGTTAACCTGCGTAATATAAACCCGGTTGAAATGGAAATACTCCTATGATTAATATTAGTCATTTAGCATAGAAAAGGCCAAAGCTTTCCTTTAGAGCAGCAGACATTTATTATCTGCCGTTCTTCCGGACATTTCTTTCTCATTACAAATATAATATTTTG